>JAHHHD010000053.1 GCA_019359505.1 Drouetiella hepatica Uher 2000/2452 | reverse complement strand
TGGGGCGGGGTCATAGGGTTGTTTAGAGTCTGGTAACTTGAGCTTCCCACACCTCGCCCTCTTTTCTATCAATTTTCTCTAAACCCCTGCCCAGTCAGTCTCTCAAGACTTTTCTGCACCACTAAGGAAGAAGCCCGTAGAGCAGGAATGATGACACGACGATACGCGCTGCGAGATGACCAGTGGGAGAGGATCAAAGACTTACAACGGTTGTTGAATGAGTAAGCCACAATTTGGTAGGCTAAGTCATTCCAGCCAGATAGAAAATAGCTACTGATGCCTGCTCCCTTATCTATTGATTTATGACAACGAATTATCGCTGCATATGAAGCCAAAGAAGGCTCACAACGGCAACTGGCAGAACGCTTTAAGGTGAGCTTGTCTTTCATCAGAGATCTGAGACGACACCATCGTCAAACAGGTACAGTGCAGCCTAAGCTGCCTGGGGGAGCCGTTGCCAAGTTGGGAAAAGAGCAGTTGCTCATCGTCGAAGCCTTAGTCACGGCTCAACCGGATGCTTTACCTCAAAGAGTTGTGTGAACGCTTTGCTGGACAAACTGGGATAGAGGTGAGCCTATCAACGATGCAACAAGCGGTGTGCAAACTCAAGCTCAGCGTCAAAAAAACACTGATTGCGGCTCAACAAGAGACACAACGGTTCAAGGATCTGCGGTTTGCTTATCGCCTGTGGAGTTTCACCATCGACCCCCGCAACTTGGTATTCATTGATGAAATAGGCATCCATCTATCCCTCACTCGCTTGTATGGTCGCGCCCCATTGGTGAGCGCTTGTATGACAGTGAGGCTCCTGGCAATGGGGGCAGAACATCTCGTTGTACGCCCTTGGCGGAGCGAAGCTCTATGGGGGCATGAGTATCGATGGATTAATTGCCACCCTGAGTATCGTTGGCAGTGTCAACACCAACGTGTTCTTGTTCTATATCCAAGAGATTCTGATTTCTCAATTATGGGTCGGATCCATTATTGTCATGGATAACTTACCCTTTCATCATGCTGCGGTCATTCAAGAGGCAATCGCAGCAGTCGGAGCAAAAGTTGTGTTCTTGCCTCCTTACTCCCCCGACCTTTCACCCATTGAATTATGTTGGTCAAAACTCAAGCAGCTTCTGCGATCGGCTAAAGCTCGAACTAAAGAAGCCCTTGATCAAGCGTTAACCCAGATTATCAATGAGTCTTTTTCCGATGATGATGCCCTGGGTTGGTTCGCTCACTGTGGCTTATTCATTTGAAAACCGCTGTAAGAACGTCGGGAGCTGGATGCACCGAAAGGCGCACGTCCAGATCTAACAGAGAGGGGCGAGGCATAATAGCCTCCCTCGACTCTATCTGGACGTGCCAATTTAGACCTGCTGAGCAAACGCTTTATCCTTACTTCACAGGCAGTACCTGTAGAGTAATAAACCTTCTGGAGAAGGATTTCAAGAGCACCAAAAGTTGGGAAGAGTCGCGCATCTTCACTTGGCATTTACGGCTGAGAATCGCCAGCAAGTCGAAGCCTTCTATCGCGCGGCTCTGGAGGAGGACTGTAGAGTTAACCCTCACTTCAAGGAACCATCGTGATTCGATTTCGCCTACTTCACCTTCAGACCCGTCCAATGAGCCGCAAAAGCCCACATATCCGCCGTTTCCTCAATGATCTTGTCGGTGGGCTTGCCTGCTCCATGTCCCGCGCGTGTCTCAATGCGGGCAAGATGGGGCTTGTCACCAATCTCTGCTGCTTGGAGCGCGGCGACATATTTGAAGGTGTGCCCTGGCACCACGCGATCGTCTGTGTCGGCAGTGGTGGCAAGGATCGCGGGATATACCTTGCCAGACTCGATGTTGTGATAGGGCGAATAGCTCAAGAGGTTGCGGAAATCCGCTTCCTGTGCCGGGGACCCAAACTCGTCTACCCATGTTTTCCCGCTCGTGAACTGGTCGAATTGGAGCATATCCATGACACCAACCTGGGGCAGCGCAGCGGCGAACAAATCCGGTCGCTGATTGACCACTGCGCCGATCAGCAGTCCGCCATTCGATCCGCCCTGAATTGCCAAGCCATTTTGGGGCGTGAAGCCCTGCGCCTTGAGATACTCACCTGCCGCAATGAAATCGTCGAAAACATTCTGCTTGTTCTGACGACGACCCGCTTCGTGCCATGCCTTGCCATATTCGGAGCCGCCGCGAATGTTAGCAACAGCGTACACTCCGCCCTGTTCGACCCATCCCAAATGCTCCGGCGAGAAAGCGGGAAGTATGGGGATTCCAAATCCCCCATAGGCATAGAGCAGGGTTGGTGCCGAACGGGTCACATCCTTGCGTCGGACGATAAACATCGGGACACGGGTGCCATCCTTTGACGTATAGAAACGCTGTTCGACTGCGATCTGGCTGAGATCGATCGCCACCTTGGGTTGTGCCCACACCTGTGCCGTGTTGCTGGCGACATCATACCGATAGATCACGTCGGGAGCGTTAAAGCTGGTGAAGACGAAGAAGGTTTCTGGGTCGTCCTGGTTGCCCTTAAAACCGCCAGCGGTGCCGATACCGGGCAGCTTCACTACCCCATCAGCCTTGCCATCCAGCTTGTAGCGTCGAATTTCCGTCTTCACGTCAGCCAGATAGGAGATCAGCAACCGTCCAGCGACCAGCGACGGATTGAGCAGAACCGAATCCTGCTCCGGCACCACATCCCTGATCACTGGGTCAGCAGCGGCGATGTCCATCGCCACGACCTTGAAGCGCGGTGCATCCTGGCTAGTCATGAGGAAGAACTTCGTCCCCACATTGCCGACGACACCCCATTGATGATCGAGATTATCGACCAGCTTGCGGGGTTTCCAATCGGCGCTCTGGAGATCCACCACGGTCAGGGTGTTGGTTGCTGAAATGGGCGTAGAAGCAATCGCGAGATAACGCCCGTCTTCGGTGATGCTCAAGGTATGCAGCATGTTCGGCTGATCCGGGTTTGTATAGACCAGCCGATCTTGCGCCTGGGGGGTGCTGATCGCATGAAAATAGACGGCATGGTTGGCTACGCCCGCCTGAGATTCGTTGCCCTGCTTCGGCTCCGGGTAACGGGCGTAGAAAAAGCCAGATCCGTCCTTCGTCCATGCGATGCTGGTGAATCTCGCCCATTTGACCTGATCGTCGAGTACCTTGCCCGTGTTCACGTCCAGTACCCGAATCGTGCGCCAGTCGGTACCGCCATCCTGCACTGCATAAGCCACGCGCTTACCGTCGTCAGATACCGACCATTCGGCAAGGGCAGTCGCCCCGTCCTCTGCCCAACTGTTGGGATCGATCAACACACGCCCTGCGCTATCCACGCTGTCACGGACATAGAGAACTTGTTGGTTCTGAAGTCCGGAATTATGGAAGTAGAAATACCGCCCACCCTTTTTGATCGGAATAGAGAACCGCTCATAGTTGTACAACTGCTTCAGTCGATCCCTGAAGATATCTCGACCTGGCAGCGTATTGAAATGAGCATGGGTGACTTTGTTCTGGGCTTCGACCCAGGCGGCGATATCGTTGTCGTTGCGGACATCATTTTCTAGCCAGCGATAGGGGTCGGCGATCGCCTGTCCGAAATGTTCCTCGACAACTTCGACTCGCTTGGTTTCAGGATAGTTAATTGTAGTAGGCATCATTGTTGTAGACTCCGAGCAAGCGGAGGCGAAATGGGTGGTAAAGAGTAGCGCGATCGCGAAAAGAGTTGCGCGGCGCATCGGTATCTTTTGAATCACTTTACTGTTCTCCAGTCGTTATTAAAAATCGATCGAACGACTGACGTAGGATTGCTCGATAGTGGCAGATTGATGTTTTAATGGGACTGTAAATGAGTCCTCTCAACAGGAACCGTTGATCCTAAGTCGTGCGTAGGTGGTTTGCGATCACATAGGTTGTTAGAAGGAACTTTAGATAGGGTAAACTTCTTTCAAAACGTTGCCCCAATTGACTATGACTTCGGGTGGCGCTTGACGAAATCCCAGATAATGGCATTGGCATCGGGACCAGCGTGATCGATATAAATGCCTTCTCCGGCAGGCCCTGGCCAGACGTGCTCCATATCCTGGACGAAGTACGACTCGACGAGAGACATACCCTCCGGCGCAGTGATGGTGGTGTTGTGTACGAATGCCTGCCTTGTTCTGAAGGCACCGTTGTCGTCTCTTCGACTAGGTTCAGGCTGTCGTTGAGCAGACCGTCATCAACGAAGTCAGCTACCGCAGTCCAGTGAGCAACCAGACGAGTGGCGACGAGGGGCGGAACGACGGCATCCTCCTCACCTTGGATGACGAGCAGCGGCACCTGCCGCGCCCGATCGCCCATCTGTGACCACGCCTGACGTGCAGTGTAGTCCGGTGGTGTGGAGTTGGGGTCGTCTGGGTTCACCTGGTTCAACCCATACTCACCCCCCGCAACCGATGTCACCGTTGCGAAAACATCGGGGTAGGTCACAGCGAGAATAACGGCGGCACCTGCACCCGACGAGGCACCCGCGACATGCACTTGGGCTGGGTCTGCGTTGTACTCCTCGACCACCTGACGGGCAATGCCAGCGAGAAGCGCAGGTTCTCCGCTGTAGCGGTGCTGCTCCCGTGGGTCAGTCGAGTTCCAGCAATTGATCAGGTTGCGAAACATCCGTTGCGTTGGGTAGACGACGATGAAGCCTTCGTGGTCAGCCAAGCGGTTGAACTGCGTCGTAGACTTCATCGAGTTCCAACCATAACCCGTCATGCCGCAGCCGTGAATCGCCATTATTACTGGCAGTTGAGTCGTGCCATCAAACTGAGGCGGAAGGTGAACCTGGTAACGTAGAGAACCGCCATCGCTTTCGTACAGATGATTGTGGTCTCCTTCCTGCATCCACCAGGGGAGTCCGAACTGGAAAGCCGCAGTGACGATGCCGACAGTGGCTATGACTGTGACGAGGATGCTGGAGGTGAGCCAGAGCGATCGCCATCGCCTAAAAGGAAGGTCTGACCGCAACCGATCGGATTTAATCACCTTTTTCAAGTTTAGTTCTCGCAAGTGATGAGAAATTTTTTTCATGGTAATCGATTCCTTTTATGCCGCGTTGCTGTCATCCTTGACCTTGGTTTTGATCACAAAAGCCTTTAATTCGACCATCTTGCCGCCGCGAAAGCACCAGACATCGCAGTACGAGTAATGAGCCGCCTTCCCGTCTTCATCCTTGATTGTGATGTCGCCGAGTGCCGTGACGAAATCCCCCTCAGCGATCAAGTTCGTAACGATATTCAAAGGCGGTTCCACATACTCCGTTGCCATCCATTGGCGCACAGCTGCTTTTCCTTTCAGGGTTTTGTCGCCGACAAATGTCCATTCCGTGTCGTCGGTGCAGAACGACAAGAATCCTTCGTAGTTACCTTCAGCGATCGCTGCGTTTGCCGCTTCTAAGATGGCTTTGTTGTTGTTTGACATCCAAATTTCTCCTTTGTTTAAGTGGATATTTTAACGGAGCCGTCTCTGCTGCCACTGATGCGAAACTCATGGAACAATTGCAGTAACGCGGATTTCAATCCGCATCGTTGGAAGTCCAAGAGCCGCGACTCCTACCTGTGTCCAGATTGGGGCATGGTTGGGCATGTAATGGCGAAATAGCCTGACCATCACTTCGTTAACTTCTGGGGGCAACCCACCAACATGGTAAGAATTGACATGGACAACATGCTCCCAGCCCGCCCCGGCAGTTGCCAAGGTTCGCTCTATGTTCCGAAACGCTTGAGCGATCTCGTCCGCAAGCGTTTCGGGAATTTGCAGATTGTCATTCCAACCCCCTTGACCGGATGTCTCCACGCGATCGCCAATTTTTACTGCTTGCGAGTAATGCAAGTTATTCAGCATGTATTCCCCATAACCAGGGGTGATAAAGAACTTGGGCTTATTCATGGTGTTCCTCATGTAGTACGTTTGACTCCATCTCGCATTGCTAGACAGCTTGCAAGATCTGATTGACTTGAGGCGGTGCCAGGTCAGCCCGTGCTGGTGAACAACACCATGAGCAGAAACGAGGGCAGGTTGAAGACGACGTGGACGACGAGACCGGGCCAGATCGATCCACTGCGACGAAAGACCTCGGCGGTAGCGAGACCCGCCACCACGGCAGCGGGGAAGATGTTGTTGATCCCATGCATGAGAGCGAAGATCACAGTGCTGCCCACGACCCCAACGAACGGACCGTAGCGCAGCAGCGCGTTGGTGACGATGCCGCGATAGAGTAGTTCCTCGCCAAGGGGTGAGAAGACGGCGATGAAAAATGTCGTTAAAACCAGAGAGAGTACCCCGCCGCGAGCGCCATCTCCGTAAACATCCTGGACATTGTTCGTGTCCCCGGTGACCTTGATCCATGCCAAGATCGCAAAACTCTTGAGCACGAAGGCAACCACTCCGACTCCAACCCCGATTAGGAGCCAGCGAACAGAGGTGCGGCGCACACCAAAGGCGCTTAGGGAACGAAGCCGCAGCCGCACAGCCACCGTGAACGCCATTAGCGTGGCGACACCCGTCCACGAAGTCAAGATCAGACCGTAGACTGCGGGGTCAAGACCAAGTCGCTTAAGCTGCGAGACACCGACGAACGCAACGATCGCGTAGATAACAAGACCGACAACGATCTCAAGCCAGCCCGGACGGGAGACTTTGTTGTATTCTGGAAGAATCGAGGGCGCAGCGAGGGTCTTTTTTAACTTTCGCTGGTGGTGAGGGGGAACTTGAGGCATGGTGATGACCGCCTTAGATTTAGTGACTGATCGGTTCAGGATCGGTCTTGGTTATGACTCGCCGGACACTTTGTTTTGCACGAACACATCCTGACTTTTGCAGTTTATTGACGCTGCGCTGCTGGTTTCATCCTTGACTTGTAGCGACCATCAATCCAATTCAAACCATGTGCCCGGTTCCTGTGTTGTTGCTCGGATTTGGAACTCCCGCGATTTGCTTTGAAGACGCTCGACGGGATGCGGTGTCTCAACATAGGCTCCCGCTTTATTCAATGATGCGTAATGGATTGGTACGACTGCTTCTGCATGAATGATGTGGGCTGCAATCGCCGCTTCCTCTGGAGTCAGTGTCGCTTCCAATGGACTCGGCGGTTGAAGATGAGGCAAGTCGCATATCGGGGCGTTGATTGGCAAAAATGCGACGTTGAAGTGCCTGAATCTGTGCGCAATTCTCCACCAGAAGCCATGGAATAGTGTATCGCCAGCGTGAATGATCCGCCGTCCGCCGCATTCAACAATCCAGCTATACTGTGGATCTCCAAAGCCATCGACAGCAGGGGCCGAGAACATTTGAAAAGGCCCGACTTGACGCTCTTCCCAGATCCCTACAATCTCGACCGCAAGTTTGTTGCGAGTAAACTTCGATTCTGCGATCGAAGTCATTTTGAGATCGTCCTTGTCACCAGTGGCAGGCTCAGGGCGGAAAACTGGAGCACCCTCGCGAAGAATGTCTGCCAGAGCATCAGGATCCGCATGATCAGCGTGGAGATGCGTGAGAAGTGCGGCAGTAGCATTTCCACGATTCGATGCTGCTGGAAACGGCACCTCAGAGCTACGCAGCAGAGGTGCCATCGGTGATTTGTCCTGCACGTAATCGATAACAAGGGTTTCACCGTCACATTCGATTTCGACCCCAGCCCAACCCAAACGTCTCAACCTCATTGCCTTTTCTCCTTTATAGTCATAGGGTGAGCATCGCCCACGATTTTGTAAAACCTTTCACAGTAAGGTTTTGTGGGCAGTGCCCACCCTACTGGCTTGCTGTCACCCCTGCCTAACAGACCGCTGCAAACAGACAGGTAATTTTCCAATTTTGAGCATTGCCGATCGTTCCCGCCATGCCTGCTGGGAGTGTGTCTAGGGCGTTGGGAATGATATTGCTTGTGATGTAGCGAGAGTTTGTACGTTTGAGTGCATCTCTCTAATCTTGTGCTTTTTCAAGGCTGCTAGAGATTTGTGTTCTCATCGTATTGAACTGTGTTTCTAGAGTAGTAGAGTAGTCATTCATGAAGTTTTGCTCAATAGCTTGAAGTTTGCTCGAATAGTTGTGGTGCGATCGCAACTATCATCAAGTTGCTAAAACGATTGCTATGAATCCTTTAGGGTTCACGCCAGCGGTAATCCTCTGGCACCCAGGCATAACCTTGATCTGCTGCCCGAAGGTGTCCAACGCCGGGAAAGGGCAAATGTGCGCCTGCTACCAAAATCCGGGATGCTTCCGCTCTCGCAAACTGTTTTTTGCGTTGTGCCGCAGCAGCATTGGCATCGACATCATAAGCAACTGTAATTTCTGGCTTGGGAAATTGCACCGAAGCAAAGTGAACAATATCGCCCCAAAACTCGATGCTCTCACCCTTGCTTGCCGCCACATAGCAGCTATGACCAGGAGTGTGTAGGAGTGTGTCCGGGTGTGGGATGCGCGGTGATTCCCGGTAGCAGGGCTGTCTTGCCAGAAAACGATTTCACCTTGTCTGCATCTAAATAAGGTTTGACAGTTTTCGCGGCTTCGTCAAAGTACTTTTCAGCAACGTTGAATCGTGTGGCATTCGCTCGATCAAACCAGAAATCGACATCTGGCTTACCGACATAGAGCGTGGCGGCAGGAAACACCCGTTTCCCCTGTTCGACCAGCCCCCCACTATGATCGGTATGAATATGAGTCAGAAGAATTGCATCAATTTCGTTAGGTGTGTAGCCTGCTGCTTTTAACGATGTTTGAAGCTCGCCACCCAGTTTTGAACCAAAAAAGGTTCCGGCTCCTGTGTCCACGAGTACTTGTTGATCTCCCGTGTCGATCAGGAAAGCATTAATTGATGTCTCGACAGGATTATTCAGAAAGTTTTTCTGAAGCAGGCGATCGGTTTCTATTGGGTTCGTATTCGACAGCAGCGTATGTATAGCCCTACGTAATTTAGTTAGGACAAGTTATTTTTTGAGAGCCGCGCTCCGCGCGGCTCTCAAAAAATAACTCATTGGATCTAAGCGCGTAGCGCTATAAATCCTGGGGGAGTGTGCCGTCGCTCAGGGCTGTAATTTTGAAATCACCTAACTTGAATGGATAGACACCTGGCACTTGAGCGATCGCACTTTTGCCTGGTGCTATCGTTGGAAAGCTACAAGAGGTCACAATCATTAGCACTGTGGTTGCAACCGCTATCATCAGTCTAGAAAACATATTAGAACCCTTTTAGCGATAAAGGACTCGATCGATAATCACCCCTGAAGAAAGTCTAGTAACACGGGATTGACCTGATTAGCGTGAGTCCAGTTGATGGCGTGCGGACCATCAGGAATGACAACAAGTTGACTGTTTTTAATCAGCTTTGGGAGTCTTGCTGCGGTGGACTCAAGCGGCAAAATGCGATCACTGTCTCCATGAATGATCAGGGTTGGCACATCAATGCGGGGTAGATCATCACGAAAATCAGTCAGCCAGGAGGGTACACAGTCCAAAGTCCCTTTAGCAGAAGCCCCTACTGCTACATTCCAACTTGCCTGAATTGCTTCATTGCTAATCCGCTTACCCAGCAATACATCAACATTGAAGAACGCTTTGAAAAATGCAGAGAAATAAGCTGGACGGTCTTCAACGATCGCTTTCATAATGCCATCGAAAATGCTTTGATCAACACCCTCTGGATTGTCGTCCGTCTTTAACAGAAACGGTGGAACAGGAGCCATCAGCACGGCTTTCTGCACCCGCTCTGAGCCGTATTTGCCAAGATAACGTGTGACTTCACCTGTTCCCATTGAGAAACCGACCAGCACGGTATTTTGCAAGTCAAGCTTGGTCATCAGCACGTTCAAATCTGCGGCAAAGGTATCGTACTCATAACCAAACGAGGGTTGGCTGGAAGCACCGAATCCTCGGCGATCGTAGGTAATTACTCGATATCCTGCATTCAGTAGAACTAAAACCTGCTTCTCCCAGGAATGTCCGTTCAATGGAAATCCATGAATCAGAACAATCGGTTGCCCTGTCCCAAGATCTTCGTAGTAGAGATCGATGGTTGCAGAATTTTCTTGACCAACAGTAATGTAAGGCATGAGAGGTCTCTCCGTTGTAAATTGATAATGTGTTTTTGTCTGTTGCATCACAATTGTTATGCAGCGATCGAGCACCGTCTTAACAATGCTGTGTTCAGCAATCTTCAGGATAGGGCAAGCATCACATTGCGTACCATCGTTTCAGGACAACAAGAAGCCTCCATTGTTGCTTTCAGCGATCGCCGCGGTTGCCTCTTCTAAGATGGCTTTAATTCTGCTTCGGTAGCCAGCGCGGTACTCAGTCTTGTGCAATCACCTTCAAGACGCAACGTTGATCCGAGCGTTCTGTCGAGGAACGCTCGGATCAACGTTGCTACCTCCTCTGCATGAGTCTCCAGCGCGAAATGTCCGGCGTCGAGTAGGTGAATCTTTGCATCTGGGAGATCTCGCTGATAGGCGGCAGCACCAGCGGGCAGAAACGCCGGATCATGACGACCCCACACGGCGAGAAGCGGCGGACGGTGCTCGCGAAAGTAGGACTGGAAGGCTGGATAGAGCGCGACGTTACTGCGGTAGTCGAGGATCAGATCGAGCTGGATCTCCTCCGCGTCTGGCCGCCCCATATAGGCGATGTCGAGTTCGTAGCCGTCGGGCGACAGAAGGGTTGGATCGGCTCCGGTCCCATACTGCCAGCTCCGGATTGTGTCCGGTGCGAGTGAGGGTCGGCAGGCTTCCCGGTTCGCTGCGCTCGGCTCGCGCCAATAGGACTCCCACGCTCCCCATTCGTCACTGAAACCCTCAAGGTAGGCGTTGCCGTTCTGCGAGACGATCGCAGATATCCGTTCAGGATGGCGCATCGCCAGACGCAGACCTACTGGCGCACCGTAGTCGAAGATGTAGAGTACGTATCGATCGAGCGACAAAGCATCGACGAAGCCCTCAATCACGTTGGCAAGGCGGTCGAACCTGTAGTCAAACGTCCCGCGTGGCGGTGCCTTGGTCTGTCCGAAACCAGGTAGATCCGGCGCGACGAGCCGAAAGCGATCGGCAAGCAGAGGGATCAGGTCGCGGAACATGTGGCTGGCGGTCGGAAAGCCGTGCAACAGCAGTATCACTGGCGCATCGCTTGCCCCCGCCTCGCGGTAAAACACTTCGACATCGCCGACCTGTCGAAACCCATAGCGTATTTTCATCTTTTTTCCTTTGATTGCGCGTGTAAAAGTTTTGATCTGCTTCGGACTAAACTTCGACGCTCAGATTTGGAATCCGCCGGACACATCCACTACATTGCCGCTGATGTAGCCAGCGTCTGAACTTTCGAGGAAGCAAACGGTCGCCGCTACCTCCTCCAAGGTTGCGATCCGGCGGATGGCGTGAAGATCCATGATCGCTTCCGCTGCTTCCGGCAATTTGTCGGCTGCGGCTGTTGCCATGTCCGTCGGCATGATACCTGGCTGCACACAGTGATGTTGCGCGGACCAAGATCGCGCTGGACACCTTTCGCATACCCTACGATCGCCGCTCCTAAACCGCGAGAACCACCCGTTACCAGTGCAACTTTGCCTGCAAGTGTTGTCGTCATGATGGACTCATTTAGATGTATTACTGCTCAATCAAACACGGCGTATTATCGGTACGCCCATGAGAAACCAACGGCACGGAGAGTGATCGAGCGGATGATGCAGGTCGATCGCCACTTGGTCGCAACATTTCGCACTGTCGTTCGCCTACTGCGCTACAAACCCACCATCTACCAGCAATGTTGCACCTGTTGTGAACGATGCCAGGTCAGATGATAAAAACAAAACTGCATTTGCAACTTCAAGCGGTGTGCCAATTCGTCCGATCGGGTGAAGTCCTGTTATGTAAGCTTTGGCTTCATCCTGCCCACCTGTAGCGGCTTCAAGCATATCTGTTTCGATTGCTGCTGGTGCAACGGCATTAACGCGAATCCCCGCTTTGGCATATTGGAGCGCAGCAGCTTTTGTTAAGCCGACTACCGCATGTTTACTCGCGGCGTAGAGGGGTTGAATAGGAAATGCAACGATTCCAACCGCAGATGCCATATTGACGATTGAACCATTCCCCTGTTTCAACATCTGAGCGATTTCATATTTCATCGACAACCAGACGCCTTTGACATTGACGTTCATCGTGCGATCGTATTCCGCTTCTGTTTGCTCAATCAGTGAAGGGTTTTCGCCGACAGTTCCTGCATTGTTAAAAGCAATATCTAACCGACCAAAAACGTCAACCGCTTTATCAACCATTGCTTCAACATCAGCTTCTTTCGTGACATCTGCTTGCACAAAAACAGCCTCTCCGCCAGCTTCCTTGATCAACCGAACCGTTTCTTCACCTTCATCCATTCGGCGACCCACCACCACCACCTTGGCTTGTTGTTGGGCATAGGCGATCGCCGTTGCTCGACCAATTCCCGATGTGCCTCCGGTGACTAACGCCACTTTATCTAGCAGTATCATTGTGCTTCTCCTATTTCAATCAATATTGACCTTCAGCACAAAATCAAACTCCGATCCGTTTAGCAATTACCAACCTCGTAAAGCTGGTTTAATCTTCCGTAAATTTCAGCACGATCTTGCCCCGTGTTCCTCCCTGCTCTAGACGCTGATGTGCCAGAACGACCTGATCCCAAGAAAATACTGAATCAATCACTGGGCGAAGCTGATGACGCTCAATGAGTTTTGTCAAAGCCTCTAATTTTGCTCGGTACTGGGGTGAAAGAACAAAATGAATCGTCAGATTCTTGCCCCATGCTTTAAGAAGCGATTGCGGTATTGCAATGTCTACAATACTTGTAAGCGTACCAAAGGGACGAATGATTTCTAGACTACGCTGAATTGTTTCACCGCCGATCGTATCTAGAACTAAATCCACACCCAGTCCATTTGTTTCCTGACGAATGACTTCTACGTAATCTTCATTTTTGTAATCAATCACCCGATCTGCGCCCAGTTCTGTCACGAAATCTCGATTTCTAGAACTACACGTTGCAAAAACGTATGCCCCTATCGCTTTGGCGAGTTGAACTGCGATCGAACCCACTCCACCCGCACCCGCATGGATGAGAACTGTTTCACCAACTTGTAGATTGCCCCTAGCCACTAGACAATCCCAAGCAGTTCCTCCTGCAAGCGGAAAAGAAGCTGCTTCAATGTGCGATAGATTTGCAGGCTTCAATGCAACAATCGCTGCATCAGCCACATGATACTGAGCGTAGCTACCGAATTCTCCAAAAATTTGCGGCGAGTAATACACGTTGTCTCCCACCTTGAAATCAGTCACAGCTTCGCCAACTGCCTCAATCACCCCTGAAACATCGACTCCAAGGATGGCGGGTAATTGAACCAGTTCCTTGTAATCACCACGACGAGTTTGGTAATCGACCGGGTTAATCGAGGTTGCACAAACTCTGACTAACACCTGATCCGCCTTCAGTGTTGGTGTGGGAACCGTTTGAATCTCAAACTTCTCAGCATCACCAAACGCAGTTAACACGGCTGCTTTCATAGATTCCATCTGTGCCAACTCTCCTTGATTTAGAATAAATAGTGCCGTTGTACAAATCGGCCTTCACACTACCAGCACTCAACTGTTCAGAACATCGTGTTATCGTTAGCCGACGCTTCCGGGATAGTCTGAAGCACGTCCCAATGCTCGACTATCTTGCTTTTATCATCCAGGCGGAAGATGTCGATGCCTGCCCAGTCGTTGTCGTCTGGCCATTGTTGGTAGCAATGCAAGACTACATAATCGCTTTCAGCGAAGACGCGCTTAAACTGGACACACTTGCCCGGATATTCTTTCGCCATCCTCTCGAAATATTCGATGAAAGCCTGCTTCCCGTCGGCCACCGCTGGGTTGTGCTGGATGTACACGTCGCCAACATATTTCTCGATGGCTTCTGCGGGCTGACACTGATTGAACATCAGGTCATAAAATGCTGTGACCGTCTGTTTGTTTTGCTTAAGTTTAGCCGTCATCCGTTCCACACCTCACATCACCCAAAACGCCCAACGGCTCAAAGCAGCGGCAACAAAGAAACTCGAACGCAGCGCTAGCGGCTTTAAACCGTCTGCTGCATTGTTAGCTGGTGTGAACACAGCATCTTCTTAGATTTGTGCCATGCCACCATCGACGAATAGCTCAATGCCGTTTACAAAGCTGCTGTCATCTGAAGCCAGAAAAACAACGGCTTTGGCGATCTCATCGGGCTTGCCAACTCGTCCCAAGGGGATAGTGTTAGCTTGGCTTTCCACAAAGTCTTTCAACTGCTCTTCACTGAGTCCCAAGAGATTGTAAGCGGGAGTCGGCGTGACACCAGGGCTGACCACATTCACTCGAATCCGACGGTCTTTGAGGTCGAGTATCCAGTTGCGGGCAAACGATCGCACGGCAGCTTTGGTGGCGCTATACACGCTGAAGGACGGGGTGCCCTTGATGGAAGTCGTTGAGGCATTCAGGATGATGGAAGCACCCTCTGGCAGCAGCGGCAGTGCCTTCTGCACCGTGAACAGTAGACCCTTGACATTGGTGTTGAAGGTTTTGTCAAAGTGCTCCTCGGTAATTGAACCAAGCGGGGCAAGTTCGCCACCGCCAGCATTAGCAAAGATGATATCCAGTCGGCCTTGCTCTTGCTTGATCGTGGCGTAAAGGCGATCGAGGTCTGCCAGCTTTGAGACATCGCTCTGAATGCCAGTAACGTTCTTACCAATCTCATTTACAGCAGTATCAAGTTCAGTCTGACGACGACCCGTGATAAAGACATAGGCACCTTCAGCGACAAATCGTTTAGCAGTGGCAAGTCCGATGCCGCTGGTGCCGCCAGTGACGAGTGCAACTTTTTCTGAGAGTTTTTGTGACATAGTGCTTTACTGCGTATGTGATTACTAATGTGGTCGTCAAATCGGGAATTTACTTACCAATAAGCCCGCGAATCGCTTCGCCCTGATGACAAATGCCGGGCCGGTCGAGTGCAGTGTCGGGTTATCCCGCCGCCCGCTCCGCCTGATGAATTCAGCCTGGAATACGGGCGATGACCTTGATCTCGAAGTCGAACCCCGCGAGCCAGTTGACGCCGATCGCCGTCCAATTCGGATAAGGCGCTTCTGGGAAGACTTCGCTTTTAACGGTCATGACCGTGCCGAACTGATTCTCGGGATCGGTATGAAAGGTCGTCACGTCGACGATATCGTCAAGCCCACATCCACCCGCTTGCAGGGTCGCCTCGAGATTGGAGAGTGCCAGGCGGACCTGAGCCTCAAAGTCCGGCTCGGGCGAGCCATCGCTGCGACTGCCGACTTGACCGGACACGAACAGGAGGTCACCTGATCTGATCGCTGCGGAATAGGTCTGTGACGTGTAGAGGTCATGCCGACCGGCGGGGAAAACGGCGTCACGCTGGGTCATATGGAATGCTCCTGTTGTGGGTCGCTGGAAAGCGGTGTTCGGTTTTTGCATTTTTTACAGTTTCTTCACCTTCATCAATTCGACGACCCACCACCACCGCCTTTGCTTGTTGTTGGGCATAAGCGATCGCCGTTGCTCTGCCAATTCCCGATGTGCCGCCCGTAACTAACGCCACTTTATCTTGCAGTATCATTCTGTTTCTCCTGTTTCAATTTCATCAGTTTGTATCGGGTAAACTTGTCTCAGCAACTCAGTGACTTCTTGTGCGATCGCAATCAGGGCATGATTAACTGAGGAGTCGCGAAGAGAATCAGTCTGAGGTGTACTTTCATGCCCAGAATCAGTCTTACTTTGTACTAGTAAATGTGTCATAGAGTTATCCTCAATGAAATACTGATTTGTAATTGACTAAATCAATACGCAATAATTCAGTTATTGGCATGGTTCAAAAAGCGGAAATTTTGTTCAGAGAAACAGGCGAAATCTAGTCATCAAAGTTAGATGGCTTACAGCACTTACAGGCAAGTCAGATATGAATTGGGAGCAAAGATCGGGGAACTTAATGACTTGCAGCAATTATGGCTGCCATCAACTCCGTCGTGTTCCAGCGCTCGGTATACCGAATTCCATTGATAAACAGGGCTGGGGTAGTCGTCACTCTGCTCTGTATTCCGCCTTCGATATCTTCATTGATGCGATCGACATGCACTTGTTTAGACAACTCTTTGAGAAATTGAGGAATGTCAAGACCTAAATCGTTGGCGTACTCGACAAGATAACCGTTCTCCAACTTTTGTTGATGGGCAAATAAAGTGTCGTGCATTAACCAAAACTGTCCTTGGGCAGCGGCGGCTTGGGCGGCTTGGGCGGCTCGTTGAGCATAGGGGTGAATCTGTGCTTGTGGAAAATGACGGAAGATGAAGCATAAATAATCTTCTCCAAAAGCATCACTAAGCTCTCGTTTAATCGCTTTAATCAGCTTGTAAACGTCCGCACTTCTAGGGCATTGATAGTCTCCGTACATCACCAGCACTACCTTCGCACTCAGAATACCTTGAATCTGATCTTGGGTTGAAGGTGGTACAAGTAAAGAACTGTAGCTACGATCGTCGCTCATCTTTTTACATTTGTATCAAGCATGGAACCGTGCAATTTACTTGCTCGATCCATTTGCATGACTGTTTGCATAAATTCAATATAGGCGGTCGCCTTCAAGCTGTCGCCTATAGCAAGTTAAATTTTTTATAGTGCAAATTGATAGATTAACCGTGCCATCGCGAAGTAGAAGGCTGGCTCTAACTTAAGTTAGAATCCGAATTTGATCGAAAGTACATCCTATAAACTTACAATGCCGCGCTTAACGGCAACAATCACAGCTTGGGTGCGATCGCTGACATCTAACTTATTCAAAATCCGATTGACATGGGATTTAACAGTACCTTCACCGATGCTCAAAGCAGCCGCAATATCAGCATTACTCATTCCCTGTGCCAGTGAACGGAGTACAGCCAGTTCTCTTTCACTCAGTTCTGGATTGCTGAGCCGTTGAACTAACTTTGCTCCCACATCGGGCGGGATGTACTTCTGACCCCGATGAACGGTACGAATGGCATTCAGAAGCTCATCAGGTTCAGTTTCTTTCAACAGGTATCCTTTTGCGCCTGCCTGCAATCCCCGGTAAATATCTTCGTCACTATCATACGTGGTCAGTACAATAATCCGAGCAGATTTAGCCGTCGCACAAATTGCACCGATGGCGGCAACTCCTTCTACTTCAGGCATGCGGAGATCCATCAGCGTGACATCCGGTTGGTGTTCCCCAAATAGAGCGATCGCCTGTTCCCCATTTTCAGCTTGGGCAATCACCTGCATATCGGGGTCACGGTTAATAATCGTGGCTAAACCTTGCCGAAAAATGGCGTGATCGTCCGCAATCAGAACCCGAATGGCTTGGCTCATTGTGATGCCTCCCGATCAATGGTGACAATAATCTCTGTTCCTTCTCCAGGTTGACTCCCAATCGTCAATTGTGCGCCGATGCGCTCTGCCCGTTCGCTCATGCCTAGTAAGCCAAAACCCTCAGAGGATGGAATACTCCCCACTCCAAAGCCCTGCCCATTGTCTCTTACGCGCAAGCAAACCTGATCGCGATAGTATAAGCTGCACTCGAATTTCGTCAGCATTGGCATGTCTAATCGCATTGGTCAATGCTTCCTGCCCCATTCGCAGTAGGTTACTCTCGACTTCAGTCGGCAGAGAATACACCGTACCTTCAATTTCATAATATAAAGTGGTATCCATTGCGGCAGTCCTGATTTGAGCGATGAGACGATGTAGAGCGCTCTGTAAATTGCCCTCCTCCAAAAACTGAGGACGGAGCGCGACAACCGATCGCCGCGCTTCAACCAGTCCAGTTCGTGCCAATTCTTTGATCAGGTCTAGGTGTGTCTGAGTTGCTTCTAAATCATCCGCTAATATCTGTTTAGCAGCTCCCACCTGAGCCAGAATGCCTGTAAACGACTGAGCGAGTGTGTCGTGAATTTCGCGTGCCATCCGGTTGCGCTCTTCCAAAATTGAAGCGGCTTCTGCTTGCTTTTGCGGCATAATATTTCGCGCCAGCCAAATCACCTGTTCGTGCTGAATCGGGGCAACGCGAGCCGAAAACCAGATTTCTCGTCCAGATAGCCACTGGCTGTATTCAAAGGTGAGGACTTGTTGGGTTCTCAGCACCTGCTGAATGTAGCCCAGTAATTCATCAGCTTGTTCTTTGGCAAAGAGTTGATGCAGTGTTTTGCCAACAAGCTCCTCTTTATACAAATCTCTGTACGATGGATGCCCTTCGGTTACACAGATCACTTGCCCTTCAGCATTGAAGATACACATTGGATCAGGAATGGCGGAAAAGAGCGCCCGCAGTTCTGCTTCAGAGGCTTGCAGCGCGGCTTCTGCTTGCTTGCGATCGCTAATATCTGCAATCACACCTTCTATGTATTCATCGGCTGCATTCAAATAAGAAGAGAAAAGTCCCCAGAACAATGTCCCATCTCGTTTCCGCATCTGGGCTTCAAAGTTTCGCACTTCCCCATCCCGCTTCAGCAACTCAAGGAATTGTTGGCAATCGCTGGGATTGACATAGTAGCCTGCGGTGTGTTCAATCCCAATGATCTCCTCTGGTGAGTCAAAGCCATACAGATTGGCAAAGCGTTGATTGGCATCGAGAAGTAATCTATCCGAGAGGCGGGATCGGTAGATGCCGACCTGCGAGTTTTCAAAGATAGCTCGGAACTTGGCTTCACTGCGTTGTAAGGCCTCTTCTGCTTGTCTACGCTGGGTGGTGTCGTTGCCAACCGATAAGATTTCAACGACCTCTCCCTGTTCATTAAAGATGGCTTGGTTCGACCACTCCATCCAAACGCGCCGACCGTCTCGACATAGGTTTTCCCCCTCGCCTTTCGGGTACGATTGAGGATTACGAAGTAAATCATGGACAAAGGGTCTCATATCGCGTCCAGAAAGTTCGGCTTCTGGAATGATGGTTTCAAATACAGTTCGCCCTAAAACCTCATGTTCTTCATAGCCCAGGAGTTTTACTCCATAATCGTTGATGTAGTGAATTCGTCCTTGCGAATCATAGCGAATGATAACGGAATTCGCAGTTTGTAGCAGGTTGCGATAATTCGCTTCACTTTGTCTCAATGCGGCTTCGGTCTGTTGACGTTCAGCGATTTCCTGCTGTAGGGATTGAGTTCGCTTTTCTACCTTCCTTTCCAGGGTTTCGGTATAGTCTGCCAACTGTTCATATAACCGAGCATTCTCCAGTGAAATTGCTGCCTGAGCCATCAACAGTTTGAGGACTTGTAAGCGATCGCGGGTAAACACTCCGGTACTGAGATTGTTCTCCAAATAAAGGATACCGACAAGCTGATTTTGCTTGAGAATCGGCATAGAGAGGAGCGATCGCGTCTGTTGGTGTTGAATATAAGAATTAGTTGAAACAGACGCTTCGCTGACTGCATCATCAAACACTAGAGTTTCTTGAGTGCGTTCTACCGAGTAAATGACGGAGGCAGGAATCGTTGCACAGTCAGCAACAGCGATCTTTTCCAGGTTGCATTGTCTACTCCCACTGCACTGAACCACCACAGTGAGCTGATCGTCTTCCAGGAGCACTAGAGCGCCTGTTTCGGCTCCGGCATTTTCTATCACCACCTGCATCAACGTAGCAATCAATTGATCGAGATGGATTATTTCTGAAAGAGCTTGAGCTGCTTTCATTACGGCAGCCAGATCGATCGCCGCAGTTGGATGAAGAATCGTTTCATCGGTCACGATTGGATTCAATTGCCGAACCAGGTTGGAATTGAGGAGTTGGGAATAGCGGTTTTCTAAGTCTTTAACTTTAGCGGTTGCGCCCCAGCGATCGTAGCAATAGTGCGCCTCTTTCATGTAGGTCTGAGCAATCTTTTCCCGCCCTCGCGCTAGATAATGTTTAGCCGCTAATTCATAAGCTAATGCTTCTTCCTGGATATACTCATTTTCAGCAGCACCTGCGATCGCCCGTTCATAAAACTCCTCAGCCTCAAAAAATTGCCCTGAGACTCGCGCTTTCTCTGCCTCGACTAAATAAAATTTATGGAGATAATTCATTGGGGCATGACTTGCCCATTTTTGCATCTTTTCTTGGTTGGAGCTAACACAACTTAGCCAAGCTATTTTTTCAGAGTTTGAAGCCTCAAGCGATAGGCTCAAAAGCGCTAGAGAATGATAGAAACAGAATATAGGTAGAACCGTTATTGCTGTCAACTCTTCAAAATGTTGCCTTGCCAAAATAGCAGTCTGTACAGCTTGATGGTGTTCTTCAAATAGATAACACAACATCACTCTGTGCAAATAGAGTATTTGGATTGCAGTTCCATCTTTAATTGCAATAGCATATGACAACGCCTCCTCTTCAGTACATAGCCTACCGATTAAGCGGTTGGGATTCTCAGCCCTGTCTAGCAAATTAAGAATGGTCTGCCGCAATATCGTTAGCCAATTCGAGGGGCTTTCTCGTCTGATTTGATCGATCGCTTTGCTGTAGGTTGCTGTTTTTTGTTCCAGCTGGGTGAGTTCTTCTCCAGCAAGAAACGAGTAATAGCACACGTAATATGCAGTATAACCAGCAGTTTCAAAGTCTCCAGTTTTCACTCCATTTTGATAGGCATCAACCAGCATGGGTATTGTGTTCCTAAGATGCACCTTCCAGTGCATGATATGGACATTCGAAAACATTAAGGTTCTAGCATTTCCTCTGGTATGCAATCGCTCTGCTAAACTGAGAGCCAATTTGCCGAACTCATAACCGAATTCAATGTCTTGAACAACTCCACATAGAACAAACCCGTAGCCAGCATAAAACAGTGGTGACCAGACAGCATTCCCGTAGTTAATTGATAAATTTACCGTTTTGCAAGTAATCAGCATAAATAGTGCTGGTGACCTGATAAAAGCAGCAGACCTCATACTCGCCAGGATTGACATAGCTGCCAGCGGTTCTGGTGCAGTCATCTCTGTTAAATTAATCAAGTTTTCGATTTCTCGTTCAGCAAGTAATGCAGTCGTTGACTTCAATTCCCTTTGAACATCTGCCTGACTTGGATTTTCTATTAAATCTAGTCCCAAGAGCTTTAACGCTTCCGATCCAGTTTTTAGTGCTTCTTTCAGGTTGCCCTGTGACAAATATCCTTGAATTCTGCTATCGTAAACCTGCACTTTGTCAACCGCTGTTTTGCCACGATCAAGCACCACTTCTACCAACTGTTCCATCTCATCAAAGCGACCCTGGAGATACGCCGCTTCTGCTGCTTCTGAATACAGCGCTAAGGTCAGGTCATACTCACTCTGCCAACTCTCTGTATCGAGAAGTTGAAGACCTGTAGTGAAATACTTAAAAGCTGCTTCATAAGCCGTTGCTGTTTTTGCTTTCTGACCTGCCGTTAAATTCAATCTGGCAATCTCAGTTCGTTCTGGTTGAGCAGTGACAAGCTCCGTTCCTTGATCGAGATGATCCACAACAGTAAACAGTCGATCGAATCGTTGCTCCGGTGAAGTTTTTTCGAGTAAATTGCGACCGATTTGGAGGTGAACCACTTGTTTGCACGACTCATCAA
Organism: Drouetiella hepatica Uher 2000/2452; assembly: GCA_019359505.1. Taxonomy (GTDB): domain Bacteria; phylum Cyanobacteriota; class Cyanobacteriia; order Elainellales; family Elainellaceae; genus Drouetiella; species Drouetiella hepatica. The sequence goes on along the minus strand of JAHHHD010000053.1, from coordinate 7,883 downwards.
TTAGGGCATAAGCCGCTTGCTGAACGCGATCGTGCAGAAACTTATACTCTTGAACCAACAAGTCTTCGTCCAATTCAGACAGAGGTTGAATTAATCCCGTTTGTATTGCTGCTAGTAGATCCTGGAAAATTGCTTTCGGTGAGTTTTCGCAAACGATCGCCAACGTTTCTAAATCAAACTCAGACCCAACACAAGCAGCGATGGAGAGAACTTGCTGTGTTGCTTCCGGCAATTTCTGCAACTGACGCAGCAGCAACTCCACCACATTATCGGTGATATCTTGAGCTTCAATCTCAGCTAGGTTCCACTGCCAGCTCAACTGTTGGGCATCAAAGGTCAACAGGTTTTCGCCACACAGCAGCTTCAAAAATTCACCAACAAAGAAAGGGTTGCCCTCAGTTTTATGCAACACGACTTGGGCTAAGGAACGAACGGTATCAGGATTGCGATGTAATGTCTCAGCTACCAGTTGAGTCAACGGTTCCAGCGTTAAGGGAGTCAGGGTAATTTCCTGAAGTACTGCTCCCTGGTTTCGTAGGCTCTCTAGTGTTAAGACCAACGGATGCGTTGGAGTCAGTTTGTTATCTCGGTAGGCTCCGATCAAAAACAGATACTGAATTTGCTCATCAAGTAAGATGAGTTCAATTAACTTCAACGTTGCAGAATCGATCCACTGTAGATCGTCTAAAAAAATGACTAGGGGATGCTCTTTTGCACAAAACGTCCGCACAAATCTTTGAAACGTGAGATTAAAGCGATTCTGTGCCTCAGTTGCTCCAGCTTCGGGCACAGGTGGCTGCTTGCCAATGATTAACTCAACTTCGGGGATGACATCAATGATGATTTGTCCGTTGCTGCCCAGAGCAGTGAGCAGGCGCGATCGCCACACTTCCACCTGCTCATTGGGTTCTCCCAATAGTTGCTGCACCAACTTTTGTAGGGCATCGACGATCGCGCTGTAGGGAATATTGCGCCGGAACTGGTCAAATTTACCCCAGATAAAATAGCCGTGCTTTGCAGTGATCGGTTTAAAAAGTTCCTGTACCAATGCTGTTTTTCCGATGCCAGCATAACCAGAGACCAGCATCATTTCACGATGGGGTAGTAGGGTAATGTCTTCTTCTGCTCCCCCACTTCCCCATTCCCCTACTCCCTCATTCCCTGCCACCCTGTCGAACGCCGCCAATAATGCTGCAATCTTCGCTTCTCGCCCATACAGTTTTTGAGGAATGCGGAACTGCTCGGAAACATCTTGCAGTCCCAACGGCATAGGTTCAATTAAACCCACTTCTGCCAGTTGCTGGGCACAGCGTTCTAAATCTGCTTTGATGCCCCAAGAACTTTGATAGCGATCCTCCGCATTCTTTGCCATCAGTTTCAAAATAAGATCTGAAACAGGTTGGGGAATCGTTGCGTTCAATTCATGTGGGGGAGTCGGCGGTCTGGCAATGTGGCAATGGACTAGCTCTAGGAGATCTTGAGTGGGAAACGGTAGTTGCCCCGTCAACAGTTCGTAGAAGGTTGCACCCAGTGAATAAAAGTCGGTGCGATAGTCGAGCATCCGGTTCATTCGTCCGGTTTGCTCTGGCGACAAATAGGCGGGGGTTCCTTCTAGAAGATGGAGACTTTTGAATGTGGGATTGGTGCGACTGAAGCGAGTGGCAATGCCAAAATCAATGATTTTAACAACGCCAGTCTTCGAATTAAAGACAATGTTGCCAGGATTAATATCTTTATGGATGATATGAGCCGCATGGATTTTGCCTAGAGCATCAGTAATGGCGATCGCCATATTCAAAAAACCTGACAGCGGCATGGGACAGAAGTCTAATTGTTGCCGCATCCAGTATTCTAAAGACTCTCCACCAAAGTCTTCCAAAAGAATAACCAGCGTGCGCTGGTAGTCTTGTTGGCTGTATGCCTTGACTACGCCTTCAATGTTGAGAAAACGAGTGATTTCATACTCCTGCCGATAGCGAGTTAAATCTTGAGGAGAGGGATAATCCTGCTTGAGAACTTTGGCAATCACCGCACAGTTATCTTGCTCTCTGATACCCCGATACACCAAAGAAACTAAGCTCTCATAGATTTTGCTGTGGGTAGTAATTCCAGGCAGGGTAATCATTGAATTCTCCCCCGATGAAGGACTGTCATCCGTTTCCCAAAGTATATCGCTTGCCAAACTCCAGAAAATTAAGCTCCTTGTGTAGATCTTTATATCTTGACTTGTAATTAATCCACTCAGTAGCCTTCGATCAAATTCAGATTCTAACTTAAGTTAGAGCCAGCCTTCTACTCCGCGATGGCATGGCTAATCTATCAATTTGCACTATAAAAAATTTAACTTGCTATAGGCGACAGCTTGAAGGCGACCACCTATAGTGAATTTGTGCAAACAGTCATGCAACTGGATCGAGCAAGTAAATTGCACGGTTCTATGCTTGAAGGCATGAATATTCAAGGTGCAACTGGATCAACGCACACTCAAGCAGCGACATTGAAAGCATTAGGAGCGATCGCACAGTGAAGCGAATGCCCTTTGGGCACACGCGACGCGAACGCCTTAACTCTGTGCTTAACTCGCGGATCTTAAGTGGTGAAATTTGAAGTTGTCTTGCGCACAAGCAGAGATGTTTAGCTTTTGACTTCATTCTGCAATTCCTCATTCACTAATCGCTCAAATAGGAGAGTTCAATGTCTAAAAATCAAAAAATCGGACTGGAAGGACTGCTTCGTCCAGAAGACAGCATCCTGGTACTGATTGACCACCAGCCCTATCAGTTCACCAACTTGAACAGTCATGAACCTACGATGATCATTAACAATGTGATTGGTCTTGCCAAATCGGCAAAGGTGTTCAACGTACCCACAATCCTGACCACAGTCATTGAAGAAGGAGGGGGTTATATCATTAAGGGACTACAGGATGTTTTTCCTGATCAAAAACCGATCAACCGCACTTTCATCAATACCTGGGAAGATCCAAACGTTACAGATATAGTGAAGAAAAGTGGCCGCAAGCAACTTATCCTTGCTGCGCTTTGGACTGAGATCTGTCTCGCAATGCCAGCAATCCAGGCGCTGGGTGAAGGTTATGAAGTATTCATCGTTACCGATGCTTCGGGCGGTGTTACTGCGGAAGCTCATGACATGGCGGTTCGCCGTATGGTTCAGGCGGGTGCAGTTCCAATCAACTGGATGGCTGTACTTGCTGAATGGCAACGTGACTGGGCACGCACAGAGACATCTGCGAGTGTATCAGAGATTCTTCTTGAGCATGGCGGTGCTAGTGCAGTGGCCCTTGCATGGGAACTTCAGCTCCTTGCAACAACCCCTCCAGCGGACGGCAAACCTGGACAGGTCAGCAATTCCTCCATTGGTCAATTGGTTTAGCATTGTGGGTGAATTGCACCGTGATTGGCGTAACGATATTGAAGGGCTAGGTAATCTCCTTGCAGAGTTTATTCCTGGCTACAAAAACCTAATGACGAGCTATGCAGCAACATCAAATGCTGGCTCTGCCAATCGCGAACGCCTCATGACTCGTGTGTAACTGAGTGGATGTTGTCATTGCTCAGTGATCCAGTTCATTTGCGGCATTGCAGCAGCACTGGATGATTTCGTGCATAGAATAGGGGCGATCGCCAGCGATCGCTCATTAACCACCATCACTTCCTTGCAGCTAGAGTTTTTGAGGTCATGTGTAATGCTAAATCCGCTGGTAGTAGGTACAGATGAAGAAACTCACCAGGTAACCGCCATCATTTCTCACTTCATTCGACCTGGGCGTGAGCAGGGATATGAGGAGTGGTTGCATGGAATTGCGACGGCTGCCCATCAATTTAAGGGACACTTAGGAGTCAGCGTGATCCGACCCTGTGATCACGCTCATCCTGAATATGTGGCAATTCTCAGGTTTGATCATTACAACAACCTCAAAACCTGGCTGGAATCCAGCGTACGGCAGGAATGGTTGGAGCGGTTACAGCCCTTGATTGAAAAGCCTGAAACCATTCAAACTCTAACGGGTTTAGAAACCTGGTTTACGCTTCCCAACAAACCGATGAAGGCTCCACCTCCGCGCTACAAAATGGCGATCGTGACATGGCTGGGAGTGTTTTTTACGATATCTATTCTCAATCGTTTGCTAGTACCGCTCCTGGCTGGGCTTCCGATATTGCTCAGAACGTTGTTGGTTACAGGTCTAACGGTTGCCCTGCTGACCTACGTGATTATGCCGCGCCTCACTCAACTCTTTCGCAAATGGCTGTATCCTACTTGATCAATTACATATCTTGCACATTCACAGGAATCCTCCATGTCTTGTCAACACCTGAACGAACTAACGCTAGAGACTATGATTTCAAAAGCCAATTACCCGGTATTCCGCTGTGAGGAATGCCTACGAGTTGGCGATCGCTGGGTACATTTAAGAATTTGTCAAACCTGCGGCAAAATGTTGTGCTGCGACTCATCCAAAAATCAGCATGCACGCCATCATTATGAAGAAAGTGGACATGCGGTGATTAGTTCAGCCGAATTGGGAGAACAATGGCTGTGGTGTTTTGCCGACAAACAACAGAAGACCTATTGATCACGCCCCCCTTTTCTACTCGCGAGGAAACCACGATGTCAAATCAGCCTGCTCCAATAGATATTTGGCCGAATTTACCCCTAGACGCATGGCAAGAGACTTATACCACCTTGCACATGTGGACGCAAATCATCGGCAAAATCCGATTTGCCCAAACTCCGTGGATTAATCATTCCTGGCATATTCCCCTCTATTTAACCGTTCGGGGACTGACCACTTCCACGATTCCCTATGGCAGCCGGATCTTTCAAATCGACTTCGATTTCATTGATCATGAGCTGCTGATTCAAACCAGCGAAGGGGCAAGACGGGCGATCGCACTCTACCCTCGTTCTGTTGCTGATTTCTATCAGACGGTGATGGAAACTCTGAGAGAATTAGATCTTCACATCACCATTAAAACCAAACCGAATGAAGTCCCTGACCCAATTCGATTTGAGCAGGATGAAACCCATGCTGCTTATGATGCGGACTATGCCAATCGATGCTGGCGAGTGCTGCTACAGTCCGATCGCGTCTTTCGGGAATTTCGTTCACATTTTTCCGGCAAGGTTAGTCCGGTTCATTTTTTCTGGGGGAGTTTTGATTTAGCAGTGACTCGCTTTTCGGGGCGATCGGCTCCTGAGCATTCGGGAGGGGTGCCGAATTTGCCGGATGCAGTGGCTCAGGAAGCTTACTCCCAGGAAGTCAGTAGTGCCGGATTTTGGCCCGGAGCCGGATTATCATACCCAGCGTTTTATTCCTATGCGTACCCAGAACCCGATGGGTTTCAGCAGGCTGAGGTTCGTCCCGATGCTGCATTTTACAATAAAGAGTTGGGTGAGTTTATTTTGCCCTATGACGCTGTCCGTGAGGCAGAATCACCGGATCAGATGTTGTTAGAGTTCTTGCAAAGCACCTACGAAGCTGCCGCCAGGTTAGGCAACTGGAATCAAAAGGAACTTCAGCAGTTGACATTTAAGTAGCAACTGCATTCCTAAATTAGTGTTTAACTCTCGACACCTTCCTCAATACTGGAAACTTCGACCTGGAAGAGTGTGGAGATGCGATCGCGGAGCACATCCGTCGTTTTATGACCACTCACGTTGCGTAATCAAAGGCTATCTCACGAAATCAACCAACACGAAGGAAACCAAGCCATGAATAGGTTCGCGCTCAAGAACGGCATCCGGCTGTTTCTCATCGTCGCACTCTTTTTAGTCACCACAATCATCACATCTTTAGGAGCCGTCATGAATCCTGCCAGCGCCCAAGACAGTAAACCGACCATCGTCCTGGTCCACGGTGCATTCGCCGAGTCTTCTAGTTGGAACGGTGTATTGAACCAGCTCATTCCAAAGGGATACCCAACGGTTGCTGTCGCCAATCCCCTGCGTGGAGTCAAAAGCGATGCCGATTATGTCGCTAGCGTTCTCCAGAATATTGAAGGTTCCATTGTGCTCGTAGGTCACTCCTACGGAGGTGCAGTGATTACCAATGCGGTCAAGGACAACGAAAACGTGAAGGCGTTGGTTTATGTTGCGGCTTTTGCACCTGATGCGAGCGAGACGGCGGTTGAACTCTCAGGACGTTATCCAGGCAGCACCCTCGCACCAACCCTCGCGCCCCTGATTGACCTGCCGGATGGTGGCAAAGACCTCTACATCCAACAAGACAAGTTCCGCGCGCAGTTTGCCGCAGATGTGCCCGTCAATGACGCGCAGTTAATGGCGAGTACCCAACGACCAATTACGGAAGCTGCATTGAACGAAGCCTCTGGGGTGCCCGCATGGAAGTCTGTCCCGTCCTGGTTTATTTATGGCGATCGCGATCTCAATATCCCAGCCGCCGCCCTATCATTTATGGCAGAGCGAGCTAACTCTAATGAGACAGTCGTCGTCAATGGCGCGTCCCATGTCGTGATGGTTTCCCATCCAGATGCCGTCGCCGCAGTCATTGAACATGCTGCGATCGCTCAGTAAAAAGTGTGAACCCATCTAGTGCTGCGTCACAGCTTAATTTTAGGGTAAACAGAGATGAGTTTACATCGAGCATCATCGATTTTCATCTGCCATACGCCTTCGGCGGGGCAAAGCCCTACGACACCCCGTTGCGTGTTGTTAACATCGGTTGACCAAGCCGCCGTTGCCTCTCGTAGGGTTTCGATGTCACCAAAACGTTCGTTAGCAATACACTGGCGCGTCATTGAACTTAATTCGTTTTCAGCGATGTTCAGCCAACTGCCATGCTTGGGGGTGTAACAAAACTCGATGCGCTGCACCAACTGACGTGCCTTTTGAGGCTCAAAGACTTCGTAGAAGGCACCCTTAGTGTGGGTGTTCAATGGGTCGCAAACGAGAATGACCTTTTCGCAGTCGGCATAGCGCCCTTCCAGCAGTTGAGCCATTTCGGTTGCCCAATCCGCTTTCGTGCGTCTTTGCCGAACGCTCACTTCCCGCCAACCTGCCAAGGGTTCAGTCAACATAAAAATGCTGGCAGTTCCGGCACGCTCATACTCGTAATCGGCTCGTTTGGGCTGCTTGGCTGTTGCAGCAATGGGTGTGCGAACCTCCTTTTGTAACTGCACTGGTTGTTCGTCCATGCAAATCACCGGACACTTTGGATTGTAGGGTTGGGCATAGGTATCGAGCACCGCTTCCATGTTTGCAACGAACTCACCATCTTCAGTCGGCGGAATCACCCAATACTGAATCTTACGATTGGTCATCCCATTTTTTTAAGGGTGCGTCGGACTGTCTCATGGCTGATGCTATCGGTGATGCCCAGTTCAACAACTTTGCGTGACAATAGCCGCAGTGACCAGTTCGCGTACCCTTTCGGCGGTGATCCCAATCGCAGGGCAATGATCCGAGCTTCCTGTTCTCCATCGAGAAGTTTTTCAGTTGGAGGTCTCAGGCGAGGGGCACCATTGAGTGTTTCCTCAAAGCCCTTCTCAACTAATCGTTGCCGAATATTTTCTACGGTTTTAGTGCGACAACCGAAGGCTTCGGCAATTCGCTCATCTGTCCAGTTCGCTCCTTCGACATCTGCTTTTAGCAGGATCTGAGCACGTCTGACTCTCTGGCTACTGCCTTTGAGTTTTTTAATCACTGCACTTATCTCACACCGTTCGTCTTCGCTTAATCGGACAATGGATTTCTTCTGCATAAAGTACTCTCGCGCTTTATAGAACCCATTTGACATCTTCCGGCTTCTGCTTTAAGGTGCTTGAAGCCGTCTAATCTAGCAACTATGCCGTATTCCAGCAGCCTCACTGATGCAGAATGGGAAATCTTTGAACCTCTGTTCA
>JAHHHD010000052.1 GCA_019359505.1 Drouetiella hepatica Uher 2000/2452 | reverse complement strand
ATTGAACACTGGTGGAGCGTGCTAAAGAATTGGATGCGACAGCGATGGGATGAGTTTGATACCTTTCGAGATTGCGTTGATGCTGCCTTTAAAGAGTGTCCTAACGTATGTGCGTAGCGCTATACCTAATATAATCATGCCTAAATTGTGATGCCTAAATTGCCGATCGCTCTAGAAGAAATTTTCAATCAGGGAAATCCTGATCAGATTTGTACCGCTTTGATGCCAGCCCTCTGCCAAGCGTTAAATTGCGATCGCTGCTTTCTCTATCTACGTCATCCCCAGACGGGGCAAGGCCGCATCACCCACTGCTACAGCCGCAGTCCAGATTTTCCTGATCTTACAGGGAGCACCTGGATTGAAGAAGGGGATGTGGCCGCAAAAGATCCGCTGATGGCGATCGCCTTTCGCACTTCAGAAGCTGTATTTGTAGAGGACATTGAAACTGCTGGGGCAGAAGTCGTGAATCTGACCTACGAACAGGAAGGGTTTGGGCATCGGGCGCTGATTCATGCCCCCATCTATTACGAGGATCAGCTCTACGGCATTCTGGAGCCTTGCGTGTTTGGGCATCCGAGAATTTGGACAGAAGACGATCGCCAAATCACTGCCCTTGTCCAAGAAAAGTTAGGCGATTTAATTCCCAGTCTCCTGTAGACTCCCGCACATTCCAATGATGTTCGATCGTTTCTCCAGTGCTAGCTGTCCAGGTTTCAATCAAGATATTGTCTAGCCACTGGGCGCGATAGTCCATTTTTGCCTGTAGCGCAGTGCCCATCCGGCTTGGATCGTTGGACAAAACAATTTCCCAAGGAATATCGCCACAACGCTTGCCATAGTCCGCCTGAAATTGCATCAATTGTTTCAGCGCTGAGCCAGTGACTTCGCTGGGTGTGACAAAATCTGGCGGATAAAAGCGATCGTCATACAGGCGAATAAAGTGTTCTCCAACGATCACCCAAAGCGCTTTGGGATAGGTAACAGTTTCAGTGGTAGCATTCAGCTCTTGAGCCAGCTCTAGCACGAAGCGATCGCTGACATCCTGAGATTGTGGCACCCAAATTTCCAGATACTGCTGGACTTCATCCTCAAATTCAAATTCACCGATCTCAATCAGATTCTCATCTTTAAAATGAACGCTACCCTGATCAATCCGATTGGGATCAGGTTTAAAGTCGATCGTGCGATTCCAGCGAATCCAGCTGTCAGTGGCATCGATCGTTCCCGCAAACGCATTAAATTTAGCAAATTTGAGTAATTCAGATGAATCTAAGTCCAGTAGAGGCTTTTGAGGCGGCAAAGGCTGATTCAAAGGAATTCGAATATCAGCAAAATATCGTTCCGCCTGAAGCCAAAAGACGATCGAATCTTCATAGGGAGATGCATCCGCCCACTGAATAGACTCGCGCTTCCATAATCCAATATATGGTGACGACACAAATTCTAGATTCCTTTTCTTGACTTAAGTACCATCATTGAGCGCCCTTAAGGGAAGAACAATTGCAATTAATCGTAGAAGGTTTGAGTCACTTAGATGGTGACTCAAGCGACACTTTTACATGTCAAGGTTAGGAGTTGAGAGAACATATTTAGCGCGAACTGCGAACTGCTTCTAACATTGTCGGGTGGACTAAAGTGATATACGATGAGCTTACAAATTAACACCTTGTCTAAGAACACCAGATGACTTTTGTCCAGGCAGATCCCTATCCTTATCCGTTCAACGGCAATCTTAGCCCGACGAACACCGCAATTATTATCATTGACATGCAGGCTGACTTTTGTAGTCCAGATGGGTACCTGGCAAAAAAAGGATATGACATTTCACTAACACGAGCACCGATCGCATCCATTCAAGCCGTTTTAGAAATAGCGCGATCGCGACGCTTTACCATCTTTTTCACCCGCGAAGGACACCGAGAAGATCTGCTAGATCTACCTGCCACAAAACGCTGGAGAAACCAGCGGGCGGGGGCTGAAATTGGTAGTCAGGGTTCGATGGGGCGGCTACTGGTCAGGGGACAACCCGGCTGGGACATCATTCCAGAGCTTACACCTTTACCGGGTGAAGCTGTGATCGATAAACCAGGGAATGGCGCTTTCTACGCGACCGACTTAGATCACCTCCTCAAACACCAAGGCATTACTAATGTCGTCTTGTGTGGAGTCACTACAGCAGTCTGCGTTCATTCCACTTTGCGAGAAGCCAGCGATCGCGGCTACGACACGCTTCTGTTGGAAGATTGCTGTGGTGAGAGTGATCCTCAGCTTCATCTGGCGGCGATCGAGATGGTGAAAATGGAGGGTGGAATTTTTGGAACAGTTGCTACTTCACAAGCCTTTATTGCCGCCATGAAAAGTCTTCCTGAAACTTGCTGAACCTAGGGGAATTTATCATTAGAGGATGCGTTTTCTAAGCAGAAGTGACTGTGGCATCTCCTTCAGGTAGTTTGAGCCAGTCTAAAGGTTCGCGGGAGAATAGGAAAGAGACGCCCACCGCTCCGACAAACTGATCTAAGTTCAGTCCGTTTTCTGTCTCCAGAACGACACCTTGACCGTTAAACAAACGGTGGATGCGGAAGCGATGATAGTTTTGAACTAGGCGTCCAAGCGTGACATATTGTCGGTAATCGCGTGGGTACAGTTCCGCATCCAGTTTTGGCAACAAATGCCACGGACAGCGAACTACTCGATGGTGGGCATTGTGGTAAGAAAAATTTAGCAGCAGTAAGTTTAGCCAAGACCAGCGACGGGAAACCAGATTAGAAAAAGTGTTGGTTTCCTCATGCTCAAGACTATAGTGAGGCAGAGGTTGACCCAACTGAAAAACGGTGTAGGTATGTTGAAAACAATCGACGAAGCGCAGGATGTTGATGAAACAAATGTAGGAAAAGAAATAGAGCGCGATCGCCTTAAACGAATACAAAGCCAGCGCTGTGAACAATCCGCCCCTTAGCAGAAGCAAAGCGGCATTACGAAATCGCTCATCTCGACGGGACTGCCCTAAAAAGGGCGAAATCACATTCAGCCAGCGAAACAAAAAGTTGATTACCGGAAAGTAGAGCCACTCTAGGGCAACGACAATTTGCAGCAGCGGCTTAGGCAGCGATCGCAGAAAGTCGGGCATGGAAAAGACTGAGAAGTCAGCACGATTTTTGTGGTGAGCCAAGTGATTGCTAGCAATATCTCGATAGTCGCTATAGCAAGACCCTGTAATAAACAGCATGATCTGACCAAACGCCGCGTTCCAGCTTGGATGGCGAAAAATTGTGCTATGAACAAATTCATGCACAAAGTAGGCAGCCCAAAGCAGAGTGTGAACGAGCAGCAAAACCCCGATTAAATTGATCCACCCAGAGGGCTGGGCAATACAGAAAACGGAAACCCCGTAGCCTAAAATGACGTAGGCGATCGCTACTCCATTGACCAAACGACTTGTCCAGTGAGTCCGGTGATTAATATAAAAACTAAAGTCAGGAGTTGTGCCTAGGGTCATAGTTGTTCTCAGTCGTAATTCTTTGAGGGCGCGACAGGCAATGACAATGCACCTAATCCTCACACCTGCTCCTCACAATAGAGGTGGCAATTATCTAAGAATGTGCCGCCTGAAACATTTTAGGGCGAACTCTGTCGGCTACAGCTAGTCTCAGGAGATTGTGGCGATGGGTGAAGAGATAGGTATTCCTTTAAGCCAGGGCATGCTCTTGAGTTGCTAAAGTAAAGTAGAAAACCCTAAAAAAAAGTCTAGCTCATGGCAACTTCTGCAAATCACGAGTTTGAAATCGCTAAGACCGAGCAAGAGTGGAAGGAAATCTTGACCCCAGAGCAGTTTCAGGTGCTGCGGAAACATGGAACTGAACGACCGGGCACCAGTCCGCTGGATAAAGTCTATGAGCCAGGAACCTACGTCTGCGCTGCCTGCGGTACGCCGCTATTCGCCGCAGAAACCAAATTTAACAGCCGTACGGGTTGGCCTAGTTTCTTTGCGCCTCTGGAAGGGGCGATCGAAACCACAACCGATCGCTCTCTATTTATGACTAGAGTCGAAGTCCATTGCCACAAGTGCGGCGGACATTTAGGACATGTGTTTGAGGATGGCCCTGCTCCGACAGGTCAACGTTACTGCATGAATGGTGTGTCTCTGGAGTTTATTCCAGAAAATCCAGCGTAGCTGGAGCCAACTGAGTTAGAGCCGATCGCCCTTTCGTTTTATCTCAAGATAGCTCGCGCCCAATTTCAACTTTTCAGTCATTGAATTAGAAATTGAGGCAAGATCAAGATGAGTGTTGATTTATTCCGATCGCCGCGCTGATCATCCCATGCCACAAGCCCCCCTCCCACAAGTCCCCCTGCCACAAAATAACCGACCCAGCCCGCCTGAGCTACTGGCTCCAGCGGGCTACTGGGACTGCGCAAAAGCTGCGATCGAGAATGGGGCAGATGCAATTTACTTCGGGCTAGAGCGGTTCAATGCGCGGATGCGGGCGCAAAACTTTACTGAAGCGGAGTTGCCTGAGCTAATGGAGTTCCTGCACCTGCGGGGGGTGAAGGGCTATGTGACGTTGAATACCCTGATCTTTCCCCAAGAGCTTCCTGAAGTAGAACAGTACATTCGCACCATTATCGCCGCTGGAGTAGATGCGTTGATTGTGCAGGATATTGGCATCTGTCGTTTAATTCGGCATTTGTCTCCTGATTTTCCGATTCACGCTTCAACCCAAATGACGGTTACTAGCGTTGCTGGCGTAGAGTTTGCTCAGGCTCTCGGCTGCAATCTTGTAGTGTTGGCGCGGGAATGTTCGCTCCAAGAAATTAGCAAAATTCAGCAGGCTTGTCTCGTCTCTATGCCGCTGGAGGTGTTCGTCCACGGAGCGCTGTGCGTGGCTTACTCAGGACAATGTTTGACAAGCGAAGCTTTAGGAGGACGATCGGCTAATCGGGGAGAATGCGCTCAAGCCTGCCGGATGCCCTATGAGCTAGTCGCCGATGGCAAAACGATCGATCTGGGCGATCGCAAATACTTGCTGAGTCCCCAAGATTTAGCAGGACTAGAGGTGCTGCCTGACCTAATCAAAACGGGAGTTACCTGCCTCAAAATCGAGGGTCGGCTAAAGGCGCCAGAGTATGTAGCCGCAGTGACGCGCGTTTATCGACAGGCGATCGATCGCGCTATGGCGGAGCAGGCTAGTTCCTCGGAATCTGGCGATCGCTACGAGCTAGAAATGGCTTTCTCGCGCGGACTCTACACGGGCTGGTTTCAGGGCATTAATAATCAGGAATTAGTGCATGGGCGTTTCGGCAAAAAGCGCGGCGTCTATCTCGGTGAAGTGATTCAAATCTATGAAGATAAGGTGATTGTCAAGCTACAGGCTCCTGCAAAACCTGGGGATGGAGTCGTGTTTGATAATGGACATCCAGAGACGCAGGAAGAAGGCGGCAGAATTTACGCTGTAGAACATAAGAAACAGTCGTCTGTTTTAACATTTGGAAGAGATAGTCTAGACACACGGCGCATCCATGTGGGAGATAAAATCTGGAAAACCAGCGATCCGGAATTCGATCGCCAAGTGCGACAAAGTTATGCAGGGGATACGCCGCAATTTCAGCAGCCGATTCGGCTTGAGATTTATGGCGAAGTGGATCAGCCCTTGGTGGTGATTGCCCGCGATCCGCAAGGACACATCGTACAGGTGGAATCTGCAATGCCGCTGATTGAGGCACATACTAAACCTTTAGACGGCGATCGCCTTCAGGATCAGTTGGGTCGGTTGGGCAACACTCCCTTCTGTCTAGGCAAACTCACCCATCATCTAAACGGTTCAGTCATGCTGCCCATGAGCGAACTGAATCGTCTTCGGCGCGAGATTGTGGCTCAATTGGAAGAGCAGCGATCGCGTCCTCAGTGCTGGCAACTTCAAGCCGCTTCCTATAGAGATCTGCTTCCGTCTGCTGATTCTTCTGGCGCGATCGTTCCCTCGCTGATTGCGTTAGTTCGCAGTCTGCCACAGCTACAGGCAGCTTTGGACGGCGGCATCAAAACGCTTTATTGCGAACTGGAAGATCCTCGCGCCTACCGAGAAGCGGTGAGGATAGTTCGCTCAGCCGAGGAAACGGCTTCTACAATCTGGGTTGCGCCACCTCGTATCACTAAACCGGGCGAAGACTGGATTTTGAAGCAAGTTCGCTCCTGCAATGCAGATGGCTACTTGGTGCGGAACTATGATCATTTGAAGTTTTTTGCGGACGATCGCTGCATCGCCGATTTTTCCTTCAACGTTGCTAATCCACTGACGGCAGATTACCTAAAACAGTTGGGGTTAGAGCGGCTTACGCCTTCCTATGATCTGAATGTTAGTCAACTTGAGGATTTGATTACGGGCTGCCCGTCGGACTGGTTTGAAGTCACCATTCACCAACATATGCCGATGTTTCATATGGAACATTGCGTCTTTTGCGCTTTCCTCACTGAAGGAACAGACTATACAAACTGCGGTCGTCCTTGCGAAACTCAGGAAGTTAAGCTACGCGATCGCATTGGGATCGAACATATCCTCAAAGCAGATACAGGCTGTAGAAACACGGTGTTTAACGGCAAGGCTCAGACCGGAGCTGAGTATGTCCAGCATTTAATTAAGCTGGGTATCCATCAGTTTCGTCTAGAGTTTGTGAACGAATCTCCAGAAGAGGTCACACGGACGATCGCCAGCTATCAAAAGCTTCTGCGTGGAGAGATCGCAGGTTCGCAGCTCTGGCGTGATTTGAAGCTACACAATCAGCTTGGCGTCACGCGGGGTGCCTTTCCAAGCGTAAAATTTTAGGCGTGATACCAATTTGAATTGGAACCGCGACAGATCCCGGTACGGGCTTGGAATTGCCAAGCCCCTTCTGAGGTTCGATGTGCCCACAAATTCGTTTAAATCGGTATGAAATAACGCTATCAGCCATCACCAATGCCACCTTTTCACCAAACGGAATGGCGTTGAGATTCACTTGAAAACTACTGTTGTGATTCGACAAGGCAACCATTTTCCCTTCTGCCTAGACTTTGGCAAATGTCTTGGAATAGGTTAATGAGACGATCGCCATCTTGAGCAATCGCAGCAATCGCAGCAATCGCAGCAATCAAGCGCTCAAGATAAGCAGGTTTTGCAGCAATTGACGTTAAAGGGGCGCTGTGCTTGGGCAAGATGTGATCCCAATAAAGGGACTGTTGTGAATAGGAGCAGACTACTTGCGATCGTCCCCACTACTAGCATAGTCTCCCGCTTCCGCAACTGTTTGCGAAAGAATACTTGCAAATAAAGTTGCGAGAGAATATCATAATTGTGCATTTTTTAACCTATTTCGGGAGCACGAACAGGCAAAAGAAACCTATCGCCAGAAGCAATCGTAGGCGATCGCTTTTCTGAACTAATGTTTGCATTAGTAGCAGTGTGATACAGCAGTCCTAAATCAGTCGCTACCTATACACGGAAGCTCTCCCTCCGCCTTTTATGACTTCCTCTCCCTGAACGGCCTCAATTCTACTGACTCCTTGACCTCGTGTACGGATACACTTTTGTCTAAGCTATATCTTTCCTTTTTAAGCGCCAATCTTCAAGATTTAGGCAGCGAGCAATTCAAAGTTTGAAAAATCCTAAGTCAAGCAGGCTGTCTTTGAAACCAATCAAGCTATTTTGAATGCGAGGCAATATGGGTTCACGATTTCGATACTCATTTATCTTAGGGATTTTAGGATGTGTTCTACTAACTCTAATTGGGTTGGCGACGCAAGTGAGCTGGGCGCAGAGCCAGCCATCTGAAAGTCTTCCGAACCAAAACATCAATCGCGTTTTGTTTCAGAATGTGCGGATCTTTGATGGCATCTCCCCTCAACTCTCAGCGCCTTCTAATGTGTTAGTTGTTGATAACAAAATTGAGCGAATTTCCACCTCGCCCATCCCCATTCCAGCCGACCTTCGCACTCTTCTCATCGAAGGCGCAGAGCGAGTGCTGATGCCAGGGTTGATCGATGCCCATGTTCACCTAGTTCTGGAGGGAGTTGCTGGTCAGGCATCTCTGTTGGAGGCAGGGGCTGAGGGAGATGCGCTAATGCAGCAGGTGTTTCGGGCCGCTGCCGAAAGTTCGACCCGGATATTGATGAACGGCTTTACGGGGGTGCGGGATTTGGCTGGTCCGGCATTCGACCTGAAGAAAGTGATCGATCGCGGTGAGCTAGCGGGGCCGCGCATCTGGCCGTCGGGCGCGATGATTTCCCAAACCAGCGGGCATGGAGACTTTCGCACGCTGGATGAACTGCCCAGAACAGCGACCTCAGAACTCAGTCTGGCAGAGAAATATGGCGTAGGGGCGATCGCCGATGGAGTACCCGAAGTGCTCCGTGCCACCCGCGAGCAACTCATGAGGGGCGCTAGCCAAATTAAGCTAGCAGCGGGGGGCGGCGTTGCCTCGGCCTACGACCCAATCGATGTCGCCCAATACACCGATGCAGAATTTCGTGCTGCTGTCGATGCAGCCTCAGACTGGAACACCTATGTCACGGTTCATGCCTACACGCCGAAGGCAGTTCAGACTGCTATTCAAGCCGGGGTAAAGTGTATTGAACATGGTCAGCTCATAGATGAGCCGACTGCCAAACTGATGGCCGAAAAAGGAGTCTGGCTGAGTATGCAGCCCTTCCTGGATGATGAAGATGCCAACCCCTATCCTGAAGGGACTGAAAGCCGCAGAAAGCAGTTGCAAGTAGCAGAAGGCACTGATATTGCCTATGGGCTGGCTAAGCAATACAACATCAAAACGGCTTGGGGGACTGACATACTCTATGATCCCGCGAAAGCGGCTCGACGAGGCGCACTATTGTCAAAAATGGTGCGCTGGTATACGCCTGCGGAAGTGCTGAAGATGGCGACTCACGATAATGCCGAACTGCTGGCTTTGTCTGGGCCACGCAATCCTTATCCCGGCAAGCTGGGTGTTGTGGAAGAGGGCGCACTCGCTGATTTGCTGCTAGTCAATGGCAATCCATTGGAGAACATTCAGCTCATTGACAACCCTACCCAAAACTTCGTGGTGATTCTGAAAGACGGCAAGATTTATAAGAATCTGCTGAGCTAATTTTGAGTCTTTTCTAACCCCGGAGCTAGAGAAGCAAGACTCAACAAAGTATTATCTGAAATTTCAACATTTTGTCGAGTCTCATAGCAGAAACTTTGCCTTCACACATCTCTTTGTTAACCCTCTAGAGCTTGCATTATGTTTGAAAGATCTGTGTTTTGTCAGAATTATCCTCAAGGCAGTCCCTTAGACGGGCATCATGCTCAGGTGCGGCGAGTCAGAGCGATCGCCCATCTCTTTTCCATTGCAACCTCCATCGCAGCTGGAGCAGCAGTGCTGTGGGTCGCTCCAGCCCAGGCGATCGAGCAGCGTCCGGCGGATGCCGCATCCATTAGCCCGGATGCCGTGGAAAATCCAGAGCTGACTGCGATTGCTGAAGCGTCTGCCCTAGGGGAACTGCGGCAGGCTTCAAAGTTTCCATCTGGCACGTTTCAGCCCGGTACCACCCAGCCTGATCCGATCCAGGCTGACCCGATTCAGCTCAACACGTCCCCACTCGACATACTGCTGCCCCAGATTCCAGCCATCGCCGCAGAGGCTCAGATCAGCCGCGATGTTCCCGCAGAACTGCCCGCGCTGGAGCCGCTGCCACCCGCCTCGACGCAGCTGTTGACCGATGCGGAAAGGGGCGAAGCGTCGGAGCTAGCGCAAGACCCATCAGGTACGGTTAGTTCGCCGGAAAGCAACGTTGAACCCGTGGATTTGCCTGAGCTTGAACCGACCGATCTGCCGGAAAGCGACGTTGAACTTGTTGATCCGGCTGAGGCGCTGCCCGCAGATCCCGCAGCCTCCAGTGAGCCAAGGTCGGGCGATCGCTGGCGGTTTTCAGTAGAGCCATATGTCTTCATACCGTTTGATATCAGCGCTGACGTAAGCGTACTGGGGCGATCGACCTCGATTCAGGCAGGGCTAGATGACGTTCTGAGTCTCGATCGTGCCTTTGATGCAGGGCTGCGATTTGAGGCGCAACGGGGTCGTTTGGGGTTCTTGTTCGAAGGGTTTTACCTAGCGGCAGGAAATAGCGGCACGCTGGGGGTGACGTTTCCAGCCGGGAGTCTGAATCGCTTTGGGATTCCGATTGAGCTGAGGGGCGAGGCCGACGGAAGCGTGACTGTCCGGCGAGGCAAGATTGATTTAGCTGCGTTTTACACCGTCGTCAACACTTCCCTACGGAGTTCGCCAACTCCCACCAATCCCTTTCCGGTCTTGGTCATCGAACCTGTGCTGGGGGTGCGAACCAATATTTCAAGGCAAGAATTGGAAATTGACGAAGCGCGCCTTGGCCCGAACGCAGTCTTGAGAAACCAAGAGTTTAGCTCTTCCCGAACCACGCTGGAGCCGCTAGTCGGGATTCGCATTGGAACGGCGCTCTCACGGTTCTGGAGTCTTGGTTTTCGGGGTGATGTGTCAGGATTTAACCTCAACGCTGAACGCGATATTACCTGGAATTTGCAGTTTGGGGTCAGTTACGCTCTGTCGCGATCGTCTTCCGTCAAGTTAGCTTATGTTTTCAACGGATCTGACTTTCGGGACGGGGAAGGGTTAAGTCGGACTGAACTCGATTTGGTTCAGAGCGGGCTAGGGCTGAGTGTGCTTTTCCGGTTTTAGAGAGAAGGGTTTAGAGGAAATTTGAGTGCGATCGCCCGTTGATTAGGTTTTATCCTAGAGGGTCTCTATGTTTATGCCAAGGATCACAAATTGATTAACCTGTAATAGTTTGTTGGAAGTGTCGCGCGGCACTTCCAACAAACGGTAGTCCTTACCTAAATACCACTACCCAAAAAGCTGCTGGGTTTTATTTTGTACGCGAGCCCAAACGAAGTAAAAGGCTACATTTCAAAGAGCTGTTGCAATAGCTCTTGATCGGCGGCTGTGATGTTGCGGCGATCGGTTTCCACCAGCTTCACCCAACTTGTGCTTTTGCCCAAATGGGTAGCCAGCGCGCTTTGAGTCATGCCTTTAGAGACGCGCAGGTCTTTTAACTCCTGACCGGATTTAACCAGCGGCTTAGACTTACGAGGGGTAGAGCGCTTAGGCGACCTGCCGGACAAAGGCTTGCATTCTGGTGAGTTGGGTTCAGCAGTTGCTTCAGTCAGGTAGAGCTGGGGTTTAGCAATGGGCGATCGCGGATTTAGCTCTTGCAGTCGGGTCGTGATTTCGTGGGGCGGTTGGATCAGCATTAGCCCAGTCAATAGCGGCTCAAAGCCGCCGTAGGGCTTACGGGTAATGTCGGTCAACCGAGTACCGTCAGCTTTTTGAGCATCCTTCGCCCAAAATTCTGCTGCCTCCTGGGGATCATCTGGAATGTTGCTTAAGGGAACCAGTTCAGAGAAGTCCGGCAAATACTGAGGCGGGTAGGTTGCCGCATCAAAGGTGAGCTTCCAGCCCCGTTCGTGCAGAACCTTGAGTAACGATTTCCACTGCTTCACGAGGCGCTTACGGGCAAAGGCATCTTCCCGCGCCAGCTCGATCTTCTCGACTCCAAAGGCAACCTTAAACAGCGTCCCTACTCGCACAGGGCTATTGCTGACTCGCGTTTTGAACAGTAGCCACAGCATTAGACGAGCGGCTCCCTCGTGGTTATACCAGAGGCTCATCACGTCTTGGAGCAAGGACTGAGATAAAATACCGTACTCGTAATAGCCCGTGCCATCTTTGCAGCGTTCGGCGTTGAGAAAATACTGCGCCCAGTTTCCGGCTCTCACTTGGAGGGTAAAGCCGACTAGCTCTGAATGCCCAGAGATCGTTTCTTGAAAATGCAGGATTGGCTCCGAAATTTCCCAGAGCCAAGTGCGGCTGACGCTAAAGGACTTGACTTTGCCTTTATCCGGCCAAGAAACGTAGACCAGCAGGGAGCAGGGCTGTTTGGCAAGATGCAGCAGCAGCTCTAATTTCTGCTGTTTATTGAGCTTTTTGTTCTTATCTAGCCCTAAATAGCGCTCTAGCTGGCGATCGCTAATTACAAACTGCTGCTCCCAAGGGCGCTCTAGCTGTGTAGCAAAGGCAGCATAGATTAGGTGTAGACAAGCGGCTCGAATGTCAAATTCTTCAATCAGCGCTAGGGCAACTTCGCCCTCTAGCACGCTGGGATCTTTGAGGTACAGGTCGTTGGTTAACGAGAAAGAAATATAGCCTTTGCCTTTAGCAACCGGGCTTTGGTAATACAGCCCATCCTCTGTGTTTGACCAGTCTAGACTGCGACCCTGACTAAGAACGGTACAGCCTTCCCAAATTAGGCGATTGGATGCCATGCGATCGGTCAATCCCTGCGGAAACAGGTCAGGGCTAGTTCTAGGGCGCTTAACGTTGTGACGACGACCGCGCCGTACGGTTGTCAGGGGGCTAGATGTCAAGAGGTTAGATGTCAGGGCACTAGACACCATTCCCGGCGCAGCTTCTAGGGGCAATTCTGGCTGTGTAGCCTGCAATGGCTGATTTACCTGGCTGTGCAATGACGTCACCTGCGATGGCATGAAGCAATACTCTCTCAACGGGGCTGCAACTCACCCCAAAGATAAACCATGTTTCAAATTTTGGCGTTGCTGATTTTCTGTATGGCGCTACGCGCTCAGATCCAACCAGTTATTTTTTGAGAGCTGCGCTCCGCGCAGCTCTCAAAAAATAACTCATCCCAACCCAATTACGTAATGCTGCATAAAATCAGCAACGCCAAAGTTTTCAATCAGCCTCTTGACAAGTAATTCAGCCTCTTAGCAAATATGGAGCAAGACAAAAATACAAAGGTTTAGCTTGTGTGAGAACGCTCTATTTGGTTAACTTACGCCCTTAACTCACCTTTTTCTGGGCTTATCGAACTGGGTATAAAAGGTGAGATAAAACACATTGTCTGACTTGAAGCTGCAACCTATTCGCTGAGCTTTACATTGAATTAATAACCAGATATGATTCTCCTGAAATCTTTATCAGTATAGGCAAGCTGCGATCTATTAAAGATGACCATTCTGGAGACAACGCTTTACTAGATCTACGGAGAGCGGTTTTGAGTTTCTAGCTGGTGGACTTTGATAAGCATTTGAGTTTCGCAAGCTGATAAGTGTGAGGGGCATTACTAACATTAGTGATTGAGGAAGTGAACCATGGAAGGATGTGTAGTTACCGATCTGAAAATTCATAGCAAGCACAATTGCTATAGGCTCAGCCCAGAACAAATGCAGCAGATTCAGAGCGAGATTTCTGTTTCTGTGCCTCTGGAGCCAGGTATCAATATTGTCAAAATCCAAAGCGGCACGTTTGGCTACCGTTCAGCAGCTGGGGGTACAGGCGAACCTCTGGTACTGCTGTGGATCTATGGCGGAAAAGTGGTTAACAAAAAAACAAACGTTGAGGTTAACGCCACTTGGTCTTCTCTGAATGGGTATGATGACACGCTGACCTTAGAAGTCAGAGAAACTGCAACGCTATGCGCTTTCTTTTTCGATACTCATCTTGAAGATAATGATGGGGAAGTGAATCTCTCTGTTGTGCGAATTTAACCTTTTCCCATGCAGGAACGCATCATGCTGAGTTCAAAAAAAACTTTAATTAAGCGATCGGCTGTTCGGGTATCTGCGGCTTTACTGACGCTGATGACTACTTCAGCCGTTGCAGCGATCAAAACAGATGCCGTGCTGCTGGCGCAATCCCCTGTGCCGACTAGCTTCCCCCTACCCAGCGCAGTGCCTAGCGGGACTACTGTGAAGCTAGATGGCTCCAGCAGTATGACGGTGATCAACGAAGCGCTGAAGAGAAGCTTTGAAGAGAAATTTTCGGGTACGACGGTAAACTTGGCGGCGACGGGAACTGACGACGCGCTGCAATCTTTACTGAAAGGCGATATTGACTTGGCGGCGATCGGTCGTCCTCTTACTGACGAAGAGAAGGCTCAAGGGCTGACTGAAACCACCCTCAGCCGTGAAAAGGTTGCCATCATTGTTTCTCCTGAAAACCCTTTCAGTGGAGATATCACCTTTGACCAATTTGCCAGAATTTTCCGAGGTGAGATCACAGACTGGTCAGAACTGGGGGGTGAGCCGGGGCCAATTCGGTTTATCGATCGTCCTGACTTTAGTGACACTCGGATCTCACTCAGTAAATACGACGTCTTTTCAGGCACGCCCTTTGCAACTGGCTCCAATGCGACCCAAGAGGCAACTGATGAAACAGCAGCAGTGGTTCAGGATCTTGGCAAAGATGGGATCAGCTATGCGATCGCCAGCCAGGTTTTAGACCAACCTAATGTCAAAATCATCTCAATGCACAAAACGCTGCCGGACGATCCGCGCTATCCTTTTTCTCAGCCGCGTGGCTACGCCTACAAGGATGCTGCCAACCCAGCAGTCCTGGCATTTCTGGGATTTGCTACCTCTCCAGCAGGTCTAGCAGCTATCTCGGCGGCTAAAGCGACCGAAGCGGCGGCTGTTGCTGCTGTTGTGCCCAGTCCCGCAGCTTCCCCAGAAGCTTCTCCATCTGTGGCTGAAGCTGTGAGTCCAGAAGCTTCACCCACGGTTGCGGTTGCTCCTGTGGCGACAGCTGAGCCAGGAGGCTTTCCAGGCTGGTTGGGCTGGCTGTTGCTGCCGCTCATCGGGGGTGGCTTGTGGTGGCTATCTAGGGGAAGAGATACTGCGCCCACTGCAGTGGTGCCGCCTCCGGTTGCGCCTCCTGTAGTGCCGCCTACTCCCCCTATTCCTGTCCCGCCTCCTGTCGAGGCTCCTGCTGCAATCCCTCCAGCTGTAATCCCAGCCGTGATCCCTGCTGTGGGTGCTGCGGCAGGTGCTGCGGCAGGTGCTGCGGCTCTGGGCGCTGTGGTGGGTGCAGGACGACGATCGCCGGATAGCCGGATTATTCTCACGCCTCGTGATTCCCAAAATGCCTATGCCTACTGGGAAGCGCCCGAAGAGCATAGGGCAGAGCTGCGGGAGCAGGGTGGCAGAAAGCTGAAGCTGCGAGTTTCAGATGTGACTGATATTGATTTGGATCATCAGCCAGCCCACAGCGTGCAGGAATTTGATTGCAGTGAAGCTGATCCAGATCTGCATGTGCCAATTCCCCAGTGCGATCGAGACTACCTCAGCGAGTTGGGCTATGTGACGGATGACAACCGCTGGTTGAAGCTGGCGCGATCGCATTCAGTCCGAGTAGCCTGTGAACCCGTCAAGGCTGACGATGGGCTAAGTCTGTCAGGTCTGGCTGGAGGGGCAGCTTTAACGGCAGTTGCAGCGGCAGGAGCAGTTGCAGCAATACCCTCTGAAACTGTGCCTTTGCTTGATCCGGCTACGGTAGTGGATGACAGTCGAATCATTTTGACTCCGCGTGCTGCTGACGATGCCTACGCTTACTGGGAAGCTCCAGAGGTTAGTAAAGCTGCGCTGCGAGAGCAGGGCGGTACAAAGTTTCAGCTTCGAGTCTATGATGCGACGGATATTGATCTGGATGATCGCCCTGCCCACAGTCTGCAAGTTTACGATTTGCAGAGTTTAGAGTCAGATCATCATGTCTCGATTCCGGCAGTCGATCGTGATTACGTGGCAGAAATTGGCTATGAAACGATCGAAGGAGACTGGCTGAAGTTAGCGCGATCCAATCCTGTCCGAATCGGCGCAGACTTAGACAATGCTGCGGTAGCTGGGGTAGCTGTAGGAGCTAGCGCGATAGCAGACTTGGCACCTCCGCCCTCAGCACCAAGCCGCTGCTCCATTACCACCCTCAAGGTGCATAGTCAGCGTAACTGCTTCTTCTTAGATGCGTCAGAGATGAGTAAGCTTCAGATGGAGAAAGCAGTCTCTAAAGTTTTGGAGCCGGGTCAATATCTCATTCGGATTAAAGAGGGAGGCTTTGGCTACGGCGATGCTGCGGGTGAGCCAGTTGTTATGCTGTGGATCTACGGCGGCAAGGTCGTTAACCAGAAGACAAATGCCGTTGTGGGTGCCACTTGGTCAACTCTCAACGGATATGATGAAACGCTCAATCTTCAAGTCCATGAAACGGCAAACCTATGCTGTTTTTTCTTCGACACTCACCTTGAGGACAATCAAGGTGAGGTCACTGTCTCAGTCGTGAAGATTTAGTCCGATGCTTCTAGACTAAAATAGAGGCGATTGTCAGGGGTAGCTTAAAGCTACCCCTGTTTTGTAGGAAATATGGAAAGAGAAGACACAAAAAAAGAATGGAGCGATCGCCTTATTTTAAAAACTAGAAACTCATAAGAAACTCAAAGTAAGTATAGCCTGAGACATCAGAGAGAGCTAACGTTTATTCTTAATGTACACAAGGTTGACGTCACTGATAGTTATAGTGTGTCAACATCAAAGTATCTTAAGTTCACACCCTATTCGAACGAATAATAGTAATCCAGCGCAGTTTTTCGAGCTGCGCTGGATTACTTAGAACATTTTTAGTAGGGTACGAAGCGCCCCACCAAAAATATCTCCGTCCTAACCGCTTTGGCGGCTGCTATGTTATCGCAGAGAATTACCTGGAGTAAGTTTCTGCATCTCTAGAGACAGCAACAGTGCGCGGATGACGAACACCTGCAGAAGCTCCAATTAGCGATGCCAGTAGACCCAGCAGCGAACCCAAGGCAAAAGACCAGCCTATCTTTGCACCATTGCCTGCAATATCGCGAGTCTGTTGGGCTGTAACGCTGGGAGACGGAGCGGGCGCGTCCACTCCTGGAACAGGAACACCACTCTGCTGAGCCTGCTCAATGATACCAGTCGCGTTTTGCGCCACCACGCCAAACGCACCGGACACACCGCTAGAAAGAAGCCATGCGCTGATGGCAAGCGTGGTTGCCCACAGAATGGCCCCATTCAGGAGAGCCGTACTGCGACTCATAGATCCACAGGCTCTTGCCATGATCCAACCGCCCAAGAACAAAGAGATCAAGAGGCTGATAATTGCCCAAATGCCCACAGCCGAACCAACGTCTGGAGCGTTGGTTCGAGGTGCGCCAGAACCCGCAATGGTAGACAAGCCGATCGCTGCTCCCAAACTGCTCAAGACAAGCTGAGAACTCAATGCCACAACCAGTCCCGCAAAAATAGGACCCCAACGAACGCGATCGTGGTAGTCAACCGCAGGAACGGCGATCGGGCGATCGATTATTCTGCCTGACGGGTCATCCATGTATGCCATATCATCTACTCCTAATTTCTATCAATTTAGACATTGATTTTTCAATAACATCATCAATTTATGGGACTTTCTGAAGCCGTACACCTATCAATAGAAGTAGTTTCAATGTACAGAAATAAAATTTATTCTGTAAGATTAACTACTTTATTCGCTTTTTCTGTTGTTTCTTTTATAGCCCTACGCGTTTAGATCCGATGAGTTATTTTTTGAGAGCTGCGCTCCGCGCAGCTCTCAAAAAATAACTCGTCCTAACTCAATTACGTGGGGCTATAGCTTCAGGGGCAACCCTAGAGAGGGCTGGATTTGCAGAAGATGCCCAAAACTGACTTTGGCTAGTTCAGTCCATGAATCTACGCAAGTTTTGTGCCGCTCCCACAGTCTTCCTAGCTCATATGGTCGTTTTGTCAAAGAGACGGTTAGTGCAGTAGCTGATCCTGCTCAGAAGCTCGACCTAGCTCATCAGCTTTCTGAAACCTCACCCATAGACTCAGGGTAGTCCTCAAGAGGTAAGGATTTTTTGTAGCGTGGGCTTTGCCCACGCTACAAAAAATCCTGAGCTAACTACTACTATCCCTACGAGTTTTCATATTATTCAAAGATTCTAGAGCCGCTTGTTCTAAAAGCTGCTTCAGCTCTAGTTCCGCTAGCATTCCAGCATCCTGCACTTGGGGAGATCGCAATGGCTCTGACCAGCCACATTTAGCGCAAGCCTGACGTTCAAAATCCTCTGTCAGTAGATTTAGCGGATGATGACATTGGGGACAATGTTGCGGCAAATGTTTGACCGGAACTGAAGCAGGAGGTTGGTTATCTTGGCTAATTTGCAGCCAAAGTGCTGCTACGGATGAACCCGGAACTGGGCGATCCAAGCTATTTTTCGGGCTAGGAGTCAAGCCACTGGGTATTTTCAGCGCATCCGAAGAATTTTTGCCCAAAGAATCGATATGGTCAGCCTTCTGAGGGAGGGGCGATCGCAGACTCAGAAGGCGATCGACTTTCCCTCCAGCATTGCCACTTTAGGAATGAGGGCTTCTAGCTCAGCCAGCCGTTGCTTCAGTTGTTCCAGTTCTTCCAAAACAGGATGGGCAGAGACGACTTTTTCATTCAGGCTCGTCTCCTTTAAGTTAGTCGCTAGCGCCTCTAGTATGACTTGGGTCTGGGTTTGCCCAGATTGACTCATGCGCTGGGCGATCGCGTTGGCAATTTCCAAGGGCAGCTTCAAAGTAATAGGCGGATCGGGTTGCTGCATGGAGTCTGGGCTTCCTAAAGCAGGAACTCGCGCTGGAAAAAACTTAGAATTCTCAGTCATACAGTTTGGCGGATGGTCAGCCAGTCGTAAAGTTAAAACTTTGAGCTTGGTTAAAGCTCTGTACTCTATAAAGTTCCCATGATCCTTCTAGAAATTAATCCGAGATTTGAAACTTGAGATTATTTAAGAGGAGATTTAAGTCTGAGCAGGGTTTTGAGAAGCGCGATCGCCTAAGATTGCCGATACAATTCTGTTGAAGTTGTTCTTATCTAGGTAATTTCTCTAGCTAATTTCACACCTGCGATCGCCTACCCCTTGTTTCGGAGAATCTCTATGCGTCTGGGCAAAGTCGTCAAATCTAATTCTCATTGCGATTATGTCGTGCAGGTAGACGATCGGATGGAGGTCACAAGTCCGCCCATGCCAGAAGATTTTGGCTTCGGCTGCTTTGTCAAACTTGAAGACGAGGGCGATCGCCATTGGGCGGTGGGCGTGGTCTATAACTCGCAGTTGTTCAACCCTACGTTTCTCAGTAACGGCCCTCGCCTGACGAGCGATCCTGATCCAATGTTTGCACCTGACCTGATCATGGAAACCCGGACGCTGCTGGGCGTGGTGCTGATTGGAACCATCATGCAGCAGAATAGCCTGACCTATGGCATTCACGGCATTCCGCGCGTCGTTGTGCCCGTCAATACACCTGTTTGCCGGATGACTGAAGACGAAATCCATCGGTTTCACTTGAATCAAGAGGAGCGATCGCAGTTCTGCTACTACAGCCATTTATTGCGGTTTGGCGGCAGCTTTGCGGCGCAGCTCACCCAGCAAATTCTCAAAGAACTCACCGATAGTCAGCTATTTTTGGGAGCCGAACAGCGAGCGCTAGAGATCTTAGGAAAAGAACTCGCCTGGAAAAATACGATGGGTGCCATGCGGTAGATTTTAGAAATAAGTTGACACTTATCCCTATTTCTCTGGATAATTAAGGACTGTGTAAAGTTTAGCAGTCGAAAAAATCTTGGCTAACGTCGTTGTAATTGGTGCCCAGTGGGGCGATGAAGGAAAAGGCAAAATTACTGACCTTCTGAGTCGATCGGCCGATGTGGTTGTTCGATATCAAGGCGGAGTAAACGCTGGGCACACGGTCGTTGTCCAAGATCAAACCTTCAAGCTGCATTTGATTCCCTCTGGAATTCTTTATCCAGACACAGAGTGCATTATTGGAACAGGGACGGTCATTGATCCCAAAGTGCTGATTCAGGAACTTGACCAGCTAGAGGCTCTGGGTATTTCTACCCAAAACCTGTTAATTTCCGAAACGGCTCATGTGACGATGCCCTACCATCGGCTGATTGACCAAGCCTCTGAAGAGCGGCGGGGTGAACATAAGATTGGTACGACCAAGCGCGGCATTGGGCCAACCTACGCTGACAAGTCAGAGCGGACAGGCATTCGCATGGTCGATCTGATGGAGTCAGACCATATGAAAAAGCAGCTCCGGTGGACGATCAACTACAAGAACGTGATTCTGGAAAAGCTCTATGGGCTGTCGCCACTTGACCCCGAAGAAGTGATTGCAGAGTATCAAGTCTATGCCGATCGCCTGCGTCCCCATGTGGTAGACAGCTCCCTAAAAATCTATGAGTCGTTCCGTCAGCGCCGCAATATTTTATTTGAGGGGGCACAGGGCACCCTGCTCGATCTCGATCATGGCACCTATCCCTATGTAACTTCTTCGAATCCGGTCGCCGGGGGAGCCTGTGTGGGAGCGGGCGTGGGGCCAACGATGATCGATCGCGTCATTGGTGTGGCGAAAGCCTACACGACTCGCGTGGGTGAAGGCCCTTTCCCAACGGAGCAAATGGGCGATGTGGGTCAGCTTTTGTGCGATCGCGGTGCTGAATTTGGTACCACTACAGGGCGTAAGCGTCGGTGCGGCTGGTTTGATGCCGTGATTGGTCGCTATGCCGTGCGGATTAACGGGCTAGACTGTCTGGCAATCACTAAACTAGATGTCTTAGACGAGCTAGAGGAAATTCAGGTCTGCGTCGCCTATGAGCTAGATGGCAAGCAGTGCTTTGATTTTCCTAGCAACGCCCGCCAGTTTGCCCAGTGCCGTCCAATTTACAAAACCGTGCCGGGTTGGCAGCAGTCTACCGTTCATTGTCGATCGCTCGATGAGCTGCCTGTTCAGGCGTTAGATTACCTGAAGTTTTTGGCAGAATTGATGGAAGTGCCGATCGCGATCGTTTCTCTGGGGGCTAGCCGCGATCAAACTATCATTGTTGAAGATCCGATTCACGGCCCTAAGCGCGCGTTGCTTTACAGCGAGGAGCAGGACAAGGGTAGCCAACCTGCCGTTAGCGCTCAGGCGAATAGCGGTTAGTCTAACGATTAGTCTCTAAGTCTAGGCTTATTGGTTTAGACTTGATCTCTGTCGCGCCTGTCCAAAAGTTTTATTTAGAACACTCAAACATAACCTGTATGGAACTTACTGTTGATTGTAAAAAGCGCCCTGAAGGCAGCAAGCCCAATGCCCTTCGTCGTGGAGGTCAAATTCCAGCCGTGCTCTATGGACACAAGGGCACCGAATCTATAGCGCTGACCTTGGATGCTAAGGCGGCTGAAACCTTGGTCAGGAAGTCTTCGCTGAACAATACTTTGATCAAAATCAATGCACCTGACGTGCCTTGGAGCGGTAAAGCCCTATTGCGCGAGGTACAGTCTCACCCCTGGAAACGCAACATCTACCATCTCAGCTTTTTCTCGGTTAGCGCTGGCGACAAGCTAGAAGTCACGGTGCCGATTCACTTTGTGGGCATAGCACAGGGTGTAAAGCAAGAAGGTGGTTCTATGGACACCGTGCTGAACGAGCTAGAAGTATCCTGCACAGGTGACAATATTCCTGATGCGATCGAGGTTGATGTCACAGACATGAATATTGGCGATGCTATTCATGTGAACGAACTGCCGCTGCCTGCTGGTGTGGTGGTTTTGGGTGAAGGCGATCGCGTTGTGGTATCCATTTTGGGTCAGGCAGCTCAGACAGATGAGGAAGCGGCTGAAGACGCGGCTGAATAGATTCTGTTACGCATTAGGTGCGCATTAGGTTGGGTGAAGGTGCAGCCCCCACCTAACCTGATCCCAAAACTCCAATCTGCAAGGGGCTAAACAGACAGGCTATTTTAAGGTTTCAGTAAATCCTGGGGGCGTAGCAATGCTGCGTCCCCCTTGAGTGTTAGGCTGTTACGGCAAAACTGTTACAAAAGAAGACCTCATACTATTCATGACTGATAGCGTTCTCCCCGCTCTAATCCAGCAGATGATGCAGCCGGAGTTTTATCCGCATCCGGTGCAGCCTCCGATTCAGTTGATTCAGACCCATGTGTCCTATGTTTTGCTGACGGGTGACTATGCCTATAAGCTTAAGAAACCCGTTAATTTTGGATTCTTGGATTACTCAACTCTGGAAAAGCGGCAGCATTTTTGTCAAGAAGAGCTGCGCCTCAACCAACGCTGTGCCCAAGAGCTTTATCTAGAGGTGCTGCCCATTGCAGAGGAGGGCGATCGCTTTCAGCTCAACGGCTCCGGCACTCCGGCAGACTACACGCTAAAAATGCAGCAGTTTCCCCAAGACGGACTGCTGGCAAATCTGCACAGACAGGGCAAGCTGACGGAGGCTTTGCTGCAAGAGTTGGCGAAGACGATCGCTCAGTTTCATGCCAAGATTTCTACCAGCGACTACATTCGTGGCTTTGGCGAACCGACGCGAGTCCGGGAAGCAATTGATGAGAACTTTCAGCAAACTGAGCAATATATTGGGCGATCGCAGACCCAAACTCAGTTTGATGAAACCCGCGCCTACAACGATCGCCTGTTTGCCGAACATTCTGATCTGTTTGTGGCACGAATGCAGCAGGATCGTATCCGCGAATGCCATGGCGACCTGCATCTCGACAATATTTGCCTGTGGAACGATCGTCTCTGGCTATTTGATTGCATTGAGTTCAACGAGTCCTTCAGATTTGTTGATGTCATGTTTGACATTGCCTACGTCATTCGCGATCTGGAGGCAAGCGATCGCCCTGATCTCAGCACCCTGTTTTTGAACGCTTATATTGAGCAGACGGGCGACTGGGAAGGCTTGCAGGTTCTGCCCTTCTACGTGAATCGTCAAGCCTACGTCCGCGCTAAAATTGTCTCCTTCTTGCTAGATGATCCGGCGATTTCAGCCGCCGATAAAGAGAAAGCAAAAGAAACCGCCGCTCGTTTCTACAGGCTGGCATGGCACTATTCTCAGCCGCGTCAGGGCAAGCTGACATTGATGTGTGGGCTATCCGGCTCAGGCAAAAGCACGACCGCCCGACAGTTGGCTAGCCTCAGTAGCGCGATTCATATTCGATCGGATGCGGTGCGGAAGCATCTGGGCGGCATCCCGCTCAATCAGCGCGGCGACGAAAGCTTGTACTCCGCCGAAATGACTCAAAAAACCTACGGGCGGCTGCTAGAGCTAGGCATTATGCTGGCACAACAGGGCTACAGCGTGATTTTGGATGCGAAGTACGATCGCTATGTCTTGCGTGAACCTGTCCTGGCGGCAGCTCAAAAGCAGGAGATACCGCTGCAAATCATTCACTGTGATGCACCCTCGGAAGTGCTGCGATCGCGTTTGCAAAAGCGCACCGGAGACATTGCCGATGCCACAGCCGATCTTTTGCCCCAACAATTTTTGGAACCCTTTAGCCCAACTGAGCTACCCTATGTCAAGACCCTTGATACGACCCAACCGATTCAGGCGCTAATGCGGGATCTGGGCGCATCAGAGATCGAGTTAGGGATCTAGTCGGGGATCTGGAAATTTTGGGCTGCATAGGGAGCGTGATGCATGTATAAGTTTGCGTCAGATGATGGGTTTCGTGCAGGTTTAACGGCTTGGCTCATCTTTATCCTGCTATTTCTTTTGGCAGGTTTTCAAGCTGAGCTATGCATTCTATTGGGAGCCATGGCAGGGCTGGCAGTTTGGAACATTGTCGGCTACTTGAAAGCTGAAGAAGTGAAAGCCGATGCCGAACCGGAAACTCCAGAACAGCAGCCTAGCGTTTTTCGGCAGGTGGGTAGTAGGGTATTCGAGCGCATCCGTAGACCCAGCTTAACGAAAGAAGATGCTCCTGACGCTCCTGCGGATACAGGTCGCGGCTCTACTGCGCAAAGGGGTCTGAGGCGATCGTCGAAGCGATATATTGGTCGCCGTCCCCCCAAACGCATCGGCAAGTAGGGTTCCCGTAAAGATATCAAAGTGCCGTAGCAAAATTTGCTATGACAAACTGGCATCAAACATCATAGGGCTGCTCAGCGATTTTGAAAAATGCTTGGGCGATCGCCTCCAATGGTCAAAGCACCTCTCGATCCAGCCACTAGATTTCATCGGGGTTAATTCCCATTTCCCGCAGCCGTTCGGCTAGCTGTCTCGCTCTCAATTCTGCCTCATCTGCCCGCTGGCGTTCAGTTTCTCTGCCTTCGGCTCCGGTGGGGATGACTTGACCCTGGCGATCGCACCAACGCAACCAGGTAGAGTCTTGCCCCTCAAACGACCCCTGCCAGAGGGTCAAACCCAACTCTACCGTTTGTAGCCATAAGGGTTCTGCCATTTCCACATACTGCCCCGCCGTCAGCGCCCAAGCTTTTAGCGTCTTGCCGTTTAGCTCCTCTTCTCGCTGAAGCTGCTGCAACGGATCGAAAACAACGTAGTAGGTGACGCCAATTCGGGCATAATCATCTTTTTTCAAGGACAACTCATTGCCCTTGCGATTAGAAACAATTTCAATGCAAACTTCTGGAACCTTGCCAAATTCCCAGACAAAGTAGGAGCGATTTTGCTTCTGGCTCCAGTCGTCAGGCATCGTCACATTCAGGCTCAGAAAAGCATCCGGGACGATCGGATCAAGTTTCAGTCCGTAGAATAATCCGACGTTTGAGGCTGCAATGAACGACACACTGGGCGACCAGCAGCTATAGAGCGGTTCTACTAAAAGCCGCTGCTGCTTTTCTGATTGAAAATTATCCACGGGCGTGTCGTCTTCAATTGCAATGTGGCTGATGTCAAGCTCAGTCACTACGTCTGGATTCGACCGTTCTTCTGTATTTAGCAGTTGAGTCATGGATAGCAACCAAACTCTATGCCTTAATTATGCTCCACTTCATCAATTTCCCTAGAACACGCGGTGTAGCGCTACGCGCTTAGACCCAATGAGTTATTTTTTGAGAGCCGCGCGGAGCGCGGCTCTCAAAAAATAACTCGTCCTAACTTAGTCTCGTCCTAACTTAATTACGTAGCTCTATAGTCCTTACCTAAATACCGCTACCGAACACGCCTCTGGTTGCGCCTTCATTAGATAAATACTTTTTGTAGCCGATCGCCTCTAGCCTTTCCTGCTTTTTCATGACCATTTCTTTTAGGCTTTGGCGATAGCGCAGAACTCTCTCCAATAGCTCCGGCTGATGGCTGGCAATTATTTGCACGGCAAGCAATCCAGCGTTTTGAGAATTGCCGATCGCCACAGTTGCCACTGGAATTCCGGTGGGCATTTGCACGATCGAGTAGAGTGAATCAACTCCCTGTAAATGCTTGGAAGGCACGGGCACACCAATCACAGGCAACGGGGTTAGAGCCGCCACCATTCCTGGCAGATGGGCAGCACCACCCGCCCCGGCAATAATCACCTTTAAACCGCGTTGATGAGCCGTTTGGGCATATTCCATCATGCGTTCTGGGGTGCGATGTGCCGAAACGATCGCGACTTCACAAGGAACTTCAAAATCTTCACAGGTGGCGATCGCAGCCTGCATGGTGGGCAAATCTGAGTCGCTGCCCATGATAATTCCCACGAGTGGCTGAACCATACACCAGACCTCTAATTTGAAAAATAGATTTTTTGACTATCCAGATTGATGTCCAGATCGCTGCTTTATGATTCCCCAAATTACTGTTCAGGCTACTGCCCGGATTGCTGCCCGGATTGCTGTCCGGATTGCTGTCCAGATTATTGCTCAGTTGCCGATCGCCCCTGCTTGCCCAACCGGATTAGCACAAAATAGCCGAGGTAAAGGACGTAGATCACGAGGGCAGTAATCCCCAAGAAACCCAGAAACTCTGGCTTAGAGGCGGCATGGAAAAAGCTCTTGTAGCCAAAGGGCGGATCGAGCCAGACCTGGCAGAACGGCGTTGCAAAGGTTTCTTGAGACACCGCGCATTGTAGAAAAGGAATACTTGCCAGTGCGCCCAATCCACAGTAGACGCTAATCGCCCATCGCCAGCTTGTGAAAGCCCACTTCAGCGGTGAGGAGGACTGATCGGCAATTTCTTCGTTTAGATCCACCCAAAACCAGAGGCTAACCGGAATCAGAATTCGCGCCAGTAGTCCAGATACAAAGCTGACGGGCAAGCTGCCAATCATCAGATAAACAGTAATCGCTAAAAGGCTCGACACGCGCCAGTAGATAATGAGCAAACGCTGCATTGCATCCGCCTTTTGCACGAACGCCCAAATCAGCAGCACTAGAGGCAAAAGCACAGTAAAAAGAACGGCTAGTCGGTAATCCATCCAGACCAGCGATCGCAAAAGTTCTTGGGACATTTCAAAGAGTAGGGGTTGGGTAAGTTCGCCGCTACGGGGCAAGGATGCTGAGTGCTAAACCCGATTTACGGATTCCATCGCCTATTACCCTATCACTTCCCCTGAGATATTTTCACCTATTTTGCTCTAGGCTCACAGCCCTTGAGTGCGGGTATACCATCGCAGCAGAATCCGAGCCAAACGGCTGTGGTTGTGGCGCACGAGTCGAGTTGAGGCATCTTCGTCCATCACATTGGCAACAACGGCACGTCGCCCCAGATGAACGACAGCTTCGCGATCGAAAAACACGGGATGAGATCCTTCCTGAGCATAATGAATCAAAGACTGTGCCGAGGGTGACGTTTTTTGTACAAGGACGGCATCAAACAGCGGACAGCCGCAGACTTGATCAATCGTGCGAATGTGATCAGATACCGTGTAACCGTCGGTTTCACCGGGCTGGGTCATAATATTGCAGACGTAGATGCGCGGCACCTGAGATCGGGCGATCGCATCTCTAATATCAGGCACAAGCAGATTAGGGATGATGCTGGTGTAGAGCGAACCAGGCCCAATAATAATGTAGTCGGCTTCATCGATCGCCTGTATCGCCCTGGGCAGCGCCGCAGGCTGGGCAGGCGTGCAGCCAATTTTGATGATTTTCCCTTTAGCTTCGGTAATATTAGATTCGCCTTCAATCCGTCGTCCGTCAGCCAGCTCTGCCCAG
This sequence comes from Drouetiella hepatica Uher 2000/2452, assembly GCA_019359505.1. Taxonomy (GTDB): domain Bacteria; phylum Cyanobacteriota; class Cyanobacteriia; order Elainellales; family Elainellaceae; genus Drouetiella; species Drouetiella hepatica. The sequence goes on along the minus strand of JAHHHD010000052.1, from coordinate 3,348 downwards.
AGGCGCATGTCGCTGAGGGTAGAGGGCAGCACCTGTCCACGAATGGCAAGCACCTTGGAGCTAGCGGCGATCGCCCGTTCTAAATCCCCCGTGATCTCGCTCATGGCGGTCAAGAACAGGTTGCCAAAGCTATGTCCCACTAGCCCATCACCTGCCTGAAAGCGGTACTGAAACAGCTCCGTCAACAGCTTTTCCTCATCGGCAAGAGCCGCTAGACAGTTGCGGATATCTCCAGGCGGCAGTACGCCAATTTCTCGGCGCAAGCGCCCCGAAGAACCGCCATCATCGGCAACGGTAACAATAGCGGTAATGTTGGCGCTCAGCCCCTTTAGACCGCGCAGCAGCGTTGACAACCCTGTGCCGCCGCCAATCACCACAACCTTGGGGCCACGATGCAGCCGCCGATGGGTCATTAGGCGATCGACCAGTTCGCCATCGCCTTCAGGCATCAGCACTTCAGTAATTGCGCCTAGGCTTCGCTTTTGCCCCCAGAGAATCAGCAAAAAGCCCGTAATCAGCACTAGAGGGCCGCTGATGTAATTGGGAATGCGATCGGTAATGGTGCGCAGCAGCTCTCGGACAAATTCGCTGAAGTAGTAAACTGGCGTCAGGTTCAGCCAGATGGCAAACCCTAAGCCTGTAAACACCATGCCTGTGGCGCTAATCAGCAGCCAGCGCTTGATCAGTAAACCCGGAGCCAACCACTTAAACCACTGATTTACCTGACGACGGCTAGGGGTGCGATCGCGCGATCCCTGTGCCAAAAATTGCAAAGCGTGTTTAAGTAAACCCATGGATATGGCTAATTCAAGGTAGCGGACTAATCTGCCTAATTGCTCTGCCTATTTGATACCACAGACCTAGGATTCTGGGCGGACAGATCTCAATATTGAGGTTAAAAGATAATGTTGTGGTTAAAAATAATGTAAAGTTCAGAGTCTCTCCGTACAGGCTGATGAGTTTAGTATTAATTAATGCACTCTATAAACTATCACACGCCGTAAATAACTGCGTCCTGTGGGTTGAATAAGTCTATAAGCTACCCAACCGAGCTTTCATAGCAACCACCAAAGCGCTTAGAACGAGGACATTGAGGGTGGGGCGTGAAGCGCCCCACCCTCAATGTTTTAAGCAAACTGGCGACAGCTATATAAAGGTGATCTTTATCACCTTCATACTCAACATCTATCACAGCGAGTTTTCCGGGAACATTAATAAGTTGATGAAGGCTGTATTAAGAGAGCGTGAATAATTTGAAGGCGTTAATGCCCCTGCTTCTCCCGTTGGCTCACCCTAGTTTCTCCAGTTTTCTAAGCCAGTTTTTTAGCATAGACGATCGCTTGCCCTGCCCCCAGAGTTTACACCTCTGCCCCCCAAGCATTGACTTCGCATTGACCTGCAATTGCTCTAAACCTCCTTCTTCAAGCGCTGAGCGCCCCCTCATCTGCGCCCATAGGCTAAAAACTGGCTCAATCTGCACCTGAACCCGCACCAGGCAAACCTTCGCAGGAAAAATTTGATGACCACTCAAGCTTTGCATCGCTCTGACAACACGGTTGTCCTGATTGACATGGCTGTTGCCGATGCCAAAACCCTTGTAAACGGGCTGCACCCTGATGTACGCGCTGTTTTGCTCGACGCAACGCAGGACGGCATCCTGCAAATTACCCAAGCTCTACAGGATTTTTCAGGCATTACCAGCCTCCAGATCATCGCCCATGGCGAACCTGGAACTCTGCACTTAGGCTCGGCTCAACTGAATAGTGCAACCTTCGATCGCTATACGTCTCAAATTCAGCAGTGGCGATCGGCGCTTTCTGACCACGCCAATATTTTGCTGTATGCCTGTGGTGTTGCAGCAGAGGGCTTGACGCTAATCGATCGCCTGAGTCAACTCACAGGAGCCGCCGTCGCTGCATCGCGTCAGGCGATCGGGCAGGGCAACTGGAATCTGGAAGTCTCAACAGGCGAAATCACCGCAATGCCAGCGCTGACGGCAGATGTCATGGCGAGCTATGGCGGCAAATTGGCAGTTGTCACGGTAAGCAGCACGGCAGATCAGGGGGCAGGCTCGCTGAGAGCGGCGATCGCTGCTGCTAAAGCGGGCGACACCCTCAAATTTGCTGCCAGTCTTGCCAATAAGACGATCGCGCTGACCAGCGAACTTGAGCTGAGCAACGGCAAAAGCCTGACCATTGACGGCACAGATGCAGCCAATCTCACCCTCAGCGGCAGCAACGCCTCGCGAATTTTTCACGTCAATTCCAATCAAGATCGCCCGATCACCCTCAACCTGAAAAACATTACCCTGGCAAATGCCTACGTGACCGATCAGGGTGGCGCAATTAAGGGCGAACACAAGGCAGTAATCAACATTGATGGCGTTAAGTTCGTCAACAACACGGCAGATCAAGGCGGTGGCGCGATTTACTGCGCTTGGGAGAACAGCCTGACAGTCACCGGATCGCAGTTTGACGGGAACAAAGCAATTGCCGGAAACAATGAGCGCGGCGCTGGGGCGATCGCTTTTGTCAGTCCGGGAGCCATCACCCTTCGCAACAGCCAGTTCACCAACAACCGAGGAATCAACGGTGCGGCGGTCAACAGCCTCAACGGTAAGCTGACCGTAGACAACTGCGAATTCATCAACAATGACACCAACGCTGCTACCTACGGCACCGGAGAAAATCCTTTCCTACGGGGCTATGGCGGTGCTATTTACACCGATCGCGCCAACGACTCGATCGCCATCACCAAAAGCACGTTTCAGGGCAACAGCGCCAAAGCTTCCGGGGGTGCAGTTCATCTATTTGCTGATCCAGAGGACGTGATTAGCATCGAAAGCAGCCTATTTACAGGCAACAAAGCCACCGGGCTGCCCAATGGACAAGATAACGGTAAAGGTGGAGCCATCACTCAGATCCGAAACAGCACCGACTCGCGGGGCAAATTCACGATCGCCAACTCTACGATCGCCAATAACGAGGGCTACGACCAGGGCGGCGGTTTGTGGGTGAACAACGTTCGCACCACAATTACCAACAGCACCTTCTCAGGTAACAAGGTATTTGGCGATGGCTTCAGCAACGTCGGGGGCGGCATGACGCTCTACAGCGACACGGATATCATTAACACGACGATCGCCAACAACTCTGCTGGATGGGTCGGCGGCGGCATCAGTGCTGCCGATGCCGCAAACGTGACCGTGCAAAACACCGTTTTCTATAGAACCCATTTGAGATCTTAAGAAGATGCTGCAAGCCTCTTCACCATTAGCCTAACGAAGCAGAGGTGAATCTTGGTCGTGGCATTCGGCAATGTCCGCTCAAAGTTTTTCACGAGAATTTT
>JAHHHD010000004.1 GCA_019359505.1 Drouetiella hepatica Uher 2000/2452 | reverse complement strand
CCGACCACAGTCGCTCTAGGCGATCTGACAAGCGATCTAGATCAAGGTTGCAATTCGGTAGCAGATCGCGTGCCAATGTAGTTGTCGCCAGTCATCTCACGATGCCTATGTAATTGTCGCGCGATAGAAATGCTTGTTTGCCCCGATGACGTTTGCAGGGGCTTGCAACCGAGATTTGTTTGAGATGTGGTTGGCAGAGTGTTTAGTGCCTCAGTTGAAACCAGGGGATGTCATTGTGATTGACAACGCCAGTTTTCATCATTCTCAGAGCATTGAGGAGATTGTCGCTCAAGCCGGATGTGAGATTTGGTATCTACCACCGTACTCTCCTGACCTCAACCAGATTGAACACTGGTGGAGCGTACTAAAGAACTGGATGCGACAGCGATGGGATGAGTTTGATACCTTTCGGGATTGCGTTGATGCTGCTTTCAAAGAATGTCCTAACGTACATGCGTAGCGCTATATCGAACTGGATGCTGAGCAGATGGTGCAATCTTACAAAGCCAGGTTTCAAATTGAATTTATTTTTAGAGATGCCAAGCAATTTACCGGACTGTGTGATGCTCAAACTCGCGACCCCAAAAGATTAGAGTTTCACTTCAATGCCTCTTTGACTGCCTTAAATCTTGCCAAGTATGATACCCAATCTCGGTCTTTGCAGCCTGAAACTCAATCCCAGCCCATTCCCTTTTCCATGTGCAACTATAAACGTCTAGCTTTCAATGACCATCTGCTGTCGCGATTTATCTCAATGTTAGACTTGAACCCGACTTTGATTAAATCCCATCCCAACTACCCAACCCTGCTTTCCTACGGCATCATAGCCCCTTAATTCTGTCCGAACCATTGTTATAGGTAACTTTGAGCAATGGGAGTCATGATTTCACAGCGCTGCTGTGGCAATTCCATTTCACCATGGTTCTATTCACCGTTATTCATTCAGAGTCTACACACGATGACGACTAACCTTAACCAGACAACCTTTCCCAGCAATGCCCAAAAAGAAGTGATGCAGGCGATCGCCACACTGGGACAAAAGCTACCTTTTCTGATTAATCTGTCTCAAGATGAGCGGAGATCGCTACCTAGAATGGGCGATAAAACCCGCGTCTTCATTCAAAAAACCATGGAGGTCGCGAATCAAAACAGCGATTTCTTGCCTCGTTCGTTTGAAGTCGCCAACATGCAGCGAGAGGTAGAGCTGTATGAAGAACTGTATCCGATTTTACTGGCGATCGCAAAGCTCCATGAACTTGTGGAGGATACCTACATGACCGCAGGGAACGAAGCCTATACTTCAGCTCGTACTGTCTATAGTTCTGCAAAAGTGAACGGTCGCGGAATTGGCGTTGATGCCGTGGTGGATGATTTAGGGAGACGGTTTAGCCGCAAGCCTCGCAAGTCCTCACCTGAGTCAAAATCAGCACCCTAGAATTTGCAAGGAGCGTAAGCGGCTTGCTCATGTTCAAAGCAGCACAAACTATACTTTATATTCAGTAACGCCTAATTTTTTGTATCGGTATTTAAGGATTTTTTGTCGCGCGGGCAAAGTCTGCGCGACAAAAATTACTACTTCAAAAGAATTTGCCTTTCATCTCCGGATCGATCGCTCTCATCTAGTAAATATGAAAGGTTAGAAGCAGCAGGGGTCGCAGTATAGTTGAAACTTGTATTGTTTACTTCTTACATCAGCGTGTAGTGCATTCCACAGACTGTATTGAGAGTTTCAGGGACATGTTGCACTGCTGAAACCCGCTAAAAAACAAAGGTGTAAAATCTGAGATTGGTTCATTAGTTTGTAATTCTTAGTGCTTACAGTGAGCCAAAAAAGGAAGCGGTTCGGGTAGAAATTGGCACTTTTCAAGTCTTTTCTCAGGTAAGAGCTTTTTTCAAACTGGGTAGATCGCAAACCAATGCTCACGCTGGAAATACTCGTGTCTGATCCCCCTAAATCCCCGCGCTATCGCACCGCTGCGCTAGAAAAAAGGGGAACTTTGAGTTCTGAAGCCCCCTTTTTAAAAGGGTTGGGGGATCGAGTGTAAGAGGATATCTGAAAAGTATCAAATGTTCTGTATTCGCCCCTCAACCCCCCAATTCTGGGGGACTTTCGTTCGCTTGCGTGTGCGCAGCACGTAGCCAGTTCCTATTCAAAGTCCCCCAGAATTGGGGGATTTAGGCGGCGGTTTGGGTAGCAAATTACACTTCTCAGACATCCTCTAAGCTTTGCGATCTACTGAAACTGGGTAGCTAACTTTGAAAAAATAAGCAACCCTGTTGAAGTTCATAGAATTTGTAGTGCGAGGGTCTGGCTCCCGTTCAGTCGTAGGTAAGACCTTCGCACGATGGAAAAATCTGACTAAGAAACAATTAAATTAAGGTGTGCTTCTCCCACTCAATTAACCACTAATTGCCAGGAGTAGAGGGTTGAAGCTGCACACGATCACATCTCTGTTGCCCTATCTGATGGAGACTGCCGAGATCATTGAACAGGAAAACGGTATTTATAGCTGCCCGATCGCCCACTTTACAGTCGGCATGCAGGCAAATAGCTACTTATTTGGACATCCCATCTGGGGAGAAGAGTACTTTAAACGAACACATCGCAGTGAAACTTTCCGATTGCGCTGGCAAAAAGCCTGTGGCAGTTGGGATCAAAAAATTGTTGTGGATATCGGCTGTGGCCCTGGCAATGTCTATGCCACAGTCGGCGGGTCGCCTAGCTTGCTGATCGGGATTGATATTGCCCAAGGTGCTTTAGAAAAGGCACAACAGGTTGGCTATCTGCCGCTGCTTGCCGATGCCCATCACCTGCCCTTGATTGATAGCTTTGCCGATCTCGTCATTGCCAATGCGACGATTCATCACTGCGATGACATGGCGCAAGTTTTGGCAGAGGCAGCTCGCCTTGTCCGACCTGGAGGTCTACTCGTCACCGATAAAGATCCGCAGGCGAGTGCCTGGAAACTTCGAGGGTTAGGGTTAGTGGGACAGAAGATCCAATGGCATCCCGTCTATCGGCGTATGACGGGCAGGTTGCACACTACCGCCGATGAAGCCCGCGCGCGTCTGGCGACAGAACTCCATAATAATCAGCCTGGAGAAGGCATTACGCCCGAACTTTACCATCAGGTTCTAGAACCCCTCGGCTTTGAGGTGAAGCTCTTTCCCCATAATCACCATACAGGCGCAGAAGTGCTGGAGGGCGATCATGGGCGATCGCCCTGGAGAGTCAGGTTGTGTCAACGGCTCTCTGGCATTGATCCCAATACCAAAGAAGCAGCTCAGTCCATTATGTGCGTTGCTACACGCCACTGCCGTTGATTTTTTTGAAGGGGGCATCCCCCTTCAAAAAAATCTTCAAAAGCTATCCCTGATGAGAGCCTACCGATCGCCCAAAGCGGCGAATCAACAGGCGAATCACTTCTCTAGAATCAGGAATCGGCTGAGGCGGACTCCAGGACGTGACCTCGGCAAAGCCCCGCTGATAAAGGTCATAAATGACGCTGCTGGTATCTTCTGGGGTGCCCAGCAAGATAATCCGCACTTTGGCGGGAGTATGGGCGATCGCTTCGTCAGTTTGGGTGAGAGCCGCGATAAAGTCTTGAAGCATAAGGGTTTCTCCTGTTTTTGGGTAGTTGAGGAAAACCCAAAAACCTAGCCACCTTGCCATAACAAAGCAGGGTGGCTAAGAGGAGTGTTAAAATCCATCGTTAGCCAGCCGAACTGCGTTCTCAGTTTGGGCCGGTTAGCCACTCATTGCTGTTGGTAGCAGCTTTGAGTGGCGACTAGGTTTTTGAGCGGAGGGGCAGAGGACGCAACAACTGCCTATAAGTAAGCGAGATTAGCGGAATTTGCGATCGGAGTCAAGAGGCAATTTTAGGGCAAATTCTAAGGCGAATGCAGGATGGGGCGATCGATGAAACAGCTCAAGTATTGGAAGATCGATTCATCAGCTCTTCATTGAAAACTTCAGGATGATTCTAGTTCCTTCAGTAGGAATAGATCAGGACTCAAGCACTGGAAATGGCTTTTAGCTTGTCGCTGTCATCTAGTTTCCAGCAAATACTTATTTCTTAGTTTGCAACAGCACTATGGTTTCTCTACAGACATCTGTTATCCGGTTGACTGACGCGAGTCTTAATCAAGCTTCCTCCAGACTCTACACTACTACCGTGCCGTCGGTAAGTGGGCTGCGGATTGGTTTTGACTTTTACGCTTATGGCGGTACTGGTGCTGATGGTATCAGCTTTTTTCTCGTTGATGGGAAACAGCTAATGCCCCTAGCAGGCGGCTCTGGTGGTTCACTCGGATACGGAGGTACGCCAGATGGCTATTTAGGTATTGGCTTTGACGCGTTTGGCAAATTTGCTGGTACTACGGGCGGATACTCCGGCGGTAGAGGGTTTACTCCAGATGCTATTACCGTCCGAGGTAGCGCTGCCACAAACTATGAATACCTGACTGGAACAGACACTTTACCCGTTAGCCTAGACAATCCAGGTGCAGGCGCAACTCGTAACGACTCGCGTCGTCGAGCAGAAGTTATCCTATCGCCAGAAGGTTCACTGACTGTTCAGGTAGACCTCAACGATAACGGCACTTTTACCGATCCCGGTGAACTTGCCATCAACCCATTCAACGTGATTCAGAAAAACGGTTCATTACCTGCATCCTTTAGGTTTGGCTTCGCTGCTGCAACAGGTGCTCTAACGAACATCCACGAAGTAGGTAACTTTAGCGTCACGACCTTTGACGGCACACCCATTCCTGGCATCTTTGAGGGCGACTTTATTACAACTGGCGGCAGCGACAACGCTACGCCAGCAGTTGGCAGAGACGAGAACCAAGTCACAGGTAGCAAAAGTGCCGATACTTTTATCTTTTCAGGTGCAACCAAACGTTCAGCATTGAGAACTTCCACCATTCGATCGCTCGATCGCATCACAGACTTTAACTTCAACGAAGGCGATCGCTTCAAGTTAGATTATGACAATAACCTCAACACGATCGAACGTCCCAAACGTGTCTATAACGCTGGGCGTGTAAAGGGAAAAAATCTGCAAGATGCCCTCAAAACCGCATATGCCGATAAGCTCACCCGCAAAAAAGGCAGTCAATCGCTGAAAGCAGATGAATCAATCTTTTTCCGCCTTGGCAGCCGGACATTCTTTGCAGTGAATGATGACAAAGCGACTTTCTCTTCGAGAAATGATTTAGTCGCTGAGGTGACGGGAATTCAGTTTAAGCCTGGTGATGCGAAACCAGGAGCGTTAGCAATCCGCAACTACTTCATCTAAAAGATTTTCATCGACGAACGTCGCTGACACTTCAGCATTTCTTGCTTCTGCTAACTCATGCATAGGTTTTGCTCAAGAGGCGATCGGTTTTACCTAAGTCGCAAGGGATATTCTCTCTCCGTGGTCGATCAGGTTTACAATGCCACCTTGCAATCTGAGCAAGCTCTTGCCGATCTCTCCGAGCATATGTTGCTGGGCGTTGCCACCAAGTATCAAGAGCAGCGACGAGTAGAAATGGCAGACGGCGTTCGCAAAACGGATGCTGCTATCTTAGAGCAGCCTCTTGAAATGAACAGCAGGAGGCGATCGCGGATACTGTAGTCTACCAGTGCTGAAATGATAACAGAGCGATCGCACGAATTAGGCAACCTGCCGATCGGCTCGGTAATGCAATCAGAGCAATTCTATGGCTTCAATATCGAGTAATTATGCTGTTTGATCGCTAAGTAGTCATATATTCACTTCTAAAACCAAACATAACAAAAAAAAGGGCATAAGCATTGCTCACGCCCAAGCCCCCTATTGAACCTGAAAACACCTGTCAAAGAGTATTTTGCGGTATGCCCCTATCTTTGCAAGATTGGAAACAATAAACTTCTGCCTACAGGCATAAATAACGCGATGTGCAACTCATCGACCCTCATCCCAACCTTCATCCCTAGGGAGGAGGGCTTTCAGACATTTCCGGTTCCTTCTCCTGCTGGGAGGCTAGGGTGAGGGCTGCCTTTACAGTGCTTTAGGAAAGTTGCACATCGCGTATAAATGTCCAATCCCTACAAATCTGACTCCTGTAAACCTATGCTTCAGCGACCTTGTCCTTAAAGAGCTTGCCAGCGGAAAATACGGGCACAGTAGTTTCGGGAATGGTCATAGTCTCCCCTGTCCGAGGATTGCGCCCTTCCTTTGCCTGACGCTTGCGAGACTCGAAGGAGCCAAATCCAACCAGCGTCACTTTGTCTTCGGTGGCCACTGCTTCCATAACAGAGTCTAGAATGGCGGTCAAAATGGCATCTGCCTGCTTTTTGGTAACATCTGCATTTTCTGCGATTTTGTCTACCAGTTCACCTTTATTCATGAACCGAATTCCTCAAATTGTTTGCCGGAATTGTATCACAGGGATCTGAACATGACTCAACTCTTCATTGTTCATATATCGCTTCATGCCTGGTTAAGTGTGAGTTATTTTTTTAGAAGCCGCGCTGAGCGCGGCTTCTAAAAAAATAACTGTGGTTTATGCAATTGAAAATCGCTGTAATTTGGCGTTGCCGATCTCTGGGATGATTTTTGGGTTGAGTAGCACCCCGCGCCCCGCTCCAACCCAAAAAATAAGCGATGCCCATAATTTTTCATAATGAGTTTATCGTTGTGAGTTCATTGCCAAGACGACCGAAATAGCTCAAGAATGAGGCTATGCGCACTGATACGATCGCCGCTATTGCCACCGCCATTGTTCCTCAGCAGGGGAGCGTCGGCATTGTGCGGATTTCTGGCAGCGAGGCAATGGCGATCGCTCATACTCTCTTCCAGGCTCCCGGACAGCAGATTTGGGAAAGCCATCGCATTCTCTATGGGCATGTCCGCCATCCTGAGACTGGGCAGCTTGTCGATGAAGCTTTGCTGCTGCTCATGCTGGCTCCCCGCTCTTATACCCGTGAAGACGTGGTGGAGTTTCACTGTCATGGCGGCATTATGGCAGTACAGCAGGTGTTACAGCTTTGCCTAGAGCAGGGCGCAAGGTTGGCAGAACCGGGAGAATTCACGCTTCGGGCATTCCTCAACGGCAGACTAGACCTGACCCAGGCTGAGGGCGTTGCCGATTTGGTGGGGGCACAGTCTCCGCAGGCAGCGCAGATGGCTCTGGCGGGCATCCAAGGCAAGCTGGCTCAGCCGATTCGGCAGTTGCGATCGACCTGCTTAGAAATCTTGGCAGAGGTGGAGGCTCGGATTGACTTTGAGGACGACTTGCCGCCGCTGGACGCAGCCTGGGTGAAGATCCAGCTAGAGCAGGTCTTAGCGATGGTAGAGCAGGTTCTCGCGACCGCCGATCGCGGAGAGCTACTGCGATCGGGTCTGAAGGTGGCGATCGTCGGTCGCCCGAATGTGGGGAAGTCTAGCCTGCTGAATGCCTGGAGTCGCAGCGATCGCGCCATTGTCACCGATTTACCGGGCACAACGCGCGATGTGGTGGAATCGCAGCTTGTGGTCGGGGGCATTCCTGTACAGGTGCTAGATACGGCAGGAATTCGGGAGACTGCCGACCAAGTTGAAAAAATCGGCGTGGCGCGATCGCGAAATGTAGCCCAATCTGCCGATCTAGTGCTGCTGACGATCGATGCTCAGGCGGGATGGACAGAAGCAGACCAGGAGATTTATCAGCAGGTCAAACGTCCGCTGATTCTGGTGATCAACAAAATTGACTTGGTAGAAGCCCATGCGCCTCTGTTGAATGTTCAAGCGATCGCCGCCTTAAAAATTAGCCAAGTTGTCAAAACTGCGGCAGCACAAAATCAGGGCATTGACGAATTGGAACAGGCGATTTTGGCAAGCGTTGCAGCTAACAATCTGGAAGCCACTAACTTAGATTTGGCGATTAATCAGCGGCAGTCGGCAGCCTTGACCCGTGCCCAGATGGCTCTCGCTCAGGTGCAAAAGACGATCGCTCAACAACTGCCACTCGATTTTTGGACGATCGATCTCCGCGCTGCCATTCAGGCTTTGGGAGAAATCACGGGTGAAGAGGTGACTGAATCGGTACTTAATCAAATCTTTAGCCGATTCTGTATTGGAAAATAATGAGTATTAAGATTAACGCATCTAGCAACCGCGAAGCGCCCCATCAAAAATGTCCTGAGCAACCTGGCGACAGCCATATTGGGAAATAGCGGGTACTGAAAGTTGACATAACCGAAGACAAGCCCTTTAGAGAAGCTGCATCTCTCGTCGCATCCGTTCTGAACTGGTTTGCTGCAACAGTAAATCTAATTTCTCTTGCAGCAGCGAGAAGAAAAACTCAATTTCTCGACGCGCACTTTCCTGCAAATTTTCTGCCAGAGTCGGCGTAACGGCATAGGACTCTAAGGCGTTCTCTAGCAGGTCAAATACTTCAGTGAGCGGCGCACTTTTGTACTGAAATGCCGCCTGCGTGAGGATAGCTTTTGCTGACTCATCCAGCAGGGTTTCTGGCATTTGAGTAGGGTGAAGGGTTCGCTGCGCCAGTAGCTCTAATTCTGCAAAATCTAAATCCATGGTTCGATGCCTGTTGAATGCATGAGTTTCAAAGTTTACAGAGGCTTTTACTTACATGAATCAGCTTCCTGTTGAGTATTGCTCAGATACCCACAAAAGTCAGTAGGGTTCAGTAGTTAAAAATCGCTGTAGCGGTTGATGAACTGATATTTATGAAGCTAAGGCTTGCTATTTCCCTAACTGCGTGGACTCTTTCATAATGTCTTAAAATTCACCTCAAGATACACGAGTATTCGTACGGAGTATAAGTTGGTAGCGATCGCCGAATTGAGTGGTTTTACTGTCTAGCTGTTCGAGGTGCTACAGAAATTCACCTATGGCAGCCTGTGAGCAAGCTCATTAATCGTGATCAAGTGCATCCCTTCACGATTCTCTGCACAATATCAATCAACCCTAATGCTCCTCGATCGCCTTAATTCGCCCCGACTTCACCGCATCCTTCAGCGTTTTATGATCACGCTCAGTTTGATTAGCATAGGCAAGGGCAAACTCTGCGATCGCTCGGTCAAACTCATCGCTCTTGCCCAAGTAGCCGCTAATCATTGCCGGATCACCCGATCGGGCATGGGCCCGCGCTAACGCCCAACCACAGAGTGCCCCATAGGCGGTAAATTCCGAGGTCGAGAGTTTTTCAATATCTACCGAGGTCTTCATGTCGCGTAACTGCCGCACATAGAAATCATGACCGCGATCGCTCTTTGTCCAGCCCAAGAACATGTCGCTAGCCGCCTGCATTAGGCGCTGTCCAGCCACAATTCGCTGCCCCTGATTTTGGTAGGCGCTGCTGCCCACATACGGCTCTAGTACTGAAGTTCGCGCCTCCTTCATCTGCAAAAACAGCGGATCATTACCATCCGTCATTAGCAGCGCCACCACGCAACGGGTGCCCACGCTGCCCACGCCCACAACCTTAATGGCGATATCTACCAGGCGATAGCGATCGAGCAGCACATTCAGATCATCTCGCAGCGTTTCGCGATAGTGCTGATACACCGACTCTATCTCGTCCTCTAGCAAATCATCTGGCGGCAGATGGTACATCAACGGCGGGCTGTCAGTCATGCGCCACTGCCCATGCACGACTTCCGAGAGCTTGGGTAACGCCTGTGCTGAGGTGCGAGTGAGGGCTTTCGCCACCTGCTGCTCTACTCGCGTTAAATGTCCTGCACCCTCGGCAAACTCGCGCACCACCTTAGCATCAATCCGCGAATACCAGACCTCCAGCGGACTCATACGCGCATACTGGCCCATATGCTCTCGGTAGGATTGCACCGCCGATCGCGCCGCCTCCTGACCGTTTTTGTCCGACATCTTAACGGAACGAGCCGCCACCACAAAGCTCGCTGCCAGCCGCTTCACATCCCATTCCCAGGGAGCTGGGAGCGTTTCATCAAAGTCATTAACATCAAAAACCAGGTTACGTTCGGGCGTGGCAAAGCCGCCAAAGTTTAATAGATGGCAGTCGCCACAAGCCTGAACCCGCAGCCCGATCACGGGAGTCGTCGCCAGATCTGATGCCATGATCACCGCCGAGCCGCGCAGAAACGTGAAGGGAGATTTGACCATGCGACCGTAGCGAATTGGCACCAGATTCGGCAGCCTGCCCTGATTCGACTCTTCCAGCAAGGCGATCGGATCGGGGCGATCGTCCCCGGTTTTCCATTCTGCATGAGCCGATCGGGGCACTGTGTTCCGCAGCGCTTTTCCGGCAGAGAGGCGATCGGTCGGCGATAGATGTCTTTCCGATGAGGTTAAAGCTGAGGCTACGGTAGACCCTAATTTCTTAGCCATCGCTCATTCCTGCAAAATCGACGTTAGACAGAAAATTTTAATTTACCCGTCTGACCGATCGGGGCAGAAGCTGTAGAAAATTAACTTTTTGCAGGGTTTAGCCTACTCTGTTTACAGAAAGGGCTACTCTAACCCCAACACACTAGCCAACAGAGCCTTTTGCGCATGCATTCGGTTCTCCGCCTCATCCCAGATGCGAGACTGAGCACCCTCCATCACCGCCTCCGTGATTTCCTCGCCTCGATGTGCCGGAAGACAGTGAAGGACGATCGCCTTAGGATCAGCTGCTCCCAAAATCCGATCATTCACCTGATAGGTCTGAAATGCCTGCATTCTTCCCGCCGCCTCGCTCTCCTGCCCCATGCTTGCCCAAACATCCGTGTACAGCACCTGCACCCCCTCAGCCGCCGCCTCCGGATCGGTGAGAATTTCTACCTGAGCGCGATCGCCCCCAATTTCCCTCGCCCTTGCCACTACCGCCGCATCCGGCTCATAGCCTGGAGGTGTGGCAATCCGCACATTCATTCCAGTCAGGGCACAGCCAAGAATCAGGGAATTCGCCATATTATTGCCGTCCCCAATGTAGGTCAGCGTCAGCCCCTCCAGCGCTCCAAACTCCTCCAGAACCGTCTGCAAATCCGCCAGCACCTGACAGGGATGCTCCAGATCCGTCAGAGCATTGATCACCGGAATTTTGGCATAGCTGGCGAAGGTTTCTAGCTCCTGCTGCTCAAACGTGCGAATCGCCAGCACATCCAGATAGCGATCGAGCACCCTTGCCGTATCGATCGCAGCTTCCCCCCGCCCCACCTGCGTCACACTAGAATTGAGGTCAAGCACCTGCCCGCCCAACTGATACATCGCCACCGAGAAACTAACCCGCGTCCGAGTCGAAGCCTTACTAAACAGCAGCCCCAGCACCTTCACGCGATCGCATCGCAAATTAACCTTACCCGCCTTCATAGCAATTGCCAGTTCCAGCAGTTGCCGGACTTCCTCTGCACTCAGATCCGCCATACTCAGCAGATCTCGACCCTTCAACGACGCTACGCTCATTCAGATAGAATCCACTCAACGAACAACATTTTAGAAATGTTTTAGAACAGTATCAGATTGAGGATTGCCTAGTCAGTTCCGTGAGAACGATCATCAGGACGATTTTGCAGTAAGAGCTGTCTTGCAGCACAGAAAGCAAGGCAAAACCCAAACCCGTGCAACCCAACTAATGCGAAGCGCTGCCACCCCCTACCATTAACTCCTTCTGGAGGGGGTACTCCTTCGGAGAAGCAAGCTACGGGGGACGCAGCCGTCCCCTGATTCGGGGGTTTGGGGGTCGCCCCCAAGGATCGGGTTCTTCAGAAGCTCAAAATATGGTGGATTAGGTTTGGCAGGGGTGTAGCTCCCACCCAACCTAATTTGAAAGACATCCACTACGAATTCCTACAATGCCTCCCCCACAATCTGACTCGCCTCCGTCAAAATCTGACCCAAATGCGCCTCACTCTTAAAGCTCTCCGCATAAATTTTATAAACATTTTCTGTTCCCGAAGGACGAGCCGCAAACCAGCCATTCTCTGTCGTTACCTTTAACCCGCCGATCGCCGCATCATTTCCCGGAGCCTTAGTCAGCTTAGCGGTGATAGCATCACCCGCCAGACTCGCCGCCTTGACGTCATCAGGCGACAGCTTGCTAAGCCGCGCCTTTTGTTCAGGAGACGCAGGCGCATCGACGCGGGTGTAGTAAGGCTTGCCCAAGCGATCGGTCATGTCCTGGTAGTGCAGCCCCGGATCTTTGCCCGTACGAGCCGTGATTTCAGCAGCCAGTAGATCCATAATGATGCCATCTTTATCCGTCGTCCAAACCGTGCCGTTCTTCCGCAGAAAAGAAGCTCCAGCGCTCTCCTCCCCGCCAAAGCCAAAAGAGCCGTCCAGCAGCCCTTCCACAAACCATTTAAAGCCCACCGGAACTTCCGACACCGACCGACCAATTTCCTTGCCGACGCGATCGATCATGTTGCTGCTCACCAGGGTTTTACCAATGGCGCTCTTGCCCGACCAGCCCGTGCGATTCGTGAACAAATACCAGATGGCAACCGACAGGAAATGATTCGGGTTCATCAAGCCAACACTGCGGGTGACAATGCCATGGCGATCGGAGTCCGTATCATTACCAAAGGCGATATCGTAGTCGTCTTTAATCTTCACCAGGCTCGCCATGGCGTAAGGCGAGGAGCAGTCCATGCGAATTTTGCCATCCCAGTCTACCGACATGAAGCGGAAGGTAGGGTCAACCGTGCGGTTAACCAGAGAAATATCCAAGCCGTAATGATTGGCGATCGGCTCCCAGTAGGCGATGTTAGAGCCACCCAAGGGATCAGCCCCAATGCGCAGACCCGCCGATCGAATCACGTCAATATCAATGATGTTCGTCAGGTCACTGACGTAAGGCATGATGTAGTCATGAACATGAGTCGTTGCCGCCCTAATGGCCGAGTCGTAGGGAATGCGCTGTACACCCTGATTTTTTTCCGCCAAAAGCCGATTGGCGCGCTCTTGCACCCACTTGGTAATCTCTGGCTCAGCTGGCCCTCCCGAAGGCGGATTGTACTTAAAGCCGCCATCACTAGGCGGGTTGTGGGACGGCGTGATGATGATGCCGTCGGCCAAACCCGAAGTTCTGCCCTGGTTATACGCCAAAATGGCGTGAGAGATTACGGGAGTCGGCGTGTACTGCGCGTAGCCTTCCGTCGGGGCAATGAAAACCTCAACACCATGAGCCGCCAGCACTTCTAACGCCGATCGCTGAGCTGGAGCAGACAGCGCGTGGGAATCCATGCCCATGTAGAGCGGGCCGTCAATCCCTTTACTCTTGCGATACTCAGCTACAGCTTGGGTTACAGCCCAAATGTGATCTTCATTGAAAGTACCATTGGCTGAAGAGCCGCGATGCCCAGAAGTGCCAAAGCTGACCTTTTGCAGCGGATTAGCGGGGTCGGGATGCAGGGTGTAGTAGGCATCTAGCAATTTGACAACATCAATCAGGATGTCCGCAGGGGCGGGCTTTCCGGCAAGGGGGCTGATCTTCTCATCCACGGTTTGCATCTTTCTATTTGTCCCGTCATGGAGGGTCATGTTCAGAATAACCCGAAACTGAGTCAGAGGAAGGTGATTCAGACAGCGCTGCCGAGTCTAGAACAGGTTGTTTTCATGCGAGATTTAATAGATGTGCGAGATTTGTACTTTTACATCATTGCGGGTTTATGGCAGAAACTGCGATCGCCCACTTAGAGTCTCTGATATTCGGCGCTTTATCGCTCAAGTCTGAGGCTTTTCAGCAAATTCAAGTCTTGTCGAAGGGCAGTCAGGCGGCGCTGCTGGTTGCCTTCATTGCCGGGTTTTCTCAGGCGATCGGGCAGGGCATTGTGCTGTTTAGCAATCAGGTTAGACCCTTACGCTTCTTTTTGAGTCTGCTAATGTCGGCTCTATTGTTTGCCTTTAGCTATGTTTTTTGGGCGCTGAGCACTTGGGCTGCTAGCATTCTGCTATTTCGAGGCGGCTGGATGACCCTACCCGCCGTGATTCGGACGCTGGGATTATCCTATGCGCCCTTAATTTTCAGCTTTCTGGTCGCGCTCCCCTACCTAGGCTTACCTATTTCCACAGTGCTCTCAATCTGGAGTTTTCTCGCCTTTTTGACAGGCTTGAAGGCGGCATTGGGGCTAAATCTGTGGCAGGCTTTTGGCTGTGGTGTACTAGGCTGGGCAGTGTTTGAAGGGTTGCAGCGAACGATCGGGCGACCGCTAGCTGGCTTAGGGCGCTGGCTGACCAACACAGCCGCAGGAGTCAATCTGGTAACCAATCTCAAGGACTTAGAGCGAGTTGTCTCCCGCAAGACTGCACCAGTGGGTAAGGAGAAACTGAAGTGAGCCAAAGGGTGAAGAGATTGCTGTGGGTGGGCGCTGGATTGGTGGCGTTTCTGAGTGCCCTGATTTTTCCGGTGCTGCCTGTCATCTTGCAAAGTCTGGTGATTGCCCTAGGGGCAACCTGGCAGATTTTGGCAAACTTGATTGTCATCACGCTGATTTCAATTCTGGTGGCTAGTTTTTTTGCACCCTTGGAGGCTTTAGGCTGGTGGGCGGGCTGGTATGGCGATGAAATTGAGACGACGCAGCATCCAGGTAGCTTGGTGGAACCTTTCCCCACCGATCTAGAGATTACGCGCTACGTGGTTTATTTAGACGGTATCTCCCAAGCGCGGTTTACCTATTTGCCAGAGGTAGAGCGATTTTTAGACGCTTTGGCGATCGATCTACCCGATAACATTGTGCTGATCAAAGGCATCATGTCCTATTCGGTGCTAAACAAACCTTTGACCGAAGATCGGCTGATGGCGTTCTTTTGGCGACTCGCCGATCGCCTACAAATGAATCCGAGGAGCAGCATCATAGGAGGACTGATCGCTGCCACCATTAATATCCGCAATGTGCTGATTGTCAGCGTCTCCGCCGATCAGCGCTATGGCCCGATTTATAACCAGGGCACGGCGCAGCTCATTCACAATAGCCTCATGGGGTATGGCTACCAGCCCGGTATGCCCCTAACGCTCATTGGTTACAGCGGCGGCGGACAGATGGCGGTAGGGGCAGCACCCTATCTGAAGCGATCGCTCAAAGCCCCCATCGAACTAATCTCGCTATCGGGGGTGATTAGCGGCAATCAAAATGTCTTGCAGCTAGAGCATCTCTATCACCTCGTTGGCGGCAAAGATTTAATCGAAAAAGTCGGCCCTGTGATGTTTCCCAGACGCTGGAAGCTGTTTGCCCTATCCTACTGGAATCGGGCGAAGCGGCGGGGAAAAATCAGCCTGATTTCTTTAGGCAGTCAGGTGGGGCACAATGGCGCAGATGGACCCTATGGCGATCAGGCGCTTTTACCCGATGGGCGCACCTATCTACAGCAAACTGTCCAGATTGTTTCAGACATCATTCAAGATAAGCTGCTGCTGGGGCAAACGGCTCCACAAATTCACTCTAGCAACTACGATCGCTACCAGCAGTCTCCGTTTAACCGACCCGGCACCTATCCTCTGCACCAGTCGGTTGATCCAGACTATTACCGACCGATCGCTCCCTGGATGGGACGACTCATTTTACCCGCCAGAGAACAGCGATCGCGGCTGAAGGGCGTTTTTTTGGAGGTGCATCATGCGCCACCCGAATATCAGTATCTAGTGGGGCACAACGTGATTTTGCGCTGGAGCCGAGAACCCCAAGTGCGATCGTATCTGAGAGCCGTCACTAAAGATGTTCACTTCAGCGAAGATGCCCTCTACAGCCAGAAGCAGGGCAATATCCATCCGTATCGAATAGATCACTGGCAGCAGGTAGGGCCTTTAGAATCTTTGGCAGGGGCAAGACCCAATGATGATGTGATTGTACGGCTCAAAGATCCAGGAGTGACTGAGGGGGCGATGGGGAAAGAACCTTCTGTCGCAATTCTGACGATCGCCCATGAGCCAGTACAAATTACCGGAAGATTCTATGGATTAGTCCAATTTTTAGAATCATCAGAAGATGCGTTGGTAACAGATGTAAGGAATCGATCGGAAATGCTTCGAGTCGTGCATTTCGATCGCGCCTCGCGTCAATTTAACGGACTGAGAGAAACTATTTGTATTCCTAAAGCTGTTTTTGATCAGCATCATGGCAGCCATCCTTCGACCCTGCAAGACATCACAAAGTCACCCGCAAATGTCATGGGCTGGTACATTTATGGGGCAAAGGATGCTTCCGGTAAATTTGTGGTGCAGTCGATCGCTCCTCGCCAGCTTCTACGCCTCCAGCCCGATCAGGTGATTGAGGGCAAAGCCGCCTGGACTTATCTGAAGCAACAAGCCTGGAAGGATCTAACCAAGGGCACAATCCGATCGGTATTGCTGCACGGAGTCAAGCAGAACACAGCCCCATCTCGTCCCCCTGTCCCTAGTGCCTGGATAGAAGGCGATCGCGCCCTGCTTGTCCATGTCTACGGCGGCATTGGCGGCAAAAAGAAAGAGCCGACGGCAAGTTCGCCGATCTTCTTCGGGCACTTTGCCTATGGGGTTGCAACCGTGATCCAAGAGCCGCTAGCCGATGAGCTGATGTTTGACATTGAGTATCACCAGGTCTATACCCACAATACCGATGGAATTATTGCCGGAACGATCGCCTGGAATCGCTTTTTGGGCGATCGACAGTTTGGCTGGCTGGGCAGACGACCTGTTTGCGATCTATTAATCAAGCTGAATGTATTTACAGAAGGCTATGCTGCGCAGGATGCTATGGGAGATTGGCCGCAATTGGCGTTAGACAGCCTGATTGCCCAGCTCGAAGTCATGACTGCCCGTTACCGAATTGGTGACGGCACAGGCGGCACCTACGTCGGAGCCGCCCACAACTGCTCTCAAGATTCAAATCAGGCGCTTTATGCTGCCCTCAAAGACGTGCAAAAGAGGATGAAATCTAGTCCTGATTATCAGGAGCTACTGCGGCAAAACCCAGCGCAAGAGCAGCAATTTCAGCAAATTGTCCGACTCAGCAAAACCATCCGGCGGGAGCTAATGCCTTTTGGCACCGCACGGGCAGATTGGCAGACTGAGCAAAATTCGGACGGGCAAGTTAGTCAGGCAACTTTGGGCATTAGCCCAGAGGAAGATGCCTTTCAAAATATTCGGATAGGATTGATTAGCTGGCGAACGCTGCTGCCGAGACTCGCGAGTGAAACAATCGCCAAACTTTTCCTAGAACAGGGCGCATCAATTTGGGTGCTGAGAGCTAACCAAGTCGGCGGCTATGATCCAGATATTCAGCCGATCGCCCCCACGCAGATTGGTTGGTAAGTTATTTGAATAAGCTCTACGCAAAGACAACCGCGCCCCTAAGTGAACGCCATGCCCTCACTCCTCGAAACAACCGATCAACGCATTATCCATCATGGAACTTGGGAACAGTTCAAATTAATTCAAAAGGGATTTGACGGCTCTCCGGGTGTACGGCTGTTTTACTATGACGAGACGATCGAGATTCTTATGCCGGGACAAGATCATGAGATGTTTTCTCGTATCATCTGCTATCTGCTGATGACGTTCCTGACGGAGCGGGGCGTATTCTTTCAGCCAACAGGATCAATGACTCAAGAGAGAGAGGGAGTTGTCTCAGCACAAGCTGATGAGTCTTATTGCATTGGCAGCCTCAAACTTTCGACAAGAGATTTAGCTGATTTGATAGGCTGGGTTAGACCTTTGCGAAATCGTGCTCTATGCAGCTATGACTTCCTTCTCAAGGGATCAGAAGATTTGGATTATGCTGTTGTACCCTGTGCCATCCATCGTTTTAGAGGCGCATAACCTTTTAGAGACGCATAACCTTGAATTGCAGAGGTCAGAGGTTGGTCGTGGCTGATGTAACCTCTGTGTCCAGACAAGGTGATTAGTGTAATACAGCGTCCTAGAATAGAGGAATATCGACCTACAACATTGCCTACCGCTAAATGCCTACTACCATAGCCCTGATTGCCCACGACTCCAAAAAAGATGCGATCGTCGATTTCGCCAAACAGCACGCGCCACTGCTGGGACGGTATCGCCTAATCGCGACGGCAGCCACCGGAGAGCGCATTCAATGGGCAACTGGACTCCAGATCGAATCAATGCTGCCGGGGCCAGAAGGCGGTGATGTTCAGGTTGCCGCAGAGGTGGTCAATGGCAATGTCTTGGCAGTAATTTTCCTAGTCGATTCGCTCCATGCTCAATCCCATGAGCCGGACATTCAGACATTTCTGCGCATCTGCAATGTTCACAACGTTATTCTGGCGACAAATTTAGCGACAGCGGCGACCGTCATCCAGTCCTTGGCACAGACTCGGATCGCTCACCTCATTTTTAATCCAGTTTCCGGACAGGGCAATCCAGCGCAAGAGCTTTCGCTGATTCAACAGCTTTTAGAACCCCACATGCAGGTGGTGGTTCATGAAACTCAGCCCAATGTCGATCCGGCAACGCTGGTGCTAGAGGCGATCGCAGCTCAGGCAGATCTGGTCATCGCTTCGGGGGGCGATGGCACCATATCCGCGGTTGCCGGAGCGCTGGTGGGCACCGAGATTCCCTTAGGCATTATCCCGCGCGGCACGGCAAACGCCTTTGCTGCCGCCTTAGGAATTCCTAGACTTCTGCCGATCCGCAACGCCTGTCAGGTGATTTTGGGCGGCAATGTACGGACTGTGGATGCCGCCACCTGCAACGGTTTACCCATGGTTTTGCTGGCGGGTGTGGGCTATGAGGCAGTGACCGTAGAGCTAGCCAACCGCGAAATGAAAGACCAGTGGGGCGTGCTGGCGTACCTGATGGCGGGCTGGCAAACCATGGATAACCAGACGCTCTTTGAAACCGAAATTGAGGCTGAGGGCACGCTCTATCACTTTGAGGCAAGCGCCATTACGATCGCCAATGCCGCGCCGCCCACCTCTATTTTGGCGCAGGGGGGCGGACAGGTGATTTTTGATGACGGCTTGCTAGATGTGACCATTTCCACCGCTGAAACCAAGCTTCAGGGTGTCACCACCATGTTGCGGATGATGGGAGCCGCTTTAACTGGAACGGGTGTCGAGCACCAAACCGTTGTTCATATTCGGGTAAAGCGACTGCGGGTGACGGCTCATCCGCCGCAAAAGGTAGTGGTCGATGGCGAGATTGTGGGCACAACGCCGATTGAAGTAGAATGTATTCCAGATGGACTCAAGGTGTTGGCTCCTACTGCGCCCATCAGCAATGAAGCGATCGCGGCTACCTGAACTTGTAGCTTTCGCCAGTAGGGGCTTAGCAGTGCTAAGCCCCTACCCCAAGAATTACTTACAACATTTTTGGTGGGGGCGCTTCGCGCCCCCACCAAAAATGTCCCCGTCCTAACCGCCTTGGCGGTTGCCATATCTCTAAACTTAGGCAGGATGATAGTAAAACGCCACGCCCAGCACCAGATAAACGGCCAACAGCAAGGTGCCATCTAACCAGTTCGATCGCCCTCTAAAGCTAATTAAGTTGGCAACAGTGACGCTAATGGCGATCGCCACCACCTCAAACGGGTTGAAGTTGAGGGTCATGGGTTGTCCGATTGCCTGACCCACCAACACCAGCACCGGAGCCATAAACAGCGCCACCAGCAGACTGTCTCCCGTCACGGTAGAGACCGTCAGATCCATCTTGTTTTTGAGAGCCAGCCGCACGACCGTCACATATCCCGACACGTCACTCAATAGTGGCAGAAAGATGACACCCGTGAACAGTGGAGTCAAGCCTAGGCGCTCTGTTTCTGGCACAATTACGCCTACAAACAGCTCAGAGAGGAAGGCAATGGCGATCGTTGAGGCTAGCAGTACCCCGATCCAAATCCATAGCGAGGATGACGCTGAAACGCCCTCGATGTCCCCCAATTCTGAGGAACTTTGAAGGTTCGCCAGTTCCCCAGAATTGGGGGGCTGGGGGGTGAATTTAGAGATTTTTTTCCGCTCAATCGATTCTTTCTCAGACGGCTCTTCATCTGCTAGCCCAACATCATAGAGATAGCTGTGCGTCCCCAACGAAAAGATCAGCGTCAGTCCATAAACCACAATCAAAATTGTGGAAACGATCACGGAAATATCTCGAATGGCGGTTTCGTCTACCAGATTTGATGTAGCGATCACGGCGGTAGGCATTGCCAAAGACACGACGGCTAGTGTCATCGAGGAACCGTTGACTTGCGCAATGATCGGCTTAAATTCCTGCTCTTTGTAGCGCAGCCCGCCCGCCAACATTGCCAAGCCGAGCAGCAGCAGCAGCGCACTCACAATACTGCCCGTAACGCTAGCTTCCACGATATCGACCAATCCCTTTCGTAGCGCCGTGAGGGCAATAATCAACGCTGTGGCATTACAAAACACCGCATTCACCAACCCGCCAATAGATGACCCGGTGACAACCGCAATTTTTTCGGTGGCGGTGCTGAGCCAAATAGAGAGGGGGATGATAGCGATCGCAGAAGTGGTAAACACCACAGTATCTCCCCATTCCATCCGGTCGGCAATAAAGGCGATCGGCATAAACGCCAGGAGGATCACTAAAATCAGGTTCTTAAAGGTCACGGTGTGAATGAAATCATGCTACAAAATGACCTTAGCACTGCCTGATGCTCTATGCCCGATGCTCTATGCCTGATGCTCTACGCCTGATGCCCTTGTTGTGATGCCCTCTGCATAGACGAGCCGCTATTGAAAGCCAAGACGGCTGACAGCTCCCAAATACTCGTTGTAAGTGATTAGCTTTTTACCATTTGCATCCGTCTGGCTCGACATTTTCTCTAGCCAATCCCGCGTGATTGGAAAATTGAACTCTTCAGCAATTTTTAGCGCCTCTGACATCGAAAGCACCCCATTGCGATTGGCATCAAAATCTCTAAACCGCCTCAGCAGAAGATACTGCGGATCGGAGGCAATTAGAAACTCTTCAATATCAATGAAGCCATCTTTGTTTCGATCGAGATAAGCAAATTTCTTCGCTAGACTTGCCCGTTCACTGGCCAAGAGATAGTCCAGATACTCGTCAATGTCAATTCTGCCGTCCTTGTTGCGATCGATCAGCTCAAATTCTTGCTTAATCTTGGCAAGCTTCCCTGGCGGCAGTAATTCCTCTGCCTCTTCAAGAATTTTGCTCTCAGAATTCTCAGAACTCATAGAAATAACCTTACCTTGCCAGAACTTTACCGAGACTAGAATGCTTCAGCCTGTGGATAGCTACCACACTTGACCGCCTAATTCTATCAAACTTCAAGACAGCTAAGGCTTACCAATCGGGCATTGCTTAATCGGGGGCAAAATTTTTATCCAGGAGGGGCGCAGAATCGCGCTCACACAAAAATTCATCCCTAAAATCAGCAGTGCCAGAATTTTCTGCTGAAACCTCTTTTTGCAAGCCAACAAGCTTATATGACTATATATTGAGACTAATACCGGGACTAATACCGGGACTACCTTCATCCCGATTATTCGCCGATCGCCCAGCCAAGAGATCCACCCATGACCCTCATTGCCGTGATTGACTACGATATGGGCAACCTGCACTCTGCCTGCAAAGGGCTAGAAAATGCTGGAGCTAAAACCCATGTTACCGACTCGGTTAAAGATCTGGAGCAAGCCGATGCTGTCGTTCTGCCGGGAGTAGGGGCTTTTGATCCCGCCATTCAGCATTTGCGATCGCGTGACCTGATCCAGCCCATCAAAGATATCATTGCCAGCGGCAAGCCGTTTTTGGGCATTTGTCTGGGATTGCACATTTTGTTAGAGGGCAGCGAAGAAGGGGTAGAGTCAGGGCTAGGAATCGTTCCTGGTATGGTGCGTCATTTTCGACCTGAGCCAGAACTCACCATTCCCCACATGGGCTGGAATCAGCTCCAAATGACCCAGCCTCACCTGCCGCTGTGGAAGTATCTGCCGCACGATCCCTGGCTGTATTTTGTTCACTCCTACTATGCCGATCCTGCTGACCCAGCGGCAACGGCAGCGACCATAACCCACGGGACGCAGACGGTGACGGCAGCGATCGCCCAAGATAATCTCATGGCGGTGCAGTTTCATCCCGAAAAATCTTCGGTGAGCGGACTGCAAATCTTGTCAAACTTTGTGGCGCTGGTGCGCGATCGCTCATGTCTCTCCGAATCTACGGCAATCGCCCTCTAAAAACCCTGCCGGGGCTTGCCACTCGCCCCACGCCCTCGCGGGTGAGACAGGCTTTGTTTAACATCTGGCAGGGCAAAATTACCGGATGTCGCTGGCTTGATCTCTGTGCGGGCAGCGGCGCAATGGGAGCCGAAGCCCTCTGTCGCGGCGCAGCGATCGTCATGGGCATCGAAGAGTCGGGTCGAGCTTGCAACATCATTCAGCAAAACTGGCAGCAGGTGGCTCAGCCCGAACAGAGGTTTGAGGTGATTCGCGGCGATGTGGTGAGCAAGGTATTGACCCTGGCACAGCGATCGCCCAAATTCGATCGCATTTACTTTGATCCGCCTTACGCCAGCGATTTATATCTACCCGTGCTGGAAGCGATCGCCGATCACAGCCTTCTGGCGGGTGAACTTGCCGCCGAACATAGCCCTACTCAGCCTTTGCCAGAGCACGTAGGCAATTTGGCGATCGTTCGTCAAAAAGTATACGGCAGCACCGCCCTCACCTTCTACAGCCCCCAAAATTCTGACAGCCCTCTGCTCTATAGCAACCGCCAAGGCGGTTAGGACGGGGACATTTAGGGTGGGGCGCGGAGCGCCCCACCCTAAATGTCCTCAGCAAACTGGCGACAGCTCCAACATCCAAAACCCAAAATCCACAATGCCTACAGCTCTCTTTCACCTCGCCTTCCCCGTCACAGACCTAGCTCAAACCAAAGCCTTTTACGCCGAAGGGCTAGGCTGTAGCGTGGGGCGAGAAAGCCCAAACTCAGTGATTTTAAATCTGTATGGTCATCAGTTAGTGGCTCACCTCGCGGAGCCGACTGCTCCCCAGAAGGGCATTTATCCTCGACACTTCGGCTTGGTCTTTACGGCTGAGGCAGATTGGGAGAATTTGCTGGAGCGATCGCAACGTCAGGGGCTAAAGTTCTATCAGCAGCCGAAATATCGGTTTACGGGTCTGCCTTTAGAACACCGCACTTTCTTTCTAGAAGATCCGTTTCAAAATCTGATGGAATTTAAGTATTACGCCCATGCCTCCGCCATTTTTGGCGAAGTCGAATTTGCCCAAGTTGGCGATCGGGCTTGACTATTTTTGGGCTTGTTTATTCTTGGGGCTTGTTTATTCTTGGGGAAAGTCTACGCCAACGATCCATTGGCGCGTGTCATCAAAAATGATGATGAGATTGTCAGTCACTTTTTCGAACTGAGTATTGACTAGCACCACACTCTGATCATCTTGGCGAAAAGAATTAAACTGCTGAAATGCGCCTGTCCGATTCTGTAAATCATGCCAACTTTGCTGCATATCCACGGGCGACCAGGTGGTGCGTAGGGAGGGATGAATATACTGCCATGCTCCAACAAAATCTCCCTTTGCCGTCAAGTTTACAAACTCTTCGGCACGGGTTGTCATAGGCTTAGTCGGAGTAGCTTGGGATAGCTGGACAGTCTGAGCTAGTGAAGTCTGGGCTAGTGGAGTCTGGGCTAGCAGGTCGGGCGATGCAGCCATAGCAGAAGCTGAGATTGCAGAAAGCGCCATCCAGCTAAACGGCATCAGAAGCATAGAGGCGATCGAAAAGTAGGTCGGCATAGGTTTCAATAAGGATTAGGATGCAATGTGTCTGGTCATTTGCCATGGAACTGCAATCAAAAGTCAGATTTTATCTTGAGGATATTGAAACCACCTTTGGCAAAGTGGCTAACCTCACCATTGCAGGGTTGGTACTGCTCTCTTCTGCCATTTTTATTGCAGAAACCTATAGGCTTCCTGACGCTGTTCGAGTACCGCTAGATTTTCTTGACCAGCTTATCTTAGCCATTTTCACCACAGAATACCTGCTGCGACTGTGGAGTGCAGAATATAAGCTGAAGTATTTTTTTAGCCTCTACGCCCTAATTGACTTGATCGCCATTCTACCGTTTTTGTTTACGGCGATCGATATTCGCTTCATCCGGATTTTCCGCTGGTTTCGCATCTTGCGACTGCTGCGCTATGTCGAGGGCAAGACGATTTTTGGCTATGTCAGCCGTGAAGACAGCGCCATTCTGGTGCGGATTTTGTTCACGCTGTTCAGCATCATTTTTATCTACTCAGGACTGATCTATCAGGTCGAGCATCCGATCAATCCCAACGCCTTCGCCACTTTTTTGGATGCCGTTTATTTTGCCATAGCCACCATGACCACCGTCGGCTATGGCGACATCACGCCGATCTCGCAGGTCGGTCGTCTTCTCGCAGTCATGATGATTTTGACTGGAATTGGGCTAATTCCCTGGCAGGTGGGCGATCTGATTAAGCAGCTCGTCAGAACCTCAAATCGCGGTATTGCCACCCTTTGCACCAACTGCGGCTGTACCGCCCATGATGTAGATGCCCACTTTTGTAAACTCTGTGGCAAACCGATCGCCAAGGTGGGTAACACCTGCGAAATTCCGTTGCAGGACAATCGATAGGCTGGGCTGTTTAACTAAATAATTTTGCTTAACTTCATAAATACTTCGTTTTCCTCATAAATACTTTAATTTCCTCGTTATGAGCTATACCAGCGTCTCCAATGGAGAACTGTTATTCTTCTGTGTGAGAAATATTCTGGCTCAGTGAGCTTTATAGACGGGTGCATTGAATGCTTCTGACTGATGCTTGAGTCAATCTGCGACCCGTGACCTCTAGGACTTAGATAATATGCAGCAGTTAACGAATTGCCCGGTTTGCGATTCCACGAGCATTCGGTTTCAGTTCATGGCGGGCGAGGCGCGTCATCCTTACGATCCTCTGAAATGGTCAGTCTATGGATGTGAAGACTGTGGGCTAGTCTTTGCCAATCCCAGACCGACCTGGCAAGAGCTGAGTGATTACCACAAGCCAGATTTTCAATGCTATAACGCGATCGATGAAGATGAAGAAGCCTTCTATGAGGAAGCTCTTAAGAGCGGCGAGTTTCGTCACATTCCCGTTCCTGTAGGCAAGCGTCTGCTGGACGTGGGATGCGGCGGCGGCTCTTTTCTACGGATCTTCAAGCGTTTGGGAGTGGCTGTTACCAAAGGCGTTGAACCCAGTGAGGCGGCAGCAGCAGCGGGTCGTGCTAACGGCACTGATATCTTCACGGGCACCCTAGAAGACTATCTGGAGCAGGTCGGGAGCGAGGAAAAATTTGATGTGATTATGTGTTCTCATGTTCTAGGGTCAACTCCTCGTCCTGTTGAGACGCTAGATGCGATGAGACAGCTCCTGGCTCCTGATGGCTATATTTGTGTCTATGTCCCCAATGCTGAGTGCGATTCTGCCCAGGAGATGGGCTGGCGCTGGCACAGTTTTGACTTTCCGTACAACCTAATTCAGTACAAGTCTAAAACCCTGGCTTTGGCGGGTGAACGGGCTGGATTGACAGTAAAGCGGCACTATACCTACTCTTTGCCCGCAAGTGTCACCTACTCCATTTGTCTGCACAACCGATATAAGTGGTTTATCCCCCATAAAGTGACGCGTTGGTTTCTCAGCGAGGAGAGCGTTAAGCGTATTGCTCAAGAATTGGATGAGCAGGGCAAGGGCGAGTCCGTGATGATGGAATTCTGTCATCCGCAGGGATAGGAACCTATCTGAAAGCCTGAATTGCTCGTACAGCAATATAGCTGTTGCCAGTTTGCTTAGGACATTTTAGGTGGGGCGCGAAGCGCCCCACCTAAAATGTCCTCGTCTTAATCGCCTTGGCGGTTGCCATACAGGCACAGTTTAGGTGCAAAAATGCTGGGGAGTTCTCTGGTTTCTGCGGCCAACATGTCAACAGACATTGAAAGCTGAGGGACGATCGAATTACGACTTTAAGACAGATAATGTAGTGGATAGCTATGAAGACGAGGAAGAGGAAAGTGAAGTAGAAGTAGAAGTAGATGATGATGAAATATAGCTTAATTTATCCTCGACTCAGAATAAATGTATACGCCCCCTCCACCTCTGGATGGGGTGTTTTTTAGGGAATTTTTGCAGCTCGATCGCCAAGCAATGATTTTGTTAGAATTGTCGAGTAGTCTGTTAGGACAACAAAGTTGATTCAAATTCAAGAAACTCGATTTTCAACTAAAATCTTAACTACTTAATTTTCTCTAATCATGCCAAAAGTATATTACGTCTCAAGCGAGGGAAGCGATCGAAACTCTGGGTTAGATAAAAATGCACCCTTTAAAACAATTCAGAAGGCGTCAGATCTCACCCGTCCTGGCGATACCGTCTATGTGATGAATGGAACTTATAAAAGTACCCTATCTAATAGCATCTTAAACATTACAAATTCAGGACAACCCAATGCCTGGATTACTTACAAAGCCTACCCAGGACACAAACCCAAATTAGAATCGAAGGGATGGACAGCCATTGAAGTTCGAGGAGCTTCATACATTACCATTGATGGTTTCACATTAGTAGGGAATAACGATAACGTCACCCTTGACTATGCTATTTCTCAGAAAGATAATCTAAACAATCCTTTAACTTCTGGCAACGGCATAGGAGTAGTTCCACTTTATCAGTCGGATACTATTTACCCTCACCATATTGTTATCCGCAACAATCATGTTTCTAAATTTGGAGGGGGTGGTATTTACACTTACTCGGCTGACTATGTAACCATTGAGAACAACACTGTCCACAGCAATGCTTGGTATGCGCCCTACGGTAACAGCGGCATCTCTAACTACCAAAACTGGAATTTCGATCGCCAACCCGGCTACAAAATGATTATCCGGGGTAACACAGCATACGATAATAAAAACTTCATCCCATTTTACCAGGTTGGAGTGATCACAGATGGCAATGGCATCATTATTGATGACTCTCGAAACACCCAGCTTAACTCTGAATTAGGGCAATACTATGGGCGCACCTTGGTAGAAAATAACATCGTCTATAGAAATGGCGGTAGGGGCATTCATGTATTTGAAAGTGATGCCGTTGATATTATTAACAACACAACTTATCAAAACTCTCAAACTCCTAATATCCAAGATGGAGAGATCACGGCTATTAATGCCAGCAATGTTCAGGTTTACAATAATATAATCTATGCGAAAACGGGGTTGCCAGCCAATACGATTTCAGATGCTAGTAACGTAGCCTATGACTATAACTTAATTTTTAATGAGGCTCAGTTCACCGGGTTGACCCTCAATAATAAGTTCGGGCAAGACCCTCAATTTATAGATCCGTCGGCTGGAAATTTCACCCTTCAAGCAGGTAGTCCAGCTGTTAATAAAGGAGGTGGATTGACGGCAGGAACGGATGTTCGTAATGTTCGAAGACCTCAAGGCGCTAGTGTTGATATTGGAGCGATCGAGATAGATGATATACAAATACCTGACAACTTTACGAGACAAGGTAGTCGTCAGGCAGACATCTTGAGAGGCACCGTACGAGCAGATATTCTGGAGGGTAAGGGAGGCAACGACACTTTATTGGGTGGTGCAGGCAACGATCTAATTGTGGGTGGCGTAGGTTATGACAGTCTTGTAGGCAGTAGAGGTAACGACACGCTTGTAGGTGGTAGAGGCAGAGATATCTTTGCTTTTGGGTATGGCCATGGGCAAGATGTTATTCAAGACTTTGAAGATCGTCAAGATCAGTTTGATCTACCCAATAATCTCCGGTT
Organism: Drouetiella hepatica Uher 2000/2452; assembly: GCA_019359505.1. Classification (GTDB taxonomy): domain Bacteria; phylum Cyanobacteriota; class Cyanobacteriia; order Elainellales; family Elainellaceae; genus Drouetiella; species Drouetiella hepatica. The sequence goes on along the minus strand of JAHHHD010000004.1, from coordinate 268,061 downwards.
TGATGACCTAATTATTAGGCAGCAGAGGCAAGACACTCTGTTGAAAATCGATCAGCGCAACTTTATACTGCTCGAAAATACAAGATCCACCCAAATTACCGAAACAGACTTTAGGTAATTCACCTCTAGTTTTGCTTTAATAAGCTCCTTTCTTTTGAAGAACAACCCCAACAGTTTGCAGAATAATCTTCATATCTAACTGAAGCGACCAGCTACAGATGTAGACAATATCCAAATTCACAGTGTCATCAAAGTTATCAATATCAGACCGCCCTGAAACTTGCCATAATCCCGTAATTCCGGGCAAAACTTCTTGTCTGATAAAGTGCCTTTCCTCAAACCTTTGAACATCCCTAACCGGAAGTGGACGAGGTCCGACAATACTCATCTCACCCACCAAAACATTGAAAAGCTGCGGTAGCTCGTCTAAACTGTAGCGACGCAGGAACTTACCAATCCCAGTCACTCTAGGATCGTCCTTCATCTTGAAGAGGACACCATCTTTCATCTCATTTTTCGCCTCTAGCGTTGCCTGCAACCTGTCTGCATTAGCTACCATAGTGCGAAACTTCCACACCTTAAAGTGCCGACCGTGCAAACCGACGCGAGTTTGACGAAAGAAGATGGGGCCAGGAGAGTCAACCTTTATCAGCAGCGCAATTAAGAAATAAAGAGGAGAGAATACCAGCAGCAACAGCGTAGCAAAGCAAAAATCAAAACCACGTTTAACCCAGTAGTCGCCGCCAATAATAATTGGAGCACGAATGACAGGTGAAGGAATATTTCCAATAGATTCAAACCCTGAACGAGGCAAGGAGAAGCTTAGCTCGGTTGGTAGGATTCGCAGCGTGATACCAATCGTTTGGAAGTGCCAGCATAAATACAAACGGTTTTTAATAGAACTCCAGGAAGCAAAAACTTCAACAACTCCTAACTTTTGGAGGGATTCAAAAGTTGCTTCTCTATTGCGTCTATCCAGAGAGCTTGAATCAGCTACGCCTAAAATACTGTAGCAGTTTTCCTGCTCAATAAGCTGCACATCCTTTTCTTGATGGGATTTATCTGAGATCAGAAAAACGGGACGACGGATAACGCCCTGTCGTCTCAGTAGACTGACAAAATAAGTCATACCAACGCGACAGATACAAACAGACGTAACGCTCAAAAACCAGAATAATAGAAACGCCGATCGCGAAATGTAGTGATTTGGGTTGTAAAGAAAAGCAATTAGCAATAAGAAGAGATTAACTAGAGAAACAGCTTTGATTAATTCTATATAGTCACGATAATACTTTCCTGACTTGTATAAACCTCTCGCGTCAATCACCCCAATGCCAACCGCGATAACTACAGGAAGAAATAAAGAACTTTGGGTCATCTTCCAAGGTGACTCAAATTGTGTTCCGTAGGAGATGGCTAGTTGCCACGATAGATAAATAGAAATCGCATCTAATAAAACGAATGTTGCAACTCGAACTGAGCCTATGGTAATCCCCTTACGGAAAAAAATTGAGGTAGACGATCGCAGATCTGGCTTAGGTCGAGTTGTCGGTATTGAATTAAACGCCATGGTCGGCACTCCTGGAATTTGAGGGCATTTTGAACAGGTTCCAGCCTAAAACTTTGAATAATGAGCAGTGCTTTTAACGGGTTTAACTAACAATTGTTCAATAACCAACTTTTCCACAGCTATTAGCTTCAATCTCTAAATCTTTGACTAAGCGTAGACTTGTAGGTAGCTGTGCCTAGACTGAAGATTTCCTCAAAGTAGCGCTTGTTTTGCACCGCTAAAATGCCTAAGCTGAACAACTGAATGGCTAACATCAGCAGCACACCTCCTAAGATAAAGGTGTGTGGCGCTTCTCTAAAAGCGATTGCAACCGCCTCAGTCGGATCGGGAAACCGAGCTTTCTGTGCCAGTTGTCGATAACTTATCCAGCAACGGATTAGTGCGAAAATGTTGACATAGAGAGATAAAAAGAAGAAAACCAGGCTGGGAATCACAAAAAACATTACGGGTCTGAAGACAAATCCATAGTAGAAAGTCGCCCAAGTATGGCGTAGTACTTTCATGCTGGACTTGCGTTTAGGTTTGCAATTTCTAGTCGGTCGCTGAACCTGCCAGTTTAAGTGTGCTGGAATTTCATCTATTCGCGCATCCAAAAGCATTGCTTTATGGATAATTTCTGGATTAATCTCCATGCCTGAGGATTTCAAGTTTAGGAGCTTTAAGAAATCTGCATCATAGGCTCGCACCATACCCGTTAAAGTCGATACATTCCGCTTAGCAGCAAACGATAGGAACCGATTTGCCCAAACGCTCAGAGATCGGCGCAGCCAGGGCACGTTAGATACTCTGCCACCCTTTGCGTAAGGTGAAGCCACGACAATTTTGGCTCCGGTTCGTTGAATTTGGTTCAGAAGCTGTCGAATGTGGCTGGGCGAATAGCTTAAATCTAGATCTAAAACAACGATGTACTTACCACAACAGTGCGTAAACCCTGTTCGGAGCGCTTGTCCCAAGCCCCTGTTGACTGAGTGATGAACTACATGAATATTGTCCTTGATGTGGGCGAAAGCATCGGCTATGTCTCCTGTACCGTCTTGGCTACCATCGTTAACCAGAATCAGTTCCCACCTGTAGCTATCCTCTAGGCGCTCCATGCTAAGGCAGAGAATCTCCAGATGATTCTCTAAGATTAGAGCCTCGTTGTAAGCAGGAACAACGATCGATACCAGCGGCATTGGCTCAAACCGAGATCCTTGGTCAGACCGATTCCCAGCTTGATTCTTCTGAACAATTGGCGCAAAACCTAAACCTTGGGGCGGCAATTGCCCCAATCGCGGAACTGAATCCGAAACCATACTCTAAAACCTCGCTAGGTGGAGAACACCTGAACTTAAACCGTCACATCGCTCAAACGCTAGTGGATACTGTGATTGAAAATAACCTGAACAAGCATAAGCAACTCCGTCAAAACCTATCCCTCACTTGAGAACGCAAGTAAGACGCGAAACTATCGCCCTTGTACTCAGTTTGAGAAATATAGGGAAACACATTAGTGGTCGAAATTTACACTCTTTTCAACCGCTTCAGAAGCGTCATCTTTGCTGAAGTTTCTACGCGCATACACGTAAGTACAGCTCTGCGTATTCACTAAGTACCTGGACAAGATACAGGTTTACCCTAATTCTTTGAGTGAACCGTAAATATCCTGCTCTCTTCATCAAAACTTTATATAATGACCATAATATCCAGACTTATATAAATTGATCATAAAGTTCAATCTATCGGCATAGGTACAATAACTGAGAATATGCTACACACATTTTGTGTAACATGATCACATTATGGGTTTAGCATTTTGTGTCGTGCATTTACACTATTGATATTTTTGCTCAACGCTACACTCTTTTCGGTTCGGAGGTGGTGGATTAGCTTTTGAGGTTATGGCACAGCTTGAGCGGTCGCAGACTCAAAATAGATGATGTATAAAATATGACTACTCAATGAGTCTCAATTGCTGTATTTTGAGTTTCTTTACAAGCTTAGCTAAGTTAGCTAGTTCCAATCCTACATATGACGCTTAGAGAAAACTCCGAAGAAATTGATATCCAGCGGTATTGGCTGGTTTTGAAGCGCCAATGGCTACCTGCTACGGGAGTTTTTAGCTTAGTTGTGGCTCTAGCTTCACTGCTGGCACTCTTACAAAAGCCGATCTATCAAGCAGAGGGAGAGCTGCTTTTCAAGACCAATCGTGCTTCTTCAATGACAGGATTAAGTGGAGACATTGGGCAACTTGAATCTTTAGGTATTCAGAACAATCCGTTGGATACACAGGCTGAAATTGTTCGCTCTACTCCAGTGCTTCAACAGGTCATCGAAATTCTCGACCTGAAAGATGAGGAAGGTAACCTGTTGAGTCCTTCGGACTTGGAGAGTCAGCTCAAAGTCAAAGGAGTAGCAGGTACCGATGTTTTGCAAATTTCTTATCGCTCTCATGATCCCCGGCGATCTGCTGCTGTCGTTAACGAAATTATCAATGTTTTTATTGAAAAAAATATCCAGTCCAATCGAGCTGAAGCAGCAGCGGCTCGTGATTTCATAGCACAACAGCTTCCCATTACCGAAACGGCTGCGCGAGCAGCCGATTCTGCTCTGCGCCAGTTTAAAGAAAGTAACGGCGTGATTGTTTTGCAGGAAGAGGCTACTCAATCTGTTCAAGCGATCGCCAAATTGGGGGATGAGGTTGCGCAAGCGCAGGCGCAGTTGTCAGACGTAACGGCTCAGGCAGAGCAGCTCCGCACTCGAATCGGCATAGATCCGCAACGGGTGGTGGCTTTTACGGCGCTGACTCAAGCCCCAGGTGTCAAGGAGACTTTGACCCAGCTTCAAGAGGCGCAAGGGCAGCTTGCCGTCGAACAGACTCGCTACCGGGACGGATATCCGACGATCGCTAACTTAGAGCGCAAGATTACGGCGCTACAGGCTCTTCTCCGAGATCGAGTTGAACAGGTTGTGGGAAGTGGGCAAGCAGTGCCGATTGGAGGTTTGCAGGTTGGTGAACTGCAGCAAAGTCTCATCGCTGATCTGGTTCGGTTTGAATCGCAGCGATCGGGTCTAATTCGTCGCATTGCCACCTTGTCAGATACGCAGGCTGCTTATCGGCAGCGGGCTAGCAATCTGCCAAGTTTAGAGCAGACGCAACGAGAACTGGAGCGTAAGCTTCAGGCATCTCAGACCACCTATGAAACTCTTTTGACGAAGCTTCAAGAAATTCAGGTTGCAGAAAATCAAAATATTGGCAACGCTCGTGTAGTTTCGTCCGCATCTCTGCCTGAGAAATCTGTCTCTGCTGACAAAAGGCTGATTATCGCGGGAGGTGGCGTAGTAGGTTTGCTTTTGGCACTGGCTGTTGCTTTTACCCTTGACCTGAGCGATCGCTCCGTTAAGACCGTCAGAGAAGCCAGAGAATTATTTGGCTTTACGCTTCTGGGGATTATTCCTATCTTTGGCAAGAGTGGCAAGCCTACCTCTTTAGAAGAACGTCTAATTCCTAGAGTTGTAGTCAAAGATTCACCTTTTTCTGCAACTGCTGGGGTGTATCAAATGCTTCAGGCAAATCTCAAATTTCTGAGTTCGGATAACCCACTCCAGTCAATTATTGTAACTAGTTCTGTTCCTCAGGAGGGTAAGTCGGAGGTCGCTGCGAATCTTGCCGCAGTGATCGCACAGGTCGGTCGACGTGTACTTTTAGTGGACTCAGATTTACGCCATCCCATTCAGCATCACATCTGGCAGCTCACTAATGCTTCGGGGTTGAGCAATGTTATTGTCAACCAAACTTCGTTGGACGTAAGTATTCAAAATGTGTTGCCAAACCTAGATGTTCTGTCGTCTGGAGTCGTACCTCCCAACCCGGTAGCATTGCTAGATTCAAAACGGATGGCTTTCTTAATGGATACCTTTTCCCAAACCTATGACTTGGTAATCTTTGATGCGCCGCCGCTATCGGGCATTGCAGATGCAGCTATTTTAGGTAAGATGGCGGATGGAATTCTGCTGGTTGTTCGTCCTGGAACCGTTGATTCTACTAGCGCTCAGCTAGCTAAGGAGTTTCTGTTACAAACGAATCAAAACATTTTGGGAATGGTGATCAATAGAGTAAACGTGAACAATGAACCCGATAGCTATTTTTATCACGCCGGGGAGCACGAGCCTAACTTAACTTCTTCAGCTACAGAGCCTCAAGTCCCGATCGAACAAAATTCGCTGGTGAGCTTTTACAGAAGCGATCGCTTCTAGTCTTTGCTGGTAATTTGATTTTGAGCCTGAAGCTTCAGTCATGAATTCTAAACCGTGCATCGTTCCTCCCAAGTAATTTTTTTATGCTGCGTTTGCCTGTTTGCTTAAAGATCGATCCGTGGAAAGAATGTTCTGCAATTGCGGCTACAGTCCTTCTCTGTGCAACTTTTCAATTGCCAACTTTGGCGCAGATTTCTTCTTCTCCAACGGCTGAGCTATCCCATTCAATCTATCTGTTAGGCTCAGGCGATCAGCTGGATATTACAGTTTTTGACTATGAAGAATTTACGGGTTCTAAGATTATTTTGCCCGATGGCACGATTGTCATCCCCATGGTAGGTGCTGTTGCAGCTGCGGGAAAAACCACGGAACAGTTGGCTGAAGAAATTACGGCTCGGCTACAATCTCTATTGGTTAATCCAGTCGTTTCAGTCAATCTTTCGGCTTTACGACCTGTCTCTGTAAATGTGGCGGGCGAAGTCATGCGTCCTGGAACCATCCAGCTTCGTAGTTTAACGACTGCTGGTCCAGCTTTGAGAAATATTGCGGAAGTTTCAGATAGCACAACAGAAGGAACGCCAACCGTCAGCACCGCACTGATTGCGGCAGGAGGAATCACTCGTAATGCAGATATCCGGCATGTGGTCTTGAAGCGGCAGGGAAATCCTTCTGAACCGATCGTGATCAACCTTTGGGATGCGATTGCTTCTGAGAATGCTCCGCCTGATTTTATTCTTCAAGACGGTGATTCTCTCTACATCCCTCACCTGAAAACAGGCGAAACGCTAGACACTCGTCTATCCTCCCGATCGAGCTTTGCACCTGCTACAGTTCGTGTCCGCATTGTAGGTGAGGTAAAAAGTCCCGGAGAAGTGAGAGTTTCACCGGATAGCTCTATTTCTAGCGCAGTGGCGATCGCTGGAGGTCCGACAGAAGATGCCAGACTCAGTCGGGTTGCTTTCGTGCGCTTAAGTGAGGCAGGTCAGGTAGAGAGGCAAATGGTTGATTTAAGCAATTTGGTTGACAACTACCAAATTCAAGATGGTGATGTGATTATTGTGCCAAAGCGAAGTTCTTCTTCTTTCATAGATTTGGCAGGGCGAGTGCTGGGACCTTTTGGAGTTCTATTTAATCTCTTCCGCTAACGGTTTTAACCGAGCAAAAAAGTATGACAGATGTATCATTTTTCCTACCTAACTTGGGTGGTGGCGGAGCAGAGCGCGTCATGCTTAATTTAGCAACAGGCTTTGCCAATCAAGGACTCACAGTCGATCTGATTCTCGTGAAGGCTGAGGGGGAATATTTAGCTCAGCTTCCGTCAGAAGTTCAACTTGTGGATTTAAAGGTAAAGCGTTTGTTGCTTGGCATTCCAGCCTTAATTCAATATTTAAAGCAAAAGCGTCCTCGAGTGCTGATTTCTGCTCTAGAGGACACCAATATTGTGGCGGTCGTATCTAAGTACTTGGCTGGAGTTCAGACTCAGCTTGTTGTCACAGTTCATAATCATCTCTCTATAGAAGCTCAAAACTCGACTCAGCTCAAACGGAAGCTTGTCCCGCATCTCCTGCGCTGGTTCTATCCTTTTGCTGATGCTGTAGTGGCTGTGTCTCAAGGAGTGGCTGAGGATCTCTCACAGCTCAGTAGATTACCTTTGAAAAATATCCAAGTAATCTACAATCCGATTGTTACCCCCACACTACTCTCAAAGATTCATGAAGCTGTAGAGCATCCATGGCTGCTTCCCGGTCAGAAATCCGTGATTCTAGCTGTAGGTCGATTAAATCAGCAGAAAGATTTCTCAACTTTGATTCGAGCCTTTGCCCAGGTTCGCCAACATCGTGACGTGCGGCTCATTATTTTGGGAGAAGGAGAAGACCGTCCGCAGCTAGAAGCTCTGGTTCACCAGCTTGGCTTGAGTAAAGTTGTGGACATGCCAGGGTTTCTTCCTAATCCTTATGCCTGTATGGCCCACTCTGCCTTATTGGTTATGTCTTCAGCTTGGGAAGGCTTTGGGAATGTTTTAGTAGAAGCCATGGCATCGGGCACACCGATCGTTGCTACAAACTGTGAGAGTGGACCTGCTGAAATTTTATCAAACGGCAAATATGGCAGATTGGTTTCGGTAGGAGATTCTCGGCGTCTTGCAGAAGCAATAATTGAGACTTTAGATGAAGAGAGAAATTCTTATGTTTTACAGCATCGGAGCCGGGACTTTTCGCTTGACAAAATTCTTGCTCAGTATTCTCATGTTGCAAAGTTGTGTTAGTACGGTCTGTTGAGACTGAGCACGGTAGTTCTTCAACTTTGGAGACTGCTATACAAAAGATTGGAGTTACCTTGTGAGCGAACATTCATCGAGTTTTCAAAAGCTTAGCTTACGCTCCAACTTCTCTTGGACTTTTGTTGGAAACGTAGTCTATGCCGGATGCCAATGGGCGATGCTGGTAATTCTTGTCAAACTCAGTACGCCGGAGAATGTAGGACAATTTACTTTAGGCTTGGCAGTCACTACGCCTATTATTCTCTTTTCAAATCTTCAGTTAAGACCGATACAGGCAACTGATGTCAAGCGAAGATTCTCTTTCTCAAATTATCTTGCTCTACGCATCATTACAACAATTGCTGCATTTTTCGCGATCGTTTCTTTAATCTTTATCATTGGGTATGAAAAAAACACAGCCTTTGTCATCCTATTGATTGGATTGGCAAAATCAATTGAGTCAATTAGTGATGTCTATTATGGCTTATTGCAGCAACATGAGCGAATGGATTGGATTGCCATATCAATGATTTTGAAGGGTATTTTGTCATTACTGTTCTTAGGAGTCACAGTCTTTTTAACTCGAAGTATTGTCTTTGGCTCATTGGCTCTAGCAATAGCATGGACGATCGCTCTAATTGTTTATGACATTCCTAAAGGACAGTCTGTAGCGACCAGAAAACCAACAGAGATTCATGATAGTTCTAAGCAAGTTTCTAAAAGAATTCCTCAGGGGAAAATAGGCTCATGGTTTCAGCCAGAAGTTCTAAGTAAACTAGCTTTGTTTGCATTGCCATTAGGTTTTGCAATGACGCTTATCTCCCTTAATTCTAATATTCCTAGATATTTTGTTGAACGGTATTTAGGTCAGGGAAAGTTGGGAATCTTTTCGGCGATCGCCTATCTACAAATTGCAGGTCTAACGGTTATAACTGCTCTAGGTCAATCCGCTAGTCCTCGTCTGGCTCAACACTATGTCGAAGGTCAACATAGGGCATTCAAGCAACTCATGATCAAGCTGCTTGCAATTGCATCTGTGTTAGGGGGATTAGGAATACTAGCCGCTTATTTCGCTGGAGAGGAAATCTTAACTCTCTTGTATCGACCTGAATACAGCAAAGATATTGACGTGTTTACTTGGGTGATGGCAGCATCTGCGCTATCGTATGTTGCTTCTATTTTGGGCTATGCAGCTACTGCAAAAAGGCGGATTTACTATCAACCCGTTATCTTATGCACATCGCTAATAGTTTCTCTTTTGACCTGTTATTTGTTTATACCAAACTACGGACTTTTAGGTGCATCTGTTTCTATGGTTCTGACTTCAGCTGTAACCCTATTTGGGTACCTTCTAATCGTAATTAAAGACTAGCCTAAGCCGTTGAAAGAATAAGGGGGGATCTAGCTTGAAAAAGTTTCATTTTTTAGAGCAGGTACTGACAGTTGTAACGCTGTTACTTACCACAGGTGGACCACTCTTAATTATTCTGGCCGATGGAATCAGTGAAGGAGAAGTAGGTCGTGCAAAGAGTTATGACTCCACTTTGGTACAGTATATTTTCTTCAGCCTCTACCTTTTTTTCTTCCTCCTTCTCCTGCCGCATTGGAAACGCGCTGTTTATCTAATTGTGAAAGAGAAATGGGTTTTCCTACTCGTTCTACTAGCAATCCTATCGGTGTACTGGACTTACGCTCCCGAAGTCACCCCACGGCGCTTAATCGGTCTGATTGGCACGACGTTCTTAGGAGTTTACCTAGCGGTGAGGTATGACCTAAAGCAGCAGATGCAACTACTGGCATGGGCTATGGGAATTGCCATCGTTTCCAGTTTTCTGTTTGCGCTGCTGTTGCCCAAGTATGGAGTGATGGGGGGTATACATTCAGGAGATTGGCGAGGCATATACTTGCATAAAAATGTTTTGGGCAAGATGATGACTCTCAGCGTTTGTCTCTTCTGGCTATTGCTGCGAGATCATCAGCAAAACCGATTTTGGCCGTGGACTGGTTTATTCTTTTCTTGGATACTTATTTTATTCACAACTTCATCTTCAGCTTTGGTCAACAGCGTTACTTTAATCATTCTCTCTTTAATGTTAACTATGCTAGGCTGGCGAGATAAGGTTATGGTGCCATCTGTTACTTTTCTGATGGTATTAGTCGGATGCATTTACGCCTGGATCTCTGCGAATCTAGAAGCAATTTTTGGATTATTGGGCAAAGATGCAACCTTGACAGGTCGTAGTAATTTGTTGTGGCCTTCAGTAGCTAGAATGATCGGTCAGCATCCATTCTGGGGCTACGGATACAGCGGCTTTTGGAATGGAGCATTGAGTGAGGCTGCTTATGTTTGGCGGGATGTGAAATGGGAGGCTCCCCATGCTCACAATGGATATCTTGATTTAGGACTAGATTTAGGAATAGTAGGACTGTCAATATTCGCAATTGGTTTTTTTATTGCCTTTTTAAGAAGCCTAGTTTGGATTCGCAAGGTTAAAACAACTGACCAACTGTGGCCTACCCTTTATCTCATCTACTACACATTGTCTAACCTCACAGAAAGCTCTTTGCTCATTCAAAACAATGTTGCCTGGGTTATTTATGTATCAATCGCTCTCTCCTTGCAGCGATCGCTTCCCGTCTATTCACCTACACCTTCAATGGAAGCTTCCATTGCCGCTCAATCCGCTTAGTCAGGCTTTCAGGGGTTTTACGATATGGTCAAGCGTCGTCGTTTTCTATGGGGATTGGGAGCTTTTTCCAGCGCTACTTCCTGTGCTCTGACGAGCCGTTATCCAACAAGCTCTCTAATCTCTGCCGATTCAATGTCTGATTCTAGTCAATCTGAAGCCGCTCAGGTAACTCAACAGAAATTTGCGGTGAATGGAACAGAGGATTTGCGCGATCGCGCCGCACGCAAAGGACTGATCTTTGGTTCATTTTCAGGGTTGGACTACGACAAATTTGCCCAGAACTCAGTGTTGCAATCTACATTTATTCGAGAATGTAACTTGATAGTTGCGGGTGTGTACGCCACCGATACTCGTCCTGATATCAACAGGTTTAACCTATCTTCATCAGACGGATTGGCGCAATTTGCAGCCCAACACAAATTGCTGTTTCGGGGACACCCGTTGGTTTGGCATGAGGCAAATCCTGAGTGGTTGAAGAACAAGCTCAATGATCCCAATGCTTCCTATGAAGAAGTTCGTAATCTGCTGGTCAACAATGTTTCAACAATAGTCCAACGATATGCTGGACAGGTTCATTCCTGGGATGTTGTGAACGAAGCTATTGAACCAGGCGATCGCCGAAGTGATAGTCTCAGGATTACCCCTTGGTTTAAGCGTTTGGGACCTGACTATATTGAACTTGCCTTTTGGACTGCTGCTGAAGCTGATCCTCGTGCGCTCCTGGTTTACAACGATAATGGACTAGAATATGACACCTCTTACCATGATCAGCGGCGGGATGGAGTTCTTCGTTTGCTGTCTGATTTGAAATCCAAGAATGTACCTGTTAAAGCTTTAGGTATTCAGGCTCACCTCAATCAACTGGATGAAAAAGGCAATAGGCGACAGTTCAATCCTGACAAAATGAGAAGCTTTCTCCAAGAAGTTGCTAATCTTGGCTTGAAAATTTTAATCACTGAGTTAGATGTCACGGACCAGAGTTTACCTGCCGATTTGAGTCAACGCGATCGCATCGTTGCAGAAACCTATGGGGAATTTCTTTCAGTTGTACTAGAGCAGCCGGCAGTCATCGCGATTATTACTTGGGGTTTGAGTGATGCTCACAGTTGGCTGATAGATTTTGCCCCTCGCAGCGATGGTTTACCCGTTCGTTCTCTTCCTTTTGATGCCGACTTTAATCGTAAGCTGGCGTGGAATGCGATCGCTATAGCTTTGGATAATGCTCCAATACGCATGCTATGACCCCTATCAAGTCTTTGCCGATTCCTATTTTAAGCCAAATTTCAGGTGGATTTTCATGAATAAAGCTCAGAAAAATCCCATTAGGGTGCTCATGCTCGGAGCGGGTCTAGACGTGAAAGGTGGAATTACTTCAGTTGAGAAGTTGATCCTCCAGCACACTCCTCCAGAGCTCGAAATAGAGCATGTTGCTACTTTTGCTTATGGATCAGCTTTTCGCAATGTCAAGGTGTTTTTGCAGGCAGTTAGGATACTCATTCAAAGATTATTGAAGAGTGAAATTGATCTGATTCATATCCATTTCTCAGAACGGGGCAGCACCTTAAGAAAAATGCTGCTAATTCTCATTGCTTCACGTTTTAATAAACCGATTATTCTTCATGCTCATGGTGCAACTTACCAAGAGTTTTTTTCGGGGTTGCCCCAGTTTGTTCAGAAAATCGTGGTGGGCATCTTCAAAAAATGTACAAAGTTAATTACCCTCTCTAAGACCTGGCAAGACTACTACGCTAGAGCTTTTCAACTGCAAGCAAAGCAAGTGGAGACTCTTTATAATCCGGTCAGCGTTCCGCTTCAAGTTCCTCAACGTTCGGATCGGGAACGAACAACGTTTATTTTTCTGGGGCGAATTGGTAAGCGGGGAGGGGCACTAGATTCTCAGTCGATCGTTTCGTTTCCCCAGCAAGATAAAGGGGCCTTTGATCTAATTCATGCGTTTGCAGCTTTGCCTGAATCAGAACGGAGTCTGTCGAAGCTGATTCTTGCTGGCAATGGTGACGTGGAACTGGCTCAACAAAAGGTGGAAGAACTGAATCTGAGCGATTCAATTATTATTCATTCTTGGCTGAGTCCTGTTGAGAGAGATGCTCTTTTAGCAGCAGCAGATGTGTTCGTGTTGCCTTCCTACCATGAGGGGCTACCGATGTCAATGCTAGAAGCAATGGCTTGGGGACTGCCTGTCATCGTCACGCCTGTTGGAGGAATTCCTGAAGTAGTTATTCATGAACACAATGGTCTGTTCGTTGAGCCTGGTAATCAGCCTCAATTAACCTGCACGATGCAACACCTGGTTAATAGCCCATCACTAAAAGCTGCTCTAGGTAAGGCTGCACGCGAGGATGTTCAGGCTCTAGATATTCAGAACTATATGCCTTTGCTAGTTGATATTTATCAATCAGTATTGAAACCCAGCGCTATTCGAAAATTAGAGCGCTCAAGTCGTTGAATGCGGTTTAGCGATCGCATCATTTCCCCTCAACATTGAATTGCAAACAGACCTTGCTTTATCAAAGTAATCTGCCATGTTGTTTCTTGCTCAACCCTAACTAGGTGTCAAAACTCTAATGATAAAATCTCAAAAACTGAATTCCATCACCTCGTTTGAACATCAATATATCGTTGGTAGCCGCGTTGACGTTACAAGCTATCAAGATGCAACCCAAAAGATTTTGCAATGGGCTAAAGCCAGGACTAGTGCCTATGTATGTGCAGCCAATGTGCATATGTTGATGGAGGCTCATGACAATATTGCCTTTGCGCATGTTGTGAATCGTGCTGCTCTGGTGACGCCGGACGGTATGCCCTTAGTCTGGGCTTTGTCAGCTTTGGGAGTTAAAAAAGCTTCTCGTGTCTATGGTCCAACCCTGACCTTACATGTGTGTGAAGCAGCTTCACAGCAAGGTGTTCCGATTGGGTTATACGGAGGAACATCTGAGAGTTTAACAGCATTTGCTTCCTTCCTATGCCAAAAATTTCCTAGCATCCAAATCGCCTGTCAGATTGCCCCGCCCTTTCGCTCCTTAACGCCGGAAGAAGATTACCAATACACAACTGAAATTAGAAACTCTGGGGCAAAGATATTACTGGTTGGAATTGGCTGCCCTAAACAAGAAATATGGATGCATCAACATCAGGATCAGCTTCAGTTGGTGATGTTAGGCGTAGGAGCTGCCTTCGATTTCCATTCAGGTCGGATTAAACAGGCACCTACTTTACTGCAAAACATTGGCTTAGAGTGGATGTTTAGACTGTTCATGGAACCTAAGCGTCTCTGGAAACGCTATTTCAAACACAATCCACGGTTCATCATCTTCTTTGCTTGGCAGTGGTTGACCAGCTATTTGAAACTTGCCTATCGCCGAAATGACTAGGCAGGACTTCTTTTCAACAATTACTGCGCTGATGATTGCAAGGACTGACTATGTTAAAACTAGCTATGCTACGAGTAGCTAAGATCAATAAATTAACTGAGCGATCTAAATTCCATTTTCTGGCTGTTACTCTGATCGTATTGGGAATCTTTTTCCGCTTTGTTAATCTCGATCGCCAGGTATTTTGGGACGACGAAGCATTCACCGCGCTAAGAATGTCAGGCTACACGGCTGCGGAATTGCAGCAGATCCTCTACACGAGCGAGGACTTGAGTTTTCCAGAGATTCAGAAATATTTGGCTCCCAATCTAGATAAAGGAATAGGGGATGTTATTCAAGGTCTGGCTCTTGAAGATCCTCATATTCCACCCTTCTACATTCTCATTCTGAGAGCTTGGGTACAATTTCTGGGAGAGGCTGGGAAGGAATTGTGCGGTAGCTCTCTAGGCGTAATGCGAAGTTTTTCAGCGATCGCTGGAGTTCTCTCGCTTCCAGCAATGTACTGGTTAGGCTTAGAGTTATTTAGATCTCGTTTAGCTGCCTCACTGGGTGTTGCCCTAATGGCTGTTTCACCTTTTTTTGTGGTCTATTCTCAAGAGGCGAGAGCCTATAGCTTTTGGGGATTGATCACCCTAGCTTCCAGCGCTCTTTTACTGCGCACACTCCGGCAGCCCACAAAACTTAGATGGCTCTTGTACGCTCTAAGTGTAAGTTTTGGCATCTATACCCACCTATTTTCTATACTTGTCACGGTGGGTCACGGTATCTATATTTTCATGGTTGAGCGTTATCGCTTCAGCAAAAACTTTGTTTCCTATCTTTTGGCTACGGCGTTAGGTGTGGCAACATTTACCCCCTGGCTGGTGATTCTCATCTCTAATGCGAGGAAGACAGAAGAGATGGTTTATAACAGTGATGTCAAGTTAGAAAAAGCTCCTTTTCTAAGCATGATATCGATGTGGATTGGCAACATTAGCCGCATCTTTTTTGATGTCGGAGTTGGGTCAAGCGATCGACTGAATGACATTATTCTTCTAGTTCCTATCATTTTGCCTTGCTTTTTACTAGCAATCTGCTCTATTTATTTTCTTTGTAAAAATAGCAGCTTTAGAACTTGGCTATTTGTGATTGCCCTAATAGCGGTTCCTGCTGTTTTCTATGTGGCGGTTGATGTTACTCAAGGGATAAAAGTTTCAGGCATTCCTCGCTACAGTGTTGCTATTTTTATTGGAATTCAGTTAGCTGTTGCTTTTACATTCTCGACAATTTTGACGCAGAAAATTTATGAAAGCGATCGTCTGCTTTCCCTCAGCAATTCTAAAAATTTCATAGAGCAAGAAACGCATGACAAAAAAAATTATAGAACGACTGGAGTAGTCGGTAATTATCGCTTTTGGAAAACTTTGCTTGTAATTGTTTTATCCTTGGGTGTCATTTCTTGTATGACCCGCATTCCTGCAAAAGTTTGGTGGAATAAGGGGCCTGAAAACACGCGTTATGTCGTTGAGATTTCTAGTTTAATCCATCGCTCCCATCACCCTGTGGTGATGACAGATGATGCGCTAAATCGCGTTGCGGCGTTTGGCTATGAGCTAAATCCAGGCGTTCCAATTCGATTGGTGCGTAAGGGCAATTTGCCTAAGCTGCCTCCAGATCCGCGAGAAATCTTTGTATTTCGACCTTCCGAGTTTTTGCGGCGCAACATAGAGCAGATAGGTCAGGGTGTGCTGCGCCCGTTACCAGATACAGGTGATATGCTCTACAAGCTGGATCGAACAAATTCTGCTTCAAGGACTTAACCTTAAAACGGCTCAACTTATTAACTTTTCCATATATTTCTTGCTTCAGAAGTTCACTGCGTAATGAAGCTAGCGCGGTGCTGAAGGCGAGTGTAATCGCTGTAGAGCAAAAGACTGAGGGAGTATCTCTACAGCTTGTGTCAACTCTTCTTGCTTGAAGTCGCCCTAGTTGAACCTGACGATTTAGTTGTGGCAGACACCTTAGATAAATCTGCTACGGCTTCATCTGCCTCAAATCCCTTATCTTCAGCTTCATCTACTTTAGATTCCTCATCCTCATCCGCTATGACTTCGTCAGGTATGGCTTCTGCTGTCGTGACCTTAGGTACAGATTCCTCAGACGGCTGACCAGTTGGCTTTCCATCAAAATTCATAGGCTGAAAGCTGAGCAACTGATTTACAATGGCTCTAGCAGGTTCTGCTTGCTCAACTGCTACACTATAGGCGGAATGAGCTTCTAGAAGCTTACGAAGGCTTTTTAGCCCGTTCTGTAACACCTTTTTTTGATCATCATCCAAAGCTTCAGGTTCAAAGAGTAGCCCTATAACTTTCAGAAGCGGCTCTGCTTCAGATTGAGCGTCTTGGAGCTTGATCTTTGCTTTGAGCAGGCTTTCTAGAGAGTCGATCGCAGCAGTGGTATCGCTATTAGCATTCATAGAAATGTTTTTAGGGGTATGTATAAATTACCTGATCAACAGGATAACGGTTAAAACTCCAGCTAGGTCATTCTGAGGGCTGAGATACTTTGAGGAGTTTTAGTGAGCAGTATATTTAAGCTCGCTGTTTATTTTGAAAAGAGCATGGAAATAGGCTCTCAAAATAAACAACAGAGCTAGAGCATGGCTTAACTGTAGGTAGTCTCCAGAAGGCAATGTTTTTTGTTGTGGAGGCGAACCCCCACAACAAAAAATCTTTGCCTAAATGCCATTACTGATTCATGGTTTGACTGAAAATGTAAAGCGCAGAATAGCGTTAGACCAAGACGTTAGCGTGCTGCCTTAGTTTTCGCATTGCTTTAACTTCTACCTGTCTAGCGCGCTCTCGCGAGAAGCCAAACACCTCTCCGACCTCTGCCAAACTGCGGCTCTTACCGTCATTTAGCCCAAAGCGCAGCGCAATTAACTCACGCTCCTTATCGTTTAGGCAGGTCAGATATTGCTGGCACTGATCCCGCGTGACTATCGCCTCCATTTCTCGCTGCTGCTGCTCATCAGGGATCAAATCACCCAGCCGAGTCTCTTGCTCTTGACCGATCAACGCGTCTAAAGAGGCACATTGGCGCTGTTGGCTTAGCAGGCTCCGCAGTTCTTCAGGAGTCATATCCAGTGCTGCTGCAAGCTCCTCTGGGCTAGGCTTGCGCCCCAACTTACCCACCAAAACACGTGTCGTCGTCTTCATCTTGCTCAGCTTCTCCTGCACATGTACAGGCAGGCGAATCGTGCGAGCATCTGACTGTAGGGCACGAGTCATGCCCTGACGAATCCACCAATAAGCATAGGTCGAAAACTTATAGCCCTTGGTGGGATCAAATTTTTCCACTGCACGCTCTAGCCCTATGCTGCCTTCCTGAATCAAATCCAGGAGTTCTAGCCCACGATTTTGATATTTTTTGGCAACAGAAACGACCAGACGTAGATTCGCCTGGATCATGCGAGTTTTCGATCGCTTGCCCTGATGGATCATTGCCAGCTCTTGAGGCGTTGGGTTTTCTAACTGAAGCAGCGGCAGCATCGTTTGAACGGCTCTGGCAAGCTCCAGTTCTTCGGCAGCGGCGAGCAAAGGGGTTTTGCCGATAGATCGGAGGTAGGTTTGAATGGGATCGGCCGTCATAGATCGAAAAGTAGGGTCTAAAAGATACCTTGTAGAGTGATTACCCGCACCTGAGCCAAGAAGCACTGAGAGGGCATTCTATTCTAGGACAAGTTGGGGGCAGTTATCAGAGGTAAACCTCTAATAGTTTTGAATAGTTTAATGAAAGTTTAACAACAGCAATTTGTGCTCAACCCAGATCCTGTGGATTACATAGAGGGAATATGCAATCTCAATTTAGCCTTTGCCTGTCATGCCCCTATGAAATAGCTCTAGAGAAATACAGATAGGAGCATTATTTTGGCGCTACTGAGTAAGCGCTGAGTGTGAGAAACCTGATGGCGATCGAGTCAGACGTTTAATATAGCAGTCTTAACCAAGTTGTGGAAATTAGATAATTCATGAGAGACACGCTTAGGGAAAAACTATCCTCGGACATTCAGCCCGTAGACCTTCTGAAGTCGCCGTAAGCGGAAAGCGGTAGTGGTATTTAGGTAAGGATTTTTTGTTGCGTGGGCAAAGCCCACGCAACAAAAAATCCTTAATCCCTCAAGGACTACCCAGAAAGCTAGTGAGAAGACGGAGTCTCACAAGCAGCTTCCGCTGAAGTCGTCTTGCTTGATTGTCTGATGCGTGAGTCTAGCCAGATGGCTCTCCCAATCCAGGCAACCACTCCAAGGAGTGCCAAGACCCCCAACTGGGCAGTCCAGGTGATGAGCTGCTCTAGAGGCACCACCTGACCGACAAAATAAGAGAGGCTAACCATGACGGATGCCCAAACAGCAGCTCCTGCCAAGTTACAGACAAAGAATTTTCCGTAGGGCATCTGGGCAATCCCGGCGAGAGGACCAGCAAAAATTCTTAGTAACGCCACGAATCGACCCAGAAAAACGGCTCTAGCAGCATTTTGACTAAACTGATCCCGTACGCTAATCAGCTGCTCTTCACGAATGCGGAACAATCTACCGAGGCGCAGCAGCAGTGCCCAGCCCCCGTTACGCCCAATCCAGTAGCCAATGTTATCGCCAATGACGGCCCCGGCGATCGCGCTACCTAGCACCATCCAGTAGTCCAATTCACCACTACCCGCCAAAAAACCGCCCGCTAGGGTAATGGTTTCGCCCGGAATGGGGATGCCTGTGTTCTCTAGCATGATCCCTAGAAACACCGACCAATAGCCATAGTCTTGCGCGATCTGCTGAAGGGTTTCTAAAGGGATCAAATCCAGGGACATGAATGCAACCTATACGAATTTTTGTAAAGCTCTCTCATCCATATTGGCGCACCTGGAATAGAGGTGTCAAATGGCTTTGTCAATCAAAATGGCGATGCTGCTAATTTCAGACATAAATGTTAGACCTCTTGCAGATTAAAGCTGTGGGATTAGGTTGAGTGGGGGCGCAGCCCCCACTCAACCTAATTTGCAAGAGATTTATTTTTGAAAGGGGCGCTCCGTTCTTTTCAAAAATATTTATACCCACAAGCCGATCAGCTCTAGGTAGACCAACGATCGCGTAACCATTTCCAGACATCCACGACGCGATCCTCAACCCATAGCATTCCGCGATCGAGCCAGTCGAGCAGCTGTTCTATGGGATGTTTTTCGTAGGTTACAAGCCGCACTTCTGCCTCGATCCAAGAAGGCTTAGCCAGCAGCGCCTTCTCGTCGCTCTTGGCAGCAAGTGGCTCAACCTCCACGTTTGCAGCAGCTCTGTTCTCGGCCGCTAATGAAATGATTGAGTGTCCAAATGTTGAACTCACTTTGGGTGAAGCCATCCTGACAAACAGAGAATTTGAGCTGGATACCCCCCGCCGATCGCGCCGTTGCACTTGCAAAGAGGCGGGTAAGCGCTGCACCACTTGTAGGACTGAAGGCGCTGCACTGGGTAATGCTGTACTGGGTAATGCTGCACTGGGCAAGGCTGAAGTGGGTAATGCTGAAGTGGTGGTGAACGCCCTAATTTTTTGTGCGCTGCCGTGAAACCATCGACTCAGGTTTTCCAGTAGCTCATTGCCTGTTTTCCAGGAAGCCTCTGCCGATCGCAACACCGGACGGTCAGGTAGGGCGAAGAGGGAATGGGGAGAAGGTAGCAGTCGAGACTCCTGAAAGAGATTGGTGGCAGATGCCACTGAGCCAGTTTGCATCCAGCTCATCAGTTGCCAGAAAGCGCGGATAGGCGGCAGAGCTAGGGTGCGTTCTCTGGGCAAGGGCAGGAAGCGATCGACCCAAGGCTGATTTTCAGCAAGAAGGCGCTGCTGGCGCCAATAGCTTGCCACATCACCCGCAATCCGGCGCTGGAGAAACACCTGCTGCTCTGAGCTAAGGACATCCAAAAGCTGATTTTGAATATCGACTAGGACAAGTCTGTGGGAGCTGAGCAGAGAAGCAATGCCCTGGATCTGGATAGCACCCGATCGCTCAGCTTGCAGCTTGCCTGACCGTTCTAGCTTAGTTGAAGAGACCGAGGTTACCAGCTGAATGTTGTTCTGGAGCGATAATTCTTTCGACGCAGGGAGCGATCGTGGAATCGATGAGGCGATCGCACTTCCGCCCACCACGACCCAAATACCGGGCGCACTGGGATCTTGAGGATTAAGCTGGAGCGCCAGACGATCGGCAGGCAGCAGCAGCGCAAAGTCGCTGAGGGCTTGAAGCGATCGCTGAATCGGCGTGTCAGCAAACAGAAATGGCTCCGCCGCAGCCTCAGTCACCGTCTGAGTAACAGACCGCAGTTTGGGCAGAACTTGTCTTGTTGTTTTACGCAACTGCTCACCCACTAATCGAGTGGCTTGAAAACCAACGTAGAGCGGATACAGCAGAATTTGTGCGCCCCAAACTGCCGCCATCTTTGCCTGTCGCCAGGTTTGGCTCACCCGATCCTGAACCCGCATCGACTGACGAGATAAAAAGTTAAAAACGTTGCTGCGATAACGTCCAGAAGAAGCCATGGGCGTGAAGCGTTGAAGCGCTCAAGTAAAATATTTCTTTGCGGAATGGGCGCGAACCCCACAAAACCTGTAGGGTTGATGCAATGAGCTTAATCCTATAGACAGATAGACAGCTCGCGGCAGTCTTTAAAGCTGCTCTGATCTTAGCTGGAAAAACGACTGACGCTATGACTCGATCGCCATCCTCAGATCGCCTTGCTGAAGCGATCGCCAAACTGCGCGCTCTGACCCAAATCAGCGTTCAACCTCAGTGGCGATGCCATTGGGGAGATGCGTCTATTAGCCAGGTCGCCACCTGGCAGACTTGGGCAAAAGTATTGCTCAATGCCAAAAATCAGGTGGGTTGGGCAAAAGGGCGGCAGGTGCTATGGCTGGCTCAGCGCGTACTCGTGCCCCACAATCTGGGGGGCTATCCCTTGCAGGGCTTGACATTGCGGCTGGCGCTAACTTGGTGGGCAGAATCAGCGCAGGTTTACGTCAACGGTAAGCTGGTGCAGGAGGGCGACCTGTTCGATGCTACAACGCGCCTGTTGCTGAGCGAATCTGTTCGCCATAATGATGCTTTTGATGTGGCGATCCGGCTAGAAAGTCCGGTACATGACAACGGGGCATTGGTGAAGGCTCTCTGCATTTACGAATCTGATAGCTATGAATTTGATAGCTACGAATCTGATAGCTACGAATTTGCCGATCGCGCAGATCCTCCAGAGCCGGGATTTGTTGCCGATGAATTGGCAGTTTTGCGAGAGTTCATCACGGCTTTTGCCCCTACCCAACTTGAGTCCGTAGCGCAAGCCGTGGGAAAAATTCCCTGGTCGGTCTTGACGGTGTGCGATCGCATCTCCTTCGATCGCGCCCTTGCCAACCTACGCCAACAGCTTCAGCCGTTAGGAAAATTGATCAAGCAGCGCAAAATTCAGCTTCTCGGACACGCCCATCTGGACATGGCGTGGCTCTGGACGGTGAGCGAAACCTGGCAGGTGGCTGAACGGACGTTTCGATCGGTGCTAAATCTGCAAAAGGATTTTCCGGAGCTGACTTACTGCCACACCACGCCCGCTCTGTATGAGTGGATGGAGAAAAATCGCCCTGAGTTATTTGCTGCCGTCAAAGCTCAGGTGGCGATCGGACGCTGGGAAGTCTCCGTTGCGCCGCTGTGGATTGAGCCAGAAATGAATTTGCTGGGCGGAGAAGCGATCGTTCGCCACCTGCTCTATGGTCAGCGCTACTTGCAGCAAGCCTTTGGTCAGCGGGGGGAGATCGCATGGCTTCCGGATACCTTCGGCTTTAACTGGCAGTTACCCCAATTTCTCAAGCAGGGCGGCGTAGAATACTTTGTCACCCAAAAGCTGCGCTGGAACGACACGACGAAGTTTCCCCATGAAGCTCACTGGTGGCAGGCTCCAGACGGCACAAAGGTCTTTAGCCTCCAGTCTGCTCCAATCGGCGAAGGCATTGATCCGGTGAAAATGGCGCAATATGCCTGCACCTGGGAAACTAAAACCTCGACTCAGACCTGCCTCTGGCTCACGGGGGTGGGCGATCATGGCGGTGGCCCAACGCGTGACATGCTGCAATTGGCTAGACGCTGGGGGCGATCGCCCTTCTTCCCACAGCTAGAGTTCACCACGGCTCAAAAGTTTTTGGACTCAACCCGTCAGGCAGCAGCGAGTCAGGTCACGGCACCCGACATTGCCGCATCAGCCGGATCGGTTGCTCAAAAATCTGTTGCCTTTCCCACCTGGAATAACGAGCTTTATCTAGAGCTACATCGGGGTTGCTATACCAACCATGCCGATCAGAAGCAATATAACCGCCGCTGCGAAGATACCCTCTATGAGGCAGAGCTGTTTGCCTCCTTGAGAACCCTGATTACGGGGGCAGCTTATCCCAAAGCCGAGCTAGAAGCCGCCTGGAAAAAAGTGTTATTTAACCAGTTTCACGATATTCTGCCTGGCTCCTCGATCGCCCCCGTATTCGTAGAGGCAAATCGCACCTGGCAGGAAGCGCTAGACACGGGCTGGAATATTCGGCAGGAGGCGCTGAAGGCGATCGCCTCTCAAATCCAGCTGCCACCCCCGCCACAGCCCCAAGCCAAGCTGATTGCTATATTTAACTCCTTGAATTGGAAGCGATCGGAAGTTGTGACGCTCTCAGTACAGCAAAGCCAGAACGAGCGAGCCTGCTTCTGGCAAGTCTGCGATCTGGCAGGACGTGAAGTGGTGAGTCAGCCCCACTGCTGGCGCGAGAACGGCATTACCCACTGTCAAATTTTCTTTCAGGCGGAAGAGATCCCGGCGATCGGCTATCGCTGCTATTGGCTACTGCCGCGCAGTACGGGAAATCCGGTTCCCGCTGTTCCTACCAACGGTTTTATGCTGGAAAACGATCGGTTGCGTGTCACGATCGATCCGACGACGGGCAACCTGTCAGGCTTGCGGGATAAGTTGCATCAGCGAGATCTGCTCAGTCGAGCCGGAAACGAGTTGCAAGCCTTCCGAGACAGCGGACAATATTGGGATGCCTGGAACATTGATCCCAAATACGCCCAATATCCTCTGCCCCCAGCCCAGCTAACGCAAATTTTCTACGAAGACCGAGGGGCAGTTACCACACGCATTCGGGTGGTTCGCAAGCTGGGCAAATCAACCTTCAATCAGGTCTATATCCTAGACAAAGGCTCGGCTGTCCTCAAAATTCACACCCAAGTGGACTGGCAAGAGCGCCATGTTGTCGTCAAAGCCACTTTCCCGCTCAATTTGGATGCCGCCTATGCCACCTATGAGATTCCCTGTGGTGCCATTCAGCGATCGACCCGTCCTCAAGACAGTGCAGAAAAAGCCAAGTGGGAGGTTTCGGCGCTGCGCTGGGCAGATCTAAGCGACACCGCTAGCCAAAACTCCTATGGGGTCAGCATCCTCAGCGACTGCAAGCAGGGCTACGACAGCCAGCCCCACCAGATCCGCCTGACCCTTTTGCGCGGTTCCGAATGGCCTGACCCTAACTCCGATCGCGGTCAGCATCAGTTCACTTACGCCATTTATCCCCACGATCGCTCTTGGCAGTCGGCGCAAACGGTGCGACAGGGCTATGCGCTGAATCAACCCCTTAGAGCGCTGGTTTCAGAACTGCCGCAGGGCACCCTGCCCTCAACTGCAACGTTTCTTGACCTTCAGGCAAATAATCTAGTGCTCACCGCTCTGAAGCCTTCAGAACAGGAACCCGATCGCTGGATTTTGCGGTGTTACGAGGCGCATGGAGAGAAAGCTCAGGTGCAGTTTGGCAACTCAGGCATTTTGTTCGATCGCTATCTTGATGCCGCCTCAGTTCAGCCCACAAATTTGCTGGAAGAGCCTGTGGCTGACGATAAAAGTGGGACGATCGCTCCCTGGAAAATCACGACCTTTAAAGTGAAGCGATTTGAATAAATTCCTATAAAAAAGCAGAGGCATCGCTTAGCGATGCCTCTGCTTTTTTATAGGAACAGGCTGCAACCTAGAACGCTGATTAAGCAGCCAATCCGTAGGCAGACATCCGCATAATGTCACGAGTGCTAAAGCCAATATTGCTTAGCGCTTCGCCATAGCTGATCATGAAATCTTCCACCAATGCCTCGCGCTCCATGCCCAAGACACGAGCATCATCGGCAACTTCATTCAGCATCCGCCAGACGATCGGCAGATTCTCTTTATTCGCCACTTCTAGCTCAGCTTTGGCGGTTTCAAAATTTGCCTTCAGCCATTCTTCACCAAAGTTGAGGTGCATGTACTCATCTTTCACTACGCCTTCCGTGATCTTGCGGGCGAAGTCATCGGCAACGGGAATATAGATGTTGTACGCCGAGATCGCAAAGCATTCGATGATGAGCGACTGAATCAGGAGACAGGTAACGATTTTGCCCTGGGCGGCGGCATCTTGAAAATTGCGGTGCAGATCGGCAAAGAATCGCTGGGAAAACTCCATGTCTGGCATCACGGCAAGGTTTTTTCCGCAGGCCTGAAATCCTTTCTTATGACGGTTTTCCATCTTGGCAAGACCAATCAGCTGCTCCTGCACATCCGGAAGCAACTCCGCCAACCTGTTGTAGTTTTCAAACGCTTCCTGCTCACCCTCAATCACAATCGCATTGACGCGGCTGTAGGCATCTTTGTAGGTTTCGCTTCGGAAGTCGATATCTGGGCTGATTTCAAGCTGCTGCATAAATTCTGTTGTCTCCTGGTTCTGATGTGCCGATTCTCTACCGACCTAAATGTTAACCTGGGCTTAGAACTTTCATAACCTAAACCTCTCTACTCTCCACCCTACTGGTTTAAAGCAAAAATTTACAGGGATTAGCCACAAGCTATAGAAATTTCTCAGTAGAGCGGGTTAGAGTAACAGCCTAGCTTATCAGTGAATTTTGTGTGTTTTGATATGGGAATCACGTTTGCAGTAAACCCTACTTAAATTGTAAATCTTAGTGAATTACAGTGATCTCTCCATAAGCAATGCTGCACCGGATAATCCTGTACCGAACCCTGTGTCGAACCCTGTGCGATCGCCTCATCTCCAGCCAGCCCTGCTGTCACTGCTGCTATGGCTAGGGGCAGGTTTGATTGTGTTGCCCCTAGTCATCATCTGTGTCATCTCCTTTGCACCCACAAATTCTGTCGGAGTTGGCGAACAAACCGGATGGACAGGAGCAAACTATCAGGAAGCCTGGAGCAGGGGAAATTTCCTGCTGGCATTCTTCAACTCCACCCTAGTGGCGCTGGGGGTAACAGCCTTGCAGATCACTACCTCAGCGCTGGCAGGCTATGCTCTGGCAAGGTTAAGGTTTTGGGGTAGGCAAACCGTTTTGCTGATTATTTTGGCGACCTTAGTCATTCCCTTCCAGGTTTTAGTCATTCCCATCTTTCTGGTTCTAAAGGCAGGACATTTGATTAACACCTACGGTGCGCTAATCCTGCCGACTGCTGCCAGTGGATTTGGAATATTCCTTTTACGGCAATATTTTGAAACCATCCCGATCGAGCTGGAGGAAGCGGCGGCTTTAGATGGTGCGAACCGACTGCAAATCCTGGGGCTGATCATGCTGCCGTTGGCAAGACCTGCGCTGGTGACGCTGTTTCTGTTTACCTTTATCGGCGAGTGGAACGATTTATTCAAACCGCTAGTGTTTACAACCCGTCCCGAACTGAGAACTGTACAGTTGGCATTAGCTGAGTTCCAGGAGCAATTCACCAACAGCTGGCCGCTGCTGATGGCGGCTGTAGTCATTGCTACTGTGCCGATCGTTGGGCTGTTTTTGCTGGGTCAGCGCCAATTCATTCGAGGAATTGCCGCCACAGGGTTGAAAAACTGAAGCAGATTTCTTCAAGAATTGTTTCTGTACACTAAGCTTATTTCACAATATGCAGTCAAAGCAGCAATATTGGATACTTTAGAGTAGAAGAGTGATGTTTCAAACAAGGTAGAAGCTGGGCTGGGTGCAGGGCTACTTGACTGATGTTGAGCTAACTTAAGCGTCGATCGCGTCTATATTTGCACCTGGATTCAGATACTGACGCAGATAGAGGCTTTCTAAGTCTCCTGACACGACGGAATCCTGATTGAAACTTTATTGTTATTTGCAAGGTGTGATTTGCAACATTATCTGCTCTTGGAACATGCTCTTGGAACGGTGTGAAGGCTGTTTCAGAAAATGAGCGTCGTTTCTAGGATTAATTTTCGGATCTCGTTGCAAACACTCTGTAGATCCTCTTGACCGCTCATTCGCTGGACAGTAAAAATTTTAGAGATGATAACTCCAAACGAGTCTACTCAATGTCTCAACCTAGCGAGGGCGCTTGACCTGATTACTGCTAGCCGTACGGTTGGCGGCACTTTCTATGTTTACAATGCGGCAGGGCATTCCAAATCCTGGGAGAGTTTTGTGGCGGAGTATCCTCTAGAACGTTTGCAGGCAATGGTTAGAAGGCGATCGTTTGAGGGAGCTTGAGATTTTTGGAGCCGCTATAAACTTAGATATGTAAACCTAGCCAGTTCAGCTATCCTTGAATAGATCAATATTCTACCCATCCATGAATGCTGCGATTTTGATTGATCCGCTCGATCCTTGGAGTCTCTGGGTTCCCTTTGTGCTTTTGCTGCTGATTGGGTTTGCAGCCGTTTATTTTGTTCGGATCGGCTAAATATTTCTGGCGCTCTATGACACGTTCTCTGGCAGACAGTGCGATCGACCTGCTGATTGAGTTGGCGGAAAGCGGGGAAATCGATCCTTGGGATGTCAAGGTGATTGAGGTAATTGATCGCTTTCTCAGCAAACTTCAGCCGGAGCGATCGCCAGAGCAGCTGAATACGGCTGGACGCGCCCCCTATGAAGCAGACTTATCGGAGTCAGGTCAGGCGTTTCTCTATGCTTCTGTGCTGCTACTGCTCAAAGCAGATAGCCTAGCGCGACTGGAGGCTGAGCAAGAGATGGAGGTGGTAGAAGAAGTTGAGCTAGCAGAGATCAACGCGCTGCCTCGAAACCTGGAGCGACGGATTCGACGACGAGCGGTTGCCCCTGCCGCGCCTAATCGCCGCGTGACGCTGCAAGAGCTGATTGCTCAGCTCAATCTGATTTCAAGCGCCATGACCGATCAGAAGCCGCGCCGTGTGCCGCTACGCCGTCCGCGCCCTCAGTCTCAGAAACAGGCAATTCGGGCGATCGCGCAATTGGCGCATCAGGAAAATCTTTTGGAGGTTGCAGCATCGTTAGATCAATTTCTCAATCAATATTGGGAAAATTTAGATCAGCAGCAAAACTGGCTCGACTTTGAAGTGTTGCTCCAGCTCTGGACAGCGACTCAGATTCCGCCACAAACGGATGCTGCCGTTGAGCCTACAGCTGGGCCAACAGTTCACGATCGCGTGGGTGCCTTCTGGGCGCTGCTGTTTCTGTCGGCTCAGTCTAAGGTTGAGCTGGCTCAAGAGGAGTTCTACCAGGATTTGCAGGTTCGTAGTCTTGCAGATTTGTTAAAAACCGAGGCAGCAAATGCTGAGATCAATAAGGGAAACGCCGCACCTAATGCAGCATTAGCCCTGGCATCAGAGCATTTAGCTTTGCTGGATTAACTTTACTGGATTACCTTTTACGGGAAATCTAGGTCAAGTTCCTCATTGGAACCTCTTAATACGTTCATTTTTGAATAAAGTTTTTTGTTGAAGTTTACACATCGTAGTTTTGTGTGCCAGTTTGTTGAAGCATAGAACTTTTGACAGCGATCGCCTGTGAATTGTATCTAGTAGTTTGTCTGACCTATCCTTGAACAAGCCAAATGCCAGCTATCCGTTTTTTCACCTGAGATTTCGTGTAGATTCTGCAAACTGCTGGGTTAAACCTGGAAATCTTGGAAGATTGTGAAAGACTGGAAGGATGTTCACTCACTGTTCAAATGCACTAAGTAGCCCAGAAACGAGGGATATAAGTTTATGAAAGCCATGATTCTGGCAGCCGGTAAGGGTACTCGTGTCCGCCCCATCACTTACACTACGCCCAAGCCGATGATTCCGATCTTACAGAAGCCTGTCATGGAGTTCTTAATAGAGCTTCTGAGACAACATGGCTTTGATCAGATCATGGTCAACGTCAGCCACCTTGCCAATGAAATTGAAAACTACTTTCGGGATGGTCAACGGTTTGGCGTTCAGATCGCTTATTCCTTTGAAGGCAACATTGTTAATGGCGAACTGGTGGGCAAAGCGCTCGGCTCGGCTGGCGGAATGCGCCGGATTCAAGACTTCTCTCCTTTCTTTGATGACACCTTCATCGTGTTGTGTGGCGATGCCTTAATTGACCTGGATCTGACGGAAGCCGTGCGGCAACACCGGGAGAAAGGATCGATCGCCACTATCATCACGAAGTCAGTACCCCGTGAGGAAGTCTCCAGCTACGGCATTGTCGTGACGGATGAAACGGGACGCATTAAAGCTTTTCAGGAAAAGCCTGCCGTTGAAGATGCCCTAAGCACCAATATCAGCACGGGCATTTACATCTTTGAACCCGAAATTTTTAACTATATCCCGGCAGGCGTTGAGTATGACATCGGCGGTCAACTTTTCCCCAATCTAGTAGAAATTGGCGCGCCTTTTTATGGTATTCCGATGGACTTTCAGTGGGTTGACATTGGCAAAGTGCCCGACTACTGGCAGGCGATTCGTGACGTGCTGCTGGGAAGAGTCAAAAATGTGCAAATTCCTGGACATGAAGTAAGACCTGGGATTTACACTGGACTCAATGTGTCGGTCAACTGGGATAAGGTGAATATCACAGGTCCTGTTTACATTGGCGCGATGACTAAAATTGAGGATGGAGCCACTATCATTGGGCCATCCATGATTGGACCAAGCTGCCATATTTGCAGTGATGCAACGGTGGATAACAGCGTTATTTTTGAATATGCGCGACTGGGCGCAGGAGCCTGTCTGGTTGATAAACTCGTGTACGGTCGCTACTGTGTGGACAAGAAAGGAGCTGCGATCGACGTTCAGGCCGCCGCTCTCGACTGGCTGATTACAGACACCCGCAAGACGGCTCCTGCATCTCCGCCCGACGAGCATCGCGTCATTGTGGAAATGCTGAGCAGCAACGGTAGAAGCTAGAATTCTGCTCCTATTTTGGGTAGTCCTCAAAATGGAGTGATTTTTTATTGAGTGGGCGAAGCCCACTCAATAAAAAATCACTCCATTAACGTTAGTGTCCTATTTTGAAAGATGCATGACGCGCCTTTCATAGGGGTATAGCGATACAGGCTAGATTACGACAGCCGTTGAACGATCGCATTCCACAAACTGAATCAGGTCTTGACGCGGGTCAACATAGACGGCTTTGATCTCTAGGCGATCGCCCATTTCCATCGGACGGGTAAATCGCATGGCTAGCTCTAGCCCCAGATCCTCCAACAGCACCAGACCCAGGCTTTCATGCTCCCGCAGCCAGCGCAGCATGATTGCTTGCCAGATCTCGTTAGGGTTGCGCCGCAGATATTCTAGGCTCCAGTAGCGGTTGGTTTGCCGTTCTACCAGAGTTGCCTCATAGGCAGTCGTGCTGGCTGCTTGAATCAGCTCTTTAGTAGTCTCGATCGAGAACGGGGGCAAATCGCCTCTGAGGTGAGCCTTAATCTGGAAATGCGCTAACAAATCTGCGTAGCGACGAATGGGCGATGTTACCTGCGTATAGGTATTCAACCCCAGACTAGCGTGCCGTGCGGGCGTGATGCCCACCTCGCTCCGGGGCATGCAGCGGCGAATAGCGCTATAGCGGACAGGGCCAGCCGGGAGCTGCATCAACTCTTGCTCAGGCGGCAGTTCGGGCTGAGGCTGTCCTCGAAACGGCAGGGCTAGACCGTGGGCTTCTCCATACTTTCCAGCAACTTCGCCCGCCAAAATCATCATTTCGGCAACCAGCATTCGAGACAGCGAATCCTCTAATACCTGAATTGTGATCTCGTCGTCGCAGACCTTGATGGAAGACTCAGGCATCCGAATGGTAATGGCTCCTTGAGAAACCCGCCAAGATGCTCGTCGCTTTGCCCAGGTTGCCAGTGCTTCTAACTCCGGCTCCGCTCGAACGCCCAACTGCAAAATTTCATCTACATCTTCATAGGTCAGGCGGTAGGTCGGTTTGACCAAGCTAGGGCGAATCTCATACTCCTGTACGCTGCCCGTCTCGTCTAGCACCACCCCAAAGCTTAGCGCCGTGCAAACTCGCCCTTGGTTTAGGCTCATCGGCCCTGTTGCCAACTCTGGGGGAAACATCGGGATCATGCCCGTCGGCAAATAGACTGTTGTACAGCGACGACGCGCCTCTAAATCCAGCTCGTCACCTGGCAAAAGCCACCGCGTCGGGTCGGCAATATGAATCCATAGCCGCTGCTGCCCATCCGCCAAAAAATCGACGCTAAGTCCATCATCAATCTCGCGAGTGCTCTCATCGTCAATGGTGTAGGTTTTCAGGTGCGTTAGATCTAAGCGATCGGCATCTGGATCAGGCGGCGGCGAGGTGAGGCAGCGGTGAGTCATTTCAAGAACCCTACTGGAAAATTGAGTGGGAAGCTGACTACGCCGCAAAAATAAGTTTTCGTGGTCGCTCCAAAGCTTGAGATCCACCAAAAGCTGAAAAGCAGCAGGCGCGGTTTCCGGTCGCCCTAATACCGACAAAATTTCTAGGGCTGGCGCTCGGTGCTGAGCCTCTTCACCCAATAAGGCAAACCGCTCTAGGGCTTCCAGTCGGGGGCGATCGCCACTTTGCCATTCCACTTTCGCCTCCAGCGGCTCTGCTGTCAGAGATGCTTGCACTCTTTCCATGAAGCTCTGCCACTCTTGCTGGCGCTGAGCCTCCATGTTGAGCTGATGCTTGAGTTCTAAGACCTGTGCAGAAGGGCGAGGCTCATAGCGATCGCCCTTCTGCTTAAAATAAGATTTGTCCTCTGATAGAAGACAGTGCGCCGCGTAGCACAGAGCCGGACTTTGCTCAGAAAACAGCAGCATCGCCATTGCAGCAGGATCAACAGATTCTCCCTCTTCTGCCAATATCTCCCATGCCACCTCCAAACTAGAGGGATCAAGATAGGGCTGGATAGTCTGCCAAAACTTGGAAATGTCAGCGGCTTTGTAAACCTCGCCAGTCACAACGTAAGTAATGTCTCTGGGATGGAGGGTATGAGACTGCCCTCGCCCATCCACTGCAATCCAATGCTTTTTGCCTTCAGGGCGCTCTACGACCGCTAACCGACTCTGGCGAGGCTTGTCTGCGCCATCGCCCTGTAGCCGAAACTCAACTAAATTTCCCTTCTCCATGAAGTCTACTGCCAGAGGTGGGTGAGGGTAATCATTGTCCGAACGTACGGTGAACGCATGATGTCCGGACTTAATTCTAGAACTCCCTGCGCCCTAAACCGTAGGCATTACCCCTCTTGGTTAATAAAAGGCAACAGTGCCATAATCCGAGC
The DNA here is from genome assembly GCA_019359505.1 of Drouetiella hepatica Uher 2000/2452. Classification (GTDB taxonomy): domain Bacteria; phylum Cyanobacteriota; class Cyanobacteriia; order Elainellales; family Elainellaceae; genus Drouetiella; species Drouetiella hepatica. Next base: position 236,386 of record JAHHHD010000004.1, on the reverse strand, counting down.
GCGTTTAATCGCCTCAGTCAGATCTCGCTGCTGCTTGGCAGTCAGTCCAGTAATTCGACGGGGAAGAATCTTGCCACGCTCGGTAACATATTTCCGCAGCAGGTCAACATCTTTATAGTCAATGGGATCTCCGGGTTTAATGGGAGAAATGCGACGACGAAAGTAAGCCATAAGTTGGAGTCTAAATGATTGAAAAGTGGTCAGGTCTTTGATTTCACTCGGCGATTTTACTCAGCGCCGTTATTTGATCTCTTTGTGATCCGTATGCTTATTACAGTGCGTGCAGAACTTCTTTAGCTCAATGCGCCCTGTCGTATTGCGACGGTTTTTGGTCGTGGTGTAGCGAGAAACCCCCGGCGATCGCTTGTCTGGGTTTGTTCGACACTCAGTACACTCTAGCGTGATGATAATGCGGACACCTTTAGCCATAGGATTTCACTAAATCGGCAAATGATAAGACACAATCTCTAATTATTTCACAAGATTCCTCAAGTGCGCAAGAAATCCTTCAGCTATTTGAGAGAAGTACAGGAATTCTAGTCTCAAGTTTTGCCTCAAACTATGCCAGGAACCGGGAAAGGAATGCCTAAAGCTATCCGAAGGACGGCAAAGCCGCCCACTCCTAGCACCAGTAGACCTGTCATTTCAGCATCTTGTCGGAGACAGCCGATGCCCTCTCGACATAGTCCATAGTTCACTACTGTGTAGTAGACCAAATCGTTGAGCGCCACTGCAATCACAGCTCCCAAACTGCCGAAGAGGGAATAGCCTAGCAAAATTCCTGTCGCGGTGAATATTAGCCGACACAGGTTGCCTAGAGTCATGTACTGCACCTTACCCAAAGCCGAGAGCGCAGGTTCAATAGTGGCACAGAGAATGCGGGGCCAGATGCCGATCGCCAAAATAGGCAGCATCCAGGTTGCTGCCGCATAGCGCTTGTCATACAGGAAAGAGGTGGCAACATCGCCCCAGCCAATGGTCACCACCATGATCAGGGTCAGGGCGTATAGCAAGTAGCGGCGGCTTTTGAGCGCCTTGGCGCGTAGTTCCGAGCGAGGAAGATCGGTGAGCTTGGCGATCGCTGGCAGCACCACCCGCATTCCCAGCGCGATCGTGACTTGGCGAGGCACGTCGCTCAGCATTAGGGCAACTGAGTAAATTCCCAGCAATTGCAGAGAAAACATTTTGCCTAGCAAGAGGCGATCGACCTGCTCAGCTAGAAACATCAGAGCAGTGGAAAAGAAGATCCAGCGTCCCAGCGAAAAGATTTCGTGAGTTGCCCGTTTGTCCAACATAAACCAGTTACGCTTTCCGGGAACCAGCCGATAGCTCCAAATCAGCTTCACTAGCGCCGAAATAATGTTCCCCCCCACCAGCGCCCAAATGGTTGGGGTAATAAATGCCCAGCACAACATGACCACAATTTGAATTGCCTGGGTTGACAGTTCCATAACGGTCAGCCCTTTGATAGCTATGTGCCGCTCTAGCGTGTAGAGCGCGGTGGAGTTAAACCCAGAAATAACGGTGACTAATCCGGCAACCGGAATTAACGCCATAAGCTGGGGTTCTCCATACAGCATGGCAACAGGGTGAGCAAAAAGCAGACAAATCAACCACAGACCCAAGCCACGAATAACTTGGATAGTCCAGGCTGTATTGAGAAAGTCTGGCTCATCTCCACTTTTGTTTTGAACGATACTAATCCCGATGCCTACATCGGAAAACAGGGTCAGTCCAGCAATAAAGATATTGACGAGTGCCATCAACCCAAAAAATTCTGGGAACAGCAGACGGGTTAATATGAGATTCGCACCAAACCGTATAATTTGGCTGGCACCATAACCCAATACTGTCCACAGCATTCCTCGGACGACTAGCTTTTTCAGTGCGGTCATAGTTCTATGAGCAGTAAGGGAGACCTGTAGAAAAGTCCAGCCTGTTAAAGAACAGATTGGTTGACTTTAAAAATACCAGTACGAAAACTGAGAATCCCTGATAATCGAACATTGTGCCTGACCGATCTGCCTAGCTGATTGACAGTCCTGCACTGACTAGGGTTCCTACGCTTGCATTTCGCAGCTTAGAAATTGATGCGATCGTCAACATACCGTCAATTTATCTCTAAGTTATATCGCTTCCACATTTCACGCTCAAACTTTAATCTTTTACGATTCGATGCCCCTAACCCACTGTGATGCTTTACTGATGCTTCACTGTGCTGCCCTGTAAATAGTAAGCTGCCCTGTAAATAGTAAACAGTTGCTCAGTCAAAAATCTGGCGATCGCCAACCTGACTCAACTTGTCTAAGTCTGATTCTGTGAAATACCCTAACCTTGCGCAATGCAACCGTTGTTAGACTTGGTAGGAAGCACATTCAATTCTCATCATTTTAAAGGTGACAAGGTATACAATACTTCCACGTCGCTAGGTATTCATATCCCAATTAAACTTGCTGAATAGTCATAAGACAGTAGCCCTAAGCTAGAGATTTCCTAAGTCTCTAAAATTTCATATGCAATTCCCACTCCAATAATCTGATCGCTTAAAATAATTGACTAATCTACACTTTTGAGTAGAAATAAATTACAGTAGATCAAAAATTCGATCGTGCCAGTAGCCAAGAGCTGAGACGTTAAGAAGCTTTTTAAGAAATTTAGTAGGCTCTACTCCACCTCCACTGAACGTTTTGGCAGATTAAGCTCTCTACCGATAAAATCTACTTCAATACATCATTCTTCGCAAGATGGATTTGTGATTGTGGGATACGAATCACATTAGAAATGGCTTGGTTTTGTATAAAGTTTACTATTTCCGTACAAAGCTCTAGCTTTAGAGCCAGTCTAGGCATAACTTGAGAACCTACATTTAGGCATCTCCAGGGTCTCAAAGATTTTTCTGATGCTTGAAGGATCTTGGATTTCGATCGGCCTGTGGTGTTTACCACCCAATCTAATCGGCTTCTCAACCCCATCAAATATCACTTGGCGATGTAAAACCAGTTGGGTCTAAGGACTCAAAAAATTTCATGAGGATGCCCGTTCTTATGAAATTTTTAGTTGCTAGGCTCACTATTTTTTGATATCTCATTTTGATATTTCATATATCCTAAGTCCGATCGTAATCTATGATTAGGTCGTTCACTGAGTGCCATCACTAGCTTACACAAATGTCTAATCTGTAGAGATTCATTCTGTCCAGCCTTTGCAAAAAACAGCTGAGAAACTGAATGATTTTACGACTTTTGGCGCTTCCTCTATGCTACGTATAAGTTACTTTGTGGGTAAGTATAGCCCTACGTAATTGAGTTAGGGCGAGTTATTTTTTGAGAGCCGCGCGGAGCGCGGCTCTCAAAAAATAACTCATTGGATCTAAGCGCGTAGCGCCATACACCAGAGATCGATCTTCATTTCCAAGGGACAGCTTAAAAGATTGATTGAAGGCATCTACATTAGACCGCCCGATCTGTAAAAGGGTTACCCTATGCCGCAATATTTCCTAACTGACTGAGAATGCCTTGGGCGACTTGCTCAGCCGTTTCACAAGCGCCATTCATATAGCCTTGAGAACCGAGAGAGCAATGTTCTCCAGCAAACCAAAGATTGCCGACTCGCTCAGATTCAACCCCGCCCATTTGAGTCCATTGTCCAGGCAGATAGCAGGCATAGGAACCCAGTGCATAGGGTTCGTTAGCCCAAATCGATCGCATTGCCTGACCCCGCTCTACCTGAGCAATCCCTGGGAATATTCGCTCTAAGTCATCTGTCAGCTTCCGCGCCTGATCTTCAGGATAACCGTTTGCCAATGCTATTCCCGCCTGTCCGCCCCGCAAATCTGTGACCCAACCTCCTGGCAGAGTCGAGTAGCGGGCACTCTCCCAAGTGTTCTGAAAGTCCAGATCAGTATAGACGCTGATCGTAGAGCCATAGCGCGATCGCCAAATCCTCTCCCGATAAGGGACGGCAAGCTTACTGCTAGTGCCATAGCCCAGCTCAGCGATCGCTTTTTGTTTAACAGACGGCAAATCAACTGCCAGATTAACCTGGCGCAAAGTCGTAAAGGGCACCGTCAAAATAACCTGATCGTAGGTGCGATCGAAGCTGGTTGATCCCTGTCTGAGGCTAACCTCGTAGCGGTTGTCCACGAGCCGTATCGACTCCAGTAGGGTGCCTGTGGCAATTGTTCCTTCTAACAGTGCCGCTAACCGTTGGGGAATCTGCTCATTGCCACCCACAACATGATATCGCTCATCGCTCACGCCGTAGGTGCTCCATTTACCGACTTCAGCGCCAATGAGGAACAGCATATTGAGACAAGATTGAGACTCAGCATCACGCCCAAACTCAGTCATATAGGCCACCCGCACAAGCTGATCGATCACGGGATCAATCGGCTCGATCGCCAAATACTCTGCTAAAGAGAGGCGATCGAGCCGCACGGCGTTAGGGTTAGGATTGCGATAGGTGATCGCTCGATCGCCCAGCCTTCGCAAATCTTGGGCAATACGTTGGGCAAGCGGTGAGAAGGCCTCTGCCACTTGAGCCTGAGTAATTTTTCGTCCTTGGAAATAAAGAATTTCTGGCTCTAAGCCGAGATCAGCCGATCGCAAATCTGCCAGCTCTAAGCCTAGCTCTGCTGCCAGCGATCGGACTGCCGTGTGGCGAGAATCTATAAACTCGCCCCCCAATTCCACCACGTCGCCCAATTCACCGCGTAGACTACGTAGCCGTCCGCCCGTCCGATGACTCGCTTCAATCAGCTCTACTGGAACACCCGCCTGTCGCAATCGATAGGCAACCGTCAGACCCGCAATACCTGCACCTACGATCAGGATTTTTGCATCTCTGGCGGAATGAACGGAATTAACTGGAAATATTGGGCGCTGTCCCAAACGGGGCAACAATCCCGTCGCGGCAATTCCTCCTAGCACCTGCCTTCGGGTGATGAGAGTGCGATCGCTCAGGTTTGTAACTTCGGCGATCGGAATTTGTGCTTTATGAGAAATTTGAGCCGCTTGGTAGGCTCGACGCAGTAAATTGGCTAAAGCACTCTTGGACATAATTCAGGAATTAAACAGAACTAAAGCTTAGGCTAGTGAGGACACTGCCTCCAGCCTAAATTCTAGGAGTTAATTCAATTCCTGTCTAAAGCATAGACAAGAAGGGGCGCGCCAGAAAAAAGCTGGAAATAGATTTAGAATCGATCGGTTCTCCAGCTAGAATCGCCTGCTCTAGCTCTTGAGGAGTTATCAAAACAGTCTCGATATCTTCGTCCTCATCTTGCTCAGGCGGCGTTTCCAGTTTTTCCAAATCGAGTGCCAGAAAAGCGTAAATCACCTCATCTGAATAGCCCGGAGCCAGGAAGAACTTACCCAGCGTTTGCCACCTGTGGGCGCGATAGCCCGTTTCTTCTTCAATCTCGCGCCGAACGGTAGTTGCCGCATCTTCGCCAGGTTCTATCATCCCGGCAGGAAACTCTAGCAAACGCCCCTGCGCCGCAAAGCGGTACTGCCGTACCAACACCAGGCGACCATCGGCAGCTATGGGCACTGCCAGTGCTCCCCCCGGATGGCGAACGCATTCCCAATCTCCTTCAGCCTTGTTGGGTAAGCGCAAACGGTTGACTTCAAAGCTAAACTTACGTCCGCGATAGAACAGCTTTTGTTTGAGCAGTTGGGGAGGTTCGGGACCAATGGGCATAGTTTCAGGTCAAATAAAGGAGGACGAGAACCAGATATTAGCTCTAATCTGCTCGCAGAACAATTGAGGGACTGAGTGACTGACTCTTTTATTTCAGAATTCTTGTATTTCAGACTTTCTTGATTTCAGAACAGTCTACCTGCTTCAAGAGATCTGCGATCGATTTTCCTGAAATCGGCTCTACCCAATCTGCCGCGATATCGGCAAGGGGGGCTAAGACGAAAGCGCGATCGCCCATGCGCGGGTGGGGAATTTGCAGATGGGGCTGCCGAATGATCAGGTCATCAAACAACAACAAATCTAGATCTAGGGAACGTGCCCCCCAGCACTCTTGCCGTACCCGTCCAAACTGAGTTTCAACCTTAAGCAGCACATCCAAAAGTTCTCCTGGCGATAGCGTCGTGGTTAAGAGGGCGCAAGCATTGAGAATATCGGGTTGAGGCGGCCCGATCGCCACCGTTAAATAAAAAGGAGACTTTGCTAAAAGCACAATGCCTGGAAAATCAGCTAAAGTCTTGAGCGCTGATTCTAGAATGGCAAAAGAGTCGCCAATGTTGCTGCCTAGGGCGATCGCCACCTGATGATCTTCCAGTGCAACACGTGACTCATGGACGAGGCTGCTTTCTCCCATGAGCCTACCAGGTGGGATCAACATAAAGATTAACAACCAGCGGATTTTGCCCTGCTGGAATGGCGCTAATGCAAGCACAAAGGCTGCTCCCATCCCCTAGCTCAACTTCGCAGGCATGGCAAGACCCCATCATGCAGCCCGTCGGGATAGAGAGACCTGCGCGATCGGCAACCTGCAACAGCGGCTCTCCCACCTCTGCCGTCACAGTCACATTGTCCGGTAGAAAATGCACCTTAACGCTCATCATGAAAACTCTCAAAAGAATCTGTTGACCCAGCTATTGACCCAGCTCTTGATCCAGCTATTGACCCAGCTGTTGCAAAATGGGAGACAGATCTAGATGGCTGCCTACCGCATCAGCTAACTCGTCTAGCATCGTCTCTCGTTGTTCACGGTAGTTGGAAATGCCAGTTGGCAAAGACTTCAAGCCGCGCTGCTGTCGCAATCGATTCAGCCATGCCCTTCTCCAAGGTCCGTTATCAAACAGCCCATGGAGGTAGGTGCCCCAAATTGACTGGGTGATATCGACGACGCCAATATTGGCATCGTCGAACAGCGCTTTATAGCCCGGAGTTCCACCGCTCTCTGCCTCAGCATCCACCAGATGGCTACGTCCTTGATGGATTTCATAGCCCGCCACAGGCAAACCTACCTGGGGAAAGTTGGAGGTAACGAGCCGCTGCCGCGCCACCTTCTGCCCGGTGATCACAGTTTTTAGCGGCAAAAGACCCAGCCCTTTGTACCGCCCTTCCTGCCCTTCCAAACCCTCTGGATCGGCTAATAGCTTGCCCATCATCTGGTACCCACCGCAAATGCCCAGCACAGTGCCACCTGCTGCCGCATAGTTTTGGATGGCTTCCGCCATGCCTGTGCGCTGCATTGCCACCAAATCGGCGATCGTCGTCTTAGAACCGGGCAAAATCACGGCATCTGGATAGCCCAGCGTGTCTTTAATGCTGACATATTTAACGCTCACCGTTGGCTCAGACTCCAGCGGGTCAAAGTCTGTGAAATTGGAAATGCGAGGTAGACGAATCACTGCGATCGTCAAGTCGCTGTTGACGTTACCTGGAACGCGATCGGTCAACGACAGCGAATCCTCTGCCGGAAACACCTGATCCAGCATAGGAATGACACCCACCACTGGAATTCCGGTGCGCTCCTGCACCCAATCAATCCCCGATTGCAGTAGCGCCTTTTGCCCTCTGAATTTATTGATAATAATGCCGCGCACTAATGCCCGTTCTTCAGGTTCAAGCAGCTCCAACGTTCCAATAATGTGGGCAAACGCCCCACCGCGATCGATGTCTACGACCAAGAGCGTCGGCGCATTCAAGTAGCGAGCCACCCGCATGTTCGTCAAGTCTCGGTGCTTCAGGTTGATCTCAGCCGGACTGCCTGCCCCTTCGCAGATGATCAGGTCATACTCTTCTCCCAATCGCTGAAGCGACTCCTCGATCGCCTGCCACCCTACCTCAAAAAAGCGATCGTAATACTCAACTGCGCTGACCCGACCCGCCACTCGACCCTTGAGAATTACCTGAGAAGTCATGTCTCCTTGAGGCTTTAGCAAAATGGGATTCATTTCAACGCTAGGAATAATTCCAGCAGCCCAAGCTTGTACCGCCTGAGCATGACCAATTTCGCCTCCTGAGTTGGTAACGTAGGAATTGAGCGCCATGTTTTGCCCTTTGAAGGGCGCAACTCGCCAGCCCCGCCGACTCAAGATGCGGCATAGCGCAGTTGTAACCAGCGACTTCCCAGCATGGGACGTAGTTCCGACAACCATGATGGCTTTCATCAATGAAAATCTCCGAGGGCTAGGGGGGGATAATATCTTAAGCAGAGCAACCGCTTCTGGATACGGTGAGATGAAGGTTCCAGAGCGATCGCCATATTCGCCACGTTTGTCACAAAAAGCTGTCTAGAATTGCACCCAGCTAGGCAACCGTGCCCACCGACTCAAGGCATTCTGGAGACGATCGCTTAAGGAGGGTCGAGAGTGCATCTGACCCCGGAGCTGCCACCGCTCTAGAAGCTGATGTCCTAAGGGCGTTAGCCGAAAGCTATCGGTCAAACCTTGTCCATCGACCTCTCGCCGCAATAAACCTACTTGAATCAACCATAACAAATCACTCTCAGCCGCAAGCTCAATCACAGGGCGATCGGTGTAGCCGTTTTGTAAACCAGCCTTTGCAGCGATCGCTTTTAGCTCTACGCTTTGATGCTGCATGGCAATAAACAACGGCAGCTTAAAAGGAGTGCAACGTAACGCGCGTTCCGCTCTTTCTACCGTAAAGCGAGAATATGGAATAGGCTGAGTTGCTTTGATCGGCTGAGCTGCTTTAACGGGCTGATCAAGCTGGGGTGTGGACTGTTCAGGCGTAATAAAAGTCATGAAGCAGACTGCGAGAGTAGGGAAAGTAGCTAGGCAATAAATTCAAGGAGAGTCTTGAACAAGAAAGTTGGTATAAAATTTAGTGTCTCCTCGACTATTTTATGCTGTTTCTCCAAATCAGCTCTAAATCAGCTGAACAACTTGAATTAGCGGTACAGCCCGTATCAGAAATCCAGCAAATTTTGGCGAATAGTTGAAGAGCTTACACAAGCAGTTAGGAGCATTGCTTAACAAGGGGGATAATTTTTTGCTGGAAGAGAGGCACTCTGCACTCCTTTCCAACAAAAAATTATTCTAAAGATTAGCAATGCTCAGTTGGGTAAACGAACGGTTTGGCAATTTGAGCATGAAGAAAAAAGATGAAGCCTTCGGAATTGTGCCAATCTGGCGGCAGCCAGAGGGCGATCGCTTTCTACTCATTCAGCATTGGGCAGGACATTGGGGATTTCCTAAAGGACACGCTGAGCCAGGGGAGACGGCGATCGTGACCGCCTGTCGGGAATTTGAGGAAGAGACAGGCATTAAGACCTACGAAGTTATAGATGCAATTTCTTTCACCGAAAAGTACAGCTTTAGCCGCGAAGGACAAACGATTGAAAAGACGGTCACTTACTTTCCTGCCTTTGTGCAAACCTTAGCTGTGACCTGTCAAGAACAAGAAATTCAGGCTTTTGCCTGGGTGACCTTTGACGATGCCACTCAAAAAATCACGTTTGGTCAAGCGCGACAGCTTTTAGTAAGAGTCAAAGAATATTTGCAGAATCACGCACTATAGTCAGCTGAGAGAACCGGAGTTACAGCTCTGCTAGGCTATCTGCTCCGTAAGATAGATTCTGACTGTATTCAGGTGGAATATGGTAGCCTTAGGGCAACCCATATTAAGAATAGTAACAGACTTAGAACGTCGATCGCATTTTATGATGTTGCTCTCAAACCTATTTAGAGGAGTAGTCGATGACCCTGCCCATCCAGTCTGTTCACCCCAGTCAGTCTGTCCCAACCCTTGAGACTGCTTATCAAGCAGCAAGCGATGCTCTGATCGCGGAGTTCTTTCAGCGATCGCAGGGAAAGTGGCATTCTGATCGTCGCTACTACACTCTGCCCAACGGAGATACGAAAGAAATAGTGAGCTTGATTTCTATTCGGTTTCTGATGCACGGCTGTGAAGAGCTGCGATCGCTAGCTCGAATGCACAAGCTGGAGGATGAAACGATCATGACCTGTGGCGCAGAGGTCATTTGGGACAGCGCTGACTCGGTTTCCGGTAAAAAACAGTCTCAGGGTTCTACATTGTTTGGTGCAAAGTCAGATATCTTGTACCGCGATCGCGGCTTTGCAACTCCAGATCCCGTTACAGCGCAGTTTTACTTTACTCATCCAGAAACGCTCTGTCTGCGCACAGAGTATAAAGGTTCAACGTTTGAGGAGGAACTGAAGTTGATTGGGCAGCAGTACCGCACCCGACAAACTATCATTACTCGATCGGGCGAACAGCAGATGATCGGGCAGTACCTGGAAAAGCGCATGAATTAGAAAGTTTGCGATATCGCCCAGATTACCTAAAAGTTAGAGGCTGAAATTACTTACTAAACTAACTTAAGCCAGCGATTCTCACTTTAAAGCAAAGCCTGAAAAAAGCCCGCCTGCGGCGGGCTTTTTTCGGACTTTGTTGGGGGAGTTCGCGCCCTGCGGGCGCGAACTCCCCGATGTGAGCTTCATAGCAACTTGGTTTGAAAGTCTTGTAGGATGGACATTTTGCCTGCCCAGATTCGGACGGGCAAGATGCCTGTCCCACGTAGATCAAGAGCTTTAGGAGAAGAGTTGCACATCGCATTAGTCAGGACTGCTGGATTTAAGCCTCATGCTTTGACTGAAGTAGAAAAGCTAAGTTGTAAGCATCAAAAAGCGAGCTGATCCCTAGTTGGATCAGCTCGCCGATTTGGGAACGCTAGAAGGGACTAGTTTTGCAGAACCAACTGAACGTTAGCATTTTGCAAGCCGGGGCGCTTCACTTCAGCCAAGGTCTTGTTGACAGCATACTTCTGGTTGATAGAGTTGATCAACTCAGTCTGGTTATGCTTTTTAGCAACGCCCCAGAGGTCAGCGATCAAGTCGAAAGAACCGTCAGCATTGCGAGACCAGCCCAAGTCATATTCGCCTTCAAGAATAGCGACGATGTCAGAGCGAACGCGCTGACCGTTGTAGCCACGAACATCTGCTTCGGTCTTAACAGAGATGCCCAGATCGCGAAGTGAAGACTTCAGGATTTCAGCGTCGGTGATCTTGGTACGCAGAGTGCTAAAGTGAGACATTTGGGATTTCCTCCAGTAGAGAAGTTGAGAAAAACAACAACGGTATCAGAGTAGGTAGTGCCGCACGGTTCAGCGGTTGGAATGCCAACGAATACGGCTGTGTCAAACTGCTAGCCCTAGGCTAGCCTTTCCCCCTGTTGGGAGCAGGGGAGAAAGCTTTTAGAACTCCATCCGCTGATACTCAGCGACAGAGGCGGCGGCAGGTCTTGCTCGCTGTCTTGCCCAATCTCTCAGGGCTGTGACCTGCTCACTCATGGTTTTGGAAAGCGGCATGGTGGCACGCATTGCGGCAATAATGTCCAGTTGGGTGAACTCTCGCTCCTGGGCAAATGCTTCGTACATTGCGGCAATTAGTGCCTGCTCAATCTCCGCTCCCGAAAAACCTTCACAAACTTTGACCAGTTGGTCGATATCAAAGCGCTCCAGTTCACGGTGGCGCTTAGAAATGTGAATTTTGAAAATCTCCTTGCGCTCGTCTGGCGTAGGTAAATCAACGAAAAATATCTCGTCGAATCGACCTTTTCTGAGAAACTCTCCAGGCAGACGCTCAACTCGGTTGGCAGTTGCCATCACGAAGACAGGAGATGACTTTTCCTGCATCCAGGTCAAGAAGGAACCAAAGATGCGGCTAGAAGTACCGCCGTCAGAGTCGGCTGAACCCGTGCTGCCCGCAAACGCTTTATCAATTTCATCAATGAATAAAATCACTGGAGAAATAGATTCAGCCGTTTTCAGCGCATTCCGTAGATTAGCCTCCGATCGCCCCACCATAGAGCCGTCGTAAACCCTGCCCATGTCTAGCCGGAGAAGAGGCAACCCCCACAGACGAGAAGTGGTTTTGGCAATTAATGACTTACCGCACCCAGGTACGCCCAGAATCAGCATTCCCTTTGGCTGAGGCAATCCGTATTCCCTCGCCCGCTCGGTAAAGGCATTCGATCGCTGTCTCAGCCAGTGCTTCAGCTCCTCTAGCCCCCCTACGGCATCTAGAGTCTCATCTTCTTCAATGTATTCAAGAATGCCATTGCGTCGGATGAGTTGCTTCTTTTCAGAGAGAACGATGTCTACTTCAGCTTCCGTTAAACGCCCCGTTGTGACCTGTGCCTTGCGATAGACTTTCTCAGCTTCGTCTTTCGTAAGACCTAGAGCCGCCTTCAAAAGCTTCTCCCTCGTTTCAGTCGTGGGTCGTCGGTTGCGAGTCTGCTCCAACTGCTGAGTCAGCACCTGGTTCAACTCAGACAGATCCGGCAAGGGATAGTCCAGAACGGCAACCTCTTTCTCTAGCTCAATAGGAATACTTTGAACAGGAGACATAAGAATGATCGTTTTGTTCGTTTCTTTGAAACTAGCGATCGCATCTCTCAACCACCGAGTAACCGCAGGTGAGTCAATAAAAGGGTGCATGTCTTTGAAGACAAAAAGCCCTGGCTCACGCTGTCGAATAACCCACTCCACAGCAGCTTCTGGTGAAACTGTGTTGTGCTGAGTGACGTTTCGTGGCTGCCCATACTCAACAATTCCGTGGGTGACTGTCCAGATGAAAACCTTTCTTACAGGCTTCATCTGAGCAATTGCTGCGATCGTCTGCTCAGCCCGCTCCTCCTCGGATGTAACAAGATATATCAAAGGATATTGAGCCTGAACTAGAACACTAAGCTCTTCTTTCATGACAGACCTACCTAGAGACGGTGCAGACGCTGCGTGGCTAAACTGCGAAACGTATCACTCAACACCCCAAACTGTGAACAACCTAACCTTGCTAAATGGTGCCTAACAAGGAACCAGCTCTTCCTCGCCTTGCTGACCGATGTCAACATGACTGTGAACCTCTACGAGAGACGAATCAACACTGGGTAGAAGCCCTGACTGCTCCCTTAGAGCAATCATCTCGCCATCACGCAATACTAAAGAACTCACGCACTCAGGACAGCTGTAAATCCGGTGAGACTGCCCATGGAACGTTTCAATCTCATCCACCACGTCTGAATGAGTCAGGTAAAACTCGATCGCACGTTCGGCGATTGCAGACATAGGTTCTAACTCCACCGCCGAGCGAATTTTGAGTTGACGGTGTAAATCTGGAGTGAGATAAAGAGTAACTTTTTGCTTGTCTTGCATAACGACTACATGGTTAATACCCGGGTATGAATGAAAGAATAGTGCCTATGCTGGGAAGCTGTCAAGACAGCAAGACGCTATGACGGCAATATCGTTACATTCGTTAACACTTGCATGGCATTACGTAATTGAGTTAGGACGAGTTATTTTTTGAGAGCCGCGCGGAGCGCGGCTCTCAAAAAATAACTCACTGGATTTAAGCGCATAGCGCCATATCTTCTGTATTGCTTAATCGGGGATAATTTTTGTGGGAGAAAAGCGCAAAGTGCCTCTCTCCTACAAAAATTATCCCTAAAATCAGCAGAGCCGATATTCGCAACTCAGAACGCTGCTAACAGAAAGCGGTAAGCCAAGCAGGAAGAGATTGGAGTTCAGCGAGTCTTTAGCTGCCGCGATAGGTACTGTATGACCAGGGAGAAACCAAGAGCGGAACGTGGTAATGGACGGTGATATCGGCAATGCCGAACTGTAGAGGAATGCGATCGAGAAACGGAGGATCAGGCAAGCCCTCAGTCTGTCCAGCCCATTGTCGGGCAAAGTATTCTCCCACGCTGAACGTCAGTTCATAGATTCCCGGTTTCAGTTCGTTTTCAGAGAGTAGGGGGGCATCGGTGCGCCCATCAGCATTGGTATAGACCGTTTTGAGCAGGTTTTTTTCACCTGATGAATTGATTAAAGCAAGAGCGATCGCAATTCCAGATCCAGGACATCCGTGAGAGGTGTCAAGTACGTGAGTGGTAAGTTTGCCAGACATATTTTTTAGCTGTAGATTTTGCTGAAGGCTGGTTTTGTTTGATAGCTTATTCAACTTGATAGAAATGTTCGACTTCTTGAACAACTCTTACTTTGCTGGTCATTAAATGTCTTTGCATAGCAGCAGCAGCAGCCTCAACATCACGGTCGGCAATCGCCTGATAAATTTGTCGATGTTCTACCCGGATTTCTAAAACCTTTGGATTTTGGCGGGTTGTCTGTGCCCTGAGTAACGTCATTTTATCGAACACCTGATCCAGCAGCGTTACTAGCCATGGGTTTCCTGAACTGACGGCGATCGCATGATGAAATTGATAATCCAAGTCTAAAAGCTGAAAACTGTTTAGCTCTGAATCAGGACGTTGCATCAGTTTCTCGGCTTGCAGTACATAACGTTCGATCATGTGCAGCTCCTCAGCGCTGGCATATTGACAAGCGCCCAAGATGGAAACCTGCTCTAGCCCCATTCGGCAGTCATATAGATGCTTAGTGTCTATCACAGAAATAGAGGTAACGCGCAATCCTTCCTGGGCATCGCCGATAATCAAGCCCTCCCGCTGGAGCTGCCGCATAGCTTCACGGATGGGAGTCCGGCTAACCTGTAGCGCCTGAGCTAGGTGAGTTTCAACTAGGCGATCGCCGGGAGCAAGTCTCCCAGACAAGATATTGGTTCGCAGAGCTTGATAGGTTTGTTCATGCAGCGATTTACTGCGACGGATAGGTTGTGAAGACAGGCTCAAAAGCTAACTTCCTCTTAACGGCAAGGGGGGACTACCATCAACTGCGCATATAGCAACCGCTAAGGCGGTTAGGACGGGGACATTTTGGGTGGGGCGCGAAGCGCCCCACCCAAAATGTCCTAAGCAAACTGGCGACAGCTACACTGTATAAAATTTTGGATGTATACCAAGTGCAGTATACAGATTAGCCTCTCAGATTTTTGTGATACGTAATACTCAAGTAGTGGCGTGGAAAGGCATGGTTCTGACCCAAATAGCTGACTTTAGGCTCAGTATCTTTATGTCTAACTCAAATCCACACCCAAGAACCGATCGAGGAAGCGCGATCGCCAGAGAAATCGCTGAATCAGACACCACTCCAGTGCCACCAGCCCGATAAAGAAATAGTTCACGGTTCCTAGAGGATACAGCTCGAAGAAGCGGCGCAGGGGTGGAACCGAGACGATCAATAAATAGACTCCTAGTAAAACCAGAGAGACGATCGTATAGCGCCAGTCGCCGCTCAGGGGTTCGCCACCTACCCAGGCGGTCGTGGGCGGCTTCAAAAAAGGAATTAACAGCAGCTCACCCATAACCAGAATGGTCACTAGGGCGCTACGGGGGATAGCGTGATCAATTTGGGCTGGGTCGAGTCCGGGTGGCAGCTCCAGCACGGCAACCACCAGATAAAACAGATAGACCAGCAGCGACACAACCGTCAGCGACAGAGTCGTGGGAATAATGAAATGCAGCATCGATCGCAGCATCGTCCGGCGCGGCATCACCCCCGGCTTTGCCCAGATGGGGATGCACATGGTGGGAAAGCCTACGCCAATCAGGGCAACGATCGCGCTTTGCTTATTCTGGAGCGGAAAATTGTCGGTGACGATCGCCGTGGCAAAAATGAGCAGCGTCACGCAGATGGTTCGCACCAAGAACAGCTTCAGCACATCCTGAATGCCGTTACGAATCCGCTGCCCTTCTAGAAAAGCTTTGGGCAATGCCCCAAAAGAATCCTTGAGCAAGACAATATCTGCGACTCCTCTGGCTGCTTTACTGCCGCTTTCCATGGCGATCGCCAAATTAGCCTGCTTCAGCGACAGCACATCATTCACCCCATCGCCAATCATGGCAATATAGCGCCCTGACTTACGAAGTACCGACACTAGCTGCGCTTTCTGCTCAGGCGTAATCCGACCAAAGACCGTGTAGGCGATCGCCGCTTGGGCAAACTGCGCCTCGTCCATTTCTGCTAGCTGCATTCCCGAAACCAGCCGCGCCTCCGCTAATCCTGCCTGTTTAGCAAGAGCTGCCACCGTCTGCGGATTGTCGCCAGAGATAATTTTGACTTCGATGCTTGCCTGGGCAAAACCTTGTAGCGTCTCGTAGGCTTCTGGGCGCAGCTCGTCGCTGAAGCGCAGGATGCCCAGCGGCACCAGGTCAATCGGCAGATAGGGCGCTTCACTATCCTGAATGGCTAGGGGATTGGGACTGTAAGCAAACAGCACCACTCGCAGCCCTTGCTCAGTCCCCGCCTGAATGTAGTCCTTCAGTTCAGCATCTAGCAAAATGTTGGCAGTCAGCATTTCTGGGGCACCGAGAACATACACCCCCCGCCGATCGCCCTGATCGAAGGCTAAAGCACTCCATTTGCGGGCTGATGAGAAGGGAACTTCAGCCTTGGGAGCTAATATTTGTCCGGGGCAAACTTGGGCGATCGCCTGACTGGTGCGGTTGCCTGCCGTGGCATTTGCTGCAAAGTCTCCCAGAAGCGATCGCAGTTCTGCCTCGCTGATGCCAATGGGCAACACCTCATGCAGCAAAATATTGTTGGTGGTCAGCGTCCCAGTTTTGTCGAGGCAAAGCGTATCGACATTGCTAAGAGATTCGACGGCGTTTGCCTGCTGAATCAGCACATCCTGCCCTAGCATCCGCACTGCCCCCAGCCCATAGGAAAGCGTGATGGCGATCAGCAGTCCGGCGGGCACCAGTCCGGCAACAACGGCAGCCCGTTGGGCGATCTCGTTGGGTGGATAGGAGCTGCTGAGAAAGCTGATGCCCACCAGCGTCCATAAAAAACAGGCGATCAGCATGAAGACGCGAATCACTAGATTAATCTCCACCTGGAGGGGAGTGAGCGATCGCCGATAGGCTCTAGCTCCCGCAACCAGCTTGTAGGCAACGGTTTCGCTGCCCACTTTTTCGGCTTCGTAGTACGCCGTGCCGCTGACGCAAAAGCTGCCCGAAAAAACGGGAATGCCCGACTGCTTGGGAATGTGATCGGATTCACCCGTCAGCAGAGATTCATCCACCTCCATGCGCCCACTACCCACGACCGAGCCATCTACCAGGATTTGGTCGCCCGGTTGCGCCACCAGAATATCGCCCCGGACAATGTCGCTGGGGTCAATGTTGCGCTGGATACCCTCACGGATTACTGTGGCTTTCGGACGGCTGAGCAGAGCAATGCGATCGAGCTGCCGTTTCGCCCAAATCTCCTGGTAGATGTTGACCAGCACGCCGCCAAAAATGACGATCACCACTAGCACGGCATCGCCTGCCCGCCCTAGCTTGAACATGACCAAGCTGATAGTTAGGAAAATGCCGTTGATAAACGTGAATAAATTCTCTTGAAAGATTTGGCTATAGGAGCGACCCGTTTGCAGCAGGGCATTGTTGCCGTGACCCGCCGATCGCTGTTGTTCGACCTCACGCTCTGATAGTCCCTGTAGCTCAGGAGCAAGGTTCATCTCTGCGGAGTGACTCATGGTTCAATAGCGCTTGAAAATAATGATGAGTGGGCTGCTGCTCTCCAGCATAACGTCTACTTTCCCAGCCTCAAGAGAATGCCTAAACGGGTGGGCGATCGCTTTAAAGAGATTCACTAGATTTGGCAGATAGATTCACAATTCCCACAAACAGAATCTATTAAACAAGCTAGGAGATAATGAGAGCTACGCGCACTCTAGCCTACGCCAGACCTATGCCACCCAAACTGGTTGAAATTCTCTCTGCTGATGAGATTCGTCGTACCTTAAACCGTCTTGCTTCCCAAATTGTTGAGCGATCGGGAGATCTCTCAAATCTGGTGCTGGTCGGTATCTACACAAGAGGGGTGCCTCTGGCGGAAATGCTGGCGCGGCAGATTGAAATCCTGGAGCAAAAGCAGGTGGCGATCGGATCGTTAGACATTACCTTTTACCGCGACGACTTAGACAAGATCAACTTGCGAACGCCCGAAAAAACAGATATGCCCTTTGATTTATCTGGCAAAACCGTGATCTTGGTGGATGATGTCATCTTTAAGGGGCGGACGATCCGAGCGGCATTGAATGCCGTCAGCGAATATGGCAGACCGGAAGTGATTCGGCTGGCGGTTTTAGTCGATCGCGGGCACCGAGAAGTGCCGATTCACCCAGACTTTACAGGCAAAAAGCTCCCCACCTCCAAGGACGAGAAAGTCAAGGTTTACCTCCAAGAACCCGACGGACGAGATGCCGTAGAGCTGATTCGCGCCAGCAATCTGTTGAAGGAATAAGGGGAGATGGGGAGATGGGTGGATGGGAAGATGGGTAGGCGGGTGGATAGAGAGGGTAAAACTCATCCACTCATCCACTCATCCACTCATCCACTCATCCACTCATCCACTCATCCACTCATCCACTCATCCACTCATCCACTCATCCACTCATCCACCCTTCTACCCTCTACGCTCCTGAAGCTTGCGATACACGTCCCGGATATCTACCTTGTGATGAGCCATCGCCACCAGCGTGTGATAGAGCAGGTCGGCAACTTCTCCAGCGATCGCCTCCCCATCATCATCCTTGCAAGCCATTACCACCTCAGCCGACTCCTCGCCAATCTTCTTGAGGATCTTGTTGTCACCCCCCGCAAGCAGCTTGCAGGTATAGGATTCCGAGTTGGGATGGTCACGGCGATCGCAAATCACTTCAAAGACTTGAGACAGGGTATCCGCAGGGGGAGCCTGGATGGCGCCTTCCACCTGATGAAAGCAGCTTCGCTCTCCGGTGTGGCAAGCAATATCGCCCTGTTGCTCGACGCTAATCAGCAGCGCATCGCTGTCACAGTCGTAACGCAAAGACTTGACGTACTGCAAATGCCCAGAGGTCGCGCCCTTGTTCCAAAGCGATGAGCGCGATCGGCTCCAAAACCAGGTTTGTCCTGTTTCCATTGTCTTTTGCAGAGACTCACGGTTCATCCACGCCATCATCAATACTGTGCCGTCGAGATAGTCTTGGACGATCGCAGGCACAAGCCCCTGCTCGTTGTAGGCAATTTGGTCAACAGGAATAGCGGTAAGTGGAGCAACAGACATGGAGTAGCCTTGGGTACGAGTGATCTTATTTTAGATTTTAGATTTTGGATTTTAGATTAAATTTTTCCGATACTGCCGGGGGGTCTGCCCCGTCCAGCGTTTGAAGGCGCGGTAAAAAGCGCTGGGTTCGGAAAACCCTAGCAGAAAGGCGACATCGTGAATGGGAGTCTCTGAATCTTGGAGGTGGCGCAGGGCAAGATCGCGGCGAGTTTCGTCTAGAAGCTGCTGATAGGAAGTGTTTTCAGTCTGCAATTCTCGCTGAAGCTGGCGGACGCTGAGGGTGAGGCTGCGGGCGATCGCCTCTAGCGTCGGCACTTCTCCCTGCAACTGCTGCGTGATGGCTCCCACGACTTTCTGGAGATAAGTCTGATTTGGGTGGGCATTCAGCATCGTGACGGCATGATGTTCAAACACGGAGAGCAGGTTGGCATTTGCCGATCGCACTGACCAATCTAAGCAATCCGCAGCAAAAATAATGCGATTGGTGGGCTGAGAAAACTGTACCTTCGTGTGAAAAATTCGCTGATGCTCGGCATCCTCTTCCGGGCGAGGATGCTGAAACCAGACTGCTTGAGGCTGTAAGGCATTTCCGGTGAGCTGCTGTGTGGCGGTGATGAGGGCAGCAAAGGTACTTTCGATCGGCTGTCGCGGCTCGTCTATTAGGTAGTTTTTTAGACCTGCTACGACTTCGCAATCACACTGCACCCAGCCGTCTGAAACCCTGTGGTGAATCGCTACGCCTTGGCTAAACAGCCGCGTGTACTGGGAGAGTTTTTCGAGAACCTGCCCATAGGTTTTGCAGTTCAGCAGCACATAGCCCACAATGCCGATCGCCGAAAGGTCAAAAGCTTCGCCAATGTGCAAGCCCAAATTACGATCGCCCGTTTGCTGCACTGCCTCTCGCCATAGATACTTCAGCACCTCTCCAGAAACCTGCTGATCGGGATTGTCTAGACAGGCAGGATCAATATGAGCAGCGGTGTACAGGCGATCGATCTCGCCGCCTTGCATCGCCACATATTGCACGATGTCTCGCACGATCGCGATCGAGAACGTTGCATCTTGCATCAGCCTTTCTGCACAACCTTTGAGATTGGCGCTCTCAGTCATTTTTTTGGCGCGGCGCGTCAATGTTTACCCTAGCAGAACGCCTTACCTTTGGACTGTTGGCAACTACATCAAACGCCGCTACATCAAACGCCGCTACAGGAAGCATTAGACCATGACACACCCAAACTTTTCAACCCACGAAACTTCTCATTCGCCCGCCGCCGAAATCATTGTCAATCCGGTGACAGGCGATCGGATGACCATTCTCCAGGCTTCCCATGAAAGTCAAGGCACCTATGCCAAGATTCGCTTTGACTTACCCCCCGGAGCTAAAGGCAGCCCCCTTCACTTTCACACTGCCATGGATGAAACGTTCACCGTGCTGCAAGGCTGTCTAGAAATGGAGGTGGGGCAGAAAGGCAATCGTCGCTGGCTGAAGCCCGGTGAAAGCGTTCATGTGCCTGTTGGAACGCATCATAGCTTTTGCAATAGCTCCAATGAATGGGTGACATTTACAACTGAAAATCGACCCGCAGCTGGGTTTGAACGCTTTATTCGAGGGATGTTTGGATTGGCGATCGATGGCAAGGTCAACTCTGAAGGAATGCCGACCCATTTGCTACAGTTCGCAATTCTCCTCAAGCAGGCAGACACCATTCCTGTGGGCATACCGCCTGTCTTGTTTAACGGGTTGATCAACACGCTGGCCTGGGTGGCTCAAAGATTCCAGATAGAGCGATCGCTGCGGAAGTATTGGCACAGCGAGAAGAACGCTCAATGAAACTCTTTTATCAATCGATCGATACCGCGCTATTGCTCGCTGCACTTATACTATGGGGAGGAATTTTTAATGAACCGCTTACCGCTTATTCGCACAACCGGGCTACTGCTGATTTCACTCGTTTTGCTGTTGAATATTCCCTACACGCTACTGATTCAAACCTTTGAGTATGACGACATTTTGCGCCAACCTGTCGGCGATGTTTTGACAAAGTTTCATGCCGGGGGAACATCGCTGATTCTCACTTGGTTTGCTTTTGGGCTGGCGGCATTCCTATTTATTCCGGCAAGCCTTCTGCTGCACAAAGTTCTCGATCGCCCCGATACACCCTACTTGACGATCGCCACTTTTATGGGCGGGCTGTCTGGTATCCTTCAGGCGATCGGGCTGATGCGCTGGGTATTTGTAGTGCCGCTGTTGGCAAATCTCTACGTCACTAGCTCTAGCTCAGCCACCCGCGAGGCAGTTAGCGTGGTCTATCAGGCAGTGCATCAGTATGGCGGTGTCGTTATTGGCGAGCATCTGGGACAGACGTTGCTGATGGGCTGGACATGGGGCGTTTGTAGGGCAATGCGATCGTCGCCCCTATTCAAATCCTGGGTAGTCTGGTGGGGATTGCTGACCACACCGCTGCTGCTGCTGGGGCAAAGTGAGCTGCTGGCAACGACAATTCCCACAATGCCCGTGATTGAAACAACTCCGATCGGCTTCATCTTATGGGAAATCTGGCTGCTGATCGTGGGTGTCTCACTGCTGCGAGTGCCTCAGAAACGCTTGAGTCTTGAAATGGCAGAGCGTCAATAGCAGAGGGTGAGAAACATGGCAGCCAGGAATTTTATACAGGATAGATCTATGGCAAACCCCTTCCGCGCATTTCTTGCCCATCAGCTTGGGTTTCCATCAGGTTGGTTTGGGCGGCTACTTCTGCGAGTGCTCAATCGCAATAATGCCGCTATAAACGACCTCGTGTTGCAGTCAATGCAGTTGCAGACGGGCGATCGCGTTCTTGAAATTGGGTTTGGCGGTGGTTATCTAATTCAGCGGATTGTCGATACCGGGATGCCCGCTTTAGTGGCGGGCGTGGAGCGATCGCCAGAGGCATTGGCGATCGCTCGTCAGCGGTTTCGCTCTCAGCTCAGCCAAGGTAGCATCGAACTCAGTCTTTCTGACGCGAAGGCATTGCCTTTTGCAGAGAAGAATTTCAATCAACTTTGTACAGTCAACACCCTCTATTTTTGGTCAGATCCACAGCATGTACTGGCGGAGTGTCAACGAGTTTTAGTTTCAGGCGGGAAATTGGTGATTGGCTACAGCTCCAAGGAATTCCTAGACCAACAGAAATTTTCCCAGCACGGATTTGTTGCCTATGAAGTTACGGAAGTAGAAGCGATGCTAAAGATTGCTGGATTCATAGAAATCGAGACATTTTCCGGTAGAAGCAGCCGTCATCAAACATTCTTTTGTACCAGCGGCACGGCTCATTAGATCGTTTGCGATGGTGTCTGCTTACTCCTAACTCAAACGCTTGATTGTGACTATTGAAATACCAGTGAAGGTATCGATGGGCGTTCTAAAGAGAATATCACTAATCCCTCAGCAACTTTGCCTTGAGCAAGATATCGCAGAAAATCATGCTGGGTTTGAGAGAGATGCGTATCTCTGGCTGTAAGGGGTACTAATACAAGGGTTACTAATACAATAGAAAAGCTATGCAACATGGCAGGCGATGATGAAGCGGGTCGAGATCCCGTTGAAGGAGGACGATCGCGCCAGACTGAATGCAATGTGTGCCATTTTTCTACCCAAAAAGATGACACGCTCCCGCTGGG
This sequence comes from Drouetiella hepatica Uher 2000/2452, assembly GCA_019359505.1. Lineage (GTDB taxonomy): Bacteria > Cyanobacteriota > Cyanobacteriia > Elainellales > Elainellaceae > Drouetiella > Drouetiella hepatica. The sequence continues at coordinate 213,759 of JAHHHD010000004.1, read as the reverse complement.
TTTCCCTTAACCGTCAACTTTGCTGCTGGAGAAACGAGTAAGACAGTAGCTATTCCAATTATCCAAGATGGGACTGTTGAAGGTACAGAAACGATTAACTTTTCAGTAACAGGTCTTGGCAATGCGGCGATCGGCACAAACAGTACTGCTACTCTGCAAATTTTAGATAATGGTGGCGATCGTCTTCACCAGCTTATCCAGGCTAGAGTCTAGATATATTCTCAGTTCCGATCTTTTTTTAATTCATACCAATTTAAGACCCAAACAAGGCAGATGATTTTCGAGAGCCTCATCAATTTAAATTGATATCACTTGCCTGATGGAACCGTAAAAGGATACTGGCTGAGGCGATCGTTCGGGAGGCGAGAAACTGAATTGAATGCACCCATAATGAATGGGTACAAACAGCCCTTTTCTTGTGTTGAGAGAGGGCTTATTTTAGTCAACTTTGCCATACATTACTCACAATCAGAGGATAAATTGAGGATTAGATGACCTATGGCTACACCTGGGCACAAGAGTTTTTGCAAACTGAAAAAATAAGAGGACTTTGCGATTTACTGATATTGAGTAGGTAAATAACGGCAACAAGACAATGGCAACACCATGACGGAAAAAAAGTCTAAATCTGGCTGGAAATTTTTGGGAGAGGCGCGAACTCAGATTTTGCTTTGGTACGTTGTTCTCATGTTTTCTTCTGCGATCGCCTCAACTTTAATCATTCGTCAAGCGCTTTTTTCTCGGCTAGAAGAACGAATTGAGGCCTCTTTAACCCAAGAAATTGAAGAATTTCAAAGGCTAACCAAGGGACGAGATCCCCAAACGGGTGAACGGTTTGCAGGAAATATTGCTGCTATTTTTGATGTATTTTTGAGGCGCAACATTCCTGCAGAGGATGAGTTTTTGATCGCGCTGCTCAACGGTAAGTTATATCAGTCTAGCCCCCTTGCCCTGCCCCCTGCCTTGCGGGAGAATCAGGCGCTGCTTCAGTCTTGGGCAAGCTTGACGCAACGTGAACATAGCCAGATCAGCCTTGCCACAGGCGAAACGATCCTTTACCGCGCTGAGCCATTGATTCGAGGGGACAATCATGGCGTATTCGTAGTAGCATATTCGGCTACAGGGGAACGCCATAAGGTCGATGAAGCAGTTTTTGTCATTATTCAGGTCACGATCGCTATTTTTTTGCTAGTTTCATCCTTGGCGTGGGTCGCAGCAGGGCGAGTGCTGGCTCCGCTCCGGTTGTTAATTAAGACCGTTCGCTCGGTGAGCGAGTCTGACTTGAGCCAGCGGATTTCTGTGCAGGAGGGAGGAGAAATTGCTGAGCTTGCCATCACGTTTAATGAAATGATGGAACGCCTTCAGTCTTCTTTTGACAGTCAGCGCAACTTTATCAATGATGCAGGTCATGAGTTGCGAACCCCGATTACGATTGTGCGAGGACATCTAGAGCTAATGGGGTCTGACCCTAAGGATCAGCAGGAAACCTTAGAACTGGTAATTGATGAACTCGATCGCATGAGTCGTCTGATTAATGACCTGCTGCTGCTAGCCAAAGCCGAGCGCCCTGATTTTCTTCAGTTAGAGGTGGTCGATATCGCTGCTTTTACAGATGAGCTGTTTGCCAAAGCTAAAGCCTTAGCCGATCGCGATTGGCGATTGGATGGCAAAGGTATGGGAAAAATTGTCATTGACCGCCAGCGAATTACTGAAGCTGTGATTAACTTGGCGCAAAACGCGACCCAGCACACCCAGCCGGGAGATGTGATTGCACTGGGTTCAGTCTTGAAGCACCATCAAATGCTGTTTTGGGTGCGAGATACAGGGGATGGCATTGCTTTAGCCGATCAGCAGCGCATTTTTGAGCGCTTTGCGCGTGCTGCTAACAGTCGCCAGCGCTCGGAAGGGGCGGGGCTAGGGTTGTTTATTGTGCGGACGATCGCAGAAGCGCACCACGGCTCTGTTCAGGTTACCAGCGAGCTTGGCCGTGGCTCGACTTTTATCCTTAAGCTTCCCTATCTGCTTTCTTACAATTTTCTTCAAAAATAGTTTTATGAATCGAATCTTAATTATCGAAGATGAGCCTCGGATTGTTTCATTTCTGGAGAAGGGTCTTCAAGCGAATGGATTCACCACGGCAGTAGCAGTCAATGCGGCAGATGCCATCTCAATGGCATTGAATCATGAGTTTGATTTACTCATTCTGGATCTTGGGCTTCCTGACCAGGATGGATTGAGCTTGTTGGAGCAGCTACGGGGGCAGGGCAAGACATCGCCCATTATCATCCTGACAGCGCGGGATGGCATTGGTGATAAGGTTGCTGGTCTGGAAGGGGGAGCCGATGACTATATGACGAAACCGTTTCGATTTGAAGAATTGCTGGCGCGAGTGCGAGTCCGGCTGCGGAATCATCAGGCTGCTGATAGTCAACCTAGTGGAAAAAATGAGCAGGTGCTTCAGGCTGGCGATGTTCTCTTGGATTTGCGTACCCGTCAAGCTCAAGTAGGCGATCGCCAAGTGGATTTGTCTGCGCGCGAATTTATCATGGCAGAAACTTTTTTGCGCCACCCCAAGCAAGTTATGAGTCGGGAGCAGTTACTCAATCATGTTTGGGGATATGACTATGATCCAGGTTCTAATATTGTAGATGTGTATGTTGGCTATCTGCGAAAAAAACTAGGCAGTGATGTGATTGAAACAATTAGAGGCATGGGCTATCGGTTAAGAGCATAACTTTTTATGCCTCATTTCAAATCTTCATGAGATATTAATAAGCGCGTAAATTCTTTCTGTTCTTGAACATTCTTCTATTTGAAAAAATACTGCTTTAGAGGGGTGACTTACAATTATATTGCACTCTTCTTTCTTTAAGATGAGGAGTAATTAAGAGGAACATGAGAAAGTTCTCACGAAGGTTGAATCAAAACTGTACAGAGATTACTTTCTAAGAAGGTGTAGAAGTAGATATTTGATTATCAACGCATTGATTTTCAACTTGCCTAATTTTATTTCTACCCTAATTCTTGTTTAACGCAATGGAGTCTTACTAATGGTTAGTCCGTTGATTGATGAATTGTATCCTGCTGGGATGTCTCTATTTTTGGGATCAGAAAGCTTCTTGAAGGATTTGTCTGAGGAAGATGAGTCAACTATTACAGGGGGAAAGCGATCGCAAAGCGGTCGTTCTAATAAGAGAAAAAAGAAGCGTCGTGTCAGGAAGGCGCGTCGGCGTGTGGTTCGCAGCCGTAGCAACAGCAACAGCTAGGCCAGTGAGTCGCCATTAGGCTTTGGATTTTCCGCACGCGAGGCGTGCGGAAAATCTATTTTTCTAGCAAGTCTTGGGATGTGCTCTAGTCAGGATAAAAGTTTGGCGTTAGCAGGCTGAGCTTTAGCGTTAAAGGTGAGAATAAAACTTTGTAAAATATGGTGTTTCTACTGAGCAGTCAAAATGTTTTTCAATATTTGATTGAAAAAAAGATTATTTCAGCCGCACAAAACAGCGGACAAATTGAGTCAAAAACCTGCAAAAACTTCAATCTCCTCATTCATTTTCCGAGTCAAGCATCAGAGCAACCCAGCATTCTGATTAAGCAAGAGCCGCATGATGAAGAGGGCGACACAAATGGAGATTTTTTGCATGAATGGCAGGTCTATGAACTCGTTAGGCATGACTCAGAATTCAGCCAAATTAAATCTCTGCTGCCAGAAGCCATCCGTTTCGATCAAAAGCATTCTATTGTTGCCTTTAACTATCTGAAAAACTATTGCGATCTTGATGATTTTTACACGCAAAATCGTCGTTTTTCCAGTCCAATTGCCACTGCTTTAGGAGCCGCTTTAGCTGAAGTCCACCGCATCAGTTGCGATCGCCAAGACTATAAAGAATTCCTGGCGGCCAAAGATACCGTCGAAGACAAAGACGATGAAGCAACTGAAAAAGTTCCTGACTTGATGCATGAACTTGAAAACCTGACACCTGAGAGCTTTGGGGCGATATCGGCGGATGGTCTGAAGTTTTATGAGCTATACCAGCGCTACGACAGCCTGGGGCAAGCTATTCGCCAACTCAATGCCGTCTATGAACCCATTTGTCTCATCCACAATGATTTGAAGCTCAGCAATATTCTGCTGCACCATGAATGGGAATCTCTGCTGTTGCAGGGCGATCGCGCTTTCCCTCCATCGGCTTTGACAGGATCAGAGGCTGCGATTCGGCTAATTGATTGGGAGAAATGGCTGTGGGGAGATCCAGCTTCTGACCTCGGCACTCTGGTCGCCAACTATCTCAAAATCTGGCTGAAAAGTCTTGTGGTCAGGGCAGGCATTGATCTGAATCTGGCGCTGCGTCTGGCTTCTGTTCCCCTAGAGGTGATTCAGCCTTCCATGGTTGCTTTGGTGCGATCGTATCTGGCGCATTTCCCAGAAATCTTAGAACGCTTTCCTGACTTTGTGGAGCGGGTGATGCAATTTACGGGGATGGCCTTGATTGAAAGTATCCAAACAAAGCTTCACTACCAGGAACCCTTTGGTAACATCGAAATTTGTATGCTGCAAGTGGCTAAAACGCTTCTGTGTAGTCCTTTGCAGGCGATCGAAACTGTGTTTGGTTTAACAGTCTCTGATCTGCTAGATTCTCAAGTTCAGCTACCGCTCAAGGCGCAGCGTAGACAGAGCGGGGCATCTGTAGAAAAAGGGAAAACATCCACAGAAGTGACTCAACCGGGAACCTGCGATCGCCCACTTTCAGGGGAGCAAGATATCCTGAATCGGGATGCCCTGAATCGGGATGCATTTCATCAACAGACACCGCTACAGGATCTGGTGAACCACATTCAGATCAAGGCACATTGCTGCATTCACCATCCCCGCTATAGCCCATCGCAGCCTCCAGAGGCGATCGCCTCCCGCCTCCCGATGCTGCCCGCAGATCTTCAGCGGGGATATTTGAAGGCTCAGCTACAGAACTATCTCTACGATATTTACTTTAGTGGCGAAATTTGCTTGGGTGACGAAACTGGTTTTAGCGGCACACAAGAATTTGCTCAAACCTTGCAAGCAGAGGGCTACCGCCCTCCGAGCTTGGAAAACAATAGGGTGCATGGGCTAGATGTGCGGTTCTATGAGCAACTCCGTCGTAGCAACTGGGGCGAAGGCTATTTTGACCCTGAGTGGCAGGTGGTGCGACGAGAGTCTGACGGCACTTTTGCCGTGCAAAAGGAGGAATTGACGCTTCATATTGACCCGCTCCGGCATCTGCCCGCAGAGACGCGATCGCCCTCTATCGGAGATATCGTCGCCATTCGTCTACCCAAAAACCGGATTGAAACTGGATTCTACGTCGCAGTGGGGAATGCCGGACTAGTGCCTGATGACTCTCCAGCCATCGAACTCTATTTCAATGTGACGCCAGCAGGGGCGATCGCCCTGATGCAAAATTTGACGCAACGCCTCAATGCGATCGCGCTACCGTTTGTCTTCAAGGTACTCTCCGATCCGGTGGCGTATGGACGCTATGACGCGGGCATTTTGCAGGTGGAGCGCAGCCGCTCCGAGCAACTGTGGCCTGTACTTCAGCAGGTCTATGCTGCGATCGCCCCTGAGCAGGTTCACGCTACGACTCCGTTGTTTACCAAGACGCTAGCGCCGGGTTTGGGTCTTGCGGAAGAACCTGAGGAAAATACTGCCGAAGACTTTGGTACGAAGTGCTGCAAGCTGGTTGCAGAGGGGCTTTTGTCGGTCTGGCAGACCAAATCAGACTCGCCTCAAGCCCGGATGAGCGCCATTCGCCAGCAACTGATGGAGCAGGGGCTTAATTGGCAGAAGCCGTACCTCAATCCTCATTCTGAAGATATCTATCCTCCATTAGGCTTTACGATCGACTGAACGAGACGAAGCAATCTGGCGTTGCTGATCTCTGGAGTGCATTTTTGTTAGAGAGAGGCGCGGAGCGCCTCTCCCTAACAAAAATGCCGCCATTAAGCAATACCCGCAATCCCTGGAAGTGATGAGAATCTTGACTGAGAAGGATACGAGGGATCAATGAAATACCCGCTGGTCTTGCAGCATAGTGAGGAAGATTGTGGGGCGGCTTGCTTGGCCTCGATCGCTAAAGGCTGCGGTCGGACTTTTACCCTCAACCGAGTGCGGGAAGCGGTAGGCACTGGGCAACTTGGCACAACATTATTGGGATTACGGCGCGGTGCAGAGGCGCTAGGCTTCTTTGCGCGATCGGCTGCGGCTTCTCCTGAAATTCTCGATCGCGCCCATGATATTCCCCTTCCGGCTGTGATTCACTGGCAGGGCAATCATTGGGTTGTGCTTTATGGCAAACGGGGCGATCGCTATGTGGTGGGCGATCCAGCGATCGGCATTCGCTATCTCTCAGAGGCAGAGCTAACTGAAGCCTGGGCAGATTGGGTGATCTTGCTGGTGCAGCCTGACCCTAGCCGTTTCTATGCCCAAGATGATGACAAGATAGGCGGGATTGAGCAATTTTTTCTGCGGCTGTTGCCCTATCGCAGTATTTTGCTCGAAGCAGTTCTGTGCGTGACGATCATTGGTTTACTGTCGTTAGCCTCACCCTTCTTTATTCAGGTTTTAACCGATGAGGTGTTAATTCAAGGCGATACCCGCCTGCTGTTGGGAATTGTGGTTGCGATCGTGGTTATGTATCTGGTTAGAAGTGGGCTATCGCTTGTGGCCGATAACCTGATCGCCAACTTTGCCCAACGTTTAGAGTTAGAACTGATCTTGGAGTTTGGCAAACATATTTTGCAGTTACCCTTGACCTACTATGAGGTGCGGCGCAGCGGTGAGGTCGTCAGTCGATTACGAGATATCGAAGAGATCAACCGATTGGTTTCAGATGTGATCGTTAATTTACCTAGCTCTATCCTCATTGCCATCGCTTCTCTGGGTTTGATGGTGTTTTATAGCTGGAAGCTGGCGATCGTTGCGGTGATTGCTGCGATCGTCATGACCCTATCCACCGTGATTTTTCAGCCTATTCTCCAGCAAAAGACGCGGCGGGCAATGGTGCTAGAAACCGAGAATCAGGGGGTGCTAGTCGAAACCTTTAAGGGAGCGCTGACCCTGAAAACCACAGGAGCCGCGCCTCAGTTTTGGGATGAACTGCAAAGTCGCTTTGGCCGTTTAGCTAATTTAATGTTTAGCACAACGCAGATTGGCATTTTTAACGGGACGTTTAGTGGATTGGTTTCTGATATTGGGGGAACTGTTTTGCTCGGTATGGGGAGTCTGTTGGTGATCAATCGGGAGTTGAGCATTGGTCAACTGCTGGCCTTCACAACGCTGAATCGCAATGTGGTGGGTCTTATGGATGAGCTGGTCGATCTGGTGGATGATCTGATTCGCGTGCGAACGGCAAACGCCCGCCTGCAAGAAGTGATCATGGCGACGCCTGAAACGCAGGACGATGATAAGAAGCCCTGGGTGACGCTGCCGCAGGCTGCTGAGATTGCCTGCGTAGACTTAAATTTTCACTATCCGGGACGCGTGGAGCTACTCAAAAACTTTTCCCTTCAGATTGCAGGGGGGCAAACGATTGCGCTGATTGGCAAATCGGGCTGCGGTAAAAGTACCTTAGCCAAGATGATTGCGGGTCTGTATCCGCCCCAGTCAGGCAATATTCGACTGGGAATGTATAACGCCCAGGATTTATCGCTGGAATGCCTGCGGCAACAGGTGGTTTTAGTGCCGCAAGATTCCCATTTTTGGAGTCGATCGATCTTAGAAAACTTTCGCATGGGCAATCCGCACCTTTCTTTTGAGCAAATTGTCCAGGCTTGCCAGCTAACGGGTGCCGATGATTTTATCAGCTGTCTGCCTGAAAAATATCAAACGATTCTGGGTGAATTTGGCTCTACGGTTTCGGGGGGACAGCGGCAAAGGTTGGCGATCGCGCGGGCGCTGGCGAATGATCCACCCATTCTGATTCTGGATGAATCCACTGCTGGACTCGATCCGTCTAGCGAAGCCCAACTGCTGAAGCAGCTTCTGAGCCATCGCCAGGGCAAAACCACGATTCTGATTAGCCATCGTCCCAACGTGATTGCTCTAGCCGACTGGATTGTGTTTTTGGCGAATGGTCAGCTAGAGCGGCAAGGTACCGTCACTGATTTGCGATCGGTTCTGGGCGATCACCTCGATTTTCTAACGGCGCAAGCACAATCCGCCTCACCCTAATTCACCGCCTGAAACGGCCTTGCTAAAATCCTGCTGAAACCCTGCTGAAGATGAAATCAACGCCCTTCCTCCGTCCTGTTAAAGCCGATGAATTTTTGCCTCCTGTGAGTCGCTGGACGACAATCGGCGGAGGTATCCTTTTGAGTAGCGTTGGGCTAGCCTTGGTTCTGGCGGCGCTGCTGAAGTACAGCATTACGGTCAAGGCTCCTGCGACTCTTCGCCCCAACGGAGAAGTGCGAATTGTGCAGGCACAGCTAGAGGGAACGATCGCTAGCATCGCCGTCAAAGAGAACGAGGCTGTGCGGCAGGGGGATGTGATAGCGCAGCTCGATCGTGCCAGACTCGAAACGCAAAAAAATCAGCTTGTCACGACAGTGCAGCAAAGCCAGCTTCAGCTGACGCAAATGCAGGCGCAGATTCAGCTCTTAGATACCCAGATCGCTGCCCAAGCGCGATCGATTGACCAAGAGGTTTTGGTGGCTCAGTCAGAACTCGATCGCAACCAGCGAGAGCTTGGCGAACGACAGGTGACTACCCAGGCCGATGTGGCTGCTGCCGAAGCCGCTTTGCAGTTGGCTCAGAGCGAAATGCAGCGATATGCCCAGCTTGTAGATTCTGGAGCCGTTTCGCAGCTTCAGTTAGAGGAAAAGCAAGCAGCCGTCAGAACTGCTGCCGCCCAGATTGTCCGCGCCGAAGCTACCGTGAATCCCAGCGATGCCCCTGTGTCCATTGCCCAAGACCGCATTGCCCAAGCGGTCGCAACCGGACGCGCCACCCTGGCGACGCTGAAGCGAGAGCAGGAAGTGCTAATCCAGCAGCGATCGGAGATCCAAGCTCAGCGGCTGCGCGATCAGCAAGCCCTGCAACAGGCCGAAACGGAGCTACAAAACAGCGTCATTCGCGCCACCAGCGATGGCATTGTGCTGCGATCGAATCTACGCAACGTCAATCAAGTGGTGCGATTGGGCGATACCCTGGTTGAAATTGCTCCGGTCAACACTGCGTCGGTCAACGCTTTGACGGTGAAAGCCAGAGTTGCCCTACAGGATGTGGGGAATGTTAAACCAGGACAAATGGCTCAATTGCGAATTAGCGCCTGTCCCTATCCTGATTACGGTACCTTGCAGGGAACGGTAACGGCAGTGTCTCCCGATGCGATCGCTGCGAATCCCTCTAATCTTGCAGCGCCGCCTTTGAGTGAGGGCAGCCTTAGCTACTACGAGGTCACGATTCAGCCGAGTCAGTCTGTTTTGGGTCAGGGCAACCGCCAATGCCAGATTCAGGCAGGCATGGAAGCAGAGGCAAACATCATTTTTAGACAAGAGACGTTTCTTCAGTTTGTCTTGCGAAAAGCCAGATTGCTAACAGACCTGTGAATATGGGCTAGTACAGTAGAAATAAGGTTATGTAGCGCTGCGCGCTTAGATCCAATGAGTTATTTTTTGAGAGCCGCGCGGAGCGCGGCTCTCAAAAAATAACTCGTCCTAACTCAATTACGTAATGCTATGCCTGTCATAATGCTGACAAGAAATTGGGCGACCACTATGTTGCATAACTAACTTTTTACTGTGCTAGCAGCAAAATATCAGCTTCTCTCCTGTTTGTGGAAGGGGCGTGAAGCGCCCCTTCCACAAAAAAGCCCTTAAACAAGCCCTTATCGAGTCACCGCTGGCATCCCAAAAATATCCTCAATCCGAGGCATATCCTCTAGGGCAATCACCCGACCTTCATCCTCAAAGTTAGGAATCTGATCAAAGTTGAGATAGCGGTATAGCTCAGAGGCAAAGGGATCGATTTTTTGAGTGACGATCGCCATATACTCCTCAACTGTGGGGATTTTGCCCAGCAGCGCGCAAACCGCCGCTAGCTCAGCCGAACCCAGATACACCTGTGCGCCTTTGCCCATGCGGTTGTTGAAGTTGCGGGTGGAGGTAGAGAACACCGTTACGCCATCCTCTACCCGCGCCTGGTTGCCCATGCAGAGCGAGCATCCCGGCATTTCGGTTCTGGCTCCGGCAGCAGCAAAGGTGCCATACATCCCTTCTTCGCGCAACTGCTTCTCATCCATGCGGGTAGGGGGACAGATCCACAGCCGCACCTTCACAGGCCCCGCACCCTCCAAGACTTTTGCCGCTGCCCGGTAGTGACCAATATTGGTCATGCAGGAGCCGATGAACACCTCGTGAATGGGATCGCCCGCACATTCTGACATCAGCTTGATATTGTCGGGATCGTTAGGAGCTGCGACGATCGGTTCTTTAACCTGATCGAGATCAACCTCAATCACTTCGGCATATTCGGCATCGGCATCGCCCGACATCAGCGAGGGATTTGCCAACCACTGCTCCATCTTTGCCACCCGCCGCAGGATGGTACGGGTATCGCCGTAACCACGGGCCGCCATGTTTTTGAGGAGAGCGACGTTCGATCGCAAATACTCGGCAACCGTATCTGTACTCAGCTTAATCGTAGACCCGGCACAGGAGCGCTCTGCCGTAGCATCGGTTAGCTCAAAAGCTTGCTCTAGCTTCAGATCCGGCAGTCCTTCCATCTCCATGATCCGACCGGAGAAAACATTTTGCTTGTTCTCCTTGGAGGTGGTCAAAAGTCCGCGCTGCATTGCCGCGTAGGGAATGGCGTTGACAATATCCCGCAGCGTTACGCCGGGTTGAAGGCTGCCCTTGAAGCGCACCAATACCGACTCTGGCATATCCAAGGGCATCACCCCCAGAGCCGCCGCGAACGCCACCAGACCCGAACCCGCCGGAAAGGAAATCCCCAGGGGAAAGCGGGTATGGGAGTCGCCACCTGTGCCCACTGTATCCGGCAGCAGCATTCGGTTGAGCCAGGAGTGAATGATGCCATCCCCCGGACGCAGCGCTACGCCGCCCCGCTCATGCATGAAGTCGGGCAGATCTTTATGGGTCTTGATGTCTACAGGCTTAGGGTAGGCGGCGGTGTGGCAGAAGCTTTGCATCACTAGGTCGGCGCTGAAGCCCAGGCAAGCCAGCTCTTTCAGCTCGTCGCGGGTCATAGGCCCCGTCGTGTCTTGTGAACCCACGGTGGTCATAATCGGTTCGCAGGAGGTGCCCGGACGCACGCCTGCTAGACCGCAGGCTTTGCCCACCATCTTTTGCGCCAGGGTAAAGCCTTTGCCCGTGTCTGCTGGCAGTTGGGGACGGACAAAGCGATCGCTCGGCGCAAGCCCCAAGGCAATTCGCGTTTTGTCGGTCAGCGTCCGACCAATCAATAGCGGAATCCGTCCACCCGCCTGCACTTCGTCGAGAATGGTGTCGGGTTTAAGGTCAAAGCGGGAGATCACTGCACCGGATGCATCCGTGATTTCGCCTTTGTAGGGATAGATTGTGATCACGTCGCCTGTATTCAGCGGAGTCACATCACACTCGATCGGCAAAGCTCCAGAATCTTCGGCCGTGTTGAAGAAAATCGGCGCAATCTTACCGCCCAAAATATAGCCACCCGTCCGCTTGTTAGGCACATGGGGAATATCTTCGCCAATGTGCCACAGCACGGAGTTAATTGCCGACTTGCGGGAGGAGCCAGTGCCCACGACATCGCCCACATAGGCGACCGGATGCCCCTTTTGCTTGAGTTGGGCGATCGTCTCAATGCCTCCCGGCATCCGGGTTTCTAGCATCACCGTGGCATGCAGCGGAATATCGGGTCGCGTTGTTGCCAAGGGCGCTGGGGAGAGATCATCCGTGTTGGTTTCCCCCGGCACCTTGAAGACCGTGACGGTGATCGACTCTGGCAGCACCGGACGGTGGGTGAACCAATCGGCATCTGCCCAGGATTGCATCACCTGCTGCGCGTAAGCATTGCCGCCCTTCGCCAGCTCTTCGACATCATGGAAAGCATCGTAGACCAAGAGGATCTTGCTGAGCGATCGCGTGGCAACCCCAGCAATCTCAGCGTCTTCAACTTGCAACAAATCAATGAGGGAGTGGACGTTATAGCCCCCCATCATTGTGCCCAGCAGCTCTACAGCATATTGGGGAGAGACAAGCGGACTGTGAATCTCGCCCTTGGCGATCGCCGTCAAAAATCCTGCCTTCACATACGCCGCCTGATCCACGCCCGGAGGAATGCGATCCACCAGCATTTCTAATAGCGCCTGCTCCTCACCCGCCGGAGGATTTTTTAATAGCTCACACAGATCCGAAGCTTGCTCAGGGCTAAGGGGCAGGGGCGGAATTCCCAGGAGCGATCGCTCTGCAACATGTTTCCGATAAGATTCCAACATTTTCTAAACCTCTCCAGACAGCAAGATTGGGGGCAGACGGTCAGCACACCTAAAACCCATAATTTATACCCATCGGTATATCTCTACGGTAGCTTTCTGCACAGATCTCGATCGCATTATTGTTCAAGCCGCTCAATATTTCAGGCTCAGGGAGTATGGAACCTTCACCTCAATCTAGGTTCAAATCTAGGCTCAAGGGATAATGCATTGTCTTGCTCAATTGCAAATGATGGGTTGTATGTTTCCAAATGGGATGAGTCTTAAATCCTAATTTCTGATAAAACTTGTCGGCTGCTGCCGTGTCGGTTCGCAACGTCAAGAGCTGGTAATGCTGACTAGCTTCATCAATAAGCTGAGTGACCAGCAAACGTCCTACCCCATGCCGCTGCCAGACTGACTCCACATATAAATGTCGTAATCTTCCAATCTTGGGATCATTGAGATATGGATCTCTATTCAATCCCCCAATTCCGACAATTTTACCCTGAACTGATGCTGTCAGGAGTATTTCACCCGACTTGTCGAAGCAATTCAAACCGCTACGATACTCGCTAATCAGTCTTTCAACAAACCGAAATCCTTGAGATAAGCTTTCCTCAAGCAGATGATTGATAGCTCCCTCTTTAACCTCTGAAATGTGAGCGATATCTATGTGCTCCATAATTTTTGAAAAACAAGTATAGGCTCAGGCTTTAAGGATCGCGTACAAAATAAAACTCAATAGTTCGTTGGAAGTGTCACGCAGAGCGTGACACTTCCAACGAACTACTAGGGCTGTCACTAGTACAAGCGATCTACTATAGGCGCTTAGCAATGCTAAGCGCCTACCCCAAGAATTACTCTTCAACCCTCCAAAATCTAAAGATATCCTTCCACCAGCAAATCTCCTCCGATCGCTTCCCACTTCACCTGGCTGAGCGCCAAAGCCTGCGTCATTTGCGTTAGCCCTAAGTCTCCCACAGGCGAAGGAGCCGTTGTTCCGCCAATAATTTTGGGCGCAATAAACGCCAGAACTTTTTGGATAGAACCATCCGCGATCGCCTTAGCCGCCAGCGTGCCGCCGCATTCCCAGAAGACAGAGAGAAAACCGCGATCGTACAGGTTCGCCATCACCTGAGCGGGCGTTAGAACAGAAAGCTCTATCACCTCAACGCCCTGCTCAATTATCTGCGTAATTAATTGCTTTTGGAACTCAGGCTTTACGCCTTGCTCTGTAAAAATTACCGTCGGAGCAACCTCTGTTCGCCAAAGCTGAGCATCCAGGGGCAAATCAAGCGATCGGCTCATCACTACCCGCAGAGGATTGTGTCCTTGTCCATGCGCCGTGAGCAGTGGATTATCTCGACGCACGGTGTTACCGCCCACCACGACTGCATCGCAGCCCGATCGCAACTGATGTACCCTGATTCGCGCTTCTGGAGTCGTCACCCAGGCGCTGTGCCCAGTCGTAGCGGCAATTTTGCCATCTAGCGTCATGGCGTATTTCAAAATGCCAAACGATCGCTGGTGCAAAATGCGATAGACAAAGGCTTCGTTCAACGTCTGACAGGCAGCTTCCTCAACGCCTACCTCAACCTCTATACCCGCCTGACGCAACCGCTCAATGCCTTTTCCAGCTACCTGAGGATTAGGATCAATCATCCCCACGACCACCCGCGCAACGCCTGCCTCAATCAATGCATTGGCGCAAGGCGGAGTGCGTCCGTAATGGCTACAAGGCTCCAAATTGACATAAAGGGTTGCGCCCTGAGCCTGCTCTCCAGCGGCTCTAAGGGCAAAGACTTCAGCATGGGGCTGTCCGGCATAGGGATGAAATCCCTCTCCAACGATCCGATCGCCCTGCACAATGACAGAGCCAACCAAAGGGTTAGGAGCCGTTTGCCCCAGCGCCCGCTTTGCCAGTTCCAAGCAGCGCTGCATTATTTGGCGATCGAATTCACTGACCGAACTAGCTGTCATATTTCAAAATTGGCATTGATTAACAGGGGGATGATTTTTTGTGGGAGAGGGGCGCTCTGCGCCCCTCTCCCACAAAAAATCATCCCAGAGATTCAGCAACGCCGCAAAAATGAGCAAATTTTTACGGTTGCCAGGAAAAATCTTCATGGCAAGGTCGAATGTTTTGATTGAAGATGCGAACTTACGGGCATTTTAGGGCAAGCATTCTACTTTTTTGTTGGCAAGATAGAAAAATAGCGTTATTAATAACATGCAGCTTCATTGTCTTAGATTGTTTTGAGCCTAAATCTTAAAGCTTGACTTTTAGAGAAAGTAGCCGCAGTAAACCTGAAGTCATACATCGGTAATATAGCGATCGCCCTGACATTCGTTAGAATTTACCGCAACGCAACTATTCAGGTTGCGTTAAACCCATAGTTAAACCGTAGCCAAACCCTATCTTCTTGTTCCGATCGTCATTTCGTCCGTTTCTGATTTACCCTCAATGACTGCTGTGCCCGCTCCTCGACAGCCCTCCCAACCTCCTGACCTGACTGGTGGCAACCCGCCGCCAGACGTCACTCCTGTGTTTGCACTCAAGGAGCTAGTATCTCGTTTGCACCGTGAGCAAACCAAGATTCAAGACTTGCTGAGTTCGCTAGGGTTTGCGCTGCGCAGCTTCAAGAACCTGAATCAGTTTCTAGAGCTGACTCCCCTGATTGCCAGCCGCGTCACCGATGCTGACGGTGGGGCGCTCGTGCTCTACAAGCCCAACGGTCAGGTGCGGCTAGAGCGGCTTTACTGCCAGGATAATCCTTGTCCAGATGTGAAAGCAGCACTTGAGTCTGCTGCGCGTCAGCTCACCGCTATTGCCCCCATTCCGGCATACGGCAAAATAGCGCCCGATACGAGCAACCGCACTGCCGCGCTAGATTATCATGTCAATCATTTTTTGGGTTCTAGCGTCCATCTCTTTGGCACGGCAATTCTGACCAAAAACATTGAGCGCGGTCGGCTCTATGTCTTCAGCCGTGATCCAGAATATACCTGGACAGAAACCCGTCAGAAGCTCGTGCGGCTTGTTGCTGACCAGACGGCGGTAGCGATCGAAAATGATGAGCTAACCATAGAGCTACGCAAAAAAGAGCGGCTCGATCGCGAACTAGAGATCGGAGCCGAAATTCAGCTCCAGCTTTTGCCGCGCCAGTGCCCCAAAATTGATGGGGTCGAGCTGGCTGCTCTCTGCCGTACCGCAAGTCGGGTGGGCGGCGACTATTATGATTTCATCCCCGTCAACTACGATCCCGAACGCGCCAAACGGCTAGGGCGGTTAGAAACCGGACGCTGGAGTGTGTCGATCGGCGATGTCATGGGCAAAGGCGTTCCGGCAGGGCTGATTATGACGATGCTGCGGGGAATGCTGCGGGCAGAAGTGCTAAACGCCCACTCTCCGGCGCGAATTTTGCAGCATCTTAACCACGTCATGTATGCCGACTTGGAAAACTCCAATCGCTTCGTGACGCTGTTTTACTCAGAATACGATGCCAAAACCCGCACGCTCTCCTACAGCAACGCGGCACACAATCCGCCTCTGCTCTGGCAGGCGGCAACAGGCACCCTCAAGCGATTGGATACTTTGGGAATGCTGATTGGGCTAGATATTAACTCGCAGTATCACGAAGCTCAGGTACAGCTTCAGCCGGGAGACACCCTGATTTACTACACTGACGGCTTCACCGATGCCGCCAGCCAAAACGGCGATCGCTTCGACGAAGAAAGCCTAGCCAGACACTTCAAATGGGCATGTCGTCACTGCGAAACGCCGCAAGCCATTCTGGATTACCTGTTTAACCAGGTGCAGCAATTCATTGGCTCAGAGCGCCACAACGAAGACGATATGACGCTAATCGTGATGCAGATTAAGAGTGAATCTTGAATCGATGCGTTGGTTCTCCCAATCTATGGCAAACTTACTTTTTGTTAACAGCTATTAGCTATTGCAGCAAACTGTAACCTTTAATAGCTCTAGCAACTTTTTACAGGGATTGAGAAAACATGATTTTGATCGACTTAGCGCAGCATCTCACCCTTGCAGACCTCACCTCCTGGCAGACGGGTCATGGACTCTCAGGCTTAGAGCAGTGGGATGGGAGACATTTAGCAGCAATTTTTAACACGGACGTATTTGCCGGAACGCGAACTCTTTTCGACAATTTTATAAAATCTGGTCAGGCTTGGGCACTGGCGATCGGCATCATCTTCGGCTATATTTTTCGAGCTTTGACCACCTACGGCTAAACAGCACCCGCCAAAAAGTTTGCCGCGATACAACTTCTGGGCCCTCAACCCTGAAAACTTAAAGCTTTAACCTTCAAGGTAGAAACCGTGGTCAATACTTCCTCTCCCTCCCAAGCTTCACAGACCTGGAGTCAGCGCTTTGAGTCAGCGTTGCATCCGGCGATCGCTCAATTTAACGCCAGCATTGGTTTTGACATTGAGCTGATTGAGTATGACCTAACGGGTTCCCAAGCCCACGCCAAAATGTTGGCGCACACCGGAATTATTTCACCTCAAGAAGGCGAACAGCTTGTTGCAGGGCTAGAGCAAATCCGTCAGGAATATCGCCAAGGCAACTTCAATCCCGGTATTGAAGCAGAAGATGTCCACTTCGCTGTAGAACGACGGCTGACCGAACTCACAGGCGATGTCGGCAAAAAGCTGCACACGGCGCGATCGCGCAATGATCAGGTGGGCACAGACACGCGCCTCTACCTCCGGGATCAGGTGACACAAATTCGGCAGCAGCTCAAAGCCTTTCAGTTTGTGTTGCTGGATTTGGCAGAGAAAAATGTCGAAACTCTGATTCCGGGATACACGCACCTGCAACGGGCACAGCCGCTGAGTCTAGCGCATCACCTGTTAGCCTATGTAGAGATGACTCAGCGCGATTGGGAGCGCCTAGGCGACGTTTACAAGCGGGTCGATATTTTGCCGCTCGGTTCAGGGGCGCTGGCGGGCACCACCTTTCCGATCGATCGCCACTACACCGCTCAGCTTCTCGACTTTGGTAAGGTCTACGGCAACAGCTTGGATGGAGTGAGCGATCGTGATTTTGCAATCGAATTTCTCTGTGCCGCCAGCCTGATCATGGTGCATCTGTCGCGCCTCTCCGAAGAAGTCATCCTTTGGGCATCGGAAGAGTTTGGCTTTGTGACGCTCAAAGATAGCTGCTCTACAGGCTCCAGCATCATGCCTCAAAAGAAAAATCCGGACGTGCCGGAGCTGGTGCGCGGCAAAACCGGACGGGTATTTGGACATTTGCAGGGCTTGCTGGTGCTGATGAAGGGGCTGCCTCTGGCCTACAACAAAGACCTACAGGAAGACAAAGAGGCGCTGTTTGATAGCGTTAAGACCGTGCGCGCCTGCCTAGAGGCAATGACCATCCTGATGCAAGAAGGCATGGAGTTTCGCACGTCTCGCCTCAACGCAGCCGTCACTGAGGACTTCTCTAACGCTACCGATGTAGCCGACTATCTGGCGGCAAAAGGCGTGCCCTTCCGCGAAGCCTACAACCTAGTGGGCAAAGTCGTGAAAACCTCCCTAGCGGCAGGCAAACTGCTCAAGGATTTGACTCTAGACGAATGGCAGACCATTCATCCCGCCTTTGAGCCAGATATTTATGAGGCGATCGCCCCTCGTCAAGTTGTTGCTGCCCGCAACAGCTATGGCGGCACTGGATTCGACCAAGTGCGACAGGCGCTTGCCTCTGCCAAAACCCGGCTCAGCGAATCCTAACGCCCTGAGCTAAAGTTCCGCCGATGTAAAGAAATGCGATCGCATCATTAAAGATTGACTAAGAAATGGAATCTCGCGGGGGATGAAAGTCTAGATTGTATAGGCACAACACATCCTTACTCGCCTGCAAATGGCTTTCAGTCGAGTAAGTCACTCGCTGAGATTTGAAGTCCCATGCTGACCCAAAACCTGGATCAACAGTCCATACAGTACCTGTCTGAGATTCTGATGTATGAAAACATCTCTCGCGATGAGCTGATCAAATCTTTGCTCCGCGATCGCTGGATGTCTTTGCAAGCTGAAATGTCGCCTCCGCCCAAGCGCAAAAACAGCAAAGAGACGATTGCAGAATTTGTCCGCAAAAAATCGGCTCAACCTGTTAATCGCGACTCTTACGTATCGCGCTAGATTTCTAGCGTCCAAATATAGCATTACGTAATGCTATGAACTCTAAGGTCGGCGACGATGGCGCTTAGACTTCATCCGCTCGGCTTTGTTGCGTTCGTATGCCAAAAGTTTGCCGTAATACTCATGTTTGCTAAGGTTCAACGATAGGAACACATGCTTACGGGCATTACCAAACCCTTTGCGGGTGAAAAACCGGATGGCAGGTTCATTGGTCGGGTCAGTATCCACCAGCATGAACCGCGCCCCTTCCTCGATCATCCGCTCAACGATCGTATCGACTAGGCGATCGCCCACGCCGCGCCGCTGAAAATCGGGATTTACGCCCAACCAGACAATGTAGCCATATGTCCAGGAAGGCTTGCTAATCACCGTGCCCAACACAAAGCCCGCAAGCTGACCCTCAGCATCAGCAACCAGGCAATATTCTGGATCGGTATTGTAGAAGCCAATCACTTCCCACTCTTCCCAGGTGCGATAGAGCGAGGGATAGAGGTCGCTGGTAAACAGCCGTTCTCCCAAACGGTAGACGGGAGCTAGATCATCAATGCCCATGTCCCGAATTTCAATGTCGATCGCCTCAGCCGGAGAGCCGGGGTCAAGCGGATCATTCATTTTGCTCTAGCCTCTTATTCTGCCTAACCCGCTATCTCATTTCAGCAATAGTGCGTTGCTCGATAGTTTGAACGGTCAACACCTGCGGCGGCGTGGCATCTGGGGGATAGACAAACTCTACCTCAACCGAGCGGCGATCGCCCTTGGGCAGCGTCAACTGCAAGAGCGGCTCCCCCTCCTGACCTCGCCGCTGCACCAAATGCAGGTAACGAGTTTGGGAAAAGCCAAAGTCATTGGTGTAGCGTAATCGCACCGTACCCCGGAAAAACACGAGATTATCGGGTGGCTCTCGAAATTTTAGGGCGTTTTGAGCTTGCTCACTTTGCACAGGCGTTTGCAGCATTACCGCCACTTTTTGCGCTGAGTCGGTGTTGTTGTAAAGCGGCAGTGTGACGTTATAGCGCACACCATAGTTGCCATGCGCCCGGTATGCCGTGTCTGGATAGCGCACCAGCATCGGGGCACTCTGAATTTGACCTGTGCCAAACGTGTTGCGATCGACTGTGCTAATCACATAGGAAACAGACCTTCCAGGCTGCGGAATGCTGAGATAGTCTATGTCAGGATTATCGGTAGGAGTCGTTTCCCATTGAGAGCCTTGAGAAACTCCCGATACCCGACCATAGAAGAAGCGGACGAAGTTGCGGCTGTCTGGTGGAGAGGGGGGGCGATCGCGGGGTTCCGCCAATCCACCTTTCGTCAGCACATCCACCCATTCTGCCAAACTGGGGACTCGCTCAGCGCCATTGGGCAGAGTGGGCGCATGCATTGCCAAACTTGCCATGTAAACTGGGGCGCTGCTCGACAGATGCATCAAGATAGTGCGTCCATTGATAGCCACGTCCCGATTCTTGGAGGGTCGGGGCGGATTAGCTGCGGGACTGCTGGCGGGATTGCTGGCGGGATTGCCTGCCGCGTTGACTACGAGCGTTGCTGCGGGAGATGGAGCAGCGACGATCGGGCCAGGAATCAAATATCCAGGGGGCAAAGTGCCATCCGTTGGCACCGTTAATCGGCGGAGCGGAATCGGCATATTCAGCAAAAGCTGAACCCGTTTGGGCGGAATTGTAATCTGCGTTGGCCATTGAGGCTGGCGCTGACCTCGCAAAATATCTGTCGTCGTGCGACTTCCTGGCCCAGCAAACACCGTACCCATAGGATTGGCGACGTAGGCTGGCAGGTCTAGGAAGGGCGCATCCTGGCTCAAGTAGCTGACAGCCTGCAATATTTCTAACGTAACGGGCTGATCGCCAGGGTTGTACACCACAACGCCCACATACATTGTTCGGTTGTCATCCGCATTCAAGCCCTTTGCCACATGGTGAGCAAACAAGTCAAAAGAGCCATTAAAAGCATAGTTGAGATGGGCCGAGGGCACCTGCATCGTCTCTGGTGGAAAAGTCGAGAGCAAGATGCCCTCAGACTGAATGGCTTCAGGACTGTTGCTATTAAAAACCGGAACCTCATTCAGCTGTCCGGGCAAAGCGCGTACATCTTGCGATCGCACCACCTCTATCTGGCGAGGCATCTCCAGAGGCATCTGGCGAGGCAGCGTCGGCAAAATGGGCGCTTGCTCTAATGTCGGCACTGGGCTGGGATCAGAGCTAGCCGCCGGATTAGGAGCGATCGTTTGGATTTGGGGTACAGGAGAGGCAGGAACTCGCGTAGGAGCAGCCTGCGCCAGAAAAAGGAGAGACAAAACCGTTAGCATGAGCGAACTTAACCGATAACCATTATTAACAAGGGACAGGTAGAGCGCTAAAAGATTCTTTTAAGAGTTGACTCAGGGTAAATCTATTGGCACGAACTGACGAACGGCTCAAGCCAATATGCAGACATAAAAGGCAGCCTAAAGGAAAACGATACCTTTACACAGCGTAGTTCTACAGATTTTTACTCAGCCTTTGCACTTCTACGTCAAAGAAACACTGAGTCTTCATCGAAGCACATCAAATTTCGTAGTATTATCAATGGCTATCCTGAAGTCCAGACGAGCCATGGCGCAGGGCTGAGACGAAGGATTAAGGGAGCCTAGGGCTAGCTGTGCTGGGTTTGGCGATTGGTATTTATAATCAATCACTAGCTATCGCTTTCATTGCAGATGGGGCGCTCTACGACAGAATCTTACCCTACGGTGTCTGATGTGGCGATCGGGCAGAAATGTCACGATAGACTCGTTTTGTTCAACCAAGCGATACAATCCAGAGGACGGTCGCGCTTCAGAAAAAATGGCAACTCCCCCTCCTCAAGATCTGACTCCAGAGAGTTCAGGCAAACCGACTAAAGCCCAAAATCAGCCAACTCAGAATCAAGTCGCCCAGAATCAAGCCGCCCAAAATCAAACCGTTCCGCCTACGCCACTACGCTGTTTTGTCGGAGCGCTGATTGCGAGCGGATTTGCCACAGCGCTATATTCCCTGACGCAATCTATTATTCGGGCATTTGCCAACAAGCCCTTGCCCAGCGGCAATGTCACTGCCACCAATATTGCAGTTGCCGTGCGAACGCTCGTTATGGGAATGAGCGCGCTGGCGACCGCCATCTTTGCCATTGCAGCCGTGGGATTAGTGGCACTGGGAATTCAGCTTTTAGTAAAGCAGTTGCGGCAAACTTCGTCTTGAAGCTGTAATTTACTGAGGTTGACTCAATTGATTAAGCGCGATCGCCTGATCATTTTCACTCGCTATCCCCAACCGGGTAAAGCCAAAACGCGCCTGATTCCTGCCCTTGGAGCCGCTGCCGCCGCCGATCTTCAGCGGCAGATGACTGAGCATACCTTGGAGCAAGTCGAGTCTCTGATCCTAACCACGCCTGTATCAGTCGATATTTGGTTTGCGGGCAGTGAAGACGAAAGCCATTTGATGCGAGACTGGCTGGGTTCGCGTTGGCAATACAGTCCTCAAGGGGCCGGAGATTTGGGCGATCGCATGGCGCAAGCCTTTGCTTCTGCCTTTGCTACAGGTGCTGCGGCAGCAGTGACGATCGGTACAGATTGCCCTGGGCTGGATGCCGCTCGGATGGCAGAAGCGTTTCAGGCTTTGCAGGATCACGATTTGGTGTTGGGTGCTGCGACAGACGGCGGCTATTACTTGATTGGCTTGCGGCGAATGGTTCCAGAGCTGTTTGTTGGCATTGACTGGAGTACCGAGCGGGTCTTGACTCAAACGATCGCCATTGCTCGGTCTTTGGGGCTGAAAGTTGCCACCCTAGAACGCCTCTCTGATATCGATCGCCCAGAAGATCTGCCCGTCTGGGAAGCGGTTTTACAGGCAAAGGCTGCTCAAAATCCGGCTCAAAATCCGGCTCAAAACCTCCAAGAGCGTGAATCGGCACCGCTCTCGGTGATTATTCCTGTGCTGAATGAAGCCGGGACAATTGAAGGCGTTCTCAAAGCGCTGCAACCCGAAGCCGTTGAAATTATTGTCGTCGATGGCGGCAGTCAGGATAACACGATCGCCCTAGCTCAGGCTTTTGCTCAACACTCCGCCAACATCAAAATAATTTCTGCCGCGCCGGGACGCGCCAACCAAATGAATGCAGGAGCCGCGATCGCTTCAGGGAAGATCCTGCTGTTTCTCCATGCCGATACCTGTCTGCCGTCAGGATTTCCGGCGTTGGTGACACAGGCTCTGGACGGAGCAATCGCTGGAGCTTTTGCCCTCCACATTGCCGGAGATATGCTGGGAATACGGTGGGTTGAGCGAGGTGTGCATTGGCGATCGCGCTTCCTCCAGTTGCCCTACGGCGATCAGGCAATTTTTCTGAAGGCAAGCCAGTTTCGAGCGATCGGTGGCTTTGCCGACCTGCCGATCATGGAAGACTTTGAGCTGGTGCGACGGCTGCAAAAGCTGGGAAAGATTGCGATCGTCTCTGCTCCTGTGCTGACCTCGGATAGACGCTGGCAGAAGCTCGGCATTCTCAAGACGACGCTGATCAATCAGGTAGCCGTTATTGCCTACTTTTTGGGCGTATCTCCCGATCGGATTGCCCGCTGGTATCACGGCAAGTCAAGACACTAACAAATCAAGACACTAACAAATCAAGACACTAAAAAGGGGCTGAAGATTCAGCCCCTCGAATTTCATTATTTCAACTGATTAGATAAGTTTCAGGTTAGGATACTCAGCCACAACATCATCTGAGGAGAGGGTGTCGCCTTCTGCTTGAGGTGTCCAGAGAATTTCCACCGCCATCAGGTTATCGCTAGAGACTGCGCCAATCTGTCCGAGCGCCTGACGCAAATCTTGAGTGCTGTTGATGGTTGGCAGCACCAGCTTGCCCTGAGTTGCAACTAGCATGGTGACCACGATGTATTCACCAGGGGCAGCCGTCTCGACTAGCGCTCCACCCGCTGCGGGCAGGGCAGGCTCAGCTTGCTTCAAGACATTGTTGACGTTTGATAGAGTCTCAGCCGTGAACTTGCTGCGCTCTGCCAAAGCCAGACGATTAAACTGATTTTCAGCCGCTTCTAGCTTGGTTTGCTGAGTCTCACCACCGGCATAGATCCAATATTCGGGATGGCGCATCAGAGCCAGAGTGGATTCTTGCAGCACCTGAGCGAGTCCTGCGGGGGTGTTGGTATCAGCCCGATTGGCGATGCTGTTGAGATCAGCCTGTAGGCTCCGAGCTTCAGACAGCAAACCGACCTGCACTTTCGCCACCGAAACCGCTGGAGCAGCGCTGTAGCCTAGACCATCCAGACCGTCCTCCGATTGAGCTGAGCGAAAGCTGCGAACCAAGAAGGCTGCGATCGCCATGAAAATCAGGATAGAGAACAAGCCGCCGCCGCCCATGATGAATGGGTAGGGCATGATGAACGGCAGACCGAAACCGCCGCCACCTGGATAGTATCCTCCCGACGGAGCAGGTCTGTAGGAGCGGCTAGGAGCAGGCATGGAGCGGGTGGGTGCTCTGAAGCTGCCACCGCCAATCCGTCCACCGCTTCGAGCTGCCAACGCGCCGTCTGCCTGACTTAGGACTAGAGAAAGTACCAAGCCCACGATCAGTAAAGGCTTAATAAAAGATTTGATCAACGCAGTTAATTTTTTTTGCATTTGCCGTACCGTCTAAATTTTACGAGAGGTGAGATCGGTTGCGGCTGGAGGATGTTCCAATGGAGAGCGTTCCAACCCAATGACGTAAACAAACGTTACAAAACTCTCGACTCCTCTAGTTTACCGTCCTCACGACTGCCGCACTAGAAACCTTAATGGAGATTTCAGGCAAGTTTGCGACGGATAACCGTACTCTCTGATTAACTGCTCACCCGCCCCCCACAATCGTCACGATCTCCAGCCGATCGCCCTCCTGAATCTCCGTACTTTCCCAAAACTGGCGATGCAAGATCTCGCCGTTATATTCCACAGCCACCAAGCGCGGGTTCATGCCGAGCTGTTCCAAAAGCTGAGGAAGTTGCGTGGAGTCAGGACAGTGACGGCGATCGCCATTCACCTGAATTGTTAACACGTCTTCATCCTTCACGTTTCATCCTGCCCTTCAAAATTTGCGCCTGCATTTGCGACATGAAAAACTGTGTATTCAGCGTCGGCTGCTCTGCTTCCATAATGGCGCGGACGACAGAAACTCGCTCCGCCCCAGCCGCAATCACCTCAAACAAATTTTGGGTATCAATGCCGCCGATCGCAAACCAAGGCACAGAGGAATGCTCGGCAGCGTAGCGCACATAGTCCAGCCCTGCCGCAGGTCTACCCGCTTTGGTGGGAGTAGCATAGACAGGTCCCACGCCGATGTAATCTGCCCCTTCAGCGATCGCCCGCTGCAAATCGTCGGCACAGTGAGTCGATCGCCCGATAATCGCCTGATTGCCTAAAATCATCCGAGCCACGGCGATCGGCAGATCCTCTTGTCCCAAATGCACGCCATCAGCCCCAACTGCCAAGGCCAGATCAGGGCGATCGTTAATGATGAACAACGCATCATACTGCTGGCAGAGTTGCTTTAGCTTTTCAGCTCGCATCAGACGAACCTGGTCATCAGCAGTTTTGTCGCGATACTGCACCAGGGTCAAGCCGCCTTTTAGAGCCGCCTCTACGGTCTCAAATAAAAGATCAACAGGAGATGTGACGAGATAAAGGGGCGATCGCTCCAGCTTTCGAAGCCGCTCTAGTTTTTGAAAGGGGTAGGCAGTCAGGCGGCTTTCCAATTCATAAACCCGGTAGCGCATCTGTTTACAGGCGGCTCCCAGTTTAGCAGAGCGGAGTTTGCCATATTCCTCCAGTACCCGCAGAGCTTCTTGAGTTCGGCAGAAATTGACGCGTAGCACTTGAGAAATGCTCGATCGCTGCTCTTCTTGGGGGTGAGACAGCGCCACTCCAGGATCGTTAGCGGTATCGCGTGCCTTGCGCAGGTCGTCGGTGTGCCAATGTGCTAGCTCTTGGCGTAGCTGCTTACATTCTTCAGTTAGCTCGGTGCTGTTGAGTCCAAACCGACACCATTCCTCAATGATTCGTACCCCTTCACGGGCGCGATCGAGATTTGCGTCCAGAATACGGCGTACCGCTAACTCCGCAAGTTCCAGCTCTACAGGTTTTGAAGGTGCAGTAGATTTTGAGAGTTCAGATTCAGCCCGATTACCTGTCTCACCCATAAGGTTTCTATTGTGAGTTGTCCATTGTGAGTTGTTCCTTCCAGTTACCAGCTTACGGTATCGCGATCGCGTTCAATTTCTGTATTCAAGTGTTTCAGATTCTTAAGAAGGGCAGGCTTTAAATCCACCTTTGAGAAGATCTGTAATTTGAGATGATATAGTAACTTTGGATACAGAAATTATAAACAACCAGTTGGTCTGCACTAGGCAGACAGGAAAAGATGAAAGTAGAACTTGGTCAACTGCAATTTGCGAAGCCTCACCACCCAGCGCGATCACTACAGTTTATGGGGATAGCTTCCAAACTTGCAGCAGTTCTGAGTACGGGTTTGGCAGCAAGCTTGCTGGTGACGACGCCTGCTTTAGGTCGTGACGTTCAACCCCTGGAGCAAGCAGCCGAAACCATGGCTTTTGCGCAAAAGTCTGCCGCAGTGAAAACGAGCGAAACCATTGAAGCCATTGAGTCTGCTCCAGTCAAGCGCACGGCTCTGTTTAATCCAGAACTAGATGAGATGCTGTCAAGCAGTTTGCTCTGGACATTTTATTTGAGCTTGCCGCTGAGCGTAATTGTGGCAATCTGGCGCTATGACCGACGTGCCTGCGAGCAAATGGCTAAGCTACTAGAGCAAGTGGCAACCTTGGAGCGTATTTGGCAGCATCCGCAAGTTTGACAAGCAGACAGATCGCGGCAGAGCGAGTTAGCTCAGATTGAATGCTTGAGAAAACTCAGTGAAAAAATGCCCCGACTCTGAATTTCCACAGGCGGGAGCAGAGTCAGGGGGCTTTGAATGGACTTAACAAGATGTAAATCTTGGGATAGCAGCTTAGTATTGCTAAGCCCCTACAGCAGATCGGTTGTACAGGTTACTTAATCCACGATCCTTAGTAACCTTCAAAGGGTCATGATTTTTGTCATAGAGGTTTCTTCTCTACAAAAAATCATTGCTTGAATACCACTGCTCAATTCATGCATAGATGATAACTGCTAGAGACGTTAGCGCTCCTCTGGTACTGCCGAAACCATTGTTTCCACTTTGGCATGCTCTTCGTCATGAGAACCAGCGTCATGAGAACCAGTCGGCTCTTTCAGAAAGAAAGCATTTAAGAAAGTCACGATCAGAGCCACAACTCCCAACATTTGGAAGAAGGCGCGATCGCTCTCTGCCCCTTGCGGCATCAGGCTGTAAATTGTCAAATAAATGACCGCGCCCACATTGCCGTAAGCACCGACGTTACCCGCAATTTGCCCCGTTACTCGATTTTTGATCAAGGGCACAATCCCAAAGGTTGCTCCTTCAGCTGCCATAACAAAGAAGGATGCTGCCATTGTCACGGCCACCACAATGGCTAACGGCACTCCCTGCCCCAAACTGGCAAAGATGAGATAGCCTATCCCCGTTCCTGCCAAGGTAAACACCAGCGTCCACTTGCGACTCCCGACTTTATCTGACAGCCACCCTCCACCGGGACGAGCAGGAATATTCATGAAGGCGTAGGTGCTAGCCACAGCCCCAGCGACTGCGGCACTAAGACCATAGCCCCGCTCAAAGAATGAAGGCAGCATTGACACGACTGCTAGCTCTGTACCAAAGCAGGCGACATAGGAAAGTTCCAGATTTGCCACTTGCGAAAAGCGATAGCGATCGCTCGCTTCATACTGCTTTTCACCCGTCATCAAGGGCTTGTTTGCCTTGTAGGCGTTGTAGGCTTGAAACAAATAGAGTGCCACTAGCAAAACACAGATGATGGTGAAGGTAGTTCCATTGATGAACTGCACTCTATTCAACCGCCATGCAATCACCGCTAGAGCAGCCACTAGGGGAATATTCATGAGCAGCATGAACCAGAAATCCCGCTTGGTCGTGACTTCCATTCCCGCACTGCTCGGCGGGCGCTGATAAACTCTTCCAGGTGGTGTATCGGAGACATTGAAAAAATAGACCACGCCGTAGGCAGCCGCAACAAGGCCTGTGAGCGCGATCGCAAACCGCCAATTGAGTTGACCTGCCGCCATAAACGTACTGACAGCAGCGATCGCAGGCAGTGTGAATGCCGCAGCGGATGAGCCGAAGTTGCCCCAGCCGCCGTAAATTCCCTCCGCCAGACCAATTTCATTTGACGGAAACCACTCTGCCACCATGCGAATGCCAATCACAAACCCGCAGCCAACAATGCTCAACGCCAAACGGCTATAGACTAGCTGCTCAAAATTTTGCGCCATTGCAAATGCAAAACAAGGCAATGCCGCATAGATCAGCAAACAGGAATAGGTAATGCGCGGACCAAACCGATCCAACACCATACCCACAATAATTCGTGCTGGAATTGTTAGGGCAACGTTACAAATCGCCAGCGTTCGCATTTGTGCTTCCGATAGCCCCATTTCAGCCTTCACTGCTGTCGCAAACGGAGCAAAGTTAAACCAAATTACAAATGTGAGAAAAAAAGCAAACCAGGTAAAATGCAAGATGCGATGTCGCCCAGTGAATGACCAAATTCCAGCCATAGATCTCATTCCTCTTAATAAAAATTGCACAGCAAAATCATCGCCTCGCCACTCCGAACAGATTGCCAAAATAGGCAGCCATCATTGAGAGCTAGCGAGATGTAGGAACAGAGCGATATGTTCACGGATATCTTTGAATAGAGAATCTCTATCAAAGTTTGCGTATTACGAAAAACTCAATTAGAGGCTACCTTTCTGTTTGCTCAATTCAAGTTTTGATGGTGATGAAATCATACAAGGTGTACACTCATTGAATTGATTTCAGACCATTGCTACTGCTTTCACCCAAAGTTACTGGCAATTTTCTTCCTAATTTGTTCGTTAAGTCACAAACATAGAGGGGCTTATTGATAAACCGCATGAGGTCTATACGGCTTATGAATAAATCACTCCTTTTTCGCTATCGATCGAAAGCTCACATAGCAACCGTCAAGGCGGTTAGGGCGAGGACTGGCATTAGAAATCAAAATAGATGTAGGGAGGAGCCTCATTGGGAGCTAGAAGCCAAGCCGCAAACAGGCAAATTGGGACTAGCAGTAGTTTCACAATCCAGTTGAGGTGAAGCTTTAAGCCGCGATGGATCGTGTAGGCGATCGCCATTCCCGCAAAGATAGCTCCTAGAAGTAGAGCAATGTGGAAGCGATCGATTTGCAGTGTTTCTACGTAAATCTTTTGAGCAAACTGGATGTCGCCCACCTGACCCCATAGCCGTTGTATTGCCAGTCCTGAATCTTTTAGGTTGGGTAGACGGAAGAAAATCCAGGATGTGAACACCATCATCTGGGTCATTGCCCAAGCCAACAGCACTCCGGGCAGGCTCTGCCAAAACATCTGCAAGAATTTCCAGCGCTGAGACAGGGCATCCGTGAGTCGATGTGCCGCCAATGCCAGCCCATGCAGCCCTCCCCAGACAATAAAACCCCAAGCTGCACCATGCCAAACGCCTGCTACCAGCATGATGATCATCAAGTTGAGGCAAGTGCGCCACAGTCCTTGTCGGGAGCCGCCTAGGGGAAAGTACAGATAGTTTCGCAGCCAGTCACCTAGCGTCATGTGCCACCGTCGCCAAAAGTCGGCAATATTAGCGCTGAGATAGGGAAAGTTGAAGTTATGGGGCAAGTCAAACCCCATGAGCAGCGCGCTTCCTCTGGCAACATCCACATAGCCGCTAAAATCCAAATAGAGCTGCAGCCCATAGGCAGCCATCGCCAGCCACAGATCGGCACTGCCCGCCCGCTCAACGTTGCCAAAAATCAGGTTCACTACAGTGCCCAGATGATCGGCTAGCAGCAGCTTCTTAATTGCCCCACAGGCAATCAGCCATAGCCCTTCGACAATTTGAGTTGAAACAGGAAACTTTAAGGTTTGTAGCTGCGAGGCAAAAGGATGAAATCGAGTAATAGGGCCTGAAATCAGCTTAGGGAAGAACAGCTTATAGGCAGAAAACTTAAGAAAATCATGGGTAGCAGGCGCACCTCGATAGACGTCTACCAGATACGCAATGCACTCAAAGCTGAAAAAACTGATGGCAAGCGGAGCCAGCAGGTTGCTACGGAGCCAGTCTGCGCTCTGAACCAAGCTTTCCTGTTCCGACATCCAGCCGATCGTTTCTAGCAAAAAGGGCACATACTTAAAGCCCAACAGCAGCAGCAAAATCAGCGAAACTCCCACCCATAGCAGCTTTAGCCTTCGCTGATCCCAATCTTGCTGTACATATTGCCAGTCTTCGTTAGAAATTCGCCAGTTCATGGGTGCGCCGATCGCCTTGCCCAAAAAGAAAGTGATGAGGATCATGCCCAACAGGAGCGGCAAATACTGAATTTGCAGCGAACTGTAGAACACCATACCTGTGATCACAATCACCCACAGCCGCAGCGATCGCCCCTCAACTGACCAGAAAATTCCGAGGGTACTCAGCAGAAAGATGCTGTAGATAATGGAGAGAAAAGTCATGAGATGCGGGAAGTAGGGTGGGGAAAACTGCTGCCTTAAGTTCTAAGTTTTCAAGTCTACGTTCTAAGTTTCAAACTGAACCATCAGGCACAGTTTAAAGTGAACCAGCTAAAGTGAACCAGAGAGCCGTCAAGGTTGATTGTCTCTCAAGCCCGATCGCGCGTTCCACGCCCAAACTCCTTCGCCGCACAGAGCGAACAGACCGACCAGCGCTCTAGTTCTCCTGCGGGAGTTGGGCACTGACAGTCAGGGCAAAGAGGCAGATCTTGAGCACGCGATCGCATCGTTCTTGCCCAGTCCCGGAAAGCACTCTGAGGGTCAGCAGAGTTCTGAAGCGGGGCAGCAGCCTGATCGGGGACAAGGCGACTGGGATGATTTTTCCAGACGGTGACAGATTCTGGCGGCTCTGGCGCAAGGCTTTGAGTATGCCACTGAGCCGTCGAAAACCGGATATCCGTAATGCCTAGGGCAAGGCGATCGTTTAGCTTTTCTAGGATGCGATGACGCTCAAACACCAGGTTTTGCGCCCAGGCAGAACTAGAGGTGGCGACGCTCAGGGCTTTGCGCTGAATGGCGATCGGGCGAGTTTGAGCGGCTACGGCAACGCCCACGACTTCTCCCCAGCAAAGCAAAAGCTGCTGAAATTGCCGCCGCCCTTTCCAGCTCTCTTGATGATCTAGCCCACCCAAAACCTGTTGCAGAGATTTCATCGCCATTGCTTTCATAACCATTACATCGCCATTACATCGTCATTACAGACTGCCTTGTATACCCCATGGTTATCCAGATGCTGACCCAGAAAACCCCAACGTTGAGCGTGATCTAACCAGGCGTGATCTAACTAGACGTAATCTATGAGGCTGCAAAACATAGATTAACCCTGTTATGTTGATGCCACCTGATATATTTACGCCATTATTGACGACTTCACGGTTTTCTTCTAGAAATTGGTTATCATATGCCATTGGGAGTGGCAGGAGCAGGCTTCTGCTCTCCACATATAGCGTCGCCAGCGGCTTTACTAGGAGTTAATATAGCTCTCAACTCCAGATATAGGGTTTAAAAGAGATATAGGTCTAAAAGACTTTTAGAATGGCGATCGATTCAGGTGTGCCTCAAAAGACTCAGTTTCACAGAGACTCCCTCAGAGCCTCATAAATGTTTACAAATTCACTTATTATTTTGCCCGTGAATGGTAGGAGTGCTGCAATGCGCCAACCCGCTTCGATAGAACCCTTTATTCCTTCTCCAGATACACAAGTGCCCCATCCGGTCTTGCGGGCGGCTCTTGACAATCTTGATGTCAATCTTGAAGAAGAGCTGATTCGCTACCGTCGGCAGCAGCGTTTGCAGTCTGAGCCGTATGGGCGGCGAAAGGCAGTTGCTCCACCCCGTCTCAACCGTATTCCAACCCGCCCAACGCAGGACGGCATTCGTCTGCCCAATGTGCGAGAGGCTTTTCATCTGCATACAACGGGTGAGTTTCCCATTGGCAACAGTGCCGCTAGTGAAAATCCCGTCAGAACTCTTTTTGGAACGACGGCAGATGCGGCTTCTCAGGCGATCGAGCCTCCAGCGATCGAGCCGCCGCCCCTTCCTCAATTTCCTAACGAAGGCATTGCCAGCTATGCTCAGCAGATAGAGTTATCAACACATGAACCCAATGCCGCCCTGCAAAAGCTGATTCAAGACAATCTCTCTGCCTCAACAGCAGCCTCAGAAGCACCAGAAGATTACTTAGAATCCTCGGAAGAGCTGCTTAAGAGCATTCAAGAGGAAACCTCATCGCAAAGGGCGCAGCGCCGCCCCGATCTGCTGGATACGTTGCTCACACCGCTAGGCATTGGCTCCATGCTGTTGCTGCTGCTCTCTAGCACCACTCTGGGCTTCGTGATCATGAATCCTTCTGTCCTAGGCGTTTTCTTCGCGCCGACCGCCAGCACTCCCAGCCCTAGCCCGCTGACCAAAGTGCCCACAACCCCGATCGACGTAGCTCCGCCCTCGCCCAATCTAGCGGCTGAAGAGTTCAAGGACTTAAACCTCGACACGTTGAGCACCCTGCCAGGGAGCGCCAAACGCCCCTCTGCTGCCCCATCTAAGCCAGCCGCAAATCAGCCTTCTAGTCGCGCTAACGATCGATCGACTAGCCCCGCTACAGGTGCGATCGCCCCATCTGATTCCCGCAGCCAACCGCAAACCTATGTAGAGCCTGCCCCCCAGCCAGAACTCCCAGCGATCGCGGTCGAGTCTAATCCCCCCATAGTTGAGGCTCCCTCAGCAGAAGCACCCGTGCGTTCTGTTGCACCCGCACCTGCTCCTCAAGCCGCGCCGCCAGCAGCTCCTAGCCCTGAAAAGACGGCAGTTCGTCCTGCTAGCCCGTCCGAAAGCCTCTATTATGTGGGCACAGACTATAGCAGTGACTCCAGCTTGCAGCAAGCTCGCCAGTCAGTTCCAGATGCCTATGTGCGGAATTTGCCCGGTGGGGCGAAAGTTCAACTGGGTGCTTTTACCAGCGAAGCCGCTGCCCAAGAGCGCGTTCAGGAACTCCAACAGCAGGGGATTTCGGCTCAAGTGTATAAGCCTTAATTTTTACCATCAGGCTCACGCTTCACCCCAAAATGCCTCTCCCGACTAAGCCATGCCGAAAATTTAAGACCCAAATTTATTTAAGGCACGATGAGTACCGGGCAAGGCGATAGATTGATCACCCGCAGGGTGACGCTATCCTGCGCTCCTTCATCCGTTAGCCCCAGACCACGGCACCCCATGATAATCACCTCTGCGTCGATCTCATCTGCCACATCGCAGATAGTGAAAGCAGGTTTTCCTTGGCGTTCTATCAGCTCTGCCTCAATGCCTAGGTTAGCGAAGAGGGCTTTAGCCGTAGATAGAAGTTGGGCGATCGCCTCCGGGGAAGTCGTGTCTGGGACAGTTGGGGGAGTTTCACCTACTTCTGACTCCACCACAGAAAGAATCACCAGACGGCTATTACAGGTTTTGACAACATTGGCTACCGTTTCCGCAGCTTCACGGGACTCTGGGCTGTGATCGATCGGGAATAAGACAGTCTTGAACATAATGACCTCAAACGTCGTTGACTCGCAGAGACATGATATGGCAACCGCTAAGGCGGTTAGGGCGGGGACATTTAGGGTGGGGCGCTTCGCGCCCCACCCTAAATGTCCTAAGCAAGATGGCGACAGCTATACATGTGCAGAAGTACAAGTCTAAATATTTTGGAACATTTTGCGCGATCGGCTACAGATTGTTCTGGGAAATTTAAAACTCAGGGCAATTTTAGACTTTTGCAATGATCCCCAACGTTTTACAATACTTCATAGGTAAAAAGACTTATTTAAGGGGATTAAGGTCGTGTCTAAGAAAAGCGTAACGAGTTTATCAGCAGCAGATTTGTCAGGCAAACGAGTGCTCGTCCGAGCAGATTTCAATGTGCCCCTTGATGATCAGGGTAGCATCACCGACGACACTCGCATCCGGGCAGCTTTACCCACAATTCAATACCTGACCTCCAATGGCGCAAGGGTGATTTTATCCAGCCACTTTGGGCGACCCAAAGGCGATGATTTTGCGTCGCGGGTCACAAACAAATTTCGCCTCACGCCCGTTGCTACTCGCCTTTCGGAGCTTCTAGGTCAGCCCGTGGTGAAAACTGACGACTGCATCGGCGACGAGGTTGCTGCTGCCGTGAGCGCCATGAAAGACGGAGATGTGCTGCTGCTGGAAAACGTACGCTTCCATCCTGAAGAAGAAAAGAACGATCCTGGCTTTGCTCAAAAGCTTGCCTCCGTTGCCGATTTGTATGTCAACGATGCCTTCGGGACAGCACACCGCGCCCATGCTTCGACGGAAGGCGTAACCCACTACCTGAAGCCTTCGGTTGCCGGAATCCTCATTGAGAAAGAGTTGCAGTATTTGCAGGGAGCGATCGAAGTTCCTCAGCGTCCTTTGGCGGCGATCATTGGCGGCTCCAAGGTTTCCAGTAAAATCACTGTGATTGAAGCGCTGCTAGAAAAAGTGGATAAGCTGCTGATCGGCGGCGGCATGATCTTTACCTTTTACAAGGCGCGCGGTCTTAGCGTTGGCAAATCTCTGGTAGAAGATGATTTCGTGGAGCTAGCCAAAACCCTGGAAGCCAAGGCAAAAGAGAAAGGCGTGGCGCTACTCTTGCCCACAGACGTGGTCGTTGCCGATAATTTCTCTCCTGACGCCAACGCCCAAACCGTCAGTGTTGAGAATATTCCGGATGGCTGGATGGGTCTGGATATCGGCCCTGACTCTGTGAAGGTGTTTGAAGCGGCGTTGGCAGACTGTAAGACGGTGATTTGGAATGGCCCCATGGGCGTGTTTGAATTTGCCAAGTTTGCGGCGGGAACTGAAGCGATCGCCCATTCCTTGGCAGCCATCACCAAAACGGGCGCAACCACCATCATCGGCGGCGGCGACTCTGTGGCGGCAGTCGAGCAGGTTGGCGTTGCCGATCAAATGAGCCACATTTCGACGGGCGGTGGTGCCAGCCTAGAGCTGCTGGAAGGCAAGGTTCTGCCGGGAATTGCTGCCTTGGATAATGCATAAAGCTCTGTAGGCAGAGAGTAGGGTGGGCATCCCCCACCCTACTGGACTAGAATCCGCAATGCCTAAGAAAATTCGAGAACTCAAACAACAGCTGCGTCACTCGACACAGCCAACTTTAGTCACCGCCAATTTATCTTCAGCACTCGACCGCCTTACCATCTGTAGTTCTTATTGCTACTCACGTTCTCTAGACTTGATTCTCTTGCAGCCAAGTTGTCAAATCCGGTCGCTCCGTAAAATCTAGCAAGACCTCGCTCAAAGCCTCTAGTTGAGGAATCGCCATGATTCCCTCCTGGAGAAATTGCTTGATGAAATGGGGGCTGAACCGTAACCCCTTCTCGCTTAACGACTTCTCGCTTAACCAGATGAGCTAGCACATACTCTATCTGCTCTCGCCGAATTTCAGGATGCTTCTGAGAAGCAAACTCATTGAAGTAGTGGGTGCTTTTCATAACTGATTTCTTGCATCAGCATCCTTTGCGTTTTTCCTCTCCGCGATCGCCTCTTCTTCAGTCAATCCAGTAGCCATAAGCGATCGCCCCTCACGGCTCCGGTGCCCAGCAACCCACGATCGCCTCTCCCCGCTTTTCTCCTTTGCGGCTAATTCTAAGTTTAACGTTAGGAGCTTTTCGAGAAAATCATCGTCTGGGTTGAAGCCGTAAGCTTTCAGCACGTAGAGTTTGTAGAGTGGGCTGGTGGGTTCGTGTATTCGTGTAGAGTTTGGTGGTGCTGTTCTGTTTTGTCGTCGCTGTTTGGATTATTGGTTATAGATATTGCCTCCATAGTTGATGTCATAAATGAAAATCTCATTCGTTTCTCTACGAATTTGAAAGATAATGCGAATTTTACCGACGCGAATCCTAGAAAATCCTGACAGTTCGCCCTTTAGCTTTTTAATATCCAGTTCTTCGGGGGATAAATCTTTTGAGTCTCCAGGCAAGTTTTTAGCGTGCCAATTTTTGCGATAACAGCTTTTTGACTGCTGCTATCAAGCTTTTTCAGAAACTTATCGGCTGCTTTACTGAGCTTGATTTTCATGATCAAACCAGTTTGTGATATCAACGAAATCGGTATCGGGGTGATCATCTGGGGAGAATGCGGCTTCGATCGCAGCCTGCTCTTCGTTGTCTACGTAGGGAGTTAGCAGGGCAAAGAATTTGAACCACTCTTCGCGCATGACTTCACGAACACTTTCTTTGATCAGGGCTTTGAGAGCTTGTGC
The DNA here is from genome assembly GCA_019359505.1 of Drouetiella hepatica Uher 2000/2452. Lineage (GTDB taxonomy): Bacteria > Cyanobacteriota > Cyanobacteriia > Elainellales > Elainellaceae > Drouetiella > Drouetiella hepatica. The sequence goes on along the minus strand of JAHHHD010000004.1, from coordinate 177,655 downwards.
GTCAAGCGAGATAGTGGGTTCCATAACGGTTACTCCAAGGGTGCTTTAACTAAAACAGTAGGTTCATTAAGTTTATTGTGTCGGTGCCCAGCAACCCACGATCGCCTCTCCCCGCTTTTCTTTCTCTGCCAATTCTAAGTTTAACGTCAGCAGTTTTTCGAGCAAATCATCATCTGGGTTAAAGCCGTAGGCTTGCAGCACCAGTTGATCGAGTTTGGCATGGAGTTTGAAGAGTTGGCTGGTGGGTTCGTGGAAGTATTCGTTGTAGAGTTTGGTGATGCCCCACTGTTTCTTCTCCATTTGTTGCGATCGGTATTCGTGGAGTTCTTGCGCGGTGGTGCGGATGGTGGTGATGAGGCTGGGGGCTGGGGTTTGGGGAAAGGGGAAGGTTTCAAAGCAGGTGTTGTGAGTGTAGGCGATATCGGCTTTGAGGGTTGATTTTTGGGCGTGCATCCAGGTGCGATGGACGTTGGATGTAAGAATGCCAAAAACGTAGAAATCATCTGAGGCAACCACCACTGATTTATCACCAGCCAACCAATGAGACGGAAATGGAATGAAGATTGCCCATTTAGAGACTCTGGGAATGGCGAAATAATGTGATAAAGACGCGATCGCTTTTCTCATTGCGGGTCTTTTCTCACCATATTTCCACCAGTTGAGTTTGGTGACTTCTCTACGATTTTTATCACGTTCTGGCTTAACGTTGGTTTTCAGATGAGCGAAAGGAAGTTTATAATCACTCGCATCTTCAAGTGACATATCGTTATCGTTGAAGTCAATAATCCATCTTTCCGGTTTTCCGTTTACTTCTTGTGCCAAATTTGCGCCCATTGAGAAAAGCTTGAGAACTTCTTGGTTTTTAGAATCAGCTTTAATCCAATCATTCACCTGCTTTTCTGTAACCACAAATCCTTTACCGACAGGAATTACGCCCTGAAAACACTGATTGAGATTGGCTTTGAGCCGAACGGCTTGGGAAACATCGATCGCGGCTTTTAAGGATGAATTGATGTAGGGGACGGGTTGATTGTCGAGGTAGCAGAGCATGGTTGGTGGTGTGGCTGTGGGTTTGCCCTCATCCCCAACCCTTCTCCCTTAGGGAGAAGGGAGCCGGACTGCCTTGTCCCCCTCTCCCGATGGGAGAGGGGCTAGGGGTGAGGGTTCTAGAACTTCCGCGATCGTCCCCAAAACCTGGTCAATAGTTTCTAAAACCTCATCATTCCAAAAACGCAAAACTGTGAAGCCATTGTCTTGCATCCATTGATCGCGATCGGCATCTTCAACCTGACGTGACTCATGAATATTGCCGTCTAGCTCAATAATCAAATGGGCTGCATGGCAGTAAAAATCTGCAATGAACTGACCAAGATTATGCTGCCTACGGAACTTGGCGTTTAGAAGACGGCGATCGCGCAAACATTCCCACAAAAGCTGTTCTGCTGGCGTTTGCTTTTGTCGTAGTTCTTTTGCACGTTGTAAAAGTTCCCGTGGAATCTGTCGGGTTCGTCCTGCCAAGTCTGCAATATCTTTATCCCAATCCCCCTCATCCCCAACCCTTCTCCCTAAGGGAGAAGAGAGCCGATCCTTCTTGTCCCCCTCTCCAGTAGGGAGAGGGGCTAGGGGTGAGGGTTCCAGATCTAGGAGTGAAGGCACTTTAACCCAATTCACAATACTCACATGAACGTTCGCTTCACCCGACCAAACCTGTGTCGAAACCGCATCATAAATAACGCCACCGTTTTGCACCACGTAATCCAATGCAGCAATCCGGCTCTTACCTTGACTAATTGAATTGGTTCCCACTAATCCCGCCCGACCTTCTTCGCCAATCTGGTCATGCGCCAACCGAAACCAATAGGCACAAAAATCAACTGAATCTTTGACATCTGGAAAACGAGCAAATACGCGATCGATATACTCATCACTGAGATTGATCCGCATATGTTTTCCACCCAAAAACGGCGGATTGCCAATAATCGCGTCTGCCTTCACCCACTCCGTAAACAGCGCATCTTTGCAAACAATATTTTCATCCAGCGTATCCAACGGCAAAGCAGGCTGATCATGAATATCGCACAGGTCGATCGCCACTTTGCGGGCAATCATCAGCGTCACTCGCGCCAACTCCACCGCAAACGCATTCGTATCCATGCCATAAAACTGCTGCGGGGTGACAAAGCCAATACTCATTTGCCCCTGCCCACTTTCCGATCGCCGTCGGGCATCAATCTTATCTTGCAGCACTCGCTCCAGGCGCTTTAGCTCTAGATACGCCATGTAGAGGAAATTGCCCGACCCACAAGCCGGATCAAGTACTTTGTAGTTGCGTAACTCCGTCTGCAACGTAGAGAGTTCTGCCAGTGTTGTTGCGTTAGCGATCTTCTCTTCCCAATAGCGCGTGATCGTGGGGCGAACGATCTTGAGAATATCTTCTTCTGAGGTGAAATGAATGCCGTGGGCATGACGTTCTTTGCTGTCGCTTTTACCGATCGCCGACTCAAAGATATTGCCAAAAATCGACGGACGCACTGCCTTCCAGTCCTGCGATGCCGCCGCCTCCAACAGCTCCAGCTCTTTCCCGGTCAGCTCTAGCGGATGCACCTCCCGAAACAAACCGCCGTTAAAGTAATCTACGCCCTGATAGCGTCCTGCCGGAGTCATGCCCGGTCGATTCATCTCCTGAAACAGGTTGCCCAAAATATCGTAGGTATTCGAGGGTTTGCCTTGACGGGTGCGATCGAGTCACTCCCGCACCATGCCAATAAACAGATCCGCTGGCAGCAATTTTCGATCTTCTGCAAACATCGCCAACACGCATTGCAGCACAAACCGCTGAGCTGTTTTGGGATCAACAGCATCTCGCTGTCTCTGGGTCAGCATCGTTAGCAATTCGCCCATCCGTCCGGCAGCTTTCTCCGTCACCGAGATCAGATTGTTGTTGAAGACAGGCGATCGCTCCAACTCTGGATTCATGAACGTGAACGCCCCCGCTCTTTCGGGCAACCGTTCTAAAGCAACCTTCTCGATAGCACAAACCGCTGAGCTGTTTTGGGATCAACAGCATCTCGCTGTCTCTGGGTCAGCATCGTTAGCAATTCGCCCATCCGTCCGGCAGCTTTCTCCGTCACCGAGATCAGATTGTTGTTGAAGACAGGCGATCGCTCCAACTCTGGATTCATGAACGTGAACGCCCCCGCTCTTTCGGGCAACCGTTCTAAAGCAACCTTCTCGATCGGTTCTTCCGACTGCTTGCGAAAGTCATAGATCCAAAACTCGTCAAAGTTGCACAGCATCACATAGCTGGGGCACTGCAACTGCATCCAATACGTTACCGCTTGGGCGTAGTGCTTATTCAGGTCTTCGCCCCGCTTCTTCATCTCAATCAGCAAATGCGGCTTCCACGCCAGATCGGCAAAGCCCGTATTGCCTTTTTTGCTGCCCTTTTTTACCCGTTGCTCCAGTGTTGCCCCCGCTTCTTTCACACCTTCGTGCCCAAATGCCTGAAAAAAGCGATCGAGGAAGTTTTGTGACTCTCCTTTCTCATCGCCTGTGAGATGCTGCTGGCAATATTGGACAAATTTCTGGAGGCTTTCGGGTGTAGAAGGCATGAAGCAACCCATCAGTAACAGCAGAGCGGGCAGAAGAACGAAGCTTGAGCAGTCACGGCTCAGTATTCCCTCTCAATTCTCCATCTTTTACCTTCAAATCCGGAAATGTCAGGTTTCACACACGAAACTTTTGCTTCCAGACAGAACTAATCCTGTTCAGAAGTCCATCTTTTGCCTACTGAACTCAAAACTCCGACCTCAAAACTCGAAACTTTGCCTGCTGAACTCGGATCTTCGACCTTTTCACTCCAGCATTCAAGCTCCGAACTCGGAATGTCGAGCAAATAGCTCAAACCTTCAAGCTCAGAGCTGAATCGATCGCCCTCCGAGGTCAAATTCCCACATCAGCCTATCCCTCTATTCGGCACCGTGCCTCACATTCAATTCGGTTTTGCCGTTCGGTCACGATCGCAGCCAAATTAGGTCGTCCGGTCAGCGCCAACCGCCAGTCAGCCCAAATGCCGTAGAGACTATCTGCCAAAAATCCGACGATCGGTAGTTTGGTGATGGCATAGATCCAGCCCATGCCCAAAATTTCGTAGACGCGACGGAATACCGCCACATCTTTAATTACGGTGTTGTCTGGCAGCACTGCATGAATTCGCCCCATTGCCGTCTCAAAATCCACGCCGCCATTCGCTTCAGGAGCATAGTCATCTGCGGCAATATCCACAAATTTCACTAGCCCCCGTCCGGCATCCCGCTTCCGCAAAAAATTGACCTCCCGCATGCACAAGGGACATTCGCCGTCATAAAGCAGCTTAATTTTCCAGGAGGCGATCGCCGGGGCTTGAGACGAGGTTTCTGAGAGGGTCATGGGAATTAGCGATCGTTTGCTTTGAAGGGTTTACTCTATTCAATTGTAAACAAAAGTTACGAACAGGTGCCGCTTAGCCCTTGCCTTAACCGATATAACGTTACGTAATTGAGTAAGGACAGGTTCTTCTTTGAGAGCCGCACTCCGCGCGGCTCTCAAAAAAGAATCCATTGGGTCTAAGCTCGACTTCACCCCTATATCGTCAGGCTCTACCCTGAATAGAGGCAAATGTAGGCGTTGCTGAATCGAAGTATGAATCTATCTGAGTTGACAGTTTTCTCGCCCCCTAAATCCCCCAATTCTGGGGGACTTCCGAGCCATTCAAAGTCCCCCAGAATTGGGGGATTTAGGGGGCTTTCATACTTGCCTTCAGCAACGCCCAAATGTAAGGCTCTTGAACGCTACTTTTTCCAAGAGGCGATCGCCACTCCAGCCGTCATCCCTTGAATCGCCAGAATCAGCAGCACGCAAGCCTTCCATTGTCCCAAATTCCAAAAGAATCCGGGTAGTACGGCTCCTAAACTGCCGCCTACATAATACGCCGAAACATATAGCCCCGTTGCCGCCGACCGAGATTCGCGGGCGGTAGTGCCGACATAGCTAGTAGTCACCGACTGACAGACAAAGATACCCGAAGCGCTAACTGCCAATCCCACAATCACCATCCAAAGCTGCGGGATCAGCGTAATCGATATGCCCACACAAATCATGCCGATCGCCAGCATCAGCGATCGACGGTAGCCCAGCCGCTCAATCCAGCGTCCCGCAATGGGGGTAATCACCACCCCCAGCAGATAGACGCAAAACACCAGACCCAAAGCGACTGTGTTTAAGTTAAAGGGCGCAGCCGACAGATAAAAATTGACGTAGGTGAAAATCGCCACACTAGAAAACAGAATATTGAAGCCCACAGCATAGGCGGCAATGAGATGCGGATTTCGCAGATGAAGCGCCATGGCTTGAAGGGACGATCGAATATTTTTTTTGCCCGTAAAGTTGCGGGAGCTGGGCAGCCAAAGCCAGCTGGCGATTGCCCCCAGTAGCGTCAGACCACTGAGCAGCACAAACGCCCAGCGCCACCCCAGCGTATCTGTCACAAATCCCGATAAAACTCTGCCTGAAAAGCCGCCCAAGACATTTCCGGTGACATAAATCGCCATGGCTGCGCCCACGCCAGCACCCGCCCATTCTTCGCTGACATAGGCAATGCTGACGGCAAACACCGCCGCCATCAGCAATCCCTGCATAAACCGCCAGCCAAGGAGCGCGTCCAGCCCAGTTGCCGTTGCCGTTAACCCTGTAAACAGGCTGAGTAGAAGCAACGCTGGGACAATCATTCGTTTACGACCCATGCGATCGGCAAGAACACCTGCCCAAGGTGCCGATAGGGCTACGGCGATCGTGGTAGCGCTCACCGTCAGGCTCACCTCTACTTCGGAGGCATGAAAAATCTGGGTGAACAATGGCAGCAACGGCTGAGTCGCATACAAATTCAGGAATGAGCAAAATCCAACAAAGGCAATCGCATATGCCGATCGCTTTCCCGGAAGGCTTGTTTTAGAAGAGCTTGTTTTAGAAAGACCTAACCGATGTTGCCGAAAAGATTTACCGAAAGACACTCGTATCTGACCTCAACTGCTAAACCTTAATCGCAACACGCCCATCCTAGAAAGTTCTCTGCTAGATGTCCAATATATATTTCAAGGCATGGTAAGACTTAAAAGATATAGCGATCGTCTTCCCCTAGTCATAGCCCCCTATGGAACTCCGCCATCTGCGCTACTTTGTTGCCGTTGCTGAAGAACTGAACTTCAGTCGAGCCGCAGAGCGACTGCACATTGCCCAACCTCCTCTCAGTCAGCAAATCCGTAGCCTAGAAACAGAGCTAGGCGTGCAGCTCTTCAACCGAAACAAGCATCGCGTTAGCCTGACTGAAGTGGGAGAACTGTTTTTGGTGGAAGCGCGTCAAACGTTGATACAGGCAGAACGCGCCGTTGAAACCGCTCAGCGCGCTAGTCAGGGCGAACTTGGACGGTTGGTGATCGGCTTTGCCAGCTCGATCGCCTACAGCATTTTCCCCGACATCCTGCGAGCTTTTCGAGAAAAATTTCCCGGTGTGGAGCTGATTTTGCATGAGCTGAACACCAGCTTACAAACCCAAGGCGTTCATGGCAGCACGATCGACCTAGGATTTGTGCATTTGCCGATCGCAGAAGAGCGATTGAATTTGCTCACTGTTTTAGAAGAACCGATGATGGTTGCCGTTCCTAAAACTCATCCCTTGGCTGATCATCCTCAGATTTCTCTGACATCTCTTGCAAACGATCGCTTTATTCTATTTCCTCGTCACGTCGCGTCCGGTTTTTATGATCAGGTGTTGAGCGCCTGTCAGCAAGCTGGATTCACACCTAACGTGATTCAGGAGGCAAAATTGATGCAGACGATCGTCTGTCTAGTTGCAGGCGGAATGGGAGTTGCGCTCGTTCCCGCTTCCCTACAAAACCTTCAGCGAACGGGAGTAATTTACGCTGCTTTAGAGGAAAAAATTCCTCCCCTTAAAACTGCCATGATCTGGCGACAAGACAATATGTCTTGTGTACTGCATGCGTTTATAGCGGTAGTTCGCCAAACCATTCAAGATTCTATGCTAGATCAAATGCGCTAAGTGATTGATGCTCTTACGATTCACGCCAATCTGCATAATTTGAAAAATTTAATTGATCCAAAAATGATTTTGTAATGTATAAAGAAATCACCTTCACTGCTTTTATGAAGGCAAGAAGCTTAACTCCTATAGGAATTGATGTATGGCAACATTTAAAAGACGGTCGTCCGCCTCAGCAGCAGTTTCTAAATCTGCGATCGCCCAAGCAAGCACTATGCTGCAAGCGCTGCCACAAAAGCCAAAGGACAACTGGTCTCTGCGAGAGGCAGTTAGTCTCTTACATGACTCTATTATCAGCGCGATCGATCGCGGCTACAGCCACGAAGAAGTTGCAGCTATGTTGGGCGAGAAGGGGGTAGACATCACGGCTCCTTCGCTCAAGCGATATTTGGCATCGGTAAAGCGAGAGAAAGATGCAGACAAGCCCAAAGCGAGTCGAGGCGGCAGACGATCGAAAACAGGGGCTTAATTAGGCTTTAGTGCAAGATTTGTGACAGAAACTTGCGTGTGCGATCGCTTTTGGGATTGTTGAAAAATTCCGCTGGAGTTGTGTCTTCTACCAACAAACCATCGGCTAGGAAGATGATGCGATCGGCAACTTCACGGGCAAAACCCACCTCATGGGTAACGCAGACCATTGTCATACCAGAGCTAGCCAGCGATCGCATCACGTCTAGAACCTCCCGCACCATTTCGGGATCAAGCGCCGAGGTGGGTTCATCAAAGAGCATGATTTTGGGCTGCATGGCTAAGGCACGGGCGATCGCGACCCGCTGCTGCTGTCCTCCAGAGAGTTGACCTGGATATTTCTTTGCCTGATGCAGAATGCCGACCCGCTCTAGCAGCTGAGTTGTGATCTCGTCAGCTTTGGCTTTTGGCATATTTCGCACCTGAATCGGAGCGATGCTGACATTCTCAAACACCGTCAGGTGAGGAAACAAATTGAACTGCTGAAACACCATCCCTACTTCTCGCCGGATAGCGTCTACGTTTTTCAGCTTCGGGGTGAGCAAAATGCCATCTACCTCGATACTGCCCTTCTGAAAAGGTTCCAAAGCATTAAATGTGCGAATAAAAGTGGATTTACCTGAGCCAGAAGGCCCCATGAGCACCACTACTTCGCCTTTATTCACCGTGAGGCTAACGCCTTTGAGGACATGGAAGCCATTGCTGTACCATTTCTCCACGTCCCGCGCGACGATCGCCGCTTCTGTTGCCGTAGCGACGCTACTTCCAGATGTCTCAAACTGAGTCATTGAATCTTCCCCTGAGCTGTGTGCTTTTGTGTGCCTAAGCTATATACCTGAGCCATCTATGAGTTGAATACACCTGCTAAAACTATGCGGTTGGCAGATCACCCAGCGGTTCACCAAACCATTGTTTTGCCAGCTTGTCTAGCTCCCCATCCTGACGCATATTCCTCAAAATCTCGTTCACTTTTGCTTGTAGATTAGTATCCCCCTTGCGGAGTCCTACATAGCAGGGCGAGTTCTTCATCACAAACTGATTTTTGATCCGCTGATCGGGATTGTCTCGCATCAACTTGTTTGCCACTACATTCCCAGTCGCAATCAACTCAACCTGTCCGGAAATGAGTGCCGAAGCGGTCAAGCTATTGTTGGCAAATCGTTTCACCGTGACGTTCTGCACGTTTCCTTCCGTCAAGTTTTTTGCCAACTCCAGATCCTCTAGAGAGCCTTGCGCAACACCCAAGGTTTTCCCCTGAAGATCGGCGTAGGATTTGACAGTCAACGCATCGCCGCCATAGATACCAGAGTAGAAAGGCGCGTAAGGAATAGAGAAACTGATAATTTTCTCTCGGTCTTTGTTCTTTCCCAAACTAGAAATCACCATATCTACCCGGTTTGTTTGCAAAAAGGGAATGCGGTAATTCCCAATCACAGGTACGAGATCGAGTTTGACCCCCATTGCTTGAGCCACCTGGCTAGCGACATCAACGTCATACCCACGAACACTCATGTCTGCCCCGATCGATCCAAAGGGTGGAAAGTCATCAGGAACTGCAATTTTGACCTCGCCGCGCTGCATAATGTCCTCTAGCGCCTTGCCAGGACTGGGCGCACTGGGCAAATTAACTACTGCGGAGGAAGTATCGACTTTCGCAGATTTGACCGACGCTCCAGAGCAGGCGGTAATTCCTACAGTGAGCAACAGACTGACACAAAACAGGGCGATCGCCCCTCGAAAACTTTTTAGAAACATAATTGCCTCACCTTTAAAAGCACCACGTTAATAAGCGAAAGCGCTACGTTAATGAGCCTGTTGATTTAATCGCTGCTCAACCCGCTGACTCCACAGAGAGAGAGGATAGCAGAGCAAGAAGTAGATTGCCCCTGCCAGCGCAAACACAAGCAGCGCCTTCAGAGTGACGTTGTTAATCTGGGAGGCGGCACGAGACAGCTCTGTAAAACCAATTACCGAAGCTAGGGAAGTGCCCTTAATTACCTGTACGAGGAAGCCCACTGTGGGAGCGATCGCCAGCTTTACGGCTTGCGGCAAAATAATGTAGCGCAGTTTTTTGAAGTAGCCAAATCCGAGCGCAGAAGACGCTTCCCACTGCCCTTTGGGTAACGCTTCGACCGCACCTCGCCAGATGTCCGCCAGAAAGGCGCTGGTGAATGCTGTTAGGGCGATCGTTGCTGCAACCAAGGGCGATAGATTGATTCCAAACACCACAGAAACGCCGAAAAATGCCAGAAAGAGCTGCAACAGCAGAGGCGTTCCTTCAAAGAACTCAACATAGACCCAGCTCAAGAACCGGATCGGCTTGATCGGAGAAATCCGCATCATCATGATCAAAAATCCAGCAATACCGCCAAAAACAAAGGCAATAATTGATAGAATAATTGTCCACTTTGTGGCAATCAGCAGATTAATGAAAATTCGCCCTAGTGTAAATTCGTCGCTCATAAATACCTAAGCCAATGATTAACGTCGAGAGTATTTTGCAAATTCAAAAAAGCGCCGTTCAATCCAGTAGGCAAAGCCTTTAATAATCCAAACAATTGCCAAATAGAACAGGCAGACGGTGAAGTAGATTTCAAAACTACGAAAGGTGCGGGAATTCAGGAAGTCACCCGCAAAGGTGAGGTCTTCTGTGGCAATCTGTGAAACAACACTTGTAAATAGAACGGCCAGAATCACTTGCCCGGTTAACGCCGTGTAGATGTTGGACAAAGCGGGCGTAAGGATGATGTAGCGAAAGATTTTCAGAGGCTTGAATCCCAAAGCCATTGCGGCTTCAATTTGTCCTTTGGGTATGCTCTCAACGCCTGCTCTCACAATCTCAGTTGAGTAAGCCCCAAAATTAATTGCTAAAGACAGAATAGCCGCCTGCTCTGCATTTAAGCGAATTCCTAGCTTCGGCAATCCAAAGAATATAAAAAATAGCTGAATGAGAAAGGGGGTATTCCGAATCACTTCAACGTAGGCCAGAGTAACAGCGTTCAAAATCCGATTACCCGACGTTCTGAACAAGGCTCCGATAATACCCAGGATTAACCCGAAGGCGATCGCAATCAGTGAAACCCTAAAAGTTAGCAGCGCACCTGCAACAAATAGCCCAATATTATCTCGAATAACAGAGAAGTCAAATGCGTACCCCATGCTGTCCCCCTGATATTGATATTAATAAAGATTGATGTTAAGAATCAAAAGTAGAGTTCTGAAACCCTATCAAAACCTGCAAAAAACTTCTAAAACATTGCTTGGCTAACTCGGAAATATCTAGCAGGAACTGCAAATTAGATACGGTACACCATGACAAAAAAGCCACGGGGTAAATGTGGCTTAATATACAAACTTTCTAAATGCTGTCTAAATCTTAAACTTTCTTTTTGCTACGCCATCACCATACCGCCATCAATATTGATCACCTGTCCCGTCATGTAAGCCGCGGCTGGGTCTGCGGCTAGAAATCGAATCACTCCAGCAACTTCTTCGGGTTGCCCATAACGACCCAAGGGAATAAATTTCAGGAGATCCTCTGATTTGATTCCAGCTGTCATGTCTGTGGCAATAAAGCCAGGAGCTACGGCATTTACCGTGATGCCACGCGGCGCAAATTCTTTGGCGACTGTCTTGGTAAAACCGATTACCCCGGCTTTAGAGGCGCTGTAGTTTGCCTGTCCAGCATTGCCCATTTCGCCCACCACAGAAGTGAGATTGATGATTCGTCCCGATCGCTGCTTCAACATCACTTTGCTCACTGCCTTGGTGCAAAGAAATACGCCTGTCAAGTTCAGGTCAATTACTGCCTGCCAGTCTTCTAGCTTCATCCGGAGCAGTAGGGTGTCCCGCGCAATCCCAGCGTTATTGACCAGGACATCCATGCGACCCCATTTTTCCATGACGGTATCGATCAGCGTCTCCACCTGTTCAGACTTGGACACGTCGGCTTGAAGAGCGATCGCCATTTCACCCATCGCCGCAATTTCAGCTACAACGGCTTCTGCGGCTTGGCTAGAGTTAGCATAATTGACGACGACTTTAGCGCCTTCTGCGGCAAGTGCCAGCGCCACAGCACGACCAATACCCCGTGAGGCTCCGGTGACAATGGCAACTTGGTCGCGCAATCGCAAAGCTGAAGATGCTGTCATACGATCAATCCCTCTCTACATCAAACATTTGAATTGAACCTGCATACATGGCTTTTTAGAGCCTGACTCAATCCTCTCTCAAAATGGGCACTCTGGTGGAGTCTGGACATTTATTCTGTTAAGACATTTAGTTTATCTTCGGCAACTTTATAAAAAATTATCTAGGATTAGAGCGGGAAATTTAAGTCCGGCGATGAATGCTTAACTTTGCCCTTAATTGATTATCTCTGCTCCAGGTTATAGAAGCCTCTGCTCATGACATTCATAGCGGCATTGAGCACTTTCTCGATCGCCCCCAATCTAGCCACTGACCGAAATACCGTTTACCTAAAAAACCTCAGCGTAATGAAAAAACAGTTTGGCAGCTTTCAAGAATTAATCTCTGGATCAGATCTACCGATCCTTGTAGATTTCTATGCATCCTGGTGTGGTCCTTGCCAGATGATGGCAAAAAACCTAGATCAGGTGAACCAATCCATGAAGCAAAAGGTGAAGATCGTGAAGATCAATACCGATAAATATCCTGACCTTGCCTCCAAGTATCAGGTTCAGGCTTTGCCCACTTTAGTTCTGTTCAATCAGGGTCAGCCTGTCGATCGCGTTGAAGGGCTGCTATCGGCTGAGCAAATAGTGCGTCGCCTACAAAATCTGATCTAAGTCTTGACCCGTAAGTCTTTTTGAAAACCTTAACCGGGAATGTCGCAGCTTTACCCAAGCCCAGGTTCAAGCGGTTAAGGTTTTAACTAGGGCTTTAGATCCTTTAGATAGATCCTTTAATTCTGGCGGAATACTCCATATGAATGAAGCCAAAACTTTTAGGACTTCCTATGCTAGCAAAGTAGGCAAAAACCTGACCTGCTTCCTCTCCCGGTTTAACGTCTTTTGATCATGGATACGGAACGCGATCGCACCCGTCTGAAGTTTCCCCTCTGGAAATACCTCACTCAGCCTCTCTTTAGCCCTGAGTTCAAATCGCTTAACCCTCGGCGGTTTTGGCACCTCTACAACGCCGAACAGCTTAAAGTCTGCTGGGAAAGGCATATATCGGAACCTGTCTGGGTCGAGAACCCGGTTCAGTTTCTGGAGATATGTTGGTTAAAAACGGGGGTTGGCATCAAGCTTGTGCAGAGCCTCCAAGTGGTTGAGTTTTTAGAGCGCTGCTGGAATAAGGAATTCTTGCAGAACCCATTGTCCGATCGCCATGGCGATACTCCAGAATACTTTGACGAATCTGAAGATTACTATTAAGGCGCGCTTATGTCTACGAAATGAGTAATCTTAAAGTAATCTCACGCTCTGATTTTCACTCTGCTATCTAAGCGATGGGGAATGATAGGAGTGCGCTTTTCGATGCGACCTTACTCCTTTACTGACCCACTGCTGCTGAGGCTGAAAACGAATTTTGATTGTCTCCAGCAAGCCAGACTGATTGCTTTTGAGCACCTCAACTCATCTTTGCCGCTGTCAAAGGCGGTCTGTGCTGTTTTGTGGGGTACTCGTCAAAAGTAAATACGATTATCTTTAGATGCCATCTGTTCAATGAAAGCTGGCAGTGCGGTAATTTCATTCTCACTATGAAGCAGATATTTTTTAAGAGCCGCGCTTCGCGCGGCTCTTAAAAAATATCTGCTTCATAACCAGCTCTCACTGGTGCGATATGCCCCCAACTCACCTCTAGCTTCCAGAACACTTGATCGCTAGCCGCAGTCACCGTACGAAAAGTCTCACAAAAATTTGCGAATACTTTAACAACAGCAAGTTGGAGAATCAAATATTAGGCTTTAGAGAGATGACCTAGTTGCTACACCCATCGCTTAATCAGACTGAAACAGCCGTAGATTAACAGCCAAATCTATGCCGCACGGCGCGTCATCAGACCCCACAAGAAAATAGCAACCATTGCACCTAGCACTGCCACCAATAAACCAGGAATACTCAATCCTGTCGCGGCTAACTGGAGAGTGCCCGTGGTCAGCAACGTGTACAAACTTCCGCCTACGAATGCACCAATAATTCCCAGAATAATCGTGGAGAGGATGCCGCCACCCTGACTACCGGGATAGATTGCTTTCGCGATCGCACCTGCTAGGAGACCCAATAATAGCCAAGCAATAATGTTCATGGTAAACCTCTAAAGCCTTTATGTTTAGTTCCTATTAATACGTTATCGATTTCTGTAGAAACGCTCTTCTGTCGCAGGATATAACTTATGAAATCCAGCTGTAGAACTGAAAGCTAAAAGACAAAGCGATCGATTCCCACAACAGATCAAACAGCTGGTTTGCAGAACATTCATTGTCTCAATGAATCATCCTACGTCAAGTGTTTTTCTAAAGCCGATAGCAAGATACTGAAGTAGCCTTCATTGAGTAAAAATGCGGCGATCGCGCTGCCCAGAGGCACCGTCAGATTATCAATTCCCAGCTTCGAAAAAGCCTCTAGCCCCGTTGCTAGCAACGCCACGCCCACCGGAATCAGTCCGGTCTGCCAGCTCTGTCCCTGAACACCCCACAAAACGAGGCTAGTGACTCCATAGCTCGTCAACGCCATAGCTAGCGAACCCTCCCAGCTTTTTTGCATTCCCATCAGCTTGTAGGGATGTTTGCCCCAACGCTGTCCCACAAGCGCTGCCAGACCGTCGCCCCAAGTCATGATGAGAATACCGATCGCCGCATATTGAGGAAACCTTTGCCAGAAGAGAGCAATCAGCACCCCGATGCTGACCGCGTAGAAAAAAGTGCCCAGACTTTTACGCCCGACGCTGTTAATTCCTGGCAGGATTGGCAGAACATAGGACAACAGCGTCACAAGGCTAAAGATCACCGATGCAGAAATCCCTGCCCAAGCCGGAATCTTGAGCCACCATGCCAGCAAAATAATGTTGCCTGTGCCAATGTGAACAACCTTACGAACCACTTCCGGATCAGCCGTCCAGCGCTGGAGTGCCACCGCCAATAGCCCCACGATCACCAGCCATGAGGAAGCGATCGTTATCTGAAGCCATAAACTAGGCGCAAAAACAGGCATAAACTTTACTACACAGCTAGGGAAAAGGTGACGATATCTTTCACTCGATAATTCTCACTGTAAAGGATCTTGCAATTGATTTCGCTTCCTTCATTCTCAACAGGTAAAAATCCAGAATCTACACGATCAGAACCTAGGGGCAGACATGGCTCACACATGGCTCACACATGGCTCACATAGCATTACGTAATTGAGTTAGGACGAGTTATTTTTTGAGAGCCGCGCTCCGCGCGGCTCTCAAAAAATAACTCATTGGATCTAAGCGCGTAGCGCCATACACGGCTCATACTGCGATTTTCGAGAACCCATAAGGCTGTTGGCTGTTTACCCTCATAAGGTTTGTGGCACAATGAGATGCAGTCCATAGAATTCGGCTAAGGTTCAGCTTATCCAGGCTCAGTCTGTAGGGTTCACAGTACGAGACACCGCATGTGATTGAGGTCGAAGTTCATCAACAGCTCCGTGCCTTCCTACGAGAGCAGGGAGAGCCATACTGGCACCATCACTTGACGATGGCGCGACTGGTGGCTCGCGCCTTGCGGCTAGGGCGGAGTGCGCTGATTCAGGCAGGTGCTCCATCGGGGTATCACGGTGGCTACCGCTTGAGCTACCTGATGCCGCTATTGCTATGGCAAGAGCCAACCCTCTTGGTGGTACCAGAAGCAGTGCAGCAGAGATTGCTGATGGTAGAAATTCCCCGATTGCATCAGTGGATTTCAGCTCACAAGGCAATTCGGACGGGCGATCGCTGGCCTTCAGACAACTTCCAGGGTTTACTCATCACCTCGCCCCAGGCTTGGCTTGCCGATCGCCTGTCTGCCACAGGGCTGTTTCCCAAAGATATTCCAACGATTATTGATAGCGCCGATGACCTAGAGACTTGGGCATATCAACAGCTCACTGCCCAAATTCAGCCCCACGACTGGGACGACCTGATGCGGGCTTGCCCAACCCAGACCGAAGCCATTCGAGATGCGCGCGTGGGGCTAACGCGATCGTTTTTTCAGCACCCCGTCAACCCCTACAACTGCTATCTGATCGAAGCCTCGGAACAGAGCATCCTGACCCAGCTTTACCAAGTCTTGCGCCTGAGCTACACCTTGAGTCTTGTGGAAAGCGATACTGAATCTCAAGCAGAGCCTCATTCAGATTGGCTGAGCAGCAACTTTTTGCCTGCCGTTTGGCAGCAGTTTGGCAAAGCGCTCCACCAGACCGATCAACTGCTGTGGACAGAAGTTAACCGACGACAGGGGCAATTTTCGCTCCATTGTGGCCCTGTTGAATTAGCTCCTGCTCTAAGCCAAATCTGGTCGCAGCAACCCGTTGTGTTAATTGGTGGCTTTTTAGATTTGTACTCTGAAGCTCCCGTCTATCGGCAGCGCTTGGGGCTGCCCGACATGACCTGTCTCAAGTTTTGTCCTGATCGCCAGCATGAGCTAATTCAGCTCTATCTGCCCGACGGAATGCCCATGCCCAACACGCCTCAGTTTCAGGGGGCGCTGCTCCAAGAGATTCGCACTTTAATTGGGTCAACGCACACTGCCCGTCAGGGACTCACCGTAATTTTGGTGGGCGATACCCCGCTTAAAGCACAGGTTGGCTCTGTATTGGCCGCAGAATTTGGTTCACGGGTGCAAGTCGAAAAAACCTGTCTTGACGAGCAGGGAATCTTGGTGTCAGGCTGGGAGTTTTGGCAGCAGCACCAATCTGTTTTGCCTGCTCCCCGGCTATTGCTGATTACGACTCTCCCCTTTCCTTCGCTGGAGGAGCCGCTAGTCGCTGGACGAGTTGCCCACTACAAGCGATCGCGTCAAGACTGGTTTCGCCTCTATCTGCTGCCTGAGGCGTTAGGAACCCTGCAACGGGCGATCGCCCCCGTACGAGATGCCCAGGGCGTAGTGGCGCTACTAGACAGTCGGGTCAATCACCGGAGCTACGGGCAGCAGGTATTAGCGGCACTCAGCCCCATGGCGCGGATTAACTATGTGGATGCCAGTATCTTTACGCCCCTGGAAGAAATGGGCTTGATAGAATAACTCTTCTCGCTCTGAGAATTGCAGTGAGTGACTTCTTTCATAACCCAAGGCGATCGAATTGTTGGGTTACTTAAATGTAGGCTATTCAAAAATTGGCTTCTCATCCCAATTTAAACGGGTTATAAGGCAGGTATACCGCTATCGTGAAAAAAGGCTGGGCGAAACAAGAAGGCTGGATGAAACAAAAAAATTGGTTTCGATCGGCGCTGACGCTGCATGGCTCCGTTGTACCCGTAGTGAGTCTGCGCGCCCTAGTTTGCGGTGTGTTTGGGGTGCTTGTTTCCTGGCTCCATAGTCTGGGATATCCCGTTGCCTTACCGATTCTGGCAGGAGTGATCCCCAATATTGTCCTAGGTCTTATGCTGGTTTTTCGCACCAACACGGCTTACGAAAGATTTTGGGAAGGGCGAAAGCTTTGGGGCAATCTCATCAACACGGTGCGGAATTTATCTAGAAATATTTGGGTTTCTATCGATGAAAAAGATCCGCACGATCGCGCTGCTAAGGTTGCTGCTCTTCATCTGATCATTGCTTTTGCAGTAGCAACAAAGCTGCATTTGCGACAGGAACCTATCAACTCAGAGCTGGAACCACTGCTCTCACAAACTCATTACAACACGCTCAAAACGATGAACAATCCGCCGTTAGAAATCGCGGTATGGATTCAGGATTACTTGCAGCAGCAGGCTCATAAAGGCTGTTTAGATGGGTTTCAGCTCAACATATTGCTGCAAACTTTAAATGAAATGGTGGACTGCTTGGGAGGCTGTGAGCGCATTTTAAAGACTCCTATTCCGTTAGCTTATGCGATTCACCTGAAACAGCTTTTACTGATCTATTGCCTAACGTTGCCCTTTCAATTTGTTGCTGACCTGCATTGGCTTACGGGGGCGATCGTTGCGCTCATCAGCTTCACGTTGTTGGGCATTGAAGAGATTGGGCTAGAAATCGAAAATCCCTTTGGTCGCGATGCTAACGATCTGCCACTAGACAGCTTTTGCGAAACCATGCAGCGCAACAGTAATGACATCATGACCCTAGAACCTGTCAGCGTCAGAAGGGTAAGGTAAATTTGGGCTAGTCATTAGCCGATCGCGATAAAATAAGGCGATAGCTGCAATCTTTAACCATGACTGTCTCTCTCACTGATTCTCAATCAACAGCAGTCTTTTACCCTAGTGCAGATGGTAAACCTGTGGCTGAAACCTACGTGCATTTCTATGCTCTGCTCGTCACGCTGGAAGTCTTGAGGCAGTACCTGAAGGGGCGGAGCGCAACTGTCTTGGGTAATCAGTTTATGTACTATGCCCAAGGTTTCCCAAAGCTACGTGTAGCTCCTGATGTCATGGTAATTTTTGACGTGGCTCCTGGTGGACGCGATAACTACAAAATTTGGGAAGAAAAGCAGGTGCCTGTGGTTGTGTTTGAGATGACCTCAAAAAGCACAAAAGCTGAAGATATGGGCGAGAAGAAAACGCTGTACGAACGGCTGGGGGTGCAGGAATACTGGCTCTTTGACCCGAAAGGTGAATGGATCTCACCTCAGCTTCGGGGCTATCGCTTGCAGGAGTCAGGCTATGCGCCTATTACAGATGGACGAAGTGAACCGCTGAAGCTGCGATTGCAGGTTGAGGAACAGCTCATTGGATTTTATCGGGAAGACACGGGGGAGAAATTGCTGATTCCGGAGGAATTAGCAACAGCCTTGGCTCAGGAAAGACTGGCAAAAGAGCAGGAAAGGTTGGCAAAAGAGCAGGAAAGGTTGGCAAAAGAGCAGGAAAGGCTGGCAAGACAGCAAGCAGAAGAACAGGTTGAGCGATTGAAAGCTCAGTTGCGATCGCTCGGTATTGATCCCGATACCCTCTAATGCGTCTTTAAATGCGTAATGTGCCATCGATCGCGCTCTATCGTTTTTATTTCTAAATCAAGTCTCTGTTTCTAAATCAAAAACAATCTCGAAAATGCCGTCAGGCACAAGTCGCCGCAGTCGGATGAGATATTCTTCAGCTTCGTTGCGTTTACGAAATCGAGCTGCGATCAGAACTTGCGCATTGGGCAAACAGCGAATGATGCACCAGGGATGAAGGCGATCGTGGTAGCTCATGGCACTATCTCTTTTAGGAGTTGAATTTTAGGCATAGTAAATTTGGCGGTCTTCGAGTCCGCTTGATGAGAAACTGATAAGGGAGAAACCCGAAACGTTCTAGCCTTTCTGCAATTAGAGTAGAGCAGACGGCTCAAATGCACTCGAATCTACATTTACAAGAATGTATATACGAGAATGTAATTACATTTCAGTATAGTATGACTCAAGCAGACGATCAAGTAACACTTGCGGAATTGCGCAAACGGGCTGAATTGACGCGCAGACAAGTGGCGATCGCTCTCGGAGTCACCGAAAAAACAATTTATGTCTGGGAAATGGGTGCGAATGAGCCTCGGATGACTCCTGTTCAGACGAAGCAGCTTATGGAGACTTTGCAGTGTTCATTTGAGGAATTGGTGGAGGCTACAAAAAAACGATCGCCAGAGTGATCGGGCGATCGGTGAGTTAAACTCAAGTTTTTCAGATTTTCTTACGCCACAGGCTGCGCCTCGTCATGCTGCGGATGCAACACCTTGCCGTTTTGCAGGCTGGCATAGAGACGATTCAATGCGCTGGTATAGGCAAGCGCTGAGGCAACGATGATGTCTGTGTTGGCGGCATGACCAGAGAAAATCACCTCTTCGTGCTTCAAGCGAATCGTGACTTCCCCCAGGGCATCAATGCCCTGCGTCACAGACTGCACTGAAAACTCAATCAGCTGATTGGGGATATCAATGACGCGATTAATGGCTCTGTAGACGGCATCCACAGGCCCTGTGCCGATCGCCGCATCGGTCAGTTCTTCGCCTTCGGGGGTGCGGAGGGTAACGGTTGCCGTGGGTCGGGCATGGTCGCCGCAGGACACCTGAATATGCTCTAGGCGGAACAGTTCGGGAGCCTGCTGAGTTTCGTCATGGACGATCGCCTCCAGATCCCAGTCAGTGATGTCTTTCTTCTTGTCCGCCATGTCTTTAAATCGCAAGAAGGCACGATTTAGCTCCTGGTCAGCTAGATCAAAGCCCAACTCCTTCAGGCGCACCCGGAAGGCATTACGTCCCGACAGCTTGCCCAAAGTAATCTGGTTGTCATTCAGCCCGATCGACTGAGCATCCATGATTTCATAGGTCAGCTTGTGTTTTAACACGCCGTCTTGATGAATTCCAGACTCGTGAGAAAAGGCGTTGGCACCGACGATCGCTTTATTAGGCTGCACCAGCATTCCGGTCAGGTTAGACACTAGGCGAGAAGTCTTGTAGATCTGGCGCGTGTCAATTTGGGTGAGCGGTGCTTCCGAATCAACCGGACGACCCAAAAACGGATTGAAGTACTGCCGCCGTACATGCAGCGCCATTACCAGCTCCTCCAGTGCCGCATTGCCTGCCCGTTCGCCAATGCCGTTGATCGTGCACTCTAGCTGCCTTGCGCCATTCTTCACGGCTTCCAGGAAGTTGGCGACCGCTAAACCCAGGTCGTTATGCCCATGCACGGAGATAATTGCCTGATCGACGTTAGGCACGTTCTCTTTAATGCCTTTAATAATTGCGCCAAATTCTGCGGGCGTGGTGTAGCCAACGGTGTCAGGAATGTTGATGGTGGTGGCTCCAGCCGCGATCGCCCTTTCCAATACCTGATACAAAAACTCTGGATCAGAGCGCCCCGCATCTTCGGGCGAAAACTCTACATCATCGACGAAGGTCTTGGCATAAGCCACCATTTCGGGCGCAATTTCCAAGACTTCACGGCGCGTTTTTTTCAGCTTATATTCCAGGTGAATATCTGAAGTAGCAATGAAGGTGTGAATGCGCGGCTTGGCGGCATAGGCAACTGCTTTAGCGGCAGCTTCGATGTCCGATCGCGTGGCGCGTGCCAAACCACAGATAATTGGGCCATCCTCGGTGCCCACCTGCTGCGCAATTTTGCTGACGGCTTCAAAGTCGCCAGGGCTGGCAAACGGAAACCCTGCCTCGATGATGTCTACCCCAAGACGCGCTAGCTGACGGGCGATCGTCAGTTTCTCATCCACATTCAGGGTGGCTCCGGGGGACTGTTCGCCATCTCGCAGAGTTGTGTCGAAAATGAGAATCCGGTCAGTCTGGGACGTAGGTTGGGGTTGGGCACTCATAGGGTAAAGACAGGGTAGGTGAAAACTGTAGTCATAAAAGCTATTTTAAGGGGTGAGCCGACGATCGGTGGTCAATTGTTAACTTGCATGATCCATCAACCTTGCCCAATCATGCCCGAACAAGCGTTTTTGCAGGGCTGCTGGGGCGACAAGCAAAACGCGCTCTGCTCTTGGTGGCTTTTATCGTTGTCTGCGAACTGATGGGGAATACCGGAAGCCATTACAGCTATCGCTCATTAATTAGCTCGTATCTTCTATTCTGGAGTTCAGGCGGAAGCTACAGCAATTTAAATTGTTTCCCAGAAGAGGGCTGACGTTAAAAATTCGCTTCTAGAGGTTCACCTAGCTGTTATTCAGGTAGTTTTTCACCAGACTGCTGCGTGTCATCGAGCTGCTGAATGTAGCGATCGCCCCATTCTCTCATGAGTAGTAAAATCGGTTCTAAACTACGTCCAAATTCTGTGAGCGAGTATTCCACTTTGGGCGGCACTTGAGCATATACCGTGCGTTCTACTACGCCGTCTTTTTCTAGTTCACGAAGCTGGAGGGTCAGCATTCGTTGAGTGCATCCTTGCACCAGTCTTTGAAGCTGGTTAAATCGCTTTGTGCCGCTGGTCAGGTGGAATAGAATTACGCCTTTCCAGCGTCCGCCAATTACGTCTAGGGTAGCTTCGACTGAGCAACCGTAACGGTAACTATATTCTCGTGTGGGCATTTTGTTGTTGGACAGGATAGTTTTTGATACTACTCTACAAAAATGTACGTACTTGTCAAAGCTGGGAGTAGTCCTAACAATAAAAGTGTAACAGCCTGAAAGCTTGAAAGCTAGATATGACGCTACGCGCTTAGATCCAATGAATTATTTTTTGAGAGCCGCGCTCCACGCGGCTCTCAAAAAATAATTCGTCCTAACTCAATTACGGAATGCCATAGCAAGGCAAACAGCCTTGGGGGTTTCCCCCAAACCCCCATCGGGGGACGAAGCACTTCCCCCGAACCCCCTCCGCACGAGATGGTGGATGGGAGGGAGAGGGCGCGTTGCATTAGATAAGGCGGCAGTAGTTTTTTTTGAAAATGGCTTTGGAACGTACCGACGAATATTTTGGGAGAGATTTATGAGAGCTTATGAATTGCGGAACGATCGCTCGGATTCTCCTGCTTTGCTGGAACGATCGCAACCTCAGCCTGGTTTTGGGCAGGTGTTGGTGAAGATGCGGGCGGCTAGTCTGAATTATCGCGATCTGCTGGTGGCGAAGGGTTCCTATGGGGCAAAGGAGTTTAAGCCGATCGTGCCGCTGTCGGATGGGTCGGGTGAGGTGGTGGCTCTGGGTGAGGGGGTAACTCGTGTGGCGGTGGGCGATCGCGTGGCGGGTATCTTTATGCAGGGCTTTATTTCCGGGGAGCTAACTCCTGAAAAGTCGGGTTCGGCGTTGGGTGGGGCGATCGATGGAGTTTTGGCGGAATATGTGGTGTTTGATCAGCAGGGGTTGGTCAAGATTCCTGATTTTCTCTCTTATGAAGAGGCGGCGACGCTGCCCTGTGCTGCGGTGACGGCATGGAATGCGCTCGTTGTTGAGGGTCAGCTTAAGGCGGGTGAGACGGTGTTGCTGTTGGGAACTGGGGGAGTGTCTCTGTTTGCTTTGCAGTTCGCTAAGATGGCTGGCGCAAAGGTGATTCTGACGAGCAGCAGTGATGAAAAGCTGGAGCGAGCAAGACAGCTTGGCGCAGATGCGGGGATTAATTACCGGACTATGCCTGATTGGGAGGAGAAGGTTTGGGCATTAACAGATGGTCGCGGTGTGGATCATGTGGTGGAGGTGGGCGGTTCGGCAACGCTCTCAAAGTCGCTGCGATCGGTGCGCTATGGCGGCAAGATTGCGATGATTGGCGTGCTGAATGGTACGACTGGAGAGGTTAATACGAGCGCAATTTTGCACAAGCAGGTGCGGGTGCAGGGCATTTATGTTGGCTCACGAGATATGTTTGAGGAGATGAATCGGGCGATCGCTCTGCACCAAATTCATCCGGTGATCGATCGTGTGTTTCCGTTTGAGGAGGCGCGATCGGCGATGACGTACCTAGAAAGCGGCAGTCATTTTGGTAAGGTGGTAGTGGGTATTTCAGGCTAAAAAACTCTATGCAAGCCCATTCAGTAGACAGCGGCGATCGGGCAGATACCGATCTCAGGATGCTATGGGTGGGCGTTGGCTATGGGCAAGACACTTCGCGACAGTTGATTGAAACTGCAATTCGATCTGTGTGTCTTGCCCATAATCTGGCAGAAAGGGCGATCGCTGGACTTGCCACCCTCGACTCCAAAACGCAGGACAGCCAGCTTATAGATTTGTGTCACGATCGTCAGTGGCAGCTACGCGGCTTTCCGGCAAGTGATTTAGGTGCCGTGGCTGTGTCTAGTCCTTCAGCGATTGTTGCTCAATTGATCGGAACACCCAGCATCTCCGAAGCGGCAGCAATCCTGGCGGCTACAGACTGTAGAGCAACAGGCGAAAATCTCCGTGGTTTCTTGCGCGTTTCCAAGCAGATCTTTCGCCAAGATGGGCATAGAGCGGTGACGGTCGCGATCGCTCAATCTATCGTTCTCCTTAAAGAATCGTTCTAAATGGCGATTGAATTCCTCCATGTGGGCTTAATAGAGTTAGGTGAGCTTACAGACAATTCCTTTAAAGCAATCTCTTGAAGCAATCTCTTGAAGCAAGCTATAACTATGAACCGTTGGCGCTAAATTCAACGAATTGCCGTCATTGGGTTCTCTAGAAATCATTAATTCTTTAGAAATCTAGATTTGCGTTTTGTTTCAGGAATATCTAGGGATAATTTTTCTAGAATGGGTGTACCCTTCATCTACGGGTAGATTATCTGGGGGCAGATTACCTAGCAAACAAAGCGTCTGTTTTCCCGCTCCCGTCTTCTGTAACCTGCTCATCTGCGAAACTCTAGTCAGGGACTTAAACCGTGGCTCAAAACGACCAAATTCAAGCGCTTATCCAAGAAATTGACGAGGTTCTTAGCAAAACCACCCCTCGTTTGCCTTGGGTCATGTCCACCGATGCTATGCGGCAGCGGCAAGTTTTGGAGCAAGCCCGGAGTTGTCTGGACAAACTGCAAATCCCTAGTCAAGGGCTAACCGATCAGACGATCGATCCTGAAGCAAAGCTCCTGCCTTCTGGACAGCCCGCAGCAGAATCTGCTCAACAAGTGCTGCAAGCGGTTTTACAGGAAATGACCTATCTGCGGGTCAATATGCTGCAACCGATGCGATCGGATGTAGATTTGTTGCGGCAGCAGCGAGAGGCGCTCACCCAAGAAATTCGTCAGCTCGAAGCCCAACGCCAGCAGTATGGTCTACCGCAGGGCAATCCGCAGCTTTTGATGGAGTTTCTTCAGTCGGCTATGGGGCAGATGCAGGAAAGTCTGCGGGGGCAGGTGACGCAAATGGTTGCCAGTCTGGCCGTTGAGGGCGCGGTTGAGCCGCCGCTGCTGCATGGTGCGGCAGACTCTGAGAATTTGGCGATCGCTTCCTTGAGTTCAGCCCAGCGGCTTGAGCAAATTCAGCGCGTACAAATTCAGTCGGATCAGCTTTTGCTAAAGCTAGATTCAACGCTGCAAGTCATTTTTGATTCCTTGCAAAACAATATTCTGACTTACCAAGAGTCTCTAGAGCAAGGGCTAAGCCGAATGCAAAGCCTAGGGCAGCAGGGCGAAGCGATGTTTTCTGCGCTCGTCACTCGACTGGCAGAACAGTTGGGCAAGGAGGCATCAGTCTACTTGCAGTCGCAGTCCCAGCAGCAAGCTCAGCAACAAGTCCAGTCACCTGCTCAACCGCAAATTTTGGAGGGCGATCGCGCTCTGTCTACAAAAAGAGCGTTAGATGAAAATGCAGATGCTGAGATTGCCCGACTCCTAGAGGAATTGAATTCGCTTAGCCCCACCAATCCTCAACCCGATTCTTTAGAGACGCGATGGCAGCCACAGCCCTTTGCGCTAGAGGTCGGCAGTTTGGAAGCGCTGGATCAGGAGTTGCAGCAGCTTGACCTGTCGGTTGCTCCGTTAGAGGTAGATTATTTTCCTGATGACGATGGCGACCTGACTTTCTTCCAAGAAGATCAGGAATTTCCCTTCTCAAAATTCTCCTCGGAAGACGCAACCCGTATTCAAAATCTGGATTTAGATCAGGCTATTCAAGATCTGGATCAGGTCAGTATTAGGGATTCTCATGACCCTTCCCCTTCCTATGACATCTCTCACACCTTCCTTCCAGAAAGCTTTTCCCAGAGTGACGCCCCATCTGATTCTAGTTCTGAAGATCTGGAGTCTGCCCTAGATCTGCTCAATCAACTTAGCGCTGAAGCTGAGACAGAACTCCCTGAAGGCAGCATATCTAAAGCCGAATCTAATGAACTGCCTATAGATTCCTTCAAGCCAGACGGCACTCTAGAATTAGGGTCAGTTGAGGAAAGGTTTGAGGAGAAGTCTGAGGCGATCGCTCCCCCTTCACTGATTGATTCTCCTGACAATCTCTACACTGACGATTTCTATCAGAGCTTGTTTGGTGATACCAACAAGAACTTGAAAATCTCGGAGAATTCTGATGTAGACAGGGATCTAGACAGCAATCTCACAAATCTGCCAAACCCTGATTTAGCCTCTGAAACTCTGGAGCCAACAGATTTCTTGTCTTTTGAGGTAGATACAGAGAATGAACTAGCGCCATCTGTGGATTTGAATGAGTGGTTTCAAGAGGATGTGCCAACGCCCCAGGGCAACACGTCCCAGAGCAACACGCTTCAGCCAGAAGATCCGCTCCAAAGCTACAGCCTGACGGCAGCGCCTTCCCACGAAGACCTCTTTGGTGGAGCCGTCGATCCGGCGATCGCTCAGCCCATTCAAGATGCAGAAGCTGACTTTTTACCCGATTTCTCGATCGCTCCTTTCCCTCAGTCGGTCGAAAATTTCCTGTTGAGCGAACCTGCATCCCCCCAAGAACCCTCTAGTTTCGACTCATCTAAAATCAGCACACCCATTGAGGAAGATATCTTTTGGGAGCTGGCAGAGGAAATTCAGATCGAGCCAGTTGCGGCTTCTCCAGCCGTTACGGCTCCGGTAGAGACCATTTCGGCGCTGACCGATTTGATTTCAGAATATGCCACTCCCAATCTAGACGTCCCTGAGCTAGAAAGACCTGAAGACAGTGTGTGGGCGATCGCTACCCCCGCTGAATCTGATGTCAGCGATCCTGATGCCTTTGAACCTGCTCATCCTGGAGAAGATCTGCTGATTTCAGCCACCTCGCAAGAGACGATCGCTAACTTTGAGGTCGGCGAGGACACGCTGCAACGACTCACGGCAGATCTATCTACCCTAGAGCTTCCTGGCGCAAGCTTAAATCTGGAAAGCGCAAGCTTAAATCTGGAAAGTGACCTGGCGCCACAGGCAACGAATCGTGAGGATACATTGAGCGTAGATCCCTTGGCAGATTTATACCTGAAGGCTCCTTCGGAAGGGACGATCGACAGTCAGGCTGACCAAATTGCTAACGCCATCACGCTAGAAGATCTTCTATTTACGGATGAGCTAGAGGCATTTGCTCCAGATCCTAATTCAGGTGCTAACCCAGATCCCGATATCAATTTCTTCGAGGCTCCTGATCAAACGTCTGATCAAACATCTGTCCAGTTTCCAGACCAAGCTTCAGACCAACCTTCAGACCGGGCTTCAGACAGCCGGAGCGCTTCCTCAGAGAACTTAGCTGCATCAGGCAATGCTTTTACTCTAGAAGGCTTAGACATTTTGTTTGAAGGAATACCGTCGCTGCCCGGATTAGAGATCCCCGATACTGAAGCCCCTGAGCTTGAGACACAGCCTAAAAAAAAAGTCTAGATCCCGATATCAGTCCGGGCTGGGTTTCGGCAAGTCCCGACGCTGATTCCTCGTCGATCGACTATGAAAGCCTTCTGGAAAACGATCCCTTCGTAGATATTTTTCCGGTAGACGCGCCAACAGGCGAATCGCAGGAAGGCGGTGCTGGGGCAATGAGCCTGGAGGCTTGGGCAATGGATATGATGGCAGCTCAGCCGATCGCCCCTGAATCTCCATCACTTCAAGAGGTTCTCCTGCCCGATCCTCAAACGCCTGACCTTCAAGCTCTAAGCTTAGAGGCTTGGGCAATGGACATGGCAGAAGAAGTCCAGGCAGCGCCGATCGCTGTCGAGCCACCTATCCCTGAAGACATCCCTCAAGTTACTGAAGCCCGGTGGTATTTGGGTCTAGACTTTGGCACGACTGGAATTTCAGCCGTCTTGCTCAATCAAGCAACCTATCACCTCTACCCCCTCTACTGGACATCGCCGATCTCAGGACTGCCAGAAAGATCTGAAGTCCCTAGCGAACTCAAATTTCGTCTGCCCTCAGCTCTCTCGCTCCAGACTGCTAACCACGCTGCCTTTCATCTGCATGATTTTAAGCCTTACCTAAAGCTTCCCCAGCAGACGAGCGATCGCAGACCAACGGTGGTGCAAGGGTCAGATACTCAGCAAATTTCGCTCATTCAAATCACTCAGGCGCTGTCAGCTCTGCTTTCTAGTCTCATCGGCTCGGCTGAAGCGCTAGAGCTTGAAGCTGCCCTGCCGCCGATCACGGGTGTCGCGATCGGCTATCCTGCTGACTGGTCAGAGGTTTACTGTTCTAATCTGCGGCAAATTGTCCTGGATGCCCATCTGGTAACTGATCCAGATCAGATTTACTTTGTGGAAGACTCGATCGCAGCATTCTTGTCTACTCTGAACAGCAGTAGCGGTCGAGAAATTGTTTTGCCGCACAGCTCTCAGCGAAATGCTGTTGCAACCGAAACTTCGGAGTCCAAAAACACGCTGGTATTGGTTGCTGGAGCCGTCACGACCGAACTTGCAATCATGCAGATTGCAGGAAATTCGCCAGTAGCCCCAAACTCGCTAGATTTGAATCGAAACAAGGTGCAGATTCGCAGCCTTCCGTTTGCCGGTCAGGGGATTGATCAGGATATTATCTGTCAATTAATCTATCCTTTTCTCACCCAAGACGCAGGGAACAGTATTGCGCGATCGCTAGAGGGTTTGGGAGAAGCCGTTGCAGAAGATTTTATTGCCGAGGCGATCGATCTGACGGTGCTTGCCTTCCACAATTTGAAGCTGCCTCATGCTGGAGAGCCGGATTTAGCTTTGCGTAGTCAACTTCAACAGCGTCTACAAAGCTCTCGATCGGGTAATATTTTGCTCAATGCGGCGCAATATATTAAGCTCACCCTCCAGCAGCAGAGCCGTTGCCGCCTACAGTTGGGTCATCAACAGCAGACCATCCTCCGGCAGGATTTGGGAAGTCAGGTTTTGCTGCCCTATATTCAGCGGCTCAATCGTGAGCTAAATGCGTTGCTGACCCAAGCAGATCTGACTGTAACAGACGTTAATCAAGTCATTTGCACAGGCGGCACTGCGTCCTTGGGGGCGATCGCTCGCTGGCTGAGGCAAAAGCTGCCCAATGCCACTATTACCCAAGATACCTACCGAGCCTCAAGCGATCGCTGTATTCCTGGCTGTAGTCGCATTGCTTACGGACTAGCGGTGCTGCCGCTACAGCCACAGCTCCTTCAACAGCCCCAGTTTCTCGAACAACCCTAGCCAAAAATCTAAGGAGCATGGATTAGATGAGATCCAATAATTTGGAAGTGCCGCGCGAAGCGCGGCACTTCCAAATAACTATTACAGGTTAGTGCTACGATCCTAAGCTGCTTGTGCCGCTAACTTTCTGCTTTTTGCACGGCTTCCATCAGCGATCGCACTTCTGCGGCTCCTTCAGATGGCTCAAACATCAGCGGGAACTTGCCGCGTGCCAACATCCGCAAGCCCAGAGGCCCTAAGCCTGCTAGACCTCTCAAATCCCGGAATGAGTTGCCTACCACCATTAGCCCAAACTTGCGCTCATCAATCCATCCCCCCTCTTTCACCAGGTCAATCAGCACCTTACGATGGCGCACAGGGCGGCTAGTCTGGGCATTTTGGCGATCGAGCACTTCTTGCTTAATCTTGCTAATTTGCTCCATGGGGGCTACCTCCATCGGGCAGACAGAGTTGCAGTAGTAGCAGCGCGTGCAGCCCCAAACGCCACTCGTGCCTTCGCTATACTGCTCTAGCCGTGCTTCTGTCTGGTCATCCCTAGAGTCGGCAATCGTCCGATATACCTTTGCCAGGGCATGCGGCCCAACAAACTCAGGATTCACTTCGCGGGCGGTGCATTCTGAGTAGCAAGCTCCACAGAGAATACAGTTGCCCACCTGATTCAGTCGATCGCGCTCTTCTGGAAGCTGCAAAAACTCCCGCTCTGGCACCTGCCGCGCCTCGGTGCTGACGTAGGGATCGACCGCCTCTAGGTTATCCCAGAAGCTCTGCATATCCACGACCAGATCCTTGATCACAGGCATATTGCCCATGGGGGCGATCGTTAAAGTGGGGATCGCACTGGCTGAAGGGGCAGAACCACCGTCCGGTGATGCGGCATGGATCGCCTCCAGTCGCGCTAGTTCGCTCCCCACATTTTCTTTGCAGGCTAGTGCCGATCGACCATTAATCCGCATGGTGCAGCTTCCACAAATGGTATTGCGACAATTCTTGCGAAATGCCAAACCGCCATCTTGCTCCCACTTGATCCGATTGAGGCAGTCTAAAATCGTGTTTCCTGGCTCCACTTCTAGTGCATAAGTCTGGATTCGTGCGGGAGAATCTGCGGTTTGTCGAATGACCTGAAATTGAACTTGCATAGATTTGAATGGGCGATCGTGATGCGGAGCGATATATCTCTAGTCTAAACCCAAACCTTTTTGAAGCTGTGCGATCGCAGAATGCTTACAGATTCTCTTGATTGAAGCGATCGGCTTTGCCATGTACAGACTCGTTCTACATCTCATCAAGCTTTTCTTACGAACTTAAGCTAATTCAAATTCTTTGACCGCTATTGCCAGCTTCATTATTGCCAGCCCATATAATTCACGGGAGATTTCATCTTGAGCAAGCCTCTGTTGAGCAACTAACTTAAGTTTTATCTAGATACTTAACCTACCCAGGTATTCGACTCATCCAGATATTGAGTCAAATTCTCTTGATGTTGGCTAAGAGAGTAATGTTGATTGGAGAAGTATTTAATCTGATATGAAGTAGAATTTTTTGGAACCGGATAATTGTGATCTTAGATTTTATCGATCGAGTCATCATTTAGCTATCAAATTTTAGAGCTTTAAGGCTATATTCTTTATAGGATTTAAAGCAGATTACGATTTACATCGATAATCTTGACGTGTTGATCTCAACGATTGTGAGGAACCCTAGAAAGCAATGACTGAAATGGCAACTGCTCCACTGACTGGAAAAGCACTCCTGCAAAAAGTTAAAGAGCTATCAGATCTACCGCGACGAGAAAAGGCTAAACGTTGCGGCTACTATACGACTGGGAAAAATAACCAAGCCCGCGTCAATGTTGCAGACTTTCTGGAGGCAATTCTAGAAGCTAAAGGCACAACGCTAGATACGGAAAGCTCGAAAGATGGTCGAGGGCGCGAGCCGACTTACCGTGTCAGCGTTCATCAAAATGGTCAGATTGTGATTGGCTCAACCTACACTCAAAAAATGGGGCTGATTGCAGGAGATGAATTTGAGATCAAGTTGGGCTATAAGCACATTCAGTTAGTCAAGCTGGATCAGGATGATGATGAAGAGTGATTTCTGGTCAACTCATTTTTTGCGATCGCAGTATTCAAAATGCTTCGATGGCTCGGCTCTCTAACGGCTTGAGTCTCTGAACATTAAGCCCTTAATGTCAAGCTCTCAGGCAGCTATTTAGAACGACTTAAACAGATCTAAATTGGAAATGAGGACTATTACTTGCTTAGCTTAGTAAGGTCTATGACTGTGCAAGCTGTTACTGAAGCTATGATTAGTGAGAATATGAGTCTACTAAACTGTTTCCGAATGAGGAGACATAGTGCACCTGAGCAGCCACCGAAGCAAGAGCAATTGGACGGGACGAAGTGAGCGAAATAGCTGAAGTCACTGGATTGTCCCGTACTACCATTTGCAAAGTGATTGCATCGGAATAGCCACCAAGTGAGGGATGGCAGGAAGCCCAAGCATTCGTCAACTGGGAAGACGCAAATCACTGAAAACCCTGACCCTTAATGGGTCAAGGATTTACAAATCCTAGTGGAAGCCTTTTTGCAGATTAACAGCAAATTAGCAGACGAGTGAAACAGCTTTATCAACACCAACCTGTGATTTCGATCGATGCGAAGAGGGAATTACAAGGGGAGTACCAGAACGAAGGCAAGGAACAGCATCGACCCTGATACCACTTTAAATTGATGAGACAGCAGATGATTTTCGAGAGCCGCGCGGCTCTCGAAAATCATCTGCCCTGATTGGGTCTTAAATTGGTATGACATTAATGGGGCTAACTTAAAAGGGGCTAACTTACAGCATTTTTCAATTGGATAGCCCAGACTCGACCAAGTGCAAAACGCTGTATTTTGAGTAGCGGCTCAAGTTCGAAAGATGAATCGGCTCAAAAGAGAATCAGGAGGAAGGTGCTAGGGCGGCTTTAGCCTGACTTTGCAGCATTAGTCCATACTCTAGTCCTTCAACGCTAGCCTGGTAGGACGCTTCGATAATGTTGCTTGATACGCCTACAGTCGTCCAGCGCTGATGTCCGTTACTGCTCTCTACCAGTACGCGGGTCTTTGCCGCAGCTCCCGCGCCGCCATCCAAAATCCGAACTTTATAGTCTGTCAAGTGAAAGGTGGAAATTTCAGGATAGAAGTTAGTCAAGGCTTTGCGCAATGCTGCATCTAGCGCTGCAACAGGGCCATTTCCCTCGGCGGCTTCCAAGATATCTTGTCCGTTGACCATGACCTTCACAGTTGCTAAAGAGTGGCTTTGTCCTGCCTTCGATCCGCCTACCATGTCGCAATGAACATGAAAATCTTTGATCACAAAAAATGACTGTCGCTGCCTTAACGCTTCCCGCATCAGTAGTTCAAAGCTAGCCTCAGCGGCTTCAAACTGATAGCCCTGATTTTCCAGCGTTTTCAAATGCTGTAAAATTTGCCGACAGGTAGGATCTTGCTTATCTAGATCAATGCCAAAGCTACGGGCTTTTGCCAACACATTGCTCAAGCCTGCCTGATCGGAGATGACAATTCGGCGAGCGTTACCGATTAGCTCTGGCGCAATATGCTCATAGGTAAGGGGATTGCGCTCAACGGCACTGACATGAATACCGCCCTTGTGAGCAAATGCCGACAGACCCACAAACGGTGCATGGTCATCTGGCGCTAAGTTGACAACCTCGCTAATGAGCCGACTGGATGCGCTGAGATGAGCCAATTGATCGGAATGGACACACTGATAGCCTAGCTTGAGCTGTAGATTGGGTAGCAAAGTGCAGAGATTAGCATTGCCGCAGCGTTCGCCATAGCCATTGACGGTGCCTTGAACCATTCTGGCTCCCTGCATGACGGCAGCAATCGCATTGGCTACGGCAGTTCCAGAGTCGTTGTGGGTGTGGATACCGATCTGGGGAGCGGGGAGCGCAGAGGAGGAGTGGGAAAGCTCAACGAAGTGAATGACGTCTTGGACGATCGCCGTAATCTCGTGGGGCAGAGTGCCGCCGTTAGTGTCGCACAGCACTAGCCATTCGGCTCCGCCAGCGATCGCCGCAGTTAGCGTCTTTAGGGCATAGTCGCGGTTTTGCTTGTAGCCGTCAAACCAGTGTTCAGCATCGTAAATGACGCGCCGATCCTGGCTGCGGAAGTATTCGACCGTGTCTTGAATCATCGCCAGATTTTCGTCTAGCGTCGTTTGCAGCCCTTCAATTACATGCAGATCCCAAGACTTGCCAAACAAAGTCACCCAGCGGGTTCCTGCTGCCAAAATCGGTTGCAGCGTCGGGTCTTCAGCAGCTTTTTTGCCGGGGCGACGGGTCGAGCAAAAGGCAACGATTTCTGCTTGGGTCAGCGGTTCTTCCTGCAACTGCCAGAAGAACTGCACATCTTTGGGATTGGCTCCAGGCCAGCCGCCTTCAATGAATGGAATTCCTAGGCAATCCAGCTGACGGGCAATCCGCAGCTTGTCATCTGTAGACAGCGACAGCCCTTCCCGCTGAGCGCCATCCCGCAGGGTAGTGTCGTAGATCCAGAGGGTTTTGGCGGCGTGTGAGTCTGGGTTCATGGCATGGAAAAAGCTATGGGAACAAAGCTATGAAAACAAAATAGTAAAGACAAAGCATCAGGAACGCCAGGAAACCAGCGATCGCTTTCCTCCTATTCTCTCATGCAAAACCACTGACCTGTAAGCCTAGTCTGAGCCTAGTCAATGAGCCTAATTGATGAGACTGAATATCAGGTTTGATATTTGTTTAGCAATCCTCTATTGCTTCACTTTAGAATGGAGGTAGCGGAACAAGATTAGTAGAACGGAGGTACGCCACATGGATCCAATGCTTGGTTTGCTGGGAGCTAGCGCCATTGCGGCGATCGCAGGAACGGCAGTCAAGGGGATTCTTCGTCCGCTAAGCTGGGCAATGCTAACGGCAGCCGCGCTCTTGTTTGGTTCTAGCAAAATTGTGGATGCTACCAACGCCCTCAGCCAGAGTCCAGCGCTCAGCCAAAATCCACAGCTCAGCCAGAATCCACAGCTTAGCCCCAATTCACAGCCCAGCCAGAATCCATCGCTTGTTCCTGATCCTACCTCCACCCTGTCTTCAAATTCCACAATTTCTTCTCCACCGCTGGCGCAGGGTTGGCAATCCGTAGCACAAGGCTTAAATCCTTCTTTGTCTACGCTGTATGGTCAGAATCAGCTTGCGCAAAGTCAGCCTGCGCAACCCGGCGAATTAGGGGAAGTTGAGGTGGGGCAATCAGGTCAGCCAAACCTGATCAATCAAGCTCCTCCCAATGGCTCTGAATCTGGCACAGCATTATTACAGCCTTCTGCCCCTCCTCCCCGCGTCTCGACAGCTCAACCGATCAGAGGGCTTTGGTAAATATTCCTATTTCCAGCTTCAGCATTTCCAGCTTTAGCTACAAGCAATTATTTTTAGTAACCGCAAAATTGAAGATCATAGGCGATGATTGAAATAGATTTGTTGATGGAGATCAGGGTATGCCCGAACCATTTGGAGTAACGATTGGGATTGCCGGAATTATTCTGATTGGCTTGATATTCACCGCTATTAACCTCGTCAAAGATGCTGGGCGATTTATCGGATTAGGGCTGCTTGGGTTTGTGCTGTTGGTGCTGCTTAACCGGACGATGTCGCCCTCAGGAAACTTGACCAACCCTGGTTCTAATCCCAACTATCCAAATCCTAATATTCCTATTTCTCCAAGTCCCTACACCACTTACCCAGATCCCACTTTTACCTACCCGAATTCCAACAATTCTCCCAATCCCAATCCTGACGCATCCACTTCTCCAACTCAGCGATCGCCCTCCTTCAGCTTTGATTCTGTCTCCAAAGGTATTTCAGACTTTGCAAAGTCGGTTTCAGAAGGTCTTGACAGATTCGTATACGGCGATCCCAATGCCGTTGAACCACCCCCTGATCGGCAAGCTGACGGACGTACAGAACCCGAATCCTCTCAGGTAGAACTGCCTCCTGAACAGCAAGGTTATCAGATTCGCCCAGATGGAGTGCCCAGCCGAGTTAGTACGCTAGTGGTGCCTGACTCACCTTCTTCTGCAAGAGCACCAAATGCTGCTACAGCTGGAGCAGGTGGAGCAGGTGCGAACCGCCCCGTGTCTGCATGGTGGTAGCAAGGCAGACTGTCTTTAGGTTGTCTCAAGACGCTAATGCCTAACCTGCGTTAGATGCTTTTTTTCTACAATCCAGCGACTTTTGTAGAGAATCTCATAGCTGGAATTTCATAGCTGAAGAAGCTGAACTGGAATAGGTTTCGGGCAAGCACGATTTGAGGGCAAGTACGGAGTCTTTCATGCATCCGATAAGTGATATTGCAATCATCGGTGGCGGCATCATCGGGTTGGCGATCGCCATTGACCTGAAGCTGCGCGGAGCCGCAGTGACTATCCTCAGCCGTGATTTTCAGCAGGCAGCCTCCCATGCTGCCGCCGGAATGCTGGCTCCCAGAGCTGAAGCCCTTCCCGATAGCCCCATGTTGGACTTGTGCTTGAAGAGCCTGTCGCTTTATCCAGGCTGGATCAGCAAGTTAGAAAACCTGAGCGGCAAGAGTACAGGCTATTGGTCGAGCGGCATCCTTGCCCCACTTTACAAGCTCCCTGAAACTAAATTGAGCAATCCTGCCCAAATTTGGCTCGATCGCACCGCCCTCCATCATGCCCAGCCTGGACTAGGTGAAGCGATCGGCGGCTGGTGGTATCCTGAAGAAGGACAGGTCGATAATCGGGCCTTGGCTCAGGTCTTGCGATCGGTTGCAGAAATCCTGGGCGTAGATATTCAGGAAGGAATTGCTGTTACTGGAATTCAGCAGTACCAAGGGCAGGTCGTGAGGCTAACCACGACGGGGGGCGATCGCACTGCCGGACACTACATTTTAGCAACCGGAGCTTGGTCACAAGACTTGCTGCCTGTGCCCGTGCAGCCCCGCAAAGGACAAATGCTGGCGGTAAAGGTTGCTGAGGCTGAGAAACTGCCGCTTCAGCGGGTTTTGTTTGGCGAAGAGGCGTATATTGTGCCCCGTCGAGATGGACGGATCGTCATAGGTGCCACGAATGAAGAGGTGGGCTTTACTCCCTACAATACGCCCGCCGGAATGCAGAAATTGCTCAATGCCGCTATTCGGCTTTACCCAGCGCTGAGCAATTTGCCGATTCACGAATGCTGGTGGGGCTTTCGTCCGGCAACGCCCGATGAGCTACCCATTCTGGGGTCAAGCCTCTGTGATAACCTGACCTTGGCAACGGGACACTACCGCAACGGAATTCTGCTGGCACCCATCACGGCAAGGCTGGTGGGCGATCGCGTCTTCAATCAGCAATCTTCTCCCTTACTCGACGCTTTTTCCTGGGAGCGGTTTTACGGTTCCCAGCCTACAGGTTCCATCTCTGACTCTACTTCTCCCTCTGACACAATGCTGCAATATTCTTCCCCGATCGCCCCGCCTGATTCTGCCCCGCCTGATTCTGCCCCCATTGATTCTGCCCCCATTGATTCTGCCGCTGCACCGTTGGTTGATCCTAAGCCTTTAGTGATTGCAGGGCGATCGTTTCGATCGCGCCTGATGACAGGGACAGGAAAGTATCGCAACTTTGACCAAATGCGTCAGAGC
Organism: Drouetiella hepatica Uher 2000/2452; assembly: GCA_019359505.1. Classification (GTDB taxonomy): domain Bacteria; phylum Cyanobacteriota; class Cyanobacteriia; order Elainellales; family Elainellaceae; genus Drouetiella; species Drouetiella hepatica. The sequence continues at coordinate 141,329 of JAHHHD010000004.1, read as the reverse complement.
GTCGCGGCTAGCGGCTGCGAGATCGTCACGGTCGCAGTTCGTCGCGTCCAGACCAACGCACCCGGTCATGAAGGACTTGCCGAAGCGCTGGACTGGAGCAAAATCTGGATGCTGCCCAATACGGCAGGTTGCCAAACCGCAGAGGAGGCAATTCGTGTGGCGCGGCTAGGGCGAGAAATGGCGAAGCTGTTGGGTCAGGAAGACAACAATTTCGTTAAGTTAGAGGTCATTCCCGATGCCAAATATCTGCTGCCCGACCCAATCGGCACCCTGGAAGCCGCTGAAAAGCTCGTAAAAGAAGGCTTTGCCGTTCTGCCCTACATCAATGCCGATCCGCTACTGGCAAAGCGATTGGAAGAGGTGGGCTGTGCCACCGTTATGCCGCTGGGTTCACCGATCGGCTCAGGGCAGGGTATCAAGAATACCGCCAATATTCAGATTATTATTGAAACGGTTCAAGTGCCTGTTGTGGTGGATGCTGGAATTGGCGCACCTAGCGAAGCGGCTCAGGCAATGGAAATGGGAGCTGACGCGCTGCTGATCAATACGGCGATCGCTCTGGCAGAAAATCCGGCGGCTATGGGTCGCGCCATGGGACTCGCCACAGAAGCCGGACGTTTAGCCTATCTCGCTGGGCGAATTCCCATCAAATCCTATGCCAGCGCCAGTTCGCCACTAACCGGAACGATCACGAGTACCGGATTAAAAGAGCTATAGAATAGAAGGTGCTTTCGTCTTCTTCAAGCGCGTGAACCAAATTTTTCAGGCTCAAATCTACGTTACTCTGCGTCCTTCTGTCCTCGATCCAGCTGGAACCGCTGTACAGTCGGGGCTAACCCATATGGGCTATAGCAATGTCGAGCAGGTGCGCATTGGTAAATATGTGGAGCTGACTTTGACTGCTCCTGATCAAGCTGCCGCCCAACAACAGCTCGATCGCATTTGTGACCAGCTCCTCGCCAATCCTGTGATTGAAAACTATCGATTTGAGCTAAAAGAAGTCGCTGATGAGGTGAACCGATGAAGTTTGGAGTCCTTGTGTTTCCAGGTTCCAACTGCGATCGCGATATTGCCATGGTGGTACGCGATCTATTGCGCCAGCCGACGCGCATGGTTTGGCATGAAGACAGCGATTTGTCTGATCTGGATGTGGTGATTATTCCTGGCGGGTTTAGCTATGGAGACTACCTGCGCTGTGGAGCGATCGCCCGCTTTTCTCCAGCGCTACAGGCAACGCTCAAACATGCAGAACAGGGCAAGTTTGTCTTAGGCGTGTGCAATGGTTTTCAGGTGTTGACTGAGGCAGGGCTGCTGCCCGGAGCCTTAGTCCGCAACCGGAACCTGCATTTCATTTGCGATCGTGTCGCCCTACGGGTTGAACGCACTAATTTACCCTGGACACAAAATTATTATCCGGGGCAGGTAGTGACGCTCCCGATCGCTCATGGCGAAGGCTGCTACTACGCCGATTCCCAAACCTTGGAGGAGTTGGAAACCAACCAGCAAGTGCTGTTTCGCTACTGTACATCTGCGGGAGAGGCGATCGAGTCAGGCAATCCCAACGGGTCGCTCCACAACATTGCGGGTATCTGTAACCGCCAAGGCAATGTGCTGGGCATGATGCCCCACCCCGAACGAGCCGCAGATCCGATACTGGGCAATACTGAGGGCATTCATTTATTTAAGGGGCTACTGGCTCTCACCGGGGCGGCTGTTGCCTAACTAGCGCAAACTTCAGTACTGGTATTCATGTAATGATTTTTTATGGAGTAGGCTTCGCTCACCCCATAAGAAATCATTACATTAGGAGTTACGCATTTTTGTTGTGTGTGGTGGGCTGCGCCCACCACACACAACAAAAATGCACTACAGCTAGAGGGCTTGCGTAAATCCTATACATTTTGAGGGCTACCCAAACGTCTAAGTCGATCAAATATGCCGAATAGGGAACAATAGCAACAATAGCTGAGAAAGAGATAGCCCTCTGCCTAGGAGGTAAGCCTTCTCTAGTATTCTTCGAGTCTAGCCTCTAGACTGTGAAGTAGAAAGGCTGTGCTTAAACTCTCTCTAAACCGATCGCAAACTGCTCCAGGCTCAGAAACTTCTATGAGTCAAGATCTGCAAACTTGGTACGACCAAGGCAATGCTTTATATAAACTGGGGCGCTATGAGGGAGCCGTTTCTCGGTTCGACAAATTTTTAGATCTTCAGCCTGCCCATCATCAGGCTTGGACTCAGCGGGGCTATGCCCTCTGTGAACTGAAGTCCTATGACGAAGCGATCGCCAGCTTCGAGAAAGCCATTCGCATCAAGTCGAAACACGCGCTGGCATGGCATGGCAAAGGCATTGCGCTAGCCAAATTAGGGCGTTACGAAGAGGCAGTCATCAGTTTTAATAAAGCTCTCAAACACGAGCCTGAAGACATCAAAGCCTGGTACAACCAGGGGCAAACCTATCTGCACCTCTACCGCTACAAAGAGGCGATCGCTAGCTTCGACAAAACGATCGAACTGAAGCCAGATAACTACCAAGCCTGGTATAGCCGTGCTGTAGCGATGGCCGCCCTTCGTCGCTACGAAGATGCCCTCACGAGTTTAGACACATCACTAACGCTGAAACGCACCTGTTTCTATGCCTGGAATTATCGGGGGCTAGTGCTGACTAAGCTGAGTCGTTATGGAGAGGCGATCGCCAGCTTCGATAAATCGCTGCAATATCGCTCTGACAATCCCAACGCCTGGTATGGCAAAGCCTGCACCTATGCGACCCAGGAAGATGCAGAAGCAGCCCTCAAGAACTTGTATCGGGCGATCGTTCTCAGCCCTAACCTATACCGAGTCATGGCACAAACCGATAGCTGTTTCGACTTTCTACGAGACAACGAACAGTTTCAAGATTTGCTGAAAAAGCGGTAAGGGCGATCGGGTGATTTTGTAGATGCGCTGTAGGCTTTAGCCATATTTCCGAAAGCTATACAGCATTACGTAATTGAGTTAGGACGAGTTATTTTTGAGAGCCGCGCTCCGCGCGGCTCTCAAAAAATAACTCATTGGATCTAAGCGCGTAGCGCCATATGAGGGGGCAGCAGTCAGTGCTGAAAGGTTATTGATTTGCGTCCGATTCACTGACAGTCTGAGAGTTCCTAGATCTCACCAATAAGCCGTGCTTGGGTGCAAAAATCATCGCGGCGAGAAACAGTAGGGTTTGTACCACAACAATACAGCCCCCAGTTGAACCATCAATGTGGTAACTAATATAAGTGCCCATGACGCTGGAAAATACGCCGGAAGCCATCGCAATCAGGAGCATGTGATCAAAACGATCGCTCAATAAATAAGCAGTTGCACCTGGAGTAACCAACATTGCTACGACTAAAATAATGCCTACTGTCTGAAGTCCAGCAACAGCTGCGAGCGATAGTAAAGACAGAAGGACATAGTAGAGAAAAGTAATGTTTAGACCAATCGATCGAGCATGAGTCGAGTCAAAGCAAAACAGAATCAAGTCCTTTTGTAAAATTGCTAATGTCACTAAAGTGATCGCACTAATTATTACTGTTTGAGTAATATCTGCATCCGAAATTCCCAAGATATTACCAAACAAAATATGAGTCAGATCAACTGAGCTTTTAATTTTAGATACTAATACTAATCCCAGCGCAAAAAATCCAGTAAATACTAAGCCAATCACCGTATCTTCTTTGATGCGCGTTTTTGATTTAATGAATCCGATCGCTATCACAGAACCCACTCCAAACACAAAGGCACCAACCGCAAGAGGAATATTCAGCACATAAGCGATCACTACCCCCGGCATGACGGCATGGGAAACAGCATCGCCCATCAATGCCCAACCTTTCAAAGTCATGTAGCATGATAGAGCAGAACAAACAACTCCCACCAACGCACTGACCAGAATTGCTTTAATCATAAATCCATGCTGTAATGGCGCAGCAAACCATTGAATTAAATCCATTAGAACTTCTCCTGATTGATTTAATTAACTTGACGTTTGGCAGAAGAGAAATCGCCAACTGCTCCACCAAAGGTGCGAGATAAATTTTCCTCGGTAAACACTTCAGAGGTTTTGCCATAAGCCAAAATGCTGCGATTAATCAAAACAACCTGATCGCAGAATGTCGTAATTGACGCTAAATCGTGGGTTGAGATCAGAATCGTGCGTTCTGTTTGGCTAAGCTCCACTAGCAGAGTGATCATCATTTTCTCGGTTTTGATATCGACCCCAGCAAACGGCTCATCCAAAAGCAAGACTGTTCCCTGTTGTGCCAATGCCCGCGCAAAAAAGGTGCGTTTTTTCTGCCCGCCGGATAGCTCACCGATTGGGCGATCGCGCATCTGCCACATTTCCACTCGTTCCAAACTGTCTCTTACAGCTTTTTTATCGCATGATCTCGGCACTCGCAGGAGGTTCATATAGCCATAGCGCCCCATCATGACGACATCGTAGACACTAACCGGAAAATTCCAGTCTACTTCCTCGGACTGAGGGACATAGGCCACCAGATTACTTTTTTGCGCCTGACGGATGGTTAATCCATTGATCAAAATTTTCCCGCTGACGGGCTTGACAAATCCCATTATGGCTTTGAACAAGGTCGATTTCCCTGCTCCATTCATCCCCACCAATCCACAAATCGTCCCTGCTTTTAGCTGGAGCGCGGCTTGGTGTAATGCTACTTTGCTGTGATAAGTAACGGTTACGTTTTCAATGTCAATGCTGACTGAATTCATAGTTTTCTTTGTTTTCCTTTCCTTTACTTCTCTTGCAAGCCTTTGATTAAAGTATTGACGTTGTATTCTAGTAGTCTGAGATAGGTGGAGGCAGGACCATCGGCAGAAGACAAAGAATCGACATAAAACACACCTGCAAAATTTGCGCCTGTTTCCTTTGCAACCTGAAGCTGCGTCTCATTGCTGACGGTGCTCTCGCAAAATACAGCAGGAATCTGATTTGCTTTGACGGTATTAATCACTTTTTCTAATTGCTTTGGCGTGGATTGCTGTTCAGCATTGACTGCCCAAAGGTAAACTTCTTTCAAGCCATAGTCGCGGGCAATGTAAGAGAATGCGCCTTCACAACTGACGATGTAGCGTTTATCAGCGGGAATTGTCGCGATCGCTTGCTTCAGTTTTTCATCAATTGCCCGAATTTGTTCGCTGTAGGTCTTGGCATTTGCGTCATAGGTTATAGCGTTGGCTGGGTCGAGATTTCCTAACGCCTTGCGAATATTTTCAACGTAAATCAAGGCATTTTTAGGCGACATCCAAGCATGGGGATTAGGTTTACCTTGGTAGGCATCTTCAGCAATATTGACCGTCTGAAGCCCATCACTCAAAGTTATGCGAGGAACTTTAGGTAGACTGTTATGAAAGCGATCTGCCCAGCGCTCTAGGTTTAAGCCATTTTCCAAAATCAGGTCAGCTTTTTGACCCCGTTCCAAGTCGCTGGGTGTGACTTGATATCCATGAATTTCAGCACCCGGTTTGGTGATAGATTCAACGATCGCCTTGTCTCCCGCTACATTTCGCACCATGTCAGCCAGAACGGTAAACGTGGTGAGAATAACTTTTTTGTCGTTTCGGGCGGGAGTAGTGGTAGTGGTACGGGACTCTTCACGCGGCTGAGTTGGAGTTGTGGGTGTACATCCACTGATCCAAACACCGACTAATAGACCCACCAGCCCAATTGGATATAAATTAACGACTCGAAAATGCTTGTTAAAGGGCGGCTTGTGCCTCATGGCTAATTTCATAATTCTTTCATTTTTCAAAAGTATAGCGCTACGCGCTTAGATCCAATGAGTTATTTTTTGAGAGCCGCGCGGAGCGCGGCTCTCAAAAAATAACTTGTCCTAACTAAATTACGTAGGGCTATACCACGAAAAGCAGGGAAAATGAAAGAATTATGAAAAGAGGATTTGTGATTGAAATCTCCATTCGCCAGCCTGCGCTAGCCCTCACCTGAGATGCTGAGCTGAAAGCTCCGGTCTCACAACCCTAAACGGCCTGCCGCAGGCGATTGAAAACGCTAAACTGCTTCTGTTAACCTTGATGCTGTGGAACAGTGCGATCGCCTATCCCAATCTGCTGGCAATCCCCCACGCTATATTTCACAACTTTCACCCTCGTTTTGACACAGCTGAGCTATCTGTCAAGTACCAGCGCCAGGGCAAATCCACACCTTGTGTCAGTCCAATTCGAGTCGTTTGAGTTAAGTTGGAGGGCGACTCATTAAGCTGCTGCTGAAATTGTTCGCTACGGTGTTCAAGCCATAAAGGTTGTACAGGTTGCAGCAGGGTTGCGTTTAGAGACAGGTCAATTTTCAAAGCAAGACATAATTTACCTGGGCCAGCAGCTAACCGATGCAGCTTCACATTTTTTTGAGGGTCTATCCAAGGAGGCGATGTCTCCAACTGAAGAGCACGAATGAGAACAGCACTAGGAATCCCATCCAGATCTGTCACAACGTTTAGGCAATGATAGATTCCGTATATCAGGTACACATAACAAGCTCCTGCCGGACCAAACATCACTGAATTACGAGGAGTTCGACGACGATAGGCGTGACAGGCTGGGTCATCGGGCGTATAGGCTTCTGTCTCTACGATTAATCCGCGCAAAATCTTGCCGTCAGGCAACTGTCTGACTAAGACACAGCCTATGAGGTCGGGCGCAACTTGGGTCGAAGGTCTGCTCAACCAATCAGCATTGATATCCTGTGGAGCATCTAAAGCTTTCATTGCTCTAATGTATTGCTATGCTTGCCCTTTGAAAGAAGGGCTAGTCGGTCTGCTCCAGCCGCCTTTGCCAGTCGGCATCCACCTTGCTGGGGTTGAGAAATTCCTGCTCGGTCAAGTCTGTTTCGGTGGTGTAAGCCAAATCTTTTTCGCTGACGATCGTTTCTGCCACAAACTGCTGAGCAAAGGCAAGCTTTTGTTCTAGTGCAGGAAGAGCAGCATTTAGAGCGATCGCTCTTTCTTGTCTCTCGTGGTTGCGTGCCTCAATTTTTTGATTGCGCCACTGCACCCAGAAATAGCGAATCAGCGGAATGGCCAAAAACCCAATGCCGTAGACAAGCAGCACGCCGTAGATGCTGGCAACAAAGCCCACCAAACCCCCAATCTGAGCCGCGATCGCCCCATCGCGCAGCAAGCTCCCTAACACCAGCGCTCCAACCAGATTTACGCCCCCTAGCCCGACCGCGGCAATAATTTGTCCGCTGCTAGCCTGACTAAACCGCCAGACCGACTCCCGCAGGTATGCCGACACAGATTTGGACTGACGCTGACTGGCGCTGACCTGCAAATCGGGGAAATGGTAAACAATCTCGCCCTCTGGACTCACTTCTGGTCGTCCGTTAAAGCGGGTTAAGACGGGCAGCATATAGTCTTCAAAGTCGCCAGGGAGCCGATCGAGGTAGGGGGCTACCTGTTCAGCCACGATCGCTCCGCCGTTGTTGCGGATGACGGTGCCAATCGATCGCCAGCGCTGGTCTTCTAGGTCGGCATTGGGGTTGCCATCACCAAACAGGAACGAAAAGATGGCTTCCAGAAAGTTCATGGAATCCTCGTCTTGTCCACCTCTGCCGCGTTTGCTGCGAGTAGACGATCGGCGAGAATGGGTCGAATAGCCGTAGTTGGGTGAAAATATCCAGTACCAATCCCACATGAAAAGGGAGGGAAAGGAGCCGCTGAAGCCGCTGTCAGAGCTGCTGCCGTTATCGTCTCGCGAGTTGAGAGCGAGTAGGATAATAGCGATCGCCAGCACAATCAGCAGAATGGACGCGCCCAGCATTAGCCCAAAGGAAATGCGAATGAGATAGAACACAATCCGCCAGATTTTGCCCCAGGTTTCCTGAAACCGCAGTCGCCAGTATTTGTTGCGCACCACGTCCCGAAAATTTCGGGGAAACAGGTAGGCAACTTCACCGGACTCTGCGACCTGCATATGTCCTCCGGCTTCAGAGGCTAAGACGAGCAGAGATTGCTCAGCCACTTTGATGTCTAACCCTGCCTGAGCCGCTACATCACCAACGGTAGCGCGATACTTCAGCCTTTCTACGGCTTGCATGACGATTGGATTTGGAGCCATGCGTCTTGATTCCTCAGCTCTCTTAAGCGGTAATGAAAAGAACAGCGGTAATGAAGAACACTGTTTCCTCCAGTATAGGAATTGGAAGGGGTGGGTGTGGAAATCGAGTCTGCGCGATCGAGTCTGCGCGGCTGCCTTTCGCTGCTCAAGCTCAGCCCATCTAGATTAAGCTGAAATACAGGTTAAGCTGAGATACGGTTACTTGACGTGAGAGGTAGAATTCGTTCACGCTTCTCAGTAGGTTGCTTGATCAACTGGCTTCTCACTAACCCCGACTCGCGAGGCAACTATGCCCAGATCTCAACGAAACGACAACTTTATCGATAAAACCTTCACGGTCATGGCAGACATGATCCTGAAGATGATCCCGACGAACAAGACTGCGAAACAGGCGTTTGCTTACTACCGAGATGGTATGTCTGCCCAAGGGGATGGCGAGTATGCTGAGGCGCTTGCCAACTACGAGGAAGCCCTGAAGCTAGAAGAAGATCCCTACGATCGCAGCTTCATTTTCTACAACATGGGCTTGATCTATGCCAGCAATGGTGACCATACCCGCGCGCTAGAGCTGTATCATCAGGCGATCGAAATTAGTCCCCGGATGCCGCAGGCTCTCAACAACATTGCCGTGATCTACCATCATCTGGGCGAACAGTTGGAGGCAGCTAGCAGTTCAGGCAAGTCGGACGAAGCCGAAGCCTATTTTGACCAGGCAGCGGACTACTGGCAGCGTGCTATTCGTCAGGCTCCCAACAACTATATCGAAGCGCAGAACTGGCTGAAGACGACCGGGCGTTCCAAAGCCGACGTTTTCTTCTAAAATTCCGCTAGGTTTCTACTATTCTCTGCTGACCCATTTTTTATGATCGATCGCGAACAGGTTCACAAAGTCGCTCATCTGGCTCGGCTAGATCTGACTCTTGAAGAAGAGACTCAGTTTACAGAGCAGCTAAATGGCATCTTGGGATATTTTGAGCAGTTGAGCGAACTCAACACTGACGACGTGCAGCCTACGACCAGGGCAATTGATGTCAGCAATGTGACGCGCCCCGATCGCGTGGAATCCGGTGGCGATCGCGAACTCATCCTAGACAGCGCGCCCGATCGGGAGGTGACTGCTCAGGGAGATTTCTTCAAGGTTCCTAAAATCATGAATGTTGATTAGTAATGCCATGCTGCTTGGATAGCTAGAATAGTAGAAATCTTCCCTAACCCTTCTGAGGGCTACGGTGTACACACGAGTCTTTTGATTTGCGTCTGAGGTTCGCTAGCCCCCCAATTCTGGGGGACTTTCGGAACTCAAAGTCGTCCAGAATTGGGAGATTTAGGGGAATCAACTGATTAAGCTGTAGCTAAGCCCACTTGACCCAGAATGTAGAAGAGGATGGAGTTGACAATGCTGAGAGCGATCGCTCCCAAAATTGCGCTCCAGATTCCCCAACGCAGCCGAAAACCCTCAACGAGGAGGGCGGCCAGACCAAAGATAATCACGCCACTCAGCAAAGGAATTAGCCCTAGACTGACGATCGCTCCAAAGGATCTAAACCAGTCAGGAAACAGCCCGACTAAGCCGTTAATGGCTCCGATGACTGCTCCAGAAATCAAGGCAATCACGGGATTATCAATCTCAACGCCCAAAGGCAGCTTGGAGATAATCAACAGACTAATCGCAATCACCACGATAGAAATTAAGAACCCAACCATGTTACGCACTCCTCAGATACAGTAAGTCTGAAATACAGTAAGTCTGAAACTTCAACTGAACAAGGGTCACATAGCAACCGCCTTGGCGGTTATGACGAGAACATTTAGGGTGGGGCGCTTCGCGCCTTACTCTGAATGTCCTACGCAGGCTGGCGACAGCTAAGACTATGACCCTCGATACTGAGAATCTATCAGGGTGCCTTGAGACTTGCAACTGTTCAGTTTTGCTGATGGTTTCTGGCTGGAGTGTGGAGACGATTTTTCTAGGATTTTAGGGTTCAATGCCAGCGCTGTACCGCTTCAGCAATGCGCTGCCCGTAGATTTCAGAGGAGAGACGATCGCCCGAATCAATTTCTGCGGGGCTGCCGCTCATATCTAGATTGCTCTGCCCCATGACGCCCAGGAAAGAGCCGAGTCGATTTACTCCGTCTGTTTTGCCAAAATAAGCGCTAGGCAGGTCGGCAAACCCCACCCAAATCATGCCATGCTGAGCGGCGTTAGTTGCCAGATAGAGCAGTGTTCCCTGCTTGTCGCCGCTGAGGGAGCCTGAGTGGGTAAAGCCCCCTGCAATCTTGTTTTTCCAGCCCTGAGCAAACCAAATTTCGCTGGCAGCGTCAATAAAGGCTTTGAACTGTCCTGCTACGCCGCCCATGTAGGTGGGTGAGCCAAAGACGATCGCATCTGCCTGATTCAGAGTTTCTAGAAATTCGGGCTGCTTCCAGCGTCCTTCTGTAATTTGGTCGCCCGTAATCCGCAGCAGCTTGGCTTCTGTTCCCGCAACTTGATTCGCACCTTTGGCGATCGCTTCCGCCATTAAGTGCGTGTGACCTGCGCCTGAAAAATAGACTACGACAACGCTAGACATACCAAACCTCTCTAATTTTCAACCGTTCAGGCTTATCCTAAAGGGGGTAGTTACGAAAGTAAAGTAGTAACCTAAAGGTAACTAATACGCACTTTTTAGTAACTGCTCAACATGTCTACAGAAGAGAACAAAGTTTGTAACAATGAAGACAATAGGGACGCTGTTTGTCCGCTCAGCATTTTGCTGTCCGTCTTATCCGGCTCCTGGACAATGTATATTCTTTGGGTGCTGGCAGAAGACGCAGCGCGGTTTGGCGTATTGAAGCGTAAGGTCGAAGGAATTTCTACCAAAGTCTTGACCGAACGGCTGCGAATGCTGGAAGCTGAGGGCATTTTGTTTCGCCATTACGAAGCCACGATTCCGCCGCAAGTTACCTATGGCTTAACCGATCGCGGACGGGAGCTAATCGATATTCTGATGCAGCTCAATACTCTGGCTCAACGCTGGTATCCGCCTACACCACCTCTGCAAACTTCATCTGACACGCTTTAGACGATCGGCAAATCGCGGAGGAAATAGAAGCGATCGCCATCATTTCCTTTTGCTCGCCCTAAATGTCCTACTAAGGGAGAAGAAAGTTCAATTAAAATTTCGCGCAACTCTTCACGCGTCAAGAACCGATGCGGAGTAGAGTGCATATAAGCACCGTAGAGCGTTCCAACATCAGCATTGTCTTCACTTGTAATCTTTAAATGTTCTTTCACAATTTGGACGATATGCGATCGTAATTTAATATCTCTTGAGACTACCTCAATATATTTCTCAATTTCATCATTCACTTGCCCAGGTACTAAATATCTTTTAAGCTCAATCAAATTGATTGAGTTTGGATGTTGAGCTTGAAGTTTCACTAATTTCTCTAAGGTCATTGCGCTAATAATACTAATTTTTGAGGTTATGGACGATTCTTGAAGTTGTTTGGTAGGCTGACCAGAACCAATAATCAATCTAACAGCAGACATATAATTCTCTCGAAGATGCCTCTTTCCAATCCGATCTAATTCTTCAACTGCTCGATCGGGTATGCTCTTACCTGCTTTACATTCGCCAACCAAAGGATAGGGTTCTGAACAAAAAAGATCTAAACCTCCTGCGCCACCTTTACAAGTTTCATCAACCTTAAATCCTAAGTATTCAAGACCTCTGCGCGTAATATTTTCAAAGTCTGTACCAGCTTGATAATTGCTTTTTCCCTCAAGTTCTTTGCTGCGATCGCCAAGTGATGCGATCGTCTTTATCCAATCTGCGTCTAGATCAGACTGATTTTTAGCTGAATCATCAGCCCACCCAAGAAACACTTTGATTTGGTGACCGAGAGCTTGAGATGCTAAGCTAGGTGAGGGAAGTTGGGCGATCGCGGTGTGTAGCTCCTCTAGTTCAGGATGTTGTGGATTTTCTAAATTAATCAGTTGGTGCCGACGTTGTTTAAATAAAGTATCAGTTAATGCGGGTTTAGCAGTCGTACCTGTTAGAGAGATTGGCAATCTGATGAAGCTTCCAATTTTATCAGGGTTAGCTCGATCACTCAGTATTTTAACAGCTTGATCTAGTTGATAGACTCGCAAATAGGCAACAAATATTTTGTTTCGCTCTTGCAACAGGTCTTGTAGTGATTGATGGTTCCAAATAGTTAAACGAGACAGTTTTTCAATCTCAACTGGATTGCTATAAATCTTGCATATTTCAAGCCGCGCCCAAGCTCGAATTTCAATCGCTTGATTATTGTCAGAAATATCAGCAGGACAAATTGCAAAATACGGAATTGCATTAATAAATGTTCGTGAAATGGCGGCAATCATTCGACCTTGAATCAGAGCCTCTATGTCTGATGCCGCCAAGCAAAACGCAGTATTGATAGAAATGGAACTAATCATCAATACACCTTTAAGTTAAGCAACATCTAGCAAATCCAGATCATCCAGTTCATCGCTTGTTTCAGAAATTATCACTTCAGAAATTGCTTTCTCAAGTTCATTATCTTCATCTGTGATTTCTTCAGGAACCTGACCTGATGGATCACTGAGAATTTCTCGAAGGAGCAAGTTGTCCTGAATTGAGTGCTTCTCGCAAAGGAATCGCTGAAAATCTTCGTAGCTAAACACATCTCCATCTAAGTTTTTAGACATAGTATGCAAAACGAGTAGCGGCTTGACTTCATCTTCTTTGAGCGATACCCATTCACCACCAAGTTTATTAAGCAGCAAATCCAAATGAGTATTGGCAACTTGCCAACGTTTTGAAATTGTCTTGCCTCTGACTAAGCAGCCTCGTGTAAAATCCAAGTCCTTATACAAGGTCAGATATTTAATTCCTGCTCCAACAGAGTGACCATTAGAGTTTTGTAATACACAAACGCCGATTTTGACAGGCTTACCATCTTCCTCACCAAGAATTCTGAAGTTGATGGTATCTTTGTGCCTATACTTTGGCTTGACTTCACGATCGATGCTTTTTAACGTGACATTCTCGATCGTTTGACCTCTCAAGTAGGTTAGGCAAAAGGCAAGAGCATTGGCAATTTTTTCATTATCATCTAGATCAATTTCTAGGCTGCTTAACACATCTTGATAAATTACTTCCAGTTGCTCTATGCGATCGATAGGAATCGTGCCAAAATTCTCGGCGCACCATCTCAAAACATCTCTGACCCCGGCTCCTTGCCCACCAAAAGTATCCCGTAGGGTCTTCTCATCAAACGGATAGATAGGGTGAGGAGGCGTAAGATTCTGATGCGAATAGAATTGCTCTAACCAAAACCCAACCAGCAGTACCACATCATCCGCCTTTAGAGAAGTGAGAGAAATTTCCTGGTGAGCAATTCGATCCTTAACCGCAGTAGCAGTTGATAAAGATTTAAACTCCTCGCTCCAAGTTTTTTCATAAGCAGAGTAAAGAAGAAGTCCTCGCTTGAGGCTGTTATAAATGTCTTTTCCAAGGCTGGCGACGACTTGCGCTCTTGTGAATCCACCCAATAGAGGATCTTCATCATCAGCCAATTCTGTACCGTCTAATTCATCGAAACAAATCACAGGGGTTGTGTAATAACCAACTAAATCCAGGATTTGTCGAGCAGTGCTGAAGGCTTCTGAGTCCTTGTCATCTTTACTTGAATTTGGCAGATCCATCATTTTGGCTTGATCATCCGACAATTCCCGACCAGAGAGCCAGTTGGCGGCGAAGGGAGCATGAGCAGGCGAAAGCATCCAGACTACTGCTTTGATAATGTATGGATTATCGATCTCTGGACAGGTTGATGAAATTTTTGTAGTGAGCTGATTCACAATCTGAGGTCTTTGCGCCAGTAGCTTTGGAAACTGTTCAATCAGCCTTTGAACAGGGTACTCTTTCCCAGTAGCACGGTTAACCAGAGCAGCCGCCAATTCTTGCCACTGCATCACGCCTTGGCTACCTGTTTTCTTCAGACTAGATGCCAAGCTTTGCAAGAACTGACGCTTAATTTGGCTGAGATTGCCATACTCACACATGTAAATGAAGAAGCCGTTGCCCTTTTGCTTCAAGTGCTTGCGAACTCGGCTCAGCACATGAGTTTTACCTACTCCTTTAGGCGCAAGAATGGCTAGACCCGCTGTTCCACTCTGAAGTTGTTTAGAATTGATTTTCTCTACAGTCTCCAAAATTTTTCTAGAAGCATGTTCATGGAGAGAAGGAACATCGGGAAATTCCTCGTCCCAAACCTGATGCGCCTTGACCACAAAATGGCTTTCAAATGGGTTGTGGGTTTGGATAATGTGATTGAGGTGATCGATCGCAGATTGAGAAGTCATAGCTCGCTTTTACCGAAAATTAACTTGTAGAAAGGAAAAGAATCTGCCAGCGCTTAGAGGATGTCTGAGAAGTGTAATTTGCTACCCGAACCGCCCCCTAAATCCCCCAATTCTGGGGGACTTTGAATAAGAACTGGCTCGAAAGCCCCCCAGAATTGGGGGGTTGGGGGGCGAATGCAGAACATTTGAGACTTTTCAGATATCCTCTTAGACTCTAAGCAGCCAGACGTTTGGCATAGCAGCGTAGCTTGCCAAACTTGGTCGTTACAGAATCTTCGATCTTGTCTGGGGCGCTATCTTCTACGCTTTCTTCCAATAACTCAAAGACATCATCGGACTGCAAGGTAAATAACCAATCGCTGAACTGTCCCCGCGCCACCCGATCGCCCAATTCTCTCCGAATCCGGTAAATTGGCACCAGATTGTCCATGTTGTAATCACGATTCAGCCGATCGAAGACTTCCAGCGCCACGGTTTTGAATTCTTCATAGGAGGCGATCGCCTTTACAGCCGTGACTTCCGCAGTTTTGCCGTTACCGTTGGCTGTAGGTGCGATCGTAATTCCAGCATTTTGCCCTACTACCAATTCCAGAGCATCCAGTGATTCTCTTGTGCTGACCACCGTTCCAGCAAAGCTAAAATCAGCACTCGTCAAACCTTGCAACAGTTTACCTTTGCCCTCCTCTGAAATTGAGAAATATTGATATCTGCTGTTTTGGGTGATTTGGATCGTGCCTGCCGCTTCCATTTCTTGAAAAAGCGCTTTGTGTTTGCTCAGCTTTCCTGCGCTAACTGCCTTTCCTTCTTTTTTTTCTAGACTCCAGAGAGACAAAAGGGCACGGGTTTGAAGGCAAGCTTGGGAAGCAGGCTTTGGCTCACTTGTCGCTGGATGAGCTTGGCTAGATTTAATCTCTGTTTTAGGCATAAATACAATCTCTAAATAACTTCTGTTATGGCTTCCCCTATCCGTTATGACGCGATCGCTCCAACTTCTGCCGGGACATCCCGCAACTTTCACAGACTCTTTGAAGCCCCTTTACGGGCACTTTACTCAGCATTCCCGTGTTTTCTCGATCCGCCACATGGCTGAGAAGGTTTTTTAGAAGCGCTAAATATTGTACTCAACAGAGAAAAAACTATATTCGATCGATTCGCACCGAGTAACAAAAGCGATCGCCTCGTGAGATTGATTCACCGTAGACGATCGCGCAGTTCTTCTCGGTATATGCCGTGTGTTGATAAACGATCAGCGGGTGTCCCAATGGCACCTCTAGCTGTTCGCTAGTTTCATAGTCTGCTTGTGTACATTCAATCACCGCATCAATCTTTTTGACCTGAATCCCCTGTTGCTCTAACGTGGTGAAAGTCAGTTGCTCACGCAGATCTTTTTCGTATACTTCACCAAACTCCGGCAGGATATAGGTAATATCTACGCAGCCTGGAATGCCGTTAAACGACAATACTTTTTTTTGGAGATGGGCGATCGAACACTTCAGAACTTTCCGAACTTCGTCTGGAACCGTCACTGGCTCAAAAAATAGGGTTCTTACGGTAATTTCTACGCCCTGTCGCGCCATGTCTGCTTCCAGCAATAGAGGACTCGAAAGCAGATAAGCTACTTTCTGCTGAGTGGCAACAAACGCGCCTTTTCCTCGCTGCACCGTGATCAAGCCTTGCTGCGTTAAGTTTGAAATTGCCCGCCTTGCCGTGATTCGACTCACCTTAAACTCAGCCATTAACTGATGTTCGCTCGGCAGCTGGTCGCCTAATTGATACTGTCCAGCGAGAATGCGATCGCGCAGTTGCTCAGAAATTGCTAAATGCAAAGGAATCATGCTGAAATTCGGTAGCCTCAAATACAGTGTTGCAATTTCTGAACAATTAGACTTGTTATAACAAGTTGGAAGGAAGATAAACCGTGAACCTAGCTGTTTCTGAGTCTCTGCCTATTTCTGAGTCTACTAGCGCTGAGTCTACTACTTCTGAGTCTACTGCACCGGAAATCCGTTCCGTTCTCACCATCGACACATTGAAAGGACTGAATCGGCGATCGACAACCAAAGGCGCTCTTCAGCTTGCCTCACATTTTCTGATTCTGGGCATTAGCGGATATGTTTGGGGCACAAGCTTTGGACATTGGGCGATCGCACTCCCGGCTTTAATCCTCTACGGATTTGGTTTTGCGGCGATGTTTGCACCCTTACATGAATGTTCGCACCGCACCGCATTTGACAACAATGTCCTTAATGACGCGGTTTGTTGGGTCGCAGGTCTACTGTCATTCTATAACAGCGCCTTCTTTCGGCGATATCATAAGTGGCACCATCGCTATGCCCAAGATCCCGACAAAGATCCAGAGCTAAGCGATCCGGTGCCGCAAACCTTCAAAGACTATCTGATCACGATTAGCGGTTTGCCCTGGTGGTGGGGAAAGTTAAAGTCTCATACCCGTGTGGCTCTAGGACAGTTGGACAGCTATCCGTTTATTCCCAAGAGCGCCCGTGCGGAAGTCATTCGCTCAACCCGATTGCAGCTTACAGTTTACGCGATCGCCATCCTCATCTCGATTGCCGCTCATCAACCTTGGTTTGTGCTGTACTGGCTCTTTCCACTGTTCATAGGACAGCCGATTCTACGATTCGTCTTGTTGGCAGAACATACAGGATGCAGTTACGATCGCAATCCATTTACAAATACGCGATCGACCATGACGCTATTCCCGCTGGGATTCCTCATGTGGAATATGCCGTTTCATGCAGAACATCATCTTTATCCGTCAATTCCCTTTCATCAGCTTCCCCAGACTCACCAGCAGGTTAAGCAATATCTCGCCCACGTCGATTCAGGCTATGTCAAAGTCAATCGTGATATCGTATCCAATCTTTCCGAAGCATGATTCCATTCACGCTCAAGAATTTTGTGCTTCACTGTGGTGAAACGCTTCCTGAAGCGCAGATCATCTACCAAACCTATGGGAACTTGAATGTCGATCGCACTAATGCTATTCTTTACCCAACTTCATACGGTGCGCAGCATTCTGATATTGATTGGTTAATTCGCTCTGACGGTATCTTAGATCCAACTCAGTGGTTTGTGATTATCCCCAATATGTTTGGGAACGGGCTTTCAACTTCGCCCAGCAATAGCGATCGCGGGCTAGAGATTCGGTTCAGCCATGTTGATAATGTTCGTGCACAGCAGCAGCTCTTGCAGAAAGTGTTTCAGATTGAGCAGCTTGCCCTCATTTATGGCTGGTCGATGGGCGCACAGCAGGCATACCACTGGGGCGCGCTATATCCCGATCGCGTTCAGCGGATTGCGGCTCTCTGCGGCACGGCTCGCACCACCGATCATAATAAGGTTTTTCTCCAGAGCTTACGCGCTGCCCTCACGGCTGATCCCGCCTGGACAGGAACGCGATTTGAAGCAATTCCCGATCGCGGATTTCCAGCCTTCGCCCGCATTTACGCAAGTTGGGCAGCG
The DNA here is from genome assembly GCA_019359505.1 of Drouetiella hepatica Uher 2000/2452. Classification (GTDB taxonomy): domain Bacteria; phylum Cyanobacteriota; class Cyanobacteriia; order Elainellales; family Elainellaceae; genus Drouetiella; species Drouetiella hepatica. Next base: position 123,379 of record JAHHHD010000004.1, on the reverse strand, counting down.
TCCCAAGCCTTCTACCGAGAGGGAATTTACTACAAGCTAGGCTATTCTTCACTCGAAGATTATTTGGTTCGAGCCTGGGAAGCTGGCTATCGGCAGCGCGATCCGCATAACCTTTTGGCAATGATTGATACGTGGCTGCATTGCGATGTGAGCGATAATTCTCGCTACCAGGGCAACTATCAAGCGGCTTTGAATGCTATTCAAGCCAAAACATTTGTGATGCCTGCAACAACCGATTTGTACTTTACCCCTGAAGACTGTGCCGCAGAAGCCGCGCTGATTCCTAACGCCGAGTATCATCCGATTCCGTCCATTTGGGGACATCGAGCCGGGAATCCCTATCAAAATCCAGTCGATGCCGCCTTTATTCGATCGAAGATTCAAACCTTACTCCAAACAGACCTATGATGCTGTCTCAGATTGCTCGTGATCAGGGCATTCGCTACTTCTTGATTTCGTTCACCGACTTATTTGGAGTGCAGCGATCGAAGCTAGTTCCCGCTGAAAGCATTGATCAAATGGCCACGAATGGCGCGGGATTCGCCGGGTTTGCGGCTTGGCTAGACATGACCCCTGCCGATCCGGATATGCTGGCAATTCCGGATGCAGATAGCTTGATTCAGCTCCCGTGGCAACCTGATGTAGCGTGGATGCCAGCAGATCTGCACACCGTCACCGGGCAGCCTATAGAACAGGCTCCTAGAGTAGTGCTTAAGCGCGTCTTGCGACAGGCAGAAGAACTGGGCTATCGGATTCGGACGGGCGTAGAATGTGAATACTTTCTGCTGAATGCCGAGGGTGAACAGATCTCAGATTCGCGCGATCGCCAGAGCAAGCCCTGTTACGATCAGCAATCCTTGATGCGTCGCTATGACGTGATCCGTGAAATCTGTGATGCCATGCTTTCACTGGGATGGGGCGCATACCAGAATGATCACGAAGACGGGAATGGTCAGTTTGAGATGAATTGGATGTACGCGGATGCGCTCGTCACCGCCGATCGCCATGCTTTCTTTAAGTACATGGTGAAGGCGATTGCCGAAAAGCACGGTCTTCGCGCCACGTTCATGCCCAAGCCCTTCGCCCATCTGACCGGAAATGGCTGTCATACCCATCTCTCTATCTGGGACATTGCTGGAACAGAAAATTTATTTGACGATCCGCAGGGAGAATTGGGGCTTTCAAAACTCGGCTACCAGTTCATTGCCGGAGTCTTGAATTCGGCGGAAGCGCTTTGTGCGATCGTCAACCCAACGGTCAACTCCTACAAACGTATCAATGCTGCCGTCACGACATCAGGTGCAACTTGGTCTCCCAACACCGCCAGCTATAGCGGTAACAATCGGACGCACACGATCCGCATCCCGGATACGGGTCGCTTTGAGTTTCGACTACCCGATGGCGCTGCAAATCCCTACCTACTGCCCGCCGCTTTGAGTGCCGCAGGGCTGGATGGCATTGTCGAACAACGTGATCCAGGAGTGCGACGAGATAATAATAGCTACACCGATCCCCTGCCTGTTGATCAGGTGAAGGCGCTGCCAGGGAACCTATTAGATGCACTGCGGTGTTTAGAATCGGATCAGGTGTTGAGGCGATCGCTAGGTGAATCCTGCATTACCGCCTATCTAAAGCTCAAGCATCAAGAATGGCATCAGTACAGCGCTTGCGTTACGCCCTGGGAGTTAGAGACCACGCTGGATTGCTAGCCACATCAACGCAGCTCACTCTCAACGTAGCGATCTCATTCCTCGCCCTGCCCAATAAGCCAGGACACATCCCACCAGCATATGCAGGGCGATCGTCCCTACAATACTGACTGTGGCAAGCTCAAGCTTTATAGGTGGGTTATCTTCGATCGTGTGTATTGCTGCCCATGAGTAGAGACTCAGCATAATCAGCACTCCCAAAGACAACACCAGCCAAAGTCCCAGGGCACTCATCATAGCCATTAGACGCCTTTTCTCACGGTGAGTCCAGTAGCGTTTCACAGACACAATGACGATCAAAGCGATCGTCAAAAGGAGAGTAAGCCAGAAACACCAAGACAGAAGGGCGATGAAGGTTTCAGTGCGCATACCGGAGGTTTCCTAAGGTTTCCTACTCTGTTGAGAGAAAGCCAGCATCAAAACTGGGCGATCGGTTCACCCTGCACTTTAGGACAGCGATCGGCACTCATTGGAGGCGAGTGAACCCCTGTAGCTTACCTCCGCAAACTCTACAGCACCAGGCGAGGATAAAGACGGGCGCATACTAGCGTCATCAGGGTTGCCGTGATCCCTAGCACCATGAAGTCCAGCCCCAATCCATAAATACTAGAGCCGCCGGCTATCATCAAACTGCGCAGCGCATCTACTTGATAGGTCAGTGGATTCAGATGAGAAACTGCTTGCAGCCAGTTTGGCATCATGGCGATCGGGTAGATGGCGTTACTGGCAAAGAACAGCGGCATAGTCATGAGCTGCCCCATGCCCATCAACCGTTCCCGCGTTCTGACCAAACAGGCGACCATCAGCGAAAGTAGAGAGAAGCAGGCGGCTCCTAGCAGCACAATTAGCACAACGCCCAATAGCGCCAGAGGATTAAAATTTAGCTGTACGCCTAAGAGGAAAGAGATTAAATAAACAATCACCACCTGCACTAGGCTACGTACTCCAGCAGACAGGGCTTTGCCCAGAACTAAAGCGGCACGGGGAGTAGGGCTGGCAAGAAACTTGTGGACAATGCCCAAATCTCGCTCCCATACAATGCTGATAGCGCTAAAAATTGCCACAAACAGGACGCTCTGCGCCAGAATGCCGGGAGCCAGAAAATCGATGTAGCTCAGGCTGCCTGTGGGAATAGCTCTGATGCGGGTAAACACTTGCCCAAAAATTAGCAGCCATAGGGCAGGTTGAACGGCACGCAACAGCAGATCGGTGGGGTCATGCAGCAGCTTTCGTACCTCGACTTCTGTAATCACCAGAGTTTTTGTGATTAAGTTGGCGATCGCTCTCATCCCCCTAACGGAACCGCTACGAGTCACGCTCTCGTTCCGCTTATCCCAATCTCTTTGTGGTGCGCCTGACTCTTGAAGTGTCACTAAAGTTTCCTCCTGCTTCTAGTAGATTGCCTGTGTAGTGAATAAATACGTCATCCAGCGTTGCTGCTGCGCCGTTCAGTGACTTGCCGTTCAGTGATTCACTGTTCAGCGAATCTTTCAGCGCAGCGGGCGTACCCGTGACCACGACTCTGCCATGATCCATAATGGCTACTCGATCGCACAGGCTATCAGCCTCTTCCATGAAATGCGTGGTGAGTAAAATCGTCATGCTGTAGGCTTTCTTCAGCTCTAGCATCAAGTCCCAGACGGCACTCCGGGCGATCGGATCAAGTCCTACGGTTGGCTCATCCAGAAACACCACGGGCGGCTGGTGCAGAATCGATTGGGCAATTTCTAGCCGTCGGATCATACCGCCTGAGTAAGTTCTGACCAGTCTATGGGATGCGTCCTGTAAACCCATGAACTCTAAAGCTTCCGTGATGCGGAGTTTGAGCGATCGCCGAGGAATATCGTACAGCTTGGCAAAGATCAGCAGGTTTTCATAACCCGTCAGCGTACCGTCTGCCGAGAGGGCTTGCGGCACATAGCCCACCATCCGCCGCACCTGAGTTGACTGTCGAATCAGGTCGAATCCTGCAATAGTTGCCCGACCGGAAGTGGGCGGCAGCAGCGTTGTCAGCATTTTGATTGCCGTACTCTTACCTGCGCCGTTAGGCCCCAAAAGCCCAAATATTTCCCCTGCTTCTACCGAGAGATTGAGCGCATCAACCGCGATCACCTGGTCGAAAGATCGGCCGAGCATCTGCGTTTGAATGATGATGGGGCGATCGCTCTGTAGCGGCGGCTGATCCTCCCAATTTTGCTGTCGATTGGTTTGTTCTGTTACACCCATTCTGTTGATTCCCTCCTGCTTGGATTTCCCAGCGCCATAGCCCGACTCACCTGGATGACGACTTGTGTTAAATTTAGTTAGCCCAACTAACTGTTAGTTTGGCATACATTTTAATTTCTGGCTAACGCCCTAAGTTAGATAGCCTGATTCGCAGGAATCAAGGCATTCTCGCTACACTAGCCGATACTTCCTTTTAGGAGATTTGCGATCGCATGAGTTTGGAATCCCATACTCCAGAAAACGCTGACAGCAGCCCAGCGCCACCCGTTATTCCACAAGCCACGCCGCAAGCTACCCAGTGCGCGACTGAGCTAATGGAAACTATTCCGGCGGTTATGCAATTTATCCGCACCGAAATGCGAGGGCAAAACGCGGCTCTGCTGTCAGTGCCTCAGTTTCGGGTTTTGGGCTTTCTTAATCGTCATCCCAACTCATCTTTATCAGAAGTTGCCGAACATCTGGGCGTGACGCGAGCAACGGCTTCTGCTATGACCGATCGCTTGGTACAGCGAGGATTTCTCAGCCGCATAGACGATCCGCAGAAGCGCCGCCAGGTGATGCTGAACCTTACAGAAGTTGGCTCGAATCAGCTTCAGCAGAGCCGGGGAAAAACTAGAGACACGATCGCCGAACTGATGCAGCCCCTCACAGAAGAGCAGCTTTTGAGCCTGTCAGCCGGATTAGCAATTTTGCGAAAAGTATTTGACTCGGTGGAATCTGAACCTGCAAGTTAGCGCAAGAGCTGTGAGGGCAATGATCGCCTGAAATATTTGAGAATTCATGTCGCTGAAGGTATAACGGATGGGATAGCCCCGACAGAGAGGCTGCCCTACTCCGCGATCGCAACCCATGCCCTCTAACTCTCGCACTTTCTTAGCCAGCCCAGATGGAGTAAACCGACTCAACGCCGCCAAAGCACGGCTTAATTTGACTACGGCTGCCATTGCACGACAAGCCGGAGTGAGCGCCGATACAGTCGGGCGATTGTGGCATCCTGAACGGGGTAAGCGGGTGGGTGCGGCTAATATTGCGGCGATCGCGGCAGTGTTGGGGCTGTGTCCAGAAGAGATTGTGTTAGAGGAGGAATTGCAAGACGCAGCTCTGGCTGAGGCAAAACGGCGGATTCAGGAGGCAATTTCAACCGAAGCTACTGAACTGGATTTATCTGGTTTGCAACTGACGACGGTACCGGAGTCCTTGGGCAATCTCGTTAATCTGACGACGCTTTACCTTTACGAAAATCAACTGGCGACGGTACCAGAGTTCTTGGGTAACCTCGTTAATCTGAGAATGCTTTTCCTCTACAACAATCAACTGACGACGGTACCGGAGTCCTTGGGCAACCTCGTTAATCTGACGATGCTTTCCCTCTCCAACAATCAACTGACGACGGTACCAGAGTCCTTGGGCAACCTCGTTAATCTGATAGAGCTTTACCTCTTCAACAATCAACTGACGACGGTACCAGAGTCCTTGAGCAACCTCGTTAATCTGACAGAGCTTTTCCTCTCCAAAAATCAACTGACGACGGTACCAGAGTCCTTGGGCAACCTCGTTAATTTGACAGTGCTTTTCCTCTCCAACAATCAACTGACGACGGTGCCAGAGTCCTTGGGCAACCTCAAAAATCTGAGGGCGCTTAACCTCTATAACAATCAGCTGACGACAGTACCGCAATCCTTGGGCAACCTCGTTAATTTGACGGTGCTTTTCCTCTACAACAATCAACTGACGACGGTACCGCAATCCTTGGGCAACCTCGTTAATTTGACGGCGCTTTACCTCGACAACAATCAACTGACGACAGTACCAGAGTCCTTGGGCAACCTCAAAAATCTGGCAGAGCTTCTCCTCTCCAACAATCAACTGACGACGGTACCGGAATTCATAGGTCGGCTCACCAATTTGCAAAGAATCGATCTCAATAGCAATCAACTCATAGCCTTACCAAAGTTCCTAGGCGAACTCCCAAATCTACAGGCGCTCTTGCTCCATGGCAATGATCAACTCGGCATTTCCAATGAGATTCTTGGCGCCACCTATGAAGAGGCAGAAGAGGGAGCGACTTTAGCCAATCCCCAAGATATTCTCAACTACTACTTCCGTACCAAAGCCGATCGCCAACCCTTAAACGAAGCCAAGCTAATTCTGGTTGGCTTTGGCAACGTGGGCAAAACCTCCCTGGTCGATCGCCTGATTCGCAATGAATTTAATCTTGACTCCAAGAAAACCGAAGGCATCCAGATTACCCAATGGAAACTGCGATTGCACAACACCGAAGACATCAAGCTGCACGTCTGGGACTTTAGCGGACAGGAAATCACCCACTCCACCCACCAGTTTTTCCTCACCGAGCGCAGCCTCTATCTGCTGGTGCTCAACGGTCGTCAAGGACATGAAGACGCCGATGCCGAATACTGGCTAGAGCTAATCCAGAGCTTCGGAGGAGATTCTCCTGTCATCGTCGTGCTGAACAAAGTCAAAGAGCATCCCTTTGATGTCAATCGCAGCGCCCTGAAGCAAAAGTTTCCCGCCATTCGGGAGTTTATTGCCACCGACTGTGAAGCTGAAATTGGGCTGAAAGACCTGCAAAAGGCGATCGATCGAGAAACCGATCGCTTAGAACATCTCCGAGATGCCTTCCCCACAAGCTGGGTGGCGATCAAAAATCGGCTCTCCAGCATGACAGACAACTACATCCCTTTTGAAGAATATCGCAGGATTTGCCAGGAAGATGGTGAACCCGACTCCAGCGCCCAAAATTCTCTAGCCGTCCATCTCCACAGCCTTGGCATTGCCCTCAACTATAAAAATGATCCTCGCCTGCGGGATACCCATGTGCTCAATCCCCACTGGGTCACTAACGGCATCTATAAACTGCTCAACGCCCATGACATAACCGATAACAAAGGTGAACTAGCGCTAGCCAGCCTTGAAAATATTCTCGACTGCCAAAACTATCCTCCGGCACGGCACGGTTTCTTGCTAGAGCTAATGCGCAAGTTTGAGCTGTGCTTTCCCTTCCAGGAAGACGAACACCGCTATCTGATTCCCGATCTGCTCGATAAACAGCAGCCTCCCGAAGCCGAAGACTTCAACCTCGAAGACTGCCTCAACTTTCGCTACGAATATCCTATTTTGCCGGAAGGACTTTTGCCCCGCTTCATTGTACGCACCCATGTCTTGAGTATGTCCCGCCTCCGCTGGCGCACAGGTGCCATTCTAGAGTTTGAGGGCAATCGGGCATTGGTCAAAGCCGATCGCCAGGATCGTTGCGTCACCATTAGCGTTGATGGCGCAATGACCAGCCGCCGCCGTTTGTTAGCCGTGATTCGGTCAGACTTTGAACGGATTCACAGCAGTTTTAAGTTCATACCCCAGGCAAAAGTTCCAGTGCCCTCCCATCCAGAAGTAGTTTTGGCTTATCAAGATTTGGTTGTCCGGGAAGAAGCCAACTCAAACGATTTCACCGAAGTCGTCAATGGCAAAATCATCAAACTGAATGCCCGAAAGCTGCTGGGAGAGATTGATCTAGACGGGACTCGCAGAAAAAGACCAGAGACAGGCATCCGCACCCAGGCGCTACGGCTGTTCTATAGCTACTCGCACAAGGATGAAGTTCTCCGGGATACGCTAGAAATCCGCTTGAAGCTCTTGCAACGACAGGGCTTAATCCAACCCTGGCACGATCGCCGTATCCCTGCGGGTACAGACTGGCAGGACGAACTCGATCGGAATCTAGAACAGGCAGATATTATTTTGCTGCTGGTTAGCCCTGATTTTCTTGCCTCAGACTATTGCTACAAAATTGAAATGACTCGCGCCTTAGAACGCTATGAAGCAGGTGAAGCGATCGTCATTCCCATCCTGATCCGATCGGGCGTAGATTGGAATGCTGTCTCCTTTAACCACATTCAGGCGCTGCCAACCGACCTGAAACCCGTGCCCAAATGGTCAGACCCAGACGATGCTTGGCTCAATATAGAGCAAGGGATCAAGCAAGCCATCCAAGAAAAAATGAAGCGGAGTCGCACTCTACTCAAATTTGAAGACTTTGACGGCATCAAGGTCATCAACCAGGATAGTTTTTAACTAGGCATTCCATCCACTCGTTCTTTGCAGTGAAACCTGCACGTTCATAGAACGTTATACTCTCTTCGCTGATGCTCACGATAAGAACATCAATCTCTTGATGCCTTGCCCAATTCAGCACTTGCTGCATCAATTGGCTTCCAATCCCCTGTCTGCGGTAGGCAGGCTTGGTATAGACATTGGAAACATAGCCATAGGCATTGTTTAGCCAAAAGGGTCTGGGAATTCCCCTAACCCGTTGCACAAAGATATGAGAAACGATTTCTCTCTCTAACTCGGCTATCCAGTAGACCCAGTTCTTTTGGATCAACCCCTGTCGAAGAAAATCACTGCAAACTTCTACAAATTCAGTTTTGCTAACAATAGGGGAGCAGTCATTGTCCTCAACCTGAAATTCCCACCGCATCTCTGCGAGGGTAACTACATCACGTTCATCGGCTGTTCTGTAATGCATCTACTCAGTTGAAAATACTAACAGTCTATCTCTCGGTATTGTCTTCACCAAGAGATGAAGTAGCTCAACCTGACTAGACGATCGCCCCAGTTTTAACCTCAGTTTTAACCTCGGTTTGAGCCTTTTGCGCCAAAAACTCGGCAACTTGAGACTCAATCTCGCGGGTGACGATCGCGCGGTACTCCAAGAAATGCTCAATTTGAGCGCAGACTGCCAGGTAGGGAGCCACGCCGCCCGGATTGTAGCGCCCCATATTCCAGAGATTGCGCCAAAACTGCCAGCGGGTTTTGCGAACTACGCCCTGCCGCCAGCAAATCGTCAAGAACGCCCGAATCATCACCCAATTGACGGCTTTCTGAGGTCTTTTACCTTTCTTGGGGTAGGTCGCCTCACCCAAAATCAGGTAATGACGATAGGCGCGATCGAGAAACTTAGCCGGATCATACAGCTCACAGAACGCCCGGACATACTCACGGGCAATTTCCTCTAGGGGACGAGTCGGCACAAAATTCATCAGCGTCGTTTGGTTGATATTGCCAGACTGGTTACGCATTCGCCCCTCTTTTTCGAGTCGATGCCACAGCGCTGTGTCCGGCAATGCCTGCAACATGCTAAATACTGCTGTCGGGATAGAAGTCTGCTCAACGAACTGCACGATCCGATCGCCCGCCCCTGCCTTTTCGCCATCAAAGCCGATAATGAACCCTGCCATTACCCGTAACCCCGATCGCGTAATCGCATGAACCGCATCGCTGAGGGAATCTCGCGTATTTTGATGCTTTTGGGTCAGCGTCAGGCTAGCCTCATCGGGGGTTTCAATGCCCAAGAACACGGCACCAAAATTACATTCCACCATGCTGTCCATCAGCTCTTGGTCTTGCGCCAGATCGATCGAGGCTTCCGTGGCAAACGAGAACGGATACTGATGTTCCACCATCCAGGGCAACAGCTGCTTCAGAAACAGCTTGACGTTGCGCTTGTTGCCAATAAAGTTATCATCCACCATGAAAATACTGCGCCGCCAGCCCAGCTCATAGAGGCGATCGAGTTCCTTGAGCAACTGCTCAGGAGCCTTGGTGCGGGGCTTACGGCCATACAGAACAATAATGTCGCAAAACTCGCACTGGAAGGGACAGCCGCGCGAAAACTGTACCGACATTTCAGCATAGGCATCAAATTCCAGTAGGTCGAACCGCGGCACAGGCGTAATTGTCACGTCTGGTCTTTCGCCATTGGCTCGGAACGTACCAGAGGTTTCCCCACGCTCGATCGCCTCGACAAACATCGGCAGCGTAATTTCCCCTTCATCCAGAATCAGGTAGTCTGTCCCCACTTCAGAGACTTCGTGAGGCAGCGCCGTCGGATAAGGCCCCCCCACGGCAACCCGTTTGCCGCGACGTTTTGCTTCTCGAATCTGCTCTAGCAAATCTTCTTTCTGCACAATCATTGCCGAAAGAATGACTAGATCCGCCCATTCCCACTCGGCTGAAGTGACTTCTCGAACGTTGCGATCGACCAGCTTAAAATCCCAGGTTTGGGGCAAGATCGCCGCCACCGTAATCAATCCTAGGGGCGGCAGCATCGCTTTACGACCCAGCAGCTCAATGGTTTTCTCAAACGACCAAAAGCTTTTGGGAAACAGGGGATACAGAAGCAAAACGTTCATTAAAAACCTCCAGAAAACTGCGTCCCTAGACTTGACCAGTTGGCTAGGTAAAGCTCTAGTTTAGGGGAAACCTAGGCTCAGTCCGCTGCTCATGTGCCAGATATACGGAGTCAGCAACCTTAACTTACCAAGAGTTTCAGCGATAAGCCAGCCCTATTGCCAGTCAATGACAGATTATTATGCTTTGAAATTATTTTTGAGCTGACTAAACTTTTGATCGCATTTCCCAGTCGTCTCCGATGCGCAGCGTAAAGTCAGATTGCAAATCGCCCGTAGAGGCAGAAACAACTTGACCGATCCCCAGCATATTTTCTAACAGAGTTGCGCCTTGGAGATCGCCACGCTGCACGATAATCTGGGTCTGAGGCTGGCGATCGGGCCAATCTTCCACGACGTAAACATTGCTAAATCCCTGAGACTGAAGATATGCCGCAGCACGACCGCCCAATTCGGGATCGCTGGAGGCGTTTTGAATTGCAATCCGGGTGTTGGTGAAGTTACTTTGCTGACCCACATCCGCAATCGAGCTGATGCTGAAGAATTCATTCATGACCTGATCTTTGGCGGTTTCATCCATCAACCAGTAGCTGGCGACAAATTCATCAGGTGTACTGAAGCGACCGGGCAGCATTACCATCCGCAGATTGTCTTTTTGCAACCCCAGCCCAAAGCTAGCGAGAGACAGCATTTCCTCTGGCGATAAGTTCGTGTCAATGTATTTCTGAAATAGCGCGATCGCCTGAGGCAAACGAGTCACCATCGCCGGACTGGCTAGATTCTCCCGCAAGGCACGAATCAGCTGCTGCTGCCGCTGCACCCGTCCAATATCGCCTTTATCATCCTGGCGGAAACGGGCAAATTGCTCAGCCTGCTTGCCATCTAGCGTTTGCCATCCTTGTTTCAAATCGATATAAAGACGCTGGGTTTCGTCAGTGTATTTCATGTCTTCTGGGACAAATACCCGCACGCCCCCTAACAAATCAACCAGCCCTCGGAATGCCTCTGTACTTACCCGCACATAGCGATCGATGGTCACACCGCTCAGATTTTGGCTAACCACTTGAGCCGCCAGCTTAGAACCTCCCACCACGTTGGCGTAATTAATTTTCTCAACGCCCTCTCCTGGAATGGACACCTGTGTATCGCGGGGAATCGATAGAACGCTCACCGTTTGACTTGCCGGATCGACGTGTAGCAGCAGCATGGTGTCGCTCCGTCCTGCAAAGACATCGCTTGAAACTGCATTGTCTGGCAGGTCTAGTGGTAGATCGATGCCCATGACCAAAATGTTGATGGGGCGATCGATGCGATATCCCCCCAGACCCTGCTGCCAGATATTTTCTAGGGATACAGGCTTGCTGCTCTGAGGCTCGATCGCCGCTGGCAAGGGCGTAGTCAGTGCTAACAGCCCTCCCACAGCTGCTGAAAGCACGGCTGTTCCGCCCAGCATCAGACTGCGCAATAGCCAAGGCATAAAGCCAAATCGTGGATTTGGGGATACAGCGGGAGGAACAAAAACTGTGACACGGTTGCCGCTTGTCTGACTAGAACTGGTCTGACTAGAAATCGTTTGACTAGAAACAGCCTGACCAGGGACTTTAACCGAGCTTTGCTGCGAACCAGCTTTGTTTTCCAACTTTAGATTCTCCCACTCACTTAGGCTGCGAAACCTCAGATTCCGCATCTGTAATGCAAACTACCTGACTAAAAGTTCAAAAATAGTGAACGTTTATACTTTCAGGCTCTCAAAACTACAGGCTCTCAAAACTACAGGTTCTTAAAGCTACAGGTTCCTAAAACTACAAGGCACTACAGCTTATTCCGCCCAAGAGAATATAGATGCAGCTTTACACCTATATGTAGTTTTGTGTTTAACATTCCGAGATTATAGCTTGCTGATGAGCATATCCTTATCTTTCCTTGGAGACAAAAGCATTCCACTTCAGATTGACGGTCTTTAGAGTGCAAAATTTATGTTCTCCCATATGCGAAACCCTGACTAGCATCTGTCTGACTAGCATCTGTCTGACTAGCATCTGTCTGACTAGCATTCTGGACTGAGGCGATCGTCCCGGAGTTCCATCATCCGCAGGCTTTGAATGTTCATAATCCCTTAGCTAAGCTTAAAGATGCCATAAAAAGCCGCTTTTTTAGGCAGGGAAGCGAGAAAAACCCTGATAGGATGGGGCGGAATTCTAAAAAACGGTTGAAGACAGCTATGATCCCTGTAATCCTTGCTGGTGGGAAAGGAGAGCGCTTTTGGCCCCTCAGCCGCAAACAGCGCCCGAAGCAATTTTTGAGTCTGGATGGTAGCGGCAAGAGCTTACTCCAGGCAACTGCCGATCGCCTTCTAGATTTAGCAGGAGGCTGGCAAGGATTATGGGTGATCACCGCTAGCCATTTAGAAAACGGCGTTCAAGAACAGCTGCCCCAGTTGCCGACCGAGAATCTGCTGGTGGAGATTGAAGGGCGGGACACTGCGCCTGCTGTAGCCTGGGCAACGCTAGAGATCGCCCGTCGCCACGGGGAAGATGCCATGATTGGCTTTTTCCCGGCTGATGCCTGGATTGACGATGAAGCGGCTTTTCGTGAAACGCTGGCGGCGGCTTCGGAGCTGGCAAAAACAGAGGGGGCGATCGCCACACTCGGCATTGCGCCCACCTATCCTTCGACAGGCTACGGCTACATTGAGCAGGGTGAGAAGGTGGGCTTGTATGGCGCAGAGGCACAGCCCTTCCCAGGCTATAAAGTCAGTCGCTTCACCGAAAAGCCGGATCTGGCTACTGCCGAGCAGTTTCTCACCACAGGTCGGTTTAGCTGGAATGGCGGGATGTTCATTTTTCCAGCCGGGGTGATGCTTGCCGAATTGCGCGCTTACGCACCCGAAATTCTCTTGCCTTTAGAAGAGCAGGGCGCGGCTTGCTATCCCAAGTTACCCAAGCTCAGCATTGACTATGCAGTCATGGAGAAAACCCAGAAAGCCTATGTTCTGCCTGTCTCCTTTGGCTGGGACGATTTGGGCGATTGGAATGCGATCGATCGCCTGCTAAAGGATGGGAAACCCAACGTAGAGCTAGCCCAGCATATCGGACTCGATACTCAGGGAGCTTTGCTTTACTCTTCTGATGAAGAAGATCTGATTGTGACGATCGGACTGGAAGACACCGTTATTGTCCGAGATGGCAAGGTGACACTGATTGTTAAGAAAGACCGCACTCAAGATATCAAACAGGTGCTGAAGCAAATCCAGGCGAATCCTAAATTGACAGACTTGCTCTAGAGATTGCCACTAGAGATTGCCATTTGTAAAGACAGAGCGCTGTAAAGACTAAGAGAATTGGAAGCTATTAATTGCGGTTAAATGCCCAAAGTCTAGGCAATGAAGGACTTTGGGCATTTGACCATGTGAAAATGCGGTAAAGACAAAGAGCTATATTGTCAAGCAGCGTGTCTTACCTGGTATGAAATCACTACAAAGCTATGTCTTGGTTTTAAGCCAAGACTTTGACTCTCTTCAAGGGCTAGAGTTTTTGCTCACTCAATTGAGATACACCTGGGTTGCGGTTCATTCAACCGCTCAGGCGATCGCGAAAATGAGTCAGGCTTCCCCCTATTTGATTATCCTGGCAGGAAATCAGCCAAGCTGGTCGAACCCGGTTCATGAGCTGCGACGGCGATCGGATGTTCGTAAAACCACGATCGTTGCGTTGACCGATTCCTATGCGCCGAGCTGGCTATACCAGGAGGAAAATCCAGGGTTAGACGGGTTTCTGGTCAAACCCTTGAATCGAGATGTCTTGACTTCAGTGGTACAGTCGGCCTGGGCGAGGCAAACTTACGGAATTGCTACGAGCTACAGCGTCACCCACAGGACGATGGACTGCTGTGGCGCTAGCAACGCTACTCATGCTTACAGCACCAGAAGCGAAGCATGATTTCGTAGCTATATGATTTTGAGCTGAGCTATGGCTGAGCAGTCAGCTTAGTAAGTTTTGCTCCTTGCAATCAGTACAATAGTATTTATGCAGTTTGCACCGATTTATCCCTTCATCCATAAGTTCCTTAAGCCTACTTTCCCAGGCTGTCTCTGGGCAGGCAGGGGCAATGCCAAGACGATCGCCCTCACCTTTGACGATGGGCCTCATCCGCAATTTACGCCGCAGCTTCTAGAAGTGCTAGCGCAATATCAGGTTCGAGCCAGCTTTTTTTGGCTGGGCGCTTGTGTGGAGCGATCGCCAGAGGTAGCCCTGGCGACCTGGCAGCAGGATCACTGGATTGGTTTACATGGCTATCGCCACACCTCATTTCCGCTGCTGTCAGAGCAGGAACTGAAACAATCTCTAGAGGCAACCCAGAGGGCGATCGCTCAAGCCTGTCAGATCGACCTAACCTACGTGCGGCAAAATATTCGAGATGTGCGTCCGCCCAACGGCGTGTTTACGCCCCAGACGTTGAATTATTTAGCTCAATGGCACTATCGCCCGGTGATGTGGAGCGTCGTGCCAGAGGACTGGGTGCGACCTGGAATAGATGTGACAGTTGCACGAGTGGTTCAGCAGATACAGAACGGTTCGTTGGTTGTGCTGCATGATGGCTCCTGTGGTGGTGAAGATGTTGCCGCTTCAGTCGCGCAGTTGATTCCACGATTGCAGCAGCAGGGCTATAGCTTTGTGACGATCGATCAACTGTGGCAAGAGCGATCGCCTTCTCAAAAGGCAGGGTAAAGATCAGGAGAGACAGTTGCAAGATTCGTTGCAAGATTCACACATTACGCTAGCTATCCGCCACCTCAGATGTTGAGGAACTCACACAGATCATTTTGAAGCCTTAGTTTTTGAAGCCTTAGTTTTTGAAGCCTTAGTTACAGTCGTCCCTCTATCCTGTTCGCAGGCACACCATGATAGTCACGTCGTCTGATTGCGCCCACCTTGAAACAAATCTTGTGGAACCCATTGTCCGAGCGGCTTTGGAGTTTGGCGAACTAACTCCCGGTGCAGAAGCTCAGGTGCGGTGGCTGTTGATATGTGGAAAATTGGGAGCGCGCGATCGCTCCTTGCTCTGCCTACTGCAAGACGCGATTCAAGACGGCTGCGTACGCCGAATCAGCTTAGGTGAAGATGCTTTTCTTGATGAAAAAACTCTATAGTCGATCGCAGTGCTGAGCTTACCTAAAGGAGTAGAATTCTGGCTCTAAAAGTGATTTCTATTGCCGCAAAAAGCGTCCAGCCCAAAGGACTGCTGGTGATGCTGCATGGCTGGGGAGCCAATGCTCAAGACGTAGCAACTCTGGCAAACTATCTGGATTTGCCCGACTATCAGTTTCTCTTTCCAGAAGCGCCGTTTCCCCATCCTTACTCATCTGAGGGAAGAATGTGGTATGGACTGCCCAATGACTACAGCTTTTTCAGTCGCCCGGAGTTTCGGCAGCAGCCGGAGCTGCAAAAAAGCCGTTTGGAGCTGATGGAATGGCTGCGATCGCTAGAGTCAACTACAGGAGTTCCCCTAAGCCGAACAATCCTGGGCGGATTTTCTCAAGGCGGAGCGATGACTCTGGATATTGGCTTGCAGTTGCCCTTTGCCGCGCTCATGATTCTCAGTGGCTATCTCCATGCTCCTCTAGAAGTGGACAAGCTTGCGGCACCCATTTCTCCGGTTTTAATCGTTCATGGTCGTCAAGATCAGGTAGTGCCGTTAAGGGCAGCTCAACAAGTGCATGAGATCTTGGTGAAGCTGGGGGTCAGGGTGCAATATTACGAGCAAGACATGGGGCATGAAATTCAGCCGATTGTGTTAAGCCATATGCAAAGTTTCGTGGAAGAAATCGGGACACGAACCGAATAACCACGGAGTAGCGAGTAGGATGTAGAGAGGTAGCTCTGTACAGCAGTGATACCGATCCGCAAAACTGAGGGGGTTAGCGATGAAAACGTTGCATATTTCAGAAGAGCATGTCGTCAGTATTACTGAACAAGAGATTGCAGATCTGGCTATACGGCTAGAGCAAGACGAATACAGCAATGCTTTTGAAGGATTAAACGATTGGCATCTGCTTCGAGCGATCGCGTTTCACCGTCCAGAAATGGTAGAGTCCTACATCTATTTGCTTGATCTAGAAGCCTATGACGAAGCCTAGCGCTCTGCTAGATTTCAGATTTTGGTGCCAGAACAATTGGATGCAAAAGGCTGAGTAAATTGCTCAGCCTTTTGTTTGCTCAGCCTTTTGTTTGAACTCTATTCTGTGATAGCCGCCTTAAGCGTGCGGCAGAAATTCTCGATCGCCTGTAGTCCCTGCTCAGGAGAGCCTTCAGCTAACCGCTTAACGAAGGCGCTACCTACAATTACGGCATCTGCGCCCCATTCCATCACCTGCTTAGCTTGACTCGCCTGAGAAATGCCAAACCCCACGCCGATCGCCTTGTCGGTTACGCCATGTAGTTCGGTGAGCAAATCTTGTACTCGCGACTGAATCTCGGTGCGGATGCCCGTTACGCCCGTGACGCTGACCAGATAGATAAAGCCCTGAGACTGAGCGGCGATCGCTTCAATCCGCGCCTTGGGTGAAGTAGGAGCCACCAGCAAGATGATCTCAATCTCGGCTTTAGCAGCGGCTTTTGACAGACTTTCCACCTCTTCTAGAGGCAGATCTGGTACCACTAGACCACTAACTCCTGCTGCTGCCACATCTTGCAGAAATGCCTCTATGCCCCGGTTAAGGATGGGATTGTAGTAGGTGAAGAGAATGATCGGCGACTTGAGCCTGGGGCTAAGCGCCGTCAGCATTTTCAGCACATCCTCTAGACGCGTGCCCTGCTGAAGAGCGCGTGTCGCTGCCGCTTGGATTACGGGCCCGTCTGCCAAGGGATCAGAGTAGGGCACGCCCAACTCAATCAGATCTGCGCCACTGCGATCGAGTAATTCTAGAGCTTTTGCCGTGGTTGCCAGGTCAGGATCGCCTGCCGTAATGAAGGGAATCAGCGCACATTGACCGCGATCACGGAGCGCATTGATGCAGCTAGAAACAGAAGCCATATCTAGAATGTTTTAATGCTGAGATCTTTAACCGTCCCCTATTTTACGGGACTTCGGTTAGGAAAGGGGAATTGCCCTTGAATCTCAGCAGCTCTCATTGTGGATTCTTTGTTGGGGGAGTTCGCGCCCTCAGAGCGCGAACTCCCCCAACAAAGAATTGCTGCTCGAATCTCGCAGATCTCGCTGTGGCAGATCTCACTGTGGCAGATCTCACTGTGGCAGATTCAGCTTCGTTAGAAAGTATTTAGAATCCTTGTTTATAATCTTTACAGGAATCTTTGTATTTCTACTGCTTTTTAGGCTATAAATCGTATCAATTTTAAATTTAGTGATGCCTCGTATTCTCGTCATTGATGATGATCCAGCAATCTCAGAATTAGTTGCCGTAAATTTGGAAATGGCGGGCTACGATGTCAGCCAAGCCCCAGACGGCATCAAGGGTCAGGCTTTGGCGCTTCAGCTTTTGCCCGATCTGGTTATGCTTGACTTAATGCTGCCTAAAGTGGATGGATTTACAGTCTGCCAGCGTCTGCGGCGCGATGAGCGCACTGCCGACATCCCCGTGCTGATGCTGACGGCTCTGGGTCAAACCCACGATAAGGTAGAGGGCTTTAATGCAGGGGCAGATGACTACATGACCAAGCCCTTCGAGCTAGAGGAAATGCTGGCTAGGGTTCGGGCATTGCTGCGGCGCACCGATCGCATTCCTCAAGCCGCCAAGCATACTGAAATCCTGAATTTTGGATCTCTAACGCTGGTGCCAGAGCGCTTGGAAGCCATCTGGTTTGAGAAAACCGTCAAGCTGACGCATTTAGAATTTGAGTTGCTGCACTGCTTGCTGCAACGGCATGGTCAAACGGTTTCGCCCAGCGAGATTCTTAAGGAAGTCTGGGGGTATGACCCTAATGACGATATTGAAACGATTCGGGTGCATGTGCGTCACCTGAGAACCAAGCTAGAGCCAGATCCACGCCATCCGTGCTATATCAAAACCGTCTACGGCGCGGGCTATTGCCTGGAGCTACCTGCAACGGCTCAAAACCTGATGCCCTCAGTAGAGATGCAGCCTCCTGAAGCCGTCTGAGGGCGATCGCTCCAGCCCATTTCAGCTCAGAACAAATCGATCTCTGCCTTGAGATCGCGATCCATCAGCGCTGCCAGCGCCCTTTGCGGCGTGGTTTTGCCGTTGAGCACTTGATAAACCTGCCAGGAGACAGGCACCGGAATCCCCTCACGCTGAGCTAAGTCAACCAAGACATTGCTGGTGCTCACGCCCTCAGCCGTACTTTGCAATTCCTGCAAGATCTGCTCTAGGGATTTGCCTTGAGCCAAGCCATAGCCTACGCGGTAGTTGCGGCTAAGCGGACTGCTGCAAGTCGCCATCAGATCCCCCAGACCCGACAGCCCAAAGAAAGTTTCGGGTTGTGCTCCTAAATGCGTGCCGATGCGAATCACCTCAGCAAGCGATCGCGTTATCAGAGCCGATCGCGCATTAATGCCCAAATGTAGACCGTCACAGACTCCGGCAGCGATCGCAATCACATTCTTCAAGGTTCCGCCTAGCTCTGTGCCGATCGGATCGGTATTGGTGTAAACCCGGAAGCGATCGGAGGCAAATGCTGCTTGCACCTGCTCGGCAGCCGCCATGTCCTGACTGGCAACCACCGTTGCCGTGGGCAAGCCCTGCCGAATCTCTTCAGACAGGTTAGGGCCTGAGAGTACCACCACCGAATTCTGAGGAAATTCGGCTTGCCATATTTGGGCAGGTGTTCGTCGCGTTGCCGGATCTAAGCCCTTGGTAGCGCTAACCAGAATGGCGGTTTCGGCTAGCCCCACCGACTGGAGCCGCAAAACCGTATCAGACACACCCCGCATCGATACCGCAGACACAATGATTTGCGCTCCTGCGATCGCCTCTCCCAGCATTTGTTCACTCTGTCGCGACCACAGCCGCACTGGATGACCACCGATCGCCGCCAGAGATGCCAATGCCGAACCCCAGGCACCTGCCCCTAGAATGGCGATCGTCGCTTCAGCTTTTACCTGTCCTGCCTGATCTGTAGACGCTACACTCACGAAAACCCGCCCCTACAACTTGCCGATGCGACTCGCCAATTGTAGAGCCTGGATGCGCTATGCCGCCAGACCGTTGTGGCGCAGGAGAGCCGCTGTATTGGGTTCGCGTCCTCGGAAAGCTTTGAACACCTCCATCGGATGCTGGCTACCTCCCGCCGCCAAAACCGTATTGCGGTAGCGCCGACCCACTTGAGCGATCGCCATTTCATCCTCTAGTCCAGCTTCTTCAAAGGCAGCAAAGGCATCGGCGCTGAGAACCTCCGCCCACTTATAGCTGTAGTATCCTGCCGCATAGCCTCCGGCAAAGATATGTCCGAACGCGCAAAGGAAGGCATCTTCCGGCAGGGGTGGCATCACGGTCGTGTTTTGGGCAATCCGCTGGCGCACATCTGCTGCCGTCTCACCCTGACCCGGACGGTAGCGGTGGTGCAGCTCTAGATCGACCCAGCTAAAGTGAATCTGTCGCAGGGTGGCGCTACCGCTCATGAAGGTACGAGCCGCCCAGAGCTTCTGATAGTATTCTTCTGGCAAAGATTCCCCCGTCTGGTAGTGCTTGCCCAAGCTGAGCAGAGTAGCGCGATCGTAGCACCAGTTTTCCATGAATTGGCTGGGTAGCTCGACCGCATCCCATTCCACATTTCGCGTCCCGGCGGCTTTAGCATCGTCCACTTGAGTCAGCATATGGTGCAGCCCATGCCCGAACTCATGGAACAGCGTTTCCACTTCGCCAAAGGTCATCAGGCTAGGCTTGTCGTCTACGGGCGGCGTTTGGTTGCAGACCAGGTAAGCAACGGGCAGCCGCAGCGATGCCGAATCGCCCTTCAATACCTTGGAACGGCTCATGCAGTCCCCCATCCAGGCTCCGCCCCGCTTTTCTGCCGGACGGCTGTAGGGATCAAGATAGAAATGGGCGATCGCTTCTCCCTGCTCATCTGCAACCTGGAAATAGCGCACGTCGGGATGCCACACCGGAGCTTCGCCATCGGCGGGGATAATGGTCACGCCAAAGATGCGATGGGAGAGGGCAAACAGTCCGTCTAGAACCTGAGCCAGCGGAAAGTAGGGGCGCAGCTCTTCGGCATTGAAGGCAAACTTTTCTTCTCGCAAGCGTTCTGCCCAGAAGGTGACATCCCAGGGCTGCAACTCGGCGGTTTCGCCCTTAGCGATCGCAAATTGGCGCAGTTCTTCCAGCTCTTTCTGAGCTGCCTCATAGCTGGCGCTGCGTAGCTCCTCCAACAGCTTTTCGACAGCCTCAACGCTGGGAGCCATCTTTGCCGCCAGACTAACCTCGGCAAAACTGTTGTAGCCCAGCAGCTTCGATTCCTCTAGGCGTAGCTCCAGAATGCGGTCGATCAAAGGCTGGTTGTTCAACTCGCCGCTAGAGGCACGGCTAATGAAAGCCCGGTAGACTTTCTCTCGCAAGTCGCGGCGCTGGCTGTGCTGCATTATGGGCAGGTAGCTGGGGAAGTCGAGGGTCAATCGCCAGGGACCTGACTCAGGGGTTGCCGTTTCGTCTCCGGCGGCACGGGCAGATTGGGCGGCAAGAGATGTCCAGCTGGGCGGCAGTCCAGCAATTTCTTCGGGCTGGGTTAGGGTCAGGCTAAAGGCTTTAGTTGCATCTAGGACGTGATTGGAAAAACGGGTCGAGAGTTCGGCAAGCTCCAGCTGAATCGCATTAAATCGGTTCTTAGCTTCGCCCTCCAATCCGACTCCCGAAAGCTGGGCATCGCGTAGCGCCGACTCCACAATGCGCTGCTGACTTGCGGATAGGGTTTGCCACTCGGCACTCTGCTTCAGGGCTTTGAACGCCTGGTAGAGGGGCTGACTCTGGCTGAGGCGATTCCAGAATTTGATGACTTCCGGCTGCATCGTTTCATACGCCTGTCGTAGCTCTGGACTATTTTTCACGCCCATCAGGTGCGCGACAATACCCCAACTCCAGCCGATGCGCTCCTCAAGCTGCTCTAGGGGCTGCACCAAGCCTTCCCAGGTCGGCACCGCATGGGCTTCCAGGTCAGTCAACTGGGTATCTAGTTCTGCCAAAAGCTGCGTAATGGCAGGAACCACCTGTTCAGGCTGGATAACCTCAAACGGAGGAAGTCCTTTGCCGACGAGAAGGGGATTTTCAGGAGTTGTGGCGATCGCGTTCATATGTAACGTAGGCTCTTTCAAGATGGCACTGAGCGCAGGTTGGGGCGCTTTCTTCACTTTAGCACTGGGGGCATGGAGTAGGTTTTACCTGTGCAACTGTGGAGGCAAAGACTATTTGCGTACAACATCGCCTTGTGTGAAACGTCGCCTGGGAGTTTTAATTCACTCTTCAGCACCCACAAGCTGATCTTTGCCGCCATCCTGAATTTCCTGCCCCGATCGCACTCGCCACCAGGCTAACAGCGTACTAGCAATAAAAATACTGGAGTAGGCTCCCATTAAGAAGCCAATAATCAAGGCTAGGGCAAAATACTTAAGGGTTTCGCCCCCCAGAAAGAAGATGGCAACGAGGGGCAAAAGCACCGTCAGCGTTGTGTTGATCGATCGCGCTAAGGTCTGGTTGACGGCAGCATCGACAATGTCGTTGATGGAGCGATCGCCGCTGGTCTGAACCGTTTCTCGGATGCGATCGTAGATCACGACCGTGTCATTTACCGAGAAGCCAACAATCGTCAGCAGCGCCACGATAAACAGGTTATCAACTTCAATGCCCAGCGCCAGCCCCAACATTGAGAAAATGCCCACCGTAACCAGAACATCATGCAAGAGAGCAACGATCGCGAAAACAGCGTAATCGAGCTGGAAGCGGAAGCTCAGGTAAAGCCCGATGCCTACGAAAGACAGCAGCAATGCCAAGAGGCCAGAGGTGAAAAGCTGTCTACCCAGCGTTGGCCCCACCGTATCAATCTGAGTTTTCTGAGGATCGAATGCGCCAATTCTTTCTGTGAGCGTCTTTTCAAGCTGAGTCCGCTGATCGACGCTGAGCGCCGAAGTGCGGATAGACAGCGCCTGCTTTTCATCGCCCAAAACCTGAATTGTGCTGCCTTCTAGCCCTTGAGCTGCCAGTACTTCTCGTACCAATGCCGGATCGATTGGCTTAGCACAGTTGCTAGGCACAGCACAGTCCAGTTCGATTTGAAGCCGGGTACCGCCCACAAAGTCAAGACCAGGGCGAAGGGGTGCGCCGAGCTGACTCCAGGAGATGATCATGGCAACAATGCCGCTGAGGATAATCGCTGAGGAAAGAGTCCACCAGAGCGATCGCTGGCGGATAATTTGCAGTTTCATGATGCTTTCTCTGGCTGGATTTTATTGGGCTGAGTTTTGCTGGAGGGGGGAACATTGGGGCTGAAGAGTTCGGGCTTCTGCCTGAGAGCCGGGTAGCTAAGCACCAACAGCATCAGGAAAGTGCGGCTGCAAGTCAGCGCCGTAAACATACTCACCCCAATCCCCAGAGCCAGGGTCAGCGCAAAGCCTTTGACTAAGCCTGTACCCAGCACAAACAGCGCTAGACAGGAAATCAGTGAAGTGACGTTGCTATCCAGAATGCTGGAAAAAGCGCGATAGAATCCGGACTCCACAGAGCGATAGAGCGTCTTGCCAGCTTGCAGCTCCTCGCGGGTGCGTTCAAAAATCAGCACGTTAGCATCTACTGCCATACCGATACTCAAGATGAATCCCGCGATTCCAGGCAGGGTCAGCGTTACGCCCAGCATATTAAACAACGCCAGCGTAAACAGCGAATACAGGAGCAGCGCCAGATCGGCAATTAAACCGGGCAGGCGATAATAGACCACCATGAAAACCAGGACCAATGCCAGACCCAAGACGGCAGCATAAATGCTGCTCTGGATGCTGTCTTGTCCGAGGGTTGCCCCGACGGTGCGGTTCTCCACGATTTCGACGGGCACGGGTAGCGCCCCGCCGCGAAGCTGAATGGCGAGTCCGCTGGCTTCTTTCGTGTCAAAGCCGCCAGTAATTGTGGCTGTGCCGCCCGAAATTCCAGTTTCGGCGTACTGAGCGGCGACTGTGGGTGCGCTAAGAAGCTGATTGTCTAGGAAAATTCCCAAACTGCGCCCGGTACCTGCAACATTTTTAGTGAGTTGTGCGAACTGTTCGCCGCCCTGATCGCTGAAATTCAGCACCACCTCCCAGCGATCGCCCCCTACAGGCTGAGGAAAGGCGTTCCTTAGCCCTTCGCCTGTGAGTCCCGATGGCTTAAACAACTCGGCAAGCACCTTAGCACTACTATCTACTTCGGCTTTCTTGGCATCAATTTGGGCTTTGTCGGCTTTGCTGTCCTGAAGCGCTTTCAGCTCATCTTCTTTCTGCTTTTGCACCTGAAACTCAATTGGCAAACGAGCTTCGGTTCCCGGAATCTGCTCCCGGAAATCGAGCTGAGCCGTGCCGCCTAGCACCCGCTCTGCCTGAGCCGGATCGCTGACTCCCGGAAGCTGAACGACGAGCTTGTCCGGTAAGACGGTTTGAACGATCGACTCAGAGACTCCTAGACCGTTAATACGGTTTTCGACGACGCGCTTGACGGCATCAAGCTTGTCTGGAGTAATTTCTGTAACGGTTTCGGTGGTTTGCACCTGAAGCGTGAGCTGAGAGCCGCCTTGCAAATCTAAGCCCAGCCGCACGGGGACTTTGACCAGGACGACGATCGCAGCGATCGCCAAAACCAAAATAAGCGCCAAAATTGAACGTTGTCTGCCCATAGCTGTAGCCGATGCGACAATCGCTATGATAGCCGGATTTCGATGCTCAAGGGGTAGGTTCGTACCTAAAAGATGTTTTGAGATAGGATATACAAAGAAGCATTTGCTCAGTCAATGTACTGAAGCCGATGCACCGATTTGAACCCAGACTTTGAAGGTGCTGGGGTTAAGTTCTTCACTCCAGCTCTTTCCAGGTAGGGGCTTCGTTTGACCGACACACGAGAGGAACGAAACACCATGGCATTTGAACAAGCCCCACTTCCCTACGATCCCGGCGCTCTAGAGCCACATGGCATGTCTGCCAAAACTTTCGAGTTCCACTACGGCAAGCACCACGCTGCCTATGTTGCCAACCTCAACAACTTGGTCAAAGATACTGAACTCGCAGATAAATCCTTGGAGGAAGTGATCAAAATTTCTGCCAAAGACCCTGCTAAGGCTGGTATTTTCAACAATGCGGCTCAGGCTTGGAACCACACCTTTTTCTGGAACAGCATGAAGCCCAACGGCGGCGGCGCTCCCACAGGCGACTTGGCGGCTAAAATCGATAGCGATTTGGGTGGGTTTGACAAGTTGAAGGAATCTTTCAAAACTGCGGCAGCTACGCAGTTCGGTAGCGGCTGGGCATGGCTTGTGTTAGACAATGGCGCACTGAAGGTGATCAAAACCCCCAACGCAGAAGACCCGATTCCTCTGAACCAGGTTCCTCTGCTGACTTTAGATGTCTGGGAGCACGCTTACTACATTGATTATCAAAACAAGCGCCCTGACTTTATCCAAAACTTTTTGGATCAGTTAGTGAACTGGGACTTTGCCGCCGCGAATCTAGCCGCAGCTTAATCTCTCTTCTTCTTGGCAGCTTCGTATTGCTGAACTCACATATCGGTGACCATTTAGCAAGTTCGCTTGCGAACATCGCAATTTCCTAATCTGATGCGAGACTACGGACAGCTATTTTCTAGCTGTCCGTTACATTTTGGAGAATATCTATCAAGACGGTTCCTCTGAAGCCATAACCTATCGTGAAATTAGTGGTAATGTAGATGACTCACTAAAACCTGAGGTCAGAGTCAGGTGCTAACCTCTATGGCTATGGACTAGAGATAGCTGTGGACTAGAGTACGATCGAGCGCCGATAGCGCGAAAATCTCATCCCAGGGCAAAGTTTTTTATTTCTGTATGAATAGTCACGACCTAGCTCAATACATTGAATCGACCAATGGCATCTCTAAGCCCTGGCTTCTGGCACAGCTACGGCTGAAAAAACTGCAGGAACGCAAGTCTCAGCTCTCTGATGAAGAATATGCCAAGGCTTTAGCAGATATTCATCAGGATGTGATGAACTTGGGCGAATGGTGGATTGGTATTGAGCAAGAAGAGTTTTGATGCAACCTCTTTCATCGTTCAGCCGTATAGTTCAGCCGTATAGTTCAGCAGTATGTTGCGGCTGTGCCTGAGTCCAAGCTGTACCTAACTTCATAAGCTCTGCCTAGTTCAAATTATGCCTAAGCGCAAAAAAGTCACGCCAGAACTGAGGCTAGCCGATCCTCAGCTTTACTTTAATCAGGAGCTGAGCTGGTTAGACTTTAATTCTCGCGTTTTACAAAATGCCATTGATCCTCGAACTCCCCTTTTAGAGCGCTTGCGGCTAATCGCAACATTTAGCTCTAACCTAGACGAGTTCTTTATGGTGCGGGTGGCGGCTTTGAAGCAGCAGGTGGAAGCTCAGGTGAGCCAGCACTCGCCTGATGGGCTGACTCCCTTAGAACAGCTCCGGGTGATCGCTCAGCGGTTGCAGCCTGTCCTAAGCCATTGTCAGCAGTATTTTGAGCAGTCTCTTCATCCTCAGCTGGCGGCAAAAGGGATTTACCTGTTGAATTATGCCGAGCTGAATCCTGACCAGCAGCTTTACCTCCAGGGGCATTTTGAGAAGCAAATTTTGCCTGTCCTGACGCCAGTGGTCTTGGGTCAGAGCCGTGCTTTTCCCAATATTTCCAACCTCAGTCTGAATCTGGCAGTAACCGTCAAAAATATGGAGACGGGAGTCAGAGAATTTGTCGGGGTGCAGTTGCCTGCTGTCCTGTCTCGATTTATTGCCTTGCCGCGATCGCTCTGGTATCGGCGCAAAGGTCGGCTCACCGTCTGGACAGGCTTGCCGCTAGAGCAGGTGATAGCCCATAACTTGGCGGCGCTTTTTCCAGGCATGAAAATTATGGGCTATTCCTTATTTCGTGTGACGCGAAACACTGACCTAGAGCTGGTTGAGGAAGAGGCCGATGACTTACTGCTGGCGATCGAGCAGGAGTTGCGTAACCGCAATCGGGGTGGCGTGGCGGTGCGCCTGGAGGTGCAGGCTTCTATGCCGCGCAATCTGCGGAAAACCTTGATGCAAGAGCTAGATCTTTGCGAGCGCGATGTCTATGACTTAGAGGGTTTGATGGGGCTTAGCGACCTGATGAGCTTGGCTTCATTGCCGATCCCCCGGCTCAAAAATCTTCACTGGGCACCCCTTACCCCTGCTCCTTTGCAAAAGGTGAAAGGGCTGAACCCCGAAGAGTCTGTCACTAAGAACAGGCACCGAGAAGATATTTTTTCTGTGATTCGGCGGCAGGACATTTTACTGCATCATCCCTACCACTCTTTCAGTACGTCAGTGCAGCTTTTCGTTGCTCAGGCTGCCATCGACCCCGATGTTCTAGCGATCAAGATGACGCTCTACCGTACGGCTGGGGATTCATCGATCGTTACTTCTCTAATCGTGGCGGCTGAAAACGGTAAACAAGTTGCCGTGCTGATTGAGCTAAAAGCCCGTTTTGATGAAGAAAACAATATTCAGTGGGCACGCAAGTTAGAGAGTGCAGGGGTGCATGTGGTGTATGGCGTAGTGGGTTTAAAGACTCATACTAAAGTTACCTTGGTGGTACGTCGAGAGATGAGTAGTGGCGCTTCTCCCCACGAAATTATTCGCCGCTATGTGCATATTGGTACCGGAAACTATAATCACCGCACGGCTCGCACCTATACCGATTTGGGGCTGCTGAGCTGTCGAGAAAGTCTAGGAGCAGATCTGACTGATTTATTCAATTCATTGACCGGCTATTCCCATCGACAAACCTATCGCCAGCTGTTAGTAGCTCCGTTTGATCTGCGCGATCGCCTCGTTAGCCTGATTCGCCGAGAGATTGAACATAGTAAACGCGGACGGCATGGAAGAATCGTTGCCAAAATGAATGCTCTGGTTGATCCCCAAATGATTCAGACGCTTTATCAAGCCTCTCAAGCTGGGGTCAAAATTGACTTGGTGGTACGGGGCACCTGCTGTCTGCGTCCCGGCATTCCCGGCATCAGCGAAAATATTCGGGTCATCAGCATTATCGGACGGTTTCACGAACATTCCCGCATCTGCTACTTTCACAACGACGGCAAAGAAGAGATTTATATCGGCAGTGCGGATTGGATGCCCCGTAACCTCGATCGCCGGGTTGAAGTGGTGGTACCGCTCGAAGATCCAAGTTTGGTTAAAGAAGTAGCCGCGATGCTGGGCATCATGCTGGCAGACAATCGCCGCGTCTGGGAACTTCAGGCAGACGGGCAATACATCCGCCGCAGACCGCGATCGCAGCCCACAGAGCAAGATTCTCAGGCTATTTTTATGCAGGCGGCAATTCAGTCTCTAGAGCTGAAGTAAAGAGCTGAAGTGAGTGTCTTGGCTGCTTCTGAAGTCAATGAGAGCAAATTTACAACTCAATGCGGATAGCGTAGCTGCGGCTCTGAATGATCAGTCTAAGTTATGAAGTTGTTATGAAAATCTGTCCTAATAGCCGATGGGGTCAGACCCCTCAAAGCAAGGTTTTCTGCTGTTCAACAAGTGATGATTGAATAGCAATTCTCATGGCAACCGCCAAGGCGGTTAGGACGGGGCATTTTGGGTGGGGCGCTGCGAGCCCCACCCAAAATGCCCTCAGCAAACTGACGACAGCCAAAACAGATCGGTAAATCAGATCGATAAATGCATAATTTCTATGATTTGCCCTGAATAGTGTGTAATGGCGAATGCCTCTGTAACAACAAATGCTCTCAGCATTTCATTCCACCTTTCTAACTTTTAGGAGCGTCCCCATGCTTCCCCAGCGCCCCCCCGTTGTCATCCTCGCCCCTCGAATCGAGCAAGACGTTATAGAACAAGATTTGGCGATCGCCGTAGAAACACCTGCCGCTCGCCACTCTACTCAGTTGGGCCGGATCTTGCTCAAAAATCGCATGGTCTTGCCCTCCCAGCTCGGCGCTGCTCTGGCGGCTCAAATGCTTTACTCAAAAAAATTAGGCGAAGTTTTAATAGAGCGGCAGCTCATTTCAGAAGAGCAGCTTGGGGACGCTTTGCGCGAACAGCTATTGCGCCGTAGAGGACACTGGGTGATCTAGCGCTGTGACTAATGAACTTCCTTCGGCTTCGCAAGCGCCTGACGCTGTGCTGTGAACTGCCAGGTTTGCGCTGTAGACGCTACCTTTCCAGTCTGAACTCCGGTCTGCGACCCATAAGTCATCTCTCCGGTGAACGAAGTAGGAGCGACCTGACCCTGTAGCGCGATCGCCGCACCTGTTCCGATCGCCCCACCTTCAACAGCACAGCTCATTAGCGCATCTGTCTCGCCCGATAAGTTAATCTGTTCCGGCTTCCAAAGTCCCGTCAGCGAAAATTTCTCCTCAGAGGTGGCGTCTGTGCTTTGAGGAGTTTGAACCAGATCGGCTGGCTCCAGCGTCAAAATTCCGTTGACATAAATGCCAGACTGTTGAAGCGTTAATACTAAGCGATCGCCCTCTCGACAGCCCGGTGGCGCTGAGGCGCTGAAATAGCGACCATTGAGGTCAGGAGGCGCTTTGAGATTAGCTTCACCATAGACACTAACCATCTGGAAGAGTGTCAGGACTGAGCCAATAATCGCCACATAGAATAGGATATGCCTGGAATGAGAAATACGGCTCATGTTCTAGCTCCTGACTGATCTTTACGTTCTGATGAGTCTTTACTTTTTGGCGGGTCTTCGCTCAAAGGATCACTGCCTGCCGGGTCGCGGCTCAGCGCTGAAGTCGAATCTGAATTGAGAATAGCTGCTAGGTGAGTTGTAACCTGGCTGTAGCGCCGCAAAATTAGGAGCGGCGACTGACACTTCACCGCTAGCTCGTCAGTATACTGACCCAGCGTCTGGCGCTCAATTCCCCACTCTCGGCTCGCTCCGGCAATGGTTAAATCTACATTTTTAGAAGCTTCGACCACTGTTTGTACCGTGTCGACAGAGGTAACCACGGTGAGGTTAATCCGATCGCAGATATGGGGCGGCAACTGCTGCATCACCGTCCGAAATTCGTAGCTAAACTCGCCTACCGCGCGATCGGGCTGGGTAACTCGCAACACCGTTAGGCAGCAAGTCGGACGATTGACCAAAATCCGAATGGCTAGCTCTAGACCCAGGTCGTTGTGGGTACCCACCATGTAGGGCACCAACAGCGTATCAAAGCCTATTTCTTCGCGAGGAAGATCTATAAATACCGCTACATCAGTTTTTGCCGTACTGAGAATTTGCCCGACCCGTCCTCCCAAACGATTGCTGTTGAAGGCAGGACGATGCCAACCCAACAGGATCAGATCAGCCTGCTCAAGCGCCGCAATTTCAGCCGTTTCTCGCGCTACGTCGTTGGCAATGCGCACAATGGGATGCACGAGCGGACGAATAGCGGGTTCTAAACTCTGAACGAGCTGCTGAAGCTGTGCCTGCCTTGCCGCAATTTGACGCTCTGCCTCGATCGGCATACTCTCAAAAGCGTATTCTTCCTTAAGCTGAATCAGGCTGAGTGGATTGATGATGGCGGTTTGTAGGTTCGCACCTGCGATTGCGATCGCCAGCTGTACCAGACCTCTCTGTGTACTGGGATTAGCCACAGCAACCAAGATGCGATAGGTTGGCGCATTGTTCAGCGGCACAGTTTCTAGGACAGGGGATTTTGCCATGTCCTGTTGAATCAAGCGTTTCGGGAAAGTCCACTCCAGCAAAGGCGAGGTCATAAAGGTGGTTACGAGCGCCATGATCACGAGCATGGTGAACAGCAGCGGCGAGATTACGCCCAGGCTCAGACCAATGTTCAGCACAATGAGTTCGGTCAGCCCCCGTGTATTCATCAGCCATCCCAGAGCCGAAGATTCACGAGAACCCATCCCCGATACTCGCGCAGCCACATAGGTGCCCACATACTTACCCACAATGGCAACCAGCAGCACTGCCAAACAGAGCAGCCAAAGCTCAGGACGGTTGAGCAAGCCAATTTGAGTCCGCAGACCGCTATAGGCAAAAAAGATAGGCAGCAGAAACGTTAGGACAAAATCCTCAGTTTTTTCAGCCAGCTCTCGCGTTAGCCCTTCGTTTTTGGGCATTGCTGCGCCTATTAGAAAAGCGCCAAAGATGAGGTGAATGCCAATGATTTCAGTAATCAGTGCCGAAGCCACGACCCCCATATAGATCAAAGCCAGCGTTAGCTGAGATAGCTTGCCCGTACGTTCATACAGCCTTGCCAGACGCTTAAGAAATGCCCGCCCTAGGGTCAACATAAAGCCAATATAGAGCGCAGACGCAATCAGAGTCGGAATTGCTGCCATCACGCTATTAGTGCGGGTGACAGCGATCGCCAACGCCAACAAACACCAGGCAGTAACGTCATCTACGGCCGCACAGGTCAGCGCCAAAGTGCCAAGTCGAGTGCCCTGCAAATTATTTTCAGTCAGGATTCTTGCCAGAACAGGGAATGCCGTAATAGACATTGCCGCCCCTAAAAATAGAGCAAACGCCGTGAAAGAAACGCTGGCGTTTGACACTAGAGGATACAAAAGCAGTGCCAGAAGAGAGCCTAAAGAGAAGGGCACTACAATACTGACGTGGGAAATCAGCACAGCTTTTTCCATCTGTCCTTGAAGGTACTTAGGGTTAAGCTCTAAGCCAATCAAGAACATGAAGAAAATTAGCCCGACTTGAGACAGGATGTCTAGGAATGGGATGGTTTCAGCTGGAAATAATGTCGTTGCTAACTGGGGAGCAACCAGCCCAAATAAGGAAGGCCCAAGCATAATCCCAGCCACAATTTCACCGATAACCAGCGGTTGCCGAATCCAGCGAAACCCCAATCCCACCAGTCGCGATAGCCCAATTACCAGAAGTACCTGAAATAAGACAAGAACAATAGTATTGGACATAGGTTTGAGAACAGCTCAGCACGGCAAATGCAGGATAGACAAGTAGCTTGAATCTGAATTAGAAGTAGAGTAGATACTTAATATTAGGTAAGGCAGATCAGCAATTGAAAGCATTTTCTGAAGACTCTAGAACCTGATTCATCTCGAGCCAGAATTCTCAACGATATCTATATCCTTTGGCATAGGTTAAAATTAAAGCAAAAATCATAAAACCTTTAAGCTTAGAGCAGTAAATCCAACCCATTGATTAATCACAAAATAAGAGCGCTTTAATGGCAACTTTAAAGCTTATGGGCACTAACAGATTCAAGAATAGATTCCGGAAACGATCGCATTAGATTCAGAGGTGTTACGGCTGTTGCCAGTTTGCTTAGGGCATTTTGGTTGGGTGGGGCGCTAAGCGCCCCACCCAACCAAAATGCGCCCGCCCTAACCGCCTTGGCGGTTGCTACACCTATCCAGCGTTGAAATCGCAGTTTGTGATGCCTTGATACAAAGTAGATTTAGCATACCTCACTTCTGGCAAGCATCTTATAGACAACATCATCCAAATTTGAAATCAATAGCAGCACAGGTAGGATATTTAAAGAGAAACTTCTCTTGTTCAGCGTTTTAGCGTTTTTTCTCAAAAAGCGTTTAGAGCACTAGAACACTGTTGAACCGTAACGCTGCTGCGGGCAACCGTATTTTCCGCCGCTTAATATCAGCCATTATGCCAAATAAATCCTTATGATTACCCTTGACAAAGCTAACGCGCCACCTTTCATAAATTGGCAAGCCGTCATACGAGATTTTGAAGCTGTTTTGGGAGCCAGAGGCGTTGTGCAGCGCAAAGAAGAGCTTCTGGTTTATGAGTGCGACGGGTTGACCAGCTATCGCCAGCGTCCGGCGGTGGTAGTGCTGCCTCGAACGACTGAGCAGGTGGCAGAGATTGTAAAAATTTGCGATCGCCATCACATCTCCTTTATTGCCCGTGGAGCAGGCACCGGGCTTTCGGGAGGAGCCTTGCCCGTCGAAAACTGCGTGCTCATTGTCACAGCGCTGATGAACCAAATCCTAGAAATTGATTTTGAAAATCAGCGGGTAGTCGTGCAGCCAGGAGTGATCAACAACTGGGTGACGCAAGCCGTCAGCGGTGCAGGTTTCTACTATGCGCCCGATCCCTCTAGCCAGGTTGTCTGTTCGATTGGGGGTAACGTTGCCGAGAATTCTGGTGGGGTGCATTGCTTGAAATATGGTGTGACGACAAATCATGTCTTGGGGCTGAAGCTGGTATTGCCGGATGGGGCGATCGCGGACGTAGGCGGTATGTCTGAAATGCCGGGGTATGACCTAACCGGGGTTTTTGTCGGCTCAGAGGGGACGCTAGGCATCGCTACCGAAATCACGCTCCGTATCCTCAAAGCTCCAGAAGCCATCCGTGTTTTGCTGGCAGACTTTACCCATGTCGAAGCCGCAGGGCAAACGGTGTCGGACATCATTAGCGCGGGTATTTTACCGGGCGGCATGGAAATCATGGACAACTTCAGCATCAATGCCGTTGAGGATGTGGTTGCCGCCAACTGCTATCCGCGAGATGCAGCGGCTATTTTGCTCATTGAGCTAGATGGATTGGATGTGGAAGTAGTGGCGAATAGCCAGCGTGTGGAGGCAATTTGTCGGCAAAACGGCGCTCGAAACATTACCTCTGCCACAGACTCCCAAGAACGTCTGACCCTGTGGAAAGGGCGCAAAGCCGCCTTTGCCGCCGTCGGCAAAATTAGTCCAGATTATTATGTGCAGGATGGGGTGATTCCTCGAACCAAGCTGCCCTATGTCCTAGCAGAAATTGAGGCGCTTAGCCAAAAGCACGGCTATCGGGTTGCCAATGTTTTCCATGCCGGGGACGGCAATCTGCATCCGCTGATTCTCTACAACAACGCGATTCCTGGTGAACTGGAAGCTGTAGAGGAGCTAGGCGGCGAAATCCTCAAGCTCTGCGTCAGGGTGGGGGGCAGTATCTCTGGAGAGCATGGCATCGGAGCTGACAAGCGCTGCTATATGCCGGAAATGTTTACTGAGGCTGATATGGAAACGATGATTTGGGTGCGGCAGGTGTTTAATCCTAAAGGTCTGGCGAATCCGGAAAAGATTTTCCCCACCCCGCGCACCTGTGGCGAAGCGGCAAGAGCGCATCAGCAGTTTCCCTCTGTAGAGAAGTTTTAAGAGAAAAGTTTGGTATCGGCTAATCTGGGTATAAATTTTTGAGATCGCGTGCGATCTCAAAAATTTATACCTTTTGAAGACTACCCTCAAAAAACCTGTGCTTGAAGTCAGCAGCACCGTGAGTTTTTGGGAAAAGTAATGTATCCAAACTGCATTGAGTTGAGGTACATATGAATGATCCATTGAACAGAATGGATGCTCAGCAAACAAAGCTATATCAGCGGATTCAGCACTTTTCGTTAGATCAACCGGAGTCTCCCCTATCCTTTAGCAAACGGTTAGCGCGAGAGAACGGCTGGTCGCGGGATTATGCTCAGAGAGTAATTGAGGAATATAAGAGATTTGTCTTTCTGGCGATCGCAGCAGGGCATCCCGTTACGCCATCCGATCAGGTGGATCAGGTCTGGCATTTGCATTTGAGCTACACGCGATCGTATTGGCAGGAGTTTTGTCCAAAAGTTCTGCAAACCCCGCTGCATCACGAGCCAACTCGCGGCGGCAGCTCTGAGCAGACAAAGTTTGATGATTGGTATGGCAGGACATTAGAAAGCTACGAGCGGTTTTGGGGTCAAGCACCCCCAGTTGATATCTGGTCTGCACCCAAGGATCGATTTGGGCGCGACTTGCATTTTGTTCGGGTCAACACGCAAAAAAACTGGCTTGTGCCTAAGCTATCTGTGAGCTGGAAACCTCAAGCTCAGCTGCTCCAGCTACAGCAGGCAGCAGTTTTAGCTCTTGGGTTCACTTTGACATTTGCGATCGCGGGTTGTCAGGCTGCTAACTTGCCTAATCCATTGGACTTTGGAGGCGCAGAGTTTCTAACTTTTTATCTGCTGCTGTCAACGGTCGTCATCATCTTAGCCGCTCGCCTCCGAGCCTTTCTGCGCCTACCGGATGGCGATCCAAAACAGCGACCTGTATCGCTCGATATTTATGAAACAGCTTATCTTGCAGAAGGTAAAAGCCGCGTTGTGGATACGGCGATCGCGAGTCTAATCCAAAAAGAATATGTCACTGTGCAATCGGGACAGAGTAGCCTGACCCTAAATCAACCTGTCAAAGGGCTGTCCCATCCTATGGAACGTGCCGTTGCCAATGCGATCGCGTCAGATGGACGGCTTGTTAAAGTCCGGAGTGCTGCAACTCAGGCAAACCATGCGGTTCAAGATCGATTGTGCCAGCTTGAGCTTTTGGTTAGCAAAGACCAATCCTTTAAAGCCCAAACTTATCCAGCTCTCTTGATTGCTGCTCTCCTCGGATTGGGCATTGCCAAGATTGGGATAGGTCTCTCGCGCGGCAAGCCTGTGGGATTTTTAATCATGATGTGTATGATTGTGGCGATCATTGGGTTAGCATTTTGGCGAAATCCGGTTCGCCGCAGTCGTTACGGCGATCGCGTTTTCCAATCGCTCCAGGGTCATATTCGCTCAACAGTCGTTAATCCTGCCGATCCTCAGCTGCCGCTGGCATTTGCACTTTGGGGAGCATCCGTTTTGCCAAACGAGATGGTTGGCTTAAAGCAGCTATTGATTCCAGTATCCGCTGGTGGCGGTGGTGGAGAGGGTGGTTATGCCGGGGGCGATAGCGGCGGTGGGGGCGATAGCGGCGGTGGAGATAGCGGAGGCGGCTGTGGCGGCTGTGGCGGTGGAGACTAAAATTATTGACGAGTAGCTTGTTTTCTCGAAACTTTGACCCGTCATTTGAAATTCATAATGCGATCGCTCCTTTTCTGCCTGACGCTTTTTGCCGTCCTCACCGTTTCAGCCTCACCGATTCGCTCAGAGCAGGGCTTACCCTTGCAGCCTGTCGCCTCGCCTGGTTTAGCCCAGGGGCTAGACAATCGCCTTTGGGGAACAGGTGGCAATTCTGGCGATCGCTCAGCGCTAATTCAATCGATCGATCGTTCCCTTACCTATCTGGCGAGTCCGGCAGCTAGAACCGCCTATCGGCAATATGCGATTCCAGCTTTTACGGCTGATCGGGTCTATCGGAGCTTAGAGCGGTTTCGAGAGCTGTTGCTGGGGGCACGATCGCCTGAAGAGCTTCAAGCGTCAGTGATACAAGAGTTTGTCTTCTATCAATCCGTGGGCAAGGACGGGCAGGGAACCGTGGGGTTCACGGGCTATTTTGAACCGACCTATGCGGCTAGCCGAGTGCCCACCGCAGAGTATCGCTATCCGCTCTATCGCCTGCCGCCCAACATGAGGGACTGGTCACGCCCTCAGCCTACGCGACTTCAGCTCGAAGGTGCAGATGGGCTGCAAGCATCTCAGGGAAAGCTGCGAGGATTAGAGCTGGTCTGGCTACGCGATCGCCTAGAGGCCTATCTGGTGCAGGTGCAAGGCTCGGCTCGGCTCCAGCTCAAAGAGGGCGGCACAATGTCGGTGGGCGTGGCAGGGCACACGGACTATCCCTACGTCAGCATAGGACGAGCCTTGGTGGATGCGGGCAAATTTAAGCTGGAGGAGCTAACCCTACCGCGTTTGATCCAATACTTTCGGGACAATCCAGCCGATCTTGATTTGTATTTGCCGCGAAACAATCGGTTTATCTTCTTTGAAGAAACGGGCGGCGCACCTGCAACAGGCAGTTTGGGTTTAGCCGTGACGGCAGAACGATCGATCGCCACCGACAAATCTCTAATGCCGCCCGGAGCATTGGCGTTCATCCAGACGCAGCTGCCTACCAATAGTCAAGGACAGCTTGTACTAGAGCCTGCGTCTCGCTATGTGTTGGATCAGGATACAGGGGGTGCTATTCGAGGAGCCGGACGGGTGGATGTGTTTATGGGTACGGGTTCCCAGGCGGGCGATCGGGCGGGGCTAATCAACAGCAACGGGCAGCTTTATTATTTACTGCTCAGAGAGTAGTCTCCATAGCTGTCGCCAGTTTGCTTAGGACATTCTTGGTGGGGGGCTTCGCCCCCCACCAAGAATGTCCCTGTCCTAACCGCCCTAGCGGTTGCCATATCAGAATCAGGCGTTTCTGATTTTATGTATGAATTTTTTGGGAAAGGTTACGGAGCGTCCCTTTCCCAAAAAATTCATGCCCAGATTGAGTAATGCCCAGAATCCTATGGGTATAAATGAAGTGGAGGTTTAAGGTCAAGACTTTTCGTAAAAGCTTCAAGCAAATCTTTTTGTCTGCTTCTAACGTTCCTGATTTTGTAACTCTGATTTATGGATGCGGCTCCTGAGATTACCCTGCAAATCGTCATTACCGTAATTGCGGGCATCAGTGCTCAAGTCCTGGCAGACTATTTGAAAGTCCCCAGCATCGTTTTTTTGCTGTTGTTTGGCATGGTTCTGGGTACAGATGGCATTGGCGTATTGCATCCTAACTTGCTGGGCACCGGGCTAGAAGTGATTGTTTCGCTGTCCGTAGCGCTAATTCTGTTTGAAGGCGGGCTTAATCTAGAGCTACGTGATTTGGGTAGAGTATCAGGCAGTTTGCGCAATCTGGTGACGTTTGGATCGCTGATTACGCTGATGGGTGGCGGCATGGCGGCTCACTGGTTGAGCGAATTTCCTTGGGCGATCGCCTTTCTCTATGCGGCGCTGGTCGTAGTCACTGGCCCGACAGTGATTAGCCCGCTGCTCAAACAGGTGAAGGTCGATCGCTCCATTGCAACGCTGCTAGAGGGCGAAGGCGTTTTGATTGATCCGGTGGGCGCAATTCTGGCGGTTGTGGTGCTGGATATTATTCTCAACGGCGATGCTGATCCGCTGTCGGTGATTAGCGGTCTGCTGCTGCGGTTGGGTATTGGCGGAAGCATCGGGGCGATCGGCGGCTGGGGGCTGGGGCTGGTGCTTAAACATGCAAAGACACTCTCTGATGATTTAAAGAATTTAGTGGTGCTGGCAGGGGTTTGGGGGCTGTTTAGCACGGCTCAGCTGATTCAGAGCGAGTCGGGATTAATGACGATGGTGGTTGCCGGACTGGTCTTGAGTTCCTATTCCCTACCTGAAGAGCGGCTATTGCGGCGATTCAAAAGTCAGCTCACGGTGCTTGCTGTGTCGGTGCTGTTTGTGCTGCTGGCAGCTGAGCTATCGATCGCCAGTATTTTTGCCCTTGGAGAAGGGGCACTGTTCACCGTTGCTGCTCTGATGTTTGTGGTGCGCCCCGTCAACATCTGGTGCTGCACCTGGAATAGCGGACTCAACTGGCGACAAAAGCTGTTTCTATGCTGGGTGGCTCCGCGAGGCATTGTCTCGGCTTCGGTGGCTTCTCTATTTGCGATCGTGCTGACCGAACGCGGCATCAACGGCGGCGCTTCGATTAAAGCGCTAGTGTTTCTAACGATTCTCTCGACTGTGTTTTTGCAGGGTCTAACGGCGGGTTGGGTGGCGCGGCTGCTGGGAGTGACTTCAACTCAGGCAACTGGAGCTGTGATTGTGGGCTGCAATCCGCTAAGTTTGCTGGTCGGAAGGATGTTCCGCGATCGCAACGAGTCTGTTGTGCTGATCGACACCGATCCTGAAGCTTGTCAACAAGCTGAACAAGAGGGCTTCAAGGTTTTCTCAAGCAGCGCTTTAGATGCCAATGTCTTAGAGGAGGCAGGTCTGGCAACAGCCGGGACGTTCCTAGCCATGACGAATAATGGTGAGGTAAATCTGGTGCTGGCTCAGCGTGCCGCTGAAGAATTTCAGCCGCCTAGAGTGCTGGCGGTTTTTCCAAGTGGCGATTTGCAAGCTAACGGCAGCGTCATTAAAGTGCAGCAAGCCTTTGCTGCCCAAATTTCCCTCAAGACCTGGAATAGCTACTTGACCGATAAAGCCGTAAAGCTAGGCGAAACAACGCTGCGGGAAGACAGCTTCCAGTTCCAGCAGGCTCATCTCAGGGCGCTAATCCGGGCTGAAGAGCTGATTCCCATCTTGATGGAACGAGACGATCGCCTTATGGTGATTCCCAGTGCCGAAGAGTGGCAGATGGGCGATCGGATCATTTATCTGCTGCATGATCCACGACCGAAGCTACTCCGCCAGCTTTCTGGCAGCAATAGTCAGCCGCTCCTAATCGCCGAAAAACTGCCGCGTGTCGAGGAAATCCCGATGGCGGCATTATCTCTAGATCTGGGGGATTAGATTGAGTCTAGATCTCCTCTCCGAGCTGTCGCAGTCGTTCGGCTAGCTGGTCTGCTCTTTGCTGCTGCGCATCTGCTCTTTGTCGTTCTGCCTCTGCTTCGCTCAGCCAGCGATCGCCTTTCGAGTCATACCAGCTCAATACCTCTCGCTCCAAGGGATCGGCTGGCAATCGACAGCGCCCAACTCCTAACCCTATTTCCGGCATCCAAAACGGTTCGCCAACCTGTAACTCATAAACATCGTTGACCAATCGATAAACCTCAAACGGTAGATGCCCATCGCGCCGCCAAAATTGCGGATTGTAGACTATATAGTACAATACGCCCAATCTGGCATAAATCTCTAGTTTCTCGTCGTACTCACCGCCTGGGGTTTGAGACACGACTTCCAACGCCAAGATAGGCGGAATACCATTTTCTTCCCACGTAATGTAGCTCTTGCGCGCTTTACTGCCCTTACGCCGCTCCACGCCTAAGCTCAGAAAACCATCAGGCACCACGGGCACTTTGGGATGCGCTCCGGTCGTGTGATAAACCCCCATGTCTACCGCAAAAAACCAGTCATTCCGGTGTTTCCAAACGTGTTCCAAGAGAAACAGCAACACGTTGGGGATAAAATTCTGCTCCTCGTTATCCACAGGAAAATCGTCCGAATCAACTAATTCGTCACTGCTCGGCAATCTAGATTTCAGGTCAGATGGCAGCATTGTCCGCCCTCCCGATAAGCAACTTTACTCTAAAAGGTTTTTGGGCACCCCAAGATTCAGATTCCAGGACTGACCCTTTCCAGCATCAGTATGCCCGAACCGACTACAGGGCTACGAGCCAAAAGCACTCCTTCTGGATCAGTGAGTTCGAGCTGATCAAACTTCAGTTTGTACGATCGCTTCAAGACCTCATTGGCAAGTTTATCCTGCTGTCCTGGCTCCAGAGCATACCAAGCATCGCCGACTGTCACTTTCAGGCGACTATGGCGATCGACCTGCACAGATTCCACCAGACCTTCAGCATAGGATGCTGTGATTTCGGCGAGCTGATCCTGGATTTTGGTCAGCTTATTTAGGCTGACGGCATTGGGAAGCCTCACAGGCGCTGGCTCATTAGGCAGATTCGGCACGTTAGAGCTAGGAGCTTTGACCAAGGAAGGAGGCTTTCCGGGCAGCAGCGCCAGTGTGACCGACAGGAAAGACAAGAGAAAGAGGAGAGCGATCGCCGTTAAAATCTGCTCAGGCAGCTTAGTTTTCCAGGGTTCTGGAAGGCGCGATCGGATTTTGGGCAAAGTGGCGACCCACCAAACCTGAATACTTCTCAGCCCTTTTAATCCAAGCTGGGCAAGCTGACGCAGAAGATTAAACGCCAACGGCAGCGCAGCAAGCACAATGCCTAAGATCTGCCCCAGCATCCGAAAAAGTGCCGCAACTTTATTGCTGGACTTGACTTGACTGCCAGATTGGGCTTTATTGCCAGACTGGATAGTGCCATGAACAGGTTCGGCAGGTTCTACGGGCTGCAAAGGTAGTTCTGTTGAGCGATCGTCAGGTGGTTGCGACATAGCGGGTTCCCTTAAAGTAAGGCAATGCTGACTCTATTTCTTGTCCACCTCGATTTTGCCTTAGATGTCGGAGAATAAGGTTAAGAAATATAGCTTCAAACGAATAGATCTCTAAAACATAGACTTCCAAATGGCAGTCCATAGGTCAGAATCGCAGAATTGGGACATGAAGTTTCAGGAGTCGGAATTCCACTATGACACAGGCACTTGAACAGCAAACCTACACTTGCGAAGAGTATCTAGAGTTTGAAGTTGTCTCAGAGGAACGCCATGAATATGTCGGTGGAGCAATTAGGCTCATGGCAGGGGGTACACCTGCCCATAACGAACTAGCAATTAACCTTATAACCCTTCTAAAATCTGCTTTGCGAGGGAAAGCTTATCGATTTTTTGGTGCCGATCAACGGCTTTGGATTCCGCATCGCAATCTCTATACCTACCCTAATGTCATGGTTGTCAAAAAGCCGCTGCAACTCCAGCCTAGACGAACCGATACCATCATGAATCCTTGCTTCATAGCTGAAGTGTTATCTCAATCGACACAAGATTATGACCATGGCGAAAAGTTTTCTGCTTACCGGGCGATCGAAAACTTCTGTGAATATCTCCTTATCGATCAGTATCGCATTCATGTAGAACACCATGTAAAGACGGCTGCCAATCAATGGCTGTTCTCAGAATACGATGATCTCAATATCACGTTGTCCCTCAACACATTTGAAGTTCAAATCCAAATTACTGATCTCTATGAGAATATTGATTTTGCAAGTCTTTGATATTCTTTGATATTTAAACAATCAATATGCTTGGGACTCATAATTTATCGGCGTTTCTCTTTTCCAGTTTTCTACTCTGGATCACGCCAGGATCAGATACTTTGTATATTCTCACCCAAAGTATTGCACGAGGTCGCCAAGCAGGCTGGATATCAGTATTAGGGGTTAGTACGGGAATACTGATTCACACATTATTTGCAGCATTTGGATTATCTGCTATCCTGGCAACCTCAGCCTGGGCGTTTTTGACCGTTAAGTTTGTTGGAGCAGCATACCTGATCTACCTCGGTGTTCAAGCTCTGCTGAAAAAATCTCGACCCTCAGTAACTCCTGAATTTCACACCGTTTCAGAACTCCATTCAGTAAGTTGCTGGAAAATTTATCGTCAGGGCGTTTTGACCAATGTTCTGAATCCTAAAGTAGCCATTTTCTTTCTTGCCTTTCTGCCTCAGTTTGTGGTGCCAACAGCTCAACTTGGCGCATTACCCTTTCTCTTTCTGGGCACTGTTTTTGTTGTAGGCGGTACGTTATGGTGCTTGCTCGTTGCACTGTTTGCTGCAACTGCCTCCAGAAGGCTACGAAGGGAAACAAGAGTGATGAAAGAACTGGAACGAATTGCAGGATGCGTGTATATTGCGTTAGGTTTCAACCTTTTGCGAAGTCAATCTCAATCTACCTAGCTTTGAAAGAGCCGATCGCCCTATGCCGCTAAATCGCCGTCAGTTTTTGTTGTTGGGTGGAGCCTTTGGCGGGGTGGGCTTATCTGTCGTGGCTCAGAGATGGGCAGCAGGTCAAAGCGCACTGACTGAGGCTCGTAGCTCCATTGATCTCAATGAATACAGCAGTCCAGCCAGCCAGAACCCTGTGGCTGCTCCTAGCCCAAGTGCGGTGCCTGAGATCACCGATCCCCTTAATCCCCCTAGAGGGGACGTGCGGATTGTCGTCATTAGCGACCTCAATAGTCAATATGGCTCTACGGATTATGAAGTAGAGGTAGATAACGCGATCGCCCGAATCCCCTCTTGGCAGCCCGATCTGGTGCTGTGTGGCGGCGACATGGTTGCCGGACAGCAGCCTTCGCTGACGCGCTCGGAGATTGAAGCGATGTGGGCAGCGTTTGATCAGCATGTCAGCGCACCTCTGCGCACCGCCAAAATTCCCTACGGCTTTACCTTGGGTAATCATGATGCTTCTTCGGCTCAGGCAATCAATGGCGGCTTGCTGTTTGGCGCGGAGCGCGATTTGGCAAACGACTACTGGAATCAGCCTCAGCATGATCCGGGGCTAAACTTTGTCGATCGCGCCAAGTTTCCTTTCTACTACACCTTCCAGCAAAAGGATATTTTCTTTTTGATCTGGGATGCCTCTAGCGCTCAGATTCCGGCTGATCAATTGGCTTGGGCAGAGCAAAGTTTATCGAGTCCCGCAGCAAAGGCAGCAAAACTACGGATTGTAGTAGGACATCTGCCGCTCTATGGCATCACGGTCGGGCGAGCTGATCCGGGTGAGTATCTGGAAAACGCGGAAGGACTGCGATCGCTCCTAGAGCGCCACCAGGTTCATACCTACGTTAGCGGACATGATCACGCCTATTATCCGGGGCACAAGGGTCAGCTTGAGCTGTTGCATTGCGGCATCTTGGGTTCTGGTGTGCGACCTTTGCTCAATGGCGACCTGCCCCCTCGCAAAACTTTGACGATCGTTGATATCGATTCAGCATCCGCACACACACGCTACACCACCTTTGATGCCTCCACGATGGAGCGAGTCAACCAGCAGGAATTACCCAAGCTCATTGCCTCACCTGGCGGCAAGGTGCTACGCCGCGATCTGGCTTGGGAAGATCTGACTCCGGCAGAGCAAGCTGTGGACTATGTGCCGAGAGGCTAGGGGGCTACGGTTTGGTAAAATTTAAGCTTCGCCCCCAACTCCTCAGGGAGCCTTTTCTATGGCAGTCAACACGCAACAGCTCACTCGCTACAAGAAAGAAGGACGGCTCATTACCGTTTTGACTGCCTGGGATTACTTGATTGCCCAGGCGATCGATCAAGCCGGGGTGGATGTGATCATGGTGGGCGATTCTCTAGCCATGGTTGCCCTGGGCTACGACACGACCATTCCTCTAACGCTGGAGGAGATGATTCACCATGCCAAAGCCGTGCGACGAGGCGTAAAAGCGGCGCTTCTCGTGGTCGATCTGCCGTTCATGACTTATCAAGAAAGCCCAGAACAGGCAATGCGATCGGCAGGTCGCATCCTCAAAGAAACGGGAGCACAGGCCGTTAAGCTAGAGGGCGGCTATCCCTTAATGGTGCAAACCGTGGCGCGGCTGGTGCAAGTTGGAATTCCGGTGATGGGGCATGTAGGTTTAACGCCGCAGTCTGTGCATCAGTTTGGCGGTTTTCGTCAGCAGGGCAAGTCGTCAGAAGCTGGAGAGCGAATCTTGCAGGAGGCGATCGCTCTAGAGCAAGCTGGAGCTTTTGCGATCGTGCTAGAACATATCCCAGATGATCTGGCGCTACGCATCTCCCAAAAACTCATCATCCCGACAATTGGCATTGGAGCAGGTGCCCATTGTGATGGTCAGGTGTTGGTGACGGCAGATTTGCTGGGCTTATCGGATTGGAGTCCGCCTTTTGCCAGGGCTTATGCCAACTTGCGGGAAACGATCGCTCAGGCAGCTCAGGCTTTCTGTACCGAAGTGCGCGAACATCAGTTTCCTGGATCAGATACCCGAAAACCAGATACCCAAAAATAGGTCTAAAAATGCCGCGAATTGGGAAAATTAGAGTCTTGGGAAGGATCGTTGGATTGATCGGCACAGGGTTAATCGGCAGCCTGTGGCTATGCAGTGTGGCTCAGGCGGCTTCAAACCCTATCCGACGAGCGATCGCCTGTCCTGATCGACTAGAAGATTTGATGCCACTGCTGCTGCGCGATTTGCCTAGCTACGCCAATCGAGTCAATCAGAGGGCTTATCTCACGCCCCCCGCTGCCCGTAGAGAAAATGACCCGGATACACCAGGATATGTCTTATTGGCTGGGCAACCCGACTATCAGGCATTGCCGCTCAACTCTAATCGCTTATTGAACGAATCCTCATCCGGCGAACCTTCACTCAGCGAGCCACCGCAGATTTTTTTCACAACTCTAGAACGCCAATATGCTTCAGGTGAAGCAGTTAAGCTTCAGCATTATCACTGGCTGTTTCTCACTCAAACGCAGAGCTATAGCTGGCAGCTTGTGCTGATGTTTTCGGCGATCGGGGATTATCCTACTCAGCAGCAACCCACCCAGCACCTTACCTCTGCACCACAAGATGCGAGTCAGGGCGTAATCGCTCAGGCGATTCGACTCTGGCTGACCGATTGCCGTGCGGGTGCAGTAGAGGGCGACCTGTAGCTTAAAGTCTACTAAAACTATACTGCCCAGTAGTTCTCCTTATTTTTATATCGGAATTTTTATATCGGAGAGTTCGCGCTCAACAAAGCCCGAAAAAAGCCCGTTGTAGGCAGGCTTTTTTCGAGCTTTGTTGCAAAATGAGCATTACTGCATACTGTCTAATACCAATTTGAATTGGAACCACGACAGATCCCGGTAGGGGCTTGGCAGTGCCAAGCCCCTTCTGAGGTTCGATGTGCCCACAAATTCGTTTAAATCGGTATAAGAATC
Organism: Drouetiella hepatica Uher 2000/2452; assembly: GCA_019359505.1. Lineage (GTDB taxonomy): Bacteria > Cyanobacteriota > Cyanobacteriia > Elainellales > Elainellaceae > Drouetiella > Drouetiella hepatica. Next base: position 78,887 of record JAHHHD010000004.1, on the reverse strand, counting down.
ACTTGACATCAGCTTCTGTCAAATCTGCTTCCGTCATCTCTTGCAGCGATTGCCAACCGGACTGCCACAGCCGTCGATCCTTAAACTGCTGGGCATTAAGCCAAAATCGAACGGTTGGATCACAAGCTGCGACCATTTCGGCAAATACCCACTGACCCTGATTTTTACGGTTCATCACCTGAAAATGTCGCCATCCCCAGGTGGTTTGTTGTGCCGTCCACTTAGAACCCACTAAGTAGGGAAACTTCTGCTTTTTAGACATTTTTGATGGGATTTCACCTTGCTTTTTCGATTGCGAGTTTTTGAAGGTCTTACCGTAAATTTTGTATTGAGAGAATACATGAATTAACTGAAGAGCCTAATAAACACTCAACATGAAGCTAATGTTACTTCTGCTAATAAGTATTACTAATTATTAAGGCATTTAGCATCAAGGTATTTGGCATTTAGCTCATCTAAAGCCCGACCTGCATAACGTCCAGCTTTAATTAGCGAAAAGTTTTGAGCCGGAGCTAGCACAAAAACTCATAGTTTTCATCTCTAGGCAATTTGTATGTAATTGTGCTGAACTTATTAAAATAGCGAGTGTAGGCTACATGCCTTCGTTATATCTGCCGCATAGTTTAGCGCTGTCCCATGGTGAGGTCTCGTAGTTGGGATCTCGTAGTGCGACAGAAGCAGGACGGTTTAACATCTAACTCGGTAAATCTGACTGGGTACCTAAGTCGCAAATTTTTTGTTAAGTCACTCTTGAATGCTAGATTTTAATCCTGAATTGAACATTATTGCGATCGCTTCACGCCAACTTCAAGCATTTCCGTCACATGGCTGTGACAAAACGTGCGAAAAAGACGTGCAAGTTTTGTGAGAAAAGTTACAATCGGAGAGATATTAGCATCATCCGTTACAGGCAAAGAATTCCGAATGGGTTGCTTCTGCCCAGCGCTCTCGTGTGGCTGTGGTGAGGTGAGATGTGCCGAAGGATAGCTATGAACAATAATCTACTGAACCTGTTTTCTGTGGATTCTGCATTTTCTGTAGATTCTACTGGCAGATGTTTCGCTTTTTGCAAAATAGCTTAGCCAGAAAGAAATCTGTTAGAAAGAGGGAATTTCGTCAATTTCCTTGTATTGATTGACCTGAGATTATCTGACACCAAGGAGCATGAGGAGCGCGGCATGACCCAACAAAATGGCGTACTCGAACTGGAACTAGATCAACCTGAGGCGGAAGATCTTGATGCCTTAATAGGAGATGACGGAGACGATCGAGACGACTCAGATGCCCAACCTGGAGAGGAAGACACTAAGGCGGCGAAGGGAGCTTCCCGTCGTCGGGCGCCCGCAAAGAAGAAGCACTATACCGAAGACTCAATTCGGCTATACCTCCAAGAAATTGGCAGGATTCGTCTGCTTCGGGCTGATGAAGAGATTGAGTTAGCGCGAAAGATTGCAGACCTTCTGGAACTAGAGCGGATTCGCGATCGCCTGTCTGAGCGTCTCGATCGTCCGGTACAGGACTTCGAGCGCAACATGGAACTGTGGGCAAATGAGGTCAACCAAACTTTGCCGAAGTTCCGTCGTCGCCTCTATGAAGGGCGCAGGGCGAAAGAGAAAATGGTGCAGTCTAACCTGCGATTGGTGGTGTCGATCGCCAAGAAGTACATGAATCGAGGCTTGTCCTTCCAAGATTTGATTCAGGAAGGTAGCTTGGGTCTAATTCGGGCAGCTGAAAAGTTTGATCACGAAAAGGGCTACAAGTTCTCGACCTATGCCACCTGGTGGATTCGTCAGGCAATTACGCGGGCGATCGCCGATCAGTCTCGCACCATTCGTCTCCCTGTTCATCTGTACGAAACCATTTCTCGGATCAAAAAAACTACTAAGCTGCTCTCTCAAGAAATGGGGCGTAAGCCAACGGAAGAAGAGATTGCAACTCGGATGGAAATGACGATCGAGAAGCTGCGGTTCATTGCCAAGTCGGCTCAGTTGCCTATCTCTTTGGAAACTCCGATCGGTAAAGAAGAAGATTCTCGCTTGGGCGATTTCATCGAATCGGATGGCGAAACGCCTGAAGACCAGGTGTCGAAAAACCTGCTCCGCGAAGATCTGGAGAGCGTATTGGGTACCCTTAGCCCCCGCGAACGCGACGTTCTGCGTCTGCGCTACGGTCTGGACGATGGACGCATGAAGACGCTTGAGGAGATCGGTCAAATCTTCAACGTCACTCGTGAGCGAATTCGCCAAATAGAGGCGAAGGCCTTGCGCAAACTGCGTCATCCCAATCGCAACAGCGTTCTTAAGGAATACATCCGCTAGGGTGACTTCATTCTTCAATGAGTGAATTACGGAAAAAATTCCCTTCATTGATTAAGTTTTTGAAATTTACAGACCTACCAGAGCAACTGGTAGGTTTTTTACGTCTGTAGTATGGCTGTCGCCAGTCGCTGTGCTCAGTCATGTTGAGAATTCTAGTCTCTCTGCCGAAACAATGCAGCGCGCGGCAGCCTACTTACAGACGATTGCAGATTCCTGAGATTGGGCAGACTAGAGCTGACGACTTGCAATTCCTGGAAGCTGGGTTTAGCGCTATGAATCGGGCGATCGCACAGGTGAATGGAGACGTTGATAGTATCCTGGCAAAGTTGCCAGCAGAAGCGCGTGTTTGGGTAGAAAGTCTGTCCTGGCATCAGCGGCGCTATATGCTGTCTTTGTGTCATCTCATGTGTGCCTCTACACCCGAAATTCAGGCAGAATTTCTAGATGACTATACGGCTGACGGCTTGGTTTCGCGCAAGTTGGAAGATCAGGAAACAAAACAGCGCGTTGGGCAATACCTCAGTGATTTCCATATCCAAACTGAGTTATCAGAAGCAGTTTTGCGGAGCTACATCAAGCAGTTCTATATTCACTCTGCTCAAGACACCCGGAGACAGCCCGATCAATACCTTCAATCAGCGCTGAGACTGGTTTTTAGCTCCGAGGAACGCAACAATGTGTTCAATTACATCTTGGGGTTTGAGCTGCTAAAGATGATGTTTTGTATGAGCTGGCTCCAGCATGAGCGGCTTTATCGGCTGCAACGAAGCCAGGATGAATTTATCAACGTTTACATTAGACCGATTCAACATGCCCATCGCATCAACGGCATTGTTGTCCCTAAAGATGAAGGCGTGTTTTTTGCCAAACGGAACTACTTTGTTCAGCAGCCTGAAATATCGCCCAAGAAACTCATAGAGCTGGTGATTGCCACTTTCACGACAGAAATGACCTCTAGCTTTGGGTTTAGCGTGATTCGGCATGGCAATGCGCTTTGTTTTGACTATAGCTACATTTTTCAGCCAGAGTCAGACATTATTTTTGTACCTGAGTAGGGGATTGATCGAGTGGCAGTGGGGCGATCGCCCATCCTGTAGCCACGATAATCGCGACGAGAATGCTGAGTCCAGCGCTGAGAGTATAGAGTGTGGCGGGTCGCATAGAGAACCCTCTGAATCTTGTAGTGTGATACCTTAGCTGACGATTCAACTCAAAAAGGGGTTCCTTAAATCAGGGCTGCGATCATCCGATTTGCCTGAGATTCATAGCTGCCCCCAAACAGATTGAAGTGATTCAGGATGTGATAGAGGTTGTAAAGAGTTTTGCGCCGTGGATAGCCCGGATCGATCGCCCAAACCTCTTCATAGCCCTTATAAAAAGGTGCCGGAAAGCCGCCAAACAGCTCAGTCATTGCCAGATCAACCTCGCGATCGCCATAGTATGCCGCCGGATCGAGAATCACAGGCTCTCCTGCCATCGTGACTGCTGCGTTGCCCGACCACAAATCACCATGCACCAGCGAGGGCAAGGGGCTGTGGGTCAGAATTTCGGGGACGATCGCCAAAAGTTTCTCCTGCTGAGGGAAATAGCCGCCGCGACGCTGGGCAAGCTGAAATTGATAGCCCAGGCGATGCTGGGTAAAAAACTCTGCCCAGGTTGATGTCCAGGGATTGGGTTGAGGGGTGGAGCCAATCACATTGTCATGATGCCAGCCAAAGCGATCGCTCGTGACTCGGTGCATTGCGGCGAGATTTCGCCCCATGAGTTCCCAAGATTGGGCATTGCCGGAGCTGAGATCGAGCCATTCTAGTACGAGATAGGATGAACTCTCGGCTATGCCGTGACAGATTGGCTGCGGTACTCGAATGGTATGAGAGTCTGCGATCTGTTGAAGCGCGAAGGCTTCAGCCTCAAACATAGCGATCTGGCTAGCTTGGTTGAGTTTAACAAAGTAGGTTTGGTGCCTATCAGCAACCCGGTATGCCTGGTTAATGCTGCCGCCGCTGACCGATTGGCGATCGCTAATCTGGAAATCTTGGCAGGTAGCTTGGCTAATGGCTTGGTTAATGTGAGGCGCGATCGTGTGCCACATAGGAAATTAACGAATATCGTAGCCAAATAAGTTGAGATCGACTTCGCCCAACTTCAAGTTGGCCAAGCCATACTCTGCCCAACGCCGCTCTACCATCGCCGCTACTGCCGGATCAGCCTCCAGCGGCGCTCCCCAAGGATGATCGGTTTCGGGCGCAACTTTTGTGGTGGCATCAATGCCCATGCGTCCGCCCAAGCCGACCCGCTCGCTGGCAAAATCTAGGGTGTCAAACGGAGTTTCGGGCAGGATGAAGACATCACGCACGGGATCGACTTTGGACGTAATCGCCCACACGACCTGGCGCGGATCGCGAATGTTGATGCTCTTGTCCACCACAATCACAAACTTGGTGTAGGTGAACTGCGGCAAAGCACTCCAGAATGCTAGGGCTGCACGGCGGGCTTGTCCCGGATAGGCTTTGTCGATCGAGATAATGGCTGCCTTGTAGCTGAGCGCTTCCATTGGCAGAAAGAAGTCCACGATTTCGGAGACTTGCTGCCGCAAAATCGGCGTGTAGATGCGGTTGAGGGCGATCGCCATCATTGCCTCTTCCTTGGGTGGACGACCGCTGAAGGTGGTCAGGTGAATTGGATCTTTGCGATGGGTCATACAGTGAAATCGCACGAGCGGCGAATCTTCTACGCCGCCGTAGTAGCCCATGTGATCGCCAAAAGGACCATCTGGCAACACTTCGCCAGGAGTAATGGTGCCCTCTAGGACAAATTCAGAATCGGCGGGCACTTCTAGATCGACAGTTTTGCACTTTGCCAGATTCACGCCCGAACCGCCGTATAGTCCGGCAAACAGCCACTCGGAAAGGTCAACGGGAATTGGGGTTGCGGCTGCCATGATGATCAGCGGATCGACCCCTAGGGCGATCGCCACCTCCAGTTTTTGCCCCCGCTCTGCCGCCTTGCGCAAATGCCTTGCGCCCCCTCGCACCGAGAGCCAATGCACCGTCATCGTGTTTCTGGACTGGAGCTGAAGTCGATACACGCCGACATTGGGGGTTCCTGTCTCGCAGTCCCGCGTGATCACCAGACCTAGAGTAATGATCTTGCCCGCATCACCGCTGTAGGGACGAATCATCGGCACGGTGTTCAAGTCGAGATCGTTACCTTCTACCACCACCTGATGGCAGGGCGGAAAAAAGTCGCGATTGGGTTTAGCCTTAACCACATCAAACAAGACCTTGCCAAAGTCGATCGCCTGAGAGATTTTCTTAGGAGGTTTAGGCTGTTGCAGCATTCCCAGCTTTTTGCCCAGAGTCTCCAACTCTTCGGGATGCTCCATATTCATTGCCCAGCAAATGCGCTGCACGGTGCCCATGACGTTGATGGCGATCGCATGGGGAGAGCCTTTGACGTTCTCAAACAACAGAGCTGGGCCGCCCTGCTGCAATAGACGATTAGAAATTTCGGCAATTTCCAGATCGGGATCAACTAGAGCGCTGATGCGGCGCAATTGCCCTCTCTGTTCAAGCTGTTTCAAAAAGCCCCGTAGATCTCTCGCCATAATTCAGTCTTATAAAAATAAAGCTTGCAAAGATGAAGCGTTCAAAGGTGAAGCGCTCGAAGGTGAAGCGCCCGAAGGTGAAGCTATGTAAAGTGTCTTCTTATCATTATGGAGGAGATAGGGCATCTGAGGGGGAGCCGCAAATTTTTCTGAAGCTTCGCCCAATATGCTCTATTCAGAGGTTGCAAAGGTACTATTGGCTATGGCGTTTTCACATCCACTTTTCACATCGATTTTTTGCAGGAGTTGCTCCATAATATGAAGCTACTTTTTGGATCGTTTCTTGCCTAATTTTGCGGCAGGAGCGCAGCCTTGGTTTTTGGTTGTTTGACTATCCCCATCTATGGGTTTTGAGGTATTTGTGGACGATACGACTGCCATTCAACAAATGAGTCATCAAATTAGCCTGCTGATCCACAAGGCGATCGTGTTTGTGCAGCAGCAGCAGATGAATTTTTTGGTTGAAAAGTATCGTTCACTTGACTGGAATCAGCCTCAGCGGCAATCAGATTTTATTCAGGCTGTCTCTACGCAAATTGTTAAGGGAGTAGAACGATCGCCCGATTCATTGACCCAGCAAATTGAAAAGATCTTGAGGGCGGTATTTGTCCCTGAGTTTTTCAAGCTCAATATTTACCGATCGCTGCTAGAGAAAATTGAGCGGATCAAAGCCGCGTTTTTCATCCCGGTTGACGGTGAACCGCAGGAGGATCGATCACAGGACGACAAGCCGCAGGAAAAAGCGATCGCTATTCTGCTGCTGGATGCCGAAAATATCAAGCTTTCTGTTGAAGAAGAGCGCTTTTTGCAACATAGCTGTGATTACTCGATTCCCATCAAGATCGCCTTTGCCAACTGGCGCACGATGGGCAGATATGATGCGGCGTTTCACGCTCGCGGCTACCAGTTGATTCATGTGCCGCTGGGTAAGAATAGCGCAGACATGAAGATGACGGCGATCGGTTCCTCCATTTTCGTCCATTATCCCCATGCCAAAGCCGTATTTATCTGCTCCTCTGATCAGGATTTGAGCCATCTCAAAAATGCCCTGCAAGCTCATGGACTGACGGTGTTCTCGGTTCGCAAGCGGGCACAAATGCTGATTGTGCGCAACTCGGTAACGGGAAAAACCGAAACCTACAGCCTTGAAGCGATTCGGGAAGTACCGACGATCGCCCGAACTCTAATCTGGCTGAAGGAAATTATTCAAGCTGAACATGAGGCTACGGGAACTCCTTGGGTGAAACTATCGCGCATTTCTTCGCTATTTGCCGCTGCCCACGGCATGACCCTCAGCGACGTGACGCGGATTCAGTCGGGCAAGCGCGTCAAGGATATTTTTCTAGAAAATCCCCAGTTGTTTAGGGTTCACCAATTTTTTGAAAGAGGTGAACTCCATATCTGTTTGTTTATTCCGCCGCAGCCAGGAACCATTCCTGTTGCCTCTTTACAGCCTGAGGAGGAAGCCAAAGTCTATGAGATTATTACCTCAGCAGAGCATCTGGAAGAGGCACTGCTCAGCATTTTGGAAGACTTGATCGCCCAGTCTAAAAAGGAGGCTATTTCGATCTCCGAGGTTCACACCTATTTTCAGATAGATTATGGTCAAACCATCAAGCAAGTGTTGCAGACCCTCAATATCAAGCAGCGATACATTACCTTTTTGGCGGCTTGCAATGCGTTTAATCTGACCAAAACTGAGAAAGGATGGCTGATTTCACCCGCGAAAATCTGATCGGGCTAACTGAAGCTCTACCTTTCGCATTCTGGCACTGCTGGTTTTATGGAGCGCTACGCATTTAGATCCAATGAGATATTTTTTGAGAGCCGCGCTCCGCGCGGCTCTCAAAAAATATCTCGTCCTAACTCAACGAACCTCTTGCAGATTAAAGCTTTGGGATTAGGTTTAGTGGGAGCTGCGCCCCACTAAACCTAATTTGCAAGAGGTCTAAGCGTGAACTAAGCAGAAACCGCTTTATCAACGTGGTGAGCTTTGTCTGGATTGTAGTCGGCACTCATGGGTTCATGCTCCACCACAAAGACATTGGAATAAAGATTGGCAATCACCTGTTTACCTTGCTGCGTTAGCTCCAAATAGCGCAACCCATCTTTGACGTAAGGATACACGCCATTCCAGTAAAACTTGGGGTAATTCTGCCGCAAATCTCCAGGATGCCGATATCCCAGAGCTTTCGCAACACCCGTCTCTTCAAATTCGTAATACAGTGCCCCAATTTTTTTCAGGTAGCGCGGATCGCTGAGCTGCCCGATCAAATCTGAAGCGCGAATCAAGCCCGGAAAGTTTAGAGTGTCCTGATGATCTTCGGCGTTGGGAACTGGAAACCGCGTCAGCTCAATATTTTGCTTTACCCGACTGGCATCAATTAGGCTGTGTCCGCCAAACCGCTCTTCTACGAATAGCTTGGCGCGATCGACATGATAGGGAGTCAGGCTAGCATCGGAACAGCCCGGTGCCAAATACACCATTTCACCATTGCCTTTGTCGTACCAGGTTTCCTGATCGTTACGGCAGACTCCTTTCACATAGCCTATGTCGTGACAAACCAGGGCAATCACAAAATGCAGCCAGTCTTCGCAAGATACGCCACCCTCGCGGATGTGCCGTCCCCGCAGAATTTCTTGCCCGACCAGCGTCACTAAAATTGTATGCTCGACGTTGTGGTAGAGCGCATCGCTATTGGCGATGTTTTCTAACGCCATGGCTCCGACCCAGCCAATAATGTCTTCATAATCGTGCTTCCAGCCGCCATAGGTGCGACGGTAGCCCTCTTTGAGCTGGCGCACGAAGTCATCAATCAAAAGCTCAGTAGCGTTATACATTCTGGATACTCCCTTATCTGAGTCAGGGGGGGCGAAAATCGGGCTAGGACTCGCATCAGCCCAATGGATCAGTTTGTGTTAAAGAATCTGTGTTGGAAAGTTTTGTTTTAACGATTTTGACTTTGACAATGTGCGGATCAGGGTTATGCGGATCGGGGTTATGCGGATCAGGGTTGTGCAGACTTAGAGTTGTGCAAATTAAACTTTTGCGATCGCCCCTATGGAATACAGCCTCAATTCCAGGGTACCCATATCTAGCGATACCTGTACCTTATCGCAGTCCGATTCTTAATAGTGTGAGCGGATAGACACTTAGGTGTGAGTTGGCTCAATTCTGTAATAGCTTCTGTCGCCTACAATGCGGGGGAGCTGATCAGCATGGGTGCCACTGTAAACCTCTGTAAAGTATGAAGCTGGTTTCTATTGCTGGGCGCGTCAGCAGTCTCGGTTCCTAGGCAACGGGGAAAATCAGACATTGAGTATCTCATTGAGAAAATTGCTGAGTTGGGCAGTAAGCATGAACAGCAGTCGGAGTTGTGGCGGCGGATTCTTTTTGCTTACTTACTCGCGGGTGAAGTGCGCTATGATGTTGACCTGGTATAAACATTGATCTACGAAATGCGGGCGTAATTCAGTGGTAGAATGTCACCTTCCCAAGGTGAACGTCGTGGGTTCGAGTCCCATCGCCCGCTTGGTTAAAGAGTCTTAAAGCTTGTAGTAAGGATCGCGAAGCAGATGCGATCGAGAATTTTAAACAACCTCGAAGCAAACGACGACATTTTTGGGTGAGCCGATGAGTTTTCCCAATCTTTGACGGTAGGCTTCTGCTTCGTTGCGAGCTTCGACGTGAGCGCTCAGCCGAACAGTGTTGAAGCGATCGACAAATTTACGCTCACCGTTGGGCGTGTAGAACCAAACTGACCACATAGGGCAATGTCCCGTGCTAAATGTTTTGTGTTGAACGTTCTGGAAGTCCCAACACTACCCTTAAAGTTTTAAGGCTGTCAATACTTTAAGGGTAAAACTTTAAGCTAAAGACTTTTAGGGCAATATATTGGTATTAATCCTTTATGGGAAAAGTGCCAGTGTCTAAAGTTGCCGAACTCCGTAAGCGTGTTGGATTGACCCAACGGCAATTAGCCGATGAGGTGGGTGTCACGGAGTCTACAATTTCTAATTGGGAACAGGGGCGGAACTCTCTGGTTTGGCTTGAGCGTGTTGCGAAGCTCTGCCATGCTTTGAAATGTACGCCGGATCAATTGATTGATTACATAGATCCTGATTCTGAATCAGTGTCGAAGTCTGAGTTAAAGTAATCTGCATCAAAATCACTGGAGGTCAGCATGGTCTTGACAGCTAAGGATCTTCAAAAGCTTCAGGCTGAACATCCCGACTTCAGAATGGAATTGGTGAGTGGGGAAATTATTGTTATGAGTCCGTCTGGGTATGAGTCGGAAGAGGTTGCCAGCCGGATGCTGGGCAAGATATTTCCTCATGTCGATGCAAATCGATTGGGACGGGTAACAGGTTCTAGCGCTGGGTTTACGCTGCCGAACGCTGATACTCGTGCGCCAGATGTTTCTTTTGTGGTGGCTGAACGGCTGCGGCGGAGTCCGCGATCGTTTGCTGAACTAGCGCCTGATCTGGTGGTGGAAGTGAAGTCTCCGACGGATAGTGTGGCGAAACTGGAGGCGAAAATCCTGAGCTTTCTAGAATTGGGGACGCGAGTGGGAATTTTGGTGAACCCTGACGACAAAACGGTAAGGATCTATCGTGCTGGACAGGAAGCTATAGCGCTAAGAGATGGCGACATGCTGACGGTGCCTGAGCTACTTCCAGGATGGGAGGTGGCGGTGTCTGACTTGTGGCCACCTATATTTGAGTAAGCAATGTAGGGTTGAATGGATAATCAGGATTTCTGCTCGGCATAATCACTAAACCTCTCACAAATTAGGTTTGGTGGGAGCCGTGCCCCATCAAACCTAATCCCAAAACTTTAATCTGCAAAAGGTTCACTATATTGGACGAAGCCGAGTCAGCTTAAGTTTGAAGTCTCCAAGCCCCTGCCCTGCATAAGGACTCACGCGAATGATGTAATTTCCCGGTCGCGTAATGCGAGAAAAAAGCAGGGAATTAGTAGAGCCATCAGGACCGTCATCGTTTTCGCTCACGGTCGAGCCGTCTGGGGCAATCAGCGCAATAATGGGGTCAAAAGCTTCAGAAGAGAGATCCAGTACAATCTGATCGCCTACTGCAAAAGTCACCACATAGTCTCGGTAAAAGCCGCCAGAACCCGTCGGAATATCTTTGTCGGTCAGTGTGCCCGAAACTTCGTTGCTGGCTGGCATCTGGATAGGGTTATAGAGAGGCGTTTGGGCACCCGCAGATTCGACATTGGCAGATAATGCGCTCAGGGCGATCGCCAACGCGGTCATCGGCACCAGCAGCGGCAGACTCAATTTCGAGACGAGGGGTTTGCTCATGGAAGATCTCATAGAAAACAGTGCGTTATCTCAGTAAAACAGTCAGATTTTGTCAATTATGCCCCATCTTACTCAGCAATTCTCATTTTGAAACAAAGCCCGAAGAAAGCCTGCCTGCGGCAGGCTTTCTTCGGGCTTTGTTGGGGAGGAGTTCCCCGATATGAAATCCATAACAAACGCGATGTGCAACTTGGTCTAAAAGTCTTGTAGGATAGGCTTCTTACCCGTCCGAATCTGGGCAGGCAAGATGGCTGCTCCGCGTAGATCAAGAGCTTTAGAAAAGAAGTCGCACATCGCGTTAATGAGGACTGCTGCATCTTGCTGGCAATGAGCATCAAGAAACGAGCATCAAGAAATGAGCATCAAGAAACGAGCATTGAGAAACGAGCATTGAGACTGGTGAAGCGCACCCAACAGCAGCTAGAACCTGGATTGAATTAAGATAAACAAGGATTGCTACAAGGAATTTTATGGCTGCAAACGTTGAGATTTATACCTGGAGTACCTGTCCTTACTGCATTCGGGCGAAAGCGCTGCTGAACCGCAAAGGGATAGAATTTGCTGAGCATTGTATTGATGGGGATGAGGTCGCGCGGGAAAAAATGGCGCAACGGGCAAACGGCAAATTCTCTGTGCCCCAGATTTTTATCAACAATCAGCACATCGGCGGCTGCGACGACATTCATGCCCTAGATGCCAAAGGCGGTCTTGATCCGCTTCTGCAAGAGGCGGGCTAATGCCCCGAAAGTGAACTGCCTTTTGGATCGACCTGCCCAGCGCTGAGCCATTTTTTTAAGGAGTTACGCGGTGAAATTTGCGTTTATTATTGACCCGATCGCCAAGCTTGATCCGGGGCATGACACCAGCGTGGCGCTGATGGAAGCCGCTCAGGCTTTGGGGCATGAGGTGTGGATTACAGAAGCTCATGGGCTTAGCGTAGTCAGGGGAAATGCTTGGGCGATCGCCCAGCCTGTTTTGCTGAAGCCCGTGCAGCTTGAGAGCAGTCTGGAGAGCGGCGCTGAAAACAGCAAGTGGGTGGCAAAACTCGACTGGTTTACGCTGGGCGATCGCGTTTCCGTTGCTTTAGAAGAGATGGATGCCGTGTTCATGCGGACTGACCCGCCTGTCACCATTCCTTACCTTTACGCTACCTATATCCTTGACTATGTTGATCCCGCGAAAACTCTGGTGGTCAACTCACCTAGCGGCATTCGGGCAGCCAACGAAAAGATGTATGCGCTTCAGTTTGCCGGGGCGATTCCAGAAACGATCGTCAGTCAAGATAAGCAAATTATTCGGGAGTTTGTCGAGCGGCAGGGCATGGCGGTAATCAAGCCCCTAGGCGGCAAGGCGGGAGAAGGCATTTTGTTGATTGAAGCCAGCGATCGCAACTTCAATTCCCTGATCGAAATTAGCACCTTGGGCAAAACGCCGATTATGGTGCAAGCCTACCTCCCTGCCGCCAAAGACGGCGACAAGCGAATTATTTTGCTAGACGGAGAGCCGATTGGCGCAGTGAATCGGATTCCGACGGGCAAAGAGTTTCGTGGCAATATGGCGGTTGGTGGTCGAGCGGCACAGGTGGAAATTACGGAACGCGATCGCCAAATTTGCGATCAGGTGGCTCCGGCTCTACGCCGCGACGGACTATTTTTTGTCGGCATCGACGTAATCGGCGGCTACCTAACAGAGGTCAACGTCACCAGCCCCACCGGAATTCGGGAGATCGATCGCCTGGATGGCGTGAAGTTGGGCGATCGGGTGATGGAGTGGGTGGTAAAGCGATCGCAAAAGTGATGCGGACAGAAAGCAAGAGGGCATCTAAAATCACAGTTAGGATTATGGATTAAATAGGGCCTAGACTACTATGACACCACGCTACCCCTCAGACAGATCGCCCAAAATTACCCAGATTAATCGCCGCAGGTTTATTCAATATGGCGCGATCGCCCTTGGCACAGGTGTAGTTACAGCTTGCGCTGCCAATTCACCTGTGAGTTCACCTAGCAGTTCACCCAATCTGGGTGCTTCTCCCAGCCCCACAGGAGCGCTAACAAAAGTCGGATTTGGCACAAACTGGTATGCCCAGGCAGAACATGGCGGATTTTATCAGGCGATCGCGACCGGAATCTACAAGTCGTATGGGCTAGATGTGACGATTAAAATGGGCGGTCCCCAGGTGAACGGAACGCAGTTGTTGATGGGCGGGGCGATCGAGTTTTTCATGGGCTACGGCTCAGATGCCATCAAAGCCATTGAAGAAGGCATTCCTAAAGTCACCGTCGCGTCTATCTTTCAAAAAGACCCGCAAATTCTGATTGCTCATCCTGAAGCAGGAGCTAAGGATCTCAAAGATCTGAAAGGCAAACCAATCTTCATCTCATCGGCTGCAAATGTCACTTTTTGGCCCTTCCTCAAAGCCAAGTACGGCTTTACTGACGGTCAGAAACGCCCCTACAACTTCAGCCCTGCCCCCTTCTTGGCAGATAAAGCCTCGGTGCAGCAGGGTTACCTCAGCTCTGAGCCGCTCTCCATCAAAAAGGAAGGAGGCTTTGAACCGACGGTATTTTTGCTGGCAGACTACGGCTACGATCCCTATTCCACAACGATCGAGTGCAAGCAGGAGCTAGTGCAGCAAAATCCTGATCTGGTACAGCGTTTCGTTGAAGCCTCCATCAAAGGCTGGTATAGCTACCTAGAGGGTGACTCAAAACCGGGCAATGACCTGATCAAAAAAGATAACCCAGAGATGACTGACGATCAGCTTGCCTTTGGCATTGCCAAAATGAAGGAATACGGAATTGCCACGTCAGGCGATGCCGAAACCAACGGCATTGGCGCTATGACGGACGATCGCTGGAAGTCCTTCTTTGACACCATGGTGGCACAAGGCGTCTTCAAACAAACCACGGATTACAAGCAGGCGTATACGCTCCAGTTTGTCAACAAGGGTACAGCCGCCTACAAGGGGTAGAGCCAGCATCCCCAAACCTACGCCCTATCTTCTGACAGCCATGCTCCAGCCCGTAATTAGCCTCACCGATGTCAGCAAAGTTTATGCTAACGGCACGATCGCCCTTAAAGCGCTGGATCTGTCGGTGCAGACCGGAGAGTTTGTGAGTTTGCTAGGACCTTCAGGCTGCGGCAAAAGCACGGTGCTGCGGCTGATTGCCGGGTTGGGGCAAATGAGCACTGGCCAGATTTATTGGGACAACGGGCAAGCGCAACGGAAGCTGGCGTTTGTGTTTCAAGAGGCGGCATTGATGCCTTGGGCAACGGTGCAAGAAAATGTGTATCTGCCGCTGAAACTGTCAGGTATTTCCAAGCGGGCTGCGGATTCGGCGGTTGCAGAGGCGATCGAGCTAGTGGATTTGCAGGGGTTTGAAGCCGCCTATCCGCGCGAGCTATCTGGCGGCATGAAAATGCGGGTGTCGATCGCCCGTGCTTTAGTCACCCGTCCAGATGTGCTGCTGATGGATGAGCCGTTTGGTGCCCTTGACGAAATGACCCGAAGCCGTCTGAATAGCGATTTGCTCAACCTCTGGAGCCAGAAGCATTGGACGGTGGTTTTTGTCACCCACAATGTCTACGAAGCTGTCTACCTCTCTAGCCGAGTGGTGGTCATGGCAGCTCGTCCGGGGCGGGTGGTGGCTGAGGTGGCGATCGAGGCTCCCCAACCCCGCACCGAGGAGTTTCGGCGATCGCTCCTTTTTAACGACTACTGCCGTCAGATTTCGGCGGCTCTGTCGGGTAGCCAACCTGAACTGTTTGGGTCTTGAATGGGTATAGCTGTCGCCAGCTTGCTGAGGACATTGGGGGTGGGGCGCTTCGCGCCCCACCCCCAATGTCCCCGTCCTAACCGCCTTGGCGGTTGCTATAGCCCTACGCAATTGAGTTAGGAAGAATTATTTTTTGAGAGCCGCGCTCCGCGCGGCTCTCAAAAAATAATACCAATTTGAATTGGAACCGCGACAGATCCCGGTACGGGCTTGGCAATGCCAAGCCCCTTCTGAGGTTCGATGTGCCCACAAATTCGTTTAAATCGGTATAACTCATTGGAGCTAAGCGCGTAGCGCTATACATAAGCCTCCAAAGTGAAGCTTGAAGCAAAACGGGCTAGATGTGTTAGCTGACACACTTTACCAGAGAGGCTACGTTATTCTATTAGAAGGCTAGCTCTAGCCGCAGCTTTCTCTACTCCTTCCTTGAGGTCGATATCCTATGGTTCCCTCTCCTCCACCGAGTCAATTTTCTGAAGATCTCACTTGGGATAGCTTGAAACGGGCGATCGCCTCAAGTTCTGGGTTTCAACGATGGCACGCTGAGCGGGTGTTTACCCAGGCTCAGCTGCAAAACTCCAGCTTAGAGCAGTTGGTCAGCAGCTATTTGCGAGAGACTCTAGAAACCCTAGCGTACTAGAAGCTAGACCAGTAAAAGAGGGCGTGAAAATCAGTTGAACAGGCGAATCCCTTCTAGGAGGCGGTCTAAGGTACTGCTTAACCCCTGTAGCTCTTCGTAAGCGTCAATAATTTTATCTCCATCCAGGATCACTTCTTGGGTGGGATAGTTTTGCAGAACTTCCAAAATGCTAATCTCATTGTCTCCGTTAGCCGACAGCACCAGAGCGGCTCGGATTGCCTTGTCGTCGTCTTGGCGAGAAGAGGTGTAAATATATTGGCTCAGCTGACCCAGGGCAAGATCTCCCACAAAGCTATTTAGTACCCGGTCGAGTGTCACCAGATTCACCGCAACGGGTTTAGTTAAGGTTTCCCGAATTTTTTCGGGATCTTGCCCCGACATCCGCAGATAGGTGCGCAAAGGACGAGAAGTTTCACCTGTTTCAGCAAACTGAGTCAGATCAGCTACAGCAACCGATCGCCGGAAAATTTGATACTTCAACACAACTTTTTCAGCGGCAAAGGCAGGAGAAGTGGCGCTCGGCACCAGTAGCCCTAACCCTACGACCAGCAGGCTGAAGCCCTTGAGCAAACGAGACTGATTCGATCGCCATCTCTGTAAATTCATGTTTTCCCTGAGATTATTTTCCCTTAGATCAATAGTCTTGGCAGCAGTGCTGAATCTGGCTATGAATTTCTTGAAGGGGTCACTCCGCGCCTTCAAAAAATTCATCCATAAAACCAGATAGCCTGCAAGGTTTGCATCACGAACCCTGCAGGCAAGAAGCACTATTGCTGTCTTAGCGTAATCTGCGTCGTGGGGCTAGTTTGATTGCCTTCACGAGCCGTTGCCTGAATCCTATAGCGCAGCCCAGGAACAGATACTGGAATAGAAGGTACCTGGACTTGAAATCGCCCGTTAGCGTCAGCAGTGACCGGATCATCTACGAGAGTTTGTCCGCCAATACTGACTCCCAAAATGGACGCACCTGCCACAATCTTGACATCAACAGTGGCGTTGGGACGGGTCTGTCCTACGAGCGTAAAGCCACTGCTGCCCACCCGATCGCCCTCCTGATGGCTAGTAAAGCGGGGCTGTAGCGTTGCGGCTGGTGGTGTCGTGCTGCCGCCCGAATTACCGCCTTCAGTGCTACCCGTGTTGAAGGCAACTGCCTGAGAAGCCGCCGCAAAAACGCCGACATTTTGACCCTGACGACGCAACCGACCGACTACAGCGCCTTCAGTAAGGCGATCGCCTCGCTGCACTACTAGGCTTGCCGTATACACCCCAGAAGCGGTTTCCCGTGCCGGAATTTCGCGGACTGTGCGGCTGTCCTGCACCAGCAGAAAAGCTCCCTGCAAGCCCGCTGTGCCGTTCATAGTCATGGTTAAAGTTTGTCCGGTGGTCAATACAGCACCGCCGCTATCCTGCGTCACCGCAGAAATTTGTCCGGCGGGTTGGGTTTGCTGCACAGTAAACGCCCAGCTAGCCGATCGAGGCGTACCGTTAACATTTCTAAACTCAACCCGTACCTGCACCTGACCGGGCGGCAAAGGCTGAGGAGAGAGATAGGTGAAAAACTTGCTTGTAATAGTGCTTTGGCTAGTCACATCTCGCCCATTCACAAATACCTTAACGGTGCTGAGGTCAATACCGATGCCTGTTGTTGTGTCAAATTGCCCAGAAATAGAGGTGCTAGGTGACACATTCACACTATTGGAAGCCGGACTAAAGTCTGAAATGCGCTGAGCCAGTAGAGAAGGTGAAAGATGAGGTGAATTTAGCGGTGAGGACTGCGCCAAAAGAGCTTGAGGCATCACGAGAGGAGCCAGCACTAGGCTTGTGGATGTCAACAACGTAAACAGGGAGGGTTGCATCGTAGATACTCTGTAGATATTTTGTAGATATTAGATCTCTTGCAGGTTCAGTAGATTGCAAAGTTCACACTTGATCCCCCCAACCCCCTTAACAAAGAGGGCTTCAGAACTCAAAGTCCCCCTTTTTTCTAGCGCAGCGGCGCGATAGCGCGGGGATTTAGGGGAATCAGACATGAATATTTCTAACGTGAGCATTGGTTTGCGATCTACTGAGGTTAGAGCTTTGGGATTAGGTTAGGTAGAGGCTGTGCCCCTACCCAACCTAATTTACAAGAGGTTTATCGGACAGATGCAGAGATGGGATAGATTCAGGGATTGGATAGATTCAGAGCCTTTACAAATACTTTTTCAGCAGCAGACCTAGCCGTTCTTTAGCAGCGATCGGAGCCTTATCCAGCGGGGTAATAATGGCATATTTAAGCGCTGAATGAGCCTCTGAGGCAGGCGGATCTTGGCTGAGACGACGCACGGTTTCTTGAATGATGCGCTGGGCATTGACCGCATTTTTCATCAGGTTGCCAATCACCATTTCCACCGTGACGCTGTCATGATCGGGATGCCAGCAGTCGTAATCGGTCGCCATAGCCAACGTCGCATAAGCCATTTCGGCTTCGCGGGCTAGTTTGGCTTCTGGGAGGTTGGTCATGCCAATAATGGTGGCTCCCCAGCTTCGATACAGATGCGACTCGGCTTGGGTCGAGAAGGCAGGGCCTTCCATACAGACATAGGTGCCGCCCTGATGCAAAGTAACGTCAGGCAAATCAAGCGAGGCGATCGCCTCTGTCAGCACTTTCGCCAGAGCCG
The DNA here is from genome assembly GCA_019359505.1 of Drouetiella hepatica Uher 2000/2452. GTDB lineage: Bacteria > Cyanobacteriota > Cyanobacteriia > Elainellales > Elainellaceae > Drouetiella > Drouetiella hepatica. Next base: position 60,559 of record JAHHHD010000004.1, on the reverse strand, counting down.
GACAAATCGGTTCACCAAACGCAATATGTCCCACAATGCCTTCGCCAAAGAAAGTCGAGATGCGGTTTTTGGTGCGATCGATAAACTGATCCGGTACCACCATATCTAACGGCTTCACCTCTGCTTTGAGGGAGCCAACTGCCGAAGCAGAAATCAGATACTCCACACCCAAGCTTTTCATAGCGTAGATGTTTGCCCGAAACGGTAACTCAGACGGCATCAGCGTATGATTGCGCCCATGCCTTGCTAAAAAAGCTACGCGGTTCCCCTCTAGCGTACCTAAGATCAGTGCATCCGAGGGACTGCCAAAGGGAGTATCAATTTGTACCTCTTCGACCTCCTTCAACGCATCCATCTTGTAAAGACCGCTACCGCCGATAATCCCAATTTTGACTTGTTCCATACTCACGCCCTATGCTGCATTGACAAGCTATTTTACCGGGAAGTGAGGAGGGAAAGACGGATAAGAGTCGAGAGAAGTTCCTGAAGGAGAAGGAGCGATCGCCCTAGCGGCATGATTGTCTCCTAGAATGCAGGTGCAGACCGATCCTGGTTGATTATGACCTCATATGATTACGACCTGGTGATTGTGGGCGGCAGCGCTATAGGTCGTTATGCCGCAGCCCAAGCTGCGCAGACCGCAAGAGTAGCCTTAGTAGAGCCTGAAACCCCCAATTATCTGAGCGCCCTATACCATTCCACTTTTCTACACGCAGCCCAGCTCAGCCACCAGATCCGCCGATCGCCCCACTGGGGTCTAGGCTGCAATCCGAAATGGGAAGAATCGGGATGTTTGCCTCTGCAATGGCAGGAGACATTAGCCTGGGCAAAAGGAGCCGCCGACAGCCTAGAAGATCAGTCAACCGAAGGCAATTTAGCTTTACTAGCGGCATCTGGAGTCGATGTCATCGTAGGACAAGGCGAATTTTTGCGCCGTCCGCGCTGGGGATTCAGCGTCAAGGGGCGATTGCTGCGATCGCGATCCTTCCTCCTTGCCCCTGAAGCCCCCTGCAGCATTCCAGACCTTGCCGGACTTGAAACGGTGCCCTATCTGACGCTCGAAACCCTGTGGCAGCAACCTTGGCAGACTTTGCCCGATCGCTTGGCAATTGTCGGGAGTGACCCCAGAGGGATTGAACTGGCTCAAGCCTTCAATCGATTAGGAACACGGGTCGCGCTCATTAGTCCGCATCCTCTACTGCCCTCTGAAGACCGAGAGGCAGCAAACCTAATTCAAGCCCAACTAGAAGCAGAGGGCGTGGATATTTTTACTCAGGCGATCGTCCGACAAATTCACCTCTCCGATCGTTCTTCTGAGATCCAAGTTGGTTTGGAGTGGAGCGATCGCGAACTTCATCACACAGTAAAAGCTGATGCTCTACTGCTAGCCACTCCGCCGCAGATTGATCTTGCCTCTCTCAATCTGGACTCTGTGGGCGTGGAGTGGCAACCCCACGGCATTATCGTCAATCACAAACTGCAAACCCGCAATCCTGACATTTATGCTTGCGGCGCAGCGCTGGGGGGCTATGCAGATCTGGCAATAGCACGACATGAAGCGACAGTTGCCCTCAAAAATGCTCGATCGCCGCGATCTTTTCGATCGCTTTTTCTCAAAAAATCTACCGTTCGCTATGAGCAAGTGCCCTTTGTCCTGAACACTGCCCCAGAGCTAGCGAGAGTCGGACTCACCGAGATTCAGGCTCGACGACATTACGGCGCAGATGTAAGGCTCCTAAAGCAGTTCACCAAGACGCTGCCCAAAGCCCAAATCCAGGGAGAAACTACTGGCTTCTGCAAGCTGATTGTGCGTCGCAACGGCGAAATTTTGGGCGCGCACTGGATCGGGACTCATGCTAGCGAAGGCATTGGCACGATCGCCCTAGCAATCCAGCAGAACATCAAAATACAGGCGATCGCCCAACTTTCACTGCCGGGGTTTACCCATGCTGAGGTGCTGCAAGCGATCGCCCAGCAGTTCGCCTCCTGTAAAAGCCTGAGCTTGTAGAATAGTTGAGCTGACTCATTTAGCTATAGCTGTCGCCAGTTTGCTTAGGACGTTTTTGGCGGGGCGCGCCCCGCCAAAAACGTCCCCGTCCTAACCGCTTTGGTGGTTGCTATATGTGGACGGTTTCTGAATGCTTGTTACTGTAGGGATAAACTATCTAGGTATTACTCATGCCTTTAGCAATCGTGGCTGAATCCGCACCACTCGAAACCGATGCTGATGGCGTAGTTAGAGTTGGTAAAACTCGCATAACCCTTGATACTTTGATTGCTGTCTTTAAGCAGGGCGCAACGGCTGAAGAAATTGGCTATCGCTATCCATCACTTCAGCTAGCTGATGTGTATGCAACGATCGCCTTCTATCTCAAACACCAGCAAGAGGTGGAAATGTATTTGCAGCAGCGGCAGCTAGAAGCTCAAGAAGTTCGCAGAATAAATGAGGCAAGGTGCGATCCGCAAGGGTTGCGTGATAGATTACTTGCTCGTAAAGCTGAACAGGAGGCATGTTGAGGCTGCTTGCTGACGAAAACTTTGATAACACTGTCGTTAGGGGACTATTGCGACGTAGACCCAGCATCGATATTATCCGAGTTCAAGATGTTGGTTTATCGGGGAAAGATGATCCAGCGATCTTGGCATGGGCAGCCGAAGAAAACAGGATCTTGTTGACTCATGATGTCTCTACTATTACCCGCTTTGCCTACGATCGAGTAGTGCAAGGTCTATCAATGCCTGGTGTGATTGAGGTTAGTACTGATATACGAATTGGGCAAGTGATAGAAGATATCTTACTCATTGTTGACTGTAGTTTAGAGGGTGAATTGAAAGGTCAGATCCTATATCTTCCTTTCTGAGACACAGCCTAATAGTCGTGCTGCACCGGAATGTAGCAATGTGGTCGGCTGGTATGCAAAAGCTACTGCATCCGGTGAGCAAGAACAGTCAGCGCTAAACCTTTGCTAGGGTCACTTTCTGCGGCTGGTCTTGATATTTGCCAGAGCGATCGGCGTAAGTGGTTTCGCAGGGTTCGCCCTCCAGAAAGAGAAGCTGCACAATGCCTTCGTTGGCGTAAATGCGGCAGTCGGCGCTGGAGGAATTGCTGAACTCTAGGGTCAGATGTCCGCGCCAGGAAGCTTCGACGGGCGTGAGATTGGCAATTAGCCCGACCCGCGCATAGGAACTTTTGCCGATACAAATAACCGTAATATTGGGTGGAATCTCTAGATGCTCTAGGGCAACGCCTAGCCCGTAAGAATGGGCTGGGATGATGAAATAGTCGCCATCTTCGTCCGAATGCAGCGGCACAGATTCCAGATTTTTGGCGTTAAATCGCTTGGGGTTGACCACGGTGCCAGGAATATGGCGGAATACCAGAAACTCCTCTGGCGAGAGGCGAAGGTCGTAGCCGTAGGAAGACATGCCAAAACTTAAAACCTTGCGTCCTAGCCCGTTACCTTCCGCCGCCACCGTGCGAATCAGCTTTGGCTCAAAGGGCGAAATCATTCCCTGTAGCGCCTGTTCGTGAATCCAGCGATCGTTTTTCAGCATTTGCTCATTTCCTTGGGGTCAATATCAAAGGAATTATAGGGAGGCTGGCGGAGATTGGAAAAAATATTTTGCGATGCTAGCCCCTTTCTCTCTACATTTCTGATTTCAAGGCACAGCGGGAAAGGGCAATTTGGCGGAGAAGGGCGGTTTAAAGGCAAAGGCGGCATTCGACGGGGCGAAGCTCGTTACGTCATCCTGGATGCGCTACGCGATCGCCCCAAGCACGGCTACGAGATTATCAAGACATTGGAGGAGCGATCGTCCGGTCAGTATGCACCTAGCCCTGGCACCGTTTACCCAACCCTGCAATACCTCGAAGATAGGGGGCTGGTGCGCACCGTTCAGGAGGCAACCAAGCGCGTCTATCATCTGACCGAAGCTGGACAGACGGAGCTAGATACTCATGCCGAGGAAATCAATGCCTTCTGGACACAGTTTGCAGTTGCAGACACTAGCCCAGCTGAAATCCGCTTTCTGCAAGATGAGCTAGATCTACTGACGCAGACCGTCTGGGGTGGACTGCGATCGGCTCAACAAGATGAGGCTCAACGAGATGATGCCCTAATCCGGCGAGTTCGACAGGCGGTAGAAAACTGTCGCAATGAGATTCGCCGCATCCTTACTGAACCGGATCGGTCTCTGGAAAAAACGGAATAGCCGTTGCGAAACAGTAGCGTCACTGTCTAAAGGCTTACTGAACATTTAGCAAGCGAGAACCCACAAACCGATCCATCCAGCCTTCCAGATAGGCGCGATTAGCCTGCTGCTGTTCTGGATCAGTTGTGGTGCGGGGGTAGGGCATTAAGCCAAAAATAGCCGCTGTGGTGACGCAAAACATGGATTTTTGGAAGCTGAGGCAAATTTTTACCCGCAGATCGTCATCGCCTCGCAGCCCCTGCATATAGACCTCGCGCAGGTAGTTGGGAATGTAATGCAGCATGTCCTGCATCAGCAGCGTGGGTGGAATGCCGGAACCGCCGATCGGCAGCGGATCGGCAAACAGCGCGCCATAGTTAAAATCTGCCTGATTATGAGAAATTTGCCCTGCCTGGGCGTTGTAAGACACCGTGCCAAAGAAAGGGAACGATCGAAAAAATACAGCCTCAACGTAGGGTATCGCCGTGTCCTTCAGAAAGGTTAGCCCCACCGATGCCGGAATAATGTCATACACCTTGCCCTTAATTTCTACCGCATAGGTAATTGGGTTAGCGGCAGCCGCCACCAGCGCATCCTGAATATGCTGCACGACCTGAGCAATGGTCTGAATTTCACCGCGATCGTAGCGATCGGACAAACTCAAAAACATCCGGCTCATCACATCCCAAAACTGACCCAAGGCACTGTAGTAGCACATCATTCTCACCTGCTCTGGCAAGAAGTCTGGAAACAGGCGATCGAGTCCTTGCACCAGAAAGTCACCCTGGATTTTTGCCCGAATTGCCGCTCTGACATGTTGGTCGAAGGCTTCACTATCCAGGTAAGTATCCAGCCCCTCTGCCCCATGCCAAAACATTGACTTCATGCAGTATTCGGCAAATTCATAGTTGATGCGATCGTGCCACCAGTGTTTCAGCAGCTTAGGCAGCGTCACTTCACCGTTGAAATACTTGAAGAAGGGAAACATCACCAAAAACTGATGCTCGGCGATGTAGTTGAGGTTGCGCTGATAGGCATCCAACACGTGACCATAGCTTTTGAGTACGCCCACTACCTCCAACACATTTTCGGGAGAGTCGGGCAGCAGAGCGCCTCCTGCTTCCAGATGGTAGAGGATATCGGCAAGCGGATGATTGGAGGAAGGCAGGGCGAGGGTTTGAGTCATTGCAGGAGGGCGAGGAAGCGATTTCCCGATAGAGATCTCTAGCGGTAGTGTTCTTTTATCTAGTGTTCCTTTCTGACTGAGCTGAGTCAAGGAAAAAGTTGAGTCAAGGAAAAAGTTGAGTCAAGGAAAAACAGCTATGTGGACGCAACCCGCAGCGTCGATCGAATCTCTGTGGCATCTGAGAGGTAGCAAATGCCGCCAAACTTGTTGAGAATGGGGCGAACAACTTCGGTCACGCGCTGCGTGAGATCAGGCGGAAAGAAGGCAATGACGTAGACGTTATCAAGCATACTCATCACCAAGTCATCTGTAACCTGACCCTGCTGACCTTTACCTACAACGTTGCGAACTACAGTGTAGCTAGGCACACCTACTTGATCGAGGCTAGCCAGAATTTTTGCCAGTTCGGCAGAGCTGGCAATGATTTCCATGCGGGTAACGGGAGTCATAGGAAGAGTGGGAGATGAAAGAATATCAAGGCCAGAACAGGCGAATAACGTAGAAGTAGAGCGGAATACCAACAATGATGTTGAAGGGAAAGGTGACGGCAAGCGCAGTTGAAATGTAGAGACTTGGGTTTGCCTCTGGCACGGTGAGGCGCATTGCCGCCGGGACTGCAATGTAGGAAGCGCTGGCGCAGAGGACGCAGAATAGCAGCGCATCGCCTTCTGACAGCCCAATCAACTTGGCAATGGCGATCCCGATCGCTGCATTTAAGATGGGAACCAGAACGCCAAAGGAAATGAGAAAAGCTCCCGCCTTCTGCAAATCTTTGATTCTGCGGGCGGCTACTAGCCCCATGTCTAGCAGGAAAAGCGTCAGAACGCCGTAAAATATGTCTTGGGTGAAGGGCGACAGAAATTTCCAGCCATGCTCACCCGTCAACGCACCAATCACCAGGCTACCGATCAACAGGAAGACTGAGCTGTTGAGGCAGGCTTCTCGAATCACCTCCGACCAAGAAAACTCCTGATCATTAGTCTTCGCGGCATATATTTTGACCAGAATTAAGCCAATAATAATGGCAGGCGATTCCATCAGCGCCAGGGCAGCAACCATGTAGCCGTCATACTGCAACCCAATCTCCTGGAGAAATGAGCTAGCCGTGATGAAGGTGACAGCGCTGATCGAGCCATAGGTTGCCGCGATCGCCGCCGCATTGTAAGGATCGAGCTTCCGTCTCAGAATGAAAAACGTGTAGATGGGCACCACAACAGACATGAGGACGGCGGCTGAGAGCGTCAGCAGCACTTCTAGACTGACTCCGCTTTTGACCAGCTCAACGCCTCCTTTGAAGCCGATCGCAAACAGCAGATACAGGGAGAACAGTTTAGGAATCGGCTGAGGAATTTCTAAATCAGACTTGGCAAATACCGCCAGCATCCCTAGAAAGAAAAACAGGATGGGCGGGGTCAGGACATTAGAGAGAACCAGGCTAATGTCCATGGTCGCTAGGCTCCTGAGAGATGAGATTGGAGGGGGGGAAGGGAGGAGCGATCGCGGAGTAGGGCATTAAAATATTAGATTCACAGAAACTCCTATCAGTCCACTGTATAAAATTGTGGGTCATCTGGACGATAAGAATCGCGAATGTTGGATTTTTCTGCAAACTTCTGGGCGATCGCAGAAGTCCCTATGAAGTTTGCCTACACAAAGTCTCGACGATCGATCACACGGAGGCTCGTATCTTCTATCAAAATGCCAGCATCCCCTGATAGGCGATCGCCTCCACTCAGAAAATGAGCGTTAAAGAAGCTGCTTAAAGCAGCTCGCTAGAAAGAGCATATTTACACTACTGACTGTTCAGTGAGTGAATCTGCTCACAAATTTCAATGAGGCGTGACCTTAGCCACTGCTGTCTACCCTCAAGATGATTGCGTTCATGCCACATCATCTTGAGGGTAGTGGGTGCCAATTCGATCGGCAAAGGCACAATATGCAACTGCTTTGCTACTCCACTTAATTGCACAATGCGATCGGGCAATACGGCAATCAAATTTGATTGGGCAATGATTCCAGGCGCAACGGCAAACTGGTTGACGGTCAATGCAATCCGCCGCTGCAATCCTAGGTCTTGCAGTAGGCGATCGATCGGTCCTGTGGATTCTCCAGAGAGAGTAACCAACAAATGCGCGGCTTGGACGTACCGCTCTAGGGTCAGCTTTTTTGCTGCGAGCGGGTGATGCTGACGCATGATACACACGAAAGGCGAGGTAAGGAGCGAGTACGATCGCAATCGGGAGCCAGGATTGGGAAACACCCCGATCGCCAGGTCAATTTCTGCCTGTTCCAGCAGCATGGGCGCATCAATATAGGTTGTTGGAATAGTTCGCAAATCGACTCTGGGAGCTGTTTCTTCCAGCACTATGACTAGCTTTGGCAGAATTAAGTTTGCCGTAAAGTCGTTCATGGCAATGCTGAATGAGGTGGCTGCCGTCGCTGGGTCAAATTCAGCAGGGTCTAAAGTTTGCCGAATTTGAATTAACGCTTCTCGCAAAGGCTGCCAAATCCGGATTGCTTTGGGTGTGGCACGAACCCCCATCGGCACTTTGATGAATAGCTCGTCCTCTAGTAAATGGCGTAACCGTTTGAGTGCATTGCTAACCGCAGGTTGCGTCATATGGAGACGATCGGCTGCCCGCGTGACATTCAGTTCTGTCATTACGGCATCAAAGACCCTAAGCAAGTTGAGGTCAAGCTGTTCGTAATTCACTGCTCGTCATTCATCATAGTGATAATGCTCATAGTAATAATCAATTAGACAATATAATAATCTGCTTTTATCTTCAAGATGTAAGCAGTAAAGGTTATGCACAATGCAATTAGAAAACCAAAACGTAGTGATTATTGGCGGTAGTTCTGGGATCGGTTTTGAGACTGCACAATGGGCAAAAAAGCAGGGTGCGATCGTCACAATTACGGGGCGCAATCTGATTAAGCTAGAGCAAGCTGCCAAAGAACTCGGTAATGTCACAATAGCAATCGTGGATATTGCTCAAGAATCTAGTGTGCAGCAGTTGATGGAAGCTTTTGATCACGTCGATCATCTCGTTGTATTGGGTGCGAGTCTAGCGTCGGGGACAGTCGTAGGAACTCCACTGGAACAGTTGGCACGACCAATTGATGAACGGATTTGGGGTGCAGTTTATGCTGTGCGTCATGCGGCTCCCAAAATGTCAGGCGGTTCAATCACATTGATGTCAGGGCTATTTTCCTCTCGTCCCATTGCTGGAATGTCGATCGTCGCGGCGGCTGTAGGTGGAATTGAAGCCATGACTCGATCGTTGGCGTTAGAACTGGCACCGATACGGGTGAATGCGATCGCCCCTGGCTATATCGATACGCCTTTGCTCCAAGCCGCCTTTGCAGACCAGTATGAAGGTGTAGTCAAAGCTCAAGCTGCAACATTGCCGACCCAGCGTATTGGCACAGCGAGTGAGGCTGCTCAGTCCATTCTATTTTTAATGACTTCTGGCTTTATCACGGGTGAAGTTTTGCATTTAGATGGTGGGGGTCGCTATGTCTAAATATGTAGGGTGGGTCACAATTTCACGGTACTTTTTGTAGAAGGATAGATTTGCAAGGTTTGTACTTTGACATTGCTAAACTTCTGGATTTTCCAGGATATATTTCCCAATGTAAAGTCAGAAAATGTGCCTTTAAACTCAGCGCCTTTGATCTTAATGCAACAGGCTAGACGATGCGGATTCTGTTAGTGGAAGACGATAGCCAATTGGCAGAATCTCTGACTGAAGCACTTAGCCTACAGCGATACATTGTGGATTGCGCCAGAGACGGTGAATCTGCATGGGAAAAGACACAGGCATTTGCCTATGACTTGATCTTGATGGACGTGACCCTGCCGAAGCTAGATGGCATTCGCCTTTGTGAGCGGTTGCGCGATCGCGGTTGCTCTTCCCCTGTTCTCATGCTCACTGCCCGTGATACAAGCCTCGATAAGGTAATAGGGCTAGATGCAGGTGCAGATGCCTATATGGTGAAGCCGCTGAATTTGCAGGAACTGCTGGCGCAAATTCGGGCTTTGCTGCGTCGTGGGCAATCTGGCACCTCTCCCGTTTTACGATGGGGCGATCTGTCGCTTGATCCGGGGAGCTATGAAGTCATGTATGGGCGATCGCCGATCCGCCTCACGGCTAAAGAGTTTGCGCTGTTAGAAACGCTGCTCCGATATGGCAAGCGCGTCTTGAGTCGAGCGGCCATGATTGAAAGCGTTTGGACATGGCAAGAGTGTCCAGAAGAAGACACTATCAAAACTTATATTAAGAACTTACGAGCAAAGCTCAAAACCGCAGGCGCGCCAAGAGATCTGATTGAAACGGTGCATGGCGTGGGATATCGCCTAAAAAGCCTAGATTAAGCGAAGCACTTGCGTTTTTAAATACAAGATGCACTCAGGGCGATGAATATCAGTATTCGCTCTGAATGAGCTTTGAATTCTTCAAGAAACCCTGACATTCTCCACGATTTCTCCACGAAAGCATCCCTGAAATATACAGGTTAGATCTATACGCTGATGCTTAACTTTCGAGAGGTGATTTCGCATCGGAGAAGGGAGAGGGATACAAATTTATGAATCGCTTTTTGTATCTTTTGATGCAATTCTAACCTTGATTTTATCCACTGTAAAGGTGAAGCCCATGAAGATCCACAGACGACATTTTCTTCAAGTGAGTGCAGGTGCAGCAGTAGCGATCGCAGCTCACGGCTGTACGCAACCTCAAGCTCAATCACCCGCTACGATCGCAGGTGCAACAAACTCAGAGAATCCCGGTAAAATTTCGATTGGATTTTGGCCCGTTGCAGCTGGGTTACCTTTATTTATTGCTGAAAAGAAGGGATATTTCAAAGAGGCGGGGCTAGATGTGGAGGTGGTGAAATTTGCCTCGGCTAACCAGGTGGCTGAGTCTCTGATTGCAGGACGGCTCCAGGGCACGGGGAATGGGGTCGCTAGCGGTGCCCTAGGGTTATCAGAAATTGCGTCACCGGGGTTGTTCAAGATTATTGCAGCCAATCCCAGCAGTGCAGAATACAAGCTGGAGCAGGTGATCGTGGCGAAAGACAGCCCGATTCGCTCGATCGCTGATCTGAAAGGTAAGAAACTGGCATCTGGGCCAGGGGCACAAAATCTGGCGATCGCCCAGGAAGTTTTGGTCAAAGCAGGGGTTTCAGATCCTCAAGTGCAGCAGCTTGAGATTCGGCAGCATGTGGCGGCGATCGAGTCTGGACAAATTGATGCGGCTTACACTTTGGAACCCACAGGTACCGTTGGTGATATGAAAGGAATCACCCGCGTTTTGGAATATGGGGTAGTCTCCAAATACATTTTAGGGAATGCAAAAGCGCCCTGGTTTGGCGGGGCAGCAGTCCTCAGCAGCAAGTTTATTGAACAATATCCCTCTACCACCAAAACCTATATAGAGGCATACCGCCGCGCTGTGCAAGAGATTCGCGATAAACCCGATGAGGTGCGGCAATATCTTGTGGGTTATACCGCGATCGAAGGGGAGCTAGTGCAGAAAGTGCCCCTTGTTGCCTATACCCTGTATGACGAATTCAAGCCAGAAGACGTCAGCTATTTTCAGAAATTCTTTGATTTTATGACCGATAAAAAGGTGTTCTCGAAGCAGGTTGATGTTGCCAGCCTGATGTACAAACCTGCTTAATTGTTCACGTTCGATTCATCTGGAGACACGCTGAAGACCCTTATTCTGGGAAAACTTATTATGACGAGAGATGCCGTACTCACGCCCACCATTGCCCCACCCGAACATTTCATTTCTGTGCAGGGCTTGTGCAAGTCGTTTGCAGGGCAACCGCTGTACGAGGACTTCAACCTCGATTTACCCAATAACCAGTTGGTATCCGTTTTTGGCCCTAATGGATGCGGTAAGTCTACGCTAATTAACATGATCAGTGGATTGATTCCCATCGATCGCGGTGAGATTCGGATTCATGGCAAGCCGATTCGCCGCGCCAAGATTGGCTATGTGTTTCAAAACTACCGGGATTCCATGTTTCCCTGGATGAGTGCCTATGACAATATTGCGTATCCGCTCCGGGTTAAAGGAATGCCAGAGCCAGAATGTCGCGATCGCGTCGAGCGCTTAATCAGCACCTTCAATATTCGTCTTGATCTGAAACGCTATCCCTACAGTTTCTCTGGGGGACAGCAGCAGTTGGTGTCGATTCTGCGGGCGCTAGTTGCTGATCCAGAAGTGCTGTTTCTGGATGAACCCTTCTCGGCGCTAGATTTTGAAACGACCCTATTTGTCCGTGACAAGCTCCAGGAAATCTTCATGGCAACGGGCATCCCCATGCTCATGGTCGTTCACAACTTGGAAGAAGCGGTGTTCCTGGCAGATACGGTTCTGCTGCTCAGCAAGCGTCCTACGCATCTGGTAGAAGCCGTCCCCTTCCAAGTTCCCCGTCCTCGCACTCCCGATACTCTCACCTCTCCCGAATTTATTGAAACTAGCCGTCACTGTTTAGAAATCTTTCGTCAGGAGATGCGGAAATGACTGCTTCAAGCGTTCGTTCATCTAATCGCATTCAAAAATTCTCTCTTGCTCGTGCCGATCAGCTATTGCCGCTAATTGGTGTACTGGCGCTGTTCGGAGTTTGGTGGCTAATTGCGATCTCCGGGTTTGTTAACCCCGTACTGCTGCCTACGCCGATCGCCACCCTCGGCACCCTGATCACCGGAATGCTGACGGGTACAATGCTGCCTGACTTTATTGCCACCGTGCTGCGAACCTTTAGCGCCTTCTTCATGGCGGCGGCTGTAGGCGTGCCAATAGGTGTGGCGTTGGGTAGTTCTGAAAAGCTCTATCGCAGCTTCGAGTTTTTAATTGACTTCTTCCGTTCCACGCCTGCAAGCGCGCTGATTCCCATGTTCATTCTCTTTTTTGGCGTGAGCGATTTTTCTAAAGTCGTCATTGCTGCCTTTAGCGCGTTCCTATTGATTGTGTTCAACAGCGCCTATGGCGTAATTAACGCCAAGCAGTCGCGTATCCTCGCGGCAAAGGTGATGGGCGCGAATCGTTGGCGAGTGTTTAAAGATGTATTGCTGTTGGAAAGCCTACCGCAAACCTTTATTGGGTTACGGAGCGGTATCAGTATTTCACTCGTGATTGTGATTGTTGCCGAGATGTTCATTGGCACTGAGCAAGGGCTGGGGAAACGGATTATTGATGCTCAGCAGGTTCTCAACGTTAAAGATATGTACGCCTCAATTCTGATCACAGGCATTCTAGGATATTTCCTTAATATGCTGTTTCTGCTAGTAGAAAAACGGTTCATTCACTGGAGTGGCAAATAGTCGGCAGAGGGTTCTACTCTAGGGGTAGCCGTACTGTTATGGTGGTTCCCTCATTGATCTGACTCTCGATCGCCCATATCCCTCGATGCAGTTCAACGCAGGTTTTTACTACTGCCAATCCCAATCCTGTTCCAGTTGCATCTCCTACATTGCTGCCTCGATAAAAGGGGTCACAAATGCGGGGTTGATCTGCGGCGGGAATGCCAATGCCGCGATCGCTAATCTGAATGATTGCCCTATCTAGATCGGCGCTTAACCTAAGTTGGATGGGGGCATCGGGAGATGAATATTTTGCCGCATTCGAGAGCAGATTGGTGAGGAGCGATCGCAGCAAATTCTTATCTAGAAAGGCTTTGATTGGCTGTCCTGCATTCGTAAACTGAATGGGTTGGCTGATGCCTAGCTGCGTCTCTTCCATAACCTGCTGGCAGAAGCATTCTAGATCCAGTAACTCTGGGTGAAATTCCAATTTCCCCACCTCTGCCCGCGTCAACATCAATAAATCTGCAATCTGCTGGCTCATCCGCTTTGCTGTCAGATGAATTCGCTGAATGTTGGTTTGCTTCTGTGCCTCTGTGAGCTGATTGTGGTTGATCTGCAGCGATTCGCTGGAGAGCAGGATAGTGCTGAGGGGCGTTCGCAGTTCGTGGGATGCCATCGAGAAAAAGCGAAACCGTAAGTTGCTCAAACTTTGAGTTTGTTCTAATTCACGATTCAACTGATGCAAAAACAGCACTAAACCGCTGGTCAGTAGCAATCCGGTCATCAGCGTCGCGATCGCTCCATATTGCGTTCCGGTATAGCCAACGGAGGGCGAAAAGACGATCGACCACTGCCGCTGTCCTACGGTTAAAGTCTGTGTGCAGCTCTCAGCAGAAGGGCAGAAAGGCTGTATTCCGTTAACTGATGACTGATTCTGGCTTGATTGCTTCTGACCTGACTGATTCTGGCTGGCAACGACCTGCTTGCGAGCCGCATCATATCGTCCTAAAAACTGTTCTGCGGGGTTGGCGCTCCGATCGTATACCGTAAAGTCAATCTCGTACTGCAAGTCCTGCAGAGATTCTTCCACAACATCAGATATGCGAAACACACCCAGCAATACCCCTGTGAACTGCTGGCGACGCAGGGCAGGTGCCTGATCATTTTGAGCTTGATAAATTGGCTGAAATACCAGAAAACCAAACTGATTACGTTTTTCCTGAACTAGCCGAATTCGTCCAGTAGCGGTTATGCTGCCCGTGTCTCTGGACTGCGCGATCGCGGCAGCGCGAGTCACATTAGAGTAAAGGTCATATCCTAACGCAGACTCATTGCCTACGAACGGCTCCACATAGGTGACAGGAACATAGTAGGGACGCTGAACAGCCCTCACCAAACTGCCGTCTCCCCCTAATTCAGTGATATTGAAGCGGGGATAGCCTTCTGACTGTACGGTTTGTTCGTAGGACAGACGATTGGCTTGCGGCACTACAGGTGCCCATTCCAAAGCCTGAATGCCAGAATAAGTTTGAAGCGATCGTTCCACAAAACTGGCAAAAGCTTGGCGATCGACGGGAGATTGCTCCACCTTATAGTAATCGCTCAAGAATGCCAGCAAGTCCGTATATCGGTTGAGGCTGCGCTGAAGGGCGGTCGCCAAGTTTTCAATTTGCCGTTGAAAGCGAAGCTGCCGATTAGATGCCTCCCATCTGCTAACAAAGGAAGTTACCAAAACCGACAATCCTATGCCTAAACTGAGAATCAGACCTAAGGTAGATTGGCGGTGCAGAAGGTTCTTTGGCATGGCTGCCCGTGGTGTTATTCTTAGCTATCCTGGCTGTAGCACCGTAAAACTATAGCAGTGCTTAATTCCTAGAGCGTACTATCAATCAGAGGCTTACTGTCGGGGCAGAAAGTGGATAGCGGGTATTATGAGGCGATTTTGGAAATGCATAGCGCTACGCACTTAGATCCAATGAGTTATTTTTTGAGAGCCGTGCTCCGCGCAGCTCTCAAAAAATAACTCGTCCTAAATTAATTACGTAATGTCCTATCAAACACGTACACCCGAATTTTGGGAAGGTCGCTATCAGGAGGGCACCGATCGCTGGGACTTAGGACAAGCCGCACCGCCTTTTATCCGATTGCTAAATGCCGCTGATGCGCCGCCGCCTGGATCGATCGCCGTTCTGGGATCGGGCAAAGGACAGGACGCTCTGCTGTTTGCCGAGCGAGGCTTTGAGGTGACGGGATTTGACTTTGCACCCTCTGCCGTTGCCCGTGCTGCGGAGGTGGCTCAGACTCGCGGATTGTCAGCTCAGTTTCTTCAGCGCGATATTTTTGGGTTGTACCCAGAATTTGCCGATCGCTTTGATTACGTCTTGGAACACACCTGCTTTTGTGCGATCGATCCCGCTCAGCGAGAAGCCTACGTTAATCTAGTGCGATCGATTTTGAAGCCTCAAGGTGAGCTAATTGCCTTATTTTGGGCACATGATCGTCCCGGCGGTCCGCCCCATGGCACAACCCCTGATGAAATTTTGCGGCAGTTTACCCCCAACTTTGAACCTGCTGTCTTTGAACGGGCACAGGATTCGATCGCCAGCCGCCAAAATGAAGAATACTTTGCCAGGTTTCGTGTCAAATCTGTTCTGCCTACAGGCAAGGGCTAGAAACCGAGGTCTACAAACCAGACACGCTCAAAGCGCAATGCCTAGCCTCCAGTCTTCAGCCTCCAGCCCTTAAATTTCAGGTTTAGGGAAGTTGGGCGATCGCCTACGACATCGACTGAATCATGTAGTCGAAGTAGGGAGAAGCCTCCGAAGCATCAGCATCGCTCAACAGCGCCAAAGAAGCCGCCTTCAGGCAGCGAATAGACTCCACCATGCCAGGGACAGGCACACCCAAAGAGTTATACATTTCTCTGACGCCGATCAGCCCAATCTTCTCAATCGGTCCTTTATCGCCTGCCAGTACGCCGTAGGTGACTAGACGTAGATACCAGCCGTAATCCCGCAGACACAGAGCGCGCTGCTTGTCGCCATAGGCATTGCCCCCCGGAGCAATGAAGTCAGGACGTTTGCGCCAGAGACTCTTGCTCGCTTCTTGAACAATCTTTTTCTCATTTTCAGCCAGCGTGGCGGCGATCCGTACCCGCTGCTCACCCGTTTGCAAAAACTCTTGAATGTTCTTCAATTCGCCGCTGCTAGGATAGCGCAGTTCTTCATCGGCATTGAGAATGACCTGACTAATTACACTCATAATTATGGGAATGACTATTGCAGTAATTCGGCTATTGGTCGTATTTTATCGAGTTTGGGGGACGAAAAGAAAGGGAAAAAGCCAGAAGGCTGAGAGGGAAAGCGTTAAGAATCAAGAATTCTTAATCTTTCAGCCCTATTTTTTAATGTCTGTAGCAACCGCCAAGGCGGTTAGGACGGGCACATGGCGGGGCGCGAAGCGCCCCGCCATGTCCTAAGCAAACTGGCGACAGCTATAGATCTGACCCGAACTGCGTGACCTCTATATAAATATGCTCTAATCGCACAGGTTGCCGACAAACCGAATCTAGAGGAATGCCTTGAAAACACTGCAAGATTTGGGATAGCTCCATGGCTTGAGGCAGCCAGAAAGCCAGATCGCTGCCGTATCGCCGGGGCGTAAAGCCGTGGGTCAAGGCCCGATCGATCGCCTGCTCTTCTTCAGGCGTTTTCACGATCGCAATTTCGATCGCCGGGATATGCCGCTGGAGTTCAGGCAAAGTGCCCTCAGCCAACAGCTTGCCGCCCTTCAGAATACCAATCCGCTGACAGAGGCGCTCGGCTTCTTCGAGCAGATGGGTCGTCAACAGCACTGTAGTCCCCTGATGCCGAAGCTGGCGAATCAGCTCCCAAATTTCGTACCGCGCCTCAATGTCTAGCCCAGTCGTAGGTTCATCTAAAATCACCAATCGGGGCTGATGTACCAGAGCGATCGCCATGCTCAACCGCCGCTGCATACCGCCACTCAGGGTTTCTACAGGGCTATGGGCGCGATCGCTCAAATTCACGGCTTCCAGACAGTAGCGCACCTGCTTCAGGCGAGTCTGCCGCGACAGACCGTAAATTCGGGCAAAAAAGTTGAGGTTTTCGGCGCAGGTGAGGCTGCGATAGAGCAAGTTCTCCTGGGGAGCAATGCCGATCAGCTTTTGGGTGGCTCCAGAAATGGGCTGACCATCAATTTTTACTAGACCGCGATCGGCTTTTAGCAGATTGCAAATAATGTTGATCGTGGTGGTCTTGCCCGCGCCATTGGGTCCCAGCAGTCCATAGATTTCTCCAGGTGCGATCGCCAGACTCAGATCTTGGAGCACAGAGCGATCGCCGTAGCCTTTGTTTAGCCTCTCAATCTGCAGCACTCATAGCCTCCTTTCGAGGGTGAGCATCTGACGGTAGGCCAGTCCGCTGCTGATCACCATTAGCAGGGCAAAGCCGATCAAGAAATAGAGGTGAGGAGCGATCGCTTCCACGCCATCTCCTGCGGCTGAAACTCCAGTCAGCGCTTCATTCATGTGATAAACCGGGTTATATTTGGCGATCTGTCGTAGTGGCGTGGGCAAAAAGCTCAGAGGCACAAATGCGCCGCCCAGCATCAGCAGGGGCACCCCAAATGCCGCAACCAAAGCATTAACGTCTTCAATCCGACGGGCAACTTGGGTGCCGAGGGTAAACCCCAATCCCACATAGGCAACAATGCTGAGCAGGATAATGAAACCGCCTAACCACAAGGAGCCATTGAAACGTGCTTCTAGAAACGCAGCGCTTGCATAAACCAATAGCGCTTGTCCAATACCAATGCAGCTATGAGCCATCAAAATTCCGCAAAAGTAGGACAGACCGCTGAGGGGGGTCAGAAACAGCCGCTTCAAGGTCTTCTGCTCCCGCTCGGAAACCACGGTAGCGATCGTGCCGCCCAAGCAGCTAAAAAACAGAGCCGCTCCCACCAAGGTCATTGGCGCGGCTGCTTCAAAAGCTCCTTTAAGCGTTGCCTGGGGCTGATCGGCGAGAATATAGCCATTGAGCAGCAGCACAAACACAGGAAACATGATCCAGAGAAATAGCGATCGCTGTCTACGGCACAATTCCAACAAAATTCGTTGCGCCACGGCAAGCGCTTCCTGCCAATACTTCATCAATACCCGAATGCCCTGCCTACGTCCTTCTGTGCGATCATACCCCGAAGATCGTGAGGGAAGAATGTTTGGCGATCGGCTTCATTAGATTTAGACAAGTGTCTGGAGTTGATCATGGCATTATATCTGGCGTGATATTCTGGAGGAGTTCGACTTCATCTGTAGGATCAGACAACCTGATCTTCCTTGAAAACCCTGCTTAGAAATGAAGACATTCTTAAACTTTTGGGTAGCATAGGCTAGATGCAAAGGTTGAGCTTCTCAAATTTTGATCTGAAGGCGATCGCTGTCCTTCCCATCTCGCCATCAGATTTCCCAAGATTTCCCAAGCCCGATAAGGTGTCACCGGAGCTAGTGAATGGCAAGGTTTGCTGACACAGGTTGTGGGGAGATAGGGATACAGGTAAAGGCTTACAGGAATAGTTTTCTTAGTTTCCATCTAAAGTACTTTCATGCAGACTGCTGTTTTTAGCGAACTGTTTCCGCTCTTCAATGCTGCGAGTCCTGAAACTGTTGAGTGGTTGCTCTCCATCACGGTTGAGCATGAGTATCCAGCAGACAGAGCCATTCTCATGGAAGACGCATGGGGAAATGCGGTCTATTTCGTAGAGTCGGGCTGGGTTAAGGTTCGTCGCCATGCTGGGGAAGATTTCTCGACGCTGGCGATTTTGGGACGCGGCGATTTTTTTGGAGAAATGGCAATTCTGGATGAGTCTCCGCGATCGACTGATGTGGTTGCCCTTTCTTCCGTCAAGCTCCTCAGCATTTCGGCGCAGAGGTTTATCCAGACGCTATTCAGAGACTCTCAGCTGCATCATCGAATGCTACAACTCATGGTGCGGCGACTTCGCCAAACCAATTTTCGCTTTCAGTTGCGCCACCAGCCGCCTGCCATCAAGCTTGCCAACACGCTCGTCTCTCTGGGCGAAAGCTATGGGCTTCCTAGTGAACATGGCACCGAAATTTACAACATCCCCTTTAGAGACTTGGCAGATGTCAGCGACATTACGCTAGACGAAACCGCCAAAATCATGGAAAAGTTGCATAGTAAAGGCTGGATCAGGGTATCTCCCAGCAGTCAAGCGATTTACCTAGTCAATATGCGGCAGCTTGCTCATCTGGCAGGGAAAATGCAATAGGGAATGCCCTAATTCTTCGTATCAAACTACCGTATTCATGACAGAAGCAACTCAAACTCGTCCTGCGGCTCTGCCTCGCACCGTGCAGATGCAATATCAGGTGGCAATGCCTCAGCCAGAGTCGCATCTGTTTGAGGTGACTCTACAGGTGAAGGGTTGGTCGTACAACCTGCTGGACTTGAAAATGCCCGTCTGGACACCCGGTTCCTATCTGGTACGAGAGTATGCACGACACTTGCAAGATTTCACGGCTAGCCACGGTACTGCCAGTCGCGGTACTGCCAGTCACGGTACTGTCAGTCAGGATATTGACCCCGCAGAAAGCAAGCTCACTTGGCATAAGTGCAGCAAAAATCACTGGCAGATCGAGGCAGACGGAGCCAGCGAGATAGAAATCCGCTATCGCATTTTTGCCAATGAGCTGACCGTGCGCACCAATCACTTAGACGCAACTCACGGCTTTTTCAATGGCGCAGCTCTGTTTTTATTCATTCCTGGATTTGAACAGCAGCCCATTCAAGTGGCGATCGCCCCTCCTCCCGAATGGCGCATAACTACGACGCTGCCGCCTGTGACCGCTCAGGAGAATACCTTCCTTGCAGCCGATTTTGATACGCTCGTAGACAGCCCGTTTGAGATTGGCACCCATCAGCTCTACGAATTTGAGGCAATGGGCAAGCCGCATCAGTTTGCCATTTGGGGACACAGCAACCTCAAGATCGATCGCCTGATTGCCGACACCCAGAAGGTGATAGCCGCCGAAGCTGAGATTTTTGGGGGCTTACCCTACGATCGCTATGTATTTTTGCTGCATTTGGCAAGCCAGGGTTTTGGCGGCTTAGAACATAGGAATTCCTGCACGCTCCTCTACTCGCGGCTGGGCTTTCGCACAGACGATCGCTACAACACTTTTATGCAGCTCGTGGCGCATGAGTTTTTCCATCTGTGGAACATCAAGCGGATTCGACCTAAAGGGCTGGAGATTTTTGACTATGAAGCCGAAAATTACACGCCTTCTCTCTGGTTTAGCGAGGGCACGACCAGCTACTACGATCTGACAATTCCTTTACGGGCAGGCCTCTACGATGTCAAAGCCTTCCTAAAGCTGCTGGGCAAAGAAATTTCGCAGTTTCTCTCGACTCCAGGACGGCGGGTGCAGTCCCTAAGCGAATCCAGCTTTGATGCCTGGATCAAGCTCTACCGCCGCGATGCCAACAGCAACAACAGTCAAATCTCCTATTACCTCAAGGGAGAGATGGTATCGCTGCTGCTAGATCTGCTGATTCGAGCCAAACATGGCAACGGACGATCGCTGGATGATGTGCTACGCAGCCTATGGCGGCAGTTTGGGCAATCTGGCTCAGATAACTCTGGCTTGGATAACTCTGGCTTGGATAATAGCGGCAGTCAGCTTGAAATCGGCTTTATGCCAGAACAGCTTGAGGAGACGATCGCCGCTGTCGCCGAGACTGATCTGTCGGAGTTCTTCAGCCGCTATCTCCACACTACTGCCGACCTGCCCTTTGACGAATATCTGGAACCTTTTGGACTTCAGGTGCAGCCCGAAAGCCTCGATCACTTGCCGCCTTACCTGGGGCTGGTGGCAAAATCTGAGAATGGCAAAGAGGTCATTAAGTTTGTGGAAAGCGGCTCTCCGGCAGCTCAAAGCGGCATTGATCCTGAAGACGAGCTATTGGCGATCGATGGGTGGCGTGTCAAAGCCGACCAGCTGGGCGATCGCCTCAAGGACTATGCTCCGGGCGATATTCTCAGCGTTACCCTGTTTCACCAGGACGAGCTGCGCACCTGCTCCGTCATCCTGAGCCTTCCTCGCCCGACTGCCTATCAGATCGTTCCGATCGAGCAACCCTCGATCGCCCAGCAGCAGAACTTTAGAGGCTGGCTGGGTGCAGAGTTGGCGGAACTGCAAAAAAGTTGAAGAAGAATAAAGGGGTGGTTTGAGCCAGACTTGATATGCTTTAAGCCAGACTTGATAGGATGTGTGGGGTGCAGCCAATGTTGCTGCATTGTGGAGTGGTTTAAGATATGACCGGAAAACACGGAAAGCCAGACCGACGATCGCCAAAGAGGTCGGGCAAAATTCCCCAGAAGCCAGTAAACTCATCAATCCCGCCGCTGAAATTTCCTTTGCCCCAGGACATGCCAGCCGCTCAGTCCCCTAGTCTCACAGATCCGCGCCCTGCCAAGCATTCACCCTCCTCTGGCGGGGTTGCCGTGCAGCCTGTGCGTTTGCCATCCCCGCCTACAGGGCAAGACAAAAGCCTATCGCTGCCGCAGTGGGTGCCCCGAAACTGGCAGTTTTGGGGTGCGCTATCCGTGATCACCTTTAGCGGGTTAGGCATTTTCTCCGCTCTGACCCTGTTTAGCCTACCAGATAGCCCCAACTGTCCAGCTATTTTTCTGCCGACTGCCTCTGCGTCTATGCGGCTCTACTGCGCTCAGATGCTAGCAGGTAAACACACGGTAGAGTCTCTGCTCAAGGCGATCGATTTAGTCAACGATATGCCCTCGGATCATCCGTTGCGCTCAGAAATCGATCGCAACGTCGAAGATTGGTCACAAGAGATTCTGAAGCTGGCGGAAGGCTCGTTTCAGAATGGCGAACTAGAAAAAGCGATTAGCACCGTTCGGAGAATTCCTGCTCAGACCGCTGCCTATGGATTGGTCACTCAGCAGATCGAAGATTGGAAAACTCTCTGGGCAAAGGCAGAAACAATTTATCAAGAAGCTGAGGAAGACCTGCGGCAGAACGATCTGAAACAAGCTTTTCTGACGGCAACTCGGCTGTTATCCGTGGGCAATAAATATTGGGAAACTACGAAATATAAGCAGCTCAGTGCTTTGATTACCGATACGCGCGTCGATGGTGGCAAGCTGGATAAAGCCAAAGGGCTGGCTGAACAGGGCGGCGTGGAAAATCTGCTGGCGGCGATGAAATTGGTTGAGGAAATTAAGCCCACCAGCCATCTGTATTCAGAAGCAACCAGCGTCACTTCTCAACTGGGGCAGAAAATGCTGGATTTGGCAGACGCAGCGCTCGATCGCCGCGACTATAAAGGAGCGACCAACATTGTTCAGCAAATTCCTGAGCGCGCCAACCTCAAAGCCGAAATCCAGGACTTCAATACTTTGGCACAAGCCAGGGCACAGGGCTGGGGCGGTACATCAGATGATCTGCAAGCCGCCATCCAGCAGGCTCGGAAGCTAAAGAACGATCGCCCTCTCTACAGCAAGGCTCAGCAGCTCGTTACCAACTGGCAATTAGAAATTCAGGACATTGCCTACCTAGAGCGTGCCCGCCAGCTTGCCCAACCCGGCAGCATTGGGGATTTATCTGCCGCCATTGCCGAAGCACAGCAAGTTCCTGCCAGCAATCCGCGCGGCAAGGAAGCCCAAGACGCGATCGACGGCTGGACAGCAACGATCCAAACGATTGAAGACCGCCCTTATCTGAATCGAGCCGAACAGTTTGCCAGCATTGGCGATTTGCCCTCGCTTCAGCGCGCCATCAACGAAGCCAGCCGTATCGGAGCCGGACGCGCGCTCTATGACCAGGCAGATCAGCTCATTCGCGATTGGACGAATCGAATTCAGCAAGCGCAGGATCAGCCGCTGCTCGATCGCGCCCGTCAATTTGCCAATCAGGGCAATCTTCGAGCTGCGATCGATACAGCTTCCCAAATTGGTGACGGGCGGGCTTTGTCGAGAGAGGCTGAAGCCAATATTCAAGACTGGACGCAGCGCAGCGAACAAGTTGAAGACCGCCCCTATCTGGAGCGCGCCCGTCAGCTTGCTGCCCAAGGCGATCTCTCGGCAGCGATTGCCACGGCAGGGCAAATTCGGGAAGGGCGATCGCTCTATGATGACGCTCAGGCTGATATCCGCACCTGGAGCAGTCAGTCTGAAGGATTAGATCGAATGCAGCAAGCCTATAGCGCCGCTCGCGTCAGCACGCCCCCCATGCTGCTATCTGCCATCCAAATTGCGGATCAAATTCCTGCCAACAGTCCGCAAAGATCCGAAGCCGATCGCATGATTGAACAATGGAGTTTCCAAATTCTCCAGAATGCTGAAAGTCAGGCGCCGTTTAGCCTCACGAGCGCCATCGCCATTGCCGAAAGTATTCCTCCAGGCACGGGGGCATACGGAGCTGCCCAGAAAGACATTCAGACCTGGCGACAACAGCTCCGCCGATAGTTTCCGCCAATAGTTTCCGCCGATAGTTTAGCCTAGCGCCAGCCTATCTGTGCTTGGTTTAGCACATACTCTGCGACCGACTGAATTTGCTCTGAGGTGAGGCGATCGCGATATGCCGACATATTGTTTTTGCCCTGAGTGACCAGAGTGGCGATCGCTTCTAGGGAGTCCACCTGATTTTTCTGGAGCGCCTTCAGCTTCAAATTTTTGCCTCGCCGCACGATGTTGCCCCCCTGAGCGTGGCATCCTGCACAGTGAATTTCAAAGACTTTTGCACCTGTAGCCAGTCCTGAAACGCCGCCGATCGGATCAGAGGCAGCAGGAGCGATCGGCATTGTGAGCAGGAAAATTGTTAATAAAAGAGCGATAATTTTCACGGATTCTCTGAGTCTTCCTTTTTTCTGTTGAGACGCATGATTAAATTGCGTTATTTAAAGTAAAGCGCATTATTTAAAACTATCTGGAAAAGCTCCTCTAAAGCCATTCCAGATGCTTTTGCCATCATAGAAATCACGCTTTTCTGAGCAAAAGAACAGTATAGTCCTGCCTCCAGAAACCAAGGTTGCCCGCTTGGATCGATGCGGAAATCAAACAGGCTGTAATGCCGACAGCCCAAAGCCCCGTGACATTTTTTAGCGGCATCCGCAACCCGTTCTGTGATCGGGTCGTCTGGAGCAACGATCCAAGCTTTGGTACTGTCCTTAGCCACCAGATTTAGGTCACCGTTTTTGTCCTGGTTGATCTTATCGTCGTAGTTCCGAATAGGCTTGTGATCTTTGTCCAAGCTGTACTCTTCCAAAGGCAGACAAACAAGCTGACCATCCCGAACGATAATGCCGCATCTCACTTCTCTACCAAGTTCAATAAATCTCTCTACCAGCACCTCATCTGCGTAAGCAAAAGCTGTCTTTAAGGCAGTGTCGTAGTCTGAGGCATTTCTGACCAAGGCCACTCCTAGAGAATTGTCTGCATCTACAGGTTTGATGACTGCTGGAGGGATAATTTGAGGATAGATTCCAGGACGAAGCAGTTCTCCTTGAGGTACTCTCACCCCTGCAGCTGCCACAACTGCTTTGGCTTTCGCTTTGTTAGCGGTCAACGCCATGACATCGGGTGTATTTCCAAGATAGGGAATGTTGAGTAGATCAAATAAAGCTCGATAGTAGGTCATGCCGGGGATGCAAAACATCTGGGGCAACATCACGTCAATCTTGAGCGCGGTCAAAACTTGAACAGCCTCAGCCAAGGGTAGGGGAATAGCTGTAGCGATCGCTTCATGACTCAGATCAGCAGGAAACCGCCATTGGCGATCGGGAGTAATGTAGGCAATATGAAATTCATACGCCGGATTAGCGATCGACTCCAAACAATCTTGAGCATAAAGGCGCGATAGATCACAGTAAAACTCGCTCACCGCAGACCCCACCAAGTGCAAAACCCGCAGTGCCATAATTAATCTCCTGCCATTTCGACAAGCTTACCAATATTAAAATCAATCCGAATCCAGCCTTTGAGCTGCCGCAAATTTTTGATCAATAGCCAGGGGATTTGCACGTGATGAACCATTAAAAATGGGAGTGGATCAGACCAATCAAAAATGGCATCTTTGCCGCTAAAAATAATTTGTAAGCGCTGCCTTATCTGGGTCGGCTGTGTTACCAATCGCCAGATTTCGTGGTAAATCCAATAAGTTGGGCGACTGGACTTCAGGGGTTGAATAACGGGAAAGCCATTTTCTAAATACGCCCTTGCCACATCGGCATGGTTATAAAACATCGTGATGGCTGAATGGGTGCGTGGATTACATTCGATCGCATAAACAGATCCATCCTCTGCCTGAATGAAATCAAAAGAAACTTGCCCCGTGAGATTTAAACCGCCAACAAACTGTCTAACCCACGCTTCGATTTCTGGCTTGTCCACCCTTTCATAATTGATCTGAAAAGCTGATGACTTACAGCAACAATGCATCTGCAATTCTCCATTGCGCACGGTGCTATGGGTGCAGTATTCTTGCCCCGGAATAAACGCTTGCATGATCCAAGGATTGCGATCGGAGATGGGCAAATCCTTGACAAATGCTGCTGTTTTCAGAGGTGTTTCACAGGGGAGCCGAGTCAGGTCTAGTCGTCGCACAGAGTCGTAGGGAATGCTCTTGAGAATGTATTTTCGCTCTTGCTTGGAAAAATCAAAGTCCGTTACCTGCTGCGGTTGGGTAATGCGATAGGAATCAGGGACAGTGAGACCTAGTGACGCTGCAATGACAGAGAATTCATATTTGTCATCTAGTTTTTGAACCGTTTCCGGATCAAAATGCATGACTTCACAATAGGCTGAGAGTGTCTGCTTCGCTTCAGCATCATAACGACTGGCAACTGGACTACAGACCGGAATATAAACATCTACTCCCTCATTCTGCACGATCGCCAGAAGCGCATCAGCATAGTCCTTTGCCTGCGGATTAGGTACGGTATAAAAGCGATCGACTGCCCAAGAAAAACGATGCCCCGTTAGCCAATATTTATGCGATTCGATTAGGATGACCCGATGACCTGCCTGATGAAACGATCGGGCTAGCTGCAACGCCTTCGTCATCTTGCCACCGCTGACCAAAATTGTTTTAGGATTCGCCACCGTCTTACGAGAGGGTCTCACCACGAGTGCCCTGAGCAAAGCGATCGCGGTCAAAGCGAGATTTAGAGGCAACACTAACAGCAGTAGGGCTAGGGTTGCCACCGTTTTCACTGCGTTTGCCGGAGCTTGCAGTCCCCTGTTGTCTGCCTTGTTAAAGACCATAGTGAGAACAATTGAGATATTAAAAAAGCTCTAAAAAAGCGATACTCCTACACCCTAATCTGAGAACATGGATGTAGGAGCATCGTTTACACTCGGCGAATTAAGGTGAGACCATCTCTCAACGGCAGCAACACCTGCTCTATTCGAGGGTCGTCCACAACAGTTTGATTGAAGGAGGCGATCGCGACTCCATTGGCTGTAGACTCACTCGACAAGTAGGGCTGTCCCTGCATCAGCGTATTGTCTACACAGATCAGACCATTGGGTGACAGTAGACCAGTGTCTAGCAGCAGATTCAAGTAGTCTACATATCCTGCTTTGTCAGCATCGATAAAGACTAAATCGAACGTTTCATTAGCGGCAGCTAATTGTTTCAGCGTCAACAGTGCGGGTGCTACTTTGACCAAAATTTTGTGACCATCGGGTGACTGATCAAAACACTGCTGAGCAAACTTTGCCACATAGGCATCGACTTCACAGGCAACTACTTTGCCATCATCGGGCAGAGCTTCAGCCATCGCTAGGGCAGAGTATCCGGTAAACATCCCAATCTCTAGCACCCGCTTAGCCTGAGTTAGATGCACAAAGAATTTCAAAGTTTGACCTTCTACATGCCCTGACAGCATTTCTTGCTCCAGCTGCTGTACGGTTTCACTGTCAGAAAACCGCTGGCTCCAATCTTCTGCCTGGGTACGTTTGACAAGAGAGGCGAGAGCAGAAGATTCTGGCGTTGTGCAATGACTCAGGTAAGGATCTAGCCCGCTGGCTAAGGCAGAGGCTTGTCGTAGTTCAGACTTCAGATTTGCATCAACGCTGTCTAGGGCTTCTATCTGCTGGCTGAGATGTTCAAGCTTTGCCACCAGAATCCCTAGCGGTGTCACAGGTCTGGGCGATGTCAACGATTTGGAAGTCATGCGTCTATCCCTACTGAAATAGGATGGCTCGCTGCCTCCAATGACATATACATATCTTCTCCCTCTCCCCCGCGAGGATAGCCGCGACATATCTCTTTGTGAATCGCCAAAATCTCATCCAATTCAGTCCTTGTCAAATCATTGATAAAGAAGCAGCTACCAATAGGATGAGGAACGGCTGCCCGCAGCAACCCATCCCGCGTCCGGCTGATCGATTCTGTCGCTTTCCACAGCAGCTCAGGAGTGAGATAAGGACTATCGATCGCCAGACCGATACGGCTCATCAGTCCGATAATGCGATCGCGATCGCTGACCGAAATGTAGCCCCGCTGCTGAGCAATAGTTGCCGAGAACGCCATGTCAATGTTGACTCCATGACCGTGGAACATAGGAATCTCAGGCGTTAGCTCTAAAGTCGGACTCCAGGTATGACCATAGGCAATTACGCGATCGAGATCCAGTTCATGTAGGTTGGGCACTTCTAATCCCAGCATGGTGTTGATGGCATCGTACGTGACCCTGTGCGCCACCTCTCGCAGCTCAGGCGTCCCATTCAAGTAGCCAAATCGGGTGTGCAAAAGTTCTTCACCGTGGTTTTCTAACAGCTCAAAGATGCTGCTGTTAGCAACGACCGCAATTTTAATCAACTCTGCCATGCCGTTGCGTACCTGATCCACGGGTAGCGTCTTTAAAAAGGAGAAGTCGAGAATCACCTTTTGAGAAGCATGATAAGCACCCAGTCGATTCTTTAGCTTGCCGTGGTTAACAGCCACTTTGATGGCAACACTCGCATCAATTAGCCCAATCAGCGTTGTGGGCACTCGGATGTAATTCGTGCGACGGCGATAAGTAGCACAAGCAAAGCCCGTTACATCGGTAGTTAAACCGCCACCAACGACTAAAACAGGCTCTTTACGGACTAGCCCAAAATCTGCGAATGCGTCCACAATCCGCTCAAAAGTCCGCAATGTCTTATCAGTTTCCTTAATCGTGACTGGGAAAACCGTTAAGTCAATTTCATAATGCCTGAAATAAGTCCGGATCTGCTCACCGTACAAGCCATAGACTGCCTCATCTATCACCATGAGACAGCGCCCAAACTGACGATAGCTCTCTGCAATCTCAGAATTCTCAAGTGCAAAGGCTCCATCCACATAAAGCAAGCTGAAGTCAATCTTCTCGTATCCCTCGACATGAAAAGCTTTTTCCGTAGCTCTGAAAGTTGCCTGGATGTTACCCATGAAGTTTTCCTGATAGCTCGACTACATATAACTTAACAATCTTTCTCATCATTATCACGGTAATCAAACGCAATATCAACGTGAGCGCAAGATTGATGTGGGAGCGGGTTTCTATGGTGGCGACGCTTGTTCTAGACGGTTCTAATTTGCGCCAGCCCCTACAGATAGTATTCTTGCTTTGATGATGAGCAAGTATGTCTTTAGAGGTATTTTTTGAAAATTTATTAAGATAGATTGCGCTTGAATATAATAATTAAGGCTGCTGCTCTTTCAAAGGCAGAGCTTTTAAGCTGTGCTCTTGTCGGCAGCGTCTAGGCGCTCAAGTCTGGGCAAGACGGATTACAGAGAAAACATATGTCAGCTATTCTCTTTGGCTCTATTGGCACGATCGCAGACACTTCCGAACTTCAAAGACAGGCTTTTAATCAGGCTTTTGAAGCTAACGGACTCAATTGGTACTGGAATCAAGAAGAGTATCTGAAAATGCTAGAGCAAAGCGGAGGGCAGAAGCGGATTGCTGCCTACGCGAGTTCCACTGGACAGACCGTTGATGCTGCGGCAATTCATAGATCAAAGTCAGAGATTTTTCAAAAAAACTTAACGGAATCTCAGGTGTCGCCGCGCTCAGGCGTGGTCGAAACCATCCAAAGCGCTAAAAGCAAAGGTTTGAAGCTGGCCTTGGTGACAACAACGTCTCAAGAGAACATTGCACTATTAATCGAAGCACTGCGTCCCAATATTCAAGCCACCGATTTTGATGTAATCGTCAATGCCTCCAGCATCGAACACCCGAAACCAGACAAAAGCGCCTATGTCTTTGCGCTAGAAAAACTGGGTGAGAAATCAGATAGCTGTGTTGCGATCGAAGATAACGTGGATGGGGTTGAAGCGGCGACATCGGCAGGCTTAGCTTGCGTCGCGTTTCCCGGCGAGAATACGGCTCATCACGATTTCGTGAAGGCTCAGCTCTTGGTAAACCGCTTGAATTTTGATGAGTTGCAGCAGTTGATTTTAAGCGAGTAAGCTGCATAGGGTAGACATGGTTATGAATAGAGAAAACATTGCTTTTCGCCCGCTTTTACCTTTTGGTAGGGAAGCATACGGGATTAGCATCACTGACGTGAACGATAAAGATATCAACTCTTTGAAGAACGCCCTTGCCAACCATGGATTTGTTGTCTTTCGGAGGCAGTTGGTCAGTGATGCAGACTTTGTTACCTTTCTCGATCGGTTAGGGCAGCTAACTTTTACAGTGGGTGAGACACCTGTCTTACACCAGCCCTCTCTCAATGTTGTCAGCAACATTGGACGAGTTCACCCACCCAGAAGCGTTTTTCATACAGACACGAGCTACGTTTCTCAGCCGCCTGCATTCACGGCTCTGCGGGCTTTGACAGTACCTTCGGCTGGGGGTGAAACGCTATTCTCAGATCAATATCGTGCCTACGACACATTGCCCCGATCGCTCAAAGAGAGGTTTGCAGATGCAAAAGTTCTCCATGTCGTGTCTGGTCTCACATTAGGTGAAGATCAGGAAAAACAAAGCTGGCATTCTTTGTTTAGGCGGCATCCTATTTCAGGTCGTCTGGCGCTATTTTTATCTACACCAGAACGGTGTCAGGCTATCTCAGGAGTAATGCCTGAAGCGGCTCATCGAATAATTCGGTTGCTCTACAAACATTCAATTCGTCACTACAGGCTTTACCGTCATCAGTGGCAGCAAGACGACATTGTGATCTGGGACAACCGCTGTACGATGCATCGTGCTGATCATGCCAAAGTTGTTGGCGATCGGCTCTTACATCGGGGTCTTGTATTGGGCGAAGCCCTTTGACTTTAAACAAATCTTATAAGCTGCCGTCAACTTGCTTAAGACATTTAGGGAAGGGCGCTTCGCGCCCTTCCCTAAATATCCCCGTCCTAACCGCCTTGGCGGTTGCCATAACACCTAAGCCAGTAGTTCTCCACGTAAAACCGTCACGGCTTGTCCACCTAAGTAAACACGATCGCCTTCATATTGCACTTTGATCACGCCGCCTCTAGCAGAAGCTTGATAAGCCAAAAACTCCGATTTGTGGAGGCGATCGCGCCAGAAGGGAGCCAAACAGCAGTGGGCAGAACCCGTTACCGGATCTTCGTTAATCCCCATCTGAGGTGCAAAGAAGCGAGATACAAAGTCAAAGTGACTTGCCTCATCTGCCAAACTTGTGACGATTACCCCATGCACAGGCAGGTTTGCCATTACCCCAAAATGGGGAGAGAGTTCGCGAACCGACTTTTCTGAATCTAAAGCAACAAGATACCCTAACGAGCTTTGCCAAACCTCGTCAATTGCCGCACCTGCAAGGGCTTCAGTGAGCTGTGGCGGGATATCAATTTGCTGGGAGAGATTTACTGGAAAATCAAGCTGAATCCATTCCCCCTGCTGTTTTGCAACTAGCAAACCGCTGCGGGTATGGAACCGTGCCTTTATTTCAGGCGGTAAGTGACCCTCTGACCACAGCACATGGGCACTAGCCAACGTCGCATGACCACACAGATCGATCTCAACAGCAGGCGTAAACCAGCGCAGGTTATATCCATCCTCCTGTTTCAGCAGAAATGCTGTTTCCGACAGATTCATTTCTTGCGCTATGCTCTGCATCCAGCGATCGCTCATGGGTTCTCGCAACAGGCAAACTGCCGCCGGATTTCCTGCAAACGGTGCATCTGTGAAGGCATCAACTTGTGTAATGGCAATGGCTAAGCCCATGGGAGTGCTAAGGTTTTAAGATCAACAGGCTAAGCTTTCGGCGCATGGACTGTCAGAATTTCGCAGGGCGCATGGTGTAGCACATAGTTACTGACGCTGCCTAGAAAAAGCTCGTTGAGGCTAGAAGTTCCTCTTCGCCCCACTACAATCAGGTCAGCCTGCCAATTTTGAGCCAGTTCGCAAATCACACGACCCGGATAGCCCGGTGTCTGCGTAAACTCAGTTTTGACCCCGGCATCAGTAGCAATCTGAACATGCGATCGCAAAAAACCTAGCCCCTGCTCTTCGTACTCCTGCCACTGCTTTTGATAAACATCAAACACAGCCGCCTCCATCGTCAGGCTAGATCTCAAACCTGTTGCCGAGACTGGCATTTGGGGACTGCCTGCTTCATCAGCCGACAGAACATGCAAAATCATCAGTTCTGCCTCTAATGCTTTGGCAATACCCAGCGCCTTGCCAAAGATGATTTCTCCTAGGGGAGATTGATCGATCGCTACCAAAATCTTATGAAACATAAAAGCGCTCAGGTTCAAGAATACAGGTTGTAGAAGCGCATCTGCTTCTCTAAAAGATTACTACCACACGACAGCGCTGCCGAACGAATAAGCAGCTTTCTTAAACTTTGCGGCTAGACACCCGTTCTCTCAGTCATCGTATACCGATTCAAAGATACAACCTCTGCTCCGCTCTCACGGGCAACCCGAATCAGTAGCCCTGCTGCTAGCAGACTAGCAATCATAGAGCTACCCCCATAGCTAAACAGCGGGAACGGTAGCCCCGTTGTCGGCAAAGCCCCAGTCGCTACGCCAATGTTTAGCAAAGCTTGCCCCACCATCAAAACCATCACGCCGATCGCCACGAGTTGATGGACTTTGTTGTTAGCTTTAACCGCCACCCGCAGCGCCAATGTGCCATATATCACCAGCATCAGCATCAGCAGCAAACATCCGACGAAACCAAATTCTTCAGCAAACACTGCAAAAATAAAGTCCGTATACTGAATCGGCAGATAGAACAGCTTTTGCCGCGACAGACCAAAGCCTGTGCCTAGAAATCCGCCAGACCCGATCGCCAGCAAACTCTGAATCAACTGATAGCCATCTTGCCTGGGATCTGCCCAAGGATTCAAGAAGGAAATCAGTCGCCGCCGCTGATAAGACTTGAGGCTAACGCTAACGATCGCCGCCAGTAAACCCGCCCCCGCAGCGCTCCCCAAATAGGAAAAAGGCAGACCCGATGCTAGGGCAATCAGCCAGAGCATCATGCCACACAGCGAGGCGGTGCTGAGATTGGGTTGCAGCAGAATTCCGGCAAGCGTCACGACAAAAATTCCTAGCCAGGTGAGCCGCGTTGCCCAACTCAGCCGATCCCATTGCCCAAAGATTCGAGCCGATTGCAGCACCAGAAACGGTTTAATCAGCTCGGAGGGCTGAATGCCAACAGGGCCAATCACCAGCCAGCGCGTCGCCCCATTCACCGAGGTGCCCAAGCCAGGGAGCAGCGTCAGCAAAATTAGCCCCAGCATCAGCAAAACGCCCCAGTCTGCAAAGCCCAAGATGTACTTTAGGGGTGAATGCACCAGAATATTGAACCCGACTAGCCCAATACAGATCCAGACAATCTGCACCTTGAAGTAGTACAGACCATCGCCCCAATCTTTGTCGGCGATCGGGTAAGACGCAGAAAACATCACTACCAGCCCAACAAAAATCCAGAGAAATGTTAGCCAGCGTAAGAACCGAGCTTCTGCTGACCAATCTTGGGTTGAGGTGTCAAAGAAGGGGAGAAAATGGCGGAGTTTCACGGCTAGATAGCTTGAGGTGGAGTTGAGCGATCGAAAGCTCAAATACATTAACGCAAGTCAGCCCAATTTTTTCTCAACACTCAATTTTTTCTCATACCAATTTGAATTGGAACCACGACAGATCCCGGTATGGGCTTGGCAATGCCAAACCCCTTCTGAGGTTCGATGTGCCCACAAATTCGTTTAAATCGGTATAACCTTGATTAAAACTCAAACGCGGCAGATACCTTTTAAGAGCCACAGAGAGAGCGGTTCTCAAAAAATATCTGCCGCATCAACAGCATGATGGATGTAGAATCCAAAATCTGAAGTTTTTAGGCGATCGAGCAAGGTTCCCCAGAGTAAAGTTTTCTGGATAAAGCCCAGACTCTACAACAAGCCCGTGTTCGCGCCTGGTTTGCCCGTTGCCAACTCAACTTTAACGATTTTGCCACCCATCTTCATGATGCGCTGCTGCTCCTTAAACCAGTTGTCGTAGGGAACTAGCTTGGTGAAGTAGGTATTTTGCAGTTCCCGCTGGGTACGAATCCGGGTTTGGCTAGGAACACAGGCCGTAATTTTGAACATCCGCATGGGCTTTAACGCTCCCGTTTAAACTGGAAAATTTTGATTAAATCTAGAGACTGAACCTAGAAAATTTTAGGTACTTACTGCAAGTCTGGGAGTCTGATGTCAATCCTAGACCGTCACAGCGAGCCATTAGCTGCCGTTGACCCCCTAGCACTCACACCAAACTGCCCAGACCTAAAAAAGCTACGAGACTGAAGCGCTCACGTTCAAACTCTCAACTCAAACTCTTAGCTCAAGCCAGAGCAGATGTAGTCGAGGTAAACGCCCATTTCCTTCCCTGCATCAGCGCCCACCAAGCTGGCGGTCACTTCTTTGATGGCTTGGATTGCTTGCACTGTTGCTGCAACCGGAACGCCCAAGGAGTTGTAGGTTTCTTTCAAGCCGTTGAGCACGCGCTCATCAAGAATGGAAGGGTCGCCTGCCAACATGGCATAGGTAGAGTAGCGCAGGTAGTAGTCGAGGTCGCGGATGCAGGCTGCATAGCGACGGGTGGTGTACATGTTGCCACCGGGACGGGTGATATCAGAGTACAGCAGGGACTTTGCCACAGCTTCTTTGACGATCGCCGCAGAGTTGGCGCTGATGGTGGTCGCTGCACGAACGCGCAGTTCGCCGCTCGAAAAATAGCCCTTCAGCTTCTCTAGAGCAGACATATCCAGGTACTTGCCCTGAACGTCGGCAGAGTTGATTACAGCAGTAATTGCGTCTTGCATGATTTTGCTTCCTTAAAAAATGCGTTGATGTCTATCGGGCGATCGAAAAGTTCCAAGTCTTGAGCTGAGCTAACCCAGCGGCGGCTTAGCGCTCCTATTGCATAGCACCGATAACGTAGTCGAAGTAAGCACCTGCTTCAGAAGCATCTTCACCAGACAGCAGGGAAGAAGCCACGTTCTTCATGGCACGAACGCCTTCAGCAACCGCTTCGATGGGGGTTCCCAAAGACTTGTACATTTCACGCACGCCCACGATGCCGATTTCTTCGATCGGGGTAACGTCGCCAGAAACCACTCCGTAGGTGATCAGACGCAGGTAGTAATCCATGTCGCGCAGGCAGGTTGCGGTCATTTCTTCGCCGTAAGCGTTGCCGCCGGGAGAAACCACATCAGGGCGCTTTTGGAACAGCTGATCGCCAGCTTGCTTCACAATACGCTCACGAGATTCTGTAAGGACTTGAGCGATCCGCAGACGGCGTTCGCCAGAGGTAACAAAGCCTTTGATCCGATCTAGTTCGCCGGGGCTAAGATAGCGAGCCTCAGCATCTGCATTCACGATTGACTTCGTGACAATACTCATTGATGGATTCCTCCGAAAAGCAAGATGTAACCAGTGTGTTTAAACAGCACTTACCGCTGGGTAGCCTGAGCCGCTGAACGGCTAAGCCCTCAACCGTAAAGCCACGTTAGCCAGATAACTTTAAATTTAGCTATCTCTGCCTGATAATTTTCGAGCATTGCGTTCACACTCTTAAGGCATCCGTAACATTTTGTAATAATTTTCCTCATTCAGACATCTCATTCAAACAATCGGTGGAGATGAGAGCCTGCTAGAAGCAGCATACTTTCGGCAAAATCGCAACATCGAATTTCCAAAAAAGTTAGTGATTTTCTGAGAGATTTGAAGATTTGATGCGCTTCTCATTCTCAACTGTTGTTGGATTGCCGTTTTGACTTGGGCACACTGGAGCTAGGTCTTTTGCTTAACGGACTGTACAGGAAATGTTGAAGAGCAGCCAGTGGACTTTACCGTAGCCATTCCCACCTACAACGGAGAGCATCGCCTGCCTGAGCTTTTGGAGCGATTGCGATCGCAATCAAATCCGGCTAATCTGCAATGGGAAATCCTAATTGTGGATAACAATAGCAGCGATCGCACCCCTGAAGTTGTTCAGTCTTTTCAAGCTCATTTTCCAGTAGCCATTCGCCATCTCAAAGAGCCTTGCCAAGGTGCAGGATACGCCCGACATACTGCAATTCGATCGGCTCAAAGTGATTTAGTTGGGCTTTTAGATGATGACAATCTACCAGATGAAACTTGGCTGAGTGCGGCCTACGATTTCGCCCAAGTTCATGTTCAAGCTGGAGCATATGGCAGTCAAATTCGAGGAGAATTTGAAGTCAATCCCTCTGAAAATCTACGGCGAATTTTGCCGTTTTTAGCGATTACAGAACGGGGTGAGCAACCCACTTGCTACATCCGCTCACAGGGGCTTTTGCCGCCTACAGCAGGGTTAGTCGTTCGCAAACAAGTCTGGTTGGACTATGTGCCTGAAGCAGGTATTTTGATGAAACTAGGCTTTAAGCGATCGGATGGCAATCATTGTGGTGAAGATATCGAAGCTCTGGGTTATATTCATCGATCGCCCTGGGAAATTTGGTACAACCCCGCTATGAAAATCACCCATAAAATTCCGGCTTGGCGATTAGAAAGATCTTATTTACTCCCTCTTTTTCGCAGCATAGGGTTGAGTCGGTATGTGACTCGGATGCTCAAGATTCAGCCCTGGAAAAGATCGCTGATGGTCATGCTATACATCGCTAACGATTTTCGAAAAAGCGTGTTGCATTATTTGAAATATCGATCGCAGTTACAAACTGATTTAGCGGCTGCCTGTGAAATGGAGCTATTTTTAGGAAGTCTGCTTAGCCCTTTTCACCTCTGGCAAGCTTACTTTTGGCAAAAAAGCATTCGTAAAAAATCAGGTCTTTAATTTCATAGCTTTCAGGGGTGATCATGCATGTCATCGTTTTAGAAAATGAGCCATCTTCTCGTCGCGGGGGGCAAGAATTAAGCTTAATTGATATCTGTAAAGGGCTACATCAGAGAGGGCACAAAGTTAGTTTGCTCTACACGAAACCCGGTGATTTGTTGGAGCAATATCAAAGCTTTTGTACCCATATAGATTTTGTCGATGGATATAAATTGACATTACAAAATCCTGCTCAATTTTTTACAGGCTTGCGCGAAGTGGGTCAATCTATCAAAGCTGAGCCTGAGAGCTTGGTTTATAGCAATCAATATCAGGAAAGTTTTTTTGGCTATGGATTAGCTTCTCTCAAACGCATTCCCTTAGTCTGTCATTTACGACTACCTCCCCCTTCAACGTTGGGAATTCAATCTAGGCTAGGACTGCATGGCGCAAAACGATTAATTGCAATTTCACGCTGTACTCGAACAGATTGGATAGCCGCGGGCTTTGCCAATGACAAAATTAAGCTAGTTTATAATGGAATTGATTTAGGAAAGTTTCAGCCTCAAGCAAGTAAGCTAGCAGATAGTAAAGTGATTGCTTACGTGGGGCGATTAGACAAGGTCAAAGGTCTAGAAACTTTATTGAAAGCGATCGCCCTCCTCAAGTCAGAGGCAAATTCAGAGAAATTGCATTTGCGTCTGCTCATTGCCGGAAAGCCTTTGATCCAAAATGCTCACTACCAGGATTTTTTGCATCAGCTTACTCATCAGCTCAATATCACGGCAAACGTTGAATTTCTAGGTCATGTTGCCGATCCCGCCGAGGTCTATCGATCCAGCCATCTGGTGGTTTTACCCAGCCTTTGGGCTGAACCCTTTGGGCGATCGCTGCTAGAGGCGATGGCCTGTGGGGTGCCTGTGGTGGCTAGTCGAGTGGGCGGCATTCCAGAAGTGCTGTCAGGCGAGTTTGCGCAAGGGCTGTTTTGTCCCGGCGACGCAGAGGATCTAGCGGCAAAGCTGCGGTATGTCTTAGACTGGCAGGCTCAAGACCCTAGCTTAGGGCAGCGCTGCCGAGATTATGTGAGCGATCGCTTTCCCCTCAGCCAAGCCGTTGAGGGTGTAGAGCGAGTCATGCTGGAAGCGTTGAGTCAGTGACTGAACCTGTCATTTAACGCCACAACCTTAAAAGCATTCGTACTGAATCGGCAAATTCCATCTACCATTTATCAGGGTAAAAGATTCAGGACAGTTAAACACAAGGTTAGCTATGGCAGGACTCAGCGCCGATCAGCGTCACTATTATTATTCGAGTGAGGCAACCCGCACAGGCATTCACAAGCCGCTCTTGGCAGCGCTCTATCAAGTTCACCATCGTCCTGCCCTCAGCGACGGCG
Source organism: Drouetiella hepatica Uher 2000/2452 (assembly GCA_019359505.1). Classification (GTDB taxonomy): domain Bacteria; phylum Cyanobacteriota; class Cyanobacteriia; order Elainellales; family Elainellaceae; genus Drouetiella; species Drouetiella hepatica. The sequence continues at coordinate 23,172 of JAHHHD010000004.1, read as the reverse complement.
AAATGGGCTTGGGAATCTCTCCTGCTAACCGCATTGCTTTGGAACAGGTCAATAGCTTTGCGGCACAAGTCCAGTTTGCAGCCAATACCATTCGCAGTATCACCGATCGCCTCACGGCACAGGGCTGGAAAGGAGCCGATATCTGGGATGCTGACGCAGGTCACTACACCGATCGCTTTCTTCAGGCGATCGCCAACGGCTACAGTCCTCCCATAACTGATCTGATGGCAACCCGGCTAGAATCTGCCGATCTGCAAACGCTTCTGCAAACCTACAAAGCGAATACGTTGCAGGACTGGGCGATCGGCAGCTCAGATGCGCTGCCACCCAAACAATCCTTCCTTGATGCTGCCTTAGTTGAGCTTGCAGAACCTATTTCCCGCTATTACATGGGGCTGTCTTATCAACGTCAGGCTCTTCTGGAAGCCGTGCGAATCTGGCGGAAGCTGAATACGCTTGAGGGCGCGATCGCCTCTCTCTTACGCATTAACGAAACAGCCCTTAACCTTGCTAGCCTGGATGAAGTCACGCTTGATCGGGCGCTGATTCAGTTTATTCAGCAGCTTCCTCCTTTTTATGCGGGCTATCCGCACCAGAGAGAGGCGCTATTACGAATGGCTCAGCTTTGGCGACGGTTAGAGAGTCGAGAAGCCGCAATTGTCTCTCTACAGCAGAGCACTTCTCCTGAAACTGATATCAGCATTATTGATCCGGCGCTGATTGCCTTTGTCCAGCGTTTGCCTCAGCAATATCAAGGCAAAGGCGACCAGCGCAATGCCATGACCGAAACCTTTCGCCTCTGGCAAGACCTGGATTCGCGAGGGGAGGCACTCAAAACTCTGGGGGTAGACGCACGGGTGCTGACCGCCAGCAATCCCGATCGCAATGCTCTATTGAACGCAGCGACTCAGCTCGATCGGGCGCTCTTAGACTTCGTGAAGCACATCCCGACAACCTACGAGCAAAGCGATCGCCAGCGAGAGGCGTTGATTCGTCTTGTGCAGCTTTGGCGCGATTTAGAAGGACGCGATCGGGCAATTCAGACGTTGCTGGATGATTTGATTCGCCTAGAGCATCCCCAGCGTGGTGCCGATGCCCCACCTATCCCCGAACCCATAGCGTCCCTGGCGCGTCCAGATCGCTGGACACCCGACAATCTTCAAATTCATGCGCTCATCTTGCCCAACGGCAGTTTCACCTGGGCAGAGGCAACCCAGGGCGGAGCTTACTTGCCTGAGCATCAGGAAACCGTTGATGCGATCGTTCGGATTGCTGAACTGGCTGAGCAGGCTAGCGATCGCCTGGGTTGCCCACTGCGCATCACCCGATGGTACTGTCCTCGGAAGCGGCACAGTCTTGGAGATGCGATCGAGTTCTACTGCGAGGGATTGACGGGCAGCCAAATCTATCTAGCTTTAGATTCTGTATGGACAGGCAGCTTAGGACGATATACCCAAACGCCTTACCTTTGCTATATTGATGCGTCCCCTCATCAAGCTCGATGGAAAATTTAGGCGCGATCGCCTCCACAGGGCAAATTCCCATCTCTTGACCTACATGCACCTCTCTCTTTTGGCGCTTTCCCAACGGGTTTCAGGGGCGCTCCGCGCCCCACACTCTGTGCGAGATATGAGTTGCTCCACTCCTCCTGATCTCAAACGGATTGCCTCGTAATGGTTTAACGTGGAGACTGCCAAGCAGTCAAATATTCATCAATCTTCATGATGCAATTTATGAGTCGCAGGGCATTCTAAAACTACGTAACTCAAACCCTATACTTTAACCCTTCAACTCTTGCGGCAAAATGCTATGTCAACCCCGATCGTTTTTGTCGAATCCTGGTTGGCCCAAACTTCAAAACCTGCTAAACCAGACATCTCTGCACCTCAGCAAATAGGAATGATTTCATCAGGAGTTCTGGTTATTCTCCTGGTGGGTTTGGCAGTGTTTACAAAAGTGAAAATTACTCAGCTCAAAAAGCAGACACGCTTTGAAGAATTTAAAAATCGAGAGCTGCAAAAAAAGCTGAAGCTGGCGCTGAATACGATTGGCAAGATGGAAAAAAATCCAGATCTAATTCATTCGCGTGAATTTAATTTGGATTACTTAAGAATGCGGATGGAAGAAGAGCAGTTTCACTTCATCATCTTGAATCAAATCAAGATTCGAGTGAAGGAAAAGATATCGATCGCTCTCCGCCCATCGCAAGCTGAGCAAGGGCTGGTCGGCATTGCCAGCAGTGGGCGTCAGGTTGATGAAGTTTTTGATGTAGAGTACGACCCTTCTGGTTTACCCAAAGGCAATCGACGGGTTTTATTCCGCATTCAAATCAAGCTAATGAAGCTACCTACACAGCCAACCTCATTAACCATCGGTCAAATTATTGACTGTATGCACAAGTTTATGAGTCAGGAAACGGACGATCACTGGCAACCCACGATTCAGGGGCGCATCGCCTCAATTCACTGGGATCAAAAAGCAAAGCCAACGCCTCTTCTGGTCTTGGAACAGCTTAACGAAGGGGTCAACGTTACCTTCCGAACTACGCGCATGGCAGAGAGCTAGTCTAGATCTACTCCTTGTTTTGCAATGATGTTTTTTGAGTATCTTCAGCGTCCTAACTTGATGTGTACCTGTAAACTCTGCGTAAAGGCAGGAGGTAATGCTTGCGATCGCTCTCTTGAGTTGGGCACTCTAAGTTTAATCATCTTAATAGTGCAAGGAATCGTTGAGCATGGGACGCGATCGCGCTGGAAGCACATTACTCAAAGCCAAGAATCTGGGGAATTTAACCTCAGAGCTGAATATCTCACGTGATTTTGTCGGTAAGTCTGATCTCAGCGATTTGTATCGCGTTAGTTTGGGCGATCGCAGTAGCTTCAATCTGCAAATCTCTAACTTGAGTAAAGGTGCAAAAGTAAGGCTGGAGATGTTTACTCTTAGAGAAGCCAAAAGCGAAGCGCTGAAGGCAATCGGGCGATTGGATTTTAGCCAACTCAAAGGCAAGAACCTCAGCAAAAATATTAGCTTTATCACTAAAAGAACGCTTGATAAAAATAGCAAGCCGCTTCAGCTTGTGCTAGATGCAGGGGAGTATTTCTTTCGCATTGCATCTCACAAGGGTGACACTGTTTATAAATCGATCGCGTTTACTAGCTCAATTTCTGCTAACTCCCCTAGCGATCCCACGCCCAACAACCTTACGCCCAATAGCCCTGCTCCTAGCAATCCAAATACGCCCATTCCCCCCTCGTCCCTCCGGTTCGATCGCCAATGGATTCGTCAGTTGGGTACCGCCCAGAATGACTATGGCTATGGCTTGGCGATCGTAGGCGATAATCTCTACCTTTCTGGCTCTACCGAGGGGAGCTTGAACGGGGCAAATCAGGGCGATCGAGACAGTTTTACGGCGCTGTATACCACCGAAGGCGCCCTGCAATGGCAGCGGCAGTTTGGCAGTCCAGGTATTGATACAGCCGCAGATATTGCCGCAGATGGCAGTGGTCATTACTACGTGGGCGGCGTTGCATCTGGCTCCTCTGGAATTCCAGATGGCTATGTCTCCAAATATGGCGGCAACGGGACTCAAGCATGGTCAAAGCAAATTAAGCTGGGTGGAATTGAGGCGATCGCAGGCATTACAACAGACAACTCCGGCAATGTCTACGCTTCTGGGTTGGTCAGAGGTATTCCAGGCTTCACTCCAGCCAATGCTTATGTAGTCAAATATGACAACGCGGGTAGTGAGCTGTGGTCGAAAGAATGGAGCGGCTCTGGTTCCAGCAGCGCAACGGGTGTAGCGATCGACCTAGACGGCAATGTCTACATTGCGGGTATTACCAACGCCACTTTGACTACCGACATTAATCGACCCCTCACGGGCGGCGATGTGTTTTTGGCAAAATATAGTGCTAGCGGCACGAAGCTTTGGGATCAGACGATCGCCACCTCAGCGGCAGAATACGCCCGTGGCATCGCGGTAGATGGCAGCGGCAATGTCTACATCACAGGCGAGACAGAGGGTACTTTGCCCGGACAGACCAGCGCTGGCGGTACAGACGGATTTGTAGCAAAATACAGCGCTACCGGAACTCAGCAGTGGCTGAAGCAGTTTGGCACGGCTGGATTGGATGAATCTCAAGCCATTGCCACCAGCGAGACAGGCTATGTCTTCCTGACGGGTGAAACGACAGGAGGCATTTTTGGCAACCCCAGCGCTGGTGGTTCCGATGCCTGGATTGCCGCATTTGGCACTGACGGCAGCTTGGCTGTCAGCACGCAGGTCGGTACTGCCGCAGCCGACGAAACCTATGGCATTGCAGCATCCGGTAACACTATCTATGTGCTGGGGCAAACCCTGGGGGCGATCGCAGACACCGCTAATCAGGGACAATACGATGATTGGGTCGCAAAATACGTTGTAACCTAAACCCCTCAGATTGCCATCTGTCGCTGTCGCCAGTTTGCTTAGGACATTTTGGGTGGAGCACTTTGCGTCCCACCCAAAATGTCCCCGTCCTAACCGCCTTTGCGCTTACTATATTTTCGAGAGGTTCATGGCGAGAACCTCTTGAAAAACACGATTCAGTCATGGCTAGAATTTGTGTTCTCACTCCGTCCACCTGTTGCCATGGCGGCTAGAACGGCTTGCTGACTCGCCTGACTATAGATCGTTTTGAGATAGTCCAATAAAAGCTGAGAAGCGATCGCCCCTTGATTGCCTCCCATCTCTGCCTTAAAAGGTATAGCGCCCAACACATCTAGAATGGTTTCGCTGCTGGGAGGTGGCACTACTACAACCAGAGAGGCTTCTAGCTGCTCATCGTATTGCCAGAAAGTTGCCAGATCAATTTGAGAAGATTCTGGAATTGCTTCCTCAACGGGTCTAACCTCGCCTTGGGTGCTACGAGTCTGACGCAGCGCTGTGATGATTTGCTCTTTACTGCGACCGCGTAGCTGAAACAGCACAAACGGATCTTCGCTAAAGCGATCGCCCAGCAGATAATAAACGGCTCCGATGTGCTTGCAAGGATTCGCCGGATCAGGACAAGAGCAGCGGCTGTGAATGTCGAACTTGGTGTAAGGAAACAGACTCAGCCCGTTGGCTGTAAAGACTTCCTCAATATTCTGCGGCATCTCCCCCGACAGCAGCTTCGCCGAAAAAATGGCTCGCTCTGACATTGACTCAATCACATACTGCCACTGCTCATCATCGAAGGGATCAAGGGACAGAGACACATCATAGGGTTCTGGAGCCGTTCCCTGAACCTGCGCCGAAACCTGAGAGCCATCAAACTGGATATCTAACACGTTGCCTTGACGAGCATAGTTCCGGGCGCGTTCGAGCCGTCGCCGCCAGCCAAAGGATTCCAGCACATCAACCCAGCGCTGTGCCCACCATTCGCGGTTAGATTGCGTGTCGTAGTGAGTCATTGATGAGGCACCCCATATCAGGATGGTCAAAAAATAAAGGACTGAGCATCAGGCTTGATTCCTGGCTCAGTCCTTATGATGTTAGAGCGAATGGTTGAGATTCAGCAACTTGAACCTAGCTCAGCGACTCCAGATAATCCCGTACCCGGTTGCGGCGCTTGGGCTGTCTCAGCTTTTGCAAAGCCTTAGCTTCAATCTGGCGGACTCGTTCCCGTGACAGGTCAAGGGCACGACCGATTTCGGCAAGGGAGTAAGGCTGTCCATCGCCCATGCCAAACCGCATTAGGATCACGTCCCGTTCACGGCTGGTGAGGTCAGTCAGCAACTGCTGCAAGTCCCGATGCAGCGCTTCCCGCATCAGCACTTCCTCTGGGGAAACATCTTCAGTTTCTAGCAGGTCGCCCAGCTCGGTGTCACGCTCTTTGCCCACCTTTGTTTCCAGAGAGACGGCGCGAGGCACCCGTAGTAGGACTTCTCGCACCTGCGCCGGGGTCATTTCCAGCTCTAGCGCCAGGTCTTCCATGGTCGCAGTCCGACCTTTCTCCTGGGAGATTTTGCGCTGCGCCTTCTTGATTTTGTTCAGCTTTTCGGTGATGTGAACCGGGAGGCGAATGGTGCGGCTTTGAGTGGCGATCGCCCTTGTAATCCCCTGGCGAATCCACCAGTAGGCATAGGTGCTAAAGCGGTAGCCTTTAGTCGGGTCAAACTTCTCTACAGCTCTCTCCAGACCCAACGTACCTTCCTGAATCAGATCGAGCAGCTCTAGCCCCCGGTTCTGATACTTCTTGGCAACCGATACCACTAAGCGCAGGTTGGCTTTGATCATGTGATCTTTTGCCTTCACGCCTTCTGACTGAACTTGATCTAGTTCTGCCACCGTTAGCTCTGCAAGCTCTGCCCAGTGACGCTTGCCCGATGCCAACAGCGGCTTCAGCTCAGCCACTGGAACTTCTGCATCAGTTGCCCAGCGCTCCAGAGAAGGGCGGTGTCCTAGGTGAGAAGCAAGGCGATCGTGGGTTTCAATAATTCGCACATACTGCTGGATTTGAGCATCGGTTTCAGCCGCAGTGTTACGCAGCTCGACTAAGCGCATGTAGCGCTGGACGCTTTGAGCTTCAGAAACTTCTTCATCGCGTCCTAAGAGCCGGACTCGACCAATTTCCTGGAGATATAGACGCACGAGATCGGTGGTACGCCGTCCCGCAGCCTTCGCCACGCTGGAACCTGAATATTCTATTTCTAAGTCTGCCAGGTCGTGATCAACTTGCGATTCGTCCAGCTCTGCTCGATTTGCATCGTTGGCAAACTGGAGGTTAACGACGTTAGAAGACTCATCGTAGTCGGCATCCGCGTAAAAGGGTTGTGCTGGCATAATGCTTGTCTCAATTGCTCCAGGTAACAAGGGGGCGTTCATTGTTGCTTACGGCTATTGTTCCCACCATTCGGGATCAATTAACTTAGGACGAAATAAATTGCTTAAAGTTTCGCCCCGTGAGTTTTTCGACTGGCAGCCGTCCTATCAGGCGCAGTACCCAGGAAGGGTGCTGATAGAAACCGTGGTGTAGATGTAGCTCATGGGTTAAGTCAGCAATTACTCCTAGTTCCCCAGGGGATATAGTCATCTACATCTCTTGTATCCCTAATTCCTGAGGACATTCTTGAAATCTTTGTGGGTTGCCATCAAGCGGCAATGAAGATCGGCTTTGGCGGGTGGCACTGCGTAGACAGCACTGCGAGGTAGCACCGCGATCAAGCCTCAATATTTGAGTTCCTGTCAGGCTCTTTCGATGGCAAGGCAATCCGAGCGATCGCATCCTGCACAAAGACCCTAATAAACTCATCACGGCGGTTGAGCTGAAACTGCTCCTGTACAACCTGCGCCATGCCGCCATCTCCCCAGGTTTGGTCGCGACGGAAGTACTCAATGAAGCTTTTTCCGGCAATGCGGGTCAGGTAGGCTGCCGTTACGCCCTGGATGGCACGACCAATGAGAAAAGTGCCGACATTCGTTTGAAGAGCAATCGAGAGAAGTTCGATCGCGCCTCGCACTACGCCTAGGCTGACGAGAGTTTTTGCCAATGAAATGGCCAGCTCTTTGCCGCGCTCCAGATTAATCTCGCAGCCATAGACTCGCCCTAATTCCACCACCATCTGGGCATTGATGGCAGCCGTGGCAATCAAATCAACGAAGGGTAACGGTGTGACTGAAACCACCCCAGCACTGATCCACTGGTAGCGATCGACTATTTTCTCAGCTTGAGTTTGGCGCTCAACATCAATCAGCTGGCGGGCTTCTGCGCCCAGCCGCTGCGATTGCAGCAAGATATTATCAGCAATCAAGTCTTCCCCTTCCGATCGCAGCACTGCCGCCATCCGCCGCAGTAGCGGAATAACTTCTGGCTCAGGCTGAAATAGCTCGCCGTTCTCTAAACGCACAGGCTGAGGGTTAGCGGCGATCGCCACAATATCTTCGAGTGGAATCAGCGTCTGGACGCGCTGCCGAATCCGATTGAGCAAAACATCTAGGTCAGCTTCGGGATATAGATCGGTTTTATTGAAGACGAGGAGCGATCGCTTGCCAATTTCCGTTAAAGCCCGCAGAGCCGTATATTCTGACTGGCGCAAATCATTGTCGATCACGAACAGCAGCAAATCAGCATCTGTTGCCATCTGCCGAGCCAGGTTTTCCCGCTCTGTACCAATGATGCCGATTTCTAGGATGCCGGGAGTATCAGCGATTTGAATTTCTCGATCTAGCCCTTTAAGCTGAAAGCGATAGATCTGCCCCAACTCTGTCGTGCCCAGCGTCGCGCCGACTCGACCCGCCATTCGACCGATCACAGCATTGACGATCGAAGTTTTCCCGGCTGATCCCGTGCCAAAAATCACGACATGCAGCTCTCGAAACGATAGACTTTGCTCAATTTCACGGGAGCGATCGATCAACGCCTGTCGTGCAATCTCATCTTGAATCTGAGCCACCTGCTGCTGCACCGCCTGAAGGGTTTCACGGGCAACCTCTGCCTTTTGCTCAGGAAGCTTGACAGGCTGCGGGCGATCGGCTCTCTGACGGCTGGTTCCTTCACGAAAAAGGGGCAGCGTGAAATAGAACAAAGCCGCCACAGCGCAGATCAGAAGCGCCAGCATCAGCGCTACCAGAATATTTGCCAGCAGCGGAGAGGTGATGGCGATACCAAAATAGAGCTGCGATAGAGAGCCTGTCAGCCATATTACCAGCCCCAAAATTAGAAGAATGCCAGCGACAAGCGCTAGGAGGCGTGAGCTAGACATCAGCGACTCCAGAGGTTAGCGATCGAAACCTTGGGCATCTCTTACAGCCATTTTCAATTGCATAAACCACGGTTATTTCAGTAGAAGCCTCACTCCGCGAGGCTTCTACTGAAATAACCCAGACTTAACCGAGCGCAAAGTGCCGTAAACCGTTATGGGCAGCATTAAAGGCTTATCACCCTTAGCGTACTACTCCCTGGATGCAAAGCCGCCACTTCTGCGACCGCCCTCACGGCTGCCGCCCTCTTCACGAGGTTTTGCCTTGTTAACGCGAATTTCTCGACCGAGCCATTCAGCCCCATCCAATTCAGCAATGGCTTTGTCTTCTTGAGCGTCTTCTTCCATTTCCACAAACGCAAAGCCGCGCTTTCTGCCTGTTTCGCGATCGGTCGGCAGACTAACCCGGCTCACCTTGCCGTACTCTGCAAAAACCTCCCGCAAATCCTCCTCGGTAGCCTGAAAAGACAGGTTGCCCACGTAAATAGTCACGGCTCTCTCCAAACCTTAGCAATACAAGAGACAGTTCGGAGAAGTTCAAAGAATGCAAGTGCAGAACCTTCAACTTTTCTACCGAATACTGCATTTGCTGGAGATCATATCCGATTTATGTGGTAACAGCAAAATTGCGCCATCTTTTTTTAATTAATTTTTGCCATTGCCTAATTTTAGAGAGGAATTCTCCCAATCCATAGCAACCGCCAAGGCGGTTAGGAGGGGACATTTTGGGTGGGGCGCGCAGCGCCCCACCCAAAATGTCCTAAGCAAACTGGTGACAGCTATGAGCCGACCTATCGGCTAACGAACGACTTGCTGCATATAGTTACCCCAAAGCTGAGCAGCGTCTGCACTCGTTCCGGCAGTAGGCGTGTTGTCGTCGTTGCCAAACCAAATGCCCGTTGCCAAAGCCTGACCCGGTACATAGCCAACAAACCAAAGATCTGTATTGTCATTATTGGTGCCAGTTTTACCCGCTTCGCCCAATCCCAGCGCCGCGTTGCGTCCGGTACCCGACTGCACCACGCCTTGCATCAACGAAGTCATAATGTCAGCGACCTGGGGATCAAGGGCAGGGAGATTAGTCTGGGCATTTTGCTGATAGTCAAAAATGACGCGACAGGTTTTGAAATCTTGGGGGTTAGTGCAATCGCTACTGTCTAAAATGCGGTTGATCGTGTGGGGCTGGTTGCGAATTCCCTGGTTTGCCAGAACGCTGTAAGCTCCTGTGAGTTCCAGTAGATTGACCTCACTCTGCCCCAACACGAGTCCAGGAACCGGATTAAGCTTAGAGGAGATCCCCATGCGCTGCGCCGTCCGCACCACCTGGTCTAGCCCCACCTCTTGCCCAATGCGCAGGGCAACAACATTTTCCGATCGCGCCAACGCACTATACATATCTAGACTGCCGCCGCCCGATTTACAGCCCTCAAAGAACTGTCCGCCCCAGTCGAGCGGAGCACAGGAAAAGGCGGCGCTGGGCGAAATTCCCTGCTCGATCGCTGCCGTATAAGCAAACACCTTGAAAGTCGATCCGGGCTGCCGCATGGCCTGAGTCGCTCGGTTGAACTGGCTCTGCTGAAAATCAATGCCGCCCACAAGCGCCAAAACCTCACCCGTACTGCTGTCGAGGGTAACAAGGGCGCCTTGTGAGAACCCAGCAGATGCCCCTGTGGTGCCTACTGCTGCCTGTAGACTCGCCTCCGCCTTAGTCTGCATCTGGGGATCTAGGCTGCTTTCCACAATAAAATTGCCTTCCTGGGCCAGCTGCTCACCCAAGAGCGTATCCAAATCTTGAAATACCTGACCGTAAAAATAGGGGGCGATCGTGCTTTCTAGCTCCTTAATTGCCGCTGGATTGATCTCGATCCGCGATCGCCTTGCCCGCTGCGCTTCCTCTAGGCTGACGGAACCCTGAGCTGCCATGCGGTTGATAACGCGATCGCGTAGCTCCACTGCCGACTGGTAATCTCGCACGGGATTAAATCGGTTTGGGGCAGGCAGGATACCCACAAGGGTTGCCGCATCAGATAGCGTCAGGTCTTTCGCCGATTTGCCGAAATAAAATTGCGCTGCATCCTCAAAGCCATAGTTGCCGCTGCCCAGATAGACGCGATTCAGGTAGGTCAGCATCAGGAAATCTTTGCTGTAGGCAGCTTCCAGCTTCAGAGCCACCATTGCCTCGCGGATCTTGCGGCTGGCAGAATCTTCGGTGCCCACGTAGTCTCGGAAAATGCTGCGCGCCAACTGCTGCGTGATGGTGCTGGCTCCTTCGCGAATTTCGCCGCCCTTAACGTTGGTCACGAGGGCGCGGGTAATCCCGATCGGGTCAACGCCCCAATGCCAGTAGTAGCGGGAATCTTCTGAGGCAATCACCGCCTTGGGCAGGAAAGGCGAGAATTCCGAAAGCCGCTTATTTTCCAGATGTGCGCGTGTTTCGATTGGTCTGAGGGGTGTTTCGCCATCTCGTGCATAAACCACAACTGGACCCTGTACAGAGGCAGGCAAAGGAGTCACCCCAAACTTTTGCCACTCAAACCCGACCCATGCAGCAGCGATCGCCGTCAGTCCCGTGAAGCCATATAGCCCGTACTTGATTGCCTTGACGTAGGTTGGAGGCGGATTGTGATACTGAATCTTCACAGCTGCCGCCAATTCAGGAGGCCCTAACGTTAGAACATCGCCATGGTGCAGCGTTACCTTGGCAAGCCGCCGTTTACCTCGGTAGATGCCGTTGGTGGAGTTTTCGTCCTTCATCACAAACGGATCGTGGGGCTGCTGCTTGTCGCGCGTCATCGAGAGATGCACCTGGCTCACCACCGGATTTCGCACCACAATATCGCAGGATTTAGAGCTGCGCCCTAGTACGTAATGCTCACCCAGCAGCGGGTAAATTTCTGCTTTATCAGAGTCGGCATCCTGCACCCACAGTTCCGGCACTTTGGCGTTGGGCTTAAGGGCAAGCTGGGAAAAGTTAACCTTTGCCTGAATAGTTTGAACGGCTTGCGTGATGGCCCGCAAGAACGTCTTTGGCGGGTTAGAGGGCGAATTGGGCGGTGTAGGTGGTGTAGAAGGTGGAGTCATGGACAGCTCGTGCAGAGTCACTCAAGACTAGATACAGTTTGACCCGCTGAAGTTTCCGAAGAGTTCTCCAAACTCAGCTACGCAACATTGTACTGACTGTATTGTACCGACTGTCCTACAAGTCGCAGAAAGCCTAGGCAGACTACTCAAGTTTTTGCGGATCAGGTTTCTGCTGAGGGAAGGCGATCGCCCAAAAAAAATCCCCAGCTTTTGGCCGGGGAAATCTATCAGGGTGCATCTACCACTCCCTTATGCAGAGAAGTCAGGCTAATTCAGGAGAAGGGCTGTGAGGTTACCGTGAAGACCGATCCGTGAAATTTAGAGATTGTGCGAAGCTGCCAAAATCCTGCGTGAATTCCGAGATCTAAAAATTCAAAGATATGCCTTTCGCCAGTTTGCTTAGGACATTGGCGGGGCGCTGCGCTGTCACACCCAAAATGTTCCCGTCCTAACCCCCTTGGCGGTTGCTATATGCTGGATATGTGTATCCTCATCTTGCTCTCGCGCTCTAGAAAATTATGACGGCTCAGGCAGAAGTTTTTCGGCAAAGCGACTTGATTAATCAGCTCGTGCTCGATCGCCAGACGTTGGAAGAACTGGGGCGCGTCGAGACTCTGTGGATGTATCCTCCTGTGCATCGCGTGTTGGGCTTCATCTGCAAGTCTGGATTTCTGGGCAACACAAAATCCGCCTTCAAGCTAAGCCAGATTGCCGCCATTGGAGCCAGTGGTGTCTTGACTCACGCACCCTCTGAACCAACCGAGGCCAAAAAGGTACAGCAGCTTGAGTCGTTGATTCAGCATGAAGTGTGGAGCAACGAGGGCAATCAGCTCGGCAAAATTACGGATTATCTGTTTGAGCTAGAGACAGGCAAGATTAAAGCCTATCTGTTTATTTCTAGCGGCTGGGCAGGTATAACGGGCGAAGTTTATGAATTGCGCCCTGCCGACATTGCCAGCTTTGGCAAAAAGCGCGTTTTGGTGGCAGAATCTGACACCGATCGCTTCACCATCTATCAGGAGGGAATTTCTCAAAAGCTGATCAAAGCCAAAGATTCCCTGACGCAAGAAGCCTCTGAGGAGTTGCGATCGCTGACTCAACGGGCAGAAACCTTGACCGAACAAGTCACAGAGCGAGTGAGAGGAAAACTTTACAACCTGGCTGATCAAGCGAAGGCGAACGCCCAAATGCTTTCTCAAAAAGCGAAAGAAAAAGCTCAGATTCTCAATGAGCAATTGGGTGAGCAGTTGGGTGAACAGTTGGACGACTTGAGCGCCAAAGCCGAAACCCGAACTTTTTCAGAACGAGCTAAGGCGACAAGCCAGACTCTTGCCGAAGAAGTGAAAGAGCGATCGCATTCTCTGAGCAAGCAGCTTGGAGCGAGCTTTCAGACCTTGACGGTGCAAGCCGAGGAAATTTTTGAAACCGTCCGAGAAAATTCTGGATTTGAGGCTGGATCTAAGCAAGAGGAGTCTCAAGCTGCTAGTTCGGATGACTCACTGGATGATGACTGGCTAGATGATGACTGGATGAATGATGAGCCGAGCCTGAAAACTGAGCCAATTCTACGGAATGAAGATGCGACAGCTCAGCATCATGAACCAGATGATCTAGATGATGAGCCTTGGATTTGACTCAAGAGTCTTTGAGTAAGTTTTGGGGCAGGGCTGAATCCGGGTATGAATTTTTTTGAAAGGGGCGCGGAGCGCCCCTTTCAAAAAACTCATGCATAAAACCAGCAGCGCCGTTTTGGGATAAGTTCTCAGGCGACTCTTCAAAAATCTTTACTTTAAGGAAGGGTGGAGCGATCGCCCCCATTAAAATCTGCGCTATGCTAAATCGCTAAAATGCTGTGAATTTGCCAGTTCTCGCAGATACGCTACAGACAGCGCCAGGTTGTGGGCTGCTGCAAATAAATATCTAGCTCTAGCGTCCATCCTGAATTTTTAGTGTTATATTGCTTGCTGTATTTGACATCCCTGAAGGTGGCTATGGAAACGAAAGAGATGACTTCCCGTAGGGTTTGTATTCCACGCTCCTCGGCTGAAAAGGTCAGGACTACCCTGTTGGGGGTTCTGTCGTTGGGCACCCTTGCTCTATCTGCTTGCAGCGTGGCAGACTTAGCTCCCCGCGATGTCAGTTCATCTGTTCCTAGCGCTACTCCTACACTTAGCGCTTCCCCTTCGCTTGGCACTTCACCGAGCGCTTCTGCGATCGCTAGTGAGTTTACCTTTCCCCAAAGCTCTTGCGGCGACCAGGCTGTTTCCCCTAGCGAAAGCTGGTACCCCGTATATATCGACAAAAGTGATATCGCTCAGATTCGCAATCGGTACTGCAAAGATGCTGTCAGCGTCATCAGAGATAAAACTGGCGTACCCTCGGTTCAGGTTGCTAGCTTTACGACCTACGGCAAGGCTCAGCGGTTTGCCCTAGCGGTAGGCGGCGAGGTAGAACCCGTGGGCATCTCGCGCACCTCGCTAGATGCCCGGATAACCAGCCAGGACTCTCAAAGCCCTGACAGTAGCACCCGTGCCGATGTGGAATCCACCGATAAGGCTGTCCTCACCTCAAGCCAGCCTCAAGCCCCCATCAATGTGCGGGAGCGTGCCACCACCTCTGCCGGGATTGCGCACATCGGCTATGGAGGCGATCGCCTCAGCATTCTCGACAAAATGCAGGGAGAAGACGGCAACACCTGGTACAGCGTTCGTCTAGAGTCTGGAGAGAGAGGCTGGGTCAGAAGTGATTTTGTCTCGCAAGATGCCAATGCTTCAAGTTCTGGCATCCAAAGTTCGAGCGCTCAAGATCCTGCAACATCGGGTAACCTCGATCGTTCTTTGACTGCTTCTGCTTCCCCTTCTGCCTCTGCTGAGTCCTCTACTTCAGGCTCTGCCCGATCGGCAGTTCTGACGGCTAGCGAACCCGATGCGTTGATTAACGTCCGCACTGGTGCCAGTACCTCGGCAGAAGTACAGTCTACAGGCTATGCAGGCGATCGCATTCAGGTGGTTGACAAAAAGCGAGGAGAAGATGGAGAGACCTGGTATAGCGTTCGGTTTGAGTCGGGTACAACGGGCTGGGTGCGCAGCGACTTTGTTTCTAGCAACTAATTTTCTAGCCACTCATTTGGGCTGAAAAAATCTTTTCCAGCTCACCCCAAAACGAAATCATTGGCGTTTGATTGAGTAAGCAAAACTGGGCATCGGAGACTCCCACGATCGTCCAGTTGTCGCAGACCTGCTGCCCAATGTCGATCGCTACAAACAGCAAATCTAGGCGCGCCGCAGCCTTCAGCGCCATATCAAAAATTGCTTCCTCTTCTTCAACCGTCAGCCATTTTAACGGGTCATCTACCTCCCAGAAGTAGGCGTAGGTGAGAATCGTTTGTCGATAGAGATAGACCCGAAACGATCGCCCCAAGGGTTTGCCTTTCGGGTCAGCCTGACCATAGTGCAAATCGGCAGCTTGGCGCACCTCTGCCCAAGACTGAGCCGATTTTACTGGCGCTAAGTCTGACAATTTACTATAGATATTGCTAAATTGCTGAGCGATCGCATATTGCTCAGGTCGGTTCAAAAGCTGGATATTTCTGCTGAGAAAAGCGTCGTAAACTGCTCTGTAGCGATCGATCGAGGGTGGCGCACTTAACCAGATGCCAAAGCTGTTCTGAGGCGGATTGGTTTGGGGTTGAAGCGTTGCTGCGATCGCTCCAAGGCTAAAGTTTTTTGGCAATGAGTAGACTGAAATTCCCATTACGGCCGCAATTTTAGAGGCGATCGATTCAGGGTCTTCGCTTAAAACAATCATCCTCATGTGATTTTGGACTGCTTCTCTACAGAAAACTATTCAGCAATGTTTTCCTAAATCGCTTTAGACTGCACCGCTTGAGCAGCTCAGCAGACTCATCATGTGTGATCCTAACCGTCTGAACCCACTAAGCTATTGTCTCGGCAAAACGAGTTTCAATGATCCAGTCACTCCGAGGAATCGCACTTCTATTTTGCCACTCGATCGTGAAATCTAGGGTGTAGCGCTGCTCAAACCCATCCCTTTTTCCCGCCTGAGCTTCCTGAACTTTGACGACCCTACTTCGAAGTTGATGTCGATGAAAATATTGGGTGATCGTGTGCAGGTAATGATTTTTTGTGGTGTGAACTTTGCCCACACCACAAAAAATCATTACTCCTTGAGGACTACCAAATATGGAATGTCTGGTAAAAGTACGCAGTTTGAGTAAAGCTGAATCTTGATTCTTCAGGATATGCCGGGATGTTTTTCTAGAAGGACATTGTCGAAAATACAGAGTAGTCCGCATTGATACCTGATTTTCCAGCTTCTACCCAAAAGTGCAATTTCATGATTGAAGTCCCTTCTAGAACGGTAAGTAAAGAGGAAGTTGGCAGGCTTTACAAGCGATTCCGAAGAGTGGTGCTGGCTTCATCTGCTAATCACTTGACAAAATATCAGACCGGAGAACTTAATCAGGAAGTAAGGGCGCTCATTCATCGAGAAACCCAGCAGCTTTATCGGCAGTTGCGAACGGTTGCTTTTGCGTCTTCTCTCAGCAATGTCAAACAAATCCAGCTGCCTGTTCGGGGCGGAACTAACGCAGGGCTATATCGTAAAGATCCCCGCAAGCTCCATCAGGAGTTTCGTCAGGCTGTTCTGATCTCGTCTGCCAATATTCTTAGGCAAAAGGCAGCCGCCTCACTCCAAGAGTCTGTCCGAGAAACTGTAAAAATTCTGAATGTTGAGATTGATAATCTGTCTAAGCAAGAGTTTTTAAGTAAGCTCAGTCGGGGCGTTGTCTTTACACCCAATGTCGATCATTTAATGAAATTGCAGCATGATCCAGCGTTTATGGCAGCATACCAACAGGCTGATTACCGAGTTTGTGATAGCCAGGTTTTGATGTATGCCTCTAAGTTTTTGGGCAAACCTATTAAGGCAAAAATTTCGGGTTCAGACCTGTTCCCTATGTTTTGCGAACATCATAAAGATAATGAATCCACTAAGATCTTCTTACTAGGGGGTGCTGAAGGGATTGCGAAACAGGCTCAACGGCGAATTAACGATCGCATTGGTCGGAACATCATTGTTGCTGCTCACTCTCCCTCGTTTGGCTTCGAGAAGAATCAGCAGGAATGTCAATTCATTATTGATCTGATTAATCGATCGCCCGCTAACGTGCTTGTGGTCGGAGTAGGTGCGCCCAAACAAGAAATCTGGATTAGTCGATACCGCTCTCTGCTGCCAAAAATCAATATTTTTCTAGCCGTAGGTGCGGCGATCGACTTTGAGGCAGGCAACAAGCCGCGTGCGCCCAAAGTGATGAGCGACCTAGGCATTGAGTGGCTGTATCGGCTGCTCACTGAACCCAAGCGATTGTGGAAGCGTTACTTGATAGATGATTTGCCGTTTATTGCTCTAGTTCTCAAACAAAAGCTGCGGAACTGGCGATCGTCAGACTTGGGTGGATAAAATCCACTGGTACGAGCCTAGCGCAATGCGCTTAGATCCAAAGAGATATTTTTGAGAGCCGCGCGGAGTGCGGCTCTCAAAAATATCTGCCCCATAACCAGTTTAAATTGGTGTGGGATGTGGCTGTCGCCAGTTTGGTTGGGAGCAGTTTCTTGTGCATTTTCCCCTATCAGGAAATAGGAATTCGCCCCAGGATATCAATTTTGTTATTATCTTTAACCTCTACCAGAACAGCTTCCCCAGACTGCGGAAAAATATCGCTCAGATCCGTAATATTAACCTGATGAGAAATCATCACAACCACACCCGGCACCGCTTGATTTTCTAGCATGAATTTCTGGACTTGTGCTGTCTGTTCATCGGCAGTGCTGCGATCGCCAAAGAACGAATTTAGGGGTGGGAAAGGTTCAACCTTGCCCAGGTTCATCAGTTCAGCAGTTTCTAAGCAGCGGCACCACTGGCTCGATAGCACCTTGGTCACCGAAACATTGCGACTGCGAAACGCCTCTCCGATGCGAATGGACTGTTGCCTCCCTTCCTCTGAAAGATTGCGTTGTGTGGAGCAGTCCCCTAGCCTAAAGTTAGGCGGATCGCCTGTTCCAGGGGCCGTTGCATGTCGAATCAGCATAACGAAACTTCTCTGGTCTGCTTGCTGAAGTAATGACCACAGTTCCTCCTCAGATCGCTCTATCCCAGTTCGTACCTCGACCGAGACGCTGTTGGTTGGCGTAGAATTTGCAGGGGTTGAGGGAGAGTTTGGTAAGGCACTGTCAGCCTTTGACGTTACGGACGGGCTAGACGTTATGGCAGTGCCCTGGATAGAGGGAGCGCTGCCACAACTGACTAAAGTGAACGCCGCGACCAGCAGCCAGCTTCCGCTTTTTGCATATAATTTAGCCTCTATATGAAGCGTTTTCATGAAAGTCTGAATGAATAGATGGGATAAGCAGCATCAAATGATAGGGTGATGGGCATGGATACCCTGCTCATAGTGACTCCGTAGAACATCCATGCCAAAGTTATTTCTCAGGTCATGCCAGACCGTATGAATATGATTGGCATTGTTTTGAGTATTGTCGTATTCAATCAGAACTGTAGGTCCCTGGAACCGATAGTAGTGAGCTTGTTGCGGTTCTAGTGCCCCAGCCCAGGCAAAGCGGATCTGATCAATTCCAGCCTTCTGAATCTGCTGCAATTGCACAGTTGCCAGGTCATCTCGCAAGTTGCGAACGTAGGTTTCTATTAGGCGGATTGCCCGATCGCGGCTATCCGTTTCCATGTCGCTCAGCAACAGTCCAGCCGATCGCTCCAGGCTTACAGAGCGACCGGGTCCTGTCAGAATATCGCCAAAGGATTGGTCAGCGAGAATGAGCTGCTGACGTTGAGCTGAGGATAGACTTTGCAGGAGTTCAAACGCCAGATCTTGCTCTTGAGGTAACGCTCGCAATCCTTGCTGGAGCGGAACTTGGACTTTTGCCGGATTTGCCCCCAAAAATGCAGGAGTGACTGTCACGATCGCCTCCGATATCACAGCAATATTCAAAGACAAGTGATGCCCTTCCAGCCGCCATCCCCAGGGAACCTGAGCCGGATTGCCAAACACGGTGACAAAATAAAGCTCCGGATCTCGAATAGAGGGCGAACCCCCCATCTCTCGCAGAACGGTCTCCAGCGTCAAGATGTTTTGAACTTTGCGATAGCCAACTTCACTCAAGCTGAATTGCAGCAGACGATCGACTGTCTGGCGCTGTTGAGCAGACATCTGCTTGAACGCCATGCCTTGGCGCTGGCGCGGAACATAGTGCCAATTGAATCGTTCCTCAGCCTCAAAAGGAAACATAGCCTCCCTCTGCTGCTCCGAGTCAAGGCTTTGGAGGAATGCCGTAACTAACTCTGCCATCGTCGCCTGAAAAGATGAACGAACGGGTATTGCTGGCAACTCACCAACTTCAGCTGTCTGAGTTTGCGGTTGACAGGCTTGACCCATGAGAGAAGAGAGGGCGATCACGCCTCCGCCCAAAAGCAAATGCCTGCGATTGATCTGTCTATTGATCTTTCTATAGAGGTTCATCAGTGAATTGTAGGGGAGAAACTGCTTTCACATAGTGTCAGGAGATCGATCTGAGGAAGTGCGCGTCTCTCAGATAAATCTCCTGGCAATACCAGAAAGCCTTAGCTTCCGTATTTAACCGTGCAACCATAGGGCTGGGTGGATGCTGTCGCCACAGGCTGACCTGCAATAACCTGAGTTAATGCACTCTGCACATAGTTTTGGGCACCCGCGATATCTTCCTGATTGGCGGTGGGCTTGTCATCGATCGCGCCCATATACTGCAAAACTCCGTTAGCATCAATCACAAACATATGGGGCGTTGTGCGGGCGGTATACAGCTTCCCAATTTTGCCCTCTGAATCCAGGATGACTGCCGTTGGGCTAGCCTTACGGCTAGTAGTCAGCTCATTAGCCTGCTCAGGCGTGACATAACCTTGCAGCCCGGAAGCCGAAGACACGATCGAGAGCCAAACCACATCCTTACCCGTGGCTTCCTTTTGCAAAGCCTGCATGTTGCCGCTTTCATAATGCTTGACGGTGTAGGGGCATTGATGATTCGTCCATTCCAAGACAACCGTTTTGCCTCGGAAATCGCTGAGCTTGTGGCTCGTGCCGTTGCTGTCGATGCCTGTAAAATCGGGGGCGGCTGTGCCGACGCGTATGGGAGTCGCTTGGGCGATCGCTGATGCCGACGAGGTAGCGTCTGCCGTGGCTTCGCTAGCGGGTGTCGTTGGGCTAGAGGTCGTTTGGCATCCGGCGATCGTCACCGTAAGCCCAGCCAGTCCAGCCAGGACAATTTTGCTCAAGCTCGATACTCTTAGACAGGTCATAATTTTCTCCTAGGGACAAGGGATAAGTGGACTCTAAATTTGCTCGATCGCGGTGCGGATTTCACCAGGCGACAAAATTTGTGGGAGTACGATCGGCTTGGCTTCTGCCCCAGCAGGGTACAAGACATATAGGGGCACACCGCTACGACCAAAGGACTCCAGAATTGCAGTAATGGCTTGATCCTGGTTTGTCCAGTCTCCTTTCAGCAGCGTGATTCCCTCTGACTCAAATGCCGCCGCCGTTTCAGGCTGATTGAGAGCAACTTGCTCATTCACCAAGCAGGTGATACACCAAGCCGCCGAGAAATTGACAAACACAGGTGTTCCAGCCTGCCGCAGCTCTGCCAAGCGATCGGCTGAATAGGGCTGCCACGCCAGTAGGTCTGAATCTGAGCGTTGAGTCTGTGAAGCGTTTTGTAGAGTTTGAGGAACTTGCGCCAGGGTCAGCGCAAATCCCAATACAACCAGCGCTAGGACTGTGCCTATCCGCTGCCATCTGAGAGGCGTTAGGCGAGTCTTTTGATAAAGCCAAGCGGCGAAAGCAATCAGAATTAGCCCCATCAAGGCAACTGCTAACCCCTGTGTGCCGCTTTGCTGAGTCAGAACCCAGACCAGCCATGCGGTTGCGGCATACAGGGGAAACGCCAGCGCCTGTTGAAAGGTTTCCATCCAGGCTCCGGGTTTGGGCAATCGTCGCTGTAAAGCCGGAATAAAGCTAATGGCAATGTAGGGCAAGGCTAATCCCAGACCCAAAAGCTCAAAAATTAGAATAGCGATCGGCAGAGGTTGCGTGATGGCTACACCGATCGCCGTTGCCATAAAGGGAGCCGTACAGGGTGTCGCCACGACGGTAGCAAACACCCCCGTAAAAAATTCCCCGACGTAGCCAGAACGAGCGGCAAGTCCCTGACCTATGCCCATCAGCGATGCCCCAAACAGAAACACCCCCGACAAGCTTAAGCCCACGGCAAACATCAGATATGCCATCAGCGTCACGAAAACCGGAGACTGGAGCTGAAAGCCCCAGCCAACCTGCTGCCCCAAGCTTCGCAACAGCAGCAATACACCTGCAACTCCCAGAAAGCTAAGCAGCACTCCACTGGTGAAAGCGATCGCTCCCCGCCGCACTTGCTGACGGCTTTTCTGGGCTTTTTTCACGATACTCAACGCCTTTAGCGACAGCACTGGAAAGACACAGGGCATCAGGTTTAGCGTCGCACCGCCGAGCAGGGCTAGCAGCATGATTTGCCAAAGCGGCAAAGCGCTAGCCGATTGCAAGGCTGGCTCCCTCACTGGCGCATTCAGGGTAAAGGACTGAGCGATCGTCTGATTCTCCAACGCTTCCTCAACTACCAGCACGCCGTTCACCTGGGTTAAATCGCTGAGATAGCCTCGCGGAATCCTCAAAGTCAGCGCGCCGTTTTTCAGCTGCATTTCTTGAGGAGCTGCGTTGGTAATTACCCCGTCTTTAGTTGGAAAGAAGGAGACTTGCGCAAGTTTCCCCACCTGAAGCTCAGGGGCATCGATCTGTAAAATCAACACCTCATCTCCAATCTGAGCCGATGCAGACCAAGGAGACGATCGGGGAATCGACTGCTGTGCCTGGGCAAAAAGAGCGGCTTCGTTTTTTACAGGAGGCGTGGTTACGACAGGCAAATCGAGCGAAAGGCTTGCCGACTCTGGAATACAGTCGATTTCACAGACCAGCCAATCTGCTTTGGCTTGCAGTTGAGCGGATGAACCTGCGAGATTGGCTGGCGGTGTAATTTGGCTCAGTAGCGTCACTTCATTCTCATAACCAAAATTCATCAATGGCCCCGCAGGCAACCGACTGGGGTAGGGAAACACCAGCCCGCCTGCCTCAAACCCCGGCGGGAGTGTCCAATCGATCGTTGGCGCTGCCCCAGAATCTCCTGGATTTTGCCAATAGGTATGCCAACCTTCTCGAATTTGAAAATGGAGTCCGACCCAGAAGGGCTGACCCGGCTGAAGACCCTCGACTTCACTGATTAGCGCGACCTGAACATGCTCTGTCTGAATCGGATTTGCCGATACTGCCAAGGGTGAGCCGAGCAAGGTCATACAGAGCGCAAGAACAAAAGCGATCGATCTCAGAATTGGCTGTATGAACATAGAGGCGCAGGCTACTGTATCAATCGTTAATAGGGCATTACGCAATTGAGTTGGGACGAGTTATTTTTGAGAGCCGCGCAGAGCGCGGCTCTCAAAAATAACTCACTGGATCTAAGCGCGTAGCGCTATATCGGCGGTCATAGAGAATATAGTCATCAGATAATTCTTGACTGACTGCTTTAAAATAACGAAGAAAGCTAACAGAAACATTACAGGAGCATTACAAAAATCAGCGACAGCCTAGATTATCCGGTGCCTCCTATATGGCTACGAAGTTTCTAAAGTTGCTCAAAGCCATGGGAAACTTCGTCCCGATGAGTTTGTGCTATCCTGCCTTCTGCATAAATTAGCTAGCTCTATAGCTGTGTCGGGGAGATCGACAATAAAGTTTCTAACAGCACTCCCAACAACACCCAAAAAACTTGCGATCGCCATCTCAACTACTGCTGCAACGGGATGTTCAATTTCAGCCGTACGAGCAATTAGAGCAACGCGAATTCGCTCAGGCAAGCGTCCTAAGATAGCTTCAGCATTAGCAGGATACATCTCGGAAACGACTAAACCCAAGCCTTGCGTTTGTACTTGCTTTTAAGAAATGGAAAGGCTAGCTCATTATGGATTTTGCTTTTCCACGCCTTCAGAATTGCACAAATCAAACACTTAGCATAACGCTCCGCTCCGGCTGAGCGGCTGTAAGTAACCTTTTCAAAACGACCAGGATTTCTCAGTAGTCCTCTCTAGCCGGGTTATGGGGGTACGGGGCTGAAATTGAGTAGTACACTCGATTTCAAGACTCGGAGGAAGCGGGTGACGACTTTCCAAGCGGGTGACACCCGATGTCTATAACAATATCGCACGCACTCGCCTCTTGTT
>JAHHHD010000051.1 GCA_019359505.1 Drouetiella hepatica Uher 2000/2452 | reverse complement strand
ACAAGAGGCGAGTGCGTGCGATATTGTTATAGACATCGGGTGTCACCCGCTTGGAAAGTCGTCACCCGCTTCCTCCGAGTCTTGAAATCGAGTGTACTACTCAATTTCAGCCCCGTACCCCCATAATATGCTTGGAGCGGACTGACAAGAAACTTTAACATTGAGGTTGAGGTTGCTTGCAGCCGCTCAAGCGAACCGTTAAGCATTCCCTAGCACGGCTGGGGGCATCCCAGATGATCACGTAGACGCCAATGAAGAACATCCTCTTCCTCGCCGAACCCTTTGGATTCGGCCCGATCTCATCAAGTGTAACCATCGCTCGACAGATCAAAGCGATCCAGCCACAACGGAGGCTCCTTTTTGCCGGGTGTGGGACTTCCTATCAATTGGCGGCAAGTAGTGACGTCTTCGACGAAGTTGCCCATATCGAGGAAATGACCGAACAAGCCATTGTCGCGGTAGGTGGTGGGTTGAACAAGAATGGGTGCATTGTCGTTGCGAACACCTATCCGAGTGGTGTAGACATTGCGAAGCGGGCGAATCTGCCCTGCGTCTTTGTCGATACGCTGTTCTGGATGTGGAATCGTTTGCCGATAAGTCTCGACGATGTTGAAAGATACTACATTGAGGATTTTCATTGCATCGGCGCATCGGCGCATCGGTTTGGCAGCTCAACCAAGTTCAAGATGGTGGCGCCACTTGTAGATACCAACGTTCTGCCAAAGGCAGTCCCTCATCCGTTTCTGCTCGTCTCTCTGGGCGGCATCGACTCAAATCTTTACGATTTTCCTGTATTCTACGAGAGATTGATTGCTTACATCTCCGCGGAGAAGAAGCTAGAGAGATACCACATTCTGATCTGTGGTGGCGGAAAGAAGTTTATGCAGAGAGAATTTGCGAGGTTTGAGCACTCTCGATTGACCATCGATAGTCTGCCGCCGCGCGAGCATATCGCGTACTTGAAGTCTGCAGATATGGTGCTTGCCAGCGCTGGCCTGCATGGGTTCTATGAAAACTATTTTCTAAGGAAGAACGTAATGTTTCTTCCACCCCAGAGCTACAGCCAGTACTTGCAACTGAAGGCCGTCCTGAGAGAGTACCCTGGAGTGATAGGTGCTAACTTCGAGGAACTTGGGGTGGCGCACGTTCTGAGGGAGAATATGCCGGATGTTGAGCGGATAAATGAAGTAAAACGTACAAATCGGCAGCTCGTTGAAGATCAGACCATGGGCAAATTCATCGCTTTGTTTGAAGAATTCTGTTCCGGTCAGAGCTACACTCTCTGGACTGATGGTAATCTGCGGCCGACCGAGGATCAGTGTGGTCCCGCAACGCTCGCGCAGGACCTTCTATTGAATGTCGATCAGCAAATGGTACCGCCGCAACTGCCAAATTGTTGTCCCCCTGTGAGCACGGACGGGATGTCACTCCGTGACATCCGTGATCGCATGGCAAAGCTGGAGCAATCTGCTCCGGTTCGGGAGCAACTACTGTCACTCGTAGAGGACTGGCGAAGTCAGCCGAGGAGCGTGGAGCCGCTCTCAACTGTTCGCCTGCTGTTGGACTCTATACGTGCGCTCCCGAGGGGGGATGAACGACTCATCCGGATGAATACGTTTGTTCGAACACTCGGAGAGCCAGAAACCTTCGCAACCTTTCTGGACATGATTCGTGACTCGTCGCGTCGCGACGGTACGGTCGAACAAGCCTTGAGTGAGATATCTCACAGGTCTAGCAAACATGCAGTTTACGGTTGGTGTGGTCAGACACGACTCGTCCTCTCAGGAGCAGAGAGGACGGAAGGAACCGTTACGCCCCGGCCCGGTGTTGAGAGGTTTCTCGGCAAGACACCAACTTCGGCATGGGCTCTGAGCATGCACATCTGGCAGCCGAATGTTCGCGCAAAAGGATTCTTATGCGGTCGCTCGCCCCATCCTTCTTCTATTGTGGAACCGCCCCATTCACATCCTTTTGACTTTGCGTCCGTGGTAGTCATCGGGACAATGCATCAGTCTATTTATGCGCAGCGCGATTCGGTACACCGATTGCTCAATGATCCGATGGCGGACAGGGCGGATCGATACAGCGGCGTGAAACTGGTTCACGTGCATGGTGTATGGCCTCCCCACTTCGGCCGCGAGGAAGTAGAAGTCCAAACAATTGAGGATCGCCTGAAGTTGACTGCTGGCGATAGCTACTATATGTCCGCGAACACCATTCATGATGTGCAGTTCGATGAGCATATCGCGCAAAATAATCCGGCAATCACCTTGTTCTTGAGATCTGAATCGTTTGTGGAGCCTCATGTTTACATGGCGTCGTCCATGGCGGACTTCCACGCCAGCAATCCTGACTTAAAACATCAGGGGCGTGCTCTTACTGAGGTGGCTTGGGATCAGAAACTCCGAATGGTTGCTGACTACGTGCGCGGCATCAATAAAGGGCTTAACCTAGGTCATATCGTAAAATACGACAACGATTATGCGTTCTTTCATAGATAGTGACGCGGATGAGATACTTCTGTGTACTGGGGGATGTAGAGGAATATACCGGGATAGATTTTGTCGAGATGGCAGGAAGATTAGCTTTTGCAATGGCTCGCGAGGGAATCGGTCTGGTTTGCGAAGATGGCTCAAGCGAGTTAACTCGGCGGATTTCCGGAATTATTACGGAGAATGGTGTCCGCGTCATTCGTGTCTCGTCCCGTTCGCCCTTGTCATCGGAGGGGGCTGAGAAATCCGATGGGCGTGTAGCAGTCAGCGAACTGCATGAATACAAAACGATGATATTTACTCTGTCTGACAGTTTTGTCGTGCTGCCCGGCGGCGTGAGTACGCTAGACTTGCTTATGGAGTACCTGACTTGGATGCCACGCGTACTCGGGCGAAAGCCGGTATACATTGTCAACGCAGCGGGCTACTGGAGTCCGCTGTTGCAGATGTTTGAGAAGATGAGGCTAGAGTCATTCCTTCCTGATGACTTTCATGCGCGTTACACTGAGTTTGCTGACGTGGAGTGTATTGTGCCTAACTTCTTGGCGACATTGCTGAGCAGAACAAGCCCCGCTCGATTCGATAGTGGTTCAAGCGAGTTATCCTAATTAGAGCGGTGGGACTCTTATGCATCGAGTGATTCTTTTTGGGCTGCTAGATGAGGCGAAGCAATGCTAACGAGGGTCTGCGTGTTTTGTGGTTCGAGCGTCGGTACGAACCCGGAGTATGCTGATGCAGCCCGTCGCTTGGGAAGTGCGATTGCGATGGCTGGACTTGGCCTTGTCTATGGTGGTGGCGGCAGTGGTCTAATGGGTGTAGTTGCGCGGGCTGCAATTGCCAGGGGAGGGCATGTAACTGGCGTTATGCCTACAGCGCTCGTTAATACCGAGCATTTACTCCGCGAGGTCAGTGAATACCATGAGGTCAAGGGTTTTCATGAGCGAAAGATGCTGATGTCTGGTTTGTCCAGTGCATTCATGGCATTGCCTGGTGGACCCGGGACGCTTGAGGAACTAATTGAGCAATTGGCTTGCGTGGGACGCGATATTCACCACAAGCCAATATACTTGATCAATACGCAGGGCTACTGGAATTGCCTTTCGGATCTGCTTGGAACAATGCATGAGGCATCGCCAAGTAGCTTGGGTAGTTCCGCCAGGTACGTTGTCGTCGAGACGTCAGAAGAAGCCGTTGACGTGTTCCTGGCTGGACGCTTTCGTGTTTAACCTATCGCTCGCGTTTGATCGTATTTGAGAATGGTGGACATGTTCGTTCTCACCTCTAGTCAACACAAGGTTGATGAGTACACAGCGCTAGGGATGTCCGCGAAACTGGGACACAGTACCCGAGAAGTCTTGGGAACGATGGATGAGGTGATCATGTATAAGATATTGAGCTCGGATGCTCATACGCTCGTGGAGGACACTGTACTGAAGGTCGACGGAGAGATAATTGTCGATCTAAAGTTTCGAGCGAAAGGGATGAAGGCTTGCGCCGACGCATCGTGGATTACGTCACTTGGATATCATGACGATGTCAATCTGTATGTGTACCGAGGAATCATCAACGGTAGAATAGAGGTGCCCCCAGATGTGTGTATATCATCTTTCGAGCCATATTTTGTTCCTCAAGGCACTGATCTGACTCTATTTGAGCTGCGGCGAATGGGAGCAAAGAGCAGATTTTCTGCTCGCCGAATTGCCCTAGATGCCTATCGGAACTCTGCGCCGACATTTGTAAGGCGGATTCTAGAGATTCCAGAGTGGGAGGGCGAGTATCAAGGTGAGTTCTGACCAGCAATCTTTGAGGTGAATTGCCCGTTGTTCGCGCGCTCATTGGGTTCTTGCGTCGGAGACCTGAAGGAGGTTTTGTGCTAAATATCGAGAATGGATTCTTGGGTGACATCTATGGGCATGTTGATCAAATCATTGGCGACGCTGGGCACCGGCATCTAAGTGTCGCTGTGATCACGCCCACAACGGGTAGTCTGTTCTTGGGTAGGGCTATCCAGAGTGTTTTTGACCAAGACCACGGGGACATCGACCATTTGATAGTGGTTGATGGGCTCCAGTTTGAGCAGCAGGTCCGGCAGATCCTATCAGGGGCCAATAGCAGCAGGTGCACGGTGTGTGTATTGCCCTTTAACACTGGAAAAGATGGGTTGTTGAGCGGTCATCGCATTTATGCCTCCTTTCCCCTTCTCGTGAACTCAAAATACATATTATTTCTTGATGAGGACAATTGGTGGGATCCCGAACACGTTAGTTCGATGGTCGCCCTGCTCGGCAGGGATAGAGTTGATTGGGCGCATTCGATGAGAAAGATTTACACGCACGATGAAGTCTATGTCGCAGATGACAACTGTGAGAGCATTGGCATGTATCCGCCGTACTCCCATCTGAAGAACGGCTGGCCGAGTTATGTTGATACAAACTGCTATGCGTTCAGAAGAAGCACAATTGCTCAGACAGCACACTATTGGTATCATCCGCGAAGAGGCGACAGGTACTTCTTTCACAATTTGTGCGCCAAGTTCCCTAGCTATTTATCCTCAAAAAAATACACGGTTAACTATCGCTTGAAGGAGAATGGCCCTGTGCCTCCTGATTATATTGTGGAGGGGAATAGGTATATGATGGAAAAATACAGCGCTGGACTACCTTGGCTCTAGAGCGCGAGCGTCCCCTTTCGCCTTTACATAGCAACGAAACAATAAACAATGCTAAGCTCAGAATCACTGCTATGACTGAGCTTTAGAAATAGAGTAGTTGCTCAACAGTGCAACTACTCATACAGTTTCAGGCTAGTTCAAACATTTTGGAGAACGAGAAGCCGAGTGTTTTAGACCATAACTTAATGGCGATATAGTCCAAATTTACGCCAGAGTCTTCCTGGTGATTGGAGAAAGACTCTGCCGCTACACAAACGTGATCTAGCTGAAAACTAGACCTAGCAAGGTTTTCAGCCATTACGTCGCCATAAATCCAGTAAAATCAGAGGCTACAATCCTTATACTGTATGGCTTTCAGCTTTAGCGTTGTTTATTGCTCCTTTACTAAATGAAGGCAGAAATCGATTTGAGGTTTCCGACCGCGAACTTAATGAATCAAATCTTGCTTGGCAGACTTCCTTAAAAGGCTATCAGTCCATTTATCTGGAAGTGCTGGAGCAACGACGAGATTTACTTCACAAAATGAATCGCCGTGCGGAGTTTGATATTTTCAAGAATCCTGAAATCCTGATCGCGCTCGAAGAATACAAACGGCATTTGGAGAAGCACTGCCTATGAGCTTTCCATCAACGCCATCCCTATCCTGATTGCACCCTGTTCTCGGTAAAGTCAGAATTGGTTGTGCCAGTTTCATGTATTGCTGGTTCAATGCAAAAACGTTTGTTTGTGCACCGAATTTCAAGTAACGAAAGATCAAGTGATCTAGCGTTGCATAAACCTATTGCAGAACGTGATCCAATGGCAATGGGTTTACACCAATTACATCTCTCAAAGTTCTAGCTCATAGATTAGCGGGATCGTTCAGCCCACTAACTATTGATAAGAAGTTAGTGGGCTGAACAATCGCGCTAAATGAGCTTCCAGCTTAGCTTTGAGTATTGTTCTACTAAATATATCTAAAAATATCGATTTGCTAACTCATTAAGTTTTTGCGTAATAATAGTAAAACTTAATGAGTTAGCAAAAAGGGGCGTGATGCCGTTTCAAAAAGGAGAAAATCCCCACCATCCGGCCTCTGGATCAACCATTAAGGTGGAGCCAATTCGAGATAAGAAGGCGATCGGTCGTATTAAGAAAGTGCTAGCAGATCATCCCCGTGATTTATGTTTGTTCACGCTGGGCATCAACACCGCTTATCGGGCAAATGAACTGCTGTCGATTAAAGTCAAGCAGGTGCGATCTCAGCGAGTGGGAGATGTCTTGGAGTTGAAGCAGCGCAAGACGAACAAGTATCGTCCTGTAACCCTTAATGGCACGGCGATTTCGGCAATTCAGACTTGGCTGGAAGACAGCCAGCTTCAGGATGAGGATAATTTATTCACTGGGCAGCGAGGTTGTCTGACAGTGACTACCGTCAGCACGATGGTGAAGGGGTGGTGCCAAGACGTTGGATTGAAGGGAAATTATGGCAGCCATACCCTTCGCAAGACCTGGGGATACTGGCAGCGAATGGAGCGAGGCACGGCTATTCCGCTTCTGATGGAGGCATTCGGTCATGCAACTCAGCGGCAGACGTTGGCGTATTTGGGAATTCAGTCCGATGAGATCGCGCAAATCTATGAGCTAGAACTCTGAGAGATGATTCGGCGTTAACCCATTGCCATTGAATTACGTTCTGCAATAGGTTTATGCAACACCAGAACTCTTGATCTTCCGTTGCCTGTAATTCGGTGCATAAACAAACGTTTTTGCATCGCAATTTTAACGTATAGCCATTCCTACTTCGTTGTTTGGATTAAGGGCAGACATACAATGAATGTGCTGCCCTTACTTAACTGACTCTCAATTTGAATATTGCCATGATGCGATTGGGCAATCGCCATTGCAATAGCTAACCCTAATCCAGCCCCTCCCTCCCGTATACCGAGAACGATCGCTGTTCACTCGATAGAATCGATTGAAAATCTGGGACTGGTCTGATTGGGAAATGCTATCACCCATGACACACAAAGGCTCCTTAACTCGACAATGAAAGCGGCAGTGAATGTTAGAGCCTTGTCCAAAATGCAAAACTCAATAGCATTGACCAAACAGCCTTAAAATTGAGTTCTTGACCAATCTCTGAACCATCAGGAGGTGAAGGCTAATAAATAAGCAAGCTCTTAAGCCATCTCTGATCGCAGCATTTCAGGATTCATATCGCCTCAAGTGGACAGTATCCCGAATCTACTGGGCATTGGCTGAACGTGAATTTGGTGAAAGCCAACAGAAGATTCTCCAAATGTTGGCACTCAAATCTGAGCGATCGGCAGTTTGCTATGCTATTCGGCTGCATCGATTAGGCGGAACGTTACCCTCAAATGTGGATTCACGCCGCGATCGTCTGTTGCGATGGTTGTTAGTGAATAGTCGTTTTTGTTGGGCGATCGCCTGGATTGATTGGATAGAGAAACGAGATACTACCCTCTACCTCTGCCTGTTAACCTACCACTTTGAATCCAATCCAAAGATATGCCATGATGCAAGTTAATTTCCTCTGTTCTTATGTTCGGTATCAGGGACAATTCACGCCTGAAAGTCAGGCGTTTACCTAACCTCCAAGGAGTTCGCTCCAACAAGTCAGCCTCGTTATAGAGCAGGAAGCGGGAGGCAGGCTTCAGAGAAGTTATAACGAATCAAAGGAGAACTGGGGGTTGAGTGAAGCAATGATTCCGACTATTCATGCTATGCGAGATCCAACTTTGCGGGCGATTGTGCAAACAAGTATGCCACTCTTCTACCGCGAAGGGGCAGATCCAACGCTTGATCGTCCACCGCATGTACGAGCAGGCTCCAGTTTAACTTGGTTTGGCAATCGGCTTGCCCTGGTTCAAGATGATGCCAATTTTCTGGTGCTGATTGATCCTCAAAGCTTTGAGGTTGAAGCAATTACGTTACCGGCTGGAGAAGGAGGGCTACGGCAGTTTGACGATCGGTGCGACAACAAGCAATTCAAGATGGATCTAGAAGCTTGCACTACAGTTCCCACCCCCGATGGAGAGTTATTCCTAGCGTTTGGGTCTGGATCAACGGCGCGACGAGAACAAATTTTAATGGTACGACCAGACTCTAAGCTTTCCTTGCACCAGGCAGGAGCACTCTATACTCAGCTTAGAGCTTGTGCTGAGTTCTCTGGCAGTGAACTCAATCTTGAAGGAGCAGTATTTCAAGCAGGTCAGATTCGGCTGTTGAATCGGGGAAACGGCGCACCCCAAAGCAACAACTTGCCAGTCAACGCAACGGGTGATTTACATTGGGATAAGCTCGAGGCTTACTTACAAGATCCAGAAAGTCAGCATCCTCCTCGCCTAAAAAATATTTGCCAGTACGATTTAGGCAGCTTAAACGGGCTTAGACTAAGTTTTACAGATGCCACAATTACTCAAAGAGGAGTCATTTTCTCAGCGGCAGCAGAAGATTCACCAGATGCTACCTCCGACGGCATCGTCAACGGCTCGACATTAGGAATGCTAGATGCCAACCCGCGATGGATTGAACTCCGTACACCTGACGGTGGTTTATTTGTGGGAAAGGTGGAAGGGATCTGTGCCTCACGGGAAGACGAATATCGGTTGTTTCTGGTCATTGATACTGATGATTCAAGGCTACCTTGTGAACTATGTGAGGTTGAACTATCTGGCGAGTGGTGCAAGACTTTCCCAGCAACTTAGCGATCGCTGCGCGAAGGGACTTAAACCGCAATGGATGAATTATCCAATCTAATCTCTCCTGCGTTTCACGGATGTTTGCTCATTACTCCTAACTGCTGCGAAGCTTTTGAACCAACCTCTGCGCCAGAAAAAGATAATCATGCCAACCGCTATGATCACCATTACTCCTATCGTGGCAGTGTATCCCCAATACCAATTCAGTTCAGGCATGTTAAGGGGAGATTCTTCAGTATTAAAGTTCATGCCATAGATTCCAGCAATAAACGTCAGTGGAATAAAGATACTGGAAATAATCGTTAAAGTTTTCATTACTTCGTTCATCCGGTTACTGACCGAAGACAAATAAATATCCGTCAAGCTAGAAGCGAGCTCCCGATAGGTTTCAACAATATCTAGAACTTGAACAGCATGGTCGTAGCAGTCCCGCAAGTAGAGTCGTACATCATGGCTAATCAAGTCACTGCTATCTCGAATTAGCGCATTGATGGCATCTCTTTGCGGCCAAATGGCACGTCGAAGCTCCAGGAGTTCTCGCTTAATTTGATAGATCCGCTCCAAAGTTTGTGGACTCGGAGAAGTTACGACTTCTGCTTCTAAGTCCTCAATCAACTCTCCATACATTTCCAAGATGGGAAAAAACCCGTCAATGATGGCATCTATCAAGGAATACAGCAGATAATCGACACTCGACTTGCGAAGCTGAGATCGACTCGACTGAAGCCGTTCTCGGACAAACTCCAAGCAATCATAGTCAGGTTCTTCTTGGACACTCAACAGGTAGTTCTCACCCACGACCAAACTGATTTGTTCAGTCATCAAGCTTTTGCCATCCTGCTTGAGCGACACCATCCGAGCAATCACTACTATTTGATCCTCATACTCCTCCATTTTGGGGCGCTGAGGAGCGTGGATAATATCTTCCAATGCCAACGGATGCAGGTTGAATACCTGTTTGAGTCGCTGCCAGATTTCCTCACCGCCTAGCCCACCGACATCTACCCAAGAAATCGATTCACTGTCTAAATACGGAATACAGTCTTCAGGTTGATGAATGTCAATCTGCTCGACTCCAGATGCGTTGTAGTCGAGCAGGGTAATTTTGGGCGGTGGCGCATCAGGATGAAAGTGAACGTCTCCAGGAGCGCCTCTCCGTTCGTTGAAAAACTCAGTCTTGGATGAGGATTCGGTGTAGCGTCGAGATTGGGTCATGGTTGTTCTTCGTGGCTCACGACTGCAACTGGCTCCGATAAATAAATTCGATCTTCGCTGGCATCGTATTCAAACAATTCTGGGTCTGACAACGATTCACGTAATTAAGTATCATAAAGGCAGCAAAATGCTTGCCTAGCCAAGCTTTCAGCGCTTAAAAGATTTTCTTGAAGATAAGTTGCAAAGCTCTTGCTTTGAGTAACGCAACTGCCAAAAGCAGACAGCGTCAGGATTACAGTAGTACACACTGGACTATTTTTGGACTTTTTAATAGTTGAAGCTGGTAGTACATTATGAGATTTTATGCCTTTTCATAGCCTGAAACCTTACACTTTCGTTGAGTGGTTCCACTGTGCCGCAACTACTCAACAGGTTATCGAGATTAAACTGCACCTTATGGTATTTTTACCAATTTTAAGAGGAGTACAAAAGTTTAATCTTTCAAAGTCTTGATACGAGAGGGTTTGAAGCCCCTCGTGATACAATTTTGCATGAATTGTTGTCCTCCGACTATGGGCGGCGGCACCTGCCAGAGAGCAAACGACCTCAACGGCTATAATACACGCTCCATCAGGATGTCCCTTTGGGGGTCTGAACCCAAATGAAACACATGATCACCGACCGCGCGAAAGTTCCACTTGCGGTAGAACGCTTGCGCCCGCCCGTTTCGCTCCCACACGCCGAGCCAAATAGTCTCGTGTCCTGCCCGCCGTGCCCCGTCTACACAAGCGCGCATCAACGCCGCTCCAACGCTGCGACCGAGCCATTCCCGCAACACGTACAGCCGCACTAGTTCGACGGACTTAGAATCTTCGACGCCCTCTGCCGACTCGCCTACATGAAGCTGGGCGTAACCTGCCGCTAAACCGCCAACTTCCGCGATGAAGAAGATAGAGGCAGGATCGTTCAACTCGACCTTCTGCTGCGCGAGGTTGAACGACGCAGCAAGGTAAGCAGACATGTCTTCCGGGCTGTTATCGGCGGCGAACGTCTCGGAGAAGGTGTGCGCACCTAACTCGGACAGCAAGCCTGCGTCCTCAGGGTTAGCGCGACGAATCGTCAGGTCGGGATTTTGACTCATACCATTTACCCTCACGCCAATGAAGACGTCGAACGATGCCCATAACCCGCCGCCAGTAACCTCTCGAACTTAACCAGCAGCCTCTCAACGGTCGGGTTCATGGACTATGCTAGCTGTCTGGCAACTACTCTCAAATTGCCTAAGAATCAAAGGAATTTCATTGAGTTCATCAATGATTGCATCTGCCTCTTTTGCATCTTGCCAGTACAAACTGCGTTTCCAAATTGCCTTCATCTCTGCGTTCTTAGCACCCGTGATATCTGCTTCTGGGTGATCTCCAATAAACACAGTGTTTTTGGCTGTCACTCCCAATCGCTTCACGGCTCGATGAAAAATTTCTACTTGTGGCTTTCTCACTTGCTCGATTTCAGAAATCAAGATTGCTTCAAAGTAGTCTTGAATCCCTAATCCCTCAATAGCACGAGATTGAAATGTTCCTAAACCATTACTCACGATACCCAACAAGTGGCCCTGCTGTTTCAACCCACTTAACACCTCAACGAGAAAAGGGAAAGGGACACAATGCCCCTGAAACTGTGTCTCATAGTCTTGAAGCAATGTCTGCCAACTCAACTCTTTAATCTCAAACTCCGCAACTAGCTCTTGATAAACCTTATCCTTCCAAACATGACCGCGACAGTCCAATTCGATAAATCTGCTAGTGTAAGCGGCTTTAGGAATGTAGCTCAAGTGAGTGATGAGTCTGTCATATTGGGCTGCAACGAACTGTTTGATGGATATATCGCGATCGAGTAGCGTTCCATCTAAATCGAAAAGGACTGCTTGAATCATTCATCGAACTCCCAACGACTATCTCAGAATTGCGTCCCAACGACCGAAACAAAGACAGCTAACGCCCGAGCTCAGCCGCGCCCGCGACGAGGACCTTCGGGGCTACTCGAAACTTCGAGCGGGCGTCGGCTGGAGCGACTAGTTAGACCGGAAAAACATACGGCGCTCTGCCTTTGATTTATTGCGTCTTACGGACTTGATCTGCACACGCCAAAAGCCGAGCTTAATCGCGATTACTGGTATGTTGGGCCAACTCACGCTGTCACGCCAAGTCCCAAGCTCCGTTTTTCCGTATGAGCACAAATTCACCCTCCACTTGCAGAATGGATCCATCCGCTAACGCAGGCAGTTCACCTAAACGAGCTCTTACCTTGAAACTACCTGGCACTTCCTTATTGGCCACCACTTGGGGTTGGCCTGAGTCGATGATTTCGCCCGTCAGCGAAGATCCTCTCTGTTCGCCAGAGTCGCCCCGGTCGAAAACGATCCCCGAGCCCGCGCACCCCTGAATAAAAGGAAACCCAGTGAGTCGAAGGAAGCGGAGTAGGCGATCTCCCTTAATGCCATCGTAGAACACATGTATGCCGTGCCCCCCGCATCTGATAATTGAGCCGCCGTGAATTGTCAGATGGGCCATGTAGATTTCGTCCGGCGGCGTTGCGGACAGATTATTGTCGATGCGTATCCCGTCAAGGAGTGCTTGCTCGATCATTGGATTAAGAATGTGCAAATGATCGCATCCGCTAATCCTAATGCCGTGTCGACCGCAATGTTCGCGATTCATCGCAAACACCTTCGGTTCGCGTATCAGCGACCTTGAAACGTTTTGGAGGAGCAACCCACATTCATTTTCGCTGTCGGATGTGCCCACGTCATACACAGCAGGGCGATCAATCAAGCAATCTCTGTGAAAGATGAACGGTCCAGCGAAGATCTTTATGCCAGAAGATCCACATTCATGCACGACGGGCCGGACTAGTTGTATGTTTGACAGCGCGTATTTACCACCGAGCCGGATACCGTGTTCAGGCGCGTTGGCAACGTCCCAGTCCACGAATGTAAGTGAGCCGCTTGAGTAATCAGGGCCGGATCGATTTTCCAGAAGTAGTCCGCAGTTGCCGGGAGCTTTTTCGCCGTTTAGGGATGATCGTATACGACTTGGCCCAGCCCAGCAGTGCACGCAATCGACATACCAAACGGCAAGTAAATAGTTTGTGACATCAACTCCGCCAATCATCAAATCCGAACAACGTCGTATCGCAAGCGCCAATTCGAAGTTTTTGCACCGCACACTCCCGAGACGTGCGTCCTTTAAGTCGTCGAGCCGCACACCATGGACACCGCTACTAAAAATATCTCCTGGCGCTCCCTCCAATGTGACGGCGCTCTGATCTACCGATATGACTTCAATCTGGTCACATCGAAAGCCCCGATTTGAAATGACACCTATTCCCCTTGTGAAATGGCCACCTGGGATCAGTAGGCGAAACGAATCGAAACGGACATTGTCCGTGGCAATCTCCAGCACAAATGTTGAAGGGTCGTTTCCTGCATAGGTAAACTGACAACTGTTAGTTGTGACCGTAATCGGTTTCGTCACTTTGACGGAGTCAATGGGGTAATTCTTGCTTCCGTCAAAATACAAGTGACCACCGGCCGCTTCATCGAAAGCACGCTGAAGATCACCGCCGAAGTCGTCAGCATGGAACATGAATTGATGAGTCATAAATCACCTCGCGGTCGCGGTCGGGTAAAGGAGAGAGTTTTAGATATGTCCCCCTCCCTCCCCTCAGAACCGTGCTTACAACTTTCACTGTACACGGCTCAAGCAACGCCTTGAGATTCAGTGTCTCCAATTCTTAACAACCCTTACGGAGGTGATGTTCTAGACATGTTGTTAATTTTTTTGAGAGGCGCGCTCCCGCCTTCATTTAGTAAAGGAACAATAAACAGCACTAAGGCTGAAAGCCTTGCCGTGTAAAGCTTTCAGCCTCTGATTCTACTAGATTTATGGCGATCGTAATGGCTGAAACCCTTGCTAAGTCTGGTTTTCAGCTCTTGCAGTACAGCCGTAGTTATAAATCCAGGTAACAAAACCATTACGGCTTGAACTCCTGCTGCTGTGACTGATGCCTTAGGTTAGCGATCGCTTCGATCAAAACCATGGGCTCTACAGGCTTGGCAAGATGCTGCTGAAAGCCCGCTGCGAGTGCCTGCTGTTGGTTAAACTCCCCAGCGTAGGCAGAGAGGGCAATCGCTGGAATTTGTCCACCGTCTGATGCGGCACGACTCCTCACCTGCTGTATCAGCATGTAGCCATCCATATCTGGCATCCCAATGTCACTGAGCAACACATCAGGAGTAAAGTGATCCAGCACTGTCAGTGCTTCCTGTGCCGAAGCGGCAGTGATGACTGCTGCTCCTTGCTGTTCTAGGATAAAGGCGGCGATCTCTCGCATATCGGCTTCATCATCGACAATAAGAACTCGCATCCCCTTTAAGTCAACAACGGGAGGGTCTAAGCGAATCGTTTGAGCCTGATTTGATCCGGTTTTTGCCAGGGGAAGTCTGACCGTAAACGTGGCTCCCAATCCCTCACCAGAGCTTTCTGCTTGTACGCTGCCACCATGCATTTCCACAATTTGCCGCACGATCGCGAGTCCGAGCCCCAAGCCGCCAAATTGCCGGGTGGTTGCTCCGTCTTCCTGGCGGAAATGATCAAAGACATGAGGCAGAAACGTGGGATGAATCCCTTTGCCCGTGTCTTTGACCTGAATTTGGGCGCAGGTTTCCACTTGCGTGAGCGACACAGTGATCTGCCCACCGGACGGCGTGAACTTAGCGGCGTTGGCTAAGAGATTCCAAACCACTTGCTGCAACCGTGCTGCGTCACCCAAAACCTGCCCCACCTCTGGGTCAACTGCCAGCTTGAGTCGAATCGCTTTGGCATCAATGGCCAACCGCACTGTGTCTATCGCCGCCGTAATCACAAACGAGAGCGATATGGGCAAGGTGTTTAAGGTGAGTTTGCCTCGAAGAATGCGGGAGATGTCGAGCAGGTCATCAATAAGCTGTGCCTGTAGCTTGGCATTGCGCTCGATCGTCGCCAGCGCATTCGTTGTTCTGGCAGCGTCCAGCTTGCCTTGTTGCAATAGCTTTGACCAACCCAAAATGGGATTGAGGGGCGATCGCAACTCGTGCGACAGCACCGCCAAAAACTCATCCTTAATGCGATTCGCTCGTTCGGCTTCCTCGCGTGCGACCTGTTCCCTCGCTAAAAGCTGTTCTCGTTCTACGTCAGCCTGCTTACGCGGGGTGATATCTTGCACAACGCCCAGCATGCCTAAAACCTGCCCAGAGTCATACTGAGCGCGTCCCTTGGCAGCAATCCATCGTTCTGTGCCATCAGGCCGCATGACTCGATACTCAATATCGTAATCACTATGCTCTGCGATCGCCTGTTCCACTTGCAAACGCGCTCGCTCGCGATCGTCTGGATGGAGGAGATTTTGCATCTGTGTCCAGGTTGTGTAGGGTCCTGGTGGAATACTAAAGATGGCAGCGGCTTGCTCCGACAAGGTCACGATGTCTGTTGCAGCCTGCCAGCTCCAATCACCCAGTTTTGCAGCCGTTAGCGCCAAACTTAATTGCTCAACACTGTCCCGCAAAGCAACTTCCGCTCGTTTGCGACCGCTGATGTCGAGCAGAGAGACTAATACCCGGTCGTATGGTTCTGACATTGGCGGCAAGGTAAGCACGAACCAGACATCAAAGCGATCGCCCTGTAAGTTTTGCAGCACAGTTTCTGCTGCAAAGAAGGGTTCTCCAGCCGCGATCGCCAATAATTCTCCAACAAATGCTTCCTGGGTTTCAGGGACAAAAATTCGATGCAGAGACGTTAACAGTTGCGTCTTATCGGCGGTGCCAAACATTCGCAGGGCTGCCTGGTTCACATCTCGCAGACCCACCATCCCAGCTGCTTGTTGCACAAATTCTGGATGTTCGACAAAATACTGACGAAAATCTTGAACTCCTGCTGCTTTGAGTTGATCAATAGCGGTTTTAACGTCAGAAAAATCTTCTTCCCAAATGGCAACACTGACTGCCTCGAAAATGTAGCGATAGCGCTGTTCTTGAGCTGCCAGCGCTGCTTCTGCCTGTTTGCGATCGGTAATATCCAGTAGCGTGCCAAAGAAATCGACTGTCCGCCGAGACTCGCCCTTGCCCTCAAATTGGGCTTGCCCCTTTGCTAGTACCCACCGTTCGGTGCCATCATTCCACACGATCCGGTAATCAATTTCGTAAGTGCCTGAGGCGTGTGGGTCGATGGCAGCATTAACGGCATGGGTGACTCGCACGCGATCGTCTGGGTGCATCCGCGCGATGACGCTTGGTAGAGGAATCATGACTGCATCACTCGGCTCTCCCCAAATTTCTCGCATGCGCTCGTCCATTTCGACGAGATTTGTCTCCAGGTGCAGCCGCCACCCCCCCAAACGACCCACATGAATCGCCAGCCGCGCCCACGCCTCACTGCGGCGTAAGGCGTGTTCAGCTTGCTTACGTTCAGTAATGTCAATCAACAAACCGTCCCACACCGTTCCCTGTTCAGTTTGCTGTGGACGCGATCGACCCTGAATCCACTTGAGTTGACCAGACGGGGTAATGAGCCGTCCTTCCCATTGCCACGGCAGTAAATTTTCCACGACTACCGCTACTGACTCTCGCAGTG
Source organism: Drouetiella hepatica Uher 2000/2452 (assembly GCA_019359505.1). Taxonomy (GTDB): domain Bacteria; phylum Cyanobacteriota; class Cyanobacteriia; order Elainellales; family Elainellaceae; genus Drouetiella; species Drouetiella hepatica. Next base: position 16,697 of record JAHHHD010000051.1, on the reverse strand, counting down.
CTGGTAGATCCTCTGGGTGAAACAACGCCCAAATAGAGCTTGAATCTTGAATAATAGTCTCTGGTTCTAACTCAAGTAATTCACGAGAACCCTCGCTCACGTAGGTGAAGGCATCAGAACCATCCGGATGGGATGTATAGCGATAGATCGTTCCTGGCACATTGCGGACGATCGCCTGAAACCGGGCTTCACTTTCCCGCAGAGCCGCTTCCGCTCTCTTACGGTCAGTGATATCCAAAGCAATGCCTGTCATGCGTTTTGGCTGCCCGTCATCAGCGTAAAACGTTTGACCGATTGCCGTTAACCATCGCTCTCCCTGGCTTGGATGAAGAATGCGAAATTCCACATTGAGATCGATGTGATACTCTAGCGCTTCACGTGTGGCTTGAGCCACGCGATCGCGATCAACATCTAAAACTGATGCCAGCCAGTTTTCGTAAGAAGGTGTCACTATAGGGTCTAACCCATAGAGCCAATAGTATTCTTCTGACCAGGTGACACGGTCAGCAATCATATCCCAATCCCACAACCCTGCTCCGGCTGCCTGTTGAGCCAGTCTTAGCTGCTCTTCACTCTGCCGTAGAGCCTCTTCAGATTGCTTGCGCTCAGTAATATCAACTGCTGCTCCGTAGATCATATGTTCTTCTGGATAGGGGCGTGCGTTCCAGAGAAACCAGCGGTAGGAGCCATCTTTATGCCGATAACGGTTTTCAAACGCAATGGTTTCGTTGCCAGAGAAGAGACGATCGGTTTCGAGAACAGATGCGCCGACATCGTCTGGGTGGACAAAATCAATCCAAGGACGGGATGTCATTTCATCGACTGTCCAACCGAGCGTTCGTTCAAACGTCGGACTCACCCATTGAAAAGAACCGTTAATACCTGTAATCACTAGCAAATCTGAACCGACGCTGAGAAACCGTTCGCGTTCCTGTTCAATCTTTTTGCGATCGCTGATGTCACTGACTAAACTGAAGAAGCCTTCAACCTCGCCCTGAGTGTTGGTGTGAGGGATATAGTCTGCTCTGATATAGCGGATACCACCCTCGCGGTAAGGAATCTGGCTCTCAAAACTGACCTGTTGACCAGAGAGTACCTGCTCTATGTAAGGACGAATCGCTTCGTAAGCAGCATCTCCCAACACTGCTCGTACAGGTTGACCCGTAAGGCTTACGGCGGGTCGTCCAAACCAGGTTTCGTAGGTTTGGTTATTGAAGCGGTAGTAATGGTCTTTGTCTACATAAGCAATCAGCACCGGGAGCGCGTTCGTTATCAGACGCAAGGCTTCTTCCCGTTGTCGTAGCGCTTCCTCAGTCTGTTGACGTTCAGTAACATCCACGGCGACTCCGCCTAGAAGCATCGCTCCAGACGCTTGAGCGATCGGAAACTTATACACCAAAAAACTTCCAAGGCTGCCATCCGGTCGAGGGGCTGTCTCAACTGTTTCAACTACTTGCCCTGTCTGAAAAACACGGCGGTTATTCTCTATAAATTGTTGAGCAAATTCCTCACTATAGATATCATGAATCTGCTTTCCCACGGCATCTTGCGGCGGCAATTGAAACATTTGGGCATAGGTAGGGCTGAGATAGAGTAAGCGACCGTCCTGATCGGCAATCCAGGCAGACGCAGGACTATGGCTCATAAATGCCTGAAAGCGAGCTTCACTCTCTCGCAATGCCGCTTCTGCTTGCTGGAGCGAAGACTGAACCTCTTGCGGTTCCAACGTTGGGTGAGATAGCAGCAACTCTTGCCTCTCTTGTAAGCCCTCTTCAACAGTCGCTATAGCGACAATCTCTTCAGTGAGGACTTGGCAACCCGTTGCAAAAACGCCCCTAATCTGACCCGTTTCATCCCAGACTGCACTGTAAGACCAGACATAAAGATGTCCGTTGCCATTGCCCTTCCGCTCAGCGAGAACCAGGTTCTGCTCACGCTGCAACACTTGCCCGGTTGTGAATACCTGTTCGACATCTGCCTGAAGCGTGCGCCAGTCTTCAGGCCAACCGTCCTTGATCCGATCGACTGGGATCAGAGGCTGAATCTCTTTTAGTAGGGAGAGATAGGCTTCATTGTAGAAGAGTATGCGTTCACCAGAGCAATTCTGGGTGGAAGCGCAGTCCCAAACTAAAAACATGGGACAACTGAAGTTTAAGAGGATTGCGAAGGCACTTTTTAAGCTGGAAGACCAGGTTTCGATCGCACCAAGAGTCGTTTGTGACCCATCAGCAGCTTCCTTTGCACTGACAAACTGCGATCGCATTAATGCCGCTATCTCTCTATAACCCGCAACATCCTCTAGACTCGGCTTCTTCATCTTCACCGCCTACCTTTGCCTTTGACCAAAAGATAAGGCAAGAAGCTCTTTGCCCCTAACTTGGATTGGTTCAGCAGTCGATTGACTCAACCTTTCAATAAAGGCTTGCACTTGACGCAACGCTAAGGCAGACGGTTGAATCCGACCGGCTTCCCAACGGCTGACTGTGACATAGCTCACGCCGATCGCCGCAGCAAACTGCCCCTGCGTCATGTTGCTCAAACGCCGCAATTCACGAATCAAATTACCAAATAAAGGTTGTGTCAGCAGCGGTACTTGTTTAAGCGCCACTGTCTTGGCAAGGGGAGGCATGAACGGCTTCATTTAACATTTGCTAAACTCATTTTTCTCTCAATGATACAAGCTGTCATCTGTCCCTTGAGAGATTTATTTCCCGCAGGTTATTCGTCACCGTCTAGCCGTCTTTTGTCATGCTTACTAAGACGAAAATTCCAAAGCTGTATTTAGACTGCATCTCCTTCAATGAGAGCGATCGCGGTTCTTGGTACAAGGATGTCACGGACAGGCAGACATTTAGGGGTCAAGCCGAGATACGTGTAATTTAGTGCCACGGAATCTCAAAACTATTACTCAGCTTAGATCTCAACGATTGCGGTTAGTGGATTCATAGCAGATTCTAGCGGTTATGAAATATTCTGTAAATCCAGTACATAATCTCCAGATCACTTCAGCTTACGAAGTAGCCTTCTGCAATCAGGGTTTGCACCATTTAGAGAATGCCTACTGTATGTTTGGGGATGACTGTTTACTGTTAGCTGCTAGCGCGACTGCCGCTATCTCTTTATGAGATTTACTGTCTCAAATCCAAGATAGACTAAACTTGGACTCAAATCACAGCCTGTAGTATACCAGGAGGGCGAAATCTCGTGAGACTGCTAATGGGGCTGAAAATCAGTACACGTCTCTCGAACGCTCTCCAAACAAAGGTTTCACTCTAATCTCATTTATCGGAGCAGTTGCCTTGCCGCGCAACTGCTCAAAATATTGTTTTCTAGGAAATTTGATAACTAGGATCTTTTAGCGGCAAGCGTTCTCAAGATCTGTGGCACTAAATTACCTCTATCTCAACCCCACATAAACGTGCGATCGTTTGCACCAACGTTTCTGGCTCCACGGGCTTTGTGAGGTGAGCCTGAAATCCTGCTTGAAGCGCTCGCTGCTGATCAACCTCTGCGGCATAGGCTGTCAGAGCAATTGCCTTTGGCAACAGAGAATCCTTCTCTGGAGTTGTTTTCCCTCGGTCGGGTAGACGCGAGCGAATCTGTCGCATCAGCATGTAGCCATCCATCTCCGCCATGCCGATGTCACTCACTAAGATATCAGGAGTGAACTGCTCCAAAGCTTGCAGTGCCTCGAACCCAGAAGCAACCGCTGTTACATTTGCGCCACTTTTTTCCAGCACAAATGCTTGAAACTCACGGGTATCTGAATCATCATCCACGAGCAAAACATGAATGCCTCCTAGAGGCAATTCTATATCTGAGGCTGATGGATTCCGAGCTGGCTGAGGGATGATCAATGCTGCTTGTTGTATCGTCGGCAATTGCAGGATGAAGGTTGCGCCTTGCCCTTCACCTTGGCTCTCTGCCCACAGGGTTCCTCCATGCATTTCAACAATTTGACGGGCGATCGCTAGCCCTAGCCCCAATCCGCCAAACTTGCGAGTGGTTGAGCCATCTTCTTGCCGAAAATACTCAAATATATACGGCAAGAACTGTGGATTGATGCCTTTGCCTGTATCAATGACTCGAATTTGCGCGAGTTGACCCATTTGCTTGAGTTCAACGGTTACTTGTCTACCGTTAGGCGTAAATTTGACGGCATTGCTGAGCAAATTCCATACTACTTGCTGCAACCGGGTAACATCCCCAGAAACAGAGGCAACCTCTGGAGCTAAATTTAGGATCATTCCAATGTTTTTGGCTTCTGCGGCCAACTGCACGGTTTCTAGGGCAGCAGAAATCACAAAAGTCAAACTCACGGGAGCTACAGTGAGAGAGAGTTTGCCTTGCATGATGCGGGAGATGTCGAGCAAGTCTTCGATCAGTTGCGTCTGGAGTTTGGCGTTCCGTTCGATCGTGTTCAAGGCTTCTCGTTGACGGGCCGCATCGAGTTTGCCGTTCTGGAGTAATCGAGTCCAACCCAGAATGGGATTGAGGGGCGATCGCAACTCGTGCGACAGTACTGCCAAAAACTCATCTTTGACCCGGTTGGCTTGTTCAGCTTGTTCCCGTGCCGCTTTTTCTCGTTGTAGGAGTTGCTCCCGTTCAGCTTCTGCTTGCTTACGATCGCTTATATCAATCACAGAGCCGATGTAGCCCTTGAATTGACCATCCACACCGAACCAGGGACTTGCCGCATCGATCGCCCAGCGATACTCACCATCCTTGCGCCGCAAGCGGTACTCCAACCGAAAGGCTTCGTGGCGAGCGTTTGCGGTCAGAAATGTGTTTTTAGAATATTCAAAGTCTTCTGGATGGACTACATCCAGCCATCTAAACCCCAAACCTGTTTCCTTCGTTTGACCTGAAAAATCATACCAGCTTTGGCTGAGGTAAGTGCAGTAACCCGTAGGATCGGTGACCCAAACCATTACAGGAGCGTTGTCTGCCATGTTACGGAACCGATCTTCACTCTCCCGCAAGATATCTTTCTCTTGCTTTTGCTCAGTAATATCGCGTGAGACGGCAACCAGTTGAGTGATCTGTCCCTCACTATTCCGCACGGGCGTGATGATACAATCCCACCATTTTGGTGTGCCCTTGCGGGTGGGAAGGTAGCCTTGAAATTGACCGATGTTGCCCGCTTTGGCAACCGCAACCGCCTGTTTGGCATTTTCATAATCTTCGCCTTGCCAGAAATCAAGCCAGCAGGTATTCAGAACGGACGTTGGATCATCGATTTCCAACAGACCTAACCCACCTCTGCTCATATAGGCAATTTCGCTGTTGAGCGTTAACAGTTTGATGCAGTCCTGGCTGCTCTCTAAAATGCGTTGCTTTAGCTCCTCACTATCGCGCAAGGCGATTTCCACCTGTTTACGATCGCTGATATCACGAGTGGTTCCAGCCACAGCTTCGACGGTACCCTGTGCGTCAAACAGGGGCACGAAAACGTACTCGTAAGCTCTTGTGCCAAAGGCACTGGTGTAAGGTGTTTCGTCTTTGAGTGGTTGGCGTGTGGTAATGACTTGTTGAATTTGCTGCTGTAGGCGATCGGCTAATTCAGGTGGGTAATCGAGGTCAAAAAAGTTTTTACCCACCGCTTGATCAAACGATTTCTGCCAGAGTTCGAGCAGCGATTGATTGACATAGGTGAAGCGTCCCGCCAGATCAAAGATATAAACGAAATCAGAAACAGACGACAAAACCCGATCGAGGCGACGACGAGCAGTATCTTGACGCGATCGCCCCAGTTCTACATTCACGGCTACCCTTGCCAACAGTTCGCGAGCACTAAACGGTTTGACCAGATAATCATCGGCTCCAGCACTCAGCCCTTCCACTGCTGCTTCTTCTCCGGCGCGAGCAGACAGTAGCAGAATAGGAACCTCGCGGGTTTGTGGATCGCGTCGCAATTGCTTGAGCAACTCAAACCCATCCATCCCTGGCATCATCACATCGCTAAGGACTAAATCGGGAGTTAAAGCGCGGGCGGCGTTGAGTGCAGCTGATCCTTCGGTAAATACCTCAACCTGGTAAAACTTGCTCAAGATGCGGTGCAGATAGTTCCGCATATCGGCATTGTCATCGATGAGAAAGATGCGTGCGGGGGTAGGGGAGCGGGGCGAGGAAGGCTCATTTACTCTTTCGTTCCCGCGTAACCAACTAGATGCCTCTTGCACATAGGGTATTGCACTATCGGTTGGTTGAGGATGATTGTGAGGATAGCGATTCCCCAAAGCCGATGCTGCGTCAACGCCCTGTACGGAAGCAGGCGTTTCGTTCAACGGCAACTGGACTCGAAACGTGCTGCCCTGACCTAGGGTACTCTCAACGGCGATCGTGCCATTGTGCAAATGCACCAGTTCTTGCACCAGCGATAATCCAATTCCAGTGCCTTCAAACGTGCGTCCTTGTGCACCTTCAACTCGATGAAATCGCTCAAATAATCGGGGCAAATCGGTTTCAGGAATGCCCGTCCCTGTGTCGCCCACTATCAGTTCCACCTGATTGCCCACCGGATGTAAGGAAATCGTGATTTCTCCCTCAAAGGTGAACTTAAATGCATTTGAGAGTAGATTTAGCACAATCTTCTCCCACATATCGCGATCTACAAATACAGGTTGTGGCAACGGTGAACAATCCACAATCAATCGCAGTCCTGCTTGCTCAATGGCAGACTGAAATAGACTTGCTAATTCAATGGTATAGGTAGCGAGTTCTGTGGGTTCAAAATGTGCCTGTGCGCGTCCCGCTTCGATCCGCGAAAAGTCAAGCAGGGTGTTGACGAGCTTGAGTAGCCGCTGGGCGTTGCGCTGGGCGACGGTAATTTGCTCTCGTTCCGTGGGTGGCAAGTGGTTGCTTTGCAGCACCTCTTCTAGAGGGTTGAGCATCAACGTCAAAGGCGTGCGAAACTCGTGGCTGACATTCGAAAAAAAGGCGGTCTTTGCCCGATCGAGTTCGGCTAGCATCTCGGCGCGGCGGCGCTCTTCCTCATACGCCTGGGCATTGCGAATCGATACGGAAACCTGTCCAACTAACAACTCGTAGAACGATCGATAGCCTTCATCGAGTGCCCGATTAGGATTCACGCCAGCTACTAAAATACCTAATGGCGCAGTTTGACTCGAAGCGGCGATCGGCATCATCAGAGCCGTGTGAACTGGCTCATTCCACGGACCTCCAGTCACTGTTATATGGTGATCCAATGCTTCCACCAGAACGGTTTCACCAGTCGCCGCTGATGCGAATGACCAAAGCGGATGGCTTGTCGCTAAATCAACCAAATGGGGGCAAAGCTGATCGTCTACTGTTAAGCCCACTGTCCCTTGTAGCGTGAGCATCTTGCCGTCCGACTCTCGTAAATAAAGGAGTGCAAACGGAACGTCTAAGGGATGAGCCGCGATCGCCGTTCTCAAATCCTGGCAGGTGTCTTGCACACTGCGTGTTTCACCCGTTTGAGCAGCTAGATCCCGCAATAGCCGGAGTCGCCGTTCTCCTAAAACTTGCTGCGTCACCTCGCTACAGACCGCCAGCATTCCCACAATCTGTCCTGCATCATCTTCGGCTGGAGCATGGGAGACGCTAAAGTAAGACTCTTCTCGATACCCGGCGCGTTCTAGAACCAGCGGCAGTGCTGGAGTCCAGTTTGCGACCCCCGTTGCCATTACCCGCTGAATCATCGGTCCAAGTGTATCCCAGGCTTCTGCTAGTGTTTCCCGGATGTCCGTCCCTAGGGCTGCTGGATGCTTATCCCCAATTAATTGAGAGTAGGCATCGTTGTAAAACTGCGTGAACTCGGCTCCCCAGGTCAGCACCATGGGATAGCGCGAGGTGAGTAATGTCTTAACCAGCGATTTGAGACTCTGGCTCCAAGACTGCACTGACCCAACGGGTGTTTGTGCCCAATCGAGCGATCGCATCAACTCACCCATTTCGCCACCGTTCGCAAAAATAGAGTTGGCAGCCTTGCCCTGCACTGAACCTGTCATCGCTACGGTTTCCTAAAATATTGAGCAAGAAGGTCTGCGCCCTGTTCTCCCATCTGCTGTAGTAGCAGTTCGATCTGCTTCAATACGATCGGCATGGGCTTTGTGCGTCCATTCTCCCAACGATTCACACTTTGAAAGGAAACTCCCAGCTTTTCGGCAAATTTGACTTGTGAGAGGTCAAGCCGCTGTCGCGTTTCTCGTACCAAGGCTATCAGCTTTGATTGCTCGATTGCAGGCATAGAACTACTACTGTTAAGTTGCATCCATCAGCTATACCACTTGGTATAGTTTTATTCTGTCTATCCAAAGAGGTATAAGGAATAAAAATATCCATAGCAATATGTTGAGATTCAAAGATTGTTTGAGTATTCCTAATTGAGGCAAAGGTAGCGAAGCTGCAATTTGTTGCCATCCGATCGCTAGAACACCTGAGAAATTGAGTGGCAAATCATATAGCTCCCCTTCAATTACCAAACCGGATTGAGCGAGATTAGGCGAATTGGCTTTGGGAGCGGCTGTCAAGCTTGATAGCGCCAGTCAGGTGAAGCTGTGTCGCTGACTGCGGCGATTAAGCCATTTAAAGCTTAGATGAGTTGAGTAGTTGCGCGGGACGCAACTACTCTTAACGATCGCCTCGGTAATGCTTTGAGCTTAACGCTTGAAAGCAGGTCGAAAACTTAAGCCAGTAAAAATCTTTGGCGTTAAGAGGAAACGTCACTCATTTGCAAATCGCGCCATTTTTGCTGCTTAGTCGTACATAGTGTAATGACCCCTAAATTTCGGACAAGGAGCTAAGAGTAGTATTCTTGTCCTATGGAGGGAAAAACAATGGCAACTCACCGTCGTCAATACACTGCCGAATTTAAGGCGAAACTTGTCTTGGAGATAATCAGTGGCGAAAAAACCCCAAGCGAAGTGTGTCGCAGCCACAAGCTCAATGCCAATGTCTTGGCACGCTGGCGTAAAGAATTTGTTGAACAAGCCCCAAGCCTGTTTGAACGTGATGCCCAAAGCAGTCAAGACCAAGAGCGGATTGCTGAGTTAGAGCGGCTAGTCGGACAGTTGACGATGAAACTGGAGATAGCAAAAAAGGCATCGGGGTACTTGAGCGACGGCAAAAACGGGCGCTCATAGAGCAGATGCAAGGCGAGTACCCAATAACAATGGTGTGCGAGGTGTTGGAATATAGGCGATCGAATTGGTATTACCAAGCGAGTCAGCCGCCTGACGAGAGCACCATTAAAGCTTTGATTGTAGAGGTAGCGGGACGCTATCCCCGGTATGGCTATCGGCGAATTACCCAACAGTTGAAACGAGAAGGGCGAGAGCGTTAATCACAAGCGAATTGCTAGGTTGATGGCAGAACTGGGGCTATGCGGTAAAGCTCCGAAGCGGCGGCAACGCACAACCAATAGCAACCATGAGTTTGGACGCTATCCTAACTTGGTGAGTGAGTTGGTAATTGATCATCCTGACCAAGTTTGGGTAGGGGACATCACCTATATCCGATTGCAGCAAGAGTTTGTATACCTGGCGGTGTTAATGGATGTATTTACCCGCAGTATTCGGGGCTGGCATCTGTCACGGAGTATGGAGGTGAGCTTAACCGTTACAGCTTTGAAAAAGGGATTAGAGCAGCATCAGCCAGAGATCCATCATTCAGATCAAGGGGTACAGTATGCCGCCAATGAGTACGTTGAAATTCTCAAAGGAGTGGGAGCCAGGATCAGCATGGCGGCAGTAGGAGAGGCGTGGCAGAACGGGTATGCAGAGCGGTTAATGAGAACAATAAAGGAAGAGGAGGTAGATTTATCAGAGTATCGTAATTTTGCAGAAGCTCGTGAGCAGATAGGGAGGTTTCTAGATGAAGTCTACTTAAAGAAGAGAATACATTCGTCACTTGGATATTTGATACCAAGTGAATATGAAATGGAATGGAATGAGCAACAAAAGAAGGAATGTGATATAAAAGAGAAATCACCTTAGAAGTCAGGTTTTGCTGTCCGAAGCGATGGGGTCACTTCAGGCTTTACTCCTCGACATTGCCTCGGAGCGTTTTGATTTGCCCCCGTTTGGCTTTACTGTCGAGCCGCTTTTGCTTGGCACTGCGCGAAGGCTTTGTGGGTTTGCGCTTTTTAGGAATGACTGTCATGCTTTGAAGCAGTTCTTGGAGGCGGTTGAGCGCATCTTCTTTATTTAGCTCTTGAGTTCGATGCTGTTGGGCTTTGATGATAATAATGCCATCTTTGGTGATGCGGCTATCGCCCAGGTTGAGCAGGCGCTCTTTGTAGAGGGGCGAAAGGGACGAGGTATTGATATCGAAACGCAGGTGAATGGCAGTAGCAACTTTGTTGACGTTCTGCCCCCCTGCGCCCTGCGAGCGAATAGCACTCAGCTCAATTTCGCTGAGAGGGATGGCGGTGCGTTTGGTAATTTGTAGCATAAATGGGTGAGGACTTTAGGCAACGCCGTAGCCAGTATAAGGTCGTTTATGGGCGGGATGCAGCCCCAGGACGATCGCGTTTTTGAGATTGCCCATCTCGATCAATTCTTGTCCTACATCAATCATCAATATCGGTGGTGTTTTGCTGAAGCCAGATCTTGATGTCTTTGATGTCGAATTGAAGAACGGTATGATAGACGCGGTTCAAGCCTTGACCGTCGACGCGTATGAGTTGGTAGTGGTCACGATCATGATCGAAGACCAGTTCATTTTCAACCGCTTCATCCTGGGTTCTAAACTGACTGTGCTGCTTCAATAACGTCTGAATGCAGGTGTGATAGTGCGGCAGTTTATCCATGATTACCCTGACTTATCATTGTTCTAACTGATGGTCTGCAACCAATCGGCACCTGTGAGACGAGCATCGACGGTAGCTAACTGGAGTTGATAGTGAATAGCTGTCGCGGCGATGAAGCGATCGGCGGGGTCTTGGTGCGACAAAGTAAGCTGCCGACTCAGAATTGCAATCTGATGATTGAGTGAAGCTTCCCGCATTGCCAACGCTTTGAGGGATTGATCAATCCAGGTGGCAGCATCCAATTGCAGAGAGATGCGTCCTTTTTCTACCAGAAGCAGCACTTCCCAGACACTAATGGGGCTGAGCCAAAGCTCCGTAGTTTCTGCTGCGATCGTTGACCGCAGATTTTCTGAGAGTTGGGAATCACCGAGGGCGTACCAGAGCCAAATGTGGGTATCGAGGAGGAGGTTCACTGAAGGACTTCCCAGGCAGTTTCAGGTAGAACTGGGGTGAGCACATCGCCGAGAATTGCCCCAGTCTCTTTCATGAATCCAAACGCGGGATGGTGTGAATCGGTTGTCGTTTCGAGTGAGGGGGCAACACCAGGGTTGATGTCGCTTTTCAAAGACTGCACCAGCATTTCAATCACAGCAATACGCTCATCCACCGAGGCAGTTTTTAGCTGTTCAAGTAACTTGGGGTCAACCATTTCTTTCTTCCATCGATTTGGTAATGTTCTAGAGGTGTAGAAATGAAAGAGTCATGAGAAGAGTAATTTTTCCTCAGATGGCAAATGGTATTAGAACCTGTCCTATGTCCAGACTGTGGCAGCAATGATATCGTCAGGCATGGTCGCTCTGGTGCTGGAAAACCTTGCTACAAATGGTTGCAATCAAAAGTGTCAGCGTAGCCCCTTTATTCAGGATTATACCTATCATACTTACCTACCGGAAATCAAACAGCAGGTTACGGAGATAGCACTCAATGGCAGTGGTATCTGAGATACGGCACGAGTGCTCAACATTAGCCTAACTACCGTTATGGAGTCGTCACCTGAAGGCAGTCAATGAAGCTCGTTTAGCCGAGATCCAACTCAAACCCTTGTACGGTTGTGCCAGGACAGGACTCCACAATGTCTGAAGTAGTCTGAAACTATCAGAGTAGTTGCGTCCCGCGCAACTACTCTAAGCACTCATCTGAGCTTTAAAGAGCTGAATCGCCGCAGTCAGCGACGGAGCTTCACTTGGGAGAGCTTCCTGCGTTACCAAGCCAGATATCCTCTGGCTAAGCCAGGTCGCCTGGTGTCACTTACAGCGATTTTCAGATCAGTAAGCCACAGGTTAAGTACCAAGTAGCTATTTTTCTCGGCTGCTCGTGTGGCTTATTCAAGCGAAAACCGCTGTAATCCTACTTGGTAAGAGACCGAATGAAGAGGCTTGTGCGGGAAAACCGCAGGCAGGATTCTGTAAGGGGAAGGCTCCCAACGGTGCAGGGCTGAATCTTGTGAAACTCTTGAAACCGAAAGGCGAGAGCAACGGAGAACACAAAGCAAGCCTAACCATCGTAGGAGTCCTCTCTACTCGACGGCTCGACCCCACGAGGGGTCGTCACTTGGCTCCAATACTTTCGAGCATTTGGACGTTGGTTCTCCTCCAGGGGACTTTCACCCCATTAGTTCATGCCCATGCTGGGCGTACACAAATCGATGGAGCCGACTGCTGATAAGTTATATGTTGGATGCTCTAGGTTATCTGCGGCGGCTCATCTCAATCGTTCGGCGGAAAAAATCGACCTCTCCTGTTGCCGCGGCAGAATAAGTGAGATATGCTGCCATCATCTATTTCAGTCCAAAAGGAAGGAAAGCAACGATGGCGGAAGAGACTAGCGAAGAGACTAGTTCAGGCGAGAATATCCCGGAGAACCCGCTCTTGGCGAGATTGTTGGTTACTGAAGGAGCGACAAGTGCGATTACCTTGCGAGGCTACATCGGTCCATCGAGAGCCGAGGGATACGTTAATCTGTATCGGAGCTTGAATGATCTCTCGGAATGCCTTGAGATCGCCAGAGGTGACATTCTCTACTTCAGGGAAGTACCCGAGTCGTTCATGTTGTTCGGAGCAACAATCATCTGGGTAAAGAAGGATGCACAGATTACCTATCGCCAGGGTGTAACTGTGGAAACAACAGACCTCAACGCAACTACTAATGAAATAGTGGGCCTCAGAGAGGTCAATAAAGGGCGGCTCCGTATTCTGACGCGCCCAACGCCCCTCCGCAAGACCTGCCAGTCCTACTGTTGGACCTGCCAATCCTACTGTCTTCGCTGCCGATCCTACTGTTGGTACGGGACTGACTAGGCATCATTCCCCGCATTTTTCAGAGTACAAGGGGGCTGAGATTGTCAGAATTCGAGAAACTGCTATCCAGCTTTGAGTAAGCGCAAGCAAATGAGTGGGTACATCGTTATTCTGAAGCCCATGTCCGTCTGTCAGTCTCACTGTTGTACCTATAGTTAGTGAGTACACCGCAATGAAACTCGAACAACTCTGCGAAGTGTTTGAAGACCTACGGTTTCCCACATTGGGAACGCAAGTGCACCCGGAACGGGACGCGGTTCTTCGCGCACGGTCTATCGTGGGAACTGCTGTCGTCGATGACGAGTTCTTGGCGGACTGTCTATCGTGGGAACTGCGCCTCCTAGAAGACAATCGCCTACGGCGGGGACTCGTGCCTTTTTTCACTATACCGGGTTTGGGTGTGCGGTTCGCATTCGGGTACTGGCCGCCTGGTGGGACGCCCGGACCACACGAGCATACGGCGTGGACGATTACCGCAGTGTGCCGGAATGAACTTGAGGTACTGACATATAACCGTGTGGAATCTTATCGACGGCGTGAGCTAGTGCCGAAGAACCTTTTTCACGCATCAGCTGGGACAGTTGGTTTCATCTACGAACCGTGCATCCATGAGCCAAGGAATACTTCGTGCGATTGGTCTTTGTCCCTTCACATCAGCAGCCCGCTAGACGGCGAGCAGTTGTGCGACTACGAAGAGCCGCTGCCCGCTCTTGTCACGCCCGGACTCTCTACTGCGGAATACGACCATCCATATACGAGCGTCATGGTCGCTCGTCAGCGACAGAGGTCCGTTCATCAACTTGCCCTCATTCTCGCCTCTATGGATGTACCTCAGGCACCGGAGCTCCTGTCGCGGTGTTACAGGCTCGCTTCTCCGGTGACTCGAAATTGGATCGATCAGATGTCACCCAGACCCTTTGAGGGGAATGCCACCGAAGCACCGTGGATCCTCGCCAGGACACACATGGGTCTAGTCCTCCGGCCACGCCCACACGGCGACATGGTGGCCCTGGAGGTGGAGACGCCGAACGGACCGCTCGATGAGATTATCATCAGCAACGAAGCCTGCGCTGCAATCGCCTTGATCGCGAGAGAATCGATCTTTGACGTCTGCGCTTTGCCCGGACATCTTTCTAAGGAGGAACAATCGGCGATCGCCCAAGTACTAGAAGAAACCGGTTTATTCATGAGGGTGTTACCATGACTGTCACTCAAGCCGAATCTGCCGCATCCCCAACAGTGATGGGTTCCATTGATGCGTTGGCGTACGAAGCACCATTCCTCATCGAAAAGTTGCTGAAAGACCATATCGTCGAGACTGCCGAAGAGGGGGAGAGGCTTTTCACCGAGGTGAAGAGGTTCCTCGTACTCACGCACGCGGATGAATCGAAGATCTGGGATATGTACTCCTTACGAGTAGATGAGGTTTGGCATCAATTTATCCTCTTTACCAAACAATACATGGACTTCTGCCAACGGTTCTTCGTCCGGTATGTGCCTCATAACCCGAGCAATGCTCCGGAAGCGCATACTAGGAACTCGGTCGAGGTCACTTCATTTGAAGACTTTCAACATTGCTACCGCGAACTCTTTGGCGAGTCGCTTCCCGACGTATGGTACGACGAGAAGAGTGTGACGCTGCGGCGGCGAGTCTTCAATGACCATGTAGGGACGCTAACACTTCAGTACGAAGGCGAGATAGTTAGTCTCTTGACCCCGTCGGGTGAGTTGCTGCTGTCCGCCAATGCGTTGGCACGGGATGCCCTCGCGTTCATCGCTCAGACGGGTGCCTTCTACGTTCGTGAGGTGTTGGGGCTCGACGACGAAGAAAAGGTCGCACTTGTGGCAACGCTGGTCGAGCATAACGTGCTTCGGGTGGGGGCTTGACAGAGTACGAGAATGATGTGGGTCTAGCCCCCACAGATTGGGCAGGGTGTCTGCGCCGAACTAGGCGCAGACACCCTGCCCAGGGCGGCATGACGGCTTTTCGTAACGTGTAGCTCCCCGAGCGGCTCCGGCTGGTGAGCTTAGTCGACTATGAGACCGTGAACGTGTCAAGTAGATTTGGCTCTTGTCATGTTTTGGTGATCAAGGTGGGAATTTAATCCCACATCCACTGATGAGTCATCAACTAGCAAACAGAACTCTTCGTCGCAATAGGTCAAATCCTGCCCGACCGTACATCTGTCTTTTCAACATCTTCAGTCGATTTACCTGTCCTTCTACTTGACCATTGCTGGTTGCAAGCGTCACACCCGCTTTGACTGCTTCATAATCCTCCTGTAAACTGCGAGCAAACCTCTGAAACTGAGTCAAAGAACTGCTCGTTGCTTGTTTCAACCAAACATCAAACTGCTTCGGTTGCCGTTGACGCACGATTTCGGCAAAGCAACGAGACAAGGTAATGGCGGTTGCAATGTCTGAATGCTGAGCTTGTAATCGTCTGATGATCTCTTTATCCTCATCGTGTCGTTGTTCTGGTCGCTGAAGGATTAACCAGGTGGCACGACGGGCAGTCAAAGGTGGAGGTAACTGAATCCCTTTAACCAGTGGAGCAATTCCTCTACCCGACTGATCATTCAACTGCTGGCGCTGCGCTTGACGAAGCTGGTGGGTATAGCGTGCCACGGTGGGATAACTGCCTCGATACCCTTGTTGTTGAAGCTGGGTAAACAACTGCTTGACTTGGCGGTATCCTGCATTCCATTGCTCAATGAGATACGGCTTGTAGGGGTCGAGTCCGCTGCTTCTAGCATGACAAGGATGCGGTTGCCATTCTAGAAACTGGGGAGTTGCCAGAAAACGAGACACCGTTCGCTCTCCCATCCCCAGATGATGAGCAATATCGGATACCATGACTCCTTGCTGGCGTAAGCGGTGAATCTGCTCGTAGCGTTCTAATCGCCCTGCCCGTCGTTGCTCAGCTTGCTGCTGTCTAGCAGTGGGGGGAGTGGGCAGGGGTATTTGGCGTAGCTCCTGTTGATAAGCCATGTCTACCGCTTTGAGAGCAGGAGTTTGAGTGGCAAGGAAGCGTTCCAAGACCTCCGCTAGATTCTGCAATAGGCGAAAGCGATCTGCCACTTGAATAGCATCGGTGCTCCTTGGCTCATGCCTTGCTTGTAGGTTTTGGAGCGGTCACGAGACAACACTGCAATGCCGGGGCGCTGTTGTAGACAATCTACTGACGTTGCAGCTTCACGATCATTGAGCAGAGCAATGGGACGATGCCGATCTAAATCTACTAAAATCGTGCCGTAGCGCTGCCCTTTGCGTAAGGCAAAGTCATCGACACCCAGTGTCTTTGGAGTTGGAATCGTTGGCATTGGCAGCTTGAAAATCAGTTGCAGCAAGCTATTGCGGCAAAGCGAGTAGCCCAACTGTTGGCATAAACGAATGCCTGCTGCCCCTCCTAATGCCAAGACAATAGCCGTGAGCGCTTCAGCGAGACGATTGGTACGACGTGCCCAAGGAACGGTCACGTCTGTGAAATGTCAATTACATAGGCGTGTGAATTTAAAGGCACTTTCTTCTCTTATTGAGCTGCTGAGATCGGTTGAGAGATCAAAAACAGAAGAGATCGCGGCTGACTCAAAACGACAATTATCAGG
>JAHHHD010000003.1 GCA_019359505.1 Drouetiella hepatica Uher 2000/2452 | reverse complement strand
GCTCTCAACCTGCTCACCCAAGAGACCACTGCAAAGCTTGGCATCAAGAATAAACGGTTGCGAGCGGGTTGGGATGAAGACTATTTGCTCAAGGTCTTGTGTGGTTAAGATGCGTTCGCCCTGAGGGCAGTGCTGAATCGCGTAAAAGCAACGCCACCTTTACAGCAAGGAAAGCTGATTCTCTTGCTGCTCGTAGAATACTTTCTCCACATCGCCCCGTCGGTACATCCAAGTGCCACTGCTCCCGCGACCCACAAACCGCGAGGCTACCTCTGCAAGGCGGGATCGCCCTTCAGCTTGCGAACAGCCCAATAGCCGCGCCGCATATTTGAGGGGCAACCACTGTCGTGCAAATCGAGCCAGCAGCACCTGATCCTCTTCGGCGTTAATTTCAGTGAGCAGTTGCTCAGCCAATAGCCAACAGGCGAGGGTATCGGCGGCAGCGCGGTGAGATTTGCCCACGTTAAATTGGAAATGGCGCACCAGATCAGGCAAACTGCGAGAGGGCAAATCCGGCAGCATTAGCCGAGAGAGCTGAACCGTGCAAAGCTGCTGATCCTCTGGGCGATCGAAGGCTAAACCCAATCGGGCAAACGCTGTCTGCAAGAAACCATAATCAAACTCAAGGTTATGAGCCGCCAAAATGCCGCTGTTGAGCAGCGGCAAAAAGGTGGGAAGAATCTCAGCGGCGAGGGGTGCAGTCTCCACCATTGCCTGAGAAATGCCCGTAAATTGAACAATCTTTGCAGGAATTCGCTCTTGGGGATTGATCAGGCTCGTCTGCTGCTCAAGAACCCCTTCAGCCAAAGTCGCCCGAATCACAGAAATCTCTGTCAGGCGACTGGTGGTGGCATATCGCCCTGTGGTCTCCACATCGACGATCGCCAGGGGCTGTTGGCTAACCCAACGGTAGTAACGCAGCAACTCAGAAGAAAGCATAGAGGAAGTTCCTAAAAACTGAGAGGTGTACTGCTCGTACCAAGAGGCGCAAGCAGTACACCTCAAACTCTACGGCTTAGAAGGAATGCGGGGCTTGTCTTTCTTGACAATAGGCTTGGACTTGGGACCGCCGTGACCGCCACCGTGACCGCCGCCGTGACCGCCACCATAGCTGCGCTGTCTGGGTTCGTCCATCATCATGCCGTCATCATTACCAGGCTGATCAACCCGCATCCAACTTGGGCGAATTTGGTCATACGCCATCTGTAGAGCTGCTGCTGCAATCGTATGGGGATCAAACTCCTCGCTGAGTTGAGAGATGATCGGCAAGAAGGAAGCCATGCGCTCACCCGTAAGGGCTTCACGGAGCTGCTCTTGCAATTTGTGTAGATGACGAGCCTCAATTTGGGCACGGGTTGGAATGGTGCCGATTTCCAAGCGCTGACGAATGTGGTGTTCGATATCTCGCAGCTTACGCTTATCAAGAGCATGGAGCAGCGAGATGGCTACGCCCTCCTTGCCTGCCCTACCCGTCCGTCCAATCCGGTGAACGTAGTTCTCAACGCTGTCAGGCATATCGTAGTTGATCACATGGGTGAGATCTTCTACGTGCAGCCCACGAGCTGCGATGTCAGTCGCCACAACCCAGCGCACTTGACGCTGACGGAAGCGAAGCAGCAGACGCTCTCGCTGGGATTGGCTCAAGTCGCCATGATACTCGTCGACGCTGTGCCCTGCAGACTGCAACTGACGAGTCAGATCGGCAGCAGCTTTGCGGGTGCGGACAAAGATCAGAGCCGACTCTGGATCTTCCATTTCTAAGATGGGCTGAAGTGCTCTGCTCTTCGTCCAGCCGCGTGGCACGATATAGACCACCTGATTGATTCGAGTGGGAGCTGCCTTGGGCTGCTCAACCGTGACGGTGACGGGCGATCGCAAGAACTTAGCCGCCAAAGCTCGAATGGAAGGCTCCATAGTTGCTGAGAAGAAAGCAGTTTGGCGTTCGGCGGGAGCCTGTGCCAGAATCCTTTCGACATCTTGAATAAAGCCCATGTTCAGCATTTCATCTGCCTCATCTAGCACCAGCCAGCTGAGGTGATTAAGCTTGAGGTCGCCGCGCTTCAGCAGATCCAGCACTCGTCCGGGGGTGCCCACGACCACCTGAACGCCGCGCTGCAGACGACGAATTTGCAGGTCGATCGCTTGACCGCCGTAAATTGGCAGAATTTGTAGGCGGCGATCTTCGCTAAAGGTGCGCATGGATTGATGCACCTGAACAGCAAGCTCACGGGTTGGGGTGAGAATGAGCGCCTGAACGGCGTTGCTGTTGAGGTCAATCCGCTCCAGCAAGGGCAGCGAGAAAGCGGCTGTTTTACCTGTACCTGTTTGCGCCTGACCGACGACATCGCGCCCAGCCAGCAGGTGAGGAATGGCTTGCGCCTGAATCGCGGTTGGCTCCGTAAATCCTGTTTTTTCCAGGTGGCGAACAACGGTTTCAGACAGACCAAGACTATTAAACGAAAGCGTCATTGAAAACTCCTTTAAGAGGGTGAATTTTGAGCGTATGAACTGAGATGTATGGGCTTAGGACGTATGAACAGAGACACGGCTGATTGCGCCTCTCAATTGAGTTGAAGTATCGGCAACGTGACCGTAAAGGTCATAGACATCGGCATCGGCGATCGCCACCGGAATCATCGATCCCAGACGCGCATCTCCCTGGACATAGACCAATCCATCAACCTCAGGCGCAAAGCGAGCCGATCGCCCCACCAATTCCCCAGTCTCAGGATTTTCTTGTTCAACCAACACATCAACAACTTTGCCAATTTCTGCCCGATTCTTTCGCAGCGAGATCGGCTGCTGCACAGTCATCAAGGCATCCCGTCGCTCATCCATAACTTCTTGCGAAATCTGGTTAAGCATGTCATGGGCGGGTGTTCCTTCTTCGGGAGAGAACGTGAACACCCCAACGTGATCGAATTCATGGCGCTGGACAAACTGGAGCAAATGCTGGAAATGCTCATCTGTCTCGCCAGGGAAGCCCACGATGAAGGTCGTTCGCAAAACCGCGTTGGGCAAGGCGGCTTTAATGCGATCGATAATTTTGTCGTTTACCTGCCCTTGCCAGGGACGGTTCATGGCTTTCAGCACCTCAGGGTGAGAATGCTGAAGCGGCAGGTCGAGATAGGGCAGTACGTTTGGCGTTTCTCGCATTGCCTCAATCACTTTCGGAGTCAACCCAGTTGGATAAGCATAGTGCATGCGAATCCAAGGCACCTGTACCTTGCCCAAGGCTCGCAGCAACTCTGCCAACCTCGGTTCGCCGTACAGATCCAACCCGTAGTTGGTGGTGATCTGCGAGATCAGGATAATTTCCTGAACGCCCTCAGTAGCCAACTGTTCGGCTTCAGCAACAATCGACTCAATGGAGCGCGATCGCTGATTGCCCCGCAGATGAGGAATGATGCAAAAGGCGCAACGATAGTCACAGCCCTCCGCTACCCGCAGGTAGGCGACTCCCTCAGTGGTAGTTCGGTAGCGAGGCACCGTTTCATCGGCAATGTAGACGGGGTCAACAGAAATTTCGCTAACCCGTTCTCCCGTCTCTGCCCGCTGGATTACGTCAACAATTTTGTGATAGTCACCCGTGCCTACAACAGCCACAGCTTCTGGAATTGCGTCCAACAATTCTTGCTGAAAGTGCTGTGCCATGCAGCCCGTAATGACGATCTTTTTGTTGTCTTCTGCTAGCTCTACCAGCGTCCGAACCGATTCTTCGCGGGCTGACTGGATAAAGCTGCAAGTATTGACAATAACATAGTCTGCCAGCTCCTCGTTGGAATCTACCTGATATCCAGCTTGAACCAGCAGACCGAGCATATGCTCTGTATCAATTCGGTTTTTTTCGCAACCTAAATGAGAGACGGCAATAGAGAGTTTGTTGCCCATGCAGGTGATGTTTTTTGAGACTTCTAGTGTGACAAAGTTGCCAATTTTCAGGTTGTGGCGATCGCTTCATCAACGGGCTAGACTTCTGTCTCTAGAGCTATCCCAACTAGGTTGGGAGGCATCGTTAACTGCAATCGCACGGATTGGCGCGGCGGCTTACTTCAGACGTGGCTTACCCATTTGTAGCCTGTATCTAAGAGGTAACTTCAAAGGGCTTCGAGAACTGAACTCTTGATCTATGGATCTAACCCAGACCTTTAACAATCAAGTTCAGCCCGTCTCAGGCAGGAAGTACAACAATCTTAACACAAATACTTCGATAATAAATAGCTCACGACACAGTTCAATGGAGATCTCTCAGGTCGGAGGCACACTGTTAGAGTAAATTTAAGTAGTAGAGGGGACACCTCTGCCTTGCGTAAATTTTCTTGGCAAGTTTCCTTGAATATGCTTGAATCCCGATATCAATTCGCCCGATATCTATCTTAGACCAGTGGACTTGAAACAAACCTTTAAAACTGTAAATCCCGTAATCGGCGTTGTGCATTTGCTGCCGCTTCCTACCTCTCCTCGTTGGGGTGGCAGTCTCCAGGCAGTGATCGATCGCGCTGAGCAGGAAGCCACGGCACTTGCCTCTGGAGGCGTAGATGCCATCATTGTCGAGAATTTCTTTGATGCACCGTTTGCTAAAAGCTGTGTTGATCCGGCTGTGGTGAGCGCTATGACTCTGGTGGTACAGCGCTTGATGAATCTGGTGACGCTGCCGATCGGGTTAAATGTCTTGCGTAATGATGCTCGGAGCGCCATTGCGATCGCCACCTGCACTCAGGCCCGATTCATTCGGGTTAACGTGCTGACGGGCATTATGGCAACTGATCAGGGCTTGATTGAAGGGGAAGCCCATACGCTACTGCGCTATCGGCGAGAGTTGGGCAGCGATGTCAAGATCTTGGCGGATGTGCTGGTAAAACATGCTCGACCGCTGGGTTCTCCTAATCTAACTACGGCAGTCCAGGAAACGATCGATCGCGGTTTGGCGGATGGGGTAATTTTGTCGGGCTGGGCAACCGGAAGTCCTCCTACTCTGGAGGATCTAGAGCTGGCGAGTGCTGCTGCTAACGGAACTCCGGTGTTTATTGGCAGCGGCGCTAGCTGGGAGAATATTCCTCAGCTGATTCAAGCTGCAGATGGTGTGATTGTGTCTAGCTCGTTGAAGCGGCGTGGCAAAATCGATCAGCCGATCGATCCAATTCGCGTTAGCCAATTTGTGGAGGCCATGCGGCGCAGTCTGGCGGCTCAAGGAGCAGTTCAAGGAGTTGTCAAGTCGGATGCGGCGATCGCCGCGCTGGCTCCCAATTCGCAGGTTGCAGGGCTATCAACCTCAACGTAAATTTGTGCGTAGGTTTGTGCGGCGCGAACCTTTAGCATAAAACTTCTGTGTTCCTTGAGGTTTTCAAATAGGGCACTTTATGTTTAAGTTTGAGTCAGAATGGATTACAGGTAAGCTGCTTGTTAATCTAGCGGTTCGATCTGATTTTTTACTTTGCTCTCTCTGAAGCCTCTTGCAACTGGAGCCTTATGACTAGCCGTCGTCGTCAAATTCCCTGGATGTACCGTCAATCGCGGTATTTGATTGCTGCGGTTGCTGTTCTGGGGGCGCTAAATACGGGATATATCACTGCTACTAAGCTATTTGGGGGAGAAACAGCCTGCCCGACTAGCGGCTGTGAACAGGTGCTTTCTGGGCCGTATGCCACTGTTTTCGGGTTGCCTTTGGCGCTGTTTGGTTTGCTGGCTTATGTGGGCATGGCTGCTTTTGCGCTGGTGCCGCTGGCGGTGAATCCTGAGAAGGAGCGATCGCAGCGATCGAATCTAGAAAACCAAACCTGGCTGCTGCTGTTTGCGGGAGCGACGGCAATGCTGGTGTTTAGCGCCTATCTGATGTACATCATGTTTTCTCAGTATGTGGCGCTTTATGGGGCAAAGGGGTTGTGCTACTACTGCCTCGCCTCTGCGATTTTTGCCCTAACGCTGTTTGTGCTAACGCTATTTGGGCGTGATTGGGAGGATGTGGGGCAGCTTTTCTTTACGGGAATTTTGGTGAGTATGGTGACGATCGTGGGGACGCTGGGCGTTTATGCGAATGTTAACGGCTCTGCTGTGGCAAATCCTGATGCGCCGGGTCGGGCTGCGCCTGCTATTACGACGTTATCAGGTCAGTCAGAACTTCAGCTTGCTCGGCATTTAACTAGCGTTGGGGCGAAGATGTACTCTGCCTACTGGTGTCCGCACTGTCATGACCAAAAGCAGTTGTTTGGGAAGCAGGCTGTGGCAGTGTTGCCAGTGGTGGAATGTGCGCCTGATGGGCGTAATTCTCAGACTGCGCTGTGTCAAGAGAAGAAGATTGAGGGTTTCCCGACTTGGGAGATTAATGGCAAAATGACTTCGGGAACGCAGACGCTTCAGCAGTTGGCTGATTTGTCGGGCTATACAGGATCACGGGACTTCAAAAACTAGACCTCTTGCACTAGACCTCTTGCAAATTAGGTTTAGTGGTGGCTGCGCTCCCCACTAAACCTAGTCCCAAAACTTTAATCTGAAAGAGGTCTACTAAGGGCTGGAATGGTTTTGAGGTTTGAGAAACAGCCGAACAGCCTTGGGGGATTCCCCCAAACCCCTAGCGGAGGACGGGCGCGTCCCCCACACCCCCTCCGCATCAGGCTTTAGATGAGTCGTTGGGATCGCTTCGCATTGGTTGGGCAGATCGGGGGTGGCTGTTTACTAGAGGTGCTTTGACCGATCGCCCAGGAATTTCCAATTACCTCCAAAATCTAAAGTTCAAAATAAAGCTGGCTTTACTCGGTCGGCTTTTTGGTCTGTAAGTTTGGTGGCCTCCAAGTTTAGTAGCCTCCAAGTTTAGTAGCCTCCAAGCTTGCCTCGGCGCTTGGTTTCTCGTTCTGACCAGCGAAAGAGGAGCATTCCCAGACTGAAGTAGAGGGTGCCGTTGAGGAGGGCGATCGCCCATCTGCCGCCATCTAAAGCTTCGCCTCGTGCCATAACGTCACGTAGCAAGCCTGCGCCCGGAGCCATGGGCATACAGTAGCCTAGGATTTTCATGCCGCCTGTCCAGCTTTCGATGGGAGCGGTAAATAGAAACAGAAGTCCGAATTGAAAGATGCTGAGAGCTTGCTGAACTTGCTTCAGAATTAGGGCTAACGATCCCATAATGAATGACAGACCGTATGCCCCTAGCAAAACGGTGAGCAGGGGTAAAACCAAAATTAAGGGAAAGCTGATGTTGCTTCCCGTAAGGGCAACGATGATCAGTAAAATGCTGATGTTGATAACGAGGTTGATCAGGAGACTGGCGATCGCCCTTGACAAAAAGACCTGCGATGCGCCGTAAGGGGAGAGAAAAACTTGCTCTAAGGTTCCGGTTCTAGCCTCATCCTGGAGATTGCCTGAGATACTGCCCTGAATGAAGATCATTAATGTCCAAAGCACGTAGCCAATGATGATTGAGTCGAAGCGATCGCCAAACTGAAAGCCTCCCCCTGCAACATATCGGGTGCTCAAAAACAAACCATAGAAAATAATGGTGGTGCCGACGATGCCACCAATGATTTCGGCGGAGTAGCGGGTAGATTGAATGAAGCTCCGTCTTAATTCCGCTAGAAAGAGTTCAAATATCATGGGTTGGTGCCTAATGTACTGCTGCCTAATGCATTGCTGCCTACAAGCTTCAAGAAAATTTCTGTCAAATTAGTCCGATCTTTCTCTAGGCGCACCAAAGGCAAGGGCTTGAGAATATCCAAAATGGGATAGAGCAGCGTAATGTCTTCAACAAGGATGCGATCGCCCTCTACAACTGCCCCCAGCGCCCCAATTTTTTGAGTGCGATCGTCATCAAGCGGCAGTTCTAGCTCAATTCGGTAGGCGGTACCGGAAAACTGCCGGATTAACTCAGAGGTGGGTTCTTCGATGACGATTTTGCCTTGGCTAATAATGGCAACGCGATCGGAGAGTTCTTCGGCAATATCAAGCTGATGGGTGGTCAGCAAAATGGCGCGTCCCTCCGCCGCGATTTCGCGCACGAGCTGCTTGACGCTTGCGGTGGCTTCTACATCCAAACCCAAGGTCGGCTCATCTAGCAGCAATAGCTGCGGATCGTGAATCAGGGAAACAGCGATCGCTAATTTCTGCTGCATTCCACGAGACAGCTTCTGCACCTGGCTATGGCGCTTGTCCGTCAAGTCAAATCGCTCTAGCAGAGTTTGGGCACGCTGACGAGCTACCTTGCGGGTTAGCCCGCGCAACACGCCAAAATATTCTAGATTTTCTTCGGGAGTCAGCCGCCAGTAAACGTTGCGGTTGCCCTCTAGCACGGCTCCCACGGATCGCAATGCCTTGGGATCGCGATGCGGATCGCGTCCGACAATTCTGACGCTGCCGCGATCAGGCAAAATCAGTCCGGCAATCATTTTGATGGTGGTGGTTTTACCTGCGCCGTTTGGCCCCAGGAAAGCCAGGACTTCTTTTGCGGCTAAGGTGAGGGAAACTTCTTGAACAGCAGCAACGGTCTTTTGACGATCGCGGTAAATCTTTTGCAGGTGAACTGCTTCCAAAACATTCATGTACAAGCGCCAACCAATCAGAACATCGCCTCATGGCGCTTCTTTATGATGACACTGGAATCAAGAGGTCGGGATGCCGTTTGTCTGCTGTTGGCTATTTCTGAGAGGGAAGCTTCACATCCTTCCCAAGCTTCATAGCGCTATGTAATTAAGTTAGGACAGGTTATTTTTGAGAGCCGCGCTCCACGCGGCTCTCAAAAATAACTCATTGGATCTAAGCGCGTAGCGCCGTAACAGGCTACGAAGCGCAGTAGCGATTGATATCACTAACCAAGGGGGACTCGCGATCGGTTGCTGTTTTCAGCGCAGCAAAGCTGCTTTGAGCCACCTCTGGGTTTTCATTTTCTGCGGCTTCAACGATGGCGCGAGTAGCGCTGCCTGTGTCTAGATACATTGACACAAATCGGTTCTGGAAACCCGCAAGCTGCGGATCGGTAAGCTGTAATGCCTGCATTTCGTTGGCAAAGCGATCGCTGGCTTCGGCAATCCCAGACATGGCTGCTGTGCTGCCTGAATTTGCGCCCTGGGCAATGCCCTGCACGGTGGAAACGGCTTGATTGGCTACAGCAATGAGTTGACCGCATTGTGCGGCACGGCTAGGCTCTGCACTTAAACGCAGGGTGTTAGCAGGCGCTTCAGAACTCACGCGGCTAAACAGAACGCTAGCGGGAAAAGCCTTGTTCGCAGGAATTGTGCCTGTCGAAGCCGATCGCGTGCTGACCTGATAGCCGCCAACAATTATTTCAGCATCGGCATTGTAATCCTGATAATCTGCATTTACCCCAAATAGATTCAAGATAAAAATCGTGTTGCCTCGCTGTTCTACAAAGGAAACAGCGTCTAAAGCATTGCCCTGTGGGTCGCGCCCTAGCCAGTCTATGCGTAAGCTACCATCGGGCTGAGATGAAGATCCTTGCCACACTAGATCTGAGAGCCGCTTTTCATACTCTGATTTGAGAGAGGCTTCCAGTTGGGCAATGCTAAGCACGTTGCCCTGAGCAGATCCGTAATCGACAGAACCTCCAAATCTTTGATCGGGCGAGGTAAAAGCAATGCCGCTGCCCGTCTGTTCATAGGTGTAGCCTTCTGGCAGCGAGATTTCAAAGAGTCCTGTAGGTTCGCGGTAGATTTGTCCTTGCACTTGTGCCAATTGCTCGACGGCAAGAGGAGCGGCGATCGCAGGCTCCCAAAAACTCGAAATTCCACCCATAGCGATCAGGGCAACAGCGACAAATACTTTAGATGTCATAAATCTTACTCAGCGCGAAGAAATTTGAGCCTAGCCTAGTCGATAGGATTAGTCTTCGGCAAGGTGATTTGTACGCTGTGGCAATATAGCTGTCGCCAGTTTGCTTAGGACATTTAGAGTGGGGCGCTTCACGCCCCACTCTAAATGTCCCCGTCCTAACCGCTTGGCGGTTGCTATAAGAGTTTAAAGGTTCAAAATCACAAATTTATGGGACTTACGCATTTT
Source organism: Drouetiella hepatica Uher 2000/2452 (assembly GCA_019359505.1). Classification (GTDB taxonomy): domain Bacteria; phylum Cyanobacteriota; class Cyanobacteriia; order Elainellales; family Elainellaceae; genus Drouetiella; species Drouetiella hepatica. The sequence continues at coordinate 298,341 of JAHHHD010000003.1, read as the reverse complement.
TGTTATGTGTGGTGGGCTGCGCCCACCACACATAACAAAAATACACTACAGCTAGAGGGCTTGCGTAAGTCCTAATTTAAAGTTGCGTCCTTTATCCTGCCAACGCCAGCCCATCTGCGCGGGGTTCGGAGGCGGCTACCAGCACACCATTTTGCCGTAAGATCATCTGCCCTTTGCCAAAGGGACGCGCTTCTGCCATCACCTGCACGGCATGATCGCGATCGCTCAAGCCCAAAGCTAACGATCGCGGTACCGATTGCTCCAGCAGCACGGATCTACCTGTCGTGTAGCACCAGCGAGGCGCATCCAAAGCCGCCTGGGGGTTCATGCCATAATCCCTCAGATTGACCATCATTTGTAGATGTCCCTGCGGCTGCATATGGGCGCCCATCACGCCTAGAGGGCCTAGGGGGCGATCGCCTTGACTCAAAAATCCTGGAATAATCGTGTGAAAAGGTCGCTTGTTTGGGGCAAGACAGTTGGCGTGATCTGGCTCTAGCGAGAAGCCCATGCCGCGATTGTGCAGGGCAATCCCCGTGTCAGGAATCAGAATGCCGCTGCCAAAGCCCTCGTAGTTAGATTGAATAAATGAAACCATTAGGTCTTGATCGGCAGTCGCCAGATAGACCGTGCCGCCCTGGCGAATGTGAGGATAGGCAATAGTGGCGCGATCGCTCACCCGTTTTCTGCGCTGGGCAGCGTAGCTTTTATCTAGCAGCTCGGCCGCTGAAACCCTCAGCCAATCTGCATCTGAGACATGGCTATGAACATCGGCAAACGCTAGTTTCATCGACTCGATTTGCAGATGAAAACTCTCTACTGAATCTCTGGGATAGCGAGACAGGTCAAATCCTTCCAGAATATTCAGCGCCAGCAATGCCGCAATTCCCTGTCCGTTGGGTGGAATTTCCCACAGGGTCAAATCCCGGTAATCTGTGGAAATTGGCTCTACCCAAAGCGGCTGGTGATCTGCCAAATCTGTGGCGGTCAAGATTCCACCCGTTTCGTCAGCAAAGGCAGCCATGCGGTTAGCCAGTTCGCCCCGATAAAAGCTCTCGCCTCCCGTACTAGCAATTTCTCGCAGCGTTGCCCCATGAGCCGGACTCGCCCAAATTTCTCCAGCTCTGGGAGCGCGATCGCCCTCAAAAAACACTTGTTTAAAGGACTGAAATTCCGGTGCATTCAAGGGCACAAACAAAGCCTCAGCTGTTTGCCATGCCCTTGCCGTCTCTGGAGATACAGGAAAACCCTCTTCGGCGTAGCGAATCGCAGGCGCAAAGAGCTGTTCAAAGGGCAGTTTACCCCAGCGCTCCCAAAGCGATCGCCATGCAGAAACTGCACCTGGCACCGTCACGCTCCGCCAACCAAATTGCGGCATCGTTGCCAAACCCGCGTAATCTGAAACCTGTAGACTTTGAGAGCTTTTGCCCGAAGCGTTTAGTCCATGCGGTTTTCCCTCCCAGACGATCGCAAAGGCATCTGAGCCAATGCCATTAGAGGTTGGCTCAACTACCGTTAGGGCGATCGCCATTGCCAGAGCCGCATCGACCGCATTACCCCCTGCCCAAAACATCTCCATCCCCGCTAGGGTCGCTAACGGTTGGCTCGTAGCCGCCGCATGGCGCTTGCCCATCACCACGCGCCGACCCGAAGCATAGGGATAGCTTGTCAGGTTATCAAACATCTAAGATCCAAAATCCTACTAATACTTATTCGCCCTAGAAAAATCGCCGATCGCACAAGAGACAGTCCTGAGACTAGCTAACACCTGTTGCTCTAGCCGCTCATCTTGCAGGGCTTTAACGACGCTGAGCCGCTGCTCGTGATACTGGATTGCCCTTTCATAATCGCCCAAACTGTCATGCAGGACAGCTAAACTTTCTAGCACCTGCTCTTGAGCGCGAAAATCTCCCTGGAGACGGGCGATCGCCAAACGCTGCTGATGATAGGCGATCGCCCTAGGCTGGTCTCCGAGGGTGTAACAGGCGCTTGCCAGGTTTTTCAGGACTTGCGCTTCGGTCTGGCGATCGGGATCTTGGCGAGCAATCGCTAGGAGTTGCTCGTAGCACACAACCGTTTGAGCATAATTTGCCATCGCATGATGGGCGTTGCCCAAGTTGCGTAACACCTGTCCCTCAACCTGCATATCTGACATCTCGCGGGCAATGGTCAGACTTTTGTGGTAGTAGTAAATCGCTTGAGGACAGTCATTCATGGCTTTGTGCGCCATGCCCAGGTTGTTAAGTGCCGCCATTTCGCCTCGGCGATCGCCATTCTTCTGGGCAACGGTCAGGCTTTGCTGTTTGTAATCTAGCGCCCTGCCATAGTCTTCCAGATGGCGATAGGAGTTCCCCAAATTGCTGAGCGCCTGACGCTCAGTTGGCAGGTCTTTAAACTGGCGGGCAATGGTCAAGCTTTGGTGAGAGCAGGCGATCGCTTCAGGATAGTTGCCCAAAGCATAGTAAATTAGCCCCAATCCTCCTAAACAGCGTCCTTTACCCTGCAAATCTTGCAAATCGCGGTAAGTTTCCAAGCCCTGCTGAAAGGTTTTCAGCGCCGCCTGAAAGTTACGAATCTGATATTGCTCAACCGCTTTTTCTAGAAGACAGTCTGCCTCAAGTTTTCGAGGTTCGGCAAACCGGGCACCGCCGTCTGTAAACCGCTCTGAAAGTGGGACAAACGTTCCATGCTTCTCGTCCACTGACTTCACCATAAATCTAACCTTCTCGACTCTAAAGTCTCGTTTTGATGCCTTACTTTTGTTTCGCTGTTGCTGCCCTGGATGAGAAGTAAATCAGAGAAGGCGAGGAAAACCTTTCGACTGTAAATTCAGGAGCGAATATAGCAACTAAAGCAGCCTAAATTTCTTACCTGCTCTACTTGCCACCTTTCCTGGCTGAATCTACTCAGATATTCTCTCACTAGCTCCATTATTAATTTGTATTTATTTAGTGTTGATGAAAATAAGATTGAACAAAAATAAACTTAGGCTGTGTTTCGCTATCTTTGGCTTGAATTCGTGGGGCAAATAGCCGTTTGTTAATTTGTTTGAAACCCAACTTAAAGAAAAGAAATAATTATGTTACTGAATCAGCAGATTTATTTCTTTGTCTATACATAGGTTTATATGAAAAACAGGTAAAAGCCTACGGTGTATACCGTGAATTCTGGGTTTATTTTTTACACCTAGCTTCCAAATAAATTCCGAGTAAATACGGGGCTATGTAGATCTGTCATTAAACGGTTTGAGAAGCAGATGCTAGGCTGAATGTGGCTTAAGCTGGGTTGTATAAGCTGGAATTCTGGATGACTTTAGTTAGACTTGTTGTAACTTCTGCCCTCTAGTTTTTGCTAGAATTTTTGCCCTCAGCAGGTGCGCTCCACCTACCGAACTCCTCCTCATGTCTCCAACTTCTGCTTTTGAATCCGAACACCTTTTGTTCACTCCCGCCACACCAGATGGAGAGGCGATCGCCACGATTTTTGCTTTCCCAAACGAGTACAGCGTTGGCATTACCAGCTTGGGGTACCAGGTTGTGTGGGCAACTTTGGCTGCTCGCAGCGATGTAGAGGTCAGCCGCCTGTTCACCGACCTGCATGAGCCGTTGCCCACCGCTCCAGAGCTGATGGGCTTTTCGCTCTCCTGGGAGTTGGACTATGTGAATATCCTCAACCTGCTAGAGTCTTTGCAGATTCCCATTCGAGCGGGCGATCGCACTTCCCACCCGCTCATATTCGGCGGCGGCCCCGTCTTGACCGCTAATCCTGAACCCTTTGCTAGTTTCTTTGACCTGATTTTGCTAGGGGATGGGGAGCAGCTGCTGGGAGAATTTATTGAGGCATTTAAGGCAGTGCGCTATGCCGATCGCCCTACTCAGCTTCGGCACCTGGCGCAGGTTCCGGGTATTTATGTCCCTAGTCTGTATCACGTCACTTACGATTGCCCAGATGGCGCTATTCAGTCGATTCAGCCGATGGATGCCGCGATTCCGGCACAGGTGCAGAAGCAGACCTATCGGGGCAACACGCTTTCGGCTTCGACGGTGGTGACTGAAAAAGCGGCCTGGGAAAGCATTTACATGGTGGAGGTGGTGCGAAGCTGCCCAGAGATGTGTCGCTTTTGTCTGGCGAGCTACCTAACGCTCCCCTTTCGAGCGGCAAGCCTAGAAGCTTCGCTGATCCCGGCGATCGATCGCGGCTTACAAGTCACCCACCGTCTGGGCTTACTAGGAGCCTCGGTGACGCAACACCCAGAATTTGATGCGCTGCTCGATCATCTCGATCGCCCACAGTATGATGATGTACGCCTCAGCCTCTCCTCTGTTCGCACCAATACTGTCACAGAAAAGCTGGCGCGTGTCCTGGTAAAGCATGACTCCCGCTCAATCACAATCGCTGTAGAAAGCGGCAGCGATCGGCTGCGACGCATCATCAACAAAAAGCTGGAAAATGACGAAATTACCCAAGCCGCCATCAACGCCAAAGCCGGGGGATTGAGCGCCCTCAAGCTCTACGGCATGGCGGGGATTCCCGGCGAGGAGCCAGAAGACTTGGATCTAACGGTGGCAATGCTGCGAAACCTGAAGCGGGCGGCTCCAGGTTTGCGGCTCACCTACGGGTGTAGCACCTTTGTGCCCAAAGCCCATACCCCTTTTCAGTGGTTTGGGGTCAGCCCGGATGCTGAGAAACGGCTCAAGTCGCTGCAAAAGCAGTTGCGATCGCAGGGCATTGATTTTCGCCCCGAAAGCTACAGCTGGTCGGTCATTCAGGCGTTAATTTCTAGGGGCGATCGCCGTCTTGCCCCCCTTCTGGAGTTAGCCCGTCACTATGGCGACACGTTGGGCAGTTTCCGTCGTGCGTTTAAGGAGCTACGAGGAGAGCTGCCAGAGCTGGATTACTACGTTCATGCCAACTGGTCAACAGAGCAGGTGCTGCCTTGGAGCCATATTCAGAGCGGACTTTCTCAGGCAATGCTGATTAAGCATTTAGAGAGCGCCATGGCGGAAGGGCAGGCTGCCTGCTCCACCGCATAACTTACCGAGTAGTGTTTCAAAGGTGTTGTTGATGTTTTTGAAAGGGGCGCGGAGCGCCCCTTTCAAAAACATCAACAGCATGTCTAGGGGATCACCAACCTGCCGATCGCACTATATCTGGAAGCCATTGAGAGCCGTTGTGGAGTAAAATACAGCGTCACTGGTATTGATTTTAACGGGCGGCTCGCCTGTTCTAGTGTCAGCAAGAGTCCAGCGTGAGAAACATCCCATGACATCAGCGATTTCCGTAGAGTTACCCCAGCAGTCTTACGAGGTGGCGATCGTCCCTGGTGGGCTTTCCCGTTTGGGCACTTGGATGCAGCCGCTGAAGCTAGGTCAAAAGGTGCTACTGGTGTCAAATCCAATGATTTTCAAGCGCTACGGAGAAGAGGCGATCGCCTCCTTGACTGAGGCAGGATTTCAGGTGATTTCGCACATGCTACCCGCAGGTGAACGCTACAAAACCCTGGCTTCGATTCAAAAAATCTACGATACTGCCTTGGAGCATCGGCTGGAACGTTCTTCGACGATCGTCGCGTTGGGAGGCGGTGTTGTCGGCGATATGTCGGGCTTTGCGGCATCAACTTGGCTGCGGGGCATCAACTTTGTCCAAGTGCCTACTTCGCTACTAGCCATGGTGGATGCATCGATCGGCGGCAAAACGGGAGTCAATCATCCCCAAGGGAAAAACCTGATTGGTGCATTTTATCAGCCGCGTCTGGTGCTAGTTGATCCGCAGGTCTTGGCGACCCTGCCACCCCGTGAGTTTCGGGCAGGCATGGCAGAGGTGATTAAATATGGCGTGATCTGGGATACAGAGCTGTTTGCTCAGCTAGAAGCTGCCGATCGCCTCGATCAGCAGCGTTATGTCAGCGCGGAGCTGCTGCAAACAATTCTCACCTGCTCTTGTCAGGCAAAAGCCCATGTTGTCAGCAAAGACGAAAAAGAGGCGGGACTGCGCGCCATTCTCAACTACGGACATACAGTTGGTCACGCCGTTGAGAGCTTGACCGGATACCGGGTGGTCAATCATGGAGAAGCTGTGGCGATCGGCATGGTCGCAGCTGGGCAAATTGCCGTGGCGCTGGAAATGTGGACGCAAGAGGAGAGCGATCGCCAGCGACGGCTCATTGAGAAAACGGGACTACCGACTCAACTACCAGCAGGAATAGATATTGAAGCAATCTTAACAGCCCTGCAAACCGACAAAAAAGTAAGAGCGGGACGGGTAAGATTCGTTTTGCCTACCCAAATTGGATCTGTAACCGTGACCGATCAAGTGTCCACAGAGGTGATCCAGCAGGTACTTCAGCAGATGCTAGCCCCCTAGTTTCTTTGAAAAGCAAAATCAAAGCAGAAGCTGTAGAAGTAGTCAACGTAAAAAGTTCGGGCAAATGAATACCTGATGAAGCTTTCAGAACTGGTTAGACGCTATTTGCTCTACGGGTTGAGCGGTCCAATAATTGCCTTGAACCTCTGGGTTTTAGGTCAATTGTTTAGCTATTTTGAGGGAATTATTACTTTTACAACTTTGAGTGCTGTGCTGGCGCTGCTGCTCAACTACATTGTCCGTTTTTTTCAGCGCATTGGATTCAACCGCACCCAGGCAATTTTACTGGTGCTGTCTTCGTTTTTGATCGTAGTGATTGTTTCTGCCGTGACGCTAATCCCGATCGTAGCTGATCAGGCAACCCAAATCTTGCAGGGGCTGCCGCGACTGCTGGAGGCAGGCAATCGCAATCTCACCTGGTTTCAAAATCTGATTAACGAGCGGCAGTTGCCCCTTGATCTCAATCAAATCGTCACCCAGGCAACCTCTCAAATTCAGGGTACCGTGGGGCTACTGCCAGAACTGGCGGTCAACACGCTAGGACAAGTGTTTGCCACCATTTTTCTGATCGTGCTGGCGTTTTATATGCTGCTATATGGCGATCGCTTTTGGCATGGCATCATCAGCCTCTTACCCGAAAAGTTAGGGACTGCCCTTAGCGACTCTCTGCAACAGCAGTTCCATCAGTTCTTTTTGACTCAATTGTTACTGTCTTTGGTGATGGTGCTGTTTTTGCTGCCGATTTTTCTGGTTCTGCAAATTCGATATAGCCTTTCGTTTGCGCTCTTGATTGGCTTCTTTGAAATTGTGCCGTTGTTTGGAGCAACGATCGGCATTGGCATTGTCACACTTTTGGCACTGGGCATCCAGGGTTATTGGACTGCCGCTCAAATTCTGATTTCAGGTGTTTTCTTTCAGCAAATTACTGACAACATTATTGCCCCTCGTCTGCGAGGAAATTTCACGGGTCTTAACCCCATTTGGGTAGTGGTGGCTCTGCTAGTCGGCTTCCGGGTGGCGGGCTTTTTGGGAGTTGTGCTGGCAATGCCGATCGCCGCTACCATCAAGAGCACGATTGAGGTGATGCGATCGGTCGATAGGCGCAGAGGGAATTTGGTGCCGCCTGAACCACCCTCACTTCACTGAGTCTGCAAGAAGCTAGTTCTCAATCGGGAAATATCCTAAAACTGGCAACAGCCATAACTGAATTCGATCGCTCTCTGCTTGAATAGCGTGAAAAGTTCTTTTTCAAGTCAACCTTACTGGCGAAACCGTCCGTATAAGGCTTCGCTTCAATAGTTTCTTCCAGTTGATCCTGTTTGAGCAGCCGCACCAAGTGGGACTGAATCTTCTGTTGTCAACATTGGCATAGCGGCTGAACTTTACTGCTCTTCATGCAGCAATTATGGGCAGGCTAGGCTGGCGTTTTGACGATCGCCTGATCGGGGAGCCTTGCCATTCTTTTCCTGCTCTCGCTTTTGGTCTGCAAATTTTGGGAGAGCCATTTTGCCGAGGAAGGGGAAACTATGTCTTAATTTACCAGCTATTGCAACTACTAAGCAGCTACAGGGTCAAATCTATGACATTAAACTCAAGATAAAACGACCCAATACTCAAAAAACATTGGATCAAAAGCCTGGGTCAAAGGACTAAAGCCCAGTCTAGAAGAGCTTTTCTCGATATTTCAGTTCTGTCTGAGTTAGAAGATCATGACACTTCGGGGAATTGTAAATAGTTATTTTTTATATGACTTGTTGAGAGAGTCTTGCAACACTATAAAATAGTACGATCGCTCGAATGCTGGCTACTGATTTACAGCTTTCTCTCTCAGGTCAGATAACGCTGGGTTGGGTGGGCAACGAGTTATGGCAGGGTATTCGGGCTGAGCAACATTACTTCAAAGGTTCGCTTATGTTCCTGACTGATTTGTTTGCCGCAGGTGGGATCGTTATGTATCCGCTGCTGGGGTTTTCAGTTTTAGCGGTTGCCTTAATTATTGAGCGCTGTATTTTTTGGTCAAAGGTTAATCGTCAACAGCGGCGGATTGTGCGCGGTGTACTGGCAGATTATCAAAACGGCTCTGATGACGTTCTGCCCAAGCTGAAGCAAAACAGCGACTTACCCATTGCCCGCATTTTTATGGAAGCGTTAGAAATGGACTATGCGCCGCCCCAAGCCTTTCACAATTTTCTTGAAGGTGCCATTCAAGCCGAGTTACCGCTATTACGTCGATTCAACACAATTTTCGACACGATCGTTGCATCTGCTCCGCTGCTAGGTTTGTTAGGAACAGTCACAGGCTTAATTCAATCCTTCGCCAATATAGATTTGGGCGGTGTTGGGCAAGAAGGCACCGCTGCAGTGACAGGCGGAATCAGTGAAGCGCTGATTTCAACTGCAACGGGTTTGATTGTGGCACTGGTGGTGCTGATGTTTTCTAATGTATTCCGAGGTTTTTATCGCCGCCAGTTGACCTTAATTCAAGAATATACAAATCAGTTGGAAGCACTACATTTTTGTCGCCATCAAGAAAGACGGACAGAAAATTCTGCTGAGCTGATCAAGTTAAGAGAGTAGAAAAGTCTCTAATTCTCTCAGTTCTGTTTTCTCCTAACTCTTCCCTTCGTTCAACTAAAACTATGACCATCCGCGACGAAGATTTTGACTCACCGCCTCAGATCAACATCGTGCCCATGATCGATGTGATTTTTGCGATTCTAACCTTTTTCATCATGGCGACGTTGTTTTTAACGCGCTCGGAAGGTTTACCCGTTAATTTGCCCAATGCCGAAACTTCCACGCAGACTAATACTAAGCAAAAGAGAGTAACTGTAACAATTGATGACCAGGGCAAACTGTTTCTCGATCGCAAAGCTGTTACCGCTCAAGACCTAAAGACTGCTATTCAATCTGCAAAAGGAAAACAAAATAAAGTCTTAGTTGTCATTAATGCCGATCGCACTGTAGATCATGGTCAGGTGATTGAAGTGATGGATCAAGTGAGGACGATCGAAGGAGCGACGTTAGGAATTGCCACGCAGCGATCGAAATCATGAATACATCTCAGTCTTATTTGCAGCAACAACTCCCATCAAAGCGATCGCATTCATTCCGGTTACTAGGATTAATAGTCGGCATTTTGCTGTTGGTCGTTTGCTCCCTGATCAGCCTTACCTTGGGTGCAGCAGATATTAGCCCCGATGTGGTTTGGAGGGCGCTCTTTGCCTTTGATGGTTCTACCAATCATTTAATTATCACAACAGTTCGTTTGCCCCGCGTTCTGATTGCCTCGGCAGTGGGAGCAGCATTAGCAGTTGCTGGATCGTTAATGCAAGGACTGACCCGGAATGCTTTGGCAGATCCCGGTATTTTAGGAATTAGCGCCGGAGCCGCCCTCGCCGTGGTGGTCAGCACTTTTTTCTGGGGTAGTTTATCCGTTCAATCTTACACTTGGATTGCCTTTGCGGGAGGGACGATCGCGGCGATCGTGGTCTACACTCTGGGTTCAGTCGGACGAAACGGCATGACACCCCTCAAGCTAATTTTGGCGGGTGCTGTCCTCTCCTATTTAATGTCGGCTTTAACCACAGGCATTCTCATTCTTAGCCAACGCACCCTAGATGAAATTCGCTTTTGGCTAGCCGGATCGGTGGCAGGGCGAGATTTAGATAGTTTGGTTCAGGTGTTGCCCTACATTGTCGTTGGCTTAATCATCGCCTTTAGCTTGAGTAAACAAATCACGGCTTTGACCCTAGGAGAAGATGTGGCTAAAGGGCTTGGGTTACAAATCGGATGGGTTAAAGCGATCGCCGCTGTGGCAGTTGTTCTGTTAGCAGGCAGCGCCGTATCTTTAGCTGGGCCTATTGGATTTATTGGCTTAGTTGTGCCTCACATCGTGCGTTTTTGGGTCGGTGTCGATTATCGTTGGCTGCTGCCCTATGCTGCAATTTGGGGGGCGATGTTGCTTTCTCTAGCAGATTTAGCCGCTCGTTTAGTCATTAAACCGCAAGAGCTTCCGGTAGGCATCATGACTGCCTTAGTGGGGGCGCCATTTTTTATTTACCTAGCAAGGCGCAAGATCAAGTCCTGATTGGTTTTTACCTTTAGCACCATCTTTAGCGTCATTGCATTCAGCGTTATTTTGAGAAGTTTTTGAAAGAGCTATGACAAACAGTTGGATAGTAATTCGGACTCAGAAATCCCTTCTCTCAATGCGGATCGATCGTCGAGTTCCTTGGGTATTGTTAGCTCTAATCATAATGACATTGATGATCATGGTAATTAGCATTGGCTATGGAGAATACCCTATCTCACCGCTAAATGTTATTAAAACGATTTTAGGATTATCTACTAATAATCCTGATTACAATTTTGTCATTCACACACTTCGGTTGCCGCGAGTCATTACTGCATTCTTAGTAGGAACAGCTTTAGCGATCGCCGGAACAATTATGCAAGGGTTGACCCGTAATCCATTGGCGGCTCCTGAAATTATTGGAGTGGAAGCAGGAGCTGGATTATTTGCAGTGACAATAATTGTCCTCTTTCCATCCGTACCCGTTTTCTTTCTACCGATCGCCGCGTTTACCGGAGCATTTATCGCAGCAGCCCTAGTTTATCTACTGGCATGGGCAAATGGCAGTTCACCAATTCGGTTGATTTTAGTCGGAATAGGAGTAGGAGCGATCGCCTCTGCATTCACCAGCGTCATGATCACCTTTGGCGAGATTAGCGATGTCAGTCAGGCGTTAGTCTGGTTAGCAGGAAGTGTTTATGGTCGCACTTGGGAACACGTTCAAGCGCTGCTACCCTGGCTGATTTTGTTTATCCCAGCATCTTTACTTTTGGCGCGAGAATTAAATACATTAAACCTGGGAGATGAAATAGCACGGGGCTTGGGCAGCCGGGTGGAATGGCAGCGAGGCTTGTTGCTCATAACCTGCGTAGCTCTCTCTGGAGCTAGTGTGGCGGCCGTAGGCACGATTGGTTTTGTGGGGCTAATGGCTCCTCATTTAGCACGTCAACTCGTGGGCAATGCTCATGAAGGATTAGTCCCAACTTCAGCCCTAGTGGGCGGATTAATCGTCTCATTTTCTGACCTGTTAGGGCGATCGCTTTTTGCCCCGATCGAGCTTCCCTGTGGCGTAGTGACAGCCGCCGTGGGTGCACCCTATTTTCTGTATCTGCTCTATCGTAACCGTAATGCTTAAACCCTATGGCTATCATCACGCCCATCAATTCTGATTTCACCCATTCTGAACCTGCCTTAACCACTCGTAAACTGACACTTGCTTATGATCAGGCGATCGTTCTTAACGAGCTAGATCTAGCCATTCCATCAGGGAAGATTACTGCTTTAGTTGGCTCTAATGGCTGCGGCAAATCTACGTTGCTCAGAGGATTAGCGCGATTGCTCAAACCTATTAAGGGAACAGTTTATCTGGACAGCGCTTCCATTTTCAAACTATCTACTAAGGAAGTTGCAAAACGATTGGGAATGCTGCCCCAAAGCCCTGTTGCCCCCGAAGGATTGACCGTGAGAGAGTTAGTTGCACAGGGGCGCTATCCCCATCAAGGCTGGCTTCAGCAATGGTCGGAGGAAGATGAAAACTTTACCAAACAAGCCCTTGCCATTACGAATATGACAGAGTTAGCAGAGCGTCCGTTGGATAGCCTGTCGGGAGGACAGCGGCAACGAGCCTGGATCGCTATGGCTTTGGCACAAAACACTGCCATTCTATTGCTAGATGAACCCACAACATTTTTAGATCTGGCCTATCAAATCGAGATTTTGGATTTGCTCTATGACCTTAATCAGGTGGAGGGACGAACGATCATCATGGTTTTACATGATCTGAATCAAGCTTGTCGCTACGCAGACTTTGTCATCGCTCTACGACAAGGACAGATTGTGGCGCAAGGAATTCCCGCTGATGTGATGACAGAAGGAACAGTGCGAGAAGTTTTTGGTTTAGAGAGTCGGATTGTTAAAGATCCCGTTGCTGGAACACCAATGTGTATCCCCATTAGTCGGCGATCGCACCCTTTAACCTCCAATCATTAACACCATGGCAATTACCTTTCTCAGCACAACTATTGGGAACTATTTCAGGAGTCAGAAGAACAAAATGCCTTTAGCGCCGATGACTTTGATACTATCTGGAAATATCCATGGCAGTTAGATTAGGGCTATTGGCGCGAAATTAGATTGCGAGACAGCATGGAATTGGCGATCGCCCACGGCGTTGTTGCATGAAGGGGGGTTGCGGAGGGTAGGAGACATGGTAAGTTTCAACTACCACACCAAAACCACGCAATGAAACCTCAACACCGCATCCGCAACTGGTCTGAGTATAACGCTGGATTGAAGCAGAGGGGAAGCCTCACCTTCTGGGTCGAGGAGTCCGTGCTAGAGGCATGGATTGTTGAGAATTTAAGCGGTAAACCTGGAGCATCTAAGCTTTATAGCGAATTGGCGATTGCGACAATGGCAACGCTAAAAGCAGTGTATCGTCTAGCAGGAAGACAATGCCAGGGCTTTGTGGAATCCATCTTTGAGTTAATGGAAATTGATTTATCGGTGCCTGACCACAGCACTCTATCACGCCGATTGGGTCAGTTATCGGTTGCATTACCCGTGATGCTCAAGGAGGGTGCTCGGCATGTGGTAGTGGATTCAACCGGGGTGAAAGTGTATGGGGAAGGGGAATGGAAAACCCGTCAACACGGAGTGAGCAAGCGACGGACATGGCGCAAGTTGCATTTGGGAGTGGATGAGGCAACCGGCGAAATCTTGGCGGCAGTGGTGACAACCCGATACAAAAAACCTTTCAGGCGTTGCTAAATTCGTAATGATTTTCAGGTATTGGTTCACAAAGCAAGAGCGATTACAGGACGTAAATCCAAGGCATATCATTACCCAATCAGCAACGCCCCATCTTCTTCAAGCAGTTTCTTTGATGCCCGTTCTCTGAGGAGAGGCGATCGCTGGCTCTGAAACACAGGGGCAGATCACAGACTTATTGCCCGACCAATCCGTTAAAGTTTGCTGATCTTTGTAATGACGGGGAGTATTCAGCAAACTCTGCCACGCGTCACCTGCCGTCAGCAAGTTAAGGCGATTAGGATAATGAGTTAGGATCAAGTTTCTCAAGAGCGGATAATAATCTGAATTGATGCTGGGGAAAAAATGATGCTCAGTGTGATAAGAGAAATTAAAATGAAGTAGATCAAAAAACTTGTAAACCTTGATAGAAAGGCTATTGAAAAATGGATCATTTATCTCTGTCATAGGGCAAAGAAAATGATTCGTATAAATATAAAACATCACTCCCGCATATCCAATCCAAATCGGCATCAAGTAACCCAGAAGTATACTCAAAAAGCTGAACTTCAGGTAAGCTAGAATACTGAAGTGAGCCAAGGCGATAATCAACAGCTCTCCTGCAATCATTTTGCGCTTGTTGGCGTTAGATGCGATCGGAGTGGGGCCAAAGCCAGATGGGTTAATCTGCAAAACTGAGGTGAGGTGGCGAAAGGTATGGGTTCCCCAAGCTGTTGCCATTCCCAGGATCAAATAGAAGGAATTAACCTCTGCTGAGGGCACCACAAGATTCTGAATCCACTTACCCCAAGTCTGGCTTTGCTGCAAGAGGTAGCTGCGATCGGGATCATCCATTGCATTGGTTTGGGTGTGATGCTTTTGATTGTGGACAACTTTCCAAAGCGTCGGCGGCATCCACAGCAGTGCCAATCCAAACAGGCTGATGAAATGCGCCAGACGAGGATTTTTGATCACGCTACCATGAAGTAAATCATGGGAAGAGAACAGAAGCACAACCACACTGTTTCCCATCACGATTGCCAGCGGCAAATACAGCCAGAGCCACCCTAAAGACCACTGATCTAAATCACGGGCGATCGTCAAGCCTGCGATGAAGATCAATAGATTAATGACCAGGATAACGAGCTTGCCAGAATCAGGAATAAACGCCTCTTTAGGGAGTAAAGAGCGCAAAGTTTTCAGACGATTAAGTTGATCCATTTTTCTCTAGTTGCGGCTCTGTATCTTAACACTAAATAATGATAAGAAAGCTACTCAAAAGAGGTGGATTAATTCAGCAAAAGCGATAGCCAAATCCGCGCATGGTAATCAAATATTCAGGTTGACTAGGATTGATTTCTAATTTTTCCCGCAGCCACCGTACATGCACATCCAGCGTTTTATAGTCTCCGATCGCTTCTCTACCCCAAACCTGCTTCATCAGCTGCTCTCGCGTCAAAACCTGGCGGGGATGCAGCATAAAAATCTCCAAAAGCTGAAATTCTTTAGGAGATAGGGAAATCTCTTTGCCCCGGACGAGCACATTTGCCAAATGCAAATTTAGCACAATGTCTCGAACCGTCAGAAGCGGAGGGGGGGGAGGGGGCGCATCCCAGCGGCGAAGCAGCACCCGACAGCGTGCAATCAACTCTCGCATTCCAAAAGGTTTAGGCAGATAGTCATCCGCTCCCAAGTCCAAACCCGTGACCCGATCGCCCTCACTCGACTTAGCGCTAATGATCAAAATTGGCAAGTTGCTGCCCTGATGACGGATTTGCCGACAGAGATCAAAGCCACTCATATCCGGCAGCATCAAGTCTAGAATCAGCAGATCAAAGGCGATCGCAGCATTGCCCCGCTGCATTAGATCAAGACCCGCCGTGCCATCTGCAGCGGTGAGCACCTCATAGCTTTCCCGTTGCAGTGAATGAGCGATCGCCTCTCGAATAGACTCTTCATCTTCAACAATGAGAATGCGCTCAGGTCTGCGGCTTGCTCTGGCTTTATTGGCTTCTGAGGTCAGCATAGATTGGGGGAGCAGATGCTCAATAGATCCAGAGTCTCCAGAAGATTAGGCACGTATCTTCTGAAACTTGTTGCGAAAATAGATAGCGGTTGCATTCATGGAGAGCAGCACCAGCATTAACACAATAATTCCGGCAGCCGCATTGTCATGGAACGCGGGCTGAGGGCGAGAAATCCAGTTATAAATTTGAATGGGCAACACTGTAAACGGACTTTGCAGATTTGTAGGCAAATAAGGCACAAATGTGAGTGCCCCAAGCACTACTAGCGGCGCAGTTTCACCGATCGCTCGTGCCAATGCCAAGATGGTGCCCGTCAAAATTCCCGGAACTGCAATGGGCAAGATTTGCTCTCGCACGACCTGCCACTGCGTTGCCCCTAGCGCTGCTCCCGCCTGCCGGATACTGTCTGACACAGCGCGCAGAGACTCTCGCGTGGTGACAATGACAATCGGCAAAACCAGCAGAGAGAGAATCAGACCGCCCGCAAGCACCGATCGCCCACCCGTAATTGGTTCCATGCCGCGCACAAAAATTTGCAGCCCCAGCAGCCCGTAGATGATAGACGGCACACCCGCCAAATTGTTGATGTTCACCTCAATGACTCGGCTGAACCAGCTATCCCCTGAGAATTCCTCAAGATAAATCCCTGCCCCAATTCCGATAGGAAAAGCAACACAAGTTACCACAAGCAGCATCCAAATGGTGCCCACTAGAGCTGGAGCAATGCCCGCAGAAGCAGCTCTGCGCGAGGGAAAGCTGGTGATGAACTGCCAGTTGAGTCGGGGTAATCCATCCACCAAGAAGTCATACATCAAAATAGCCAGCGCCAAAATCGAGAGAACGATCGCCGCTCGACAGAAGAAGACAAACAGGCGATCGAGCCGATAGCGCTGGGGCAAATTTGCCGTAAACATACCGCTACTGGGGAGCGGGTTAATGAACAAACTTTTCCTTGAATCTTGAACCGTCATTCGTATTTTTCTCGGAAACGGCGAACGAACCAGAAGCTAAAAACGTTCAGCGCTAGCGTGATCAAAAACAGCGTCATGCCTACAGCAAAAATGGTTTTGTATGCCAGCGATCCGGCAGGCGTATCCCCCAGACTTACCTGCACGATATAAGCCGTCATTGTTTGGATCGGCACCAGCGGATTAAAGCCCAGAGTCGGATTCTGTCCGGCTGCCAGCGTCACGATCATAGTTTCACCGATCGCCCGTGAAACCGCCAGAATCAGCGAAGCAACAATTCCCGAAAGCGCCGCAGGCAAAACGACCGAAATAATGCTCTCGCGCTTAGTGCCGCCCAACGCATACACACCATCTCGCAAACTGCGGGGCACTGCATAAATCGCGTCTTCGCTGAGTGAAGCAATCAACGGAATAATAGAAACGCCCAGCACCAAACCTGCACTCAACCCATTAAAACCCTGCAAATCGGGAATAATCTGCTGTAGAAGCGGCGTGACAAACAGCAGGGCAAAGTAGCCATAGACGACCGAAGGCACACCCGCCAAAACCTCCAGCATGGGCTTTAACCACTGACGCAGTTTTGGGCTAGCATACTCGCTCAAAAAAATGGCCGCCAGCAGACCTATGGGCGCAGCGACCAAAATCGCGATCGCAGACG
Source organism: Drouetiella hepatica Uher 2000/2452 (assembly GCA_019359505.1). Lineage (GTDB taxonomy): Bacteria > Cyanobacteriota > Cyanobacteriia > Elainellales > Elainellaceae > Drouetiella > Drouetiella hepatica. The sequence continues at coordinate 281,502 of JAHHHD010000003.1, read as the reverse complement.
TGAGCAGCGTAGCGCTGACCAAGACAAAAATGCCAAAGTGGGCATCCGCAAAGAGTGGAGTCCACCGATCTTCAGTCAAAAACTGCCAGAGTGGGACAACCTGAAAAAACTCGATCGTCTCAAAGATTAGCGTGAGGATAATGCCCAAAGTAGTCGCCACCGAAACTAGGGCAAACAGCGTAAATGTAGCTTTAGCAGCCCCTTCAGATAGTTTGCTCATCTGTCGATTAGGCTGCCAAAGATCCGAGCTTCGGGACGAGGGCAGTTCAAAAGTCATGTAAAAACTGAGATCCAGATCCTAAGAGAGCTATGTTATGGGCTTGTGATCTATAACTTTTGCCTTTGAAGCTCTCTCCAAAGAAAAAACGATTCTTATCTAGCCTCCGTGCAGCTTATGGCATGAAGGTAAAGCCTCAGTTAAGGAAGGGCAGTCGTTCAGTTAACCTTGCTCATGACCTTTCCCATCTCAAGCCTCACGAAGCCGATCGCCCGATCGCAGAAAAGATCAGGAAAAGCCCAGCGGCTAGACCTGTCGCCGCTGGAATCGTCACCACCCAAGCTAGAGCAATATCTCGCAGCATATTGAGCCGAATTGCCTTTAGACCCTGGACTAAACCCACGCCTACGACTCCCCCCACGATCGCATGGGAGGTAGACACGGGCAGCCCCAGTTGAGAAGCGAGCAACACCGTTGTTGCCGCGCCCCACTGCGCACAGAAGCCGCCGCTAGGCTGAAGCGACACAATGCCCTCTCCGATTGTCGCAATCACTTTTTTACCCCATACTGCCAACCCAGCGACAATGCCCACCCCACCCAAGAGCAGTACCCAGAGCGGAGTCTGAAAATTGCCCATGGGAACCGAGCCAGTCTGCTGCACAAAGACGATGGCGGCAAGGGGGGCGATCGCATTTCCCACGTCATTGGCTCCATGAGCAAACGCCACAAAGCAAGCGCTGAGAATCTGAAACGAGATGAGCTGAGCTTCAATTGAAGCTTGAGGAGCTGAGCTAAGTTCAGCCGTAGACTGCAAGTTTTGTGACTGCAAGTTTTGCAACTGCAAATTTCGCAAGCTAAACCAGGTGAGGCTAAAGGTGGCGATCGCCTCCATACCAATGACCAGCGTATGCACAGGCAAATTCCAGCTCTCTCCCAGTTTGTCTTGCATCACCTGTTGCAGCCCTTGCGCGATCGTTGGCAGTACCAAAAGCCCGAATGTTGCCAGAACAACGGCACCTAGCCAGGGCACAAACTCCTGCCAACGCACTAGCGCGTCGGCAGACTGAATAATGCTGCGCTGAAGGATGGCATAAAACAAGGCGGCGATCGCCCCGCTAATCACAGGCGTAAGCACCCAGCTCAGCGTAATCATGCCAATTGACTTCCAAGCAACGGCTTCTAGCCCTGCCGCCAGCCAGCCAAATCCGGCGATCGCCCCTACCACTGCATGGGAGGACGACACAGGCAGTCCCAACACGGTCGCAATGTTGAGCCAAATGCCGCAAGCCATCACTACCGCGATCATTCCCCAGATAAACTCAGCCGGATTGGGAGCAAATAGAGCAGGATTGACAATCTTGGTTGCCAGAGTCGCCGAAACATTTTGTCCGAACAGTAAGGCTCCGGCAAGCTCTAAAATGCCCGCAATGACGAGCGCCTGTCTTAGCGTAATCGCCCCAGAACCGACCGAAGTGCCCATAGAATTGGCGACATCATTGGCTCCTAGATTCCAGGCAAGATAAAACGCCAAGAGACTGATTGAGATGAGCAGCATTTTGAATAGAGAACTTGGGATGGGCAGATGACGCGATCGCTATTATCCCGGCAATCTAATATTTATTGTTTCACCCTCCAGAGCCATTCCTCATCTTTTTTTGCCAAAACCTCTAGAGGATAGTACTTGGCTTCCTTCAACCGCTTCTGCCAGAGAGGTTGAGGTCGGGCGTAGAACAAAAACACGTCAGTGTAACCTGAAGGAATCGACGGCAAGTAGGGAGAAAGCTCTAAGGCGCGGTAGGCAGGATCAACCTGACACGCGGTGTAGCAATAGGGTCTAACTAACAAATCTACTTCTGGCTTTAGATAGTGAGTTAAGGAAAGAAGGTCACCAAGTCCAGTATCGCTAATGACTAAGGGGTTCTTAGCTTGATTAATAATTTGGGCTATGGCTGGATTGTTATTGCTAATTCCTTTGTTCCACCAGGTACTCGACTGAACGATTAATCCACAAGACAAAATACCTGCAATAAGCATAATGGCTGTAATTCCTTGCCATACTGTCTGCTGCCGATGCTTAATGCCGCGCCCTGGCAACTTGCGAGCCACAACATAAGTTGCAGCAATTTGGCAGCCTAAGAACAGTGGAACCATGTAGCGCGGAACCAGAAATCGAGTTCCCCCGAATATTAAGTCAGGTAAGATTAATCCAAGAGCAGGAACAAGAATTAGCAGCAGAACAAACAGCCAAGCCTGCCAAAGCTTTTTGCGGCAGAGTAGGTAAAGCCCATACACAACTAGAAAACGCGAGACCCAGTAAGCTAAAGAGAAGAAATACTTCAAAGGTGTTGGAAATACCTGTCCACCTGTATCAACAAATCCAACGCTAAGGTAGTACATCCACTGGCGATAAAGATCGGATAGGGATAAAGCATTATTGACAGTCCACGTCCACCGCGTAGCATGATTAATCTGTTCTGTTGTAGATAGAAGAATAAGAATCCACGGTAAAAAAGCGAGAAGACTGATGCCCAAGGTAATTGCAAATGATAGCATCCGTCGGCTGGGTCGAAACCGTTCAATTCCTAATATGTAAAGACCATGAACAATCACTATAAATATTGAAAATAGACAGGTATAAAGATTGAGAACTGTAGTTAGGGTATAAATTAACCAACTTACTTTTGTCTGTACTCGTGCAGCCCTGAGCAAAGCAGCACTAGACAGTAAAAGGGTAGCTGCCCACAGACTGTAAGGACGTGCTTCCTGAGCATAGAGAATCTGGAAGGGAGAAATAGCCAAGATTGCCATTCCCAACCATCCGGCTGAGGCAGATTTGAAGAGTTCCCAGCACAACCAATACATGCAAGGCAAAGCTAAAATACTGCCTATTACAGATAGAATACGAATTGCTGCGATGGAGTCACCAAAGATTCCCGTCCAAAACCTGGTCAGAATGAAATATAGGGGCGTTAGCTGCGATTCTTCAGCAGCTAAGCCTTTGATAGTATCGTTAACGGTAGTTTCACGATTATACTGCTGATATTTTTTGATATCATCAAGGCTAACCACACCTGCTTGTGACAGATTTTGCACAGCCTGGGCTTCGGTGTATCCTGAAATTCTTAATGAAGTAAATGTTTCATCATGCTGATAAACTTTACCCTCCAAATTGACAAATCGTAGTGCAATTCCTAAAACCAAGCAGCCTATGATTATAAGTCGCCACAGATTAGAGATGGAACGCCAATCTGCTCCAAATAAGCTTTGAGGCGAAGATTTTTCCATATCTGCAAGTTTATTTTGTGATATCAAAATGTTATCTCCCCGACAATAAAGCAACTTCTAATTGGAGTTGATTAAACTTTCAAATTAAACATTTATTAAGTATTTGGTGGCTTCAGGTACTAGACTCAATAGTCTAGTAGGCTCACCTTAAAATTTACTTAGATAAGCTGGTCGCTTAACTTTCAAAATAAATTAATCGTCATATTTTCTTACATTCAATAGATACAATAGCTCAGTCCTGGAACCGATTTATTCTCATACCTATGCCTTGAGCGGCTGCTCAACAAATCTTGCGTAAGTCACTTAATCTTCTAATAAGCTTCTCAAAATCTTTTGAGAAATAAGAATTTCTAGGTAATACTCTCAATGAATAATTAAGATTCTGGCTTGATTTGCTCATCTCTGGGTACAGAAGCTTATTCAGGTAGAAGTCGGATGTATATTGAAATACACTTATACCAATTTTCTATGAGGCTACACAGAATAATCTCTTTGACTGGCAGGGGTTTCAGCCCTCGTATTTTATGTAGCTTTATATAAAATTGGTATTAGCATCAAAATAAATTTCTATCAGTTGTTCCACCCTGCCAGATGCCTATATGAGAATAGCAAGCAGCACTTTGTTCCAGCTGTAAAACATCAAATAGATTTATTGGCATTTCACAAAGGCAGCTCAATAATTAGTTTTGTCTAAAGTGTCATGGCTAGAGATAAGTAAGTTGCAAACAGATGATAGAACTGTATCGGTATTACAGAAGACACTCTGTCTTTAGCAAATCTCTCTCTTTATACAGACCTTTATCGATTATGTCGAAGGTTGTAAAGGATAGCCCTACTCCTTAGGATGAAATTGCTTGGACTTTGCATCCAGCCAGTAATCTGAATACCGAACAGAGCTTAGTTCACTGAAGCTGCCGATCGAAGGCTAGAGTTTTATCCGCCTCAGCAAGACCTTTGGCTTTCGCAACCCTTCACACTATCAATATAACTACACGGATATAACTATTATGACGGGTTCTGAAAAAGCATTGCTGGTGGTGCCTTCAGGAGCACTACTCATTCCAGATTTGACGGGAATGCGCTCTGGAGCTGATCAACCTCCGCTGGGGCAACTGCAACCTAACATCAGACTTTCGCTCATCATCCCAACCTATAACGAAGGCAAAAATATTGGAGCGATCGCTGCAAAACTCTCAAATTTGCTGGATGCTGCGCTGCCTAACGCCTATGAGCTGATCGTAGTTGATGATGATAGTCCCGATCGCACTTGGGAACTAGCACAAAACCTCATGACGGACTACCCGCATCTGCGCGTGATGCGGCGGCAAGAAGAACGGGGTTTGTCCACGGCAGTCATTCGCGGTTGGCAGGCGGCACGGGGCGAAGTGCTAGGCGTAATTGATGGAGATTTACAGCATCCGCCAGAGGTGCTGCTGAATTTGCTCAGGGCGATCGATCAGGGCGCTGACTTAGCCGTTGCCAGTCGCAACTCAGAGGGTGGTGGCGTGAGTGACTGGAGTCCAACCCGTCGCTTCTTATCACGAGGTGCCCAAACGTTGGGCTTGATTGTGTTGCCCAGTGTCGTCGGGAGAGTTTCTGACCCCATGAGCGGCTACTTTATGGTGCGCCGGGAGGCAATTGCTGGATGCACGCTCAATCCGCTGGGCTACAAGATTTTGCTAGAGGTGTTAGGGCGCGGCAATGTTGAGGAAGTTGCCGAAGTCGGATATGTGTTTCAAGAGCGTCAGGAAGGAGAAAGTAAGGTTACTTGGAAGCAATATATTGAGTACCTGATGCACCTCGTCAGGCTGCGCTTCAGCGGGGCGCATAGTCGCTTTGGCAGCTTGGGAGAACAGATTCCTTGGCAGCGTTTTATTCGGTTTGGCTTGGTCGGACTGAGCGGCGTGTTTGTCGATATGGCGGTCTTCTATCTGCTGAGCGATCCATCCAGTCTGGGCTGGGGGTTGACTCGTAGCAAAATCATTGCCTCTGAGGTAGCCATTGTCAACAACTTCACATGGAACGATGCTTGGACATTCGGCGACATCTCCGGTCAACAGAAGGGGAAGCGCAAGCGGATTCGCCGATTTCTGAAGTTCAATATGGTTTGTCTGGCAGGACTCATCCTCAACGTTTTGCTGCTCAATATGCTGTACAACGTGCTGGGAATCAACCGCTATCTGGCGAACCTGATCGCGATTATGGCTGTGACCTTTTGGAATTTCTGGCTCAACTTGAAGCTGAGTTGGCGTGTCACAGATACTAGAAATTGAACGATCGCTAGCCAACTCTCTGCCTGTTCCCCATGCTCTGAGGCATTGCGCGATCGGGGGATGAATGCGGCATTGCTTAATATCGGGATAAGTTGCCCTCATCCCCAGCTCTTCTCCCTGAGAAGAAGGGAGCCGAAATCTTTGTTCCCTCTCCTTTTGGGAGAGGGCTAGGGCGGCTCGAATGGCTTTGTCCCAGAATTCAGCAGCGCATAAATGATTGTGAGAGAGGATCACAGAGCGCCTCTCTCACAATCATTTATCCCTGAGATTCAGTACGCCTACTCAGAAGATTGCTCTCGAATTTCTCGCTGGGCAGGGCGCTGTCTGTTGGGGATCTGGTAAGGAAAACTTCTCCAATTCTGCCTTGGCATCACGCACAATAGAGAAACAAACTGAAACTCTCGGTGTCTTCATCTTCTGTAGCTGAGATTGGTTCATGGCGGTTAAGAGAAGGGACTCAACCTCCCCTCCTATCCCCCAGAATGGCTGTAGGATGTCTTCATCTGCCTGCTTACAGATGTGTGGTTCTTCCAGATGTAGGGCTACAGTCACGCTTGAGGAGGGTAAGCACCCTCCTGTGGATTAACCCTGCGTCAATGCCTTAGCCAATCCTGCCCAATTGTTTTGTCAGTCATCTAGCTCTGCCTTTGCCCAACGAATGAAACTGACCTCTGAATCCCAAGATCAGATGCCATTGGAGCGATCGCTCCCTGCCGAATCGGTTGTCGATCTGCTCAGCCGAGTTAAGCCCAAACCTGAAACGACGCTGCTGCTATTGGCGGTTCTAATTGGCATGGGTGCGGGTGCAGGAGTAGTGCTGTTTCGGACGCTGATTCATTTTATTCATGGCTTGATGTTTGGGGAGGTTTCTAGCTTTTTTTCGCCTTGGGGGCATTGGACACTGGCACTCATCCCTCTGGTGGGCGGGGTGCTGATTGGGCTATTGCGCTGGTGGATGCAGGACTTTGGACCTGGGCTGGCAAAGCTTATGGAGGTGGTGCAAGGCAACCGTGAGGTGATGCTGCTCAATCCTGTAACGAAGATGGTGGCTGCTTCGATTTCGCTGGGTAGCGGTGCATCTTTGGGGCCTGAAGGACCTAGCGTGGAAATCGGCGCGTACTTTAGCCTGCTGTTAGGCAAGGCGTTGCAGGTGTCACAAGAGCGACGGCGGCTGTTGCTGAGCGCTGGGGCGGCAGCAGGTCTGGCGGCAGGGTTCAATGCGCCGATCGCCGGGGTATTCTTTGCCCTAGAAGTAGTGTCTCGCACAACCTTTGCAGCTTCGGCGGCGAGCGCAGTTTTGCTCTCAGCAGTAGTGGCGGCATGGATCGCCCAAATTGGGTTAGGCTCTCAGCCCGCCTTTGCCCTACCTGCCTACGAGGTGCGGAGCTTGATGGAGCTGCCGCTGTATGTGGGGCTGGGGCTTTCAGCTGGCGGGGTTTCGCTGCTGTACGTGCGATCGCTGAAGTTTTCTCAGCGCTGCTTTCAGGGTGAGATAGCGGGGTTTCGCTGGTTGGCAACAATTCCGCGACCTTTCCATCCGGTTATGGGAGGGCTATGTCTGGGTATTGTGGCGCTGTGGCTGCCGCAGATTTTGGGAGTGGGTTACGAAACCGTTGAGTCGATGCTGCAAGACGTGCAGTTTCCCCTACCGCTAGTGGTCTCCCTGCTGGTCATGAAGCTGCTGATGACGGCGCTGAGCTTTGGCAGCGGTTTTGTGGGCGGCGTGTTTGCCCCAGCGCTGTTTTTAGGCGCATCTCTGGGAGCGATGTATGGCAAGGTATTGGCGCTCGCGCTCCCGATGCTGCATGACTACATTGCCTCGCCTCCGGCTTACGCCATGGTGGGCATGGCGGCAGTCTTGGCAGCTAGCGTCCGTGCCCCCCTGACCTCGATTTTGCTATTGTTCGAACTGACTCACGACTACCGAATCGTGCTGCCCCTAATGACGGCAGTGGGGCTAAGCATTTGGCTAATTGACCAGCCGCAGGCGCAGGTGGTGATTGACAACACGCCGGAGCCACAGGCTGAGACGATCGCCCCCTCAGAAATTCCAGATATTACTGTGGCTGAAGCTATGCATTTGGCTCCGCTACAGCTATCCGCAGATTTGCCCCTTGCCGCCGCAATCCAAACCCTGATTGAACGACGCGATCGCAGTGCTTTGGTCGTAGGAGACGATCAGCAGCTTGTGGGGATTTTGACGCTGCAAGATATTAATCGGCTGTTGGCACGAGCAAAATCGGACGGCGAGAATGCGACGTTGAGCCAGCCCATTCAGCAGCTTTGCACCACGAAGGTGCTTTCTGTCCATGCCGATGAGCTGTTGACGGAGGCAATTGCCCGGATGGCGACCCGTGGACTGCAACAGCTGCCAGTCATTACCCGCGAAGAGCCGCAGCGAGTCATCGGTCTATTAACTCAAGAGGATCTGGTGTTGGCACAGGCGATCGCCCATACCCGCGATGCCTTCCAGCACCATCTTGCCCAGCACCCTGGCAACCACACTAGCCAATCCGAGAGCCATACTAGCCATCTAGAAGATCAGGAAACGGCTACCATTGCACCTCTTTAGTAAACCGCATCATAGCCCTGAAATAGAGCTAAATTAGTTGAGGTACCTAACGAGTTGAGGTACGTTGGTGCAGTTCACAAGAGCTATAGGAATCCCACGGAATTCATGGATAACGAGCAAATCATATTATTATCCAGTCGAGAAATTGAGAAAATGCGTCAGGCTGGGCAGGTGGCTGCCGAACTATTGGACTATCTGGAGCCAATGGTGAAACCTGGTGTCAGCACGCTAGAACTCAATGATGCAGCCGAAGCCTGGACGCAAAAACGAGGAGCCAAAAGCGCGCCGCTGGGCTACCCGGCAGGAGGCAACAATCCTTTTCCAAAGTCTATTTGTACTAGCGTCAATGAAGTGGTCTGTCATGGCATTCCCAACGCTAAGCAGATTTTGAAAGAAGGCGACATTATCAACATTGATGTCACGCCGCTAGTCGATGGCTACCATGGCGACACCTCGCGCACCTTCTTTGTGGGAGAGCCTTCACCGATCGCCCGTAAGCTGGTCGAAGTCACCGAAGAGTGCCTGTGGCGAGGCATCCGCGCCGTCAGACCGGGCGGCAAGATTGGCGATATTGGCGCAGCAATTCAGGAATATGCGGAAGCGCAAGGGTTTTCAGTCGTCAAAGATTTTGTGGGGCATGGGGTAAGTCGAATCTTTCACACTGCGCCGCAAGTTCCTCACTACGGCTTTCGGGGCAGAGGCAAGCGGATTCGTCCCGGCATGGTGTTTACGATTGAGCCGATGATTAACGAAGGGACTTGGGAGGTGGAGGTGATGTCTGACCAGTGGACAGCGCTGACGAAAGATCGCAAGCTGTCTGCCCAGTTTGAACACACGATCGCTGTCACCACCGAGGGTGTAGAAGTGTTGACTCTGCGTCCAGCGTTAGTTTCTACTCCGTAAGGCTGAGTAGGCAATGCTGATTTCTGATAGCGCTAAATTCTGACAGCGCCAATTTTGATAGCTCTGTAAGTCCCTTGGGCACTCTGTCATCAAAGGGAAATAGCTAACAGAGATTCAGCATGAAATATAGATTGGGCGGATTACTCATTGGAGTATTGGCAACACTTGCAACTCCTGCCGTTTCTAGCGAAGTGCATCAGATTGCAGCATGGCGATCGCAACTTCAACAGGCCATGTGTGGTCAAAACTGGTCTCAGGCGATCGGCGTTTCGGGAGCGCTGGTGGGCAGTGAAATTCATCCTAGCGAACGAATCTGGCTGTTGGCGCTTCGGCAAGATCTGTTTGCCTATCAGGCTGGAACGACTCCCTTTTCTCAATGTGAGGGCAATACTGTGATGGCAGGAGCAACTCAGGAAAGCGTTCGGCTTCTGACTGCTCAGTCCTCTTTTAACTGGGAAGGGACTCTAGAGAGAATGGGGATGGCTGGAGCTACATCTGGCGCTCCAGATGAGATAGTTGTATCTAACAGCGTAGCGATCGCTGCTTTGACGACTCCATCGAATGCAGATCTGTTGGGGATAGAGCGTCCTGCCGAAATTGCGTATACAGCTTGTCAGCCTGTCTCGACAGGAGATTTTCGTGTAGCCAGCGGAGCCATTAGCCATCGCTGGGTCTATGAAATCTGGCAAAACGTTGATACTTTTTATCTCCAGTACTGGCGGCAAAGTCAAACCTGTACTCAAGCCCTTACTATGGGCGGCTTTGAAACTCAGCAAGAAGCCCGCCAATATATGTTTGATCTTCGCAGCAATGAATCGGTTGGCAATATTGCTCAATGATGCCAACCGATTGCGGGAGGTCGTTTGCGAATAATGGCTCACCCTGCAAGCCCATGGAGGCATTTTTTCGGGCTAGCTGACTTTGCTGCGCCCATAGCCAAGGGGGATTTCAATCTGAAATCTTGTCCCCTGCCCCAAAACGCTGCTCACTTTAATGTGTCCACCATGCGCTTGCACAATCTGCTGGGCGATCGATAATCCCAACCCAAACCCCCCAGTCTGACGCGATCGGGCGACATCCACGCGATAAAAGCGATCGAAGATATGGGGCAAATCAGGTTCTGGAATGCCCACGCCATTATCTTCAACTTGAATCACGGCATGGTGAGATTGAGTGAGGCAGCGAAGATGAATGCTGCCACCAGAAGGCGTGTATTTGAAGGCATTATCCAGTAAGTTGGCGATCGATCGCTGTAGCAGTTGAGTGTCTGCCCTTATGTATATTGCCTGTTTTGGCATATGGCTCGTAAAGGTGCGCTCCTGCTGCAAGGCTCGATTCTGATACTGATTCACTAGAGGATAGAGTACGTCAAGGGTATCAATTTTTTGATTCAATGTCGCTGTAATCATGGGTGCCTCATGCCGTGCCAGGAACAGCAGGTTGTCCAATAGCCCACCCATAGATTTAGCCGCTTTTTCGACTTCTGCCAGACACTGCTGCTGCTCACTTGCTTGCTCACCCGCCTTAAAGGCTGGCATCATTGCGACCTGCACGTTGCTCAAAATTGCTGCTAGAGGCGTTCGTAATTCATGGGAGGCGTCGGCAGTGAACCGCTGCAAGCGATCGTAGGACTGACGAATCGGCTGCATTGCCATGCCACCCAAAGCCCATCCGGTGAGACCGATCGCCCCCAATGTGATGGGAACACCGAGAGTCAACATCAACAGCATTCGGCTGAGATCTGCCTCTAATGGCGCAAGTGGCGTTGCTGTTTGCAGGTAGCCAATAATAACTCGATTGTGCTTTACGGGTACAGTGAACTGCCGCAGCGATCGTTCTTCTAGTTCTTTCAGCGACCCTTCTGCTAACGCTGTGGGAACACTCACTCGAATAGTTTGAAACACAGGATTGTTTAGAGTAATCTGCTCAGGAACAGGTTGAAGTCCGGTGAACTGCACCAAGCGTCCGTTTGCATCATACCAGCGGGCATAGACGAGTTCGTTTTGTGGCGATGCCTCGCGTCCCGATCGCGGCGTACCCTGCTGAAGCTTAACTTGCCACTGCCCTTGCTCTAGCTGATGCTGCACCTTGGTTGCCGCCACTTTGGTTTTTTGGTATAGATTTTCATCAAAAGTATTAAGCTGATCATCTGCTTGCAGATAATACAGACCTGCCGTGAATAAAGTGAAGATACTGCCCATTGAGAGGGCAAACCAGTGGGCTAAATTAAGGCGACTGCGGTTAAACATGGGCGGTTAAATTATAGAAATGCCTTTACAATTCATTGGGAAGCTTGAGGCAATAACCCGCTCCGTAGACTGTTTCCAACCAATCTTTGGCGTTTAGCTCCTGTAAGCGCTGGCGCAACCGCCATACTAGGGCAGTCATTGCATTGCTCTCCGGCTCGGTTCCCCACTCCCAAATGGCTTGCTCAATCCGTTCACGCGGGATAACCTGACCCGATCGCCGCATGAGGTACTCCATCAGATGAAACTCTCGACTGGAAAGCTGAATCTGCGTGTTGTGTCGCTCCAGCGTTAGGGTGGTCAAGTCTAGACAGAGATCGCCTAATACCAGGCGATCGCCATGCCACTGCGGAGAGCGCCGCCCTAATGCCCGCACTCGCGCCAGCAATTCATTCAGATCCACGGGCTTCACCAAATAATCATCAGCTCCTGCATCTAATCCTGAGATTTTATCGATCGTTGCATCTCTAGCGGTTAGCATCAAGACAGGCGAGGATTTTCCCATCCTGCGATACTGTTGGCATAAGGCAACACCGCTGAGCTTTGGCAGCATCCAATCTAAAATTAACAAGTCATAGTCTTTGTGGGTCAGCAACCCCTGTGCGGTTTCGGCATCCTCAATGCCATCGACCAAATGACCAGACTTTGATAGTGCTAGGCACAGAGGTCGAAGTTGAGCCGGATCATCCTCAACGATTAGAATAATCATCAAAAAGAATAATCATGAAACAACGGTTCGATCGATTGCTATTTTAATCAAATTGCTATTTTAATCATAGCCGGGGAATGAATAGCAAAACATATGTCACGATCGCAGCGATTTCAAGTTTTAATTCTGCAAAATATCCGGTTTTGGCTGCCTTTATTGTTGCTGGCGTTTGGCTTTTGGATTGCTGGTAGGTTCATCACGCTGCAAGTCCTGAACCAATCTAACAATACCTCTCGCGCTCTCGTTGCGAATACTCAGACTGATGAAGCCACTACTCCGCAAATCGCATCCATTACGGTAGAAATCGATCGGTCGCGAGGGATTGCCTTAGCGCAGGTCAAATTATTTAAGTCGGCACTCAAAAAACTTGAGTTTGAGTTTTTCCTAACGGAACCCCAGGCGATCGAAGCATCAATTGCTCAGGAGTTAGGGCGATCGCCGCAAGAGATCAAAAGACTCGTGATTTACAAGATCATCGATCGCTAAATTTCATTGCTAAATTCCATAGGCGCAGTTCTGTCATCTTTCTGTGAGAATTTCTCTCTAGACTGATATCCATGTCCGAGCTGAAGTTTTTTGCGAAAAGAATTCTCGATGCCTTTTTCAATACAGTTCTCAATCTAACTGTTCTTTATGAAGTTCACTCGCAGAGTCCTAACCCTAATCCTGGGTTTCACCACTTTGATTCTAATTTGTGTTCAGAGTCAATTGAGCGATGCCCAACCCGTACAGCTCCCAAACTTTGTAGGTCGCTACATTGCCACCCTTTCTGATGGTGATTTTCTTGCTAGCACCTATGCCGATGGCAAGCTGCCTGATTCGATCAATCCAGACAGGCTATCTATTATTCAGCTTCCTCTAGATGAGCGTGCGGCGATCGCCCAGGTAGAGGCATCCAATTCGGTGACTGGCGCACCTTATGCGTTTGATTTAACCGCAAATGGGCAGACGGCTTTTGTGGTGGAGACGCTTGCAGCTCCGCCCATAGGCGCAACCCAACGCGACCAGCTCCCACCAGGACAGCAGTTGGTAATGATTGACCTATCTGATTCGCGTCGTCCCAGGGTTGAGAGTGTAGTTGCGATCGCACCTAAGCCCGAAACGGTGAGTGTGCATCCCGGCGGAGCGCTGCTTACCATTTCAACTCAGACCCCAGGCAGAGAAATCCTTCTCATTCCCATTCAAAATGAGGTTTTTGGGCAGCCAATCGAGTTCTCGCTGAGCCAGTTGGGAATTCAGCCTGATCCCGATCGATTCCAAGACGGCATGTATGTCAGCTCTGTGCAGTGGCATCCGTCTGGACGTTATCTGGCAGTGAACCTCACCTATCGCGACCAAATTGCATTTTATGAACTACGGCAGGATCAAAGCGGAAATCCTCAGCTCATACCTTGGGGAACGCCCGTCAACGTTGGCAAAGATCCGTTTACCGGACAGTTCACGCCTGACGGACGTTTCTATCTAACCAGCAACTGGGGACGTAATTTTGGTGAAAATATTACCACCCTAGAGCAGCGCATACCTTCAGCTCAAGGAACAGTGTCAGTCATTCAACTAGCATTAGACAACGCTCAACATCAGGTCGTATCTACTGCAACCAGCGATCTTTCTCCTGAGAGTTTAGCGATCAGCCCAGACGGATCGCTAGTGGTTACGGTCAATATGCGAGGAACACTGTTTCCGCCTCTATCACCCCGATTTACCCGTGAAGCCTCTCTTAGCTTGCTGAAGCTAGAACAATCTGGGCAACTCACCAAAGTAGGTGACTATCCGTTTGAAGGAATTTTGCCAGAAAGTGCTGCCTTTGATGCTAGCGGAAATTATTTGGCAGTTGCCGTCTATGACTATTTCACCTCAAAGCCGGAAGCCGGAATTGAATTGTGGCAGGTAATTCGTAGCCCAGAACTTGGCTTACGGCACACCCGCCAAGTGATTGAAGTCGATCGCGGTGCGCATCAGGTGATGATTGCGCCTTGAACCTCAAAATCTTTCACATCTCAGCATCTTCGGCGTTGCTGGTTTTATGTATGAATTTTTTTGAAAGAGCCGTAGAGCGCCCCTTTCAAAAAATCATACCCAGATTCAGCACTACCGCATCTTTTACTGAATAAGGAGACTCTAATGAACAAAGATCATGCTGATTCATCCAATCCACAAGCCTTTTCTCGTCGTAGCGTCATTAAGGCAATGGGAATCAGCGCTGCGGCTGCCCTTACGCCTTTGGCTCTGAGTAGATCCCAACCTGCCCAGAGTCAGGTCAACTCAAACCTAGGAAGTCAGAATTCAGGAAGTCAGAATTCAGGAAGTCAGAACCAAACGTCAGATATTATCACGAAAGCTATTCCCAGTACGAATGAAAAAGTACCTGCGATCGGCATGGGAACGTTTTTAACATTTGATGTATTGCGAGAACAGCCGCGCGATCATCTTCAGCAGGTGATGCAGCGCTTTCGAGACGGCGGTGGACGAATGATTGATGTCTCGCCCCTGTATGGTATGTCAGAAGCAAATGTTGGCGAATTTGCGGCAGCACTTGGCATGACTGACGAACTGTTTATTACCAACAAAATCTGGGCGACAGGCGAGTATTTAGGCGATGACAGTCAGGCGCTGCGCCAGCTTGAGCAATCGATGAAACGGTTGTCACGCGATCGCATTGATGCTATGCAGGTTCATAGTTTGGTCAACGTAGAAATGATTGTGCCAATACTTCGAGAATGGCAGCAGGAGGGCAGAATTCGCTACGTTGGAGTAACACATCACGATTTGCCCCTGTATGCTGCACCGATCGAAAGCTGGATTGGAAAAGGTAATCTCGACTTTGTTCAAATCCGCTACTCGATCTTTGAACGCGGAGCTGAGGAAAGAATTCTCCCGGCAGCGGCAGATCAAGGTACGGCAGTTTTAGTCAACATGCCTTTTGAGAAGGCACGTCTGTTTGAAGTGGTTCAGGGACAACCCCTTCCAGATTTTGCCAGCGAGATCGGCTGCGAAAACTGGGCACAGTTTTTCCTCAAGTACGTAATCTCTCACCCTGCCGTAACTTGTGCCATTCCGGCAACCACAAACCCTGCTCACGTTACTGAGAATTTAGGAGCGTTAAGAGGATCACTTCCTGACAACGAAATGCGTACCCGTATGGTGCGACATATGGAGAGCCTACCTAGCTTTAGCAAACTCGCACAGATGCCCTGGTATCCCGGTAAACAGTTTAATGGACTGGTGCGTCTGCCCGGTCTGGCAGCTACTAGAAATGCTGGAAATAGAAGCACTGGAAATAGAAGCACTGAAAACAGCTGACATGAAATCTACCGATCGATTCTTTCTGCTAATTGGGGCTTTTCTGGGTGTGGTTAGTCTGAGTATAGTTGGCTGTACGTCCCTGAATACCCGCAACAGCCCAAGTCCTGCTGCCTCCAGTCCTGCTATATCCAATCCTGCTGTATCTAATCCTGATAAGCCTGCGAATGTCGATCGCCCTTCAGCATCTCCCTCGGCAAAGTTGGAAACTCCTGCCTTTCAGAGAACTGGACAAGATATTTGGGCACAGATGCGGCAAGGCACAGGCTACGTCGTGCTGTTGCGTCATGCCCAAACGGTTGATGGGACGGGCGATCCACCTGGGTTTCAGCTAAATGACTGCGCCACCCAACGTAACTTGTCAGAGGCGGGCAGGCAGCAAGCTATACGGATTGGCAAAGCATTCCGCGATCGCGGTATCCCCATTCGCCAGGTTCTTTCCAGTCAATACTGCCGCTGTTTGGATACGGCAAGATTACTCGACTTAGGTGAGGTCGAATCTTCTGCCATGCTGAATTCTACTTTTACAGATCGCGGCAATGAAGCGGAACAATCCGCACAGGTGCGCCAACAAATTCTCAATCATCTAAACACATCTGGCGTGATCGTAATGGTGTCGCACTTTGTCAACATCGGCGCGATTAGTGGCGTGAATCCTCCGGCAGGCGGAGCGGTAGTGGTACGAACGAATCAGCAGGGCAATTTAGAGGTAGCAGAACAAATCCAAGGTTTGTGAAAATTACAGCGCTTTGCGCTTGGTTAAGTGTGGGTTATTTTTGTAGAAGCCTTGCTCTGCGCGGCTTCTACAAAAATAACTGTGGTTTATGCAATTGAAAATTGCTGTAAAATTATGGAGATTAAAAATGCAGGCTAAATGTTTTTCTCCTCAACATACCCCGTCAGAAACAGGTTCAGCACATATTTTCGTGATTGAGAGCGATGACAAAATCGCTCAACTGATTAGGCTAGAGCTGTCCTACGAGGGATATCATGTTGACCTCTGTCAGGACGGTACGTTGGGTCTGATGAGCATTCGAGAAACCTGTCCAGATCTGGTCATCTTGAGTAGTTCATCACCTGGCATTTCGTACTTAGAAATTTGTCAACGTTTGCGGGCTACCCGTAGCTCAACTGTGATTATTGCGATCGCTGAAGATAGCTCAGCCTGTGTTGCTGCACTCAATGCGGGTGCCGATCATTGCCTCGTGCGATCGGATCTAGCGCGATCGTTTGCCCTGGAGGAGCTGCTAGCAAAAATTCGGGCAGGATTACGGCGATCGCAAAACGCACCGTCTCATTTAGCAGAATATGGCGATTTGTTGGTCAATCGTAATGCGCGACAGATTCATCTAAATGGACAAGAAATCGAGCTGACCGCCACAGAGTTTAATCTATTAGACTATCTGGTCGAGCATTCAGAACAAGTAATGAGCCGAGATCAGATTTTAGAGCAGGTTTGGGGGTTTGATTTCATGGGCAAATCTAACGTTGTCGAGGTCTACATTGGCTACTTACGACGCAAGCTGGAAGCGCAATACCCCAAACGACTGATTCACACAGTGCGGAGTATCGGGTATGTGTTGCGGTGAATATCTTATAGAGTGCCACATGAGTGAAGCGCAGCGTAACGTTAGCCTATCTAAAGCGTTAACTGCCTAAAGCGTTAACTGCCGTCGGATTGCAAAGCTGATGAGCCGACCTGGAGTTCTGGAGCTTTTAACAATTTTGGGGCGTAGGTATTTGCCCATCGCCAGACGGGCAATGCCCTTGAAGCGAGCTTGCAAACGCGCCCCAAAGAGCCGTAGATGAGAACCCTCTGAATAGATTGGTAAAAATGCTAAGCTTCCCCACAGCACATCTGCCCGATGCAGACCACTCATGCCGTTGCGCCGATGTTCTGGGTTGGCTCTGCCGCCATGTTCACCATAGTTGCGAAAAGGAACATAGTTCTTGAGATTTTGAGCGCGTAAAAAGCCGTCAATTTCAGAATCAAAGTTGTAGTATCCTGTGCCGTGCCGTACCGTAATTTCGCCAACAAAGCCTTGCAGCGCCCTTGCTCCTTGGGGCGTGAGGATGTACGCCACCAATGCTGTCGAGAAACCCTCAGCAAATCCGTCTACGGTGACGCTGTAAATCTGCGGCGCACAAGTGTAGAGCCATGCCATGCCCACATTTTCTAGTCTGGCTTGGTCGGGGCTAAAGGGCAGCGGCAGTTTCCCAAGATCAACGATCGGCACAAAATCGGCTTCCACAATCAGGGTGGGCTGCTGTGCCTGAGCGGCGAATTCCCAGGCTTGACTATGATTGAGCAAACAGCGATAGATTGAGGCGTAAGTCTGGTATTCGGGCTTGTCGGCTTGCCGCAGCACGTCACACTCAAACCCTGCTTGGGTAAAGGTCGATTGCAGCAGGTCAGTCGATTCTCGATGCGCCAGAATTAGCACCTTGCCCACTTGATGAATCAGCGTGTTCGAGTCGGCATCGTTATCCAGATTGGAATGAGGAGCGATCGCATTCATTGAGATTCAGAGTCTCCTGAAAATTGACGGATTAGATCTCTTGCAAATTAGGTTTGGCGGCTACGCTCCCACCAAACCTAATCCAGAACCTCTCATTTGCAAGAGGTCTATTGAATTAAACGGATCAACAGGCAAGCATCGGGTGTAGGGTAGGATTACTGACCCTCTCTACTTTTCCTTTGATTGAATGAGCGCGATCGCCCAAACGTTTGAACATATTCTGGGTGCGGATGCAGTTTGCAGTTGGGAAACCTTGAATGCTATTCAGCCCAGCCTCCAATCTCAGATTGCCCAAGCCATTACGCCAGAGACACAAATCGACTGCATTATTTATCCCAGCACCCTAGCAGAACTTGCCGAAGCGATCGCCTGTGCCCATACTCAGCGCTGGCGAGTTCTGCTCTGTGGGAGTGGCAGCAAGCTCCACTGGGGCGGTCTGGCGCAGGGTATTCAGGTCGTTATCAGCACCGCTCGGATGAATCGGCTGATTGAACACGCGGCTGGAGATATGACCGTTACCGTTGAGGCAGGAATGCGGTTTGTCGAGCTTCAGGCTTTACTGGCGAAGTCAGGGCAATTTCTCACCGCCGATCCGGCATATCCTCAGATCGCGACAGTAGGCGGCATTGTGGCAACGGCAGACACAGGCGCACTGCGGCAGCGCTACGGCGGCATCCGTGAATTCCTCATCGGTATTTCCATAGCGCGAACGGACGGTCAGACAGCAAAGGCAGGTGGGCGAGTCGTAAAAAATGTTGCCGGATACGACTTGATGAAACTGTTTACTGGCTCCTACGGCACGTTGGGGGCAATTGGCGAACTCACCTTTCGGCTGTATCCCTTACCTGCGGCATCTCGGACGGTGGTGCTGACGGGAGATGCCGAGGCGATCGCTCAAGCCACTTCTACCCTACGAGCCTCTGGCCTAACCCCAACGGCGATCGAACTGCTCTCGGCTGAGGCGGTGAAGGCGCTATTCGGCTCACGCGGCGCAGACCTGGGTTTGATAGCGCGGTTCCAAGGCATTGAAATTAGCGTGGAAAAGCAGACAGAGCAGGTGCTAAAAATCAGCCAAACGCTGGGATTATCCAGCGTTGATCTGACCGATGACCCCGAAAACTCTCTATGGCACCAACGGCAAGAACTGATGGAGCATCGCCCCCCTGAACCGCAAATTTTCTGCAAAATAGGAGTATTGCCTGCCAGAGTGGTGGAAACGCTTGTCAAGCTGGCAGGCTTGCCCGATTTAGCCCCGGCGATCGCCACCTTTCACGCCAGTAGCGGATTAGGAACGGTACGCTGTTCGGCATCTCTCCAAAGCATCCTCGACCTGCGGCAAATCTGCCAAGCTCAGAGCGGATTTTTGACGGTGTTGGAAGCGCCGATCGCCATCAAGCAGAAGCTAGATGTATGGGGTTATTCTGGCAATTCGCTGGAGATTATGCGACGGCTAAAACAGCAGTTTGACTCCGAAAATCTCTTCAGTCCCGGTCGGTTTGTCGGCGGTATTTAGCCGAGACGCTTTGAAAAAAACAGACAAAAAAGCTCCAGAAATTCATTCCTTCCTCAGCCCAAAATGACCGCATCCTCCACACCAGAAACGCCCAACCTCGTTCTCGACACCAGCTTTGATCCCAGTTTTGATCTCCAGCATCCGCCTGATCCTAAGCTAATTGATGCCTGCGTTCACTGTGGCTTTTGCCTCTCGACCTGCCCCAGCTATCGGGTGCTGGGCAAAGAGACTGATTCTCCCAGAGGTCGCATCTACCTGATGGATGCCATTAACGAAGGACGCGCACCGCTCTCGCCTACCTCCGTTCAGCATTTTGATTCCTGCCTGGGCTGTCTGGCTTGTGTCACGGCCTGTCCTTCTGGCGTGCAGTACGACAAGCTGATTGGTGCCACCCGCCCCCAAATTGAGCGCAATCACGAGCGTGGCTGGGGCGATCGCCTCTTTCGTCAGCTTCTATTCTCGATGTTTCCCTACCCCGATCGGCTGCGAATGCTGCTGGCTCCGCTGGGCATTTACCAAAAGCTGGGCATCTCGCGTTTAGTCAGAGCAACTGGACTGCTCGATCGTTTTTCGCCCCGACTAGCGGCAATGGAATCGCTGTTGCCGCAGGTTACAGTGCAGTCGTTTCAAGACAATCTGCCGACCGTGGTTCCGGCGCAGGGAAAACAGCGCTATCGCGTGGGCATGATCTTAGGCTGCGTCCAGCGGCTATTTTTTAGCGACGTGAACGAGGCAACCGCAAGAGTGCTGAGCGCTAACGGCTGCGAGGTGGTGATTCCCAAGTCTCAGGGATGCTGCGCGGCGCTACCCCAGCATCAGGGACAGGAAGACCAAGCGCGATCGCTGGCTCGGCAGATGATTGATGCTTTTGCGGATACCCAAGTCGATGCCATCATTATCAATGCGGCGGGCTGCGGTCATACCTTGAAGGAATACGATCATATCCTTCAGGACGACCCGGAATATTGCGACAAAGCCAAAGAATTTGCCCACAAGGTCAAAGATATTCAGGAGTTTTTAGGGGCGATCGGTCTAGTTGCGCCCTTGCATCCGCTGCAAGATGAGCCGCTAACGCTGGTTTATCAGGACGCCTGCCATCTGCTACATGGGCAGAAAATTAGCCTCCAGCCGCGCCAGCTTTTGCGCCAGATTCCGGGGGTGGTGGTGCGAGAACCGATCGACGCAGCGCTCTGCTGTGGTAGTGCTGGGGTCTACAATATGCTGCAACCGGAAGTGGCTGAGGAATTGGGGCAAATGAAAGTCAACAACCTGCTGAATACGGGAGCGGTGATGATTGCTTCCTCTAATCCGGGCTGTTCGCTGCAAATTTTGAAGCACCTGGAACTTCAAGGGAAATCTGTGCCTGTCATACATCCGATCAAGCTGCTGGATGCCTCGATTCGGGGAATTAAGCTCAGGGCATTTTAGGTGAGTGATTTTCGATCGCACAATGATTCTGAGGCAAGCATTTGCAGCTACAAAAAGAGGGGTTAGGCAGAGCCTAACCCCTCCTTTGTTCGACCTGAAAAATTCCATAGCAACCGCCAAGGCGGTTAGGACGGCGACAGCTATAGGACGCTATTACACTGGAGCTGGAGTGGTCAGAGGAGACAGGTTTGCTAACACAGGTGGCTTGACAAAAATATCTGCTGTTATCGAGCTGGCTTGAACTCCAAGCAACAGCCCAACCTTACGATTTCCCTGCTGAATCGAGGTGTGATTGCCAACCTGCCTGAAAGTCAGATTTTCAAAGCTGAGTTTTTGGGGCAACACCAGCTTGTCGCCTTCTAAGGCATTGAAGTCTTTAACTACATTGTGGCCGCGCCCTCGATTCAGTACAAAAATATCGCTTCCAGCACCACCCTCCAGGATGTTTGGCCCTCTATGCCCAAAAAGGACATCATTTCCTTCACCCCCTACAAGCAGATCTTTACCTTTGCCGCCAATAAGTTTGTCATCGCCCGCACCCCCTTTGAGCTTGACTTTACCGCCCTTATTATTTGTGAGAACATCGTTACCCTCGGTTCCAAGACCTGGATGCCGATGTTTTTCTTTGCGGTTTTCACCTTTGCCCGATCGCTGAGTTTTGATTCGTATCCGATTCTCACTGGCTTCTGGAGGCAGTGAATCATCCATATCTGGAGGCATTTCGCTTTCTTCTTTCTGGTCGGGCAAGGGCATTAAATCGGGTGCATTCTCGACAGGCATATCATTCTGCATATCAAAATATCCTAAGCAGGAAGGGGAAACTCCTTTAATTTAGGCAGTTTTTCTCAGTATGTCGTCCGAGAAAGTATTTTTTTTACACCATGCTTTCTTGATAAAATCCGTGAACCACTCAGCAAATCTGCCTATATGGCCCGCCAGTTGGCTTAGGATCGTGGATTAAATAATCTGTACAACCGATCTGCGGTAGGGGCTTAGCAATGCTAAGCCCCTACCCCAAGAATTACATCTTGTTAAATCCATGTTCCTTAGGACATTTTTGGTAGGGCACTGCGCGCCCCACCAAAAATGTCCCCATCCTAACCGCCTTGGCGGTTGCTATAGATGAACATCACGATACTGACGCATATATCTTAAAACTGACCGTCGATCGCTTCCACACAGCGCTCACACAGCAGGGGATGGACTGTAGATTCGCCCACATGGGTGGAGTAATTCCAGCAGCGATCGCATTTCGTTCCCTCAGCATCGACTACGCCAATGCCCAGCGCATCGGATTGGGATTGGAACTTAGAGTCTGAGAGGCGATCGGGCGTTTCCAATAGCTCCACCTGTGAAGTCAAAAACAGATAGCGCAGTTCATCCACGCCATTGCTGCTGAGGCTGTCCGTGAGATTCATGGCTTGCAGCTTTTGCTTCAGCGTCAGGTCAGGCACGTAAAGCAGGACTTTTGCCTCTAGGGAAGAGCCGATCGCCTTGGCAACTCTTGCCTGCTCCAGCACCTTGTTGACTTCCTGCCGAATGTCGCGCAACTGCTCCCAGGTTTCTGCAAGCTGCGGCTGCTTCCAGGAGTCCTCTAGCTTCACCCAACCCGACTCAAACACCGACTGGTAGGGCGTTTTGTAGGGCAGGTATTGCCAGATGTCTTCGGCTAGGTGAGAGAGAACAGGAGCGATCGCCTTTGCCAAATTCTCGATCGCGACTGCCAGCACCGTCTGGCAGCTTCGCCGCCGCAGGGCATTCTCGGTGCTGATGTAGAGCCGATCTTTTGCCGCATCTAGGTAAAAGTTGGACAAATCCACCACGCAGAAATTCTGGATGGTTTGGAAGAAGCGGAAAAACTGGTAGCTCTCGAAGGCATCGGTGACATCGGCGAAGACTTCCGTCATCCGGTGCAGCATATAGCGATCGAGTTCGGGCATTTGATCATAGGGCACCGCATCGGCCGGATCAAAGTCGTGCAGGCTGCCCAGCAAAAATCGTCCGGTGTTGCGGATCTTGCGGTAGACATCGGCAAGCTGCTTCAGGATGTTCTTACCCAGAGGCACGTCGTTGGAGTAATCCACCGAAGACACCCACAGCCGCAATACATCCGCGCCGTAGGCTGGCTCTTCCTTCTGATTTTTGCCGCCCTCAATGACGATCGCCGGATCGACTACGTTGCCGATCGATTTGCTCATCTTGCGTCCCTGCTCATCTAGGGCAAAGCCGTGGGTCAGCACCGTCTTGTAGGGCGCATAGCCATTCACCGCCACGCTAGTCAGCAAGCTCGACTGAAACCAGCCGCGATGCTGATCGGAGCCTTCCAGGTAAAGGTCTGCTGGATAGGGCAAAGGCTCACCGCCGTAGGCTCCCGCCTGTAAGACCGCCGCCCAAGAAGAGCCAGAATCGAACCAAACATCCATGGTGTCGGTGCCTTTGCGGTAGGTGTGTCCGTCGTTGCAGTACTGCTCCGGCAGCAATTCCTCCACGGACATCTCCCACCAGGCATCCGAGCCTTTTTCGCCAAAGATTTGCTCAATCCAAGCGATCGTCTCAGCATTCAGCAGCGGCTCATTCGTGGCTTCGTCATAGAATACCGGGATGGGTACGCCCCAGCTTCTCTGGCGCGAGATGCACCAGTCCGATCGCTCCGACACCATTGAGGTGATGCGGTTTTCGCCCTGCGCCGGAATCCAGGTGACTGCGGCGATCGCCTCCAATGCCTGATCGCGGAACCCGGAAACCGAGGCAAACCACTGCTCGGTGGCGCGATAGATCACGGGCTTTTTGGTGCGCCAGTCGTAGGGGTAGCGGTGGGCGTAGGCTTCTTCCTTCAGCAACGATCCAGCGGCAGTTAGGGCTTCGACGATCGCCCCGTTGGCATCTTTCAAGACATTCAGCCCCTTGAATTTGCCCGCCTCATCGGTGAAGTCCCCGGCATCATCCACAGGCGACAGCAGCGGCAGTCCGTAGCGCTGACCCACGATAAAGTCATCCAACCCGTGACCCGGAGCAGTATGCACCAGCCCCGTACCCGATTCGGTGGTCACATAATCGCCGCCAATGACGATCGGACTTTGGCGGTCAAACAAGGGGTGCTGATAGGTGGAATGCTCTAAGTCTTTGCCCGTGACGGTTGCCTTCACCGTCAGCTCAGTTTCAAATAGCTGAGAGAGGCGTTCCACCAGATCGGTTGCGACAATGAGGTACTTAAACGGCAGGTTTGCCGCTTCTACCACCGAATACTTCAGATCGGGATTGACCGCTACCGCCAGGTTTGCCGGAATCGTCCAGGGCGTAGTCGTCCAGATAGCAACCCCCAGTTCCGATAAGTAGGGCTGGAGTGCCGCCGCCGCATCTGCAAGGCTAATCATCCGAAACGCGGCATACACACTCTGCGAAGTATGCCCTTCCGGATATTCTAGTTCTGCTTCAGCCAGCGCCGTGCGAGAGCTAGGACTCCAGTAAACGGGCTTGTAGCCGCGATAGATGTAGCCCTTCAGCACCATCTGACCAAACACATGGATTTGCGCCGCTTCATACTTGGGCAGCATCGTCAGGTAAGGATGTTCCCAATTGCCCCAAACCCCATAGCGCATAAAGCTTTTGCTCTGCTGCTGCTGCTGCTGCAATGCCCATGCTTTTGCCCGCTGACGCAGCTCTAAGGGCGTGAGATTCTTACGCTCTTCAGGCTTCATCTCTTGGAGGACTTTTAGCTCGATCGGCAGTCCGTGACAGTCCCAACCGGGCACATAGCGAACT
Source organism: Drouetiella hepatica Uher 2000/2452 (assembly GCA_019359505.1). Lineage (GTDB taxonomy): Bacteria > Cyanobacteriota > Cyanobacteriia > Elainellales > Elainellaceae > Drouetiella > Drouetiella hepatica. Next base: position 256,775 of record JAHHHD010000003.1, on the reverse strand, counting down.
TTGCGCCCCTGCAAGAGCTGATACTTATTGATAATGTCCTTGAGGGTTTTGTTCATCGCATGACCGATGTGCAGCGCCCCATTGGCGTAGGGAGGCCCGTCGTGCAGCGTGAACGGCTCTCCAGGGTTGTGCTCTGACAGATTTTCGTAAATTTTGTGGTCTGCCCAGAATTTTTGCAGTTCGGGTTCTCGTTTGACGGCATTGGCGCGCATATCAAACTGGGTTTGGGGCAAGTTAACCGTATCTTTGTAGCTTCCGGGTTCTGTCATCGCGGCAGATTTACGCAAAAACGCTATGGGGCATTTAAGAATTGTATCTCCAACTATCCTGGATGGCAGGAACTAAAAGCTAACTGTAATGAGAAAGCAACGCGAAGATGCGGTAAAGTCTCAGAAAGCTGTTGAAGAGGCTGCCAGATGAAACTTACTTCCGTTTGCGTTGGAGAGCCGCGTGAGGTTATCTGGAAGGGCAGACCCGTCATGACCGGAATTTTTAAGCAGCCTGTGGATGGGCGAGTGATGATGCGATCGCTCAATCTAGACGGCGATCGACAGGCGGATCTGACGGTTCATGGTGGGAGCGAGAAAGCCATTTACGCTTACCCCAAGGAGCATTACGCCTACTGGCAGCAAGAATTACCCGATGAGGCGTTTTCTTGGGGCGCGTTTGGCGAAAACCTGACGATTGAGGGCTTGTCGGAAACAGCAGTGAATATTGGCGATCGTTTTCGCATTGGCGCTGCCGAGGTGATGGTGACACAACCCCGGTTCCCTTGCTTCAAGCTCAACCTCAAGTTTGGGCGCGATGATATGGTCAAGCGCTTCTTGAACAGCCGTTTGAGCGGCATCTACTTTTCAGTGGTGCAGGAAGGTGAAGTGGGTGCAGGAGATGCGATCGAGCGGGTGAGCCGTGACGAAAACAACGTCACCGTTGCCGATATTGTGCAAATCTACGTGCGTGAAGCCAGTGAAGACCTGGTGCGCCGCGCCCTCCAAGTGCCAGCCTTGGCAGCCGATTTGCGCGATTACTTTCAGCAGCAAATTAAGTAACGTTCTTGACCCCAACCTTTTCCCCTGGGGAGAAGAGAGCCAGATATCTTAATTTCCTCTCTTTCAGTGTAAAGGCTTCTGAGGTTTTAGTCAGCTTGCCGTCTTCCATAATAGATAATCCGATCGGCAACGTCGAGAATTCAATTATCGTGTGTCACCATCAGAATAGTGCCGCCCTGTTCTTGAGCAAGTTTTTGCATCAGCTCAACCACATCTCGACCAGACTGCTTATCTAACGCAGCCGTGGGTTCATCTGCCAGCACGATTTGGGGATGGCTGACCAACGCACGAGCGATCGCCACCCGCTGTTGTTGTCCGCCCGACAGGTTTTCTGGATGATACTGACTCCGCTCCTCTAAGCCTGCTAGCGCCAAAATGTCTAGCGATCGATCACGTCGTTACCGAGCGAAAGTAATTACCGTGAACCATCGATCGGCTGGTAGTGTTTCAAATTTGTTGTTGGTGTTTGTGAAAGGGGCGCTCCACGCCCCTTTCACAAACACCAACAACGTGTCTAGAGCATCACCTAGGGATGAGTCGATAATTTTGCTTGATCTCAATTTTGCTTGATCTGAATTTTCAAGAGCAACCTGGGAACTCTAGGGAATAGAAAAGGCGATCGCCCCCTTCGATCGCCCTCTACACCAATTCCTCCAGGAGTTCATGATGGCAAACGGTCTCTATCTATACGGCATTTTCCCCCCTTCCATTCGTTCAGATTTGCAGCTAGAAGGCTTAGACCAGCAGCCTGTGCAAATGCACGAACTAGATAACTTTATGTTTTTGTATTCGGAAACCGAGCAGGATCGCTACCTTGCCAGCCGCAAAAACTTGTTGGGTCATGAGCGGGTCTTAGAGCAGGTGATGCAGCAAGGTCATCCGACGCTGTTGCCGTTGCAGTTTGGCTTAATCATCAGCGATTGGGAAATGGTGCGTCAGCAGTTGACTGTGCCAAAAGGGGATAGCCTCAAGCAGCTTTTCAACAAACTAGAGGGATATCGAGAAGTCAGCATTAAGATCTTTTGGGAACCGGAGATTGAACTGGAATCGCTGATGCGAGAAAACGACGATCTGCGAACCAAACGCGATCGCTTAGAAGGCAGATCTCTCAGCATGGATCAGGTGGTGAAAATTGGACAGTCAATTGAACGGGCAATGGACGATCGTAAGCAAGAGATTGTGACTCGATTTCAGGACGCTTTAAATCCGCTAGCGATCGAGATTGTGGAAAACGATGTTCTCACCGAAAAGATGATCTATAACGCTGCCTATCTGATTCCTTGGGAGGCAGAACCACAGTTTGGAGAGCAAATTGAAGAAGTCGATCGCCATTTTGAGAACCGTTTGAGACTTCGCTACAACAACTTCACAGCTCCCTTCAACTTCGCTCAGCTCGCCTAATCGATCTTAGATTGACATTCCCCATTCCCCCACTCCCCCACTCCCTATGTTTTTTGATCTACTTGTTGCTCCTCTTACTGCTCCTTTGAATGGTATTGCCTGGATTGGCGAAAAAATTTTAGAGCAAGCCAACATAGCGCTTGACGAAAAAGAGAATCTAAGCAAACGCTTACTCTCGCTTCAGCTGGCGTTCGATATGGGCGAAATTTCAGAAGAAGATTTTGAGACTCAAGAAGAAGAGCTATTGCTGGCGATTCAAGCTGAAGCAGATGCAGTCCACGCTGAATCGGAGGAGCTTAGCCACGAGCTTAGCTAGAAGTTGAGCTGAGGCTGTGTCCCCGCAAAATCTCCTAGAGGTTGGTAGACAGTGCGTTTCTACCAGGAACCCATGCGATCGAGAAAGGGCGAAAAATTAGGAGCTGACCCGCGTAACGGCAAGCTGCCCTCTACGCGATACCCATGAGAGAGGCGGAAGCGCAACAATCGCTCTGCTCCTGCGTAAGCCCGAATTTCATCCCCTTCCCAAATCACTTCGGCAGTTCCTGTTAGATACAGCAGATTGCCCCGATCGAAGTCTATAAACAGCAGTCCTGCATAGGGATTCAGCTTTAAATTACCGAAGGTATTGAAGTGATCATTGCCAGAAAAGTCAGGAATCGTTAATGTGCGATCGCCATCAATTCGGACAAAACCCGGTTTGCCGCCCCGATGGGAAACATCTACGCCACCAGCGGCAGCAGCGTCTTGATAGGCAGTCGCAATGAAGAATGTGTCAGCCGCAGCAATCATCGCGCGATCGGGTTCTCCTAGCACTTCAACCAAATGGACAGACTGAGGCGCCGCGATATCCGACTCGCTGAACTCAAGCAGACGTGCCTGAATGTATTGAGGACAGTTGCCAAAACTCTGTACTATCTGCACATCAAAGCGATCCGGGTGAATTGCAGTAACAGTGCCGTTCAAACGATTCCGTCGCCGGGTATGAAGCTCAATTCCTAGTAATCCAATGTCGATTCTTGCTCTGAGAATGGTGGCTAAGGGATCGCCCAACAGAGGTTTAGCGGTAACTTGTAAAGAACGATCGTCGGGGGAGGAGAGAAAGCCAGGTTCGCCCGCCAGGATGGAAGCCCAGGGCGAACCAGAGGCATCAACTGTGCCCACAATCACATAGGAGAGCTGGGCAAAAAACTGACGGTGCTGATCAGGAAGATAATCTCGAATCACGCGTCGTCCCTGCTTGTCCATTTGCTCCTGGACACCGAGCTGGGCTTGAATTGCCAGTTCGCCAGGATGAAAGGGGGATTCGGTGTGCAGCCAGCCTGAATGGCTCATTATGCTTTCTCTCCTTGGTTAGTACAATATTGAGGCTCAGATTTTTGGCAGTGCTAAATCTGGGTATGAATTTTTTTGAAAGGGGCGCGGAGCAAACCTTTTAAGAAATTCGTGCATAAAACCAGCAGCGCCAGCTTTTTCAGATCCCTGCCATAGCGATATAGCCTGGAAGTTGCTTAACCCGATCGATCCACACCCGCACATTGGGGTAAGGAGCAAGGTCAATCTTGCCGTCTGGTGCTAGAGCAATGTAAGGAAAGACGGCAATATCAGCGATCGTTGGGCGCTCAAACTCTAACCAGGTGCGATCGCTCAAATGCTGATTCAATTGCGTCAGGATAAACGCTGCCTTCTGATTCGCCCTTTCAATGTTAATGTCAGTTGCTCCAAACAAATGGTAGAGCCGCGCATGTTCAGGCCCTTGACGGACTTCTCCTGCCGATGTTGATAGCCACCGCACAACCTGTGCCAGAGGCAGCGCCTCGATCGGTAGCCATGGCTCGCCACCATATTGCCGCGCTAGATAGACGAGAATTGCCTGTGAGTCCGATAAGGTGATAGCACCATCCACCAGCGTTGGCACTTGACCGAAAGGATTGCGCGCTAGATGTTCGGGTGATTTTTGTTCTGCTTTCGACAAATCAACCTTGATCCATTCAAATTCAAGCTGCAATAGAGATAAAAACAGACGAACTTTGTAGCTATTGCCAGAGATTTCGTGACCGTAAAGCTTAATCATCTTCGGGTAGTCCTTGTAGAGTGAATAGGTTCTGAATTAGGTGACTTTAAATTAGGCGATGTGAGCAGGAAGAAAGCGGCGAATTTGATGAGCGATCGCTTCACCTTCTTCATCCAGAGCAAAGTGTCCAGTGTCGAGCAGATGAGTCTCAATTATGTTCAAATCTCGTGCAAAGGCTTTAGCACCTTCAGGCCCAAAAAACGGATCATTCTTGCCCCAGACAACGAGCGTGGGCGGTTGATGAGTACGGAAATAGGCGTGCCATTCTGGGTAGCTCTCTAGATTTTTGCGGTAGTCGTAGATCAATTCCAGCTGAGCGGCAGCGTTGTTGGGGCGATCGAGAAAAGATTGATCCAAATTCCAGTTGTCGGGGTTAATATTTTGCCGATCGCGTGTTCCACTCGTGTAAAAGAAAATTGTCGTGTCGCGCTTGAAAAATTCACGCGCAGCAGTTTCAGTGGCTTCGGTGCGATCGCGCCACAAATCTCGGAGCGCTTGCCAAGCGGAAGTTAAACCTTCTTCATAGGCATTGGCGTTTTGCAAAATCAGCGCTTGAATCCAGTCAGGATGTCGAGTCGCAACCCGAAAGCCAACAGGTGCGCCATAGTCTTGCAAGTAAAAGCTAAATCGAGTCAGTCCTAGCGCTTTCAAAAAATTCTCGGTGATGTCGGCAAGGCGATCGAAACTATATTCAAATTGATCAATGGACGGCGTATCGCTGTTGCCAAACCCAGGAAAGTCTGGCGCAACTAAATGAAATTGATCAGACAATTGATTGATTAAATCTCGATACATATGAGATGAAGCTGGATAACCGTGCAGAAGCACAATCGTAGGCTTATCTTTGGAACCTGCTTCTCGGTAGAAAATATTGAGTCCCTCGATCGCGATGGTGTGGAAGGTTGTAGGCATGGGTTCAATTTCCAATGGGTGAGTGGGACAATTATCTATACTGAACGTTTGGTACAACTAAAATTTACCGAACGTTCAGTATAATGTCAAGTAGGAGCGCAAATTTTCTTGAGGTCAATCTATCTCTGAAGTCAATCTATGTCTCAAGCAGCAGTTATTCCCCAGCTGATGGCGGTGCTTCAGCAGTACAGCTATGAGGGAGATAGATTACCTGGTGTTCTGAAACGACCGGATTGAAGTGAACCAGTCTCTACCACTATTTCCCTAACGGCAATTCTCAAACGGTAGGGAGAAATGGCAGCAATAACAATGTAGTGCTCAGTCGGTAATGATTTTGTGCTGTACGGGTAAAGACTATACGACACAGAATCATTACCTGAATACCACCCCTAAAAATATTGATCGCGATCGCGCCTATGAGAGGGCTGAATCGTACAGCTGAGCGCATCTTGAATCGGTAGTCCTTAAGGGTTAAGGATTTTTTGCTGTGTTCTGAGTGAGAAAAGCTCTTACCTTAAAGCTTATGCTCCTTCAATAGCGTGAATTTGTTTCACCTGAAACTTGTGGATTCTTTTGATTTCGGTAAAACGATAGATTCACAATACAGAGGATAATCGTAGATTGATATGTGTTAGTGGTATATATGACTTTACAGTAGAGACCAGAGGTTTTATCTCATGGTCAAACGATCGCTTCGGACATCACCTCTCGGTATTGAGCAAGCGAAACGTGCTTTTGCCCAGAAGGGATGGACGCAAGAAAACCTAGCGGGAGAAGTCGGGCTAAAAACACGCCAGTCAATTTGGCGGTTTTTTACAGGTCAGCCGATTGAGCGGCAGGTTTTTTTGGAAATTTGCTTAATATTGGAGCTAGATTGGCGAAAAATAGCGATCGATCCGCCTTCGGATTTTCCTAAGCTTGGAGGGGTTTCCAGCACTTCGGTTGCCGAGATTGATGCTTTAGTCAAACAGGTGCGATTGCAGCGTCGGGACAAAATTCAGCATCAGTGCGGCACTCTCCAGCTGTTGAATATCAGCCACCCCGTTGAAATTGACAACATCTATATCAATGTCAATACTCTGGAAGAGATTCCGAGCCAACAGTGGTTAGAATTAGCCGACCTACAGCGCTTCACGCCCAAAGAATTCAATCGATTTGGATTAGGAGATGTTTCTCAAACCCAGATTGCGGGGGTAGAAGCCGTCGAAACCTACTCAAAACTGAGGGTTTTGGGGAAGCCAGGGGCAGGGAAAACCACTTTTTTACAGCATCTGGCAATTCGATGCAGCCAAGGCAGCTTTGCTGCTGAGCGAGTTCCTGTTTTTATCACCTTGAGAGATTTTGTCGATGAAGCTAAAGACCCAGACGAGCTGAGTTTAGGCACCTACCTGCATGATGAGTTTCTCACCTCAGGAATTTCAGACCCATCCGTAGTCAGAACTCTGCTTCAAGAGGGTAGAATGCTGCTCTTGCTAGATGGCTTGGATGAAGTGCTGCATCAAGAACGCAAGGCGGTTGTTAAAGAAATTCGCAGACTTTCCGAAAAGTATCAGCGGAACCTATTTGTCGTAACTTGTCGTACAGCAACTCAAGCTGCCACTCTCAGGCGCTTCACAGATGTAGAGATGGCTCCCTTTACACAAGACCAAATTGTGGATTTTGCTCAGAAATGGTTTACTACCCTAACGAAGACCACGACCCACGCTGGGCAAGTGCAGGCAGTTCATTTTATTCAGAAACTAGACTTGGCGGAAAATATGCCTCTCCGTCGGCTTGTCACTACGCCGCTATTTCTTCACCTTGCCTGCTGGATTTTCCATTACCAGGGTAGATTTCCTATTAGACGATCGCAATTTTATAAGCAATGTTTAGATCTGCTGCTCAGCAAATGGGATGAAACCAAAGGCGTTGAGCGAGACGAAATGTTTTGCGGTTGCTTACTGCCCCAAAAGCTGAAGCTTCTGAGCCAAGTTGCTAAGATCACCTTTGAGCAGGAGGATTATTTTTTTGGAAAACAGGTTATCGAGCACCACATCAGTGATTACATTCAGGGCTTACCTAATGCTTCGATAGAATTAGAAGAATCGCAGTTAGAGAGCGAAAGGATACTTAAAGCGATCGAATCACAGCATGGAATTTTAACAGAACAGGTGCAGGGAATTTTTTCATTCTCTTACCCAATATTTCAAGAATATTTTACGGCTCGAAAAATTGTAGCCAATCACAATTCAGATGCCACCGATCACTCATTGGAACAGTTAGTTAGCCATATGAATGAATCCCGCTGGCGAGAAGTTTTTCTCATGACAGCGGCAATGCTGCGTACCGCTGATCCTTTAGTGCAGCTAATGAAACAAAAAATTGATGCGATCGGGACTGAAGACGCTGATCTGCAAGAACTTTTAACTTGGGCAGCGCACAAACCTCTTGTCGCTTCTCCACAGCCTGCTGCAATTCACACATTCTATTTTGCCCTCACCCATCAGCCTCATCTTGTTCCGCACCTAGTGCTTGCCTCTATGCTGAGTTGGGGAATTTTTCTAGATATTGTTTTTGACTTCAGTCTAGAGCAGCAGGAAGTATGGCAGCGATACTGTGATGCAAATCAATTACTGCTCGATTGCCTCAATAGCAACTGCGAAGTAACCGTTACCGTGCGGCAAGAAATTGAAGCTGCTTTGCTATTGCCTCATGAGCTGGTCGGGCTAGAAAGAATCTCAACAGCAGGGAGAAATCTCACACCTGATTTAAGACAGCCTAAGTGAAGTTTTAATACATTTCAATTTATATGACACAAGTTATACAATTCAAATAGTTGAATAGACGCGATTTCAATCATTCCTGTACTATCTTTTAAGGTGATATAAAAGTGATTGCACAGGCTGACACTACCTTGTTTGCCTTGCAGCTTTCTCCCAGTGTTATTTCTCCAGCGTTATTTCTACTGTCTTGTCTCTACCAATCTCTACAAATTGATAGATGCTACACCTGTATGGGTTGTATAACTTTAATAATGACAAGCTTCCAGTCAGCCTGAATTTTAATTTGTCTCAGCTCAATGAAGCTATACACGCCCCAGTGAACCGCTAAAATCATGGTAGGCGATCGCAGTTAGCGATTTCCATACATAGCCAACGCACCAGTATCCACTGGATCTAGCTAAACGAAGCGTATGTATCAAACTGCCCTTTTCATATTCCTAGTACGGTAGAAACCTTTTAAATTCGATCGCTTTAAACTCCGTTAAAAAAATCTACAGGTATCTCTGATGAATACACTATCACCGGATCAAACAGCATTATCATGGTGGGTGGAAGTTTTTATCTCCGCTCCCCAGCAAACTTACCAGTTTGGTCCCTTCAAAAGCCGGGAAGAGGCAAAGATTTCTAGATCTGCTCATGTTGCAGCTTTAGATCATAAAAAGATGAGAGACATCGTTGCCTTGATCAAGCAGCATTAGCAAGGTGTTGTGGAATGTCATAGTTTACCCAAAGAAAACCTGCATCATGCAGAGCTACCTTGAGGGTTTGCATCTGCTCGTGACAGCTGGTACAAGAGCACACTTGAGGAGTACAGAATGTTCTGCATTCGCCTCCCAGTCCCTCAACTTTAGGGGACTCTCAACAAGAACTGGCTCGAAAGTCCCTGGGATTTGGGGGATCTGGGGGGCGATTTAGACAGCAGTTGTTACCCTTTAAACATTCTCTAAGACTGGTTAGCCACATGACCAGCTTTGACCACTGCTTACAGCAAAGCATTGAGGCTTTGAACGACAGGATTTTGTCGATGTCTCATGACTTGCAGATAGATCCCTGCTAGCTCCTGAGCCAGTCTGTCCTCTGCCTGCTTTGCTTCTTGTTTAGAGTGATGCTGCTCGTAAAACACTAGGTATTGCCTAGATTGAAATAAAGTTGCCGCCAGTTCTTCTAGAAGAGGATTAGCCGACTCGAAACAATCATCCGTTCCAAAAAACTCGTCAGTTGTTTCTAGAAGCTGCATTTTAGCCTTGAAGCGAATAGCTGCACGGTGAGGACGGTGATTGATCAGTGCCATAGTTTGTGTGTGCTGCATAAAGATGTTGTGCAGCATACACTATATTGAAGCTTTAGGTTTAATTTTCTAAACTTGCTACTGCGTTCAGGTGAGATTTGCAAGACTTATGCTTTGCTATTTAAAGAACTCCAACCTGTTGCCAAGCGCTACTCACCGCCTTTTGTTCGTCCCCGTCGCTACCATAAATCTGCCCTGCAATCTGGATAGTTGCCTCAGCTGCCTGCTGAAAATTTGCCTCAGGAGATAGCTCTTTCTTCAGCGTAAGGTACCAAATCTTCCCAGTCTTTTCCCAAGCAAAACCGCCGATCGCCATAGCAGCAAGATAGAAAGCGCGATTAGGAATACCAGAATTGATATGCACCCCTCCAAAATCGGAAGTGCCTCGATAAAGGTCGCTGTAGTGTGCAGGCTGAATGTCTTTCCCCAAAACGCGATCGTCATAGGCTGTTCCGGGTGCTGCCATGGAGCGGAGCGCCACACCATTCACCCCGACAGCTAGCTGTCCGGCACCAATCAGCCAATCTGCCTCATGGACTGTCTGGTTGAGCGATCGCTGTTTGACCAATGTCCCAAACACGTCAGAGAAGGATTCATTGAGCGCACCGGGTTCGTCCTCATACTTTAACTTCGCTGTGTAATCAACCATTCCATGGGTGAGTTCATGAGCCATGACATCGATCGCGATAGTAAAACGATTAAATAAGCGACCATCGCCATCGCCATAGACCATCTGATCGCCATTCCAGAAGGCATTGTCATAGTTCACACCAAAATGTACGGTGGAGTCTAATCGCAATCCGTTATCGTCAATAGAATTGCGTCCATAAATGTCTTTGAACAGATCGTAAGTGGCTCCAGATGCGTCATAAGCTTCATTGACTGCCTCATCGGTAGAGGCCGGGTCGCCCTCCCCTCGAATTAGCACACCAGGAAGAGACTGGCTGTTTTTAGCATCGTAGATTGTGCGTCGCTTTCGACCCGGCGATACCGCAAACGAGATGTTACCTACAGCAGAACGTCTGCCGCGAAATTGTTCTGAGGCTCTCAGGGTTTTAAGTGCCCAATCACATTGATTATCGTCGCCATGCCGGATAATGTGATCTAACATTTGCGGTGGCAAAATGCAGCAAATAGGGCATCTTTGGGGCTGCTTTCTTGTGCCTATCCAGTCTTTGAGATTCTGAGGCGTGTTTAGCTTATGGATCATGACTAATCTCCCTAAATTTATACTGACAACATACAGTGCTTTAAGCTTGGTTAAGTACGAGTTATTTTTTGGAAGCCGCTCTCCGCGCAGCTTCTATTGAAAATTGCGGTAGGTTATGACTATCATTCTGAATTTAGCGAAATGAAGAATCTCAACGTCGCGTTAGAAGACAAGATATTTCAACTCCGCCAGCGCTTCATTAGACCTCTTACAGATTAAAGTTTTGGGATTAGGTTTAGTGAGCGTTGCACCCCCACTAAACCTAATTTGCAAGAGGTCTATTCAATATGACAAATGCAGAGTCAATTATTAGCTGAGGGTTAAGCAAATAGATAGCACCCTCTCTCCGTTGGTTAATTTCTAACGACGTTTCTAATAACGTTTGCAGATATCCAAACCGAATTTTGCTGCAATCCTGTTCACATTTATATAGCAACCGCCAAGGCGGTTAGGACAGGGACATTTAGGGTGGGGCGCGAAGCGCCCCACCCTAAATGTCCTAAGAAAACTGGCGATGACCATAACCTTCACATTTATAACCTTCAATAGGAAACCTGGCAGGTACCGTGCCCTGCCAGGTCTGTCAGAGTCTTGAACTTTACCAGGCGATCGTTACGCCTCAATCAGCGTTACTCTCATCTGGAAAAGATTACTCTTGACCCGAAGCATAGACTTGAAGCAGCACTTGCTCAATGTAGCCATGTCCCCAGATCTTAGTGGTGCAAGCGTTTTCAACAGGCCCAACTGTAACAACTGCGCCCATTGCATAAAGACCAGCAGGCATATTCTGATCAACGGGACGAGTAGGAATCGTCTTCAGGCTGTACTTGAATACCCCTTTTTGAGTCAGGATCGTAGCACCCAAATTCAGTTCTGATGCTTTCTTGCCATAGCCTTCAAGCGCAAAGTCAATATTGATCCGGGTTCCTAAGCACATCAGTAGCTCAGTCAGAGGAGTTTTGTTAAACTCGATATCAACGCTGGCAACAAAAAACTCATCTTCAGCGGCGATATACTGCGAGTTGGCAGGATCAGCAGGAACGTTGCCCAAGCCTTTGATATCCAGGTTAGAAAGCGTGAACTTTACAGGACCGACAATACCTTCAGAACGTGTCTCAGATAGTGTATTTTCATCACGTTGTCCAGGCACACCTACCACTGTTGAGATTTGTTGAGAACGTGCTGCGCGGGCTGCCATTTCTTGCATTTCGTTAGACATGATAATTTCCCTTTTTTGATTTCAAGTTTATGGATTGAGTTGCAAGCCTTCGTAGAATCAGCTTTCAGTTTTTCGTTCTTTGGCTCAGTTACTTTGGCTTCCAATGAATCTATAATCCTTCAACTACAAGCCATTGATAAGTACCCGACTTGGGTACTCTTTTTTGATTAATCTTGTCAAGAGAATAGAGCGAATGAAGTGATGGGCTTAATATCAGAATTAATAAATAAGCTTATTTATTTGTTTGAAAAGCCAACTCTATTGTTGGTTGTGACAGTGCAAACAGAAAGTATTTTTAGAGGCGCAAGCAGTCTAGGATAGGCGGCTAAGAATTGTTATTAATAGGCATGAAAAAGGTTCAGACACTACTGCCTGAACCTTGAAATTAGCTAGAGATAAAATACCTCTAGTAAAAGAAATGAATACAATAACTTAAGAGGATGTTTAAAAGCGGTCGGCTGTGATTTTAGGCACCTGCTGATCCCCCTGCCCGCTTAGAAAGGGAGAAATGGATTCAAAGTCCTCCTTTTTAAGGCGGATCGAGGAGAATCTGAAACGTTTCCCTACCAATAGTTGGACTTTCCAACCATCCTTTAAGGGTTATTAGTTACGAGAGAAGCTATCTCTACGATTTCCGCCACCAAAAGAACTTCTATCTTCACGAGGTTTAGCTTTGTTGACCTTCAGATCACGCCCCATCCACTCAGATCCATCTAGAGCATCAATAGCAGACTGTTCTTCAGTGTCTGTACCCATTTCTACGAAGCCAAAGCCGCGCATTCGACCCGTTTCGCGATCGGTCGGTATCTGAACTCGCTTAACTGAACCGTACTCTGCAAATACAGCCGTTACGTCAGCTTCGCTCACCTGATAGGACAGGTTACCAATATAAATCGACATTAACTCATCTCCAAAATTGAAAAACTTGTAGAGAAAAATCTCGGAGAGAAGCCTGCCAATACCAAACGTAGAAAAACTTTTAATACTTGAAACAAACGCTGCCACCGATACTTAATCTCAGGTATCATCCTAGCATTTTTAAAAAGTAACGGGGGAGAGGTTATTAATTAATAACATTCCCAAGAATGGATAATAGTCCTTAAAAGGTAATGATTTTTTGTGGTGTGGGCAAAGCCCACACCACAAAAAATCATTACCTGCACACCACCACATAGATATCGTTGGTTGCCACTAGCCAATCTTAAAAGTAGAGATAGATAAGAACGCAAAAACATGACCTGTAAGAAGTTTCCTACAGGTCATGTTCCGTATCTTGAGTTTTGGATACCCCCAGGGGAATTCGAATCCCCGTCGCCTCCGTGAAAGGGAGGTGTCCTAGGCCTCTAGACGATGGGGGCAGGTTCCTTTTCACTTTTACTAGATTAGCCAAAAGAATTACTTCTTGTCAACTGCCACCTGCAATTCTTTGAACGGCAATTGGTGAGGGGCAAGAGTTTGAGGCCAGTATTTTTTGAGATCAGCGCTATTCAAAAGAAACCAAATGAGATAGGCCGCGATCGCCAATCCTGCCACCGCCAAAAGCAGCGATATCACATCGGGCAACCAATCAGGTCTTGAAACAGTATTCCGAACGATCGTAGGCTTAGTCTGGGGAGTCGTTCGGGTGGGAGAAGTACGCTGATAGGCAGGGGCGGCAGGGGGCATCCCATAGGCAGTCCGAAATTGCTGAAATTTCTGGCTGACGGCAATGGGGCGCTGTCCGGTACGGCTCCATTGCAGGAGAGATTCTCCCGTAATGCCACACAGATTCACCACCGGAATTTCATAGAGCCGTTGCAGCAAGGCTCGGTCTTTGGAAACCAATACCACCAGGCTATTAGAGAAATTTTGGGACAGGGCAAAGGCGCAGCGCCCCACCGCTAATGAGACCCTAGAGCGGCGCGTTAACGCCTGTCCAGACCCAACCTTCAGCGTAGGGTGGTGGGCATTGGCATCGGTAATTTGCCAGCCGCTAGAGGCATAGAAGCGGTTAAACGCTTTTGCGATTCTCTCTAAGTCTGGATCGGGCGATCGATCGAACATTAGCTTCATTTCCTCATAAACCACTTGAGGAATGTAGCAGCTACCGACTCGTGAAAACTCTTGCCATTCGCTAGGAGAAGAAACCGACAGCGCGCTGATATCAAACACCAAAATAACTGGGGGAACTGCCATGGTAGATTTAGCCTCTAAAAAATAGCCTCTGAGTAAAGTAGTCTTCAAAAAGCACCCTGTGAACTTAATCTCTACAATTAGCCCCCAATGCCCAAGCGACTTGCCAGACTTGGGGTTAAGGGCAGCAGCGTTGCCGCCATCACAAACAGAATCAGTAGACCTAGCGCGGCTCTTGCGTCATTTGGCTCCGTTAGCTCGTTGAGCGCAGGACGTTCTAAATCACGTTGCAAAAACAGGATGGCGATCGCCCAATACAGCGCCAGCGGATTGACCAAAGCCGCCAAACCCACAACAATCAGAGTGCCAATGGTGGTGCGAGCCGCCACTTTACGACCATAGATGGATTGTAAGATCCGTCCGCCATCAAGCTGTCCGGCAGGCAGTAAATTAATTGCCGTCATCACCAATCCCAGCCAGCCAATGACTACGAGCGGATGCACATCAACAACAGGCTGCTGAAGCGCATTGCCTAGAGCGACCTTGGCAAGCAGTCCTACCAAAAGCGATCCCTGAAAAAACTCTGAAGGAAGTTGAAAATAGCTCCCTTGATGGGACAACAGCAAACCTGCAATCAGCATTCCCAAAGCAGTCAACCCGCCGACAGCTGGCCCCGCAAAAGCGATGTCAAACAGGGCAGTGCGGCTAGGCAGCAGGGAAGCAAAGCGCGTAATTGCCCCAAAAGAGCCAATTTGCAGCACAGGCAAGAAAAAGGGCGGCAGTAGCTGAGCCTGGTAGCGCTTTGCTAGCACCAGATGCCCAATCTCATGAACTGCCAAAGTCAGCAAAATCCCTGCGCCGATCGGCAAAACTTCCAGCAGTCGGGCGGGAGTCGTCAACAAATCGAATCCCAACATTAGCCCTGCGGTTTCTAAACAGGTCGCGATCGTCGCCACACCTAACCCAATAGCCAGCACAATCTGCGAAACCGTAGCGGGCTTGGGATCACTACTGCTGGGCAGAACCACCACAACGGGCTTGTCTTCCATGCCTTCCACCAAAAACAGGCGATAGCGATCGTCTAGGCGCTCTTTCAGTCGGACAGAGAGGCGCTCATGGGTGGACTGTGGCTCTCCCCGCAGATTGCCTTTAAAGATGACACCTGCCTGATAGGGGATAGCTTCGACTGCAAAGAACGTGTCTACTCCAAAAATGCCGCGAATTGTCTGAAGGTCGGCGGCCGGAAGGGCAGGAGTTGCATCTTGAACGGGTTCCGCCTGAGCAACTGGAGGTGGCGGAGATTGAGCTAGAGGAGGCGTGGGAGCCGGAGAGATATACTTCTCCGGATCATTGCCAACTATATCTCGTAGCCATCTGCCCAAAGCAATGTAGATCAGTGTAGAGCCGACCAGCAAAGACAAGGCTTCTGCAAGATTAATGAATGTACCTACTGCCGACAGACCAAAAAATAGAAACCAAGGCAGCATGAGCGCTACGGATTGCAGCCACGCCAAAACTCCCGGCTTGCCAAGGGGTAAGGCGCGGTAGAAACCCCACCCCAATAGTGCCAATGCCACGAGCAGAATCACAGCAGTAATCATTCAGTAGAGGCTCTCTATTAATCCACAAAGTATGGATAATCTTTAAGCATACCAAGAGACTCTCAAACAAGGAGTATTAATACCCCTTGAAATCCTGGATCGCTTGCCGCAAGTTTCCTTGATGCTGAGTCAAGAGCCGATCGCCCCCCTGCCGATCTAGCCCTGTCCAGTGCATCAGCAGTGCCAGCTTCACCTGAAGACCGCTCTGTTCTAGAAGAGCGATCGCCTCCTCTCGGCTCAGATCGGTCAAGTCTTGAAGGATTCGCAGGGCGCGATCATGCAGCTTAGTGTTGGTGACGGCCACATCCACCATGCGATTGCCGTAGACTTTGCCCAGTTTAACCATCACGCCCGTAGACAAAATATTGAGCGCCAGCTTGGTGACGGTACCTGCCTTGAGGCGAGTAGAACCTGCCAATATCTCTGGGCCTACCAGCAGGCGAATGTCAATATCAACAGTATCCAGGCTGACCTGATCGCGAGGCACACAGGCAATGAACACCGTGGCGGCCCCGCGCTGACGGGCGGCACGGAGCGCTCCGTGAACATAGGGCGTGGTGCCTCCTGCCGTAATGCCCACCACAACATCTAGCTCGGTGACTTGACGATGGGCGATCGCCTCTGCCCCGTCCTCCGGGCGGTCTTCCAAATCTTCGGAGCTGCGAACGAGCGCCCCCGATCCTCCGGCAATGATGCCCTGTACCAGATCGGGCGGGGTGCAAAACGTGGGCGGACATTCGGCAGCATCTAGCACCCCCAGACGACCGCTAGTGCCTGCCCCAATGTAAAACAGCCGTCCGCCCTGACGCAAAGCCGCTGCCGTCCGATCGATCGCCTCAGCTAGATCCATCCGTGCGGCGGCAATGGCAGCGATCGTCTGAGCATCTTCGCGATTGAACAGATCGACAATTTCAAGCGCTGTCAGCTGATCAAGCGTCTGACTATTAGGGTTAACTTGCTCGGTCAGCAGATGCCCTCGTTCAACAAAATCTTCTTTCATGACTAAACTTTCATAGCTAACCTTACTTTCATAGCTAACCTGGTCATGGCTAAACTTCAGGCTTACAGCAGCCCTTCAAACCGTCGCCGCAGTCGTTCTAGCTCTGAGGGGGGCATCTCAGCCTCGTCAGCCGGGTCGCCGGAGCTAGCGGGTTGCCCCTCCGGATTCCAGTCAGGTTCTTCAACATTGGTTTCGGGAGGCACTGCCAACATACCTTCTGGCACTAGCTTACATTCGTAGTTGGCGCTATCACAGAACTCCTCGATCTCTTCTGTTTCAAAGGCTTCTACCGTAGGGTTAGAGAAGTCTTGGGCTTCGAGCAAGATACCGTAACGAGTGGCATCGTCTTCTGATTCAAACATTAGAACGACGTTGCGATCGTCCATCTTCAGCGTATGGATTCCTTCATTCTCGGTACGGGCATTAAATAGCAAAACAAACACGCGCATGGGACGTTGAGAAAAAAGCGTCTTGTCTATCCTACTGGGAATGGGAGCGGAGGGATTAAGGTATATTCTGTTAGGGACGCGCCAGAATCTTTAAGCTACGTTTCAACGTCAGGCTGAAGATGAAGACTGTTGGGTGAAAACTGTTGGACGAAGACTGTTGGGTGAAGACTGTTGGGTGAAAGTGCAAGGTCATGACGAATTCTCCCCATTCGGATAATCAGCCAGATCAGCAGCCTGAGCCGCCCTCAGGCAATCGGCGCGTTTGGCTATGGGTGGGCGCAGCCCTAGGCGGAGTCGCTTTGGCAGGTGCGGCGGTGGGCGGCTGGTGGGCATGGCGGTACGTGCAAAATGACCTAGCTCCGCAAGTTTCAACCAGCTTAAGTGATTTGCTCGATCGTCCGGTTGAGGTGGGGCGGCTAGAGCAAATTTCTCTCACCAGCCTGAAGTTTGGGGCTTCTAGCTTGCCGCCCACCGCTAGCGATGCCGACACCGCTCAAGTGGAGTCCGTCTGGGTCAATTTCAATCCCTGGGAGGTGCTGTGGGAGCGATCGCTCAGCCTTAATGTGACTTTGGTCAATCCCACTGCCTACATTGACCAGGATGAAACAGGGCTGTGGATTGCCACTGAGCTGAAAGACCAGCCGCCCACCGAGGATCTGATTAAGCTCAAGCTAGATACGCTGCGGGTGCAAAACGCCAAGCTGCAATTAGCGCCCTACGGTAAGGAAGTAGAGCAATCAGCGATCGTCTCCGATGAGCCTACAAACACGCCCTCTCCCACTTCCAAAAGCAGCTCTCCTGCTGAGAAAGCCCGCATTAAGCCACTCCTTACCTTTCAGGAGGTGAATGGCTCAGCGACCTTCCGAGAAGACAACAAGCTGATTACCTTTGAAGTTGCCGGAAAGCCTGAAACAGGAGGCAATTTTGATCTAGACGGCAAAGCCGATCTGCGGCTTCCAGAGATTACCCTCAACACAAAAGGGAATGACCTGCTGGCGGCAGATATTGGTTTGCTCATTCCTCTACCGCTGACGCTGAAGGCAGGGTTGCTAGATGCTGACCTGCAGGTATTGTTTCCGCCCGACAACCAGCCTTTGGGGCTAGAGGGTACCGTGCGGCTGCAAAATGTCACTGCGATCGCTGAGGGAGTACCCAAGCTGATCCGCAATGTCTATGGCGGCTTGCGCTTTCAGGGTCAGCAGATCGCCATGCAGGATCTGCGCGGTCGCTATGGCGAGGTAAATGCCCAAATTGGCGGCAGTCTGGATACCCAAAAAGGCTACAACCTGACGGTGCAGGTGCAGCCTACCCAAATTGCAGATGTGCTCAAGACTCTGGACGTTGATCCTGAAACACTGCCGATCGCCCTCACAGGAACTTTCCGCGCCAATGCCACGGTCAAAGGCAGCAGTGATCAACCCCTGATTGCGGGAGTTGTCGAAAATACTCAGCCCGTTCTGGTAGATAAAGTTGCCCTCCGATCGGCACAGGCACAGTTTACAGCAACGCTGCAATCGATCGACATCAGCAATATTCGAGCGGTGCCCCAAGCAGGGGGGCTACTGACGGGCAGCGGCAATGTGAAATTGGGCGATCGCGGGGGGTTAGCCTTTGATCTTCGTGCCCAAGGTCTACCCGCAGATACGATCGCCCGCACCTACGGAGCTAATCTAGGCAGCGTCACGGTTGGCAACGTCAACGCCACCGCTCAGGTTTTTGGCGGGTTTGACAACGTGCAGGCGATCGCTAAATGGGAAGCTCCTGAAGCCACCTATCCGGGGCGAGGTACGGTGGCGATCGCGGGAGATACCATCCGCTTTCAAGACACGCTGCTGCTGGTTGCCGGGGGCATTGTCCGGGGGCAGGGGGCGATCGCCCAAAACCGCTGGAATGCCGATCTCGACACGTCGGGAATTGAACTCAGCCAGTTCTCTTCTGACCTGCGGGGGCTTCTCAGCGGCAATTTCGCCCTGGGCGGCAGTCTAGATAATCTCAGCCCAGAGGCCATTAGTGCTGAAGGACAGGTGCGGCTGTCTCAAGGCGTTTCGCTGATTGCTAATCCGCTGACGGCTTCGGTGAAATGGCTGGGCGATCGCCTCCAAATTCGGCAGGCATCCGCGCCCGGATTTGATGCCAACGGCTTTGTATTTGCTTCCCTAGAAGGCACCCCTGCCATCACCAACCTAGATTTGAATGTCAATCTGCGGGGCTACGACATTACTCAGCTCCCCATCCCGATTCCTCAGCAGGTTCAGGTTGCCGGAACCACAGACTTCAGCGGTCGGCTGACCGGGGCATTAGAGACGCTGTCGATTGCTGGGCGGGTGGGTGTGAATAATCTGGTGGTCAACGCAACCGCCTTCGAGCCAGCTTTGAATGGCGAACTTCAGTACGTCACCAATCGATCGCTCAATCTAGATGTGGCCGGGGCGCAAGACCGCATTGCCCTACAGCTAGACAGCCGCAATCGCCCGGTTTCCTTTTTTGTGCAGCAGGGAGAGGCGATCGCGAAGGGCAGAGGCAACGGCGATCGGCTGGTCGTCGACCTGGAAAATTTCCCGCTTGCTATTCTCAATTTGTCTCCTGCGGCTGACTATGGGCTGGGGCGAGTCACAGGTAGGGTAAACGGCAATTTCAACCTCAATATTGCCAATTTGGCGCAGCCAGACGTGGTGGGAGAGGTGGCGATCGCCAATCCGGCGATCGACTACATCAGAGCCGATTCCTTCACCGGACGCTTCCGCTACGTCCAGGGTATTGGCGTGCTAGATGAAGGTGAACTGCGCCAGGGCAACAGCCGCTATCTGCTGTCGGGGAGCTTTAGCCCAGGAGCCGATCCGCAATTGCAGGGCAAAATAACCGCTGATTCCGGCAGAGTAGAAGATATTCTGACGGCGCTGCAAATTTTTGACCTGACGGATTTGGGGCGGGGCATCGGCGCTCCTAGCTTTGCCTCAGCGATCGATATCCTGCCTACATCTGTGACAACGGACGGCCTAAGCTTGTTGAACCAGCTCCGCCGCTATTCCGAAATCACGGCGCTACGCGACCAGCAGATTGCTCAGCGTCAAAACAATGCCTTCTTGCCCGATCTGTCGGAGCTGCAAGGCGTGTTTACCGGAGACATTAACGTTGCCTTTTCGCCCAGGAACGGGGCAACTCTGGGCTTCGACTTAAAAGGACAGGATTGGCGGTGGGGAGAATATGAGGTGAATCAGGTGGTGGCATCTGGGGGGCTGGAAAACGGCATCCTGACCCTATTGCCGCTGCGATTCCAGTCGGACAACTCGTTTCTCAACTTCTCTGGCACCTTGGGCGGCGAGCAGCAGTCGGGTCAGCTTTTGGCGCAAAATATTCCGGTCGCGGCGCTTCAAGACTTGTTTAAGCTGCCTGTGGCGATCGATGGTAATCTCAACGCCAATGTCTCTGTGGCGGGTAGCGTCGGCAATCCTCAGGTGACTGGAGAGCTGGTCTTGGCAGATGCAACCGTTAATGGTCAGACAGTGCCGCCCTTGAGGAGTTTGTTTGGCTATGCCAATGCGCGACTCGACTTTAACGGCAGAGTCATTGGCGATCGGGTGGCTGGGAATCAAACGGTCGAGGAGCTGGCAACTGAAAATCCGGCAACTGGTAATCCGGCAGCGGGGACACCTAGAAGTCAGGCAGACACTTTTCAGCTCAACGGTAGCGTGCCTTACGCCTTTCCGTTTATGACGGTGAAGCCCAACAATACTGACCTCAGCCTGGATGTCGATATTCGCAACAATGGCATTGCCCTCCTCAGTCTGTTCACCGACCTGGTGGCTTGGAAAGGCGGTGAAGGAGATGTCAAACTGCAAGTCCGGGGTACATTCGATCCGGCGCTCTCTAGCCCTGTGCGGCTCAATGCCACAGGCAAGGCGACGTTCCAAGACGCAGTTTTTTCTGCCAAAGCGCTGCCCCAAGACTTAACCAATGTGAATGGCGATATTTTGTTTAACAACGATCGCATCCGGGTAGAAAACCTTCAGGGACAGTTTAGCAACGGACAGGTGACGGCTCAAGGAACATTGCCTATTCTCGCGCCTCTAGCCGCTAATGATCCAGATGCCGCTACGCCTTTGGTTGTCAACCTAGACAGAATTGCCCTGAACCTAGAAAACCGCTTTGAAGGTAACGTGAATGGCACGATTCTGGTAACGGGTGCAGCTCTAGCGGCTCAGATCGGGGGTGACATCGACCTCAGCAACGGCAGGGTTATCTTGCCTAATGGTGAGGGCAGTGCCCCTGCTGTCCAGACTGCTTCCGCGCCTTCCACCCCCGGATTTCTCACGCAGCCGCAGTTTAATGATTTACAGGTTAGCCTGGGCGATCGCATGCGCGTCACGAGCGATCCCATCCTCAGCTTTGTGGCCACAGGCGATCTGTTAATTAATGGCACCCTCAACGAAACCTTTGATGACATTAGCCCCAACGGCACGATTTACCTAAAGCAGGGTCAGGTCAATCTGTTTGCCACTCAGTTTAATTTGCAGCGAGACTATAACAACCGAGCCGTCTTTTCGCCCACTCGCGGGTTAGATCCCTATATTGATGTCCGCCTGATTACCTCTGTCCCTGAAGTGGTGCGGGTGCCTGTCGCCAATACCACCTCACCCTTTGGGGTAGCAGAGCTAGCGGATACCACGGCATCCCCCTCCACCTCCACCGATTTTGGCTCGCTGCAAACCATTCGAGTACAGGCGAGTGTCACCGGACTCGCTAGCCAGATTTACAATAATTTGGAGCTTTCGAGTAGCCCTAGCCGCACCGAGGCGGAAATTGTGGCGTTGATTGGCGGCAATTTCCTTGGCAGCATCAGTCAAGCTGCCGATAATCCCACCTTGGCACTCGCCAGCGTTGCCGGGTCAACCTTACTCTCAGGCTTGCAAAACCTGATCAGCGATGCCACCGGACTGACTGATTTTCGCCTCTTTCCCACGACCGTTTCGTCTGAAAACGCGCGTTCTTCAACTCTGGCTCTGGCTGCCGAGTTGGGGTACGACATCACGGACAATCTTTCAGTTTCAGTGTTGCAGTTGCTGACTGTCGCAGAACCGACTCGCTTTAGCCTGCGCTACCGAATTAACGATCAGCTTTTGCTGCGCGGCTCTAGCAACTTGAGTGGAGAAAGCCGAGCGGTGCTGGAGTTTCAGACTAGGTTTTAAGAACTCCAATCTGTCGATCGCACCACCTGCATCCCGGCATCGGCAAAGCGTTGGTAGGTTTGATTAGCCTGATCGGTGAAATCCACCACGCCAGGAACCACGACGGGAGAAGAACAATCTTCGAGCAAGTAAATCTTCCGCGCCAGAGCAGGATCGATCGCCTGAATTTCAGTCAGCAGGTCATCGATTGTCCAGGCAACACAGTGGCTCTTTGCCTGTCCGGCAATCAAGACAACATCAAAGTTGAGCAAGCTTTGAATCAGCGCCGTGTTTTTGTGGGCGATCGTCTTTTGCTTCTCGTCTTCCAGAACTTCGGGTTTCAGCACCGAATAGTTTTCGGTCAGGGGATTATTGCCCTTCATTTCAAATCGCGTCTGGCTATCCCGCGCCATGCTGTGGAAAAAACAGGCTTCTTCGACTGAAGAAACGATCGCGTGACCAATGCCCCCCAGCATGGAGTGATAGGGCCAAATGGTGAGCGGAAACTTACCCGCTGCGTCAAGCTGGCGCACATAGTGCAGTGCGTGAGCCTGAAGGCGATCGCCCCCATAGTCCGCCTGTCCTAGATTTGCCCCAGGATTGGCGCTCCAGATGCCTTGCTCTACATCTTCTCGATGAATCATCGTCATGGGTGCTGGGTGCTCTCCGGCAGCGTTCACCCAAAATACGGGATGAAAAATCTGCGTTGCCGTATGGGTATCCATCGTCAGAACAATTTCGGTAATCGCGCCCAGGTTGCGATAGATAAACTCGCACAGCCGCTCGTTATCTTCCACGGCTCCCTTACCCGATCGCCCTCCCACAAACAGCTCAAACTCTGGAATGCAAAAGGTGTTTTGAACATCGATCGCCAAGAGACACACGCGAGTCTTGTCGTGGGTAGCAGGTAAAATCTGCTGCTGCTGCGCCCAAATCTTGGCTTCGGCAGCTCGGCTTTGGTAAGGTACGCGCCAGACTTCACCGACTTTTGCCGAATTGAAGTGCACCGGAATAGGAAGCTGGGTTGAAGTGCTCATGGAGAGTGTCTCATCTCTTAAGAATAGGGAAACTATAGATTGGAGGACGGGCGAATGCTTTTATCAGTCCATCTCATTAGATGATACCCTATTTATGGTAAAAATTACCAAAATATAGTTTATAGCCCTACGTGATTGAGCTAGGACGAGTTATTTTTTAAGAGCTGCACGTAGCACAGCTCTTAAAAAATAACTCATTAGATCTAAGCGCGTAGCGCTATACCTAGTTGAAATCAGGCGATCGCTCCTCACCCTGATGCTGGAAGTTCTCATAGACAATAGGCTGATAGACAATAGGCTGAATGCCCAATTCCGCTTGCCATTGCGATAGCGGCTTGTCCCAGGATTGTTCCCACTTTTGAGCAAACAGAGATTTTGCTGCCTTGCCCATCTCCCATCCTTGAGCGATCGCGTTGAGGAGCTGGGGCAATTCCGCAGGCTCAAAAAAAGTGCTTGCCATTAGGCTGTTGGCGATCAGCATCGTTGCCAGCGGATAAGGAAACTGGGGAAGGTGAAACGCCTGTAGCCCAATCTCGTCGATCGCTGAAGTCTTAAATCCAGTTACTGTATGCCAAATGTCATGCGTTTGCCCCAGTCGTGCTTCGACGTAGCTGGCATCAGAGTCAACGTTGAGATGAGAATACAAGTCTGGATCAAAGCCTTTTGCTTTCATCTGAGCGGCATAGACATAACCCAGAGAATCCTGGGGATATTGCAGCAGGGCATCAAGATCGTGCGGTGGAGCTAAATATCGCTCCTGAATGAGTGCCGCAGCAGCCGGATCACGCTGCAAATGTTGGACAGCCAAGTCAAAGGAGGGGGTCTTGAGGAGGGCGACAGAGAGTTCGCCTACCGTATCTAGGCTATCTTCTCCGTACAGCAAAGTCACGAAGGGCTTGAGTACCTGCAAGAGGTGCAGATGATGCTGAATTTCCGCTGCTCTGGTGTTGAATACAATTGTGAACTGTGCAGGAAGGATCGTAGGAAACCGCATAGCGTAGACCTCTCAAAAGAATTAGGGAGTTAAATCGAGCGATCGATATAAATAAAACCACATAAACAAAACGACTCCAGACCTTCTGTTCAGAAGGTTCTAAACTCAGACCCCATGTTTCTCGAAGTACGCGGTGAGCATATTGACCAAGAGATCAATCTGCTCACCAAAGGGGAATGATTCATCACTCCCAATTTGCTCTATCAGCACACCATTGATTAGCGTCCAGATAAATCGAGCCACCTTGGGGTTGGAAAGACCCAACACACTGGTAATCATCTGCTGATATTGCTCATCTACTTGCTGAAACACGGGATTGTTCAGAATCTCATGCAAATCAGTATGCTGGCAAAAATCTATCCAGATGACGGCTTGTTTAACAAAATAGCTTTCGTGTTCAACCAAAAACTGCCCTAGGGCTGCAATTCTCTCTGGTAAAGTACTTGCGCCCTGAGCTGCTGCCCTGAGCATCACCTCATCTTGCTGACTCATTTCTTCTACAAGCTGTTCAAACAAGATTTTCTTACTAGGAAAGTAGTGATAGAGTGCCCCAGTCGAAATGCCAAGCTCTTTAGAGATTTGGCGAGTCGTCACGTTGGCATAGCCCTTCTCCGCCAACAGGTCAAAACACTTGTGGAGAAGTTCTTTGCGGTACAGCTCTGAATCAACAACTTTCGGCATGGTCTACTTTATTTTATATCGATCGCTCGTTTTAATATAACTCCCAGCAATTTTGCCTGTCAAGATGAATGGGCTGCTGATTCTATAGCTGTCGCCAGTAGGGGTTTAGCATTGCTAAGCCCTTACCCCAAGAATTACATCTTGTTAAATCCATGTTCCTTAGGACATTTTGGGTGGGGCGCTTCGCGCCCCACCCAAAATGTCCCCGACCTAATCGCCTTGGCGGTTACTAACACGCTTGTTTGATTCTGTACGCTTGTTAAAGTTGCAACCCCATTGCTTCCCCTGCTCCCCTTGAAACTATATAGTGGAGCTTATACCGCTGAACGATCGATGCGTATCCAAATTTCTGTGCTGGAGGAGTTGCTAAAAAGCTGTCCCCAGCTCCGACCCCAGCTCTATTTCAAGGCTTCGCTGACTGCCCTATCCCACGCCATGGAGGATCAGGTGTTGGCGGGAGGTGTTCGTATGCCTCTGGTAATCGCCAGCTTTCAGCGAGAACGGTTTTATCGGCAGGAGTCACATCGCTATGAGCGAATTGCGGCTCTGACGCCGCATGTTTATGTGCTGGCGGCTCCAGAAACCAGCTTCATGAACGAGTCTAAAGAGTACGAAACGATCGCCTTTGACCCAGAGGATCAGCTTAGCCATGAATGGCATCTGGTGGTGATTGGACAAAACTATGCGGCTTGCCTGGTTTGTCAGGAGCGCCAAACTCTTGCCCCCAGTGAACAGGAAAATGCCGGACTGCCTGCTATGGATCAAACTCGGCGGTTTGAAGGCGTTTGGACATTCGATCGCCAGGTGAGCTGCACCGCCGCCAGAATCTTGCTCGATCGCATTGCCCTGTACCGCCCAGAATTACAGTTAAAGGTTGAGCAAGCCAAGACAGATTACTTAGTAGAAGCAGTGTCTGGAGTGGGTGAGGTTGATCCTGATCCTTTTGCTCAGCGGCTAGTGACTTACCTTCAGGCAGGGCAATATAAGCTGCTGAAGGCATATCGCTCTATGTCGGCTCAAGAGCGGCGAGAGCGGCTGGTTAATTTGATTACGTCCGCTATGCGGCGATCGCTCGACCCCAACGAGATCTTTAAAGTAGCCGTTGAGGAACTAGGACGCGCCATGCAGGTCTGCCGCTGCCTGGTCTATCGCTGCAAGGCAACCGATGCGACTGTGCCGATCGTCTATGAATCATTGGCGAGTGCAAGGATCAAATCAGTCGTGGGGCAAAACTGGTCGTTGCAAGGCAATCCTCTGTTTCAGTCGGTGGCACAGCGGCAAGAGGCGATCGCCCTAGCCGATACGCAGATTCCTCAGCCGATTGACCTGTCTTCGCTGGATTTGTTGGTCGATCGCTGGCAAATTCGTTCCTGGCTCATGGTGCCTGTGATTTACCAAGGACGGCTGCTGGGCATGGTGGAGCTGCACCACTGTCAGGCAGAGCCATACGGCTGGAGCCAAGATGAAGTAGGGCTAGTGGAAGCCGTTGCCACGCAGCTCGGCGTAGCCCTGATTCAGTCTGAGTCTTACGCCAACCTAGAAGATTTGAATCAGCAGCTTGAGGCACTGGAGCGCACCCGTAGCAACTTAATTGCTATCACTGGACATGAGCTGCGTACGCCGCTTTCCACAATTCAAGTCTGTTTAGAGAGCCTTGCGAGCGAGCCAGATATGCCGCCAGAACTGCGACAGGTGATGCTGAATACGGCGATGTCGGATGCTGATCGCATGAGGAAGCTCATTCAGGATTTTATTACCCTGTCGCGCTTAGAGAGCGGCAGAGTTCAGTGGCATTTGGAGCCGATCGCCCTAGATGAATGTGTCGATCTTGCCGTCAGCAGCATTCGCGGCATGAACCGGGAAGAATTTCCTCAGATTCGGGCGCAGGTACCCTTAGAACTTCCCCAGGTGCAGGCAGACGGTGAGCGCGTAGTAGAAGTCCTCTCGAAGCTATTGGATAATGCCTGTAAGTTCACCGATCCAGAAGGTGAGGTGTTGATTGAAGCCAAGACCAACGGCGGTAAAATGCTGGAAATTACCATCACTGATACCGGGCGGGGCATTGAACCAAACCGACTAGAAACCGTGTTCGATCGCTTCTATCAAGAAGAGGGAGCCTTGCGCCGCACTGCTGGGGGTACAGGCTTAGGGCTGGCTATCTGTCGCCAAATTATCAAAGGATTGGGCGGACAAATTTGGGCAGAGTCAGCCGGTCGCGATCAGGGTAGCCAGTTTCACTTCACGCTGCCGATCGCTCCAGAGATAGTGAGTAATGGCAGTCAAGGAAATGCTAGCCCAGCTGTTGCGCCTCCGCCTAAAGGTCGGCGATCGAACCGCAAACGAGCGGCTTTGGGTTAGTGAAGGAGTGTAAGTAATGGACATCAATCTCCCTGACGTGGTTGCAGAAGTGACGATCGCCTTTGAACGCTACGAAGCGGCGCTTACAAGCAACGATGTCGCCGTCCTGGACACCTTATTTTGGAATAGCCCCCATACCATTCGCTATGGCGCGACCGAAAATCTGTACGGCTATGAGGCGATCGCTGCCTTTCGCAGCGCCCGTTCGGCACAAGGACTCGATCGCACCCTCAGCAACACTGTGATCACCACCTACGGCAGAGATTTTGCTACTGCCAACACCGAATTTCAGCGCCTTGGCAAGAGCGGACGGCAAAGCCAAACCTGGATGCGATCGCTAGAGGGCTGGCGAGTAGTCAGCGCTCATGTATCTTTTCTGCCGGGATAAAACTCCGGTAGTCCCCAAGAGGCAATATTTTTTGTGGTGTGGGCAAAGCCCACACCACAAAAAATATTGCCTGCACACCACTCTCCAAGAGACTTCCAATCTGTTTGCAAATTGAGGCGAAGAACAGGCGATCGGCAGGAAACTTTTGCGGCCACTTTTCAGTCATCTTCGGTTCAAAAACGCTTTAAGAATCAATTTGAGCAAGCCGGAAACATTGGGATAGGTTTCATAGTCATATCAGTTTATTTGTAGTTACCTCATTACTTTGGAACTATTAAGTAAACGCTGAGATGTTGATATTCATTGTTTTGAAAGAATCGCAGTTTAATTCTTTTCTTACCCGTAATGGGAACATAAAGATCTCGTGTTATGTCTCTAAATTCATCAATAACGACTTTCAAAATTGATAGCTTAAAAGATTTTTTAAGCAAAGCATTGAGAAACAAAAGTGTCGTTTTAGATGTCATTGATCACAACGAAGCCGTATAGGAATCAACAGAATACTACGGCAAAGTAATTCTTTCCTCCATCACAGAATCAACCTGAGAACAAACCATGAAACCTGCTCTTCGTCGCATGGCTGCGATCGCTGCCGTCACCACAACTACCCTTGCTAGCGCTCTATCTGCTATCACACCCGCACTGGCTGCGCAGTTTGGTGAAAAGGAAGTCGATCAAAATAAATTTGTTGCAGTGGCTTCCCCCTACCGAGGCGGTGCAGCTCACCAACTCCTCATCTTAGAACAAGTTGCCGATAGCCGTCCTTGCTGGAGCGAGTCTGGCTCTCCCAATGCGTTGATTGCAATTAACCCTCTTTTGCTAGAGTTTGACTTCACGGGGGTATGCAGCCGCAGTACCGATAGCAACGGCTACTCCATCCGCGTCAATGACGAAGATCTAGGGCTGCGCTATAGCCTGCGAGTGGTTAAACAAGACAACGATATGCTGCTGATTGGTGCCCCTAGCAGCCGTGCCGAGAAAGCCATCTTGATTGGTCGCACTAACGGAGTGACCTCTGACTTCGCCAAAATCACCCTCGATCCGGGCTGGCGCTTTACCAAGCGGGTATTTGGTGAACAGACTCTAGGGCATGTTTACCTCACCTACGATGGTGATAACGTTCCTGTTGCGAATGTCGGCGGTGGCACTGGCTCTACAGGCTCTACAGGCAATACAGGCAACACAGGCACCGGGTCTACAGGTAATACAGGTACAGGGTCTACAGGCACCCCGGCTCCATCTCGCTTCAACGATACTGTTAACGACATTTACGCTGCCGATATCAATCGCGCGGTTCAAACTGGGTTTATTTCTGGGTTTGAGGACAACACGTTCCGCCCTACGGCTTCTCTGACCCGCGAACAGTTGGTATCTATGGTGTTGGGCGCGCTGGGCAGTTTACCTAACGTCAAGCTTGATGTTCCTACTCAGGCGACTGGCAACCCTTACTCTGATGTAGAAGCTAGCCGCTGGAGTGCTGCTAGAATTCAGTTTGCCCGCGACAACAACATTATTACGGGCTATCAGGATGGTTCTTTCCGTCCGGCTCAGCCTGTGACTCGCGCAGAGCTAATGGCGGTCTTGCGTCGGGCGGCAGAGTATGGCAAGGCGATGCAAGGTCAACAGCCTCAAATTCAGGGCAACCGTCCGGCTGCTACCTTTGCAGATACGAATGGTCATTGGGCAAATCCTTTGATTAGCCAAATGTCTTCCTACTGTGGAGTAGCTTCTCCGTTGAATGAGACGGGTTCAGCTTTTGCGCCTGATACGGCTGCTCAGCGCAACTATGCGGCGGCGGCGACTTTGCGGACGCTGAGCTGTTTAGGTGGGGCGGCAAGTGCATCTCGCTAAGGGCTGCTGCGGGTCTTGATGTCATAAGTCTTGATGCTGTGATTCAGGTTGGGTGGGGCAATCCAGGATGTCCATAACACCCAACCTTTTCTTTTGGGCAAAGATCCTCAGCAATGTTGTGCCCCTTTCAAATTTACGAAATCTTCATGTTAGCTGTAGCTGTAGTCTGAATAGTGAAGGCGAATTCACGAGTCCTTTCTCTAGCTAAATGTGTCTGCCCATCTGCATTTCAGGCTTTGTGAAGAAAGCAATCAGCCGATCGCTTAATGTTTCCTAAAGTCGGGCTTGAGGAGAAGTTAGCTGTCTCTTAACGTCCCTATGGGAGCTTGATTGGGGTGAAATTCTTTCCCACATTCAGGAATCCACAGAAAGCCATGACAGATGTTGTATTGAAGAGTTTCGCGTCACTTCCCGCAGATACGCTTGCTGCGGGACCTGCATCTGGCAAAGATGTGTCTGCCAACGGTCGCACAGGCCCTTTTGCGGGGCAGCCCGTTCAGGGCTTTAGCGGGGTTCAGTTTTTCGATAAAGATAGCTTCTGGTTTATGCCAGACAACGGCTACGGTGCCAAGAATAACAGCTCTGATTTTTTGCTGCGGATCTACCGCGTTGATCCCAACTTCCGAGGCACGGAAGGCGGAGATGGCAGCGTCAAGATCTTCGATAACTTTATTCAGTTTGCCGATCCTGACCAGAAAATTCCCTTCAAGATTGTCAATGAGGGAACGGGCGATCGCCTCCTAACGGGCGCAGACTTCGACATTGAATCCTTTGTGATTGCTGAGGACGGCACGATTTGGATTGGCGATGAGTTTGGCCCCTTCCTGCTGCACTTCGATGCCACCGGAAAGCTATTGGACGCTCCCATTGCTACCCCCAATCCAGTCAATCTCAACACGCTGGATGGCAAGCCGCCAATCGTGATTGGACACCGGGGAGCCAGTGGCGAACTGCCAGAGCATACCCTGGAAGCGTATAAGCTGGCGATCGAGCGCGGGGCTGACTTCATCGAACCCGATCTGGTTGCCACCAAAGATGGTGTGTTGATTGCCCGCCATGAGCCAATGCTGGGCGGCACCACGGATGTTGCCAGCCGACCTGAATTTGCCGATCGCAAAACCACCAAGATCTTGGACGGTGTAGCAGTCGAAGACTACTTTGCGTCTGACTTCACCCTGGCGGAGATCAAGACATTGCGCGCCATCATGCCCCAGGGATTCCGCACCCAGGCATTCAATGGCGTGTTTGAAATCCCCACGTTTGAAGAAGTGATCAACCTGGTCAAGCAGGCGGAGAAAGAAACGGGCAGAAAAGTCGGCATCTATCCTGAAACCAAGCATCCGACTTTCCATGACAATTTGGGACTCTCGCTCGAAGAGCCGCTGCTAGAAACGCTGGACAAAACGGGTTTCACTGACCCTAGCCGTGTTTTCATCCAGTCCTTTGAGGTTGCCAACCTGAAGGAGCTAAACCAGAAAACTGATATTCCGCTGGTGCAGTTGTATGATGCGTTTGATGTCAATCCGGACGGCACGCTGATTGAAATCCGCCCCTACGATTTTGTCGTCAGCGGCGACCTCCGCACCTATGGCGACTTGCGGACTGCCGCAGGTTTACAGGAAGTAGCCACCTATGCGGATGGCATTGGTCCCTGGAAGCGGATGATCGTTTCGGTCAAAGAGGTAGATGCCAACGGGGATGGCAAAGCGGATGACTTGAACAACGACGGCGTGATTAACGATGCCGACAAGGTGACAACCGAACCCACTTCGCTGATTACCGATGCTCACAACGCCGGACTGCTGGTGCATCCCTACACCTTCCGCAATGAGGGAAGTTTCCTGGCTTCCGACTACAACGGCAACCCGGTCAGGGAATTTGAGCAGTTCATCAATCTGGGTGTAGACGGCTACTTTACCGATTTTCCGGGCACAGGCGATTTAGTCCGCGATCAGATCACCAGCCCTTTTGTCCGATCGCCCCAAAATCCAGAGGTGCTGCAAACCACGACCTTCAATACGCTGGATGGCAAAGCGCCGATCGTCATCGGTCACCGGGGAGCGAGCGGCGAACGTCCAGAACACACGCTGGCGGCCTACAAGAAGGCGATCGCCGACGGTGCTGACTTCATCGAACCCGATCTGGTGGTAACAAAAGATGGCGTGCTGATCGCCCGCCACGAACCCATGTTGGCGGTGTTGACGGCGACGGGCGCACTCAACACCACCGACACCAGCACCGATGTTTATCTGCGGCCTGAATTTGCCGATCGCAGAACCACCAAGGTTTTGGACGGCGTTACCGTCACGGGCTGGTTTGCTGAAGACTTTACCCTGGCGGAAATCAAGACCCTGAATGCGATCGAGCGTCTGCCCGCCCTGCGAGGAACGCAGTTCGACAACGACAAGCTAAAGGTGCCCACCTTGGCAGAAGTGATCGACCTGGTGCAGCAAGTTGAGAAAGAAACCGGGCGCAAAATTGGCATCTATCCTGAAACCAAGCACCCGACTTTCTTTGCCGCTCAGGGCTACAACACCAGCCAACTGCTGGTGGAGACGCTGGTGGAGAAGAAATTCACCGATCCGACCCGCATCTTCATTCAATCCTTTGAGGTTGCCAACCTGAAGGAACTCAACGCCACCCTCATGCCCCAGGCAGGAATTAACATTCCGATAGTGCAGTTGTTTGGTGGCTCAGGTCGTCCCTATGACTTCGTGGTCAGCGGCGACACGCGCACCTATACCGACCTGTCTACCCCAGCAGGATTGGTGGAAATCGCCACCTATGCCGAGGGCATTGGTCCCAACAAACAGCGGATCGTCCCCCTCTCGACCGTGGATTTCAACAATGACGGTCGCCCGGATGACCTGAATGGTGACGGACAGATTAGCGATGGCGATCGCGTCACGGGCAGTCCCACGACCCTCGTTACCGATGCCCATCAGGTCGGATTGTTGGTTCACCCTTACACCTTCCGCAACGAGAGCTTCTTCTTGCCCGACAGCTACAACGGCGATCCGCTGGCGGAGTTCAAGCAATTTATTGAGCTAGGCGTGGATGGCTACTTTGCGGATTTCCCCGGCACCGGAGAGGATGCTCGTAGCACCTTCATCACCCCTGCTCAAGTCTCCAACTTGGGACAATCCAGAGGCTTTGAGGGCATGGCGATCAGTCCGGACAAGAGCACGCTGTACCCGCTGCTGGAAGGAACGGTCGTGGGCGATCCGGCAGGTACCCTGCGCATCTATAAGTTTGATGTGGCCTCAAAGCAATTTGCTGGACTGGAGGGTTACTACAAACTCGAAAGCGCAACGAATGCGATCGGTGATTTTACCGTAATCAACGCCAACGAGTATCTGGTGATTGAGCGAGATAACGA
Organism: Drouetiella hepatica Uher 2000/2452; assembly: GCA_019359505.1. Lineage (GTDB taxonomy): Bacteria > Cyanobacteriota > Cyanobacteriia > Elainellales > Elainellaceae > Drouetiella > Drouetiella hepatica. The sequence goes on along the minus strand of JAHHHD010000003.1, from coordinate 223,848 downwards.
ACAGGGCACTGCCGCCAAGTTCAAAAAAATCTACAAGGTAGATTTGTCTCAGAAAGATGCCGACGGCTTTGTCTCTAAAGTGGAAGTTGCCGATCTGTTGAACATTCAAGATCCAGGCGACCTCAACCACGACGGCAGCACCACCTACAGAATGCCCTTCCAGACGATCGAAGATGTGTTGGTGTTAGACAAAGACACCATCCTGGTTGCCAACGACAACAACTACCCGTTCTCGATCGGTCGTCCCCCGGCGATCGACAACAACGAGATCGTTACCCTGAAGTTGGCAACGCCTTTAAATCTGGACGATCGCGTTGGATTGGCGGGTCTAGATCGCCCTGCCGATGCTCTAGCTGGCTCGACCCCTTCTCTCAATAGAGATGCTGCTGACAGTCAATTCAATACACCAAGCGTCAGAAGCGGAGAGTTGGCAGAGACTTCACTGTTCAATGTGCAGGTCGCCAACGTCCAACCCTTCCCAGAAGTTCTGACCGAGAACTCCGGAGTCGGAGGGCAGCTTCTGACAGCGCCCGTAGCGATCGGTCTGAATGATTCTCAGGCGATCGTCACTCTGCCCACCTCAGTGAACACTGGGCTGAGTGGCTTGAGCTAGCGACCCTCAGACCTCCGAGGTTTTCAAAATCTCGGAGGTCTAAAATCTCGGAGCGCCTTGCGTAAGATAGTGATAGCTATCGAAAGAGGGAAACTGCGTGAAATTAGTTTGGATACTGGGCTTAGCGTTTGTTGGGCTAGAGGCGCTTTTGTTGTATGTTTCAACCTCTTCGTCGGCGATACCCCCCTCCCCGGCACCACAAGCCGATGCTTCACCAACCGCCAGCCCGATCGCTCAGCCCATTCGCTACGAAAAGCGATCGCTGCCTCAAGCTGAGGTGCATATTTTAACGATTCCGAGCCAGTATCAGGTCGTTCCGGCTCTGTCTAATGGGGTGGCAACGCTGAAGGATTTTGCGGCTCCGGCAGGGGCGATCGCCGTGATCAATGGCGGCTTTTTTGACCCTGCCAATCAACAATCTACGTCGCACGTTACGTTAGACAGCAAACCTGCGGCTGACCCCAAACAGAACGATCGCCTCACCCAAAACCCCGACCTTGCCCCCTATCTGGACAAGATTTTCAATCGCTCAGAGTTTCGGCAATATCTGTGTAACCAAGGGAGCAGTCAGACAACTCAGTATGACATTGCGTTGCACAGCGATGCGCCGCTTGCCAACTGCCAGCTTGTCAGCGCGCTAGGGGCTGGGCCGCGTCTGCTGCCGGAGCTAAATTTGCAGCCGGAAAGCTTTCTTGAAATCTCGAACGGTGCTGTAGTGAGAGATCCGATCGATCATGATCGCCTCAGTCCCCGGAGTGCAGTCGGCATTTTGCCAGATGGTGGCGTGGTTTGGGTCATGGTGGCGCAGAAAGCGGAGGCGATCGATGCTTCGGGCATGACCCTCCAGCAGCTTGCCGATTTCCTCAAGTCTCTGGGAGCTACGAAAGCGCTAAACCTGGATGGTGGTGGCTCTGCTTCGCTCTACTACAACGGCACGACACATTACGGCAAGCTGGATGAGCAGGGAAGGGCGATCGAGCGTCCGGTCAAGTCGGTGCTGCTGGTGAAGTAGGCGCGGCTAGTATTTGAACAACCCTGAGCCTTTCACCTTGTATCCCGTCGGCTCTAGAATTGCCGCTGCCGCCTGTTTGCCCGAAATAGTCGCGCCTTCCATGCTGTCAATGTAGTCCTGCTGCGTGTAGCTGCCTGCCAAGAAGAAATTGGACACAGGCGTTTTTTGTGCGGGACGGTAGAGATCCATTCCGGGATTTTCTCGATAGAGCGACTGAGCTAGCTTGACGACGCTAGACCAGGTCATGTTCAAATCACGCGAGGAGGGAAACAGCTCATGGAGCTGCTTTAGGGCGTGCTGAACAATGTCTTCGTTGCTCATTTTGACGAACGGATCGCCAGGAGTCAGCACCACCTGCATCAGGGAACCCTGCCCTTCGCGATAGTAGTCTTTGGGGCTAGTGAGAGCCAGATCGGCGAAGCAGGAAAAGTCGGCATCGGCGCTGTACAGCAGGTTGTCCATCCCGGCGGCGTGGTCGAGCTGCTTCCTCTGCTCGGCATCCTGCAATTCTGTCACCCAGCCATCAAACCTGAGCTGCACCGTAACGACGGGAACCGCCTCCAGCTTGTAGATATTGTCGAACTCTTTCCAGGTGCGCCATTCCGGGGGCAGTAACCGTTGAATGCCGGGAATATCGCAAGCTGCGAGGTAAATATCGGCAGCGATCGCCTCATCTTCTTCCCCATTGGCAACCAGAATGCCCGTCACCTGCGTTGCGCCATCCTGCTCCTCAAACAAAATCTTGCGGGTCTGGCGGCGGGTATGGACTTTGGCTCCGCGCTCCTCCAGGTAGTTGAGAATTGGCTTGTGAATGTACTCGTCGGGCGATCCGGCCAGCATATTCAGCCGCGAAGCCTCGGTCTTGGAGGCAAACATCATAAAGATGGTCAGCATACAGCGCGCCGAAATCTGCTCGGTGTCAATGAAGCCCAGCGCTAGGGCGATCGGGTCCCACATCCGCTCTAGGCTGTGCTGTGAACCACCATGACTTCTAAACCAGTCGGCAAAGCTGATGCGATCGAGGTTACGAATCATCTTCATCGCCAAGTCATAGCTGACTAATCCTGGCACAATCGGGCTGGTGCCCAGAGCGATCGCGTTCTGGAGCTTGTCTTTGAGCGTCAGCTGCCCGGTTGTGAAAAATGCCTTGAGTCCATGAAACGGCGCACCTAGCAGGAAGCGAAAATCCAGCTTGCCGATTTCGCCTCCACGATTGACAAAATTATGGACATGCTCTTTGGGCAGCAGCGCCTCAAATGCTCCCACATGACGCATCAGGGCAAACAGGTTGTTGTAGTTGTTGAAGAACACATGCAGACCCATTTCAATATGGTTGCCTTCTGCATCAATCCAGCTACCCGCCTTGCCGCCGACAAACGATCGCGCTTCAAATATTTCTACTTCATGTCCAGCGTCTACCAGTTCTACGGCAGCCGCCAACCCAGCCAATCCCGCTCCAACGATCGCAACTCGCATTCCTACGCATTCCTGAAGAGTCTCTTTACGTATCTTAAAAGAATGCGACTCACTTCAGCTAGGCGCTAGGCGAAATTGCTCTTGTCTATAGCGAGGTGAGATCAAGTCAAAGCCTGAAAAGACAGCACCAGCAAGACGGCAGCGATCGCCCCCATCAGCGTGTTTACGATGTTCACCACTTCATTAGTCAGCCAGTCAAACTTAGATTGCAGAGTTGCACCGATGACGCTTTCTAGATTGGTAGCAATGAAAGCCGCAATCATGCACCACAGAATATCGATCGGGGTGATGAGTCCCACCAGCCAGCCGACGATCGCCAGTGTTGCCGAACCCACAATGCCCGCCAGCGTCCCTTCCAGGCTGACGGCTCCTTCAGTGCCGCGATCGACGGGCTTCAGCGTAGTAATCAAAAAAGTGTGCTTGCCGTAGGCTTTGCCCACTTCGCTAGCGCAGGTGTCTGAAAGCTTGGTGCTGATGCTAGCCACATAGCCCAAGAGCAGGAGAAAAATCACCTGCGCTGACCAGGGAAGAGGCGCGGCAGCCAGTCCGTAGGCTCCCAAGGCACAAAGCGTAGCGATGAAAGCCGATCCCCAGACGTTTTCAGGCCCTCTAGCCCCCGATCGTTTCTCGGCAATTCCGGCTGCTTCTTTCTGCTTCATGCCAATCCGCGTCACGGCAGAACCCGCCAAAAAGTAAACCATCATGACGACATAGCCCCGCCAGCCTAACGTCCCCCAAAGAATAATCCCCAGAACACCCGCGTGAATCAGTCCGGCAGGAGTCAACAGCTTTTTGGGCACAACCCAGGCGATCGCTACCAAAATTGCGTTGAGTCCAATCGCAAAAGCCCAGGGTGCCAAGACATCTAGAGTTGTAAAGGAATCAAGGGAGTTGAGCATAGCGGTTTTAGATTTTGGATTTTGGATAGAAGGAACTAGGGGCATCTAGCGTAGGCTACCCAGGATTCTATATTTTGAGGCAAGAGGGCGATCGTAAAGCCTTAGAATACTGCCATTGCAGGTTTTGTCCACAGTTCATCAGCCCCCATCTGACCCTAACCTAAACAATAAACGCGACAGAGGATTCTGCAAAACTCACACATAACAAATCTCCTACGGCTGTCGCCCGTTTGCTTAGGACATTTAGAGTAGGGCGAGCGCCCCTAAATGCCCCCGTCCTAACCGCCTTGGCGGTTGCTATAAAATCTAAAATCGATAATGTTAATCTTTCCCCTAGCACAAGCCCTGCCCCCCTCTCTGCCCCAGCCCCCAGAAATTGTGCAGATGCAGGTCGTGCGTCCTTTGCCAGGACAGCTTAATCGAGTGCCTGTGTTTAACAGCAATAGCCCGGAGCTAGTGCAAACGGAAGGCATTTTGCTGTCCACGTTTCCGCCCCAGAATAAGCAGCATCCTGCGGCTCATCTCAACTTTCTGTTTGATGGCGAGTTCGATATTTTTGCCCATCATGCCTTTCGCGCCCTAGCCCCAGATAATTTGAGCAGCCTCTATTTGGGCATTATTGTCTACAATCCGAGCGATCGCCCCGTCACGTTAGAAACGCTGCAAGCCGCCAGCTACCTCAGTCAGCCTGATGCGCCCTTCATTCAGCTCCCTTCAGTGTTGGACAATTTACAGGGCGACGTATATGCGGGGCCAGGGAGCCGCGCCATGAGCGATATTTTGCGCGGCAGACGGCAAGATTCCTTTCTGCCCCAAATTGTGATTCCGCCCCAAGAGTACCGCATGGTGATGAACCTGCCGATTCCGGTTGCCACTCTAGAACCGCCGCTAAACGGTCGCTCGACGCTGATGCGGCTGCGAAGCGATGGCAGAGTGTATGTTGCCAGCTTGGCGCTCTTGGCACGCCGCAATGCAGACGGCAGCGATCGTCCGCCCGATCTAGAAGAATGGCGATCGCTCCTGGAAAACGGCGAATTGGCAGGGGCACGCGATCGTCCGCCCTCCCTGAGAGATAACACGCTGCCCACCAATCAGATCGTCTATGGTCGAGTGGCTGGAGTGGCGCGGGGCGATCGCTGGCAGGCGCAAGTTACCGACAGTTCCACCAGCACAGAACTTAGCATTCCCGCTGCTGGAGCCGCTTTTTCCTACGGGCTTAGCACTCTGGCACGGGGCAGGTTAGGCTCAAGGCAAAGCCAAACGGCTCCTATTCTAGTGCGCTATCCTGATACTGCTTACGAAGCCCACGGCAACTACGGCATTGAATATGATCTGACCTTGCCGCTTTACAACCCTACAACTCAGACCCAAATCGTGACGCTGACCGTACAAACTCCCATCAAGGAAGATCGATCAGAAGGGCTACGTTTCTTTGATTCGGCTGGTCAATCCAGTCAGACATTTTTTCGCGGCACGGTTCGATTTCGCTATAACGACGATCGCGGTCTTCCCCAAACGCGCTATTTTCATCTGGTGCAGCGACGCGGACAGCAGGGCGAACCGCTCGTGACGCTGACTATGCCGCCTAGCAGCCGTCGTTTAGTCGAGTTCAATTTTCTCTATCCCCCCGATGCCACACCGCCGCAGGTGTTGACCATTCAAACCGAGGCAGAACAATGAATCTCCCCACCCTAAATCTGCCTACTTGGATTACGGTTTCACGTTTGTTTGGCGTACCGCTGCTGCTATATCTGCTCTACCAGCCTAGCGATCGCTCCCGCTGGATTGCCCTAGCAATTTTCCTGATTTCTGCGGGAACAGACTGGCTCGACGGCTATCTGGCGCGGCGGCTCAACCAGGTGACAGACTTGGGCAAATTCCTCGATCCGCTGGTGGATAAACTGCTGGTATTTGCGCCATTGCTCTGTCTGATTGAGCTAAGACAAATACCTGCCTGGGGCGTATTTCTGATTTTGGCACGAGAGCTAACGATCGCGGGATGGCGAGTCAACCAGACTCAGATTTCTGGAGCCAATATTTGGGGCAAGCTCAAAACCGTCAGCCAAATTGCGGCGATCGCCCTTCTGATCGCACCTTTGACCTCATTTGAATATGTTGCACTCATCGCCTTCTGGATTTCTGTCGCCTTGACGTTAATCTCAGGCTTCATTTATCTTCTGCCCGCCCCAAACAATGCGGCATCTAGTAGTTGACGCAGTTAAAACCAAGTGTGACAGAATAGCAACCGCCAAGGCGGTTAAAACGGGGACACTTAGGGTAAGGTGCGAAGCGTCCCACCCTAAATGCCCTAAGCAAACTACAGCCGTACCAATCTTGAACTGATTCATAAACACTCAAACATCAAAAAGCTGAGCAGATACCTGCTCAGCTTCTAAGTTTCAGCCCTTCAGCTTTTCAGTCTACAGCCTCGGCATAACCTCTTCCTTCTCAGGAACTACCGTGTACTCGGCAACAATTTGACGGAACTCGTCACCGTCAATTGTCTCTTTCTCAATCAGCAGATCCACCAGACGATCGATTACTGTCCGGTTCTCACGAACGATTTTGCAGGAGATGTCGTAGCAGCGTTCGACGATCGATCGCACTTGAGCATCAATCCGGGCTGAAATCTCTTCAGAGTATTCCGATCGAGTTGTCCAGTCTCGACCCAAGAAGACCTCACCCTGCTGGCTTTCTAGCGACAGCGGCCCCAAATCAGACATGCCGAAGCGTGTCACCATTTGGCGTGCCATGCCAGACACCTGCTGCAAGTCTCCCCCAGCGCCTGTAGTCACTTCAGCATCGCCAAAGATTTCTTGCTCAGCCGCTCGTCCGCCCAGCGCCCCAGCGATCCGCGCCATCAGCTGCGATCGAGAAATCAATCCCTGGTCTTCGGCAGGAGTAAACCAAGTTAAGCCCTGCGCTTGCCCTCTGGGGATCAGAGTGACTTTCTGCACCGGATCATGCTCCTTGATCAGCGTCCCGACGATCGCATGACCAATTTCGTGGTAGGCAATCAGGCGCTTACTCTTGCTGTCCACCAGCGGAGTACCCTCCATCCCGGCAACCACGCGATCGACTGCATCGTCAATTTCTGCCATCGTGGTGGCATCTTTGCGGCGACGTGCCGTAAGGATAGCCGCCTCGTTCAGCAGGTTTGCTAGGTCAGCACCCGTGAAGCCCGGTGTCCGTCGAGCGATCGTTTCCAAAGAAATGTCAGGAGCCAGCTTTTTGTCGCGAGCGTGAACCTGTAAGACCTCTAGGCGACCTTTGAGATCGGGTGCATCTACCTGTACCTGGCGATCGAACCGACCGGGACGAAGCAGCGCCGAATCCAGCACGTCAGGACGGTTGGTTGCCGCAATGATAATGATGCCCGTATTGCCCTCGAAGCCGTCCATTTCCGTCAGGAGCTGGTTGAGGGTTTGCTCCCGCTCGTCGTTACCGCCGCCGATACCCGCGCCGCGCTGCCGACCCACTGCGTCAATTTCATCGATAAAGATGATGCAGGGCGCGTTCTCTTTTGCTTTCTTAAACAGGTCGCGGACGCGGGATGCGCCGACACCCACAAACATTTCCACAAACTCAGACCCAGAGATGCTGAAGAAGGGCACGCCTGCTTCGCCAGCGATCGCCTTTGCCAGCAGAGTTTTACCCGTTCCTGGAGGACCAACCAGCAAAACGCCCTTGGGGATCTTTGCACCCACTGCCGTGAAGCGCTCTGGCTTCTTCAAGAAAGTTACGACTTCTTGAAGGTCTTCCTTTGCTTCTTCAACGCCAGCCACGTCGTCGAACATTACGCCTGTCTTGGCTTCCATCATGAACCGAGCTTTAGACTTGCCAAAGTTCATCGCCTGACCTGGCCCACCTGGCACGTTGTTAGACCGCCGAAACAGGAAAAACAAACCGCCAATCAGCAGAACCGGGAAGATGAGATTGCCCAGCAGACCCCAGATGGCACCATCGCTGCGAGGAGGGTGCACATCAAAGCTGATGTTGTCCTTACGCAGCCGAGTGACTAGCTCAGGCGAATTGCCAGGAAGATCGACCCGAAGCCGCTGTACCCGATTATCTAGCTCTGGATCTTTCGCTTCCACGATCGCCGTGCGTCCACCCTCGAATAGATCAACGCTGACGATCCGCCCCTGATCCAAATAGTCTAGAAAACGCCCGTAGGTCATGCGGGTGTTAGCGGTATTGCTGCCCATGTTAACAGGTGAGCTGGAGAACGCACCCTGCCATACAAAGAAGCCAATAACCAAAAATGGTAATGTCCAGAGAAGAACAACTTTCCAGGAAAGCTTCATAGATCAATCCGCCCTTAAAACCAAATAAAGTAGCAAAGCTTAGAACCGTAAAACTTAAAAACTGTTGAATTAAACGTGCTTAAGTTAAAAATGTCTCAGAATCAGCCATTTTCCGCAAAACTAACCCGTCAAAAACAGATCTGTAGGTGGAAGATTCTGACTAAACTGAGAACGAATCTTAACTAAATTTAACCTAATTTTGAAACTTCGAGCAATTAAACTAACCCACGTTGCTGAATTCTAAGCGTGATCGGAGAGCGATCGGCTCAGGCAATGCCCGGTTTAGCCCATCACCCAGTGAATATTAGCGAACATTTGTACTATTTTTAGCGATCGTGTGGTAAAACACAGGTGGATTGAGCAGGATTTGTCACAATCAGGTCTGATCCGTTGAGCCTGATATTAAGCCCATGGGATGATAAGGCTATCGCTAGCTTGCTTGGGACGTTTTTCCAAAAATGTCCCCGCCTTAACCCCCTTGGCGGTTGCTATATCGGCAGATGTTTATAGACAAAGCTATTTTTATTCAGACTATTTCCTGCTCACCTGTTCATAAACAAAGAGGCTACACAAAGTCATGGTCAGCAAACCCCCTGCTACTCTTCCCGTCACTGCTTCAATGACCGTCCTCAGCGTTGACTTAGGTCGCACCTCCACCAAGGCAAGCGCCAGCCGTGAACCCGAAAAAGTAGTGCTCATTCCGGCGAACGTGGCGCATCTCACCGTTGAGCAGGTGCGGCGCGGCGGCTTTGAGTCGCAGCCCACCGACCCACTGATGGATATTTGGCTGGAGTTTCAGGGGCGAGGCTTTGCGATCGGTCAACTTGCCGCTGACTTTGGCGCAAACCTCGGCGTAGGGCAATCCAAAGTGGAGGATGCTCTGGTCAAGGTGCTGGCCTGCGTCGGCTATTTTGGGCTGAAGGGAGAAATTTCGGTGGTCGTAGGGCTGCCCTACTACTCGCAAGAGCAGTTTGACCGCGAGAAAGAGCAGGTGATTAGTCTGGTGCGATCGCCCCATGTCATGAGCTATCGCGGCGATTTTGTTGCCGTGGATATCCAGAATGTCTGGGTGATGCCGGAGGGATTTGGCAGCCTCATCTGGTGCGAAGCACAGGACAAAAAAGCCGCTAGCCCCGATTTTCCTAGCCTCTCGGTGGCGATCGTCGATATTGGGCACCAAACTACAGATTTTTTGATGGTCGATCGCTTTCGGTTTGCTAGGGGCGCATCGAAGAGCGAACCCTTCGCCATGAGCCAGTTTTATGAGCAAGTTGCTGCCCAAATTCAGGGAGCTGACAGCCAGTCTCTCTCGCTGATTGAAGTGGTTCACCGTCCTGAAGGCGAACGGTTCTACCGTCCGAGAGGCGAAACCAAGCCGACGAATCTAGATGACATTCTGCCTAGCTTGCGCAAAAGCTTTGCCCGCGAACTGAGCGATCGCCTCATCACCTGGCTGCCCGAACGGGTGACCGATGTAATTGTTAGCGGCGGTGGCGGTGAGTTCTTCTGGAACGATTTCCGTCCGCTGTTGCGGGAAGCCCGACTCAAAGGACATTTGGCAAAACCCTCTCGTCAGGCAAATGCGCTGGGGCAGTATATTTATGGCGAGGCGCAGCTGGTGGCGATGGCGAGTAAGCTGGCGGCAGCAAAGGGATAAGGAGCGTGGAGAATAAAGAGTGAGGAGTAGGAAGTAGGGAGTAGGGAATGGGGTGATGAGCGATCGCAAAGAAAGAGCTAGTCCAGACCGATCGAGTTCAGAGCGGTCTATTGCAGATAAGTCGGGCTATGTCGTTAACTTTGCTCAGGCTGAAGCCGATCAGGCTTTGCTGCGGGCAGTGACTCAGACCCTGGAGGCGCAGTCGCTTAGCTTCAGCGACTTGTGCAAGCGATCGCTCCAGCTTTTTCTTAATTCTTCAGAGAGGTTCAATCCTCCAGAACTGCCGCAGTCTGTGGCTGCCCTTCAGCAGCAGGTGCTAGATCTGCAAGTGCAAATGGCACGACTGGAGGGCAAAGAGGAGGCACGCCAGCGCTATGCCCTGCGCAAACTAGAGCAGCAGATGCGGGAACTGGGCGATCGCCTAGACACACTAGAGCGCAAGGAATTTTTGGAGCAGCAGGTGCGCCACCTTACCGATCGGTTGGCGCGACTGGAGATCCCGGAGGCGATCGCGGCTGATGCCAGTTACTCGTCTCGTGCGCATTTAGACAACCCAACGGCTCCAGAAGTCGAGCAAGTCCCTCAAGAAATTGATCCTTTACTCGATCGCCTGGGGCCGCTACTCGAAGATTTCTAGGGCTGCTGGAGTTCCGTGATGCGCATCACGTAGGGATGATATTTTTGGCTGTCATAGGAGCCAATCCAAACTTGGTAGGTGCCCGAAAGCCACTTGCCCGCAATGCCCGGATTTTTTCCGGAGTAGTCGTCATTGCACCAGACTCCTCCGGGGCCGCGAATTACCAGGGTGGTATCTTCTGGGCTTTGGACTTGCAAACTGAGGTAGTTGAAATATTGCGTCAGGACGATCGTGTGATCGGGCTGAGCGTCAATGAAGCCATTGCAAGGACCTGTAACTGTGTCTGCCCGTTCTGCAACCTGACTAGCCGCCGCTTCGCCCCCACTAATGCCGCGCACCGTCGTCGGATCGGGGGTAAAGCTGGGGCTAAGAGTGACGTTTTCAAAGATGGTGGTGGGACTTTGAGCGATCGCGGGCAACCCAGCCCACAGTCCCGTCACCAAACCCGTTCCTAAAACAATCGCTTGAGAGATTCTGATACCTAAGTTCAGCCCTGGAAGTTGCATGGGGTGTATGAATAGCTGATTTTGCGAACGCTGCACGAACTGTGCAATCTGTTAGAGCAAGTGACCGAGTTTAGAAGTGAACTGTTCCAAGATTTATGCTTATGGCTGTCGCCAGTTTGCCTAGGACATTTATGGTGGGGCGCTTCGCGCCCCACCATAAATGTTCCCGTCCTAACCGCCTTGGGGGTTGCCATGACTCCCTTGACTGACCGCTAAAGCCTGCTTCAGGCGAGGCAAATCCATCTTGTGCTGATTGAGCAACAGCCAGGACTGCACCAGATCAGGCCCATGCATATCGCCCGTGAGAGCCGCCCGCAGCGATCGCATCACGACGCCTTTTTTCACGCCTGCCGCCTTCACGCCTGCCTGAATCACATCCTGAACGTTGGTTTCCGTCAGCGAAACGGTTTCTAGCGCCTCAATAATGCCTCCCAGCGCCGTGGCGACCTTTTCTTGCTGGAGCTGAGTCGTTGCCTCCTCCGTGAAGCCTACATCTGCCACAAAAAGATATCGGCTCATGGCGACCGCATCCTCTAGCCGCACTAGGCTTGGAGCCAGCAAGGCCGTAAGCTGCTCTAGCCAAGGGCGATCGCTCACCTCACAGCCTGCTGCCTCCCAGTAGGGAATGAGCAGATCCGTCAGGCGATCGATCGGCATGGCGTGGAGATACTGACTGTTGAGCCAGTTGAGCTTGTCCCAGTCAAACTTGGCTCCTGCTTTGTTCACCCGTTCAAAGCCGAAATTTGCGGCTGCTTCTTCGATCGAAAAGATCTCAGCCATGCCTTCCGGCGGCGACCAGCCTAGCAGCGTCATGTAGTTGGCGATCGCCTCTGGCGTGTAGCCCATCTTCTGGAAATCCGAGATGGAGGTAACACCATCCCGCTTAGAGAGCTTTGCCCCTGCTGTGTTGAGAATCAGCGGCGTGTGTCCAAACAAGGGTAAAGCTGCACCCAACGCCTCATACAGCAAAATCTGCTTGGGGGTGTTGCCAATGTGGTCTTCGCCGCGAATGATGTGGCTAATCTGCATATCAATGTCATCCACCACAACCACAAAGTTATAGAGCGGCTGACCGATATCGCCTTCTGCTGCACGGGCAATCACCATATCGCCGCCCAAGTCTCGCCCCTTCCAGGTGACGGTACCGCGCACCAAGTCAGTCCAGGAAATTTCGCGATCGTCCTCGATCCTGAAGCGAATCACGGGCTTGCGTCCTTCGGCTTCAAAAGCGGCGCGTTGCTCAGGCGTAAGGTGACGATGGCGATTGTCGTAGCGCGGAGCCTCATTATTTGCCTTCTGGGCTTCACGCATGGCATCCAGCTCTTCGGGCGTGTCATAGGCGCGATACACCAGCCCTTTATCCAATAGCTCCTGGATCTTCTGGCGATACAAATCCATGCGCTGCGTCTGATAAACTGGCCCTTCGTCCCAAGTCAGACCCAGCCAGGTCAAGCCCTCCATGATGTTTTCGGTGTATTCAGGGCGCGATCGCTCCAGATCGGTATCCTCAATCCGCAACACAAAAGTACCCTGGTGATGACGGGCAAATAGCCAGTTAAAGATGGCAGTTCTCGCCGTGCCAATGTGAAGCTTTCCGGTGGGGCTAGGAGCAATGCGAACGCGAACAGACATAAAAACTCAAGATAATTAGGAAAACCTGATGCTGGGATAGCTTATTCACAGGAATAATTTATCTCAGTGAATAAGCTGTCCCATCCTTAAGAATTTTAGCGGGTGATGGGAAGATTCGGGCTTACGCGAACCGTAATGAACTGAAAAGCCCTAAGCAAGGCTTGACCTACGCTAGGCTCCGTATTAGCTCAGAGACAGCTGCAACGCCAGCGACCGGATCGATCGGCTTTGCCATATGCTTTTGAAAACCCACCTGGTAGGCTCTCTGCTCATCAGCTTCCCCGGCGTAAGCCGTTAGCGCAATCGCCGGAATTTTTCCTTGAGGACTCGTCAGACTTCGGATCTGCTGCATCAGCGCGTAGCCATCCATTTCAGGCATACCAATATCGCTGATCAAGAGATCAGGAGGAGATTGGATTAGGGACTGAAGTGCTTCGCTGCCAGAGCCGACCACCGTGACGGTTGCGCCTGCTTGCTCTAACGCAAAAGCAATGAACTCCCGCGAGTCAGGATCATCATCCACAACTAAAATTTTTATGTCGCTCAGATCGCCCGTACATTGGGGCGATCGCTCTAATGCTTGCGGCGCGGTTTTTGAAGACATCAGCGGCAGACAAACGGTAAAAGTTGCGCCTTGATCTTTGCCGGGACTCTCTACCCTCACCATGCCACCATGCATCTCAACTATTTGACGAACGATCGCCAAACCTAATCCTAAGCCGCCAAATTTGCGGGTCGTTGCGCCATCCTCCTGACGAAAATGCTCAAACACATGGGGCAAAAAGTCGGGTTGGATGCCCTTACCGCTGTCTCTGACTTGAATCTGAGCCTGGTTTTCGACTTGGATTAGCTCAATAGAAATCTCTCCGTCAGCGGGCGTGAATTTGACGGCATTTGTGATGAGATTCCAGACGACCTGCTGCAACCGAGTCGTATCACCCAATACATACCCCACCTCTGGGCTAAGCCGTAGATTAAGCCGAATGGCTTTGGCATCGATGGCAAGACGCACGGTATCGATCGCGCTCATGACCACAGCCGATAAATCAACGGGCAGCATCGTTAGAGTAAGCATACCGCGCAAAATTCGGGAAATGTCCAGCAGATCGTCAATCAGCTGCACCTGAAGTTTGGCATTACGCTCGATCGTCGCCAGCGCTTGAGTCGTTTTTGCGGCATCTAGCTTGCCGCGTTGCAACAATGTTGCCCAGCCCAGAATGGGATTCATGGGCGTACGCAGCTCATGGGACAGCACCGCTAGAAACTCATCTTTGACGCGATTGGCGCGTTCAGCCGCTTCTTGTCCCCGCTTCTGATCGTCAATATCGGTGACGGTACCAATCCAGCTGGCAATTTGACCCGATCGATCATGGCGCGGCACCGCTCGACTCACAAACCAGCGATACATCCCGTCTCGACGGCGTAACCGATACTCCACCTCAGCTTGTTGTCCAGCTGCCACTGCCAGTTGCCAACTTTGCACAATCCGCTCCCGATCGTCTGGATGCACGGCAACAAAGCAGCCAAACCCCAGCGACTCGGCTTCACTTAGCCCCGTGTAGCGATACCACTGCTGATTGAGATAGGTAATCTCCCCTGTAGGCTGCATTAGCCCTACAATTTGGGGCATGGCTTCCGCTAGATCTCGATAGCGCTGCTCACTTTCTTGCAGAGCCAGCTCGGTATATTTGCGATCGGTAATGTCTTCAGCAACGCCCGCCAATCGACAAGGCTGCCCCTGGGCGTCATACAAACTAAAGCCGCGATCGCGTATCCAGCGCACCGCACCATCAGGTTGAATAATCCGATACTCTTCATCATTCCGACCATTTGCGATACAGCGTTCGGGTGCAGTGCGCATCTGTGGGCGATCGTCAGGATGCACTGTCTCAATCCAGATACTAAAATCGTCGTACAGCTCTTCACGAGAACGTCCCCAAATCTCTTGATAGGCAGGACTCAGATAAATCATTTGCTGAGTTTGCAGATCAAACAGCCAGAACACGCTAGGAATAATCTCAGCCATCTGGAGGAACTGCTCATCGCTGTAGCGTTGAGCTGAGATAGCCCGATCTCGTTTCACTTCAGCCTGCTGTCGAGCCTTAATCTGCTCTGCTGTGATCTGTTTGGAAGCTTGAAGCTGTAGCGAAAGCTGGCGCGATCGTAGCAGGATCTCAACCCTTGCCTGCAATTCAAGCTTTTCAATCGGCTGAGTAATCAGTTCATCAATGCTTTTCCACAAATACCGCGTTCCATACTTTACGCCTTGCCGACTGGTACTCAGCAGAAACGGCAGCAAAACAGGCTGCTCGGCAGAGCGTCGGACTTGTACTGCCTGCCAGAGCTGATCTAAAGTTCTAGGCCCAATAATGCATAGGTCGAAAGACTGCGACAACAGCGACTCATCAATGCCATCTGCGTCTGGTTCTAACTCAATCACCTGATAGCGAGGCTGAAGCCATTCCGATAAAAGACGGCGGTTCTCGCGGTGTTCCAGAAGCAGTAAAATCCGATTCATTCTGATCCTTTCAGCAAATCCCGAATGAGCTGTGCAAATTCCCGCATGGCTAGAGGCTTTCCTAGCAACCCCATTGCTCCAGAGGCAATGCTTGCTTGCTGAATGGCAGAATGGTGGCGTGGTGAAACCACTAAAAAAGGAATTCCCTGCTCACGAAGCTGCTGGCATACCGTCCAAACGCTGGAATCAAACCCAGTAATGTCTATAAGTGCCAGGTTAATTGTATTCGAGGGGATTAGGGTGCGGGCAACCTCCTCTAGAGAGATTACGGGCAAAGTCTGATAACCCTGCTTCTCTAAAAACTGCGTCATCAAAGTTAGGTTGTGACGGTTGCGATCGAGGATCAGGATTTTTGGAGGAGCTTTGGGCATCAGGGCTTCAGACCTTACACATCAGGCATTACAAGAGGTGACGTTTGTCTGCCCATTCTGGGATTCCACTCAGCAGTCCGCGTAGATGCGCTAGGGGTTGACCTATTTTTATCCCCTCTGAGGTAATGTCTAGCTCTCTCAGCGTCCGTTCAAAATCAGAGAGCCTTTTCTTAAGCACCCCGATCGCCTTACGCATTTCACCCTGCATCTCCAGATAGCGCAGAAACAAAATGTTGTCGGCGAGATAGCTAATGCCAATTTCGGTAACGCGAAAGTCTCCCGTAATGCTTTCAGTCTCATTCACCAAGATGACCGTTACGCCAACATTCTGAAGATACTTACAGAGAGAATGCAGATGGGTGATGAGCGCTGTCCCTCGCACTGATAGCTGATAACCCGCAGTGCTGTCAATCATCACGACTCGAACATGATGCTGGTCTACTTCCTCTCGCACTCTGCTAGCAAACTCATCCGGGCTAAGATCCATTGGCTCGATTGGCACAATTGATAGGGTGCCCGATTCAATCATCTGCCGTACGGGAGTGCTAATTGCCTCGGCTCTGTGCAGTAGAGTGCCCACCTGCTCCTCAAACGTGTAGAGTACCGATCGCTCTCCACGCTCTGCGGCAGCTTTCATAAATTGCAGACCTAGAGAGGTTTTGCCGACTCCCGTAGGGCCAGTCAGAACCGTGATGGTTCCGCGCTCAATGCCGCCATGCAGCAACCGATCTAGCTCTGGGATACCAGACGAAATAACCTCCATTGCAAAATTCTGTTCATATTGCTCAGGGCGCAGTCGAGGAAACACTTCCATACCTGTCTTTAGCAGCCGTAGGGTGTGTGAACCTGCTCGAAAGGACGAACCGCGAAATTTGGTGATGCTAACGCTGCGATCGCCTTCATCTTGGCAAAGCTCAATCACGCCGTCGCTCATAAACTGCAGATCGTCATCTGGATTAGCGACATTGCTTTCAGAAGCAAACAGAACTGTAGCTCCCTGCTCTAGCAAAAACCGTAAAAAAGACAGAACCTGCTTACGAAACTGGAATACATCACTCGATAGATAGCGAAACTGTGTCATGGCATCAATGAAGACCCGACGCGGCTGGATCTGCTGCACACATTCCACAATTCGCTCTGTGGTCGGCGCTCTCTCAACTTCAGATGGAGAGAAGATATCGTAAGTTTCCACTTCTGTAAAAAAGCTAGAGCTAGGGCTAAGGTCGAGAAAGGAAACGCCTTTAGTATCAAATCCTAAGCGACTGGCATTTGACCGCAGCTGGGCTTCAGATTCTCCTAGAGAGATAAAAAGTGTTGGCTCATCCAGCGCTGCACCAGCTATCAAAAACGCTAGACCCAGCGTAGTTTTGCCGACTCCAGGCCCTCCTCTCACCAAGTAAGCTTGTTGAGGAATTAGCCCACCCTCTAGCACTTCATCTAGTCCTAGGATTCCACTTGAAAGACGATCGTGTTGCATGGAGTTTTAGACTGTTGTAGCTTAGGGGTTAAAAGCAGTTCGGGAATTAACAGCGGCTCAGGAATTAATAGGTTTGTTCAACCCTTTCATGTTCAGTTTACTCAAGCAAGTGTCATAGCAACGCCGTTGAAAATTGCCCATAGATGTTTTTCTACAATCACAGGCATTTCCATACGCAAAGTAGCAGAGAAATAAAGGCTGTATCCTCTACCTAAAGCCGTAAAACGGTACCGCTAAACACCGCAACCACAGACTCAAATCACAGCCTTTTACCCTGCTAGCCAGAATAGATTAGTCAGAATAGATAGCTGTTCTGACCAGGCTAGTTACCTAAAAGACCCAAGGCATCCTCTCAGAGCAAATATGGCATTACGTCATTGAGTTATTTTTTGAGAGCTGCGCGACCCTCAAAAAATAACTCATTGGATCTAAGCAAGTAGCGCTATACAGCTATCGCCAGTTTGCTTGGGACATTTTGGGTGGGGCGCTTCGCGCCCCACCCAAAATGTCTCCGTCCTAACCGCCTTGGCGGTTGCCATACCAGTAGAATAATCATTGAAGAATTTCTTATTAATCTGAGGTGGCATGGCTAACGGCAGTTTTTCACGCCCTCATTCTTTTAATCAGTTTCTCAAGCAATGGATGAGTCGCCATTGGCAGTCAGTCACTGTAGCGCTATTGGGTGTTCTGATTCCTTTACAGGCTTTCCTCATCTTGGCGCTAGTAATCTGGAGACACCAGGGCGGACTTCAGTGGGACATCGCAATTCTGAACGGGGTGCATGGGATGGCTAGCCCTCAGCTAGATGCCTTCGCCAAAGTCTTGACCAACTTTGGCACAGCATGGGGAGTATTTCCGGCTGTTGGGTTAATTGCTTTGTCTCTACTGTTTTATCGACGCTGGCGATCGCTCACCTATGTTTTGATCACCACTATAGGATGTGGCATGATCAACACGAGCGCTAAGGCATTTTTGCACCGCGATCGCCCTAGCCTATGGGAGCATTCTTCGATCCATGGTTTTTCTTTTCCTAGCGGTCACGCCATGTCAAGCATGGTGCTGGTAGTAGCTTTGACTGTGCTAGCGTGGAAAACTCGCTGGCGCGGATTGGCGATCGGTCTGGGCAGCTTATTTGTGACGGCGATCGGCTGGACTCGACTCTATCTGGGCGTTCACTATCCCAGCGATATTTTGGCAGGATGGATGCTGACATTGGCTTGGGCAATTAGCGTCAGCTTAATCGTGCGACCGAACTTTCAGCCCCCCAATCTACTAGAAATCAATGCGCTAGAAAATCAAGAAGAGAGCGTGCCTGCAGATGAACTGATTCCAGACTGACTCCGTTTTTTAGACGAACATTTTACCCGTAGACAACCCGGTGGTAATACTGCAATTGGCGATAAAGCGATCGGCTCATAGTCTAGGCAATTAATAGCTTCTTCCGACAATGCTCTACAGGGATGCACTGTACATTTCAGCCGATAGTCTCCCGTAAAGAAAGCACAGCGGCTACAGGGAATTTGATGGAGCCGTCGCAATCGGATGATGCCCTCCTGTACCGCGAAACAAACCGCCACGAGAAACATCATCAACAGAATATAGAGGCAAGCTGAACACAAAAAATGTAAGGGTTCATTCATAACCAAATGACTAGAATGGAGAGAACGATGTACGAGAGGCAGGATGAGTTGGAGTCTGTAATGATGACCAAAATTTAGAGATCTGATCGCCCGTCAGCGCCGACTGGTTGCAGTGGAAGAAGTATTCACCTTTAGGGCAGAGCCAAAGGCGATCGCCCTCTTTAACCCAATCCCGCCATCCTTGAAACAAATTAGGGTCAATAACAATGTCGTCTGCCCCTCCACAAACCATCAGAGGGACAGGAACGTCACCGGGCGGGATACTCACTCGCTGGAAAAGCGTATGGGGCGAGAGTGATGTCAATAAGTCTCGATCTAGAACTTTGACCCAAGCTTGAGTGATCGATCGCGATTGGCGACCCAACAGGTTGTAAACCATTTGGGTGAGCAACACGAGACGACTGCAACTCAGAAATTGCGCTTGAGCGTAGTAGTGAGCCTGCCAGTCTACTGCCGGATACACCCCGACTGACAACAGCGTTAGTGATTTGACCCGCTCTGGATGCTGGCGGGCATAAAGCAAGCCCAGCAGCCCGCTCGTGCTATGCCCAATGAGGTGAATCGGGCGAGGTTGATGCTTCAAATAGTCATGGAGTAAAACCAAGGCAGCGTCAAATGAGTTGGGTTCATCTAACGTCTGAGAGTACTCCCATCGCGCCACGCTATGAGACTGCGATAGTCTGCTTAGCAAAGGGCGATCGAACTGGCGCAAAGCTGGACTAACGCTCAACCAAACAACATCCGGCAGAACTTCTGGCAATTTAGACATTTAAGGCTCACTTCATGTGCAATTTTCTACAGACCAAACTCTCGCTTGAGTTGTGTTACCCAAGACTTGATTCGGCTGTCCGTCAGTTCTGACTGGTTATCTTCATCGATCGCCAGTCCCACAAACTTCCCATCCCTAACCGCTTTCGACTCATTGAAGTCATAGCCGTCCGTAGACCAGCAGCCTACTGTTGTACCTCCCAGAGATAAAATCTTCTCTTCCAAAATTCCCATTGCGTCCTGAAAGTTGTCAGCGTAGCCCACCTGATCGCCCACACCAAAATACGCCACTTTTTTACCCGTGAAGGCGATCGCTTCTAGCTCATCATAGAAGCCTTCCCAGTCACTTTGCAGTTCGCCAATATTCCAGGTAGGACAACCGATAATGATAAACTCGTAACCCTCAAAATCAGTCGTATCGACAGTCGATACGTCATGTAAATCTACAGCGCTAGATCCGCCCAATTCTTTTTGGATTATCTCTGCGGCGGTTTGAGTGTTTCCAGTTTGAGTACCGTAAAATAAACCGATCTTTGCCATATTTCCCCCTAGATAAATTTCTCGATCGTTTTCTATTTGTGAACAAATAGAATCGAATGGTGAATGAAGAGAGGAGAGTTCCAGACAATCTATGGAACTCCCCATAGCGTCAGGAAAAGAACTAAACCTCTACAGAGTTAAGGGCACGTTCGACTCGTCTAAAATCAAAGCCGATCGCCCGTAGTGCGTGCCAGAGATGACCTTGCAAAAAGAAGAACGCTAAAAAGAAATGAGCGTTAGCAAGCCAGCAGCGAGACGTGTGGGCACCTGAGGGTAAACCTACCGTATCTGCAAAGTAAGGCACGACACCCAACTTGACTTCTAGAGGTGCCCCATAAAATTCCGGTGGATAGGCTAGCGTGTTCACTGCGCAGAAGTAAGCCGCTACAAACCCCGCTAGGGCAATTCCACCCAGAGAATAGGACAAGATCGCTTCACCCGAAAAGATCAGAACCTTTTTCGCCCAATTCAATGGAGGCACTAAAATATGCCAGATGCCACCAGCTATTAGCATCACCCCAACAAAAATATGTCCGCCGACCAGATCTTCCAGACTGCTAATGTTCGCAAAGTGAGTCTGATAGCCGTGATTTACGGCTGGATTCAGTGTGGGTGATGTGATAACGCGAACCGTCTGCGTTGTTGAATCATAAAGCCCTCCCCAATACATGGCTTTAGCCGCCAGCAACAGCGTACCTGCCCCCAAAAACAGCAGGTGATGCCCCAGAATCAACCCCAATTGCTTGGAATTATCCCAGTCAAAGTGAAACTTTTTGGCTTGACCCGTTGCGGTTTTGAGATTTTCGGGTGCCCGGAATGCGTGGAATAACGCACCCGCTCCCAGCACAGCCGATGAAATCAAGTGAATTGCACCCACGACAAAGTAGGGATACGTATCGACAATCTGACCGCCATCTCCTACCCCCCAGCCAAGAGTTGCCAGATGAGGCAAAAGAATTAGCCCCTGTTCCCCCATGGGTTGAGCAAGATTAAATCGGGAAATTTCAAACAGGGTGAAAGCCCCTGCCCAAAACGTAATTAGAGCTGCCTGAGCCACATGGGCTGAAATAAATAATCCAGACAGGTTGGCGAAGCGGGCATTTCCTGCCCACCAATCATATTTCACGTCGGTATTGTCATAGGTCTGCATATTTGCATTTCTCCTTAATGAGATTAGCTTTTGCTCAGTTTGCTGTGGGCAAACAGGATTAGTCGCGACAAAATCAGGCTTTCAGCTATAGAACTGGAAGCGCTTAACTCTTCTCCTCGCAAAATGCCAGAACAGCTAAAGAGCTTAGCTATTCTGAAAGCACTTCAACAAGGCAGGGGCTATCGTCGGCACAAACTTATAATTGAGAATTTATCTCATTAGCAACCTGGAAGCAATCCTAGCATAGTTAATGAGATAGATTTGCAATAAGGTAATGTTAAATTATGTTGCTTATGAGTTGCTTTAGCCGCCGACAAACTGAGATTGAGCTTGTGGTAATATTGCTATTTATTCACCCTGCCGATTCATATCTGAATCACTCACATCTAAATTATTTGTATCTAGATTATTCACACCTAAGTCATCTAAATCATCTTCTAAAGTTCTCAAAATTTGACTTAGCGCAGGTAAAACCTCAAATCTGGCTCCGGTTATTCCAGGC
Source organism: Drouetiella hepatica Uher 2000/2452 (assembly GCA_019359505.1). Taxonomy (GTDB): domain Bacteria; phylum Cyanobacteriota; class Cyanobacteriia; order Elainellales; family Elainellaceae; genus Drouetiella; species Drouetiella hepatica. The sequence continues at coordinate 202,143 of JAHHHD010000003.1, read as the reverse complement.
TCCGAGTGAGCGCGATCGCGGATTTCCTTCAACTTGTTTTGAAGCTGCCTAGCAATGCCCATTGCATCGCGCTCTAGCTTCGTGACCTGCTGCTGCTGATAAAACTTCAACGCCGCACCGCGCAAAACCTGTAGGGTGGCTTCCTCGCCATGGGCACCGCTCATAAACCTAAACCGTAACAAGACTCGGTTGCGATCGTACAAATATTCAATTTCTACCTGTTTAGCCTGCTCTATAGTCTGTGAAGACAGCCCTGCCATTTGCTTAAGTTCGTCTATTAAGCCTCGAAAGACCATCAGCGGCAGTTTTTCTAAAACAGATTGCAGCACTCCATTTTGACTCCACATGACCCGCCCATAGTACATATGAGATTCAAAATAAAGTCGTCCAATACCGCCCACTAACACTCGACCTAGCAGCTCTCGCAGCATTGCCCTAGGTGACAAGTTTGCCAATGTCTCGACCGGAGCAGATAGGTAATCAGCCTGAATTTCCAGCGGCGGCAGCGCTTTTATCAATGAAGCGGCTTCTACTGTTGCGATCGGCTTTTCCTGAATCGGCTCTAACGTTGCGGGTAAGGTCGTTTCTGGCGGAGACGCATCTGGTAAAGACGCATCTGGTAAAGACGCATCTGGTAAAGATGCGTCTGATAGAGTGATTTCAAGGTCAGGTAGCTGAGGCGGTACTTGAGGCGGCGCGCTCGGTGGCACCGGGTTTGTCGCAGTCGGAGGTAGATTTAGATCTTCTGGGCTGTCTACAATCAGAGTCTGGCGATCGTTCTGAGTGGTTTCGTGACTAGCCGCTCCGTCAGAATAGCGATGATGACCGTAGCTAAAAATCTGGCGCTTGCTCTCAAGCGATTGCCTCTCGCCAATATGATTTAAGTAGGCCGTCAGCACGACCTGCACAGCTTCTGATGAGATCTGGCGTGGCACCAGCGAGTAATTGAGATAGGAAATAATGCGGCGGACGTACTCGCAAGCCGGGATATCTTCAGGGCTAACCATGCCTAAATTTAGGCGGTTACCCTCCAGAAATAGAGGCAGCACCTGGTAGTACAGGCAGGCTTCAAAAGGCAGTATGCCATCAATTAGCATAAACATTTGTTCGCCATTGAGGCGATCGACCCAATCTCCCTGAAATTGGGACAGAATGCGCCGCTGCACGGGGTCAGAGAGACGAAAATAGGAGCGGTCGTCCAAGGGAGACGCCATAGATAGCTAAAATTATCCCGGTGAAATAAAGGCAGTTTGAGCTGATGTTAAGGTCAGAGTTCCCAACATTATCCTCTCAATGAACAAACCTTTGTATAAATTAATCACAAATCAATATAAATTATGCTTAAAAAAGCGCTCAAATAAAGCAACCTGGCGAAAGCTAAATGGCATTACGTCATTGAGTTAGGACGAGTTATTTTTGAGAGCCGCGCGGAGCGCGGCTCTCAAAAATAACTCATTGGATCTAAGCGCGTAGCGCTATACCAACTGGACTTCGGACTAAATCGCGTCAAATTTTCTGAAAATTCGGCGCGAAGGAATAGGTTTGCCGCAGGCGCTACCCCCCCATTTTGTGGCAGGACTTCCAAACCCTTCAAAGTTCCCCAGAATTAGGGGAGGTGAAGGCATTTATACTTGCATTCAGCAACGCCGCTGTCCCTAGAAACTGCCTCGTAGCTCCTGTGCAGCCAGATAGAGCTTACCCCATTCTCCCGTCACCTGATTGAGCTTTAGATTCAGATCCTTAGCGATCGCCTCCAATCGCTGCCCTGCTTTGAGGCGATCAATAATCTGCTGCTGAAACGGCGTGAGGCTACCACAAAACTTTTGCCACTGCTCAGGTGTTAATCCCATGCTGTGCTCCGTCAGCGATGTGCCCAGCCATGCTCCCACCAAGTCCGGCTGATGCTTGAACCCGAAGACTCGAATCGCATGATAGTTAATTTTTTCGCGTAGCCGATAGACCTGCTTAATCGGCAAATTGAGCGCCTGAGCAATTGCCTCCTGAGATTGCCCTTGCAGATGCAGCCTCAGCCAGTCCGCAGCCACAGGCTCAACTTGCTCTCGCAGATATACTGCAAATTCCTGGATTACCTTGTCGCGGAGCATCTGCTGCTCTTCAGTTGCCTGAGTGTCTTGATACTGGGCGATCGCCTGACCATCCAACAAGCTCACGGGATTGTCGGCAGCATCGGGCATAATTTCCTCAGAAACTAAGCGAATCAAATCACCCGTGGGCACCTGAGTCATGCCGCCTCGCTGAGAGCGCCGTAAATAGTTGACAAAGCGATAGACCAGCAGCGGCTGATTACGGATCGGGCGCAGACAATACTCCTCAATGCTGGCCAGCATCAGGGCGTTTCGCAGTCGCGGATCGGCGGCACATTGCCCAATCCAGGCAATCTGTTGACGCATGTAATTGTCGCTCTGCATGAGTTCCTGAATCACCTCCTGCAAAACATCCACAACCGTACGACGACGATCGCGGGACAGCGCCACCCAGGTTTTAATCTTGCTGCGAATCAGGAATAGGCTGCTAAGACGCTGAAGTAACTGGCGATAGGCGCGCTCAGGCGGTACGCCCAGATATCGCTGCTGCAAAATTCGATAGCGGTAATCCATTGCCTGCCTAGCCACCCCTATCTGTGCTAATGGCAGATCCTCTAGCCGCTCAGGATTTTCGCCCAGCAGCCAATTTACAATGCTCTCCTGTTCAGCAGACGACAAATTTGGGCAGCCGATTTGAAGCTGCGATCGCCAATTTTGCCTAAGTTCTTCAACCACTGCCATCAAATCGCTAATCCTTGGTTTTCGCCGACGCTTCTGTCTGATTCGCCCTTTTATCCGTCCGTGGTTTCGATCGCCACCACTAAACTTTGCAGAGTTTCTGTAAGCTGCCTCAAACGTTCTAGAGTGGTGTCTTGATTTTCTGCCAGAGTTTGCACTGCATTGCTAAGGGCAAAAATTTGGTAGCCTTGCTGCTGAATCTGAGAAGATAGTGCGCTAACCTCTCCAGCGAGTTGATCCACAGTCTCCGCTGTTGCCAACACGGCTTCTCCAATCTGCAAAACAACGCCCTCTAAATGGCTGGCTCTAACTTCCACTCCCCAAGACCCTTAATTTAATCTGAGCAACCCTAAACCTAAGCAACTTCAAAAAGCATACGTTTAAGCCTACTATCTATAGGGCAAAACCTGCTAATTCTTTGAAAATCAGCTGATGCTTCTTGAACATTATCCTCTCTTGAACATTATCAGCGGGACGGCAAAGTTTGGCAGTAGCTTAGCAACCAGTTGACCATTGTGGCGCGGCGGGTTTTGCGAGGCGTGAGTTCATGGATCTTATATCCTTCAAAGCCCAGCTTCTCCTTCAAGAGCTGTTTGTTCTCTGGAGGGATAGAGCGCGTGAGCTTGACCACAGCCGGACGACTGTCAATAAAGTCAGGCGGTTCTGGATACTCTGATCGCCACTCAGGTGCAACGCTGTCACTGCTCCACTGACGGGTATGCTCGTCGTAGCGGTAGCCCAAGCACTGCCATACAAGCTGATTGACGGCAGCATCATCCATCTCGTCTTTGAGAATTTCCCAAAGGGTGTCCTGGGTAAAATTAGGAAGTTTAACCATGAAAATATCTCGAATCGAACAGGTTTTAAATTGAACAGGCTCAAAAATAATGGGGACACTGCAAAAATCGGCACATTTCCAGGGAAATAGGCGATCGTTTTTCGCACACTTAAAAGCAAGTAGCGTTTAACTATTCTGCCCTTCGACCCAGTTGAAGGGTTTTTTATTTTATTCAAACAATTATTTTATTCAAACAATTATTTTATTCAAACAATTATTTTATTCAAACAATTATTTTATTCAAACAAGTGTATCAGCGCTTTCACCCTGGAGAGTATAGCGCTTCGAGGCAAAGTCTGCATAGGTGATCAAGAGCATGGAAGGTTAAAATCAACTTTTCTAAAAATTGTTCTAGAAAAACCTTAACTTAGCAAAAAGTCAGGCTAGAGTACGGCAAAGGTTAAGCGTAGGGTCTCTGAAAAGAATTCTATGAAAATTGTCTGGGAACACAGCATTTATGTCGGCGAGGCTCCGGTCTTTTGCGCTATTTGCGATCGCCGATCCTATCCGATAAAGAACAGCCATAATCAGCTTCTACTAGCTGTTATCTACGACAAGCGCGGCGTTGTCTGGGGCGAAGCCTGTCGAGATTGCGTCGCGGCTGGGTCAGAAGCCATTCAAGCCAGATTGCAGGAACGGATGCTGGCACTTCAGAAAAAAATGGATGGGTTGCAGATGCTATCTGCCGAAAAGATTGAGACCCCTAGCCTAGAGCAAGAGTTTCAGATACATCTGCGATCATGACTTACGGCGCTTTGCGCTTGGTGTAAGTAGGGGTTATGCAATTGAAAATTGCTGTAGTCCTGAAGGCACAGATCGCGATCGCGCTACTGACGAGTTTTTCGAGCCGTGATCATCACAAAAATTAGCCCAAAGCTGGCAACCAAGAGGGAGACTGCCAACCCACCCGCAACCCAATCGAATTGATCTGTGCCAAGCCAATTTGCCAATTCCATGCCAATTCTACCCGCTGACTCGCATGGTCTGGTGATGTCTTCTAGCCTGCTGATCTCTTCTAGCGCTAATCACCACACAGCTCAAATTAATGGCGATACAAAGCCCACCCAAGAAACTCAAGATATAGGTGGGAGCCATAACCACGCCGATCGCTAGCCAGGTGATGACATGCAGGATTAAAATCAGCGCAAAAAAGCTGGCGATCGCCGCCATTCCCTGAATCTGAGTCGTGGGACGACGAAACCAAACCCACAGCATCGTTTGCAGCGTTGTCAGCAGGTTGATGGGCACCAAAACAGCGCAAATGGCGATGCAGTGCGATCGAGAGAACTCCGATAGAGCAGAAATATCAAGCATTCAAAAATTGAAATGTGGCATTGCTTCTCTCAGCATACCCGCTGCGCCAAGAGACAGGGGGTTTGCAACAGATCATAAAGTCAGCGTTAATTTTTTTGAAATTGAGTCAGTCTTGGGGAACTTAGCGATCGGAATTTCGTCTTGCAGGGGTGTGTTTGCTCTAAGTTACGAAGCTTTTAGGCTCCCAAACAGTTTGAAGATTCCCATGCAAGTTGCGTAGGGAATAGGTTTAAGGGGTTACAGTTATGGTTTTGGATCTTAGGTGTCCTGAAAAACGGTGTCCTGAAAAACTAGAAGCCTGATCACCGCCGATCGCAGTCATTCCTCCCTGTTGCTCATCTCTGCCATCTTGTTGAGGTATTTCCATGACGACTATTTCGCCGTTGGACGGTCAAGGCGCACGGAAAAAACCTGGGAACAATCAGTTCTCTCGTCCCCAGATTGGCACATTGGTGATGGTAGCCGTAGTGCTGCTGTCTGGGGCGATCGTCTCAGCCTGGTTTGCCGGACAAGGAACCATCAGCAAAATCTTTTTCCAGATTAATCAGATTCAAGAGCGTCCTCCTTTGTGGCTAGAGGTGCCCATCGTTGCCGGGGGATATCTGGTGTTTCCCACAGTGGCGCTATTTTTGATTGTTCTATTGGTAATGCGTCTGTCGCCTCAGCCGCGACCCTGGTCTCGATTTGTGGTGGTGGGGATTTTGCTGGCGCTCACCATTCGCTATCTGCTGTGGCGATCGCTCTCTACGCTCAATGTCAGTACACCCATGAACGGTGTGTTCAGCATGGGGCTATTTGTTCTAGAGCTGCTAATGCTGACTAGCAGCACAATCCAGCTTTTTCTGATGTTGCGGGTGCGCGATCGCCGCCGGGAAGCCGACTGGCTGGCAATGGATGTTGCCGAAGGTCGGTTTACGCCCACCGTAGATATCTTTGTGCCGACCTACAACGAGCCAGTCTTTATCCTACGTCGGACGGTAATTGGCTGTCAGGCGATCGAGTATCCGGCAAAAACGGTGTATCTGCTGGATGACACTCGCCGCCCAGAAGTGGAGACACTGGCACGAGACATGGGCTGCGTCTACATGACTCGTCCGGATAACCAATACGCCAAAGCCGGGAATTTGAATCATGCGATCGCCCAAACTCAGGGAGATCTGCTGGTGGTGTTCGATGCAGACTTTGTGCCTACCACTAATTTTTTGACGCGTACGGTCGGCTTTTTCCAGGATCTTCAGGTGGCTTTGGTGCAGACTCCCCAGAGCTTTTACAACTCAGACCCGATCGCCCGTAACTTGGGCTTAGAGAATGTTCTCACTCCTGAAGAAGAGGTGTTTTATCGGCAAATCCAGCCGATTCGCGATGGGGCAGGTAGCGTTATCTGTTCAGGCACTTCTTTTGTGGTGCGGCGATCGGCTCTAGAGGCAGCAGGTGGATTTGTCACCGATTCCCTCAGCGAAGACTATTTCACAGGCATTCGGCTGTCTGCCCAAGGCTATCGGCTGATCTACCTAGATGAAAAGCTGAGTGCTGGACTAGCTGCCGAAAATATCTCAGCTCACGCCCTCCAGCGATTGCGCTGGGCACGCGGCACCCTGCAAGCCTTCTTCATCAAAGCTAATCCACTGACAATTCAGGGGCTAAATCCGCTTCAGCGGCTTGCCCACTTAGAGGGTCTGCTGCACTGGTTTACCAGCATTTCGCGGGTTGGCTTTGTGTTTATGCCGCTGGCATACTCGTTCTTGGGCGTGATTCCGCTCCGGGCAACCGCCGCCGAGCTGCTGTATTTCTTTCTGCCCTATTATTTAGTGCAGGTGTCGGTCTTTTCCTGGCTCAACTATCGATCGCGTTCTGCCCTGCTTTCAGATATTTACTCGCTAGTGCTGTGCTTTCCGCTGGCGGTAACGGTGGTTCAGGCGATGCTGAATCCATTTGCACGAGGCTTCAAGGTCACGCCCAAAGGCACCCAGAGCGATCGCTTCTCTTTTAATTGGAACCTAGCATGGCCCTTGCTGCTGCTGTTCGTTGCCACGGCAATTAGCCTGTGGGTCAATTTTGGCATCTGCATGATTAAGGGAGTCTGGGTCAGCACCGTGCCGCCAGAAGTGGCTCAGCAGGTGAAAGGCGTTGGCTTGGGCTGGATCTGGAGCAGCTATAACCTGATTATGATCGGCATTGCTCTACTGATTCTATTGGATGTGCCCCGCCCTAGCCCCTATGAGTGGTTTGATTTGCGGCGTACTGTGAGGTTGAGGGTGGCACAAGACGGCAGAGAGCTGACTTTTTGTGGTGTGACGACGATGATTTCCGAAATTGGGGCGGAAGTAGCGCTAACTCAGGCAGGTTTTCCGGCTCTCGTTCCGCTTCTGGACTCAGAAAGCCATGTGAATCCAGAAAGCCATGTGAATCCAGAAAGCCGTGCCCCAATTTCTACGCCAGCTTTCCAGGAGACTATGCCTGTGACTCTAGAAATTCTGGAAAATGGGCTGCTGCTCTCTGCTGAAGCAACCCAAACTGGATTTGACGGAGAATTTCCGACCGTACGGCTGGTGTTTGAGTCGGTAGGGCTATCGCAGCAGCGTCAGCTAGTAGAAATGCTGTTTTGTCGCCCTGGACAGTGGAAAAATCGCTATACTCCGGGCGAGTTGCAGTCTCTCTGGCTGCTGTTTAGAATTTTGCTGCGACCTAAAGTTTTGTTCGATCGCAATGCCGGGGTCAGCGCTGTATCAGTAGCACAAGTCTAGCGGCTAGGAAAAGGCGATCGCTCTGAGATTCTACAGCGGCAAATGGGCAAACTGAATCGAGAATACCCTTCCCGATCGCTCACCGAGGTTGCCTTCCATGTCGCACCGTTCTAGATTGCACCTGCTTACTCCATTGCTTGCGTTCACATTAGTCAATAGCCTGAGCGTTAGTAGCCTGAGCGTTAGTAACCTGAGCATTAGCGAGCAGGCTGAATTCTCGGTTCATCTGAAGGGCGATCGCGTTGAGGCAAAAAGCTCAGGGGGGCGGAGCCGAGGCGGATCATTTCGGCGATCGTCTCCTCCAGCCCCCAGTCGCTCCACTACGCCCTACCGATCCGACAATCCGCGGGTCTATGTTGATCCTTATCCCTACCGTTCCTATCCTGTGGGGGGATATGGCTACAGCAGCCCTCTAAATTTCCTGACCTTTATACTGTTAGCGGGAGGTCTAGCCACTTTTGGAGTCATCCTGTGGTACTTCCTGGTGCGACGTCCTGCAAATCAAGCAGGTCAACCTGAAGCCGTCCCAGGGACAAATAGAGACCTGCAAAACGATACCGTCACTGTTACCCAACTTCAGGTCGCACTCTTGGCACAAGCCCGACAACTTCAGGCTGACCTAACCGAGCTAACCCTCAATTTGGAGACTGACACGCCCGAAGGAAGAACTGAACTCCTGCGAGAATCTGTGCTGGCATTACTGCGATCGCCCGAAAACTGGACACATGTTTTCGCGAAATCTCAAACCTTCAAAAGCCGTGAGGAAGCCGAATCTCAATTTGAGCAGGTTTCGATCGAGGAGCGTAGCAAATTCAGCGCTGAAACCTTAGCCAAAGTTGGCGGACAAACCCGCAGACAAACGCTACGCGCGGGAGATGAACCTGCGGCTTACATCGTAGTCACCTTACTCATTGGCACCGAAAACGACAATCCTCTAGTGCGCCCTATGCATACGATCGAGGAGCTGCAAAACTCACTTCGCCAAATTTCTGCTCTGCCGCCAGAATATCTATCCGTCTTTGAACTGCTCTGGAGTCCTCAAGACTCAGCCGATAGCCTAACCCACGACGAGCTTTTGGCAGAGTACCCCAGCCTGATTCAGATTGCCTAAAGTCGGGGCAGACCCAATGCAGAAAATTATTTGCCCAACTTAGCTTTTTTCGCAGCTCTCCGGGCTTCAATGTCTGCCTCCGCTTTTGCCGCCTTAGCCAGTTCAGCATTGTTTCGCCAGTTTGCCCGCATTCGACCCCAGTTGGTTGTAAACTCGTCCCAACCCACCAGGCTACCCACAACCTCTTCGTCCCACGAAGCCGAAAGTACGCCATAGCTTAGCCCCAGCACGCCTAAGCCAAACCAGCCGAGGCTAACTAGCAAGACCGCATAAGTTGGCAAATCGACATCGTTAATGACCAAAAGATAGCTGCCCACAAAGGTCAGCATCCCCAGTGCAGATGGAATGCCGCAGAGAAGCGCCATCCGCCACACCATGCGGCGACTTACCTCATCGGGAATGCCTGAGGCGATCGCGCTCCGGCTAGTTTCACCAGATCTCCCGGAAATAGGCTTACCAACGGCAGCAGGCTTAGCGGCGGGTTTACCGCCTTTAGCTTTGCCCGCCTTCGCCTGAGGGGTGATCTTTGAATTGTCTACAGGCTTGCGACTCTTAGGTTCAAACGGCAGCAGCTGGCGCTGAGCCGCATTAGCATCCGGTTCACCTTTTTCACCGTTGCCCTTTGAAGCGTCTAATTCTGGGCGAGAGGACATACAACTACCTGGCAATATGACCTGAACTAGAAACCAGCGACAAAAATTTAACCGCGAATACCTAGACGAGTAATCAGCGCTCTGTAGCGATCCTTGTCTTGACGCATGATGTAAGCCAGCAATCGCTTGCGCTGACCAATCATTTTTAGCAGTCCCCGGCGAGAAGCGTGATCCTTCTTGTTTCCCTTCAGGTGGGAGCTGAGTTTATTAATACGTTCGGTTAGCATGGCAACCTGAACATCTGATGATCCGGTATCAGTTTCGTGAACCTGATAATCCGTGATGATTTCCTGCTTACGCTGTTGCAACAGAGCCATAACAGTAGCTTGTCCCTATAAAAATAACAATGCAGTCAAGCATTCTATCATATCTTCACCTAATCTAGCGACCCTGATGTAGCTCCTCATCCAAGAGCTATTTTGGGGCAGTAAACTACTCCAAAACGGCTCTCTTGCGAAAAATACAGACTATTTCTCACCTAAGCCCCACCGATCGAGCAGGAAGGCGAACTCGAAGGCGATCTCTTTAATCTGCTCGTAGCGCCCAGAGGCACCGCCATGTCCGGCTCCCATATTGGTTTTGAGCAAGAGAATATTGCTATCTGTTTTCAAGTCACGCAGTTTGGCAGTCCATTTGGCGGGTTCCCAGTACGAAACGCGAGGATCATTCAAACCTGCCGTGATCAGCAGCGCCGGGTAGTCTTTAGCCTCTACATTGTCGTAGGGCGAGTAAGACTTCATGTAGTCGTAGTAGGCTTTGTCGTTAGGGTTGCCCCACTCCTCCCACTCCATCGCCGACAGCGGCAGCGAGGTATCGAGAATCGTGGTGACAACATCGACAAAGGGCACATCTGCGATCGCCATTTCAAACAAGTCAGGCCGCATATTCAGCACTGCCCCCATCAGCAGTCCTCCGGCACTCCCGCCCGAAATTGCCAGATGCCGAGGCGATGTCCAGTTTTCCTGAATTAAGTATTCTGCACAAGCAATGAAGTCGGTAAAGGTATTCTTTTTATGCAGAAACTTGCCGTCTTCATACCATTTGCGCCCCATCTCGGAGCCGCCGCGAATATGGGCGATCGCGATCACCACGCCGCGATTCAGCAAGCTCAGCCGCGTCGATGAAAATGAGTCAGGATAGCTATAGCCGTAGGAGCCATAGCCCGTTAGATAAACCGGATTAGCGCCATTGAGAACTACCCCTTTCTTATAAACCAGCGAGAGAGGTACGGAAGTGCCGTCAGGGGCGATCGCCTCTAGCCGTTCGCTGACATACTGTGCGGGGTCATAGCCGCCTAAGACAGCCGTTTGCTTCAGCAGGGTTTGCTCTCGCGTGTTCAAGTTGTAGTCAAACGCAGAGCTGGGTGTGACCAGAGACGTGTAGCCGTAGCGCAGTGTATCGGTGTTGAAGTCTGGGTTCGTGGATTCCCCAACCTCATAGGTGGGTTCAGGGAAGGAAATATAGTGTTCTTCTGCTGTCGAGAGCTGACGAATCCGAATCTTGGGCAAGCCACCCTGACGCTCGTAAATAATTAGATGATCGACAAAAGCGCTTACCCCTTCTAGCAGCACATCTTCTCGATGGGGCAGCACCTCCTGCCAGTCACTCACTGCACCCACGGGAGCCTTCATCAGCTTAAAGTTGATGGCAGCTTCGTTGGTGGTGATATAAAAAGCGTCTGTGTGATGCTCTACGTCATATTCAATGCCCGTGGTGCGCGGACGAATCACCTGAAACTCGCCCGTTGGATTATTGCCGTCTAGGTAGTGAATTTCTGAAGTGATTTTGCTGCCCATACTCATCAGCACATAGGCTTCGCTGCGGGTTTTACCCACACCCAGATAGAACGAGTCATCCGTCTCGTGATGAATCAGCACATCTGAGTCGATCGCCCCTCCCAGGGTATGCCGAAACAGCTTGAAGGGTCGATGGGCTTCATCCATGGTGGTATAAAACACCGTCTGACTATCGTTGCCCCAAGCAAACGAAGAGCCTGTATCGAGAATGCTCTCAGGATAGAGCTGGCGCGTATTGAGATCGAGAAATTGCAGGGTGTAAACCTCTGCACCTGTTGCATCGACTGAATATGCCAGCAACTGATGGTCGGGGCTAACCCGCAAGACCCCTAGAGAAAAATATTCTTTCCCTTCTGCAAGCTGATTTTGATCCAGCACTATTTCTTCAGGTGCTTCCAGACTGCCCAGCTTACGGCAAAAAATCGAGTAATTTTTGCCTTCTTCAGTGCGGCTGTAGTAGTAATAATTTCCCTTACGATAGGGCACCGACAAATCAGTTTCCTGAATTCTGCCCAAGATTTCGTCATAGAGCGACTGCTGTAGCGATCGCGTCTGCTCCATCATGGCTTCGGTGTAGGCATTTTCGGCTTCTAGGTAGGCAATCACCTCTGGATTTTCGCGATCGCGCATCCAAAAATAGGGATCAACTCGCTCGTCACCATGCAACGAATGCACATAAGGATGCTGAGCAGCGATCGGCGGTGCTAGAACCTCCCCACTTTCGCTCTTCATGCCCTCACGATTAGCATTAACCACACTCTCGTCCTCCTAAATTAAAGTCTTTACCCACATAGCCTAACGAAATCCAGCCTTCTACCGGAGCCGTAATGTAGACCCAGCGCTGAATTCCTTGAGGAGTTTCGACGGTGCGGGTGGTGCGCGTAAATTGGAATTGGTAGGTTCCGATAGGGATGGTTGTAATAAAGGTATCAGCCGCCACAATTGGCTCACGCCTTACCATCAGCTCTTCAGTAGGCAACACGTCGCAGGTTAAAGTCGTCACTTGAGTATCAGGGGCTTGAGCAGCATTAGGCGATCGAATTTCGGGTGTAGATCTGCCGTTACCAGCACGGTTAGAACGAAGACTGGACAGATCTGGGCTGGGGAAGGAACTAGCTTCCTGTTGGCGCGGCTGGCGCTGGCGCGGCTGACTAGAGGAACCCGGTTGACCAAAGGAGCGATTGGGGGCTTGAGCCGATCCAGAGGTTGCCGTGTTGGAAAGTACGGGATTTTGAGGAGTAGCCACCCCCAGATCGCCACAGGATGCATCGGGCGTCAGATATCTAGCCTGTATCCACCCCACTACAGGTTGGTTAATGCGTGCCCAGCCTGTTCCGGTTCCCAAGACTTCTATCCGCACGGTCTGTGCCAAGGGCAAGATGCCCCGCGAAGCGCTGTCTAGATTTGGCTGTTCGTAAACTCCGGTTATGGCATTGGTTTGACGGCAGCCTATATCAGAGTTTTGGGCAACTTGTCTATCTGCATCAAACTGTCCATCTGCACTGGACTGCCTATCTACATTGGATTGATAGATCGGAGAAGCGATCGCCCCTCCCAATAAACCAATCCCCAATCTACCGATTTCTATCATGCTGTAGCTCAGCACAGTTAACAGGCCCAGCCTTCTCAAACCCATACTTTAACCTCGCTCATTCCCGGCTTGCTCATGGTGCCACCGCTTGAGATGCCACTGGTGAATTTAATACTGGTGAATTTAATGCGTAAGGATAATAGCACAGCCACTAAGAATTGCAGTCCTGTCGGATATCCTAGAATTTCCCATCAAAGGAGGTCAGTCTGTGCATTGGTTTGTCAAGATTGAGAAAGGTATCGTAGATAGGACGACCTTTGACCAATTTGTTCCAGCTCACAGAGACTATGTGAGAGACTTGATTGCCCAAGGGCATGAGGCAAAATCAGGCTACTGGGCAGAATTTGGCGGCGGAATGCTCCTCTTCAAGGCTGCAAATCTGGAAGAGGCTAGGGCGATCGTTGCTCGTGATCCGCTGATTCAAAATGGTTGTGTAGACTACCAGCTTCATGAATGGCGCATCGTCGTTGAGTAGCGACAGGATCGAGCGTCAGGGTCTAGTCGGCGATCGCCCAATGCCCCGCAGCCCCAGCCTTCAATTGATTTATCTTAATTCATCTGCAATTTCTCATGAGCGAAAATGACGACGGTTACAAAATAGTTGCCGATAACCGCCAAGCCCGATTTCAATATGAAATCTTAGAAACCTACGAAGTGGGGGTTGAGTTAAGGGGCACAGAGGTAAAATCTATCCGGCAAGGCAAAGCCAATCTGCGGGATGGCTTTGCGCTAATCCGCAACGGCGAGGCATGGCTGCATAATATCCATATTTCACCTCACCAAAGCACTATTCAGGCTTATAACCACGACCCGCGCCGCACTCGTAAGCTGCTACTGCACCAACAGGAAATCCGCAAATTGATTGGTCAAGTAGAGCAGCAGGGCTTAACGCTTGTGCCGCTGAAAATGTACCTGAAACGCGGCTGGGTCAAGCTAACACTAGCTCTGGTACGAGGCAAAAAGCTACACGACAAGCGGGAGGACCTGAAGCGTAAGCAAGATAAACGGGAAATGGAGCGAATAATCAAAAATAATTGAGTTAGGACTTACGCAAGCCCTCTAGCTGTAGTGCATTTTTATTGTGTGTAGTGGGCTGCGCCCACTACACACAATAAAAATGCGTAAGTCCTATGAGTCTTCCTCTGAAACATAAAAGAGCTGCCCCCGTAGAGGGCTTGTGAAGAAATATTGCGGCATATCCAGAAGTAATGTTATATTTCTTAATACGAAGCCAAGTTCATTCAGTCAAGGTAAAGCTTAGAAATTTCTTTTGATTTGCCGTCATCCGAATGTTTCAGTGGTATCGGGTTATCTCCTCCCAACACAGCGAGTTCAGCCAGCCCGATTTAGAGGCTGGTTTTTGTTGCAAGGGCTATCGAAGCTAGGTTGCGCTATCGACAGGTCTTTCGGACATATCCTTATAGCGTCTGTTTTTCAATGAAGGAGTCTGAGCGGACAGTTTGCTGGCAACAAACTGGCAACAAAAGTTTCTGGTTTGGGGTCGAAGCGACGGAAAGGCTGGTTTTGTGAAGGGCAGTGGCGATCGCTTATGTCCACAATGAAATCTTTGTTTTGAATTGGCTCATGGCTCAACACCGTGATACCTTAGTGGGTGGCGTAGACATATTGATGCGGTCAAACTCCAGCCAAACCTATAGTTCTCACATTTTGAGATTGAAAAAGCGCGGTTCACAAGTTATTTGGGCAGTTTTTTCCCTCCTAAGTGTAGATCTTTGAAAAGCAGGTGTCGTTTAGCATCGATGAAGGTACTCATCAAGCTGTATTCTCAGAATGGGTCGAAGGGTTACGCGTTAGTTGGCAAATTCTTTCATACACCCAGCTCTATATTTAGATTTATCAAAAAGCAGCGTCATATAGACACGTTTCAAATCGTTTGTTACTGAAGCCTCTGGAGGGATTTTTTTCATGTCTATTCGTCTTTATGTGGGCAACTTGCCTAAGGAATTCGAGCGGCAAGAGTTGGAAGCTGTGTTTAGCGAGTTTGGCGACTCGGCATCTACAAAAGTAATAACCGATCGCAAAACAGGAAAATGTCGCGGATTTGGCTTTGTCACGGTGAAGACTGAAGAGGAAGCCGATCAGTTGATCGAGAAGTTCAACGGCTCCATGTTTAAAGAAACCGAGCTGAAAATTGAGCGGGCACAACCTCGGACAAAGGGTAAGGAAGACGAAATGGAGCCTAGTAGCTCTGCTCCTGCTCCCACCATCAATCGCCGTGCTAAGGGTGGCAGCACCGGCAATAGCGGCAAAGCTGTAGCTGGTCGCAAGGCTGTAGTGACCGAAGATCCTGAGTCTATTCAACCTGATCCACGCTGGGCGCAGGAGTTGGAGAAGCTAAAGCAGCTCTTGCAAACAGCTAATCCGTAGGCTGCATTAGTCCGTACATCCGTCAGAGGCAAAGCGATCCGGCGCTGTTGGTTCTAGGTATAAACCTGTTCAAGAGGGGCGCAGAGGAGTCCTTTTAAACAAATTTATGTCTCGCCAATGACCATAAATTAAGACCCAAGGAATATCTTCCTTGGGTCTTAATTTATAGGCTATTTTAATTCACGAGTTTGCGAATAGCTTAGCGGTGACTTAACCACACCATTTTCTTGAAAGCGGCTGTAGCGAAAAAGTTTCATGCTCTCTAGCCTGCTATCAGATTTGCCCATGATGGAGCGGCTCATGGGATCGCCAACTATAGGGCTAAGCCCCTACAGCAGCCCGGTTGTACAGGTTATTTAATCCACGATTCTTAAGACATTTTTGGTGGGGCGCTAAGCGCCCCACCAAAAATGTTTCCGTTCTAACCGCCTTGGCGGTTGCCATAGTAAGAGGCTTAGGGATCTAACAGCAGCTAACTGGCGTACTGCCATAGGATATGATGCAGCTCAAGCTCTACTCAAAGGGGACGAGAACGTTAATCTTGATAAAGATCGGCAACTCTTTTCAATCATCTTTAAATCTTCAAGACAAAAGTACTTCAGCAATTCTAATTACTATTTCCCACAAGTTTTTAAGATCTGAGCTGAAGCGGTTTAAACGGGCATAGCAAACTCATCTAGATTTAACAGCATCTCACCATAATCGGGAATCCAACCTAGCCATTGACTTTCAGAGACTTGGCAAAGCAGCCAAGCTTCATCAAAGCTAAAAGCTGTGGGCGGATGAAGTAGCTTAACCCAAGTAGAAGACTCTATTTTGCTAGGAACAACATCGGAGCAAGGACTGAGGTTTTCCCAAACAGATGCGGGAATATGTGCCGTACGAGTGTCAAGTTGTAGTTTCATAATCTCCTATGAAGTGAAGAGTTTATCCTGGTATGCAAATCTTGCTTATAACGTTTGGGCTGCAAGGGAGAAAACCTATAACTTTGCAGTCAAACTATTTGCAAATCAACAATATAAACTTGATTATGTATTTTATGCTACAGAAAAAATGAGGCGGTGTGGAGTCTTGTTTTGGAACTTTACAAATTTTAGAACGTTACAATGCTGCCTGTGAGTAATAGTGCTGCCTGTGGGGGGATAGATACCTGTGCGATCGCTCCCTCTCCTGACGTATTCTCGTAAAGCAAGATATCGCCAAAGGTGCAACTCGTTCTATGCCAAAACTTCAAGCGGTTCAGATTGACGAAGATACCATCATTTATATAGAGGCTGAAGATGATATAGAGGTGCCAGTGGCGATCGAGGAGCCAGAAGAAGTGCAGCGAGGGGGTGGCAAAGGCTGGGAGTCTAGCGGTAGCGTGATGCAAATGGCGCGTAGCTTTGAGCAAATTCAAAACACCATCAAGGTTTACACCAAGTACACGCTCAATGCCTTCAAGGATGCGGCACTGGCAGATGTGCAAAAGGTGACGCTGGAGTTTGGTGTCAATGTCGGCGGCGAAACCGGAATGCCCTACATCGCCAAAGGCACCGTTGCCTGTAATGTCAAAATTACTGTAGAGTGTGCCTTCCCGCAACGGCGACCCGTAGAAGGAACAGCGCGTATGCCCCAGCCCGGAATACCGCCTGGAATGCCGCCCCGTCCAGCCAATCCATCATCTGGCGGATGAGAAGTGAGTTAACCTGCGATTTGCTGTTAGAGTCTATGGAATTTTAGATTTTGAGATTCTAGATATAAACCTGCGATCGCTTAAGGACACCTGCATGAACTCGCTAGATCTGGCATTTGCACCCGCGTTGGAACAGGCGCGGCTGATTCGCAGCAAAGAAATTTCTCCATTGGAATTGACACAGCTTTATCTCGATCGGATTCAGCAGCTTGATCCGCAGTTGGGAAGCTTTTATACGGTCATTGCTGACGAGGCGTTAGCAGATGCCAGAGCTAAGACTGAAGCCGCCCCACCAGATCTACCACCCTTCTGGGGAGTGCCTATTTCCATCAAAGACTTAAATGCAGTGGCAGGGGTTCGCTGCACCTACGGCAACAAGGCAATGCTGGATCACAAATCTAGCTACGACGATGGCATGGTGACTCGGATTAAAGGCGCAGGTTTCGTGATCTTGGGCAAATCGGCAACTTCTGAGATGGGTTCTTTGCCCTACACCGAGGTGGAAGCCTTTCCACCCGCCCGCAACCCCTGGAATTTAGACTACACGCCAGGTGGATCGAGCGGCGGCGCGGCAGCTTCAGTGGCAGCAGGTTTTTCAGCGATCGCCCAAGGCTCAGATGGCGGTGGCTCGATCCGAGGGCCAGCTTTTTGCTGTGGATTGGTGGGCATCAAGCCCGCTAGGGGGCGAGTCTCCTATGCTCCGATCGGCGATGCCCTGAGTGGGCTAGGAGCCTTTGGCACGCTGGCGCACACGGTGGCAGATGCCGCTGCATTGCTCGATGTGATGTCGGGCTACATCACGGGCGATCCTTACTGGCTGCCCGATCCTGAGCCGACTTTTGTGCAGGTTGCTTTAACGGCGGCTCAGGGCATGAAGCCGCTCCGAATTGCCTACAGCACGGCGATCGCTCCGGTTGGAGAAGCGGATTCACTTTGCGCTCAAGCTGTTTTAGACACTGCTCAGCTCTTGGAAAGCCTGGGACACCAGGTAGAGCCTGGATTCCCAGAGGGCACTGCCAACATGGTTGAACCCTTCAAGCTACTCTGGAGAACGGGCATTAGCGCCTGTGGACTGCCGCCTGAAGCCATGCAGCCGCTCAATCGCTGGCTCTACGAACAGGGAGGCTCTAACGGCGACTATCAAAAGGCAGTCTGGACATTGCAAAGAATTAGCCGTCAAATTGTGGCATTTTTCGATCGCTATGACGTGCTGCTTGTGCCGACCTATCTGCATCCACAAATTCGCGTCGGGGAATGGGCAAACCTTGACCCAGCAGAGATCCTAGCAAAGGTCGTCCGCTGGGTTGCCCCCTGTCCGTTGGCTAACACCACAGGACAGCCCGCGATCGCTCTGCCCACAGGCACCTTTACCCCTGAAGGTCTGCCGCTGGGGATTCAAATCGTCGGTCGTCCGGCCGATGAGGCGACCCTAATTGCCCTAGCAGCTCAAATAGAGGCAGCAAGACCCTGGGCACAGCACCGCCCAAAGTTTGCAACGCAATAACATTCCAGCCATTGCCAACAGCAGGGCAATCACGCGGCAGGCATAGCCCCACTCATTGTCATATATAGCGCTACGCGCTTAGATCCAATGAGTTATTTTTTGAGAGCCGCGCGGAGCGCGGCTCTCAAAAAATAACTCGTCCTAACTCAATTATGTAGGGCTATAGCAACCGCCAAGGCGGTTAGGACGGGGACGTTTAGGGTGGGGCGCTTCGCCCCACCCTAAACGTCCTAAGCAAGCTGGCGATCGCCTTGAAGAAGTTGGAGTTTAGCTCAATTCCAGCCAGTGCGTCGAAAATACTCGATCGCGCATCCGTTCGGAAATCCATCGACACAACCTCTTCATCGGTGTAGCCCATCAAGAGCTTCTCCGATCGCCCCTCAACCCTGAGCTTTTTTGCGATCGGGTTCTAGCACTTCGCGGCTATAAACCTGGAGAGCAATGCTCCAAATTTGGTAGCCTTCGGAACTGAGGTGCAAGCCGTCTGTCGTCAGGTTGGGCTTAAGATTGCCTTGGGCATCAGCAAACAGAGATTCCAAGTCCAGGTAGTATACGCCTTCCTGTCGGGCGATCGCCTCTAGCTCTCGGTTAAGCGCTTGGATACGGCTTGCCGGAATTGCCAAGAGGCGATCGCGCCCTTCCCACTTCACGCGATCGCCCCCGTGGGGCAAGATAGACTGAACGACAATTTGCGACTTTGAGTGATTATTTTTCATGTCCCGGACAATCTTTTCCTGATTATCCAGCAGCGTTTTATCGTCAACGCCTCTAATCAAGTCATTAATGCCGATCATCAGAAAAATTGTTTCTGGCGCGGTCTGATCAAATAGACTGAGGCGTTTCAACAGTCCAGCAGAAGTTTCACCCGAAATGCCTTGATTCAGCCACGATCGCTCCGTCGGCAGCAGGTCTTGCGGAAACCAAAGACTGATGGAATCTCCCGCCAAGACCGTCAATCGAGCGGGTTTCTGAGTCGCCACGATTTTTGCCTCCTGCCGCAATTGATCAACCCACTGTTGGTAAGTCAACTGATGACGTTCGCCCAAAGCTGGAGATGGAGCAGATTCTACAGACTGAGAGGTGCTCAAAGCGATCGGAGACGGTTGTGGGGATGATTGCGGTAAAGACGATCGCCCCAGTGACAGTAACAGCGCTACTGCCAATAGCCCATTGCCCGCCAGCGATAGAAATACCCAGCGCGGCAAAAGCTGCATTTGCAGAGCCACAGGAGAAAACTTGAAGAAGTTCGTCGCCGAGCGGAGACGGCGATCGCCATTTCGCTTAGCAGAACGGCGGTTGCGCACAACATCAAGATCCATCAGGTATGTCCACCAACGTTCGACATCGCCAATCATAACGTAAACGACCCCACCGCTAGGCAGATGGGACTTTCAGCAACCCCAGAGATCACTTAAAGAGCAAGCCCTACCACGAGGAGTGTTTACAAACGCC
Organism: Drouetiella hepatica Uher 2000/2452; assembly: GCA_019359505.1. GTDB lineage: Bacteria > Cyanobacteriota > Cyanobacteriia > Elainellales > Elainellaceae > Drouetiella > Drouetiella hepatica. Next base: position 182,294 of record JAHHHD010000003.1, on the reverse strand, counting down.
CCATTGATGGCAATATTTTTACCCTTTCAAAATAAATCAACAACACACCTAGAGCATCCCCCCAATCTTTGGGTATGCAGACCTCGTAATTCGGGCAGGGCAACTCATTAGGGTCTTGTGTTTGCCTGGGAACCCGATCGCGCTTCAGCAATTTCTTGATTCAGCACCTCTAGCGCCTTGGCATACTGAATATCGTCAGCTGTACCTAGGCGATTGTTTGCGCCAAACAAGTCTTTGCGCTGGTCATCCGTTAGGTCAATTACCACGTCAGGTCTAATACCAGAACGGTTGATATCCCGACCGCTGGGGGTGAGATACTTTGCCACCGTCACTGCCAGACCAGAGCCGTCTCCCAGACCCCGCACCGATTGCACCAATCCTTTACCGAAGGTTTGGCTTCCCACCAACGTGCCGCGCTTGTCGTCTTGCAGCGCTCCCGACAAAATCTCGCTGGCGCTTGCCGAGCCGCCATCTACCAACACCACTAAGGGCTTGGTAGTTAGTGCAGTGCCGTTAGCGCTCTCTTTTTCTGAAACTCCCTGGCGATCGACGGTCGAAACAATGCCACCCTCGTTAATCCACATCCGCGCAATGTCAATACCGGAGTAAAGCAAGCCACCTGGATTGGAGCGCAGGTCAAGAGTGTAGCCCACAACCCCTTTTGACTCTAAATCTTTAATTGCCGATCGCATTTCGTCTGGGGCATTAGCGCTGAATTGAGTCAGGCGAATGTAGCCGATCTTGCTGCCAGAACTATCCTGCACGGAGTATTTCACAGGGTGAATCTCAATGCGCGCCCGATCCAGGGTGTAGTCAATTTCCTGAGTGCCACGTCGGATAGTGAGCTTTACTTGAGTACCCACTTCGCCCCGAATCAGACTCACAGCATCGTTGCTATCCATACCCTGCGTGCTTTTACCATCAATTTTGGTGATGACATCTCGTGCCATGATTCCGGCTCGGAAGGCAGGCGTATCCTCAATGGGCGATACCACAATCAGCTCTTTGGTCTCCTCATCCTGAGAAAGCTGAATACCTACTCCAGTCAATTCTCCTGAGGTATCAATCTGCATATCGCGGAATTGCTCAGGATCCATGAAGCGCGTGTAGGGATCGTCAAGCTTCTTCAGCATTTCCCGAATCGCATCATAGCCTTCCTTAGGCGTGCTGTAGGATCTGCCTAAATATTCCTGCCGCACGGCTCGCCAATCAGTCTGATTAAAGGTGGGATCAACATAGGTGCGATCGATCAGCTGCCAAACCTCATCAATCAACTCTTTCGGGTTTCCCTGAAAGAAGGCTTGACCTTGAGACAGGTGCAACCCCGCTCCGGTAACAGTCACTGCGGCGACAGCGACGGCAGTTGCACCTAAAACAAGTCCACGCTTTGTAATGACCATAGTTTGATCCAGATGAGGATTGAGCAGAAGAGGATTAGCGGTAACGAAGGTACGCCCAATCTAGCATAGACGGAAGAAAACCGGGCTGAAGTTTGTGATTTGAAAGAGGTGCTGCGTACCCCTTTCAAATCACAAAGAGCTTTGGTCTATGATTTGAACTACGGCTCACTCACCTGTGGCTCAATCCACTGCCCGTCGCCTTTAATCAGGTTAATTAATTCCTCTACGCCTTGCTCTTCAGGAACGCGCTTGATCTCTTCTCGACCGCGATAGAGAGAAATGTAGCCCGCCTGTTTACCCACATAGCCATAATCGGCATCTGCCATTTCGCCGGGGCCATTAACGATGCAGCCCATAACGGCAATGTTCAGCCCAGTCAGATGGCTGGTGGCTTCGCGGACTTTGTGCAGCACTTCTTCCAGGTTAAACAGCGTCCGACCGCAGGAGGGACAAGCCACATACTCCACCATCGTCCGACGTAGCCCCAAAGCCTGCAAAATGCCATAACAAACCGGAATTTCTTTCTCCGGCGCTTCCGTTAGCGAAACGCGGATGGTGTCACCGATACCTTCCGCCAGCAGGGTGCCAATCCCTGCCGTAGACTTAATCCGCCCATATTCGCCATCTCCGGCTTCAGTCACGCCCAAGTGCAGCGGGTAGTCCATGCCCAAGGCATCCATCCGGGCGACCATCAGGCGGTTTGCCGCGATCATCACGGGCACTTTGGATGCCTTCAACGAAATTTCGATATTGTAAAAATTCAGGTCTTCGCAGATGCGAATGAACTCCAGCGCCGACTCCACCATGCCTTCGGGCGTATCGCCGTAGGTAAACAGCATCCGCTCGGCAAGGGAGCCGTGATTCACTCCAATCCGAATGGATTTGTTCTGATCTCGCAGGGAAATTACCAGCGGCTCCAGGGTTTCCCGGATTTTCTCACCAATTTCCTGAAACTCTGCCGGAGTATATTCGGTGCGATTGGCGCTGGGCTTCTCAAACACATAAAGACCCGGATTGATCCGCACGTTGTCCACGTAGTTTGCTACTTCCAGGGCAATTTTCAAGCCGTTGTGATGCACATCTGCCACCAGGGGCACAGGTTGATAGGAGGCGTAAAGGCGATCGCGAATCTCTTCCATAGCCTTTGCGTGAGCCATGCTGGGCACGGTAACACGGACAATTTCGCAGCCAATTTCATGCAGCCGCCGAATCGCTGCCACGGAACCATCGATATCCAGAGTGTCTTCGTTGATCATCGACTGCACGGCAACCGGATGACCACCCCCGATCGTTATACTGCCGACCGGAACCGGGCGGGTTTTGCGACGACGAAGGGTGCCGTCTGTGGGCAAGTTGAACGCCGAAGGTTGAGCACTAGCTAGATTGGGAAGAGTTTGCATATCCCGTTTGTTGAGTGATTCAGTGAATTTGGACTGTGAGTTTGGACTAAGTTCAGCCTAGGCTATACCTCTAGCATAGTTGGGGAAGTCGCTGAAATTCTGTTTTTAGCCGCGCTTGATCCAAATGGCTCGGATACCCAGATTTTTAGCCCCTTCGTAATCTTCTTTGAAGCTGTCGCCAATGTGCCACGCTTTTTCTGAAGGGCAGCCGTGTTTTGCGAGTGCTTTTTGGAAAATTTTAGGGTGAGGTTTAGCGGCTCCAACTTCAGTCGAGATAGTAACTGAGGTGAAAAACTCGGAGAGTTGCAGAGCAGACAGGACATCATGAAGGCGCGTGTCAAAGTTGGACAACACGCCTAGGGGAATGCCTTGACTCTGCCAATGTTTTAGCGCTGGAAGAACGTCAGGATAGATCTCCCAAGGCTGGGCGGTGGCAAAATGGGCATAGAGCGCCGCAAAGAATTCTGAGAAATTGGCAAAGCGATCGCTCACCCCTGCTCTCTCAAAGGTTCGGTGCGCCAACTGCTCCCACCATTCATATTCTTTTTGGGGAATCTCGGCTGGCGTTGCGCCAGGAAACGCCATAGGAGCTTCAGCAGTTTTGAAGCTGTGGTAAAAGGCTTTGTCCAGCAGCGCCGCCTCTACTTCGACTCCAAACTTTTGCGCCACTTGCCGATAGGTTTCCCCCACGCTACCTTTCACGCCGAACAAGGTGCCGACAGCATCCAGAAAAATCACCTGGGGGCGATCGCCTCCCTCAAATTCGATATTCCTCACGCAGAATTAGCTCTCCTCCAACTTTGCCCGCAGCTGCTCCAGCTCATCGTCGATCGCCGATCGCTTTGCCGGATTTGAGGGTGAGGCGGTGAGACTGGGAGCATCTCCGGCAATCAGCTTGGCTTTGAGGGCTGCCAGCTCATCATCGACATTGCCGCCGCTTTCTAACACCTTGAACTGCTTCTCGATCGCATCTCCACTGCTCAATTCAGCGATCGCCTCGGACTGAGCCTCTAGTTGCAGGACTCTCTCCTCCATGCGATCGAAAGCTGCCATAGCGTTGTTGGTGCCGACGCGATCGAGCATTTCGTTGAGCTGCTGCGAGGCTTTTGCCGAACGGGCACGAGCAATGTACATATCTTTCTTGGTTCTGGCTTCCGAGAGCTTGCTTTCTAGCGTCACCATATTTTGCTTCAGCTTGCCGACTACAGTGCTTTGCTGCTCAATTTGTGACTTGAGGGCGTTGGCGGTGTCTTGGTAGGACTGGCGACGGGCAAGAGCTTCACGAGCCAGGGTTTCATCATTTTTTTGCAGAGCCAACTGCGCCCGTCGATACCATTCTTCGGCAGTCGCTTGAGACTGAGAGATCTGTCGCTCAGTGCGCTTCTGGGTGGCGATCGCCTGGGCAACGGCTTGCCGAACCTGGATCAAGTCGTTTTGCATATCTAGCACCGCCTGCTCCAGTATCTTCTCTGGATCTTCTGACTGGCTGACCATGCTGTTAAGATTGGCGCGAACGACCCGTCCAATTCGATCAAATAATCCCATACCCAAACTCCATTAGCCCATGAGGCAGGGCGATTGCTTCATGGTACCGCACCTTATAGAAGGAAGGTTTGAGACAGCTCCTCCAAACTCCATTTCTAAAGAAGTTCAGCGGTTTCTATGCCAGACCCTACAAGTTGCGTCAGGATAGAGAGACAGTAGCGTAGCGATAGAAACCTGGACATGATTGAGCATGATGTCGTAATTGTGGGCGGTGGCTTGGCAGGAACACGCGCGGCAGTCGAGATCGCTAGAACTGACCCTAGCTTGAGCATTGCCGTGGTGGCAAAAACCCACCCCATCCGATCGCACTCTGTGGCAGCTCAAGGCGGCATGGCAGCCACGTTAAAGAACATCGATCCAGAAGATACTTGGCAAGCCCACGCCTTTGATACGGTGAAAGGCTCTGACTACCTAGCCGATCAGGATGCCGTCGAAATTCTCACCCGCGAAGCCCCTGACGTGGTGATCGATCTAGAACATATGGGCGTACTGTTCTCCCGCTTGCCTGACGGACGTATTGCCCAGCGTGCCTTTGGCGGACATTCCCACAAACGCACCTGCTACGCTGCCGACAAAACCGGACACGCCATTCTGCATGAGTTGGTCAACAATCTGCGGCGCTACGGCGTACAGATCTATGACGAGTGGTATGTGATGCGGCTGATTTTGGAAGAAGATCAGGCAAAGGGGCTGGTGATGTATCGCATCCGCGATCGCCGTCTGGAAGTCGTCCGAGCCAAAGCCATCATGTTTGCCACGGGCGGCTACGGGCGGGTTTACAACACTACCTCCAACGACTATGCCTCTACCGGAGACGGGCTGGCGATGACGGCTGTTGCCGGACTGCCCCTAGAAGACATGGAATTTGTCCAGTTTCATCCCACGGGTCTGTATCCGGTGGGCGTCCTGATCTCGGAGGCCGTGCGGGGCGAAGGAGCCTATTTAATCAACAGTGAGGGCGATCGCTTTATGGCGACCTATGCCCCTAGCCGCATGGAGTTAGCTCCTAGAGACATTACCTCCCGCGCTATCACACTCGAAATTCGGGCGGGACGCGGTGTTCATAAAGACGGCAGTGCAGGTGGGCCTTTTGTCTACCTCGATCTGCGCCACATGGGTAAAGAGCAAATCATGAGCCGAGTCCCTTTCTGCTGGGAAGAAGCCCATCGGCTGGTGGGGATTGATGCCGTGACCGAGCCGATGCCTGTGCGTCCTACCGTTCATTACTCCATGGGCGGCATTCCCACCAATACAGATGGGCGAGTGCGTAGCGGCATTGGCGATGGGCTGGTGGAAAGCTTTTTTGCGGCTGGCGAGACTGCCTGTGTGTCGGTGCATGGTGCCAATCGGCTGGGCAGCAATTCGCTGTTGGAATGTGTGGTGTATGGCAAGCGTACCGGAGCAGCGATCGCCCAATATGTGCAAAACCGCAAGCTTCCTGATGTAGATGAGCAGCGTTACTTAACTCAGGCAGAACAGCAAATTCAGGAGCTGATTGACTTGCCGGGACAGTACCGTATCAACGAAGTTCGTCAAGCTTTCCAGGACTGCATGACTGACTACTGCGGCGTTTTCCGTAATGAGGCATTGATGCGGGAAGGGCTGGAAAAACTGCAAGGTATCCGCCAAAAAGCTCAGCGCATCTATCTTGACGAAAAAGGCGCAGTTTGGAACAGCGAACTCGTGGAGGCTTTGGAGCTGCAAAGTCTGCTGATCGTCGGAGAAATGATTCTCACAGGCGCACTCAATCGTCAGGAGAGCCGAGGGGCACATTGCCGGGAAGATTTTCCCGATCGCAATGATCCTGATTTTCTCAAGCACACGATGGCGTTTTACTCTCCAGCGGGTATCAATATCAACTATCGTCCTGTATCGCTGACGATGTTTGAGCCGCTAGAGCGCAAGTATTAGGAGCATGGGACATGGGTAGCAACCGCCAAGGCGGTTGGGATGGGGACATTTTTGGTGGGACGCTTCGCGCTCCACTAAAATGTCTTAAGCAAACTGGCGACCGCTATATTAGGAATCATGGGACATAGTAAATGGGCAAGTATTGAACGGCAGAAAGCCAAGAGCGATGGGGTTAAAGGCGCAACGTTTGCCAGAATATCGCGGGCAATTATTATGGCTGCTCGGAGCGGTGTACCTGACCCAGCAGGCAATTTTCAGCTGCGGACGGCGATCGAAAAAGCAAAAGCCGCAGGAATGCCCAACGAAAACATCGATCGGGCGATCGCCAAAGGCTCTGGCAAACTGAGCGGCGACGAGCTAGAAGCGATTCGCTACGAGGGCTATGGGGCGGGTGGCGTTGCCGTAATTGTGGAAGCCCTGACCGACAACCGCAACCGCACGGCGGCTGACCTCAGAGCTGCTTTCAACAAGCGGGGCGGCAACTTGGGCGAAATGGGCTGCGTCGGCTGGATGTTTGAACAAAAGGGTGTGGCGACGCTTCAGGGCAAGGCGTTAGGCAAGGGCACATTTGAGGCGATTGATGAAGAAGCCCTGCTAGAAGCCTCTCTAGAAGGCGGCGCAGAATCCTATGAGATAATTAACCTGGAGGGGGTGTCTGAAGATCAGGTGCCCGGAGCAGAAGTCTACACGGATACCAATACCTTAGAAGCTTTGGTGCAAACTCTAAAGGATAAAGGCTACAACGTCATTGAGGCTGAATTGCGATGGATTCCTCAAAACAGCGTTGAAGTCACCGATCCCGATCAGGCTCGATCGCTCCTTCAGCTGATGGATGCCTTGGAGGAACTGGACGATGTGCAAAGCGCTACGGCAAATTTTGAGATGAGTGAGGATTTGATGTTGGCAAGCATGGTGTAGCGCCCCACTCCTATTCTTTTTGTCCTGCTTGCCAGGTTGCACCAACGGCTGCACCAACGCCAGCAAATAGACCAATTCCCATGTTCTCTAGGCGAATAATCCAGGGATCTCGGACATTGCAACTCGCGCTGGAATTATCTGACTGCGTGCATTGATCGATAGCAGCCTGACTGGTTGCACCCCCAAAAACAATGCCGAGTACGCCACAGACGGCGATCGCAATCCAGAAGCGGTGAGAATTTTTGCTCATAGTATTTCTGCTCATGACGTTGAAGTGACGGCTCAGGTGAATTAGATCTACATAGTCGATTCTGCTCATTCCGACTTCATTCCACAGTGGTAATAATGCAGAATGTAGCTACGATTTCTTGACCCGCACGAGCAACCTCTACGTGTGATCATCAGCAAACCTCATGCAAATTGGGTTTGGTGGAGGCGCGCCTCCACCAAACCCAATCCCAAAACTCTAATCTGCGAGAGGTATGGCTATCGCCAGTTTGCTCAGGACATTGAGGGTGGGGCGCTTCGCGCCCCACCCTCAATGTCCTGAGCAAACCGCCTTGGCGGCTGCCATACGGTACGTGTAATGATCATAGGACTTACGCATTTTCGTTGTGTGTGGTGGGCTGCGCCCACCACACACAACGAAAATGCACTACAGCTAGAGGGCTTGCGTAAGTCCTATATCAGTAGACCTGAGAGGCAAAAATTGAACGCAAACACAGTAGTGCCGATATGGGATTACGTAATTGAGTTAGGATAAGTTATTTTTTGAGAACCGCGCGGCTCTCAAAAAATAACTCCTTGGATTCTAAGCGCGTAGTGCTATGTAAGGCGGTGCAAATATGAAGCGGTGCAGATATGAAAACGTTTGATTGGATCATAGTAGGTGGGGGTTTGGCAGGTTCGGCACTAAGCTACGAACTCGCAAAGGTAGGGTTTTCAGTTTTGCTGCTAGAAGACTCGCCAGTTCCTTCAAATGGAACGCGCTACAGCTATGGAGGTATTGCCTACTGGTCAGGCTCGACGGATCTGACCAAGCAGCTCTGCCAAGAAGGGATTGCCATTCATCACCATCTATCGTCTGAGCTAGGGGCAGACACGCAGTTTCGCGAGATGAATTTGTTGCTTATGATCGATGCCGATCGCGATCCTGAAGCGATTGTTCGCCAATATCAGCAGTTTCCCATCACACCTGCCTTGCTAACGCCTGATGCTGCCGTTGAGGCAGAACCGCTGCTCAATCCTGAGGCGATCGCGGCAGCTCTGCTACTGCCCCATGGGCATGTGTCGCCTGAAGCTACGGTAAAGGCTTACAATCAGGCTTTTTTACGCGCTGGAGGCACAATGCAAGTTGCCCCAGTCACAGGGTTGATACAGATGGGCGATCGGGTACAGGGAGTGACTACACCTACGCAGACTTATGAGGGAGCTAATGTGGCTATCTGTGCGGGTGGCTTGAGTCGATCGCTACTCAACAATGTCGGCATCTCGACTCGACTCTATTTCACCCAAGCTGAAATTATCGAAACCCTTCCTGTCGAGGTGCAGCTCCAGACCATTGTGATGCCTGCCGAACTAAAGCGATTTGAAATGGAGGCAACGGCTGGAAGCATAGAACATGACGCGCTCTGGGATCAGCCGGGTCACGAAGTGGTTGCCCCAGTTCTAGATATTGGAGCCATCCAATTTCAGGACGGCAGCCTGCGGATTGGGCAGGTCAGCCGCACGTTGACTGATCCCCAAGCTCAAGCCGATGCGGCAGCTAGCGAATGTGAACTACGGCAGACAGTAGGACATTTCTTGCCTGCCTTGAAACAGTTGCCAGGGCAATGGTCTAGCTGTTTAGTCTCTTTCAGCGGCGATCGCCTTCCGTTGGTAGGTCAGCTTGCAGCTGTTGAGGGTTTATACTTATTTTCTGGGTTTAGCAATCCTTTTGCAGTGTTGCCGCCTGTAGCACGGCGCTTTGCCCAATCTGCCATGGGTCAGCCGGATGAGCCAGACATTCTACTTGCTCAACTCTCGCCCAATCGCTTGATCCCGTGATTTTCCCATGATTTTCTCCGCTCCAGTATCTTGGCGATCGGATAGTTCCAGTTGATCTCCGCTAAGCTTAGAAGTATTGTCAAGTAATTAGTATTTAGGGAACCTACGAACCCATGAGCGCCGTATCCATGATTGTGGCTCCGCTAACCATCTTTCTGAATGCCTATCTTGTGCTGTTGCTGATTCGCATCTTGTTGAGCTGGTTCCCCAATATCAACTGGCTCAGCCCGCCATTCTCGATTCTCAGCCAGCTTACCGATCCTTATCTCAATCTTTTTCGATCGATCATTCCTCCTCTGGGCGGCATTGATTTTTCTCCCATGCTGGCGTTTCTTTTGCTCAATGTCATTATCAGTTTGCTGCCTCGTGTTGCTCCAGTTGTTTCTATGTATTAGCCTGCGGACATTTCTCGATAAGAAACTCCCATTTTTGAGAGGAGGGCGCGATGGAGCCGTTCCTTCTTCTCAGAAAATGGGTAAGTTTTTTCTCAGAAAATGTCTATCCACGACTCTCCTGAGCCTTTAGAAAGCCAGTCTCCGTTAAAGGGTGCTGGTTTTTTAATGCGGTTTTGCAGAATAGGTCAAGGGATCGCTGGAGGCAAGGGAGTCAAGAAGCGAAGTACGCTAGTATTCAAACAACACTTTTTGGGCTGCTCTCGCGTGGACTTTGAGATTATTGGCGATATCAGAGATATTGAAGTTATCGCCATAGGAACAGGAATTCGAGATCGGGCGCGATTGCAGAAGCAATATGGTCGAGCCAAATGGAGGAAGTTAAAGGGCGTAGCCCAAGTTCAGCTTCCCAACGGTATGATACGGGTAGCTGAGATTCATTGGTATGAGGCTCATGGAATTGGCAAGAAAGAGTTCAAACTCAAGCTACCGTTTTTAGATTAACTATGAAAACAGAGCAGATTCAAATAAATCAGTTTGCGGTATGTCTAAATAGTGAAGGCTACAAAGCTTCATTGGAAGTCGGCAAAATATACCGCATCATCAATGATAACGAAGCAGAAACCAATGGATTAATTCGAGTCATTGATGAGAGTGGGGAAGATTACGCTTTTTCTGCAAATCGATTCTACCCGATTAAGTTGCCAAAGCCTGTGGAAGAGGTATTGCTGGCAGCTTCTTAGGAGCGCTAAGTCAAAAAAAATTAATTTAACTTTAACTCAGCTGCTACAGCGATCGCTGTAGGTAAGGAATAAAAGGCGATCGCTCCTATACTCCTCTATTCCTCTACTCCTCCATGTCATCTAGATAAAGCCGGACAAAATCCTTTGCCGCTTCAGAGTTCAGCTTCTGAAGGGAATTTTTTATTGTAAACACTGCTTCTGCCGAGGGATCTCTCTCTTCGCTGACCCAACGGCTCACATTGGAGCGATCAATCCCCATCACGGCTGCAAGCTGATACTGACTAATACTGTAATGCTCTAATACTTGTCTAAGCGCTTTTCCTGCTCTTCCCATGCTCTCGATTGTGTCAGAGAGTCTGAACGGAGTAAACGATGTAGATTAGCATCTAGATGACAATTAGCAACTGAAAAGGTATGATAGTTAGATGACGATTGGCAACTATGCGATCGTCATCTAACTATCTGGTGAACCAATATGTTCAAAGGCTTTATTCCCAATCCTGAATCAATGCCCTGAAATCTCTACTTTGCCTCTTGCGCCCAAGCACCCCGATCGCGAACCCGTCCAAATCCTGATCACCTGATCATCGGTTCTGAGCCGGGAATCGAATCTATGATTCATCGACTCTATCTGTGTCGATTTGCTGAAGTTCACGAATGGACAATTTTGCTTCCGGCTCCCGTTCCCGGAAAACTGATGCGCAGCCTAACGCGATATGTCGATTTGAATTAACGTTCGCTTCCTGTCTTTCTCTGCAAACCTGTCTTTCTCTGCAAACCTGTCACACCCAGTTGCAGAACTTTTGCCAAAATTCAGTAGAGTCAGCGTGATCATCGTGGTGCAAATGTTCTACCCTGAAGGCATGGTTTGTGAGGCAAAGGCAGATTAGCATGGAAATTCTTTCGGTGACGCTGAAGAACTTTAAATCCCATAGCGATCGCCATTTCGCTTTTCAGCCTGGAACCAACGCCATCTGTGGCGAAAACGGAGCCGGAAAGACGAGTATTTTGGAAGCGATCGCCTGGGCAATGTTTAATTACCGAGGCGGTTACAACAAAGAAGATTTGATTCGGAACGGATCAAACAGCGCTCAGGTGACGATCGCCTTCGTTTCCAGTCGAGATGGACGTACCTACGAAGTTCAGCGCTGTACGACGAAAGGCTATACGCTTTACGATCCGCAGTTAGATACCAAACTGGATTATAAGCATATTGAAGACGAGGTCTTGCCCTGGTTGCGACAGCAGTTTGGCGTTGCGCCAGGAACAGATTTAGCGCGGCTATTTGCCAATACAATTGGCGTTCCTCAGGGAATGTTCACCGCAGATTTTTTGCTGTCTTCCGAGAAGCGCAAACCGATCTTCGATGCCATCCTCAAGGTGGAAGAATATCGGATGGCAAATCAGCAGATGCTGTCCTTAGAAAAGTATGGTAAGGCAGAGTCCGAGGGTCTAGAACGCTCGATCGCCCAGTACAATGAATCGCTACAAGAGTGGGAGTCTCTGCGCGATCGCCATCTGTTTGTCAGCCGCGAAATCGCCGCTAGCGAAACGGCATTAGCGGGTCTTCAAACCGAGCTGGCAACGCTGCAAGTTGAGAAAGATCGACTAACGGCGCAGGCACAGCAAGTACAGCAAACTTCTGCAAAACTGCAAAACTTGACGGTGCAGATTGAAGGTAAACAGCCCGCAATTACCTTGCTCAATCAGTCGGTGCAGCGGGCGCAAGCCGCCGTACAAGTCTGTCAGGAAAATCGGGAAAACTACCAGACCTATGTACAGGCAGAGGTTACCTTAAAAGAGCTGGATCAACAGGCAAAACAGCGGCAGAGCATCCTCAGACAGCGAGAAGCGCAGCAAAAAGGACTCACCGATCTACAAACTCAACTCACCAAGCTCGATATCAAGCGGGAGGCGCTAGATCAAGCCTCAGCCGATCTGGAGCAGTTGCAGCCTTTCATCGCTCAGCAGACCGAGCTAGAACAGCAGCAGCTCAGCCTGATAGAGCAGCTTAACCAGCTCCAAGCCCTGAAGCCCGAACAGCAGAATCTCTCTCGGCAAATGGCAAAAATTCGGGCGGAGCAGACAAAGCTGAGTGCCGAAATCGAGCGGATTCGATCGCTAGAATCGTTGATCAGCCAAATTCCCGACTTAGAACTGAAGCGCGATCGCCTTCAGGAGCAGCTCAGCCGAGTAGAAGCCGCCAAGCAGTTTGAGTCAGAGCTACGGCAGTTGGTCAGTCAGGGAGAGGCACAGCGCGATCGCCATCAGTCTCAGGCTGAGCAGGCATTAGCCACCCTTCAAGCCGTTCAGCAAACGGTGCCGCTGTTGGCAAGTGCTTCTGTAGAAGCGGCACTGGCGACTATTCGGTTAGGCGTTGAACTCAACACAGATTTGCTCAACGCCCTCTGGCGGATCTTGTCAGATTTGTCGGAGCAGATTTCTGTGTCCAAGCTTCAGGAGCAGTTGCGCCAAATCAAAACACAGCTTGAGGCGGGCTATCAGCACAGAGCAGAATTTGCAGCGCTAGACTCAAAGCAGGCTCAGCAGACGCACTGGCAGACAGAATCCGCCCAACTTCAGGAACGCATCGACCAAATTGCTGCCGCCCTCGCCGCTGAACCCGACTGGTTAGAGAAGCGATCGCATTTCATAGCCGAGCTAAATCAACTCGCGAACCCTAAAGGACAGGCACAGCTTCTAGTCCGGGATCTTCAGCAAGCTGACGCCTTGAGCAGGCAATACGCTGCCCTCAAAGCTCAGTCCGCCAAACTAGAGGAGGCGATCGCCCTGCTTGAAACACAGCTCATGCAGTTTGCCGAGCTTGAAGATCAGATAGAGCAGCAAAAGCAGCTCCGCCAAACCCATCAGCCCACCTATCTGATCTATATGCAGCACCGCAATGATGCCAATCAGTTAGCAAAGTTGCAGGCCGACCTTCATCTCGCTTCTGAACAGTTGGCAGAGCTGGTGACAGAGCAATCCGCCTTACAAGTCGAGTATGAGCATCTGACCCAGACCTATGATCCGCAGCAGTGGCAGCAGATCCAGACCCTCTATGAAAAAACTCGCAGCGAAGCCGATCGCCTTGCTGGGGGGTTGCCTCAGCAGCAAAAACTCATGGCGCAGCTAGACAGCCAGCTTGCCATTCTAGACTCCATGGCTGAGAAGCGCGATCGGGCACAGGCAGACCTCAAGCAAAAAGACAAAGTTCGCAAATTCATCAGCTTTGCTCGCAAAGTCTACAAAGAAGCGGGGCCGCGCATCACCGAGCGCTATGTGCAAAATATCTCCCGCGAAGCCGATCGCCTGTTTCGGGAACTGCTCAACCGCCCCAACGTAGCTCTGGAATGGACGCGAGACTACGAAATTATGGTGCAGGAAGGGGCGCACTCTCGCCGATTTATTAACCTATCGGGAGGCGAACAGATGTGTGCAGCGCTGGCGGTGCGGTTAGCCTTGCTACGCGTTCTGGCAGACATTGATATCGCCTTCTTCGACGAACCTACCACCAACATGGATCGCCCCCGTCGAGAAAGTTTGGCAGAGGCGATCGCCAATATCAAAAGCTTCCGGCAGCTCTTTGTCATTAGCCATGACGACACGTTCGAGAAAATCACCGAAAACATCATTTTGGTTGAGCGCGATCCCCTAGATTAGCCCTAGATTAGATCGTATGACATTACATAATTGAGTTAGGACGAGTTATTTTTTGAGAGCCGCGCTCCGCGCGGCTCTCAAAAAATAACTCATTTGATCTAAGCGCGTAGCGCTATAGAGTAAACTAAGCAATCTATTTTGGTGCTGCAAGATGGTGATTTCTCCTGCATCCCAAGTCGAAATCTTCTATCCCACTGGCGATGGTAAACCCGTGGCAGAGACCTTTGACCATCTCTATGCGCTGCTAGTGACTCTTGAGGTGCTGCGGCAATACCTCACCGGACGACAAGCCACAGTTCTAGGCAATCAATTTCTTTACTATGCTCAGGGCTTTCCCCGCCTGCGCGTCGCGCCCGACGTGATGGTAATCTTTGGCGTAGAGCCAGGTGGACGAGACACCTACAAAACCTGGGAAGAAGGACAGATTCCTAGCGTGATCTTTGAAATCACCTCTCCATCGACTCGCCAAAATGACGAGCTTTCCAAGAAAAATCTCTACGCCCAGATGGGAGTGCAGGAATATTGGCAGTTTGACCCCAGAGGAGAGTGGATTACTGAAAAGCTGCGAGGGTACCGCCTCCATGATTTTGTAACGCTGGATGGCGAACCAGAATCAGTCTATGAACCCATTACCGACGGACACAGTCAAGTCCTGCAACTGCGGCTAACCGTCGAAGGTCTGCTGATTGGATTTTATCGGCTCGATACAGGTGGAAAGCTTCTGATTCCTGATGAACTAGCGGCAGCATTGCAGCAAGAAACTCAAACCCGACAGCAGGCAGAAGCGATCGCCGAAGAGCAGCGCCAAAGAGCCGAAGAGCTAGCGGCACAATTGGCACGATACCGCGATCGATTTGGGGAATTATAGCTGTCGCCAGTTCGCTTAGGACATTTTTGGTGGGGCGCAAAGCGCCCCACCAAAAATGTCCCCGTCTTAACCGCCTTGGCGGTTGCCACACCTGAAGCATAGTTTTTCAGAACACTGTCTGAAGAAATTCATTCTAAGAAATCCATTCCGGGTCAGCATGAAGCAATTAAAAACCTATGGACGCTGGGTGGTTTTGGGGGCGATCCTCTTCTTTTTAGTCACCACGCTCAAGCATCACTGGGAAGAAGTTGCCGCGATTCGGGTAACTGCCCTTGGCTACAGATATTTGATTGCTGGACTAGGCGTGACGCTGCTGGCGCATATTTGGTCAGGCTGGGTTTGGGGCTGGATTTTGCGAGAGCTAAATCAGCCTGCACAGCCCTCCTGGAGTATTGCCACCTACCTGAAAACCAACATTGCCAAGTATCTGCCGGGAAACATTTGGCAGTTTTATGGGCGGGTAATGGCAGCCAAAAATGTCGGATTTTCAGTCAGTGCAGCGACTCTTAGCGTTGTGCTAGAGCCTCTGCTAATGGCGGCTGCGGCATTGGCGATCGCCCTCATCGGCGCTCAACAAAACAATCAACTCTTGCAGGGATTAATTCTGATCGCCGTTTTAGCCAGCATTCACCCGCGTGTTTTGAATCCGCTATTGCAGGTTGCCAGTCGATTGAAGGGAAAGGGCAAGCCTGCGGATGAGCCTACAGAAACCCTGCAACTCAGACGCTATCCTTTGCGACCGCTCTTGGGCGAAGCGGGCTTTGTGCTGCTGCGGGCAACAGGATTTCTTTTAACCATGTCGGCGCTCAGCCCGATCGCCCCTGAGCAAATCCCGGCGCTGATCAGCGGATTCAGCTTTGCCTGGTTGCTGGGTCTCATCGTTCCTGGTGCACCGGGGGGCATTGGTGTATTTGAGGCGACGGCGATCGCTCTGCTGCATCAGTTCCCCACAGGCATTGTCTTGGGTAGCGTAGCGCTCTATCGTCTGGTGAGCATTTTGGCGGAAGCGATCGGTGCAGGGGTTGCTTGGAGCATGAGCCGACGCAAAAGGGCAAACGATTAGTTTTTACTTATAGATTTTATTTGATAATCATCTCGAAAATCATTGAGATAAGTATATGCCTACGCCGCAATTCGCAGTAGACTAATTTTCATGCGTTAAACCAATGCAGATTCAGTTTTAGATAGAAAAAAATCTATGTATCAGCAACAGTTCATCTGTTGCAGGGAGGTTTTCATGTCTAATTTTTCCCCTGTGAATCGACGCAAGTTTCTAGTTACGGCAGGTGCGGCTGCAAGCGCAACTTTCTTAAAAGGATGTCTTGGCAACCCTCCGGGTTCAGTGCCTAATGCTCAAGGTGAGGCAACATTTGCTGCTCCGCTGGTGAATATAGCGGTAGGGGATGCGCCCGAAACCCCGATCGTCAAGCTGGGCTATATCCCGATCGTTGAGTCTGCACCGCTGATCATTGCCAAAGAGAAAGGCTTTTTTAACAAGTACGGCATGACGGGAGCCGAGGTTTCCAAGCAAGCTAACTGGGGAGCGGCACGAGACAACGTTGAAATTGGTGCTGCTGCCGGGGGAATCGACGGTGGACAATGGCAGATGCCAATGCCTCACCTAATTTCCGAGGGGGTGATCACAAAAGGGAACAGAAAAGTACCCATGTATGTGTTGGCGCAGTTGAATACGCAGGGGAACGGTATTGCGATCGCCCAAAAACACTCGAATAAAGGTTTTGGGCTAGATATTAGCGGAGCTGCCGACTACATCCGCGGACTAAAGACAGCAGGCACTCCCTTCAAAGCGGCATACACTTTTCCAAAAGCCAATCAGGATTTCTGGATTCGCTACTGGCTAGCGGCTGGAGGCATCAATCCTGATACTGACATTAATTTGTTGGCAGTCCCGGCGGCACAAACGGTTGCCAACATGAAAACGGGCACAATGGATGCCTTTAGCACAGGTGATCCCTGGCCTTATCGAATCGTGGGAGATGGCATTGGCTTTGTGGCAGCCCTGACTTCCCAAATTTGGCCTGACCATCCTGAAGAATATTTGGCAATTCGATCGGATTGGGTGGACAAAAATCCCAAGGCAACCCAGGCGGTTTTGAAAGCGGTGATGGAGGCACAGCAATGGTGTGATACTCCAGAAAACCGGGAGGAGCTGGCAAAGATTTTGGCAGGTCGCAACTACTTCAATATTGCCCCCAAAATTCTGTCAGAACCCTACAAAGGCAAATATGACATGGGGGATGGCAAGCCTCAAATCAATGACGTCAAGGAGTCTACACTCTACTGGAAAGATGCGCGCGGCAATGTTTCCTACCCTTACAAAAGCCACGATCTATGGTTCCTCACCGAGAGCGTACGCTGGGATTTCCTGCCTGCTAGCACCCTGGCAAACGCCAAAACCATTATCGATAGAGTGAACCGCGAAGACCTGTGGAAAGAGGCGGCAAAGTCGTTGGGTATTGCTGCTACCGATATTCCTACCAGCACATCGCGGGGTATTGAGAAATTCTTTGACGGCACAGAGTTTGATCCTGAAAAGCCTGAAGACTATCTCAAGAGCCTCAAGATTAAGACGGTCAAGATATAGACGATCGCTTCCCGAATACTCATTGCTTTTGGAATGCTCAAGCAACCACCATTTGACTCAAAAAACGATTCCCTTAGAGAATAATTAGGAGTATATAGAATGACCGCTACTAAACTGCCAACTCGAAACACGTCAGACTTTTTAGGATCGATCGCCAAATTCTGGAAAAAGCAGGCTAAAAACATTTTGCCCCCCCTCTTTGGCACATTGGGTTTTCTGCTGGTCTGGGAACTATTTTCCCGCTCTGGACTGACCCAGCTTCCGGGGCCATCTAGCCTGTTTTTAGACGATCGCACCCGTACCTATTTGCTCTACCCGTTCTATGACTTGGGAGGATTGGATAAAGGGCTATTCTGGCAAACCTGGGCAAGCTTGCAGCGGGTGGCGATCGGCTATAGTGCAGCCGCGATCGTCGGCATTGGCGTGGGAGTCATTGTCGGGGTCAGTCCGATGATCTCGAAGGCGCTCGATCCGCTGTTTCAGTTTTTGCGGACGGTGCCGCCGCTTGCCTGGGTGCCGATCGCCCTGGCCGCTCTTCAGCAAAATGAACCTGCGGCACTATTCGTTATCTTCATCACCGCAATTTGGCCCATCTTGATCAACACGGCGGTGGGCGTGCGTCAAATTCCACAAGATTACATCAACGTCAGGCGAGTGCTGCAACTCTCAAATCGAAAGTTCTTCTTCAAGATTTTGATTCCCTCGGCATTACCCTACATCTTTACAGGATTACGAATTGCGATCGGTCTGGCATGGCTAGCAATTATTGCCGCAGAAATTGTCATGTCGGGTGTGGTTGGGATTGGTTTCTTTATCTGGGATTCCTACCAAAACAACTATGTCAGCCAAATCATTCTGGCATTAGTTTATATCGGTGCAGTGGGTCTTGTCCTGGACAAGGCGGCAGCATATATCCAGAACAGAATTGTTCCTGAAGATCCTAAATAGGATGTATTAGCCTTATCTCTTTAACATTTCTGAAAAATCCTCATTCAGGTGAAGTATCATGTCTGTTTTTGTTGCCATTGATCAAGTTGATAAGGTATTTCCGCTGTCGAGTGGCGGAGAGTATATTGCACTCAAAGGGATTAATCTAGAGATCAAGAAAGGAGAATTTGTTTCTCTCATTGGTCACTCTGGCTGTGGCAAATCGACGCTGCTGAATATGCTGGCAGGTCTAGATTTGGCGACGAGCGGCTCCGTGACCCTGGAGGGTAGCCCGATTACTCAACCCGGTCCCGATCGCATGGTGGTGTTTCAAAACTACTCGCTGTTGCCCTGGCTAACGGTGCGGGAAAACATTGCCCTTGCCGTAGATTCCGTGATGGAAGTCAGCAAAGCCGATCGCCAGGACATTACCGAGCGCCACATCCGCATGGTGGGGCTGCAACACGCCGCCGACAAACCCCCAGCACAGCTTTCAGGCGGTATGAAGCAGCGGGTGGCGATCGCCCGTGCCCTTGCCATCCGTCCTAAGCTGCTGCTGCTGGATGAACCCTTTGGTGCATTAGATGCCCTGACGCGGGGCAATCTGCAAGAGCAGCTGATGCAGATTTGCGAAGAGAATCAGGTGACGGCAGTCATGGTGACCCATGATGTCGATGAAGCCGTGCTGCTATCCGATCGCATCGTCATGTTAACCAACGGTCCCTGCTCCAAAATTGGCGGCATTCTGGAGGTAGACATTCCTCGCCCCCGCAAGCGCATGGAGGTGGTGAATCATCCCAGCTACTACAGCCTGCGATCGGAGATTATCTATTTCCTTAACCAGCAGAAGCGGATCAAAAAGCTGCGGGCAAAGAAAATGGAGGCGATCGCCCGTCACGGTCTGGAGAAAGTCAATCTGGAGCTAGGCTTTGTGCCGCTGACCGCCTGCGCGCCGCTGGTGGTCGCCAAAGAGAAAGGCTTTTTTGAGAAACATGGGCTAGATGAGGTAAGTCTGGTGCGGGAAACAAGCTGGCGCGGCATTGTGGACGGCATTGCCGGAGGCTATCTTGACGCAGTGCAAATGCCTGCTGGAATGCCCGTTTGGCTGACGGTGGGTGGACATCAAGACCGACCCATCCCCACCGTCAGCGGTCTGACCATGACCCGCAACGGCAATGCCGTCACCCTAGCAAGAAAATTCTACGAGCAGGGTATTTACAACGCTGCCGACTTCAAGCAGATGCTGCTCGACTCCGCCGATAGTCAGCACACGCTGGGCATGGTGCATCCTTCCTCAATGCACAACATCCTATTGCGCTACTGGCTGGCATCCGGCGGTATCGATCCCGATCGCGATGTTGTTCTCGAAACCATTCCCCCGGCACAAATGGTTGCCGATCTCAAAGCAGGTACAATCGACGGTTACTGCGTCGGCGAACCCTGGAATCTGCGGGCGGCGATCGAGGATATTGGCTTCACGGTGGCAACAGATTTAGAGATTTGGCAAGGACATCCCGGCAAGGTCTTGGGCGTAAAGGAAGAATGGGCGATCGCCTATCCCAATACCCACATTGCCTTAGTCAAGGCGCTCATGGAAGCCTGCCGATATTGCGCCGATCCGGCTCACGCGACAGAAATACAGGAGTTGCTGTCTCGCCGCGAATACCTCAGCACCAGCGAAGAATATATTCAGCTTGGCGACCCCAATGCCTATGTCTGCACCCTCGACAAACCTATGCGCGAGTATGCCCACCACCTGTTCTACGGCGATGGGGTCAATCGTCCTAGCCGTACCGAGCATCTGTGGATGATGACCCAAATGGCGCGGTGGGGAGACATTCCTTTCCCGCGCAACTGGCTAGAGATCTTAGAGCGCGTCTGTCGCGTCAGCGTCTTCAGCACTGCTGCCCGTGAACTCGGCGTACTAGACATGAAATACCACCGAGGGCCAATCCAGCTCTTCGATGGAGTCAAATTTGATGCCGAAGACCCGATCGCCTATCTCAACCACCTCACCATCAAACGCGATTTCAGCGTTGCCGAAGTTGCCCTCGACGCTCGCAGAGTAGCCGCATAGCCACCCCACATCCTTTCCACCTGCCCTACACATCTCCGACTCTCGCTGAACATTCTGCATCTTGCCCCCCAACCCTCCAATTCTAGGGACTTCCGGAGTTCAAAGTTCCCCAGAATTAGGGGATTTAGGAAGCTAGAGAGCCTAGCTCGTCCAATCCATCCACCCATTCACTCATCCACCCATCATGCTGAATCAAACCAACATTCGCCCTCCAGTCTCCCTCCAGGAAGATCACCCCCCTTTCCTGTCGATCGCCCATGTTTCCAAGGTTTATCCCACGCCCAAGGGTACCTATAATGTTCTACAAGATGTCAACTTAGCCATTCATCAGGGTGAGTTCATTTGCGTCATCGGTCATTCTGGCTGCGGCAAGTCTACCCTGCTGAATATGGTGTCTGGATTTGTTCAGCCCACTCAAGGCTCGGTAACGCTGCAAGGCAAACCCATCACTAAGCCTGGATTCGATCGCATGGTGGTCTTCCAAAACTATGCCTTGCTGCCCTGGCTGACGGCATTCGAAAATGTCTACCTGGGGCTAGATTCCGTCTACCCCGAAAAATCTGAAGCCGAGAAAAAAGCGATCGCCCGTGATCACCTAGCCATGGTGGGCTTATCAGATGCGATGGACAAAAAGCCAACCCAGATTTCGGGCGGCATGAAGCAGCGGGTGGCGATCGCCCGTGCCCTGGCAACCCGGCCGCAGGTGCTAATTCTGGATGAACCCTTTGGCGCGTTAGATGCCATCACTAAAGAGGAACTGCAAGAGGAGCTTTTGAAGATTTGGAATGAGCACCGCTGTACCGTGCTAATGATCACTCACGATATTGATGAGGCACTGTTTCTCGCCGATCGCCTGGTGATGATGACGAATGGCCCTGCGGCTGACATTGGCGAAATCATGACGATTCCCTTCCCCAGACCGCGCGATCGCACTCGTATCATGGAAGATCCTGAATACTACAAGTTGCGAAATGAAGCGCTAGATTTTCTCTACAATCGATTTGCCCACAGAGATTAGCCCACAGAGATTAGCCCAACCCATCTAAATCTATTTGTGCCAGCAGTGACTCGATAGGCATCTGAATCTGGGTATGAGTTTTTTGAGCGGGGGCGCTCTCCGCACCTTTCGAAAAAACTCATACCTAAAACCAGCAACGCTAAAATATAGTATTCTCCTGATCTCTACTCCGTAAACCTGATGAGCGTCATTGTCTTTGGCAGCATCAACATGGATCTTGTGGCTCGAACGCCGCGAATTCCGGCTCCGGGAGAAACGCTGACTGGGCATGGGTTCGCTATGATTCCCGGTGGTAAAGGTGCCAATCAGGCGGTTGCCGTAGCGCGTCTGGGGGTGCCAACTCAGATGGTTGGGCGAGCCGGTTCCGATAGTTTTGGACAAGATCTTGTGAAAGCATTGAGGCATAGCGGCGTAGGGTGCGATCGCGTCACGATTGATGACTCAACTCAATCAGGAATTGCTCTGATTACGGTGGAGGATACAGGTGAGAACAATATTGTGATTATTCCAGGAGCCAATGGGCGAATCGATGAGTCAGACTTAGAGCGTTTAAAGCAAATCTTGCCCTCTTCTAAAGTCTTGATGCTTCAGCTAGAAATTCCTCTCTTGATGGTAGTAGCCGCAGCTAGGGCAGCTAAAGCGATCGGCGTAACGGTGATTCTCGATCCGGCTCCAGCGCGATCGGATTTACCTGACGAACTTTATTCGCTGATTGATATCCTTACTCCTAATCAAGTCGAAGCCAGCCAGCTTGCAGGAATCCCAGTAACAGATCTTGAGAGCGCTGCCAAAGCCTCCGCCATTTTGTACAAGCGCGGTATCCCCACAGTTATCACCAAGCTAGGGGAGCAAGGATCTTACTGCATTACCGAGATGGAATCTTTTTGTACCCCTGCTTTTCCGGTAGAATCGATCGATACGGTAGCAGCTGGAGACTGTTTCAACGGCGGGTTGGCGGCTGGACTGGCGCACGGAATGTCCCTGCGTCAAGCGATCGCACAAGCAACAGCAGCAGCAGCACTTTCTGTCACAAAAGCTGGAGCGCAGCCCTCTTTGCCCACTCAAGCCGAACTAGCAGTCTTTCTGGCTCGTCAGCCCTTTGAAAGCTAGGGATGAGCTAGGTCTGCTTGCAGGTACAGAACTCCTCCAGCGTTATACCAATATTAAGACCCAAACAGGGCAGATGATTTTGAGAGCAAGACTCAATAGCTGAGGTCAGCAAGCTAGCACATCAATCGCTCTAAATTTAATTCCCTGTTTCAATGATGTGAATATCAACTTCGTGGAGCGATCGCATCAATCGATCCACAAATGATCCTTTGAGCAAAATTTTCCATCTTGCTTTTTGGGTTTTTCCCAGTACGACCTGAGTAATTCGGCGCTCTTTGGCAACCTGGGCGATCGCTTCGGCAATATCGACATGAACAACGCGCAAAAACTCACCTTCAAACTCTTTGCACAAGCGTTCGCAAGTTTCTATATGCAGCGCCTCAGTTTTAGTCAAAAAGCGGTCTGAAGTGTTGACGAACAGAACTGAAAGGGGAGCCTTCATGTAGTCTGCAATGCGAGCGCCGCGACGGAGGAGCTGTATGGCGTTAGGATTGGTGGAAATGCAGACCAGCACCCGTTCGTGAATATTACAAAACTGCCTGCTGGTAGCAGTTTCCATGCCGTTAGCTTCGACATTATCTGCGATCTCTCGTAGAGCCAGCTCACGCAATGCAATCAGGTTTCCTCGCTGAAAAAAGTTTTGCAGCGATTGTTCAATTTTTTCAGGAGCATAGATTTTGCCGTCCCGCAGACGTTCTTGCAGCGTTTCCGGCGTAACGTCTACGACAACAATTTCATCAGCACTTTCAATAATGCGATCGGGTACACGCTCGCGAACGACAACTCCCGTGATTCTAGCCACCAGATCGTTCAAGCTTTCCTGATGCTGAATGTTAACTGTGGAGTAAACATCAATTCCCGCATTCAAGATAGCTTCAACATCCTGGTAGCGTTTTTCTCGTTCTGAGCCAGGTACATTGGTGTGTGCTAACTCATCTACTAGCACAAGCTGCGGACGACGCGCCAAGATAGCATCTGTATCCATTTCTTCAAGGACAATCCCTGAGTGCATAACATGCTTGCGAGGGAGGATTTCTAAGCCAATCGACTTTTCTGCCGTCTCTTTACGGCGATGGGTTTCTAGAAGCCCAACGACAACATCTATGCCCTCTCGTTTCAGACGATGTCCTTCTTCCAGCATTTTATAGGTCTTGCCCACACCCGGAGCCATGCCGATGAAGATCTTATGTTTACCTTTACGAGTGCTGCTGCTATAGAGTGTATCGGGGGATGGATTGTACATTATTCTGGGATTTCAAGGTGAATCAGTCTATGACCTGCTAATAAGAGACTTACTGAATGATTAAAAGAAGTTTTTGCAATCTGTAAATGGAAAGTCGATCGCATGAGGACGTAAAAATGGTGCAACAGCCCACACTAACTCAGACTGTTCTCGCAGATCGGAAATATGATGCCACTTGCGGGTCAGCGGCTCATAGACAGTAGCTGAAACTGAACTCGAAGCGCCTGAGGCAGGATTTACCTCAGCCTGCGGCAAAAAAGTCAAATCCTCCAGCACCTCTGACGCAAACTGATAGCGGCGATTTATTGCGGGTTGCAACAGTCGATTAAGGATATGAGCGAGAGAGGAATCGATCGGATGAGGCAGAAAGTTTTGCCAGTTCCAGGCATCCTCACCTGTATCAAATAGATCAAAAGGGGGCATTTGAGTCAGTAAATGAATACAAGTAACTCCTAAACTATAAAGATCGCTAGCGAAGACCGCCCTGCCGCGAGTTTGCTCAGGTGCAGCATACTCGGCGCTACCAATTAAGGTGCCTGTCTGGATAGGTAAATCCTCGGCGATCGCTTTGGCAGCACCAAAGTCTACTAGAACAAGCTGTCCATCCTGACGGTGGCGAATGATGTTTGCAGGTTTGATGTCGCGGTGAATGATATGGCGATCGTGGATGAATTGCAAAACGGGCAATAGCTGGGTGAGAAGTTGGCGAATTTGAGCAGCCTTAAACGCGCCCGCCTCAGCCAATTCTTGCTCTAGCGTCTGACCCTCAATAAACTCTTGCACCAGATAACCCTGTCCACCCTGTTCAAACAGGTCTAGCAGGGCTGGAATCTGAGGATGTTGTCCCAATTCTGCTAATCTCAGACCTTCCTGCCGCAGCGCATTTCTGGGCTGACTTTCGCAGGTTGGCAGAGGAGACATAATCTGCTTAATTACGCAGTACGGCTGAGCGGGCTGGAGCTGATCGAATGCCAGAAAAGTTTTGCCGAATCCGCCCTGTCCAATCCATTTGTGGAGGCGATAGCGGTTTTGAAGCAGTCCGCTACTCGGAAAATTTTCGGAGAGATTATCGCCCGAAAAGCCATGTGAAGAGGTTGAAACTGGGAGGTTATGGCTCATAGACTGAGACTAGAGGAGCGATAGAAGGTGAGGGGGCGAGTAGGTGAAGTCATGTATTCCACCTACCCATTTTACTAAAGCTAGAATCCTAAGCTGGCTGTAGAGCATCCAGCGCTAGATTGAGCTTAAGGACATTAACGCCGGGTTCGCCAAAAATACCCAAAAATCGCCCCTCGGTGTTTTGAGCAATCAATGGCTCAAGCTGGATAGGTTGAAGGTTCCTAGCGGCTGCAACTCGCGTCACCTGATTACGAGCGCCCTCTACGGTGATATGGGGGTCAAGGCTAGAACCAGATGTGTAGAGTAGATCGGCAGTGGGTTTAATTCCTGCCTGTTCAAGTCTGGGTAAGTCTCCTGCGATCGCCTGACTCGGATCTGGATCGCTTTTACCCTGGATGCGATCGAGCAGTGCAGAGTTGCTGGGTGCTAAGTTACTGGCTCCTGAAACTCCGGTTTTCAGAATACCCGCATCGTCTTTTTGAGGATCAGCCGTGCTGTAGCTAGTGGTGCTGGGGCGGCTGTTGAAATAGCGATCGGATGTGAAAGGTTGTCCAATGAGAGCAGAACCTACCACAGTACCTTGCGCATTTTTAATCAAGCTGCCGTTGGCTTGGTAAGGAAAAACGAGCTGTCCAAAAGCAATCATCACCAAGGGGTACAAAATGGCTGTCAGCAGCCAAAGCACAAAGGTCGTTCGAACGGCTCTACTGGCTTCTCTAGCAAAACTCATAGCTAACAAAACTCATGGTAAGGAATGGAAAGTGAATGGAAGTTAGAATCTTTCAGGTTGAAACATCACCACAAAAAGATAGGCAGAAAGGCACACAGTGGCAATACCAAGCAGAGTCAATGCCCAGACCTGTAAGCGATCGAGTTCTCCTCCGGTAGCTGCCAAAACTGCGGGCGCAAAGAGGGTATTAAAGCATAGCGCTAAAAACAGATACGAGGGAAGCTTGCGTCTACGCCAAGCAGACCAAAATTCACCCATATCTTCGAAAGCTTGGGAGGAATAGAATGATATCAGGTATTGATTAGGAGCGGGAGATTTCATAGAGAGTAGATTCTGAAGGAATACAGAAGGAATACAGATTCAGTGAACAAGGCTCTTAAGAAATGGGCAGAATCAGATCGATAAGCTTGATGGCGATAAACGGAGCAATTACGCCACCCACTCCATAGATTAAGATATTGCGTTGCAGGAGCTGATTCGCGGTGAGCGGGCGAAACTCTACTCCTTTAAGCGCTAAAGGAATTAGGGCAAGAATAATCAGCGCGTTATAGATCAAGGCTGAGATGATTGCCGACTGCGGACTCTTCAACCCCATGACGTTCAGAGAGCCGATGCCTGCCGCCGCAAAGATTGTCGGGATAATGGCAAAGTATTTGGCAATATCATTGGCGATCGAAAAAGTGGTCAAAGCGCCTCGCGTAATCAGGAGCTGTTTGCCGATCGCCACTAGATCAATCAACTTGGTGGGGTCAGAGTCTAAATCCACCATGTTTGCGGCTTCCTTTGCCGCCTGTGTGCCAGAGTTCATGGCCACACCAACGTTAGCTTGAGCTAGAGCCGGGGCATCATTCGTGCCATCGCCCGTCATGGCAACGAGCTTGCCTTGTGCCTGCTCTCGGCGAATGACATCAATTTTATCTTCTGGCGTAGCCTCCGCAATGAAATCATCCACACCTGCTTCTTCAGCAATCACAGAAGCGGTAATTCGGTTGTCACCCGTCAGCATGATCGTGCGTACCCCCATGCGGCGAAGCTGGTCAAAACGCTCTCGCAATCCGGGTTTAACAATATCTTTTAGGTAGATAATGCCGTATACCTCACTATTTCTACAAACAGCTAAAGGTGTACCGCCCAATCTCGACACTCGCTCATAGGCTGCGTCGAGATCGGCAGAGAGTGTGCCCCCGCGCGATCGCACAAACCCCTTGACGGCATCCACTGCACCCTTACGCGCCTCGCCACCATCAGGTAAATTGGTACCGCTCATGCGAGTCCGCGCCGAGAATTCGACCCCCTCAGCCGCATTGCGATCGAAGTCAACGGTGGCTCCCATTTCTTCTGCTAGCCGCACGATCGATCGTCCTTCAGGCGTTTCATCAAAAACGCTAGCTGCCAGAGCTGCTTGAGCAACCGCCTGTTCAGAATAGCCGTTAATCGGAATAAATTGGCTGGCAAGCCGATTCCCCAACGTAATGGTTCCGGTTTTATCCAGCACCAGTGTGTTGATATCTCCACAGGCTTCTACCGCCCGTCCAGAAGTGGCAATGACATTAAACTGTGCTACCCGATCCATGCCAGCGATACCAATAGCGCTCAGCAATCCGCCAATGGTAGTGGGAATCAGCGCAACCAATAGCGCGATCAGAATAGCGATCGTCGTAGGAGACTGCACATAGTTTGCTAGAGGAGACATGGTGGCGATCACGATCAGGAAAACCTGGGTCAGCACCACCAGCAGCACGGTGAGGGCAATTTCGTTCGGGGTCTTCGACCGCTCTGCACCTTCCACGAGGGCGATCATGCGATCGATAAAGCCCTTACCCGGATCGGAAGTAATGCGGATGACTAGCTCATCTGATAACAGACGCGTACCGCCTGTTACCGAGCTGGCAATGTCTGTTCCAGGTTGCTTCAGCACGGGAGCCGATTCTCCAGTAATAGCTGACTCATCCACTGAGCCAATGCCCTGAATCACATCGCCGTCTGAGGGAATCATGTCTCCAGCAATGACCTTGACCTGATCGCCCCGCCGCAAATCCGTAGAGCTAACTTCCTGCACAGAGCCATCGGGCAGCATTTTGCGGGCAACTGTATCCGATCGCGTTGCCCTAAGCGAATCTGCCTGCGCCTTGCCTCGTCCTTCGGCAACCGCTTCGGCAAAGTTGGCGAAAACAAGGGTAAAAAACAGGATGAAGGTAATCAGTCCATTAAAAATCTGCTGGTTTAGGCCTGTATCTGGAACGTTACCAAACAAATTTGGGTTAAAGGTCACGAGTGCGGTCACGATCGTCCCGACCCAGACGATAAACATCACCGGATTTTTGACGGTAATCCGAGGATCAAGTTTGATAAAAGCCTCTTTAACAGCCCGTTGATAGAGTCCGCTCATATCGGCTTTGGGCGTATGTCTGCGAGATTCCCGTGGGCCGCCTGGAGCGCGGGGTGGAGTCGATGAAAATTGGTTGCTGGATTCCATAGTGGGTTCTAAAGAGCGCAGATTTGAAGAGTTTTGAGTGAGGGGATGGGCGAAGTCTGATGCTATCTATTCAAGTGACCTCATCCCGCTGGATTCAGCCGCCTTTAGCAATTTGAAAAGCTTCGGCGATCGGCCCTAACGCCAAGACCGGGAAGAAAGTGAGGGCGCCCAGGATCAGCACTACGCCAGCAGTCACACCTGTGAACAAAAACGTATCGGTGCGAAGCGTCCCAACAGTCATCGGTACAGGCTGTTTACGAGATAGGCTGTCTGCTAGCAGCAGCAAGGCAATGATGGGAATATAGCGTCCACATAATAAGCTGAAGCAGGTGCTTAGGTTCCACCACAGCCCTGTAGAAGCAGGTTGAGAATCTGCTAATCCTTCAAAGCCCGAACCGTTGTTAGCTGCGGCTGAAGCATATTCGTAGATGACCTGGCTAAGACCATGAAACCCAGGGTTGCTAATGCCTGAAAGCGTTTCAGGGAATGCTAGGGAAATCGCTCCTGGAATCAAGATGGCGATAGGATGTACCAGCAAAATCAGAAAGCTGGCTAGAACTACCTCTCGCTTCTCAATTTTGCGTCCCAGAAATTCTGGAGTCCGTCCTACCATCAGCCCTGTGACAAACACAGCTAGGATCAGGTAAGCAAACAGGTAAGCTGTTCCAGTTCCCTGCCCACCCCAAATAATTTGCAAAAACAGGTTGGACAACAGGACAAAGCCACCAAGCGGCATGAATGAGTCGTGAAGGCTATTGACTGCCCCACACATTGTTCCTGTTGTCGTGGTGGCAAACAAAGCAGACTGCGCCCAGCCGAAGCGAACCTCCTTTCCTTCTAAGTTAGGTTGTACGCTTCCTAGCAAAGAATTGACAGCAGGGTTTCCTTGATACTCGCCTATTGCTGTTAAGGTGACAAATAGCAGGTAAATCGCCAGCACCATGCTGTAAATCAACCAAGCCTGCCTGCGACTGTTGGCAAATACACCATAGGTGTAGATAAAAGCCGAAGGAATGACTACCATACCGACAATCTGAATGAGATTAGTGGCTGGGTTAGGGTTCTCAAAGGGATGGGCAGAGTTAATCGCAAAGAAGCCGCCGCCATTCTCTCCCAATTGTTTGATAATTTCAAAATGAGCGACTGGCCCCCGCGCGATCGCTTGACTCAATGCCGGATTTTCGAGCGTGGGTACCACAACTGGCCCTGCCAGCGTTTCAGGCACACCCAACAGAATTAAAGCTACTGCACCAACAATGCTGATTGGCAACAAAATCCTGGTAATCGATCGAATCAGATCCACGTAGAAATTTCCTAGCGGTCTGCCTGTTAGACCTCGAATGAAAGCGATCCCAACCGCCAGACCTGTTGCCGCTGACGTAAACATATGGTATCCCAAGCCAAGCATCTGACTGCCATAGCTGAGGGTTGTCTCACCAGAGTAGTGCTGCTGGTTAGTGTTAGTGATAAAAGAAATCGTGGTGTGCAGGGCAGTATCCCAGGTTGGAGCACCCAGACCCGTAGGATTTAAAGGCAACCATCCCTGATTCATGATTAGAAAAAAGATCAGTAGCGCCATAGCCACGTTACTGTACAGAATCGCCCTGGCGTACTTCCAGCCTGTCATCTCCTCCTTCGTCTCAGTCCCTGTCAACGAGTAAAGTATTCGTTCTACAGGTACCAACACTGGGTCAAGCAGAGTTTTATGTCCCAGATACACGCGAGCCATATACCCCCCAAATGTGGGAGCCAACGCGACGAATAGGGCGATCGTCAACGCAATTTGCAACCATCCTTGAAACATGAATCCAAAAGGCTCCAGGTAGATTAAGTAAGTCAAGATTTTCTAGTTAAGGCAATCTTATCGGGCTAATGAGATGGGTGAAGATAGCACGACGCAACTGCGTTCTAAGCCAACACTTTTGCGACAAACCTTGACTGTAGAGGTCTTAATAAAATCAATCAAATGATTCTCAAATTTCATCATCTCGCCTTTCTAAAGGAAACACAAGATATAGGTTGCAATCTATTCAGGTTTTATATGACAAGATATAGCTTTAATTGAAAAACGTTTAGATGTGTTTAGATGTGATCTATATTTCCAGGTATAGAGCACATCTAAACATGCGTTTTAGTCTGAAAACCTCTTATTTTCTATAGCTTTTAGAATTTAATAGATAAGTTTGCTTTATTGCGAATCTATTAAATTTACGGCAACTACTCGATCGATGAATCTCAAATTGTTTAAGCCATCTTCGATCGCCAGAGATCCTCGCACGAGCACGCTCTGGATTATTTTGGGGCTATTTGTTACCGTCATTATTCTTGAATTTTCCACCCCGCCCGAATACGTGTTTGGGTATCTCTATATTGGTCCAGTCTTGTTAGCCACCTCTCGCCTCAGTCGGACAAATGCTGTCAAAATTACGTTAACTGCGGCAGTCTTGACGATGCTAAACTCCTGGCTTCCAGAGAACAGAGTGCTGAGCAGTTCAATTGTTGCCAGCCGCGCGATCGCCGTTTTAGCCATGCTGGTGACGGCGGTGTTGAGCGATCGTAACCGCTGCTATGAAGAGGCTTTAGCTCAGCAGCAGGCAAAGCTTCAGGCTCAAGAAAAGCTGGCAGATATGCGGGAAGATTTTGTCTCGACGCTGACCCATGATCTAAAAACTCCGCTGCTAGGGGCGATCGAAACGCTCAAGGCATTTCAGCAAAGCGCGTTTGGCATAGTTTCGTTGAGGCAGCAAAAGGTTTTGGCAACGATCGTGCGCAGCCACCAGACTAGCTTACAGCTTGTGGAAACACTGCTGGATGTCTATCGCAACGACACAGAAGGACTGGTTTTGCAAAACAATCCCACCGACCTAGTAGCGCTGGTTGAAGAGGTGGCAACTAGCTTAACGGAGTTGGCGGCAAGTCGGCGAGTGCATATCTCCTTTAGCTATGGAGAATCTGACTTTCGCAGGTTTCTCTGGGTCAATGGCGACGCTCTGCAACTGCAACGGGTATTTGCCAATTTGCTCACTAATGCCATTAATCACTCTCCCAGAGGTGGCAAGGTAGAGGTCGTTTTAGAATCTCATGCCTCAAGCCAGATGGCAAAGGTGATGGATAGCGGAGCCGGGATTACTGAAGAAGAGCTTCCTCATCTATTTGAGCGATTTTATCAGGGACACAGCGATCGCCATGCTAAAGGTTCTGGGCTAGGGCTTTACTTAACGCGTCAAATTATTGAAGCTCACGGGGGCACAATTTGGGCAGAAAACCGCTCTCCTAATGGCGCAATCTTCGGCTTTCGCTTGCCTACTTTTCCGCACTATCCCTCTACACCGTCAATAGAATCCTGAAAGCATCTGGCGATCGCCCTTACGACTCTAGCCACTTCGATCAGCGCGCTGGGCTACCAACGCCTTAAAGCTCGTTTCACCTTTACGAACCTTTACACGATCGCGTTTTTGCTGATGAGAATTGGCTATTGGGTGATTAGCTTTGCCCGTAGCTATGAGGTATGGCTGTCGCCACTTTGCTTAGGACGTTTTTGGTGGCGCGCTCCGCGCGCCACCAAAAACGTCCTTGTCCTAACCTCGCTGTCTACAGCTATAGTTTTAGTCGGGTTGGCGATCGGAGGGTTGGGGATAGGACTTCTGATGCCCAACATGAATGTATGTTTGACTTCATCCACCCCGGCTGCATTGCGAGGTCGAATTTTGGGAGGACTAACGACTAGCTTTTTCTTCAATGATTTTCATAGACAATCGGCTTTAAATCGTTTGACTAATCGCATTCAACGTTTGACGTAGCCAAACATTCGCAGCATCTTTATCTGCCAACTTGCTCCACAGCATAGAGACTGTCCAGGCTTCTGTTTCAATGGGCAGCTCAAATAGTTCTAGACTATGCGATCGCGCAAGCTGTACAGCAACACGGTAGGGCACAGTTGCCACTAAATCGCAGGCGG
The DNA here is from genome assembly GCA_019359505.1 of Drouetiella hepatica Uher 2000/2452. Taxonomy (GTDB): domain Bacteria; phylum Cyanobacteriota; class Cyanobacteriia; order Elainellales; family Elainellaceae; genus Drouetiella; species Drouetiella hepatica. The sequence goes on along the minus strand of JAHHHD010000003.1, from coordinate 150,148 downwards.
CAAGAATTGCCGGAAGTGCCAGCATATGGGGTGTGGTAATTGCCACCCGACGCTGGAGATGGCGCTGAGCCAAAAGTTCATCGATTTTACCTGTCGTGTCTCGCCGCAGTGTCACCAGGGCATGAGGTTGGCTCGCAAAGGTTTCCAGCGCCATTGTGCCACGGGCGATCGCCGGATGCCCCCGGCGGGCAATGCCGACAAAATGCTCTTGGAACAGAGCCATACTGTGGGTTTGATGGGGTAGGGTTGGAAACACCCCTAACGCCACATCAATAGCGCCTTGTTCTAGTAAATCACCCACGCTATCTTTCTCAAAACCAATCAGCCGAAAGTTGAGATACGGAGCCTGTTGACCACAAAACCCCAGCAGGGAGGGCAGCACAACCGAGCTAGTGTAATCAGAACTGCCGATCGCCAGCCGACGGGATGAGGTTTTAGAGTCAAAAACTTGACTGGTTTCAAGGGTCTGCCGAATCTGATTCAGAGCAGACACAATGCCTGAAGCAATCTCTAGGGCTTTGCTGGTCGGCTGCATCTCCCGACCCATCCGCATAAATAGCTCATCTTCAAACACCCCTCGCAATCGCCCCAATGCCGCACTCACCGCAGGCTGCCCCAAATGCAGTCGTTGGGCAGCAAGGGTGACGCTCCGTTCTTCTAGTAGAGCTTCAAAGGCAACCAGCAGGTTCAAGTCGATCGCGCTTAGATCAATCGATTTCATTGATTTTAACTATCTTAAAAATCAATTTGCTTAATTTATAGCCTACTGCTAAATTGCCAGTAGAAGCACATTTTGAAATGGAAATCATGACAAAACTGTTTGCGATCGTCGGTATGGGAGATGGCATGGGGCTAGCGATCGCCCGACGGTTTGCCCAAGAAGGGTTTGCGATCGCCATGATTGCCCGCAACGCCGCCAAGCTTGAAAGATTTCAGGCAACGCTTCAAGCCGAAGGATTTGAGGCTCATGCCTTTGCTGCTGATGCGGGTGAAGAAGCCTCTTTGCAATCTGCGTTTACATCCATTCAAGCCCAGTTAGGTAGTCCAGAAGTGATGGTTTACAACGTGGCTACACCCAAGATGGAGAAAATTCTGAACGAAACAATGGATACCTTGGCGATCGATTTCAAGATCAACGTTGCTGGAGCATTAGCCGCCACAAAAGCTGTATTGCCTGCCATGCAAGCCCAAAGGCAAGGGACAATTCTGTTCACAGGTGGCGGCTTTGCGATGTATCCCAGCTCAGATTTTGGTTCGCTTTCATTAGGCAAAGCCGGGATCAGAAGTCTTGCCAAAATGCTGGCTGAGGCATTGAAACCTGACGGCATCCACGTGGGCACCATCACGATTTGCGGCACCGTGAATCCTGAAGATCCCCAATATAGTCCCGGTCAGATCGCTGAACAGTATTGGGCTTTTCATACCAATCCCGACTCTGACTCAGAAATCGTTTACTAACTCACGACAGGGTAGTCCTCAAAAGGTAATGATTTTTTGTTGTAGGGGCAAAGCCCCTACAACAAAAAATCATTACCTGAACCCTATTACTCACGACAAAACCACAGCGTACTAACCATGACTGAAATTGAGAGCCAGAACTTAGCGATCGCCCGCACCTTTATTGAACAGTTCTTAGGCAAAGGCGACATTAGCATTGCCCCAGAAGTTTTAGATGAAAATGTGCAGGCGATAACAGGACTAAAGCCCGATGGCCCGATTAACGGACGGGAAGAGTATAAGCAGATCTTCAGTGCCTTCTATGACGCTTTTCCACCGATTCCGGGTTCAGAAATGCTCATTGAAGATCTGTTTGCCGCAGGCGATCGCGTAGTGGTTCGCTTTCGTTCCGTTCAGAAACACACAAAAGACTTTTTTGGCGTTGCGGCAACTCATCGGGATATCACCTTCATTGAAACCCATGTCATGCGCTTACGGGACGGCAAGATTGTCGAAAATGTGGTCAGCGCTACTAACCTAGAGTTTGAAATGTTGATGGCTCCTGTGCTGACACCATCGATTCTCAAATAGAGCTAAACTCAAGGTCTATCAAAGCATTTCTACTGCTGAACTTTATTATTTCGCTGCTTCTTTAATTGGGTAATCGACCGAGTCCTAATAAAGTTTTTTAGTGAGAACGTCTTGTCCGCGATTCAATGCGAACGAGACGTTTTATTTTAGCGAGCAGAGCGCGATGCAGATCCTCGCTTTAGGAGCGATCGCTCCCCCAATCAGGCAATTTTTCATAATTCAGTTAGAAAGGGCTTAACTTAGAAAGCGATTGTTCATGAGTCAGCGATCGCCCCTTTTTGCCTCACCTGAATCCAGCATAATTAAACCATAGAGTTAAGACCTAGAGTTTGGTGTTTGCCCATGACTCAAGAACTAGGACTCAAAAACTATGACTCAAGAACTGCTGAAAATCAAAAAAATCATTCCTGAGCTTGACATTAGCCCCCATGGTCATTGAGAGCAATACGCCCCTGGACAATTTTCAATCTGAAAAACAGCAGCTCTTGGTGGGGTCGTCCTCAAAATCTAATGATTTTTTATGGGGTGAGCAAAGCCTACCCCATAAAAAATCATTACATAAATACCAGTACCCTTGGTGAAACCGCTTTTGCACCTGTTTGCAAACTACGACCTAAGGATCAGTAATTTGTAGACAAGAAAGATATAATTCTCAGCTTAAATGCTCTAAGGCAGATGCTCTAAAGACAGCTCATTCACTAGACAGGTAGAAATGGATCATGGCAATTATTGCGCTAAAAGCTTGGTACATTCAGGAATATGAGCCAATTCGTGAATTAGAGAAACGTCCCCATGACCTTCGCCTAAGCAAAAATAGTTTGCTAAAGTCTGCTCTTAGGGCGGATTTTTTGGAAGACAGCGCAGAAGTTCGGGAGTCAGCCTGGTTTAAGCGCTATCTAGACGGAGAAACGGTCGAATTTTACATTGAGGGGAGCGGTGGCTACGCCATCTCCAATATTGATTTGATCAGCCATGAGCTGTACTTCACCAAGAAGGATGTCATGGCGCAGCTGGAGCCGACCATTTTCCTCTGCTACCAAACTGAATTTTTGGAGTCGAGCGATCTGTTGAGGGAGTCGATTCAGTCGGTGCTGGAGAGGCTGAACAAGCGATCGCGTCTGCCCATCACCCTAGAAGAATCCCATCGCCTCACCGAGGGACCTGTCCGACTCAACAGTACCCTCATGCGCAAAATCCGCAAGAGTCTACTGTTTGTTGCCGACGGTACGCCAATTTTGCAGATTGATGGCAGTCCACCACAGCCTGTCCCTAGCCCCAAAGTCTGTGTTGAGGTGGGGTATGCGCTGCACTGCAAGCGCACGGAGCAAATTTTGCTGGCTCACATGGAGCGATCGGACATCAACGGGCAGTTTTTGTTTGATGTGCCCAGTGGCAATCGCATTCAGTTTCGCGGCAAGACCGAGCTGAATAAGCTGCTGCCCCAGGCGATCGAAACTCAGCTTCAGCGGTTTAATTTGCTCTAGTTTAATTGGCTCTAAGGCTTGCTTTGGGAGCGTCTCCTAAACTGTTGGCTCAGCACATCCAGCCTTGAGCAGTGCCAGTAGTCGACATGCGCGCAAATCAACCCCTCAGAATTTAGCGTCAGTTCGCTCCAGCCTGGAATCTGAGTACGTGGCTTCCAGGGCAGCGGAGTTGTCCAGCTTAGCGTCCAGTCGGTGCGAATCTGGTCATCAGTTTGCTGGATGTCATGCAGATCGAGCTGCGGATCGATAAACCAGGTGTTAATGAACCCAATCATCTGACGGTAGCGATCGCACCCCCGAAATTCGTTCATCGGGTCTTTGAAGTAAACGTCCGACGCGTAAACGCCATAGGTCTGGTCTTGCGGAAATTTGCGGTAGTCTGCTTTCAGGATTTCTAGGATATCCATGAGCGATGATGTTGAGGTGGCATGACACCCCTGCACTCTAGCAAGAAGTATCGCTCTAATGCACATCACCCCGATACACACTACAGCCTTACGTCTTCACCCACAGCAAGATCTAAAAGCTGAACTGGAAGCCTTCGTCCAAACACAAGGAATTGAAGCCGCCTGCATTATCACCTGTGTTGGTAGCCTCACCCAAGCCGCGGTGCGGTTTGCGGGTCAGGCTGACGGCACTCTACTAGAAGGCAAATTCGAGATTGTGTCCTTAGCAGGCGTGATGTCGAGGCACGGGTCGCACTACCATATGGCGATCGCCGACTCTACTGGACGCACCCTAGGCGGACATGTAATGCCGGGATGCCTGATTTACACCACTGCCGAAATTATTATTGGCATTTTGCCCCACCTCAGCTTTTGGCGAGAACCTGACCCCATCACGACCTACCAAGAGCTGGCGATCGGCTTTATTGATCCCAAAGACCTTATTGATCCCAAAGAGTAGAGAACGCGATGTGCGACTCTTTTTCTAAAGCTCTTGATCTACGTGGGGCAGGCATCTTGCCTGCCTAGATTCGGACGGGCAAGATGCCCATCCTACAAGACTTTCAGACCAAGTTACACATCGCGTCATACCCTAACTGAGGATACCGGGATTCTGCCGATCGCTCAAACCTTAGCAAAATTCATCCGGCTCAAAAATGCCTTCAGCCGATCGCTCTTGGGCTGATCTAACACCTGTCGAGCCGCACCTTCTTCTTCCACCTGTCCCTGGTTGAGAAACAGCACCCGATGGGCAACCTCGCGGGCAAACTGCATCTCGTGGGTGACGATCGCCATGGTCATGCCTTCTTCGGCTAGCTGCTGCATCACGGCTAAGACTTCGCCCACTAATTCTGGATCGAGGGCGCTAGTGGGTTCATCAAACAGCATGATTTTGGGCTTCATACAGAGGGCACGGGCGATCGCCACCCGCTGTTTTTGCCCGCCGGAGAGCTGGTCTGGGTAAGCCTCCGCTTTTTCTGCCAAGCCGACTTTATCGAGAAAAAATCGCGCCATCCGAGAGCTTTCTTTAGCAGGTTGCCCCAAAACCTTCTGGGGAGCCAGCGTCAGATTATCCAGCACCGTCATGTGGGGAAACAGGTTGAACTGCTGAAACACCATGCCCACCTGAGCGCGCAACTGCCGGAGCTGCTGGAGAGAAAGGTCAGGATGCGACAAATCCATGCCGTTGACGATGAGCTGTCCACCATTAATTGCCTCCAGCCGATTGAAACACCGCAGCAGCGTACTTTTGCCGCATCCTGACGAGCCGATAATTGCCACCACTTCGCCTGACTGAATGGAGCCACTGATACCCTTCAAGACGCGCAGTTCTCCGTAGTTCTTTTCAAGCTGAGTGAATGCGATCGCGGGGTCAGAGGTCATGGCAGGAGAAGAATAGTAAGGAGTTCATTTAGTCTAAAGCTGATCGAGTATTCTAGAAGCCCTAGAGCCGATCGCTCTGCTAAAAATACCACAGGCTGTTGGAATTCCACAGGCTGCTGAAAAACTCCACAGGCTGCTGAAAAACTCCACAGAGTGTATGGAGAGCAACATTTATTGACTGACCTTTGTAAACTGACTCTATGTAAACTGGCTCTATGTAAGATGACTGCATAAACGCCTTTATGAGTTGATTATCGTAGGTTCACACCTTGATCCTTTCGGACAACAAACTTTGAGGAGAAAAGATTCAGCATGTTTAAAATGACGCGATCGCGCTTTTTGCGCCAACTGATTTTGGGATTACTCAGCCTCGGCTGTGTTGTCGTGTTTGCAGCCTGTGGTTCCCCCACACCAACGGCAGATACTTCAGCAGGCTCTCCGGCAGGTAGCTCTCCGACAGGCGTTGAAACCCTGAAAGTGGCGATCGATCCCACCTTTGCACCTTTCCAAAGTAAGGGAACAAGCGGCAGCTATGAAGGATTTGATATTGACCTGCTAAACGCCCTTTCCGAAGCGGCTGGGTTCAAAGCCGAACTTCAGCAGCTGCCGTTTGATGGCATTATCCCAGCACTGCAAGCCGGAACCGTGGATGCCACCATCAGCACCATGACCATTACTGCCGAGCGGGCAAAAACCGTCGATTTTTCGAGTCCGTACTTCAAGGCGGGTCTGGCGATCGCCGTACAGGACAGCAACACCGACATTACCTCTCTGGAATCCCTGAAGGGCAAAAAAGTCGCCGTGCAAATTGGCACCACGGGCGCAGACACAGCCAAAGCTGCAAGCCCCTCAGATCTACGTACATTTGACAGCGCTCCCCTAGCGCTACAAGAACTCGCTAATGGCAATGTCGATGCGGTCGTCAACGATGCGCCCGTAACGCTGTATGCCATCAAGAGCGGTAACATCAAGGGTCTGAAAGTGGTGGGGCAACTGCTCACCGAAGAATATTACGGCATGGCAACTCCCAAAGGTTCGCCCAATCTAGCAAAAATCAACTCCGGCTTAGCCACCATTATCAGCAACGGTAAGTACGCTGAAGTCTACGAAAAGTGGTTTAGCGGCACGCCGCCAACGCTTCCTGACAAAGCGCCCATTTGATTTTGAGTTTTGGATTTTGGATTGCATCTAAAATCCAAAATTGTCCTTACTTCCGTTCATCCTCTATTTTCTGACTGCCGTGCTGCAATCTTTCAATACTATTGTCGAAGCGCTCCCTAATCTTCTGCTAGGAGCGGGTGTGACGCTGCAACTGACGGCGATCGCCATTGTCATTGGCATGATTGCTGGGTCGCTCATTGGCATGGCTCGTCTATCCTCTTCGCGGCTCGTGAGGTTAGCAGCACGTTGCTATGTTGACTTTTTTCGGGGTACGCCGCTGCTGGTGCAAATTTTCATGATTTACTTTGGGTTGCCTGTGCTACTGCGAGAGGGCGGGCTAAAGTTTTCGCTGAGTCAATTTATGGCGGCGACCTTGGCACTGAGCCTCAATAGCGCTGCCTATATCGCCGAAATTGTTCGAGCGGGAATTCAGTCGATCGAGCTAGGGCAACGCGAAGCTTCTGAATCGCTGGGATTGGGAGCCGTTCAAACGATGCGATACGTCATTTTTCCGCAGGCTCTCCGACGCATGATTCCGCCCCTAGGGAACGAATTTATTTCGATGCTGAAAGACACCAGTTTAGTCGCCGTGATTGGGTTTGAGGAGCTGTTTCGTCGCGGTCAAATCATTGTTGCCAGCAACTATAAGGCATTTGAGATTTACTTCAGCGTGGCGATCGTCTACTTAGTGCTAACGCTGCTGTTTTCGCAGGTTTTTAGCTGGCTAGAGCGGTGGCTAAACCCGGTTGAGCAAGCGAAGAAAAAGGCGATCGCCCAGCCCCTAGCGGTACGCGATCAGTAATCTCAGCTCCAATCTCGGCTCTCAGCCAAATCTCACCTTCTATTCATTGCCGCATCACTTCTCTAACCCCTATTCCCCTTACAGTAGGAGCAGACCAGAAAGATCCTCACAATCCAACATCCTATGGGTTTTAATCCACAAGAGCTATTACAAAATTCCTTGGATTGGATTCAGGGGTTGGGTGCTGTTGGCGCGATCGCTTTCATGGCTCTCTATGCAGTGGCAACGATCGCCCTTGTCCCTGGCTCCGTGCTGACCTTGGGGGCAGGCGCTGTGTTTGGCGTACTTCAAGGAGCACTCTACGTTTTTGTGGGCGCGTGTTTGGGCGCGACGCTGGCTTTTTTAATTGGGCGTTACTGGGTTCGGGACTGGGTGGCTAGAAGGATTGCAGAGAATGCCAAATTCAAGGCGATCGATCAGGCGATCGGGCGTGAGGGCTTCAAAATCGTGCTGCTGACGCGGCTTTCACCCGTCTTCCCATTCACGCTGCTGAATTATGCCCTGGGGATCACAGGAGTTTCGCTGCGAGACTATATCCTGGGATTCGTGGGCATGATTCCTGGTACTCTCCTATACGTTTACTTAGGTTCTCTAGCGGGCAATTTGGCGGCGATCGGTTCCTCTACCCAGCCCGCTGCAATATGGGCGATTCGCGTCGTTGGCTTCATTGCCACTGTTACGGTCACGCTCTACGTCACGCGCATTGCCCGTAAGGCACTTGCCGCCATTCCCGATTCAGAGTCAACGTCTTAAGCTACTGCCCTAAGCTACAGCCCCAAGGAGCCGCATCCATGACCCGTTTTGACGTTCAATCTATCACTGTTGCGCCCATGGATGAGGCAAACCAAACCCTCATTGCCAATGTGCATCCACCGGATTGGGTAAACCCCACGCCGCAGGCTTTGTATGACTTGGTGGTGATTGGCGCAGGAACGGCAGGATTGGTCGTTGCCGCGGGAGCCGCAGGGTTAGGGCTAGGGCTAAAGGTGGCATTGGTCGAGCGGCACCTGATGGGGGGCGATTGCCTGAACGTTGGCTGCGTCCCCTCTAAGTGCATAATTCGCTCGGCACGGGCGGCAATTCCGCAAGACAGAGAGGCTTTGGGGGTGATGTCCGATCGCCCCCAAGTTGATTTCTCGGCCGTCATGGCAAGAATGCGCCGCATCAGAGCTGAAATTAGCCCTAATGACTCGGCTCAGCGGTTTCAAAAGCTGGGCGTAGATGTGTTTTTGGGTGACGGTTGCTTTGTAGACGGGCAAACCTTGCAGGTAGGGGAGACAGCCCTGCGCTTCAAAAAAGCCGTGATTGCGACGGGCGCGAGAGCTACTAAGCCAGCGATCGCCGGAATTGAAGCGGTAGGCTACCTGACCAACGAAACCGTCTTTTCTTTGACCGATCGCCCCAATCGGCTGGCGGTGATTGGCGGTGGTCCGATCGGCTGCGAACTGGCTCAAGCGTTCCAGCGGTTGGGCTGTCAGGTGGTGCTGTTTCACAAAAATGCGCAGTTGCTCAACAAAGAAGATTCGGAAGCCGCTGAGATTTTGCGACAGTCGCTAGTCCAAGACGGCGTTCGTGTGGTGCTGAATGCCGAGCTGCAACGGGTTGAGCAGACCCCTGAAGGCAAAATGATCCACCTGATAGCGGAGGGAAAAGTAGAGGCGATCGCCGTAGATGAAATCTTGGCAGGAGCCGGACGCGCCCCCAATGTTGAAGGACTCAACCTAGAGGCGATCGGCGTAGCCTATGACTCAAAGCACGGCGTTCAGGTCAATGACTATCTACAAACCAGCAACCCCAAAGTCTATGCCGCTGGCGATATTTGCATGGATTGGAAGTTTACCCATGCCGCCGATGCCGCCGCCCGGATTGTCATTAAGAACACGCTGTTTTCGCCCTTTGGGATCGGACGTTCTAAGCTCAGCAGTTTGGTGATGCCCTGGGTGACTTATACCGACCCGGAAATCGCTCATGTCGGTCTGTATGAGTCAGAAGCCCGCGATCGCAATATTGCCGTAGACACGATCAAGATTCCGTTTAAAACCGTCGATCGCGCCCTGATTGACCATGAGGCACAAGGCTTTCTCAAAATCCTGCACCAGCAAGGCTCCGACAAAATTCTGGGGGCAACGATCGTGGCTTCCCATGCGGGAGACATGATTAGTGAAATTACGACAGCGATCGTTCATAACATCGGGCTGAGTAAGCTCTCTAGCGTCATTCATCCCTACCCGACTCAGGCGGAAGCCATTAAGAAAGCTGCCGATGCCTATCGCCGTACTCTTTTGACTCCCCGAACCAAAGCGTTTCTGGGGATTTTGACCAAGCTGGCATAAAAGCAGTGAATAGGATTGAGAAGTAAACAAAACAGCTTGCCCTCCGCAGATCCCTACCCCTTTTCGCCCTATCCTAATCCACCCCACCTCACTGTCACAGCTTCTCCCCTTATGGCAATGAGAACACGATAAATTCAATACAATGTCACCTGCCATTCACAGATTTTCGCTAGATTAAGACTCATGGCATCGATTGCGCGCAAGAATTTATTTGAGGACATCCCTCGTCTGCTGGTGGCGCAGGCGGGGATCATGTTTGCCGTGAGTCTAGTGACCATTCAGACGGGCATTCTAAACGGATTTACGCGATCGACAGGCATTTTAATCGATCGCTCCGAAGCCGATATTTGGGTTGCCAACCAAGACATGGTGGGGCTGGAGCTGACGCTGCCCATCTCTGCTGCTTTCCTACAGCAAGCTCAGCAAATTGAGGGGGTGCAGCGAGCTGAGGCATTACTCTTGAGCGGTGGTACTTGGCGCAGCCCTCAAGGAAAAATCACTTCAGTGCGGCTATTTGGCTTTGATTCTGCTGGAACTCTGTTCAAGCCGTTTGAGGTAACGCAAGGCAATCTGGCTGAGCTAAAGCAGCCTTACACGGTGATCACGGATGCGACCAATCTGGACAGTTTAGATGTCACTCAAGTCGGCGAAGCAGCAACGATTGGGTCGCTTAGCGTCAAGCTTGTGGGATTAACCACAGATGTGCAGTCGATCGCCTCTGGCACTTTCCTCTTTAGCTCTCTGGAAAATGCTAAGGCGTATGCGACGGGCAACCGAACGGCAAACCTCAACTGTCGGATGCAAAACGAAGAATTTCAGTGCACCAATGTCTATCAGCAGTCGGCAGGTGCTAATCCTGCTTCACTTCAGCCCATGCCGCTGACCTCCACGGATGCCATCAGCTATGTCTTGATTCAAGCAGAGCCAGGTCAAGACCTTCAGGAACTCAAGCAAAAGCTAGAGGCGGCATTGCCCGATACTCGCGCCTACACTCGGAATGAGATGGCGGCACGAACGCGAAATTATTGGGTACAGCGCACTGGAATTGGCTTCATCTTGGGATTGGGGGCTACAGTCGGCATCATCGTCGGCATGGTAATTGTAGGGCAGATTCTCTATTCCTCAGTTGCCGATCACCTGAAGGAGTTCGCCACGCTCAAGGCAATGGGCGTACCCGATCGCGTCGTTTATGGCATCATCATCCAGCAGGCTTTGCTCATGTCGATCTTGGGCTATATCCCTAGTCTGGGACTTTGTATCGGTCTGGGAGCTTGGACATTTGCCACCCAGGGCATCACGATTTTGGTGACACCGATCGCGGCAGCAGGAATTTTTGGTATCACCGTTTTCATGTGTGTCGGCTCGGCTCTGTTCGCCATTCAAAAGGTGACTCGTGTTGATCCAGCGATCGTCTTTAAGTCTTGACGTGTGATGTGTTTAGATCCGATGAAGATGCAGCCCTTTTGCCTTCAGGTCGTTATCGCCAGCCTTGGTAAATGGAACAATTGTCTACAAAGAATTAAAAAGCCCTAGCAGATCAAACAGCGTAGAACAAAAAGCCAGTTTTTCCAGTCTAGGTATAGCGCCTCCAATTGCTTAGTCTCTAGTACCACCCCCGGTTACTCCATCCCAATACCCTTATCCATCGAACTGTAATCATGACTGCTACACCGATTAACTTTCAAATGAATTTGACTGCACCAGCGACTAAAGCGGCGGGTCAGGGCATGGAAGTGGCTGACTCCCTTAACGGAGCTAAGGCGATCGTGGCGCGGGGCGTGGAGATGGTGTTCCAGAATGGCGCGCAAAAATTTTACGGGCTAAAGGATATTAATCTGGACGTGAATCGGGGCGATATTCAGCTTTTGATGGGGCCTTCTGGTTCTGGTAAAACGACTCTGCTGTCGATACTAGGCGGCATTCTCACCCCTTCGGCTGGCAGCGTTTGCCTTCTAGGGCAAGATTTGACGCGCCTCAATCGGTCGCAGCTGGCGAACTTTCGTCTCCACAACATTGGGTTTATCTTTCAGGAGTTCAATCTATTTCCAGCGCTGTCTGTAGTGGAAAACGTCGAGATTGCCCTAGAGATGAAAGGCACCAAAGGCAAGGCAGCTCGCCGGGAAGCCCTGCATCTCTTGGATCAGGTGGGTCTTGCCGATCGCGCCCAAAAGCACCCTCGCGATCTCTCAGGTGGGCAAAAGCAGCGAGTGGCGATCGCCCGTGCTCTGGCAGGAAATCCACAGATCATCATGGCAGACGAACCCACGGCTTCTCTAGATTCTCAGAGTGGTCATGCGGTCATTAATCTACTGCGCAAGCTGGCAAAAGAGAGCGGACGCACGGTGCTGATGGTGACGCATGATCCCCGGATTATAGATGTTGCCGATCGCGTCACCTATCTAGAAGATGGCATGTTGCAAAATAGCTCTGCTGCTGTCACCCACCAGCTTTCTGCATAGAGATAAGCGGCGTTCTATCTATGAAATTATTTTGGGAGGTGTGCTCCGCACACCTCCCAAAATAATTTCACACCCGGATTAAAAAATGCTCTCTAATCTATAGCTGCCGCCAGTTTGCTTAGGGCATTTTGGGTGGGGAGCTTCGCTCCCCACCCAAAATGCCCCCGTCCTAGCCACCTTGGCGGTTAGCTATAGGCTACTTTTTGCCGTTCTGCGGGACTTCTGGAGTCGAGTCTACAATTCCAAAGACCTGATCAAAGACTTTGCCAACTTTGTATCCAGAATCGATCGACTCTAGGGGATCTTTGCGCAGACGATGACGTAGCGCCATCACAATTACCCGCTTAATATCCTCCACCGTCACCTCAGTGCGTCCGTCTAGTGCCGTCAGCGCTTTTGCCGTGCGGTTGGTAACAATGTCGCCGCGCAGCCCGTCTACGTCTAGCTCAGAGCAAACCTGCGAGATTTTGATCTTAAGGTCATGGTCGATCGTCACCGATCTGAGGCGTTCTTGTGCCCCAACTAGCCGCTGCTGCAATTCTTCCTGCTGAGGGCGATACTCCTCCAGAAAGGCTTCTGGCTCTTGGTCAAACTCCGATCGCTGTTCCACAATTTGCACCCGCAGCGCCGGATCTTTGACTGTACGAATCTCGGCATGAAGACCAAAGCGATCGAGCAACTGGGGTCTTAGCTCACCTTCTTCAGGGTTGCCCGAACCCACCAGGACAAACCGAGCCGGGTGGCGAATGGAAATGCCCTCGCGCTCCACAGTATTCCAGCCGGATGCGGCAGAGTCTAGCAGCACGTCCACCAAGTGATCGTCTAGCAGGTTGACCTCATCCACGTAGAGAATGCCGCGATTTGCCTGAGCCAGCAGCCCCGGCTCGAAGGCTTTCACCCCTTCAGATAAAGCTTTTTCAATGTCGATTGTGCCGCAGACGCGATCTTCAGTTGCCCCTAGAGGCAGGTCAATCATCGGCACTTTCTTTTGGATTAGCGCAATTGCTTCTCCAGACTCAATCCGCTGCTTCACCGCATCGCTCATGATGCTGGAGTCGCTGGGGTGGCTGTTAAAGGGATCGCCCGACACCACCTCAATAGCGGGCAACACATCTGCCAGAGCGCGAATCGTCGTGGATTTGCCCGTACCGCGATCGCCCATGATCATCACCCCACCAATTTTGGGATCAATCACGTTCAGCAATAGCGCCAGCTTCATTTCTTCTTGACCAACGATCGCCGTGAAGGGAAACACAGCACGACGAGCGACTTTGGGGGCGGCAACCGTAAGACTCACAGCTCTAAACCTAAAAATGCGAAAGAAACATCAAACACTGCTTCTCATTTTGACACAAGCCGGACGTTGCCACGAGCGAGTCGCGTTTTGAACAGCAGTTCTCATGATGAATTTCATATCGGGGAGTTCGCGCCTGCAGGGCGCGAACTCCCCAACAAAGCCCGAAAAAATGAGAATTGCTGCGTTTTTAAGTGCTATTCAACCCCTAACGAGCGGCGATCGTTGGAGCGGTTGCCAAAATTTGTGCCCCTGTCTGCATTCGCTCAATATCCGCAGCCGTCCATTGCCGAGGAGACTGGCAGTGATGCGCCGTCAGTAAACCCCACAATCCCTTAGCCGTCAGAATGGGCACGACCAAATTTGCCCGCACTGCTAACTGACGTAAAAACTCACGATGACAATCGGCGATCGGCTCTTGCTCAACGTCAGCAATTGCGCGTACTCGTCCTGCTAGGTAGAGCGCAGCATACTCACCGTTAAAACATTCGTCAGGTCCCGTAGACCCATAGATCGAATAGTCTGGGGAACTCAACGCCTCAAAAGTCACTTGCCCTTGCCACTGGCTGTAGAAGTAGTAAAGAACCACGCGATCGACTTGTAGAGCCTCACGTAGGTTATTGGCCGTTTGTTGCACTAGAGCATCTCGATCAAGCGTGTGATTCAAATGACTCAGCACACGCTTAAGTCGATTGTGATCAGAACCCTGGGGCAAAAAATCAAATTGAGGATTGGATTCCGTTCGCATAGCAGGCTAGATTTCCATACCACTAAAGTTCTAAAACCCCTAATGGGTTTTGTATCTCCATCCTCAAAATAACATTCTCAGCTCGAAGGCTGAGACACTCCAGCCTTTCCTAAAGAGGTATTTCTTTAAAACAGACCTGAGTAGATAGCAGTCCCAAAGGCGTTTGGGATCGGTATATTCGATGCCAATCTGAACATTCCAAGGCTAAATTCAGGTACACATTTGTTTTGAAATTGATCTGAGAAACCTCTAGGCGTTTATGTTTATAGACATGCTTCAGAAAAACTCTGAGATCTCAAATTAAAAAAACTTTCAGCCGTGTCGTCAAACAAGTCTCAATCAGGTTTTGCATCTACTGCTTTCAGAACAGGGGTGATTTCGCTCAGTCTAGCTGCCCTAGCGACTGTGGCTGCCCTAACCGCTATAGCTCTAGCGACCCCTCTGGCGATCGCCCAACAGGTTCTACCCGTTAGAGTCGATCGTTGCCTAGAGCTACAGCAAATTACGGGAACCGTCACCTATCGCCGTGGGCAAACTTCCGCAGCCGCTCAAATTCACACTTGCCTTGAAGAGGTCGGTGATACGCTCATCACGGGTCAAAATTCCAGCGCCAAGCTTGGCATAGATACTGGAATTGGCACCATCAGCGTTTCAGAAAACACAACCTTGCAAGTTCAGAAATTAGATACTGCTTCCGATGGGGGTAAAATCACCCTGCTGAAGGTAACGGGCGGGCAGGTACAGCTTCGTGTTCGAGCGTTCACACACCGTGAATCTATCCTAGAAATTCAGACTCCGGCGGGTGTGAGCGGGGTTAGAGGTACTGAGTTTGGAGTGAGCGTTCAACCCAGCGGTGCGACGGGCGTAGCCACCCTTGAGGGCAGCGTTGCTGCTTCCGCGCAAGGGCAAACCGTTGATGTAGATGCTGGCTTACAGAGCAGGATTATTCCGGGAGAGCCACCCTTGCCGCCCAGCCCTCTGAAGGATGACCCTTCGCTAGATATTAGATATTTGGCGATCGTCAGACCAAGTGCAGTAGGTCAGAGAACCGTGAGAATCGTAGGTCAGATCGATCCCGTCAACTTGCTCGTGATTGCCGATCAGACTCAAAACGTTGAGCGGAGTGGCGAATTTGATCTGCAAATTCCTTTGCCCACCAATCGGCAGATCTCGGCAGTTGTGATTACGCCATTGGGAACCCGACAAGCCTATGAGCTGGTTGTTCCCTAGCTGGTTATTCTTCTAAATACTGATAAATACTGAAGTCAGGAGTATTGCAGATGTTTGGTAACACTCAAAAAAGCACTCAAATTATTTTGGGGGCGATCGCTATAGCCGCAGTCGTGATCGCCTGGAGTAGCCTACCGTCAGCCCTAGCTCAAACTAGCGCATCCGCTGAATGCGCTTTCCACAATGCGGCTCCGCAGAGTAGCGTTGAGCCGCAGGGTAGCGTTGAGCCGCAGACCGTAATTATCCTAGGGAAAATTCCAGATGCTCCCTACGTAGTTGCCGTACTCAAGCAAGATGATGTAACTTTAGATACTGTACGCGAATGTGTGCCAGATGCGTTTGAGGCGCGATCGCGAGCGGGTGCTTATATCCGTGCTGGGGCTTTTCCACAGCGATCGGCTGCCGAGAGGTTATCTCGCTACTTGCGTACTCTGAATCTAGATGCACGAGTGATGTATCTTCCATAAGCTATCAGTCGTGTCTCAGAAAACAGACCATGAGATGGCAGCACTATCTACATCAGTTTTGGCAGAATGCAGAACCTCTTCTACCTGGTAGTTTTGCCTCACTCGTCATTATAGGCTTACTCAAATTGGGCACATGGCAACCTCTGGAGCTTCTGAGCTACAGCACTTTGTTTCGCTTGAGAGGTGCAATACCCTGGGACGATCGCGTGGTGGTGGTTGCCATTGACGAGCCGAGCCTTAAGACATTGGGGCGCTTTCCCTGGTCTCGGCAGCGGTATACTGAGCTATTGAAGGTCTTGACTCAGGCTGAGGCGAGTACCGTTGTTTTAGATATTTTGCTGTCAGAGCCTAGCCCAGATGATCCGGCTCTAGCTGCCGCCATGGTTCAACAGGGTCGAGTCGTATTGGCGCAAGCCTGGGACTCAATGGGATCTCCCCTCTTGTCTAACTCTGTTTTACGAGAGGCAGCCGCAAACCATGGACATATCTACCAGCAATACGATCGCGATGGTCTGACTCGTCGAATCGAGCCGCAGATGCAAGATATCCCGGCATTGGGGCTGGCGACAACTCAAGTCTATAGCTTGGTACGAGAAGCAGTTCCCGAACCTGACCGGAGGCAACCTTTGTGGATCAATTGGCCGGGTTCTGCTTCGACAGCGCCCACCTATTCTTTTGCTGACGTGCTTCAGCAAAAGGTCGCTGTTGAGAAGCTCCGAGACAAAATTGTGGTGGTGGGTATTACAGCGATCGGATTTGATCCGCTACAAACTCCGTTCGATCAAAGCCCGCCGACTACAAACGTGTATCTTCATGCTGCTCTGATCAACAATTTGCTAAGGCAAAACTTTCTTCAAATCTTGCCCGAAAGCTGGCTGTTGTCAGGCTTAGCGCTATTGGGTTCTCTCTTTAGCCTAGCGCTGTTTCGCTGGCAACTAGAACGACAGTTGGTCGCTTTAGCTGGGCTTTGTGCCGGATGGAGCGTCGCTAGTTTACTCCTGTTTCACTGGGGCTACTGGATACCTGTGGCTTCACCGATCGCCCTCCTAGTTTCCACTACGGCAACAGTGGCTCTACATAAGCACTTCAAGGCAGGGTTCCGGCTGCAACAAGAGATCGATCGCCTTTGGCAAGCCTACCGTGACGATTTGGTGGTGCAAGGTGTGCAGAACAAAGCAATGCCCAATAGAGCCGTACAAAATGCCTTAATTGAAGTGCTGCCTCTGCCCCAGATGGCAAAATTGGCGGCGTTAGCAGAGCAGTTAGGTCGCTCTCAATCTGCCCAGGCAGCCGTAGCCCGCAGTCTGTCGATCGGTCTGGTGGCGGCTGATATAGAAGGATTAATTTGGTTTTGTAATTTCACGGCAACCGCTCATTTACAGGTGCAGGTGGGCGATCGCCTTCACCAGCTTATTCCCAAGTGGCTGAGCCAAACGCAGTTGCAGCAGGCGCAGTGGCCGCTGCCTTCGGTCGCCTTGAACAGTGAGAGCCTAGAAGGTGAGAGCCTAAGCGAGAACAGCCCTGCGTCTTGGGAAATTCAGCAGGGCGATCGCTGGTTTGAGCTAAAGTTTGAACCTTTGTCATATCGTGCGCATTTAGCTAACCCCCCAGATCCGACTGGGCAGCTAGACGGCTTGCTGCTCGTCCTGGAAGACATTAGCGATCGCAAGCAGGTCGAGCAAAATTTGCAGCAGCAAATGCAGGAGTTGCAACAGCTCAGCCAGCTCAAAGACGATTTCCTGAGCACTGTCTCTCATGAGCTACGAACTCCCGTGACCAACATGCGCATGGCGATTCGGATGTTGCAACTCTCAGCTTCAGAAGATCGGCGCACCCGGTATCTTCAGATTTTGGAAGATGAATGTACGCGTGAAATTGATCTCATCAATGACTTGCTAGATTTGCAGCGTTTGGAGGCAGGAGCAAAAATCCCTGCTCTAGAGGTGATCCATCTGCAAGAGTGGCTGCCCCAATTTATGGAGTCTTTTCAGGAGCGTGCCAAATCCCGCCAACAAACGCTCCAGCTTCAGATGGCACCCAACCTTTCCCCCTTGTTCTCGGATAGCAATAGCTTAGAGAGAATTTTGGCGGAGATGATCAACAACGCCTGCAAATACACGCCCCCAGAAGGGGAAATTGAGATCTGCGTTGAGGCGGTACATTCAGTTCCTGCCTACATCATGTTTCAAATCAGCAACTCAGGGTCTGAAATTCCTGGGGCAGAGCTAGATAGAATCTTCGACAAGTTCTATCGCATTTCGAGCGGCGATCGCTGGAATCAGGGCGGTACTGGATTAGGGCTAGCGCTGGTCAAAAAACTGGTGGAGTACCTGGGCGGCACCATTGCAGCCACTAGCCAGCTTGGACAAACTATTTTTACCATCAAAGTTCCCATCGACCCAGCGCCAACAGACCCGGCGCCAGCAGACCCGGCGCCAACAGGCAATATTTCAGTAGGCTAACAGGAGTATGACCTGAGAGCGCCTGATATGGCATTACGTAATTGAGTTAGGACGAGTTATTTTTTGAGAGCTGCGCTCCGCGCAGCTCTCAAAAAATAACTCGTTGGATCATAAGCGCGTAGCGCTATAGAATTGCTGTTGTCGTGTCAAAGAAAGCTATGACCTCTCTAATTCCCGTCGTCGTCAATGGTGCCACTGGCAAAATGGGTCGTGAGATCATCAAAGCCGTTGTGGCAGCGGAGGATATGAGGTTGGTAGGGGCGATCGCCCGTAATCGCGATCTTCAAGGCGAAGACATTGGCGAGGTGATTGGTTGTGGGGCGTTAGAGGTGCCGATTATTGCCGACCTTCAGGCGACGCTGGCAATGACGGGACAGGAGCGGGAACCTGCCGTCATGGTGGATGTCACCCATCCAGACGCGGTGTACGACAACGTGCGAGCCGCGATCGCTTATGGCGTGCGTCCGGTAGTCGGCACAACGGGTTTGACTCTAGAACAGATTCAGGACTTAGCTGAATTTGCCGATAAAGCCAGCATCGGCGGCGCAATTATTCCCAATTTTTCGATCGGCATGGTGCTACTGCAACAGGCGGCCGTACGCGCCTCACAATATTTTGATCACGTTGAGATTATTGAGCTGCACCACAACCAAAAAGCCGATGCCCCCAGCGGTACCGCAATTCAAACGGCGCAGTTGCTAGAAGAATTTGGCAAACTCTACAATCTGCCCAGCGTTACAGAAACCGAGAAACTGCCCGGAGCCAGAGGCAGCCAAACTCAGGACGGGATTCGCATCCACAGCATTCGCCTTCCCGGACTGATTGCTCACCAGGAGGTGCTGTTTGGCGCACCCGGACAGATTTATACCCTGCGGCACGACACCAGCGATCGCATCTGCTATATGCCCGGAGTGCTGCTGTCTATCCGTAAAGTTGCGCCCTTAAAATCTCTGGTCTATGGACTAGAAAAACTGCTGTAACTCTAACGGCAGCTAAAAATTTAACGACAGATTAGCACCGCATTCACCGGAGCGAAGCCTTCAGGATCTTCATAGCCCATGAGTTCCGTGTAATACCGGGAGTCTTCTAACATCAGGGCACGAACGCGATCGATCTTCATGCCGTAGAAGGTGAGCGTTCGGCTAGAGGCGATCGTTGTGGGCACCTGCCCCTCTCCAACAGGAGAAGGAAATTGCTCAAATACCACTGTGGTGTCTCCCTGATCTTCGGCGATCGTCACATAGGCTCTCATGCCCAGAGGATTGGGCACTCCTGAGTTGACATCATAGCTACAGGTGCGGCTGGGTGCTGCCGAGGTGACTTGGCTCATCAGCAATAGCGCCACAACCGAAAGCGCGGCAAGGCTCAAAAATTTCATTCGCATCGGGCACTCCTCATTCCTTGGACGACAGGCGCGTTCATTTAAGCTACAGCTTCAAAGCTTGCCGTTCCGTTTGCGCTTTAAAAAACATTGCAGTCTATCAACTTTCTAGACCACCTGCGGAACCAAATAGGTTCTCTCCAGTCACTAGCTTTAACTGGCACATAACTAGCTCGCACACGTAAGGTAATACAGCCAACAGGCAAGCAATTGACATCGCAAGCGATCGAATTAAGATAGCCGATCGGCTCCAATTTGCTGCGCTTATTTTTTAACTGCTTAGGCGATCAGGAGAATTTATGGCTCACGCTTCCAACCCAGGTTTCGCATCCAGTCCGCTCGATACCAAAGCCCGCTTACAGATTCAGGGCGATCGCAAAAATTCCTTCAGTGCACATTCTGAAAAATCTTTAAAGTCTCAATCTCGTCGGGCAAGTTCCTCTAAAAAGAATGGCTTTCAGTTTTTGAAAGCGCCCTATCTGCAAATTCAGGCCTCTGGAACTCAAACCCTGGGCGGCAACACGATCGGCAATGCCCAAAACCTAGGAAATCTCAGCGGTCAGTCGGCATATAGCCGCAATGATTCTGTCGGCAGAAACAATGCCAGCGATTTCTTTAAGTTCTCGCTCTCCAAGACTTCTAACTTCAAACTGGATCTGAGTAAGCAGTCCGGCAATGCCGACCTGTGGCTACTGAAAACAAACGGCAGTACCTTGAAAAAATCCACTCGTAGCGGTACGAGAAATGAATCGATCCAGGGAAACCTGAAGGCAGGCACTTACTACGTTCAGGTAACTACAGACGACGCTAGCGCTAACTACAGCCTAAACCTCAAGGGTTCCGGAAAATCGAACGACGCAGGGAACGCACAAACTAAAGCGCTAGATGCCGGAAATATTAGCCGCACCCAGCGTCGCTACCGGGGACAGGTGGGAGGCAGTGACACGGCTGATTACTATCGGGTAGATGTATCTGAAGGCGGCAGTGTAAAATTGGCGGCTAGCGGTATCAGCGGCGATGTCGATTTGCAGCTTCTCAATGGCAATGGCGCGGCGATCGCCAAGTCCACCAACGAGGGCAAGGCAAACGAATCAATTAATCAGACCGTGGCGGCAGGCACATACTTTGTGCAGGTTGCGCCGTTCTCTAGCGCCAAGTCAAACTACACGTTAGATATTTCCTCCAACTTCACAGGACAACCTAGTAATCCCGTTCCTGCGGTTGGCTCATCGTCAAGTCCCTCGCCCATCCCCTCGCCTAGCCCTGCGCCTACTACAAACCTAACGGGCGATCCGGGTAATACTCTAAGCAGCGCTGAGGTCAAGTCTTCCGCCGCCTTCTCCCGCACCCAGCAGGTCAACAATGATGATCAGGATTTCTACCGCTTCAACATAGGTCAGTCGGGCGTATTTACCGCCAATCTCACCGGACTTTCTGGCGATGCTGACGTGAAGCTGATTCAAGACAAAAACAACAACGGCTCTGTCGATCAGGGTGAAGTGCTGGGCTGGCAGTGGGAATGGGGCGCAGGCAATGAGAACATCCGCCGATTCCTCTCTGCCGGAAACTACTTCGTTGAGGTGATGGGCTATGGCACCGAGATGAAGGACTACACGCTGAACACAACTTTTAATGCTCAGAGCAGTGACGATCGCAAGTTTTCCATCAATCTCAACTACAAAGATGGGCTAAATGGCATTAGCTCTACGGTACGCAACGCTCTCGTCGATGCCGCCAAAATCTGGGAGAACGTCATTCCTTCCAGCAGCTTCAACGGCGCACACACGCTCAACATTGATGTGGTGGGTATCAACAGTTCTCAGGATTGGCTAGCTGCTGCTACGAATACAGGAGGTCAGAACGCCGCTAACGGCAAATGGCTGCCGACAACCGGAACAATTCGACTCAACACCAGCTATGCCAGCACCTACAACAACAATCCTGACTATCTTAAAGGCATTGTTGCCCATGAATTAGCCCACGTGCTGGGTATCGGCACCATCTGGGAGAAAAACGGCAACAGCTTGATTAATCGCTCTACCAATACCTACAAAGCAGACAGCTATGCGGGTCGTGCCTATGGTCAGGTAACAGGCACTCTGCAACCTACCGCAGTTCCGGTTGAGTCAGGTTCCTACGGTCATTGGGATGAAAACACATTCCAAAACGAGCTGTTGACCCCCTATGCCGAGAGCATTGGTGTCAAAATGCCGCTGAGCGAAGTGACGATCGCTTCCCTCAGAGACTTGGGCTGGAACGTTAACTATGGCGCGGCAGAGGACTTCTCACTGAGCCAATCCATTAACCGCCCGGACGGTCTAATGCCTGATGCAGTGGGCACTACGGCTTCAGCTACAGTCATTGCGATCGATAGCTACGCACCCAGCTTTCAATCCCTCAAAGATTCTGCTGTAGTCAGCACGACGGGAGCCGAACTGAATGCCACCCGTTGCCCCTGTGGAAGCTGCGCAACTACGCGAACCGCCATGGGAATGAACTCGATCGGCTCGACTAGCTTCTCGGATGCGATCGCTTCTAGTGGCTCAGGTAATGACATAACAGCCTCCAAATGGTCAGTGATCTAGAGCCTCTCATCGCATCTTAGTTAAATCTGGGTAGATTCTGTGGGGTAGATCATTTCTGCCCCACTTTTCTGTGATGATGCACTTTTGTGATGATGTACAGCAATTGCTGTCATTTCTTGCATCTCCATAGCTTCGCGAGCTTGCACCCAAAAGTTCGAGGCGTTATCTACTTGAGTGGATAACGCCTCTGTTGATTCACTCTAAGCAAAGAATGCTGCATAGCCTATTTTGTAAAACTTCTGACACATTGTTAGGCATCAGGATTCGTTGATCATTGAAGGCTAAGCACCTGCCGAAACAGTGAGTCTGTTCTTCTAGCGGCTTCTTGTACGGTCAAGCGAGTCAGGTAGTCTTGCTTAGCCTGTTCTCCCATACGACGCACTTGATCCGGATGAGACAGCAAAAATTCCACCGACTTTACCCATTCAGAGGGATCAGATATGAGTATGCCATTGTCTCTATTTCTGAAAAATAAAGGATACTCTGCACAATTAGATGCAACTACAACAGTGTAGGCATTCAGATAAGCTAATACCTTGCCAAAAGATTTTCCAGCACTGAAAGGAGATTTGTTGATGAGTAGTGGAGCAAGCCCAATGGATACTTTTTCCAACGTCTTTAACAGTTTTCCGTATCCCATGAAAGGGAACACTTTGCAAGGGATGCCGCGATCGATAATCGGCTGCACAAAATCTTGACCTTTAGATCGATCTTGAACTCCAATTAGCCAGAATTGGCTGCGAAGATGGTTAGAGAGACCCAGCATGATCTCCTGAACCAGTGAAGCTTCCTCGTGCATCGTATGCGGATTAGCACAAGCCCAGCAAACTACAGGAGGATTCGCCTTCACTGGAGGGCTGGAATGCTGTAGCGGTTTAGAGCTAGTCCAGATTACTTCAACTTGCCGACAATGCTGCCTCAAGAAATTTGCAACATAGTGACTGCCAGCAATAGCAGCTCGGCTTCCCGTAGCACAGTTGATAACTGTTTGCTTTACTTCGTCCCTAGGATCTAGAAAATCAGCATCATCAAGGTCATACACACAAAGCTGATCAGGATAAAGCTGAGGATTGTTTAGCTTAGGACGAGCAGATTGCAAAACTATAATTTGAGGCTGCTCGTCCTGAATAATGCGCTGTCGCTGAGATAGATTAAGTTGAGGGGGAATCGCGATCGCTCGCCAACCCAGAGGCTTTAGAGCTTCAGCGATACCATAGCCACGCAAACCAGATGACTGCCCGTTCTTAGGGCCATCAACACAGAAAATGACTCTTAAATCACTTGTATTCTGCAGGCGTTGAAGATTGACTGTGAACTCACAGGCTTGACGTCTAGCCCAAGATTTGTACTCTGCCAGAGGATTCATAACCTATATAACCTCAGTTCAAAAGCTTTTCTAAAACTCTTAATTTGCCTAGTCACAGCGCATGCGTGACCTAGATGAATTGCTCCGGAATTCGGAATGTCATAAGTAATTACACCTCATAAGTAATTACACCTCTTCCTACTTACACCTTCAACGGCTTCTACAAAAACCGAATATTCTGATGCCAGAGATCGTAGATGAATTAACTAAGCCAGGTAAGCACCTGACTCTGCGGGAAAAACTCTCGAAAGTTTAACTGGGCGAAGTAGTAGTAGAAAGGTTCTCCTGTCTGAAAGCAAAAATGCTTTTGACTCATTAGGAAAATTGAAATTAGGACTTCGCAGAAGGGTAGAAGTCACGCAGGATTCTCATAGACAACCCTAGATTTTTGTCGATCGAATCTTGCAAGAGTTAGGGATATGCATCATCTTATCCGATGATTTGACTTGGACTATATGAGGCTCATGAACAATATATTTAGCTGACATAAATTAATAATTCACTAGAGAATAAAATAACTATTGAAAATGCTAGTCGGTCTTCCTATTACAAACATCTTAATATTTAATCTGGATAATCTTATCCAGATATAGCAATCCCAAATGGGTTGTGAGAGGTGAGGCGAGCATAGCCCATTTGGGATTGCTATGCAAATGCGACGATCGCAAGGAATGAGATAGGGTAATAGGTGCGGAGCGATCGAGATTTGCAGGAACTCTAATCTATGGCACGAGGCGACCAAATCTATGTGATGCGCCCCCTGGCGGGTATGGATAGCGTCTACGAACATCACGGCATTGACTGTGGCGATGGCACCGTCATTCATTACTATAAAGGAAGTGGCGAACCGATTATCAGCCGCACCACAATGGAAACCTTTGCGATGGGCAGTCCGGTTTACCCGTACAAGACCTCGGTTTCCTTTATTCCAGATCTGGTGATGGAACGTGCCGAAAGTCGCCTGGGCGAACGGCAATACAATCTAGTGACCAACAATTGTGAGCACTTTGCCAACTGGTGCAAAACGGGTCGAAACGTCAGCCAGCAGCTCCTAAACTATGGGCTGGATGCGAGACAGCTAAACGGCAACGCTGGGTTAATTAACATCGCGGCTCAGGAAGGCGACCCGATTCAGGCGATCGAGCTGATGCGGCAGGCTTCGGGAAATGTGGCGATCGCCCAATCTCGGCTCCAGCAGCAATATAGCCAAGCCCAAGATGATATGCTGACCTGGGATCGGGTGGCGCGTCTGGCGCTTCAAAAAAACCGTGAAGACCTAGCGCGCGCGGCTCTGACGCGCAAGGTTGAGTTTAAGCGCAAGGCGGAAAAGCTGCAAAAACAGCTCATGGAGCTAGCCGAAACTGAGGTAAGCCTGAACCGGAATCGCGCCTTGATCAATCAGCGGCTTACCTACTCCTAAGGCTGTCAGGGTCGTGTCTCAAATGTGTTGTTGATTTTTTGAAAGGAGCGCTCCTTTCAAAAATCAATAGTATGTTCAGACCATTACCGAACTTGAGGCTGAACCGATTTTCTCCAAGATGTTTCAGAATGGTACTGGCAGATTCAAAAAACTGAGCTGATAGAGAAGCCAAAAAACAGGAGAACAAGACTATGAAAATGCTGCATACTATGCTGCGGGTCGGCGATCTGGACAAATCGATCGCCTTCTACTGTGATTTGCTGGGCATGAAGCTCTTGCGTCGCAAAGATTATCCGGGTGGCGAATTTACGCTGGCATTTGTGGGCTATGGCGATGAGTCAGACCATACTGTCTTAGAACTTACCCATAACTGGGGCACAGCCGCCTATGAGTTGGGCAACGCCTACGGACACATCGCCCTAGGCGTAGACGATATCTACAGCACCTGCGAAATGATTAAGAGCCGAGGCGGCAAAGTCAGCCGTGAGCCAGGACCGATGAAGCATGGCTCGACCGTGATTGCCTTTGTGGAAGATCCAGATGGCTATAAGGTTGAGCTAATTCAGCTTAGCTCCCATAGCTCGACCTCAGAAGGCTTAACCTCAGAAGGCTCGACTTCAATAGAGGAGAAATCGGCGCAGACCGTTTAGAAGATGCTTCAAAAGTATCAAAAGTTCTGCGTTTGCCCCCAACCCCCCAATTCTGGAAGATTTCAGACCTCATCTGTATTCACAGTCCCTCAGAATTGGGGGATATAGGGGTCGGGTCGCTATCAGACTTTTCAAATATCTAGAGTCATTGACACCATGGGCTATTTACACCATGGATTATTGACGCGATGTGCAACTTGGTCTGAAAGTCTTGTAGGATGGGCATCTTGCTTGTCCGAATCTGGGCAAGCAAGATGCCTGCCCCGCGTAGATCAAAAGCTTTAGAAAAAGAGTCTTACATCGCGTTTATTCACAAGTGGTTATTCACAGGGAAACTTTATTGAATGGAAACTACAGTTAAAAAGTCAGACTTTGTCCTTGCTCCCTACATGAAGAGCAACGACTTGCGGGCGACTTATCAGATCCTCAATACGGTTGTTCCTTACGTGCTTTTGTGGTTTTTGGTCGGGAAGGCTGCCGCGATCTCCTATTGGCTGCTGCTGCCCATTATGGGGTTGATGACGCTGTTCTCACTGCGGCTGTTTTCCTTAATGCATGATTGTGGACACTATTCCCTCTTTCGTTCAAAAAGGGTGAATCGATCGATCGGTTTTATCCTGGGAGTAATCAACGCTATACCTCAGTATCCCTGGTCACGCGGACATGCCTTTCACCACA
This sequence comes from Drouetiella hepatica Uher 2000/2452, assembly GCA_019359505.1. Lineage (GTDB taxonomy): Bacteria > Cyanobacteriota > Cyanobacteriia > Elainellales > Elainellaceae > Drouetiella > Drouetiella hepatica. The sequence continues at coordinate 123,771 of JAHHHD010000003.1, read as the reverse complement.
AAACGAATGGCGATTGGGAGCGGTATCGCGGGCCTTCTGCCTTAATTTCAACAGGCGATTTTGCCAAGTTAACTCCATCGGCTCAAAAGCGCTATGAGCTCCTGCGGCACCCGCTGATGATGTTTCCGGGAGGATTTTTCTATCTTGCTATCAAGCCTAGACTGGCTCTGATCAAAGGCACCTGCGATTTTGTCGGTCATCTGCTGACCTGTCTGAAACAGCCCGATATGAGTTGGGCAAAAATTATCTCCTCCCACAAGTCTAAAAACTGGTACACGGCAGGTGAGTTCTGGGATCTGCTGTTTAACAATATCTGCGTGGTTGGCAGCTGGATTGTTCTCGGTCACATCCTTGGGTTTGGGTTGTTCTTCAGCGTTTACTCGATTACGTTGACCTGCTCGGCAGCGATCTTTATCTGCGTCTTTTTCGTGCAGCACAACTTTGATGGCTCCTACGCCCACAAGACAGAAGGCTGGGACTATCTGCTGGGGGCGATCGCAGGCAGTAGCTACCTAGAGTTGCCGACTATTTTTAAGTGGTTTTCCGCAGACATTGGCTATCACAATATTCACCATCTTTCTGAGAGAATTCCAAACTATAACCTCGAAGCTTGTCACAATAGAAACAGTCATTTGTTGGCTGATGTCAAGAAACTGCGAATGGCTGATATCCCGGATTGCTTTGAGTTTCTGCTGTGGGATTCTGCTTCAAATCGGTTGGTGTCGATCGCATCATTTCGTCAGGCGATTCAACCCGATCGGCTGGAGACAGCAAACGTAATGGTCAAAAATGCTGAGGCTTAAGTCAGGATGAATTTTTTTGTGGTTGCACTTGGCGCTTTCCTTGCCCTGCTGGTCTTGGGCATTGCGCTCTATCTGCTAACGGCTCGCCGCTACCAATCTGCGGATTCTGTGGCTCACTCCTATGACGAATGGACGGAAGACGGCATTTTGGAGTTCTACTGGGGCGAACATATTCACCTGGGTCACTACGGTTCGCCGCCTCGACGGAAGGATTTTCTGATAGCCAAATCCGACTTTGTGCATGAGATGGTGCGCTGGGGAGGATTAGACAAACTGCCTCCAGGTACGACCGTTCTAGATGTGGGCTGTGGCATTGGCGGTAGCAGCCGAATTTTGGCGCAGGATTACGGGTTTGCAGTCACGGGTATCACCATCAGCCCGCAGCAGGTGGAACGCGCACGGCAGCTCACGCCCAAGGGTTTGAACGCTCAGTTCCAGGTCGATGATGCCATGGCGCTCTCGTTTCCGGATGCGAGTTTTGATGTGGTTTGGTCGATTGAGGCAGGACCTCATATGCCCGACAAGGCGGTGTTTGCCAGGGAGCTAATGCGCGTCCTTAAGCCTGGAGGCATATTGGTGGTTGCCGATTGGAATCAGCGGGACGATCGCCGGAAACCGCTCAATTTTTGGGAAAAGCCCGTGATGCAGCAGTTGCTCGATCAGTGGTCGCATCCGGCATTTGCCAGTATCGAAGGATTTGCTGAGCTTTTGGAGGCAACAGGATTTGTCCAGAGTGACGTGATCACGGCGGATTGGACAAAACAAACTCTCCCTTCGTGGCTCGACTCCATCTGGCAAGGGGTGATTCGTCCTGAAGGCTTGGTGCGGTTTGGTTTATCGGGTTTTGTCAAATCTTTGCGGGAAGTGCCAACTCTTTTGTTAATGCGATTGGCATTTGGCACAGGGCTTTGCCGATTTGGGATGTTTCGTGCGGTGCGAAACTCGATGGCAACAGAAAATCTGGCGATCGTTACAGACCGATCGCGTAAACTGTCATAGAGTGAAGGAGATCGCTGTCCCAGCAAAGTGTCAATCTGGATCTCGTGACCTATGACTTCTGACCCATCCTCTCAGCAAATGCTCGATACTGAGAGTGTGATTGGCTTGACTCTGCAAAACTCAGTGGATGCACCTTTTCCGATCGTCGGGATTGCTGCCTCTGCGGGAGGGCTGGAAGCTTTCACCCAGCTCCTCAGCCATCTGCCCACCGATACAGGCATGGCGTTTGTGCTGATTCAGCATCTATCTCCAGACCACGAGAGTTTGCTGACGGAGATTCTTGCCAGAGCGACAAGGCTGCCTGTACAAGAGGTCGTGAACGGCGTGACCGTGGAGCCAAACCACGTCTATGTGATTCCGCCCAATACCAAGATGATCCTGTCTGAGGGCATGTTGCAGCTCTCTCCCCGCGAGAAGGTGTTCGGGAAATATATGCCGGGAGATGCCTTTTTTACCTCGCTGGCAGTCGATCGCGGACACAAGGCGATCGCGATCGTGCTTTCAGGCTCCGATGGCGATGGTTCTTTGGGGCTAAAGGCAATTAAGGCGGTGGGGGGCGTCACCTTTGCTCAGTGTGAAGACACGGCAAAATTTGACAGTATGCCCAACACGGCGATCGCCACCGGAAACGTCGATTTTGTGCTGCCGCCCGACAAAATTGCTGAAGAGCTAGTCACCCTCAGCCGCAATCCGATGCTGGCTTGTTCGCTGCCGCTGATTCCAGATGAGTCGCAGCAGCCCGATGCTCTGACAACGATTTTTGCGCTGCTGCGATCGGCTACAGGGGTTGACTTTAGCCGCTACAAGCCCAACACGCTCGATCGCCGGATTCAGCGCCGGATGCTGCTGTATAAGCTGGAGCAGCTAGAAGATTATGTCGTCTATCTGCGAGAGCATCCGGCAGAAGTGAAGGCGCTGTACGAGGAAATCTTAATCCATGTCACGAGTTTTTTCCGCGATCCCGAAGCCTTTGACCTGCTGAAGACGCGCGTTTTTCCGGCAATTATGCAAAACAAGTCGGCAGAGTTCCCCATTCGCATCTGGGTAGCGGGCTGCTCGACGGGTGAGGAAGTCTATTCGATCGCCATGTGCCTTCTAGAGTTTTTGGCAGATCGAGCCACCCAGCTGCCGATCCAGATTTTTGCGACAGATATTAGCGAACTGGCGATCGCCAAAGCTCGAATGGGCATTTATACAGAAAATCAGATGGTGGAGGTTTCTGCTGAGCGCCGTCGATTCTTTTATGCGATCGAGGGGGGAGGCTTCCAAATTAGTAAGGCGGTGCGTGAACTTTGTGTGTTTGCCCGTCAAGACCTGGGTAGTGATCCCCCATTTTCCAATATTGATCTGATTAGCTGTCGCAATGTGATGATCTATCTGGGCGACTCGCTGCAAAGGCGGATCATGCCGATTTTTCATTACAGCCTCAACCCGACCGGATTTCTGCTGCTGGGCACGTCAGAAGGGACGGGTCAATATTCTGAACTCTTTACTTTGGTCGAAAAAAAGTACAGAATTTATACCAAGAAGCCAACCGCAACACGCACGACGTTTTCATTTTCCCCCAGCAGTTACCCCATCGTTAACGTGAACGATCGCATCACGGCTGCCCAAGTTCCCCCCGAAGGGTTTGACCTCCAGAAAAAAGTTGATCAGCTGATTGCGGCTCACTACGCGCCCGTTGGAGCTGTAGTGGATGACAAAATGCAGGTTTTGCAGCTCCGGGGAGAGATCGATCGCTACCTGCAATTAGTCTCTGGAGTAGCTAGCCTCAATCTATTTAACCTAGCGCGCGGGGGGTTGCTCGTCGAGCTAAGAGCCGCTATCTATCAGGCACAACGGCAGGAGCTGCCGATTCTCAAAAGCGGGCTGCGGCTGGAGGATGGCGATCGCTCCAGAATTGTCAACATTCAGGTGATTCCCTTTAGGGTGCCGACTGCCGAAGAAGTCCGCTTTTTGGTGCTGTTTGAAGACGCAGCCATAGCTGACCCTAGTGCGATCGCCACCAGCCCCCAGGGAAATTTGGAGCAGGAGAACGAACGGCTGAAACAGGAGCTAGCGGCTGCCATCCGAGAGCGATCTGCCACCCAGGAATACCTGCGAGCCGTCATTCAAGACCAGGAAGATAGCAATCAAGACCTCAAAGTTGCCAATGAAGAAATTCTATCGAGTAACGAAGAGCTGCAAAGCACGAATGAGGAGCTAGAAACTGCCAAAGAAGAAATTCAGGCGACTAATGAAGAACTCAACACGACCAATGAGGAACTCCGCAGCCGCAACGCCGAACTGCACCAAGTCAACAATGATCTGACTAATCTGCTAGCCAGCATCAATATCCCGATTTTGATGCTGACCCAAGACTTTCGCATTCGCCGCTTCACGCCGATGGCGCAGCGGTTGTTCAATTTCATTCCTACCGACGCAGGACGACCGCTCAGCGACATCAGAAGCAATTTCAATATTCCAGACTTAGAGCCTTTAATTTCGGAGGTGCTGGAAACTCTGAGCGTCAAAGAGCTAGAGGTGCAAACCCAGGGGGGGCATTGGTATAATCTCCGCATCCGCCCCTATCGCACTATCGAAAATCAGATTGACGGCGTGGTGCTGGTCTTGCTCGATATTGATGCCCTGAAGCGCAGTGCTGTCACCCTTGAGGTCGCCCGAAACTATGCCGAAGCGATCGTAGAAACGGTGCAGGTGCCGCTGGTCGTTCTGGAATCAGATTTCCGGGTGAACAAAGCCAATCAATCTTTCTACGAAGCGTTTCAGGTTTCGCCCTCCGAAACGACGCAACTGCCGTTTTTTGATTTGGGCAACGGTCAGTGGAATATCCCCGGACTGCGATCGCTGCTCGAAGATATTCTGGTCAACGATACAATGCTCGAAAACCTTGAGATCGAGCGCAATTTCGAGCGCATTGGGCAGAGAACCATGCTGCTGAATGCGCTCAAAATCGTTGCACCCGGAGAGGCTCAGCGAATTTTGCTGGCGATCGTTGACATTACCGAGCGCCAGCAGTTTGAAGTTGAGCGATCGCAGCTCTTGAGTCAAGAACAGTCTGCCCGACAGCTGGCAGAAGCTGCCAGCCGAGCTAAAGATGCCTTCTTATCTAACCTCTCCCACGAACTCCGCAACCCGCTCAATTCGATGATGGGCTGGGCGCAACTCCTGCGCACCCGTCAGCTAGACGAGGCAACCGTCGCTCGTGCCCTAGAAACGATCGAGCGAAATGCCAAGGCGCAATCTCAGCTAATTGACGACATGCTAGATATTTCTCGAATTACGAGCGGCAAACTGCGCCTGGATACGCATATGCTGGATCTGGTTCCCATTGTGGGAATGACGCTGGAGTCCATTCAACTTTCTGCCGAAGCCAAATCGATTGAGCTGGTTTCGCAGCTGACTTCAGCAACCGTGATGGGCGATGCCGATCGCTTGCAGCAGGTGCTGTGGAACATCCTGCTGAATGCCATTAAGTTCACGCCAGCGGGTGGACGCGTGGAGATCACGGTGGAACCTGTGCTGACTCAGGCTGAGATTCGCGTCAGCGATACCGGAAAAGGCATCGCAGCCGAACTGCTGCCCTATGTGTTCGATCGCTTTTATCAAGGAGATTCCAGCACCACTAAAACTGGACAGGGTTTGGGCTTAGGCTTGTCGATCGTCCGGCATATTGTGGAGCTGCATGGCGGCACGGTGCAAGCCGAAAGCCCTGGCATTGGGCAAGGAACCACTTTTGTTGTGAGACTGCCCCTGAAGCTGTCAGAAACGCGGGTCGAGCCGCCTCCGGCAGAGCCAGAAATTACGGATCAGATTTCTCTGGCAGGCTTACGCATCTTGGCGGTCGATGACGATGTAGACAGCCTGAACCTGATGAAATATATGCTGGAAGATGCAGGGGCAGAAGTGGCTATCGTGACTTCGGCAAGGGAGGCGATCGCCGCTTTGGATACCGATCGATATGATGCCCTCTTAGCGGATATTGGAATGCCTGACGAAGACGGTTTTGCTCTGATTCGGCAGGTGAGAGCGCTAGAGTCGGAGGTGAGAGACATTCCGGCGGTTGCCATCACTGCCTATGTCAGCGCTGGAGAGCGGCAACTGGCGATCGATGCTGGGTTTCAAAGGCATCTGGGGAAACCCATTGATCCTGCTCATCTGGTGGCAATTGTTGCAAATCTAGTGGACAGGGTTGAGAATTAGCAAGGATATAGGCAAAATTGTAGAGTGCAAGATTGAATTGCCATAAGCGGGGCTTTATGTATCGAGTCCTTGTGGTTGATGACATTGACGACAATGCTGTTTTTCTACAAACCCTTCTAGAAACCGAAGGCTACGCTGTAGAGACTGCGGCAGGGGGTTGGGCGGCCATCCGTCAGATCAAGGCTTGCTGTCCTGATCTGATATTGCTAGATGTGATGATGCCCGACATGGTGGGCTATGAGGTCATTGAGCGTGTTCGCACTCAGCTAAAGCTGTCTACTGTGCCCGTTGTGCTGCTAACAGCCTACAACGACATTAGCCGCAAAGAAGCGCTGGAAATGGGTGCAAATTTCTTGATGCGTAAACCGATCGACAACAAAAGCCTTCTAGATTGCGTGAAAAAGCTCTGTGACTCAGAGTCGCATCAGCAAGAATCGCATCAGCAAGAATCGCATCAACAGATAGCCTATAGTAAGGCTGACGTAAATTAAGTTATGCTGCCTTATCTTGGAAGTTGCCCTATGCCTACAGTCTCCAAGAAAACACTCAAGATAAACGGGCATGATCCAGTCCTCACAGCTTAAGGCAGTCTACCAACGGGTGATGGTGTTGCAGCAGCGGGCAAACACTCTACCCGACTCACAGCAGGCTCTTCTCTCACAAGCCTTAGAGGAACTTCAGGCGGTCTTAGCAGAATTGCAGGCTTCTGAGGAAGAGCTGTATCGTCAAAATGAAGCATTGATCAGCACTCGTCAGGCGGTAGATGCCGAACGTCAGCGCTATCAGGAATTATTTGAGTTTGCGCCAGATGGCTATCTCGTTACCGATGCCAACGGCAAGATCCAGGAGGCAAACCAAGCGATCGCTCTGTTGCTCAACGTTTCGCAGCAGTTTATGGTTGGCAAGCCGCTGCTGATTTTTATCGAGCCATCCGATCGCTCTCGGTTTCATCTCACGCTCGATCGATTGGAGAAAGTAGGCAAGCTGCAAGATTGGGAAATTCATCTCTGTTCACCCAGGCGATCGATTTTCGATGCAGCGCTGACGGTCACTTCGGTTCGCGATGCAGAGGGTCGGGTCGCCAGTCTACGGTGGATGGTACGTGACACCACCGAGCGCAAGCAGGTCGAACGGCTTCTAGAACATCTCAACGCAGAGCTAGAGCGTCAGGTGCAGGAGCGCACAACTCAATTGCAGCAGGCGCTAAGGTTTGAGGCGGGTCTAAAACGCGTGACAGATAAGGTGCGGGATAGCCTAGATGAAGGTCAGATCTTGCAGTCTGCCGTGCAGGAATTGGCTCTGGTGCTGAATCTCGTTTGCTGTGATACAGCGCTGTATGACAGCAACCATGACCTAGGCTTAGCCACATCCACCGTTCGCTATGAGTTTACAACCTCTGAAGCTAAGGCTTCTCCTTCCTCATTGGGTCAGGTGATCCCGATGACAACCCTGCCAGAAACCTATCGTCAGTTGCTGCAAGGTGAGTATTTCCAGTTTTGTGAAATTGCTTCGCGCCATCTTGCCGTCCTGTCCTGTCCCATTGCCGATGATCAGGGTGTTTTGGGCGACCTGTGGCTATTCAAGCGGCGAGAGGATGCCTTTGATGAGCTAGAAATTCGGCTGGTGCAGCAGGTAGCCAACCAGTGTGCGATCGCCATTCGCCAAGCCCAACTCCATCAAGCCTCGCAAGTCCAACTTGAGGAGATGAAAAAACTCGATCAGCTGAAAGACAGTTTTCTCAGCACCACCTCTCACGAACTGCGATCGCCTGTTGCCACTATGAGAATGGCGATTCGGGTTTTGAGGCTGGCGCTGGCTCAAGAACGGGCGGCTGCATCAGCACGCACAGAGTCAGCAAACACGGAGGCAACTAGACTAGAAAAAGCTGGAGCTGTCGATCGGTATCTGCACATTCTGGATACAGAGTGCGATCGAGAAATTAGCATGATCAACAACCTGCTGGATTTTCAACGCCTTGAGGCGGGTGAGCATCCTTTATTCATGCAGTCGATTGATCTACAAGACTGGCTGCCTGAAGTCGTTGCCCTGTTCCAAGAGCGGGCGCGCGATCGCCAGCAAACGCTGCATCTTGACCTCCCTCTCAACTTGCCTCATCTCATCTCCGACTGTGCAAGTCTAGAGCGAATTTTGGTAGAGCTATTGAATAATGCCTGCAAATATACGCCGTTAAAGGGGCAAATTACTGTTCGTGTGCAGGCTGAATCTGGCTCAATTCAGATAGTAGTCAGCAACACAAGTTTGGAGATTCCGGCGAGTGATCTAACCCATATTTTTGACAAGTTCTATCGCATTCCTAATTCCGATCCTTGGAAGCAAGGCGGAACCGGATTAGGACTAGCATTAGTCCAGAAATTAACAGAACGTTTGGACGGCGCTATTACCGTTGAGAGTACATCAGGGCAAATTCACTTTACAGTTAGCCTGCCGATGATGGGACAAGTACAGTGACGCTGTAATTATTTATCTGCAATCAAAATTAGCTTTGACTTAGATAGATTGGAAATACTTCCTGTAAAGAGTTTACAGATACTTCTAAAGACAGGTAGGCAAAAGCCAAGCCTACAAATAGCATGAAGGAGAACCAGCTATTAAGGAATGTAAACAATGCAAGCTAACAAAACCGAATTGCCTCCTATCGCTAAAGAGTACAACGGAATCGATCGCAATGCTTTCATCTTTGGTTTCCATCCCCAAGCCGAATTGTGGAACGGACGTTTAGCCATGATTGGTTTTGTTGCCTATCTGTTGTGGGATTTGTCAGGTGTTAGCGTTGTGCGCGATTTGCTGCACTTGGTTAACTAGAGCTACATCTAATCACCAAAGTTGAGGGTCTTCCTGGCTATGTTAGGGAGACTCTTAGTTTAACTGTACGAAGCATTAGTAAAAAATTCCTGTCTGAAAGTCTACCTGTCTGAAAGTCTACTTGTCTGAAAGTCTAAAAGTACAAAGTGTCTTGAACTCATGAGGTGAACTGAAGTAAACTATCGTTCTACAGCTTAGAACTGTTCCTATCGCCCTTGTAGAATTTGTGAGGGAGTGAGATTCAGAACTCCAAGCAATGGAGATACGATCGGGCGATTCCCCTCATACGCCTTCTCCTCATACAATCCTTCCACCCATTCCAGCACTGTCACCTTTTGCTGCATCGGATCGATAATCCAATATTCTGCAATGCCTCGCGCCCCATACTCCGATCGCTTGTAGCGGTAATCTCGGTTTTCCTGCTTAGGGCTGACAATCTCAACGGCCAACATCGGTGGCGGCATATCCAGCGTCACGGTCGATCGGCTTGCTCCCTCCAATGCTGCTGCTAGCTCCTCCGACAAAACCAGAATATCTGGAAAACGTGTCGTAGCTTGTGAACCACTCACGACAATCTCAGTGCCAATCCTGACTCGAAAACTAGGAATACCTTGTGTTAAGAAAAAGGCAAACAGGAGTGATGCAATCCGAATGTTCAATTCGCTTTCTGGCGGCAAAGCAACTAGCTCTCCATTCTCTAACTCATACCGAATATCTGTGCCATCGTCATAGTTAAGGTACTCTTCCAGTGTCATCTTCTGAGATGCAATAGTCATAATCACTTAGCAACACAGTTGAGAGATACAAGCTTATTTTAACAGCCCTTCAAAAGACCTAAATTACGCGATGTGCGACTCTTTTTCTAAAGCTCTTGAATCTACGTGGGGCAGGCAAGATGTCTGTCCAGAGTCGGACGGGCAAGCGATAGCAATTCTTGGGGTAGGGGCTTAGCTAAGCCCCTAATAATAGATCTTTTGTACTATAATAGATCGGCTGTACAGGTTATTTAATCCACGATCCTAACCGCCTTGGCGATCGCTATATCAGCAGTAATACTTTAGTTCTATCTCTCAATTAGCGTTAGGAATATCCCTCTGGTGAAGGAGCAAGACTTGAGGAACGATCATCTACTCTAATCGGGTGCATTACTTAATGGCAGTAGATCAGGATTAAGTTTCGGCTCACACTCACAGCTTTAAACACTCATAGCGTTAAGGAGAGATGCAAATGATGACGACAGCTACTCATGATGAAAAAGTTGCAAAATTGCGAGATCTGGTGAAAGAGATTGACTTTTGTATGCTGACGACGATTACTGAAAATGGCAGTCTGCACAGCCGTCCCATGTCGGTCAATGGAGAAATTGAGCCAAATGGCGATCTCTGGTTTTTCACCTACGCGGATACCGCCAAAGTAACCGAAGTCGATCGCATTGAGCAGGTTAGCGTCAGCTTTTCTGCGCCAGAGAAGCAGCGCTATGTCGCCCTGTCAGGTACGGCACAAACCATAAGAGATCGCGCCAAAATGCAGGAATTATGGAAGCCAGAACTTAAAGCATGGTTTCCTCAAGAACTAGACGAACCAGAAATTGCCTTGCTCAAAGTGACAGTCGAGACAGCTGAGTATTGGGATGCTCCAGCAGGTTGGATGGCAAAAACGATCGGGTTCATTAAAGCCGCTACTACTGGCAAATCAGCGGATGGTGGCAAAAATGAAAAGCTTAACTTGAAGTAGAAAATGATTTTTTACGGTTCTCGATGATTCCACAGCAAGCTACCCTCGACGAAAAACGTGCATTGCCTAATCCGGCTATAAAATCAGCAACGCCGAAAAACGTAGGTCTATTGCCAGAGCTTAATTGTGGTGTCACTACTGCTGCTAACTAGGGATTGAGCGGCAGGCTGAGCATTCACAGATAAGACCCAGTTAGAGTGGGCAGGGATGTTTTGCAGCATCTGCCCATTCTGAGTGTCCCAGATCTTAATTGTTTTATCGAGACTGGCGCTGGCAAGCATCCGATCGTTAATAAAGGTGACAGAATCAACGCGATCGCTATGCCCCTCGAAGGTTTGCAGCAACTGTCCGGTGGTGGAATCCCACGACTTGACAAATCCATCCCAGCCCACACTCGCAAGCTGTTCACCATTGGGGCTAAAGGCAACGGCTCTAACGGTATCCCGATGCCCCCCTGGTTCTCCCAACGTCCGGATTAGCTCTCCGGTCGCCAGATCCCACATGCGAATCGTTTTGTCGGCGCTACCGCTGGCGATCGTTTTTCCATCAGGACTTAGCGCCACCGAATAGACCACAGCCGCATGTTCAGCCAGCACACGACTGTTTTCGGTACGCAGATCCCAAACCCTAACCGTAGTGTCTTCGCTGCCGCTAATCAAGGTTTGTCCATCTTTGCTCAAGGCAACTGACCAAACAGAGCCTGCATGCCCTTCAAGGGTGTGAAGCAATTTTCCGGTGGGCACATCCCAAACTTTGATGGTGTTATCTCCACCGCTGCTAGCGAGAATTTGACCATTTTGGCTCAGACTCAGCGATCGGATGGCGGCGAGATGCCCCTCTAGAGTGCGCTGCATTTGCCCAGTTTTGATATCCCAGATCTTGATGGGATAGAACTGACCTGCCGCATCTTTGTCTTCACCCCCGCTAATCAGGGTTTGCTCGTCAGGACTCAGAACCGCTGACCAAACCGGATGAGAATTGCCCTTGAGGGTTTTTGCCACAGAAAAGGTGCGAATGCTGCTTGCCAGTTGAGCAGTGGATGTTCCATTGGGTTGTGAAGACTGCAAGACTTGGGGAAGGGCGTAAATGCCGATCGCCAGCGCTAACAAAACTCCTCCACCCATCAGCAGGAGGGGAAATTTACGGCCAGACTGCTGTGAAGCCGTTTCAAGGGGGCTGACTGCTCTTGACGGGGAGCCAAGGGACGAGGAGCCAAGAGACGAGGAGCCAGGAACAGGTGTAGCCAGAGGCGATCGGGCAACTGTAGCGAGGTCGGTTTGAGAAGGTGCGGGCTGCTGTCCAGTAGCGGGAGCCAACAGTAAAGAATTAATGGGCGTTTCAGCATTGGCGGATTGCAGCGCTTTGCTCAAGGCAGCTACAGAGACAAAGCGATCGCCCGGAGATTTTTCCAAACATCGCATCACCACCGCCTCTAGTTCCGGGGATATGGAGTCGCAGTTCGGTTGCGATCGCAGGGGCTTCACGGGCTGAGTGGCGTGAGCAGTGAGCCAGACATCGTTACTGACGCGCTTGGCGCGAAAATCAAACCCAAACGGATCGATCCCTGCCAGCATCTCGTAGAGAATGACGCCCAGACTATAGATATCAGAACGCTCATCGACTTCTCCCCGGATATCAAACTGCTCTGGGGAAGCATAGTGGCAGGTGCCCAGGAATACGCTGGTGGCGCTGGTAAACTCAGCCTGGAGGGAGTGAATTTTGGCAATCCCAAAGTCAATGACCTTAACAAATTCGCCCAAAGCAGAGGGCACCAAAAAGATATTGGCAGGTTTCAAATCTCGGTGAATCACCTTAATGCGCTCGCTAGAGGCAACTTCGCCGCTCCAAAGCACGACCCCTTCGTGGGCCAACTGCAAGCCTGCACAAATCTGAGTCATGATGTTGCAAGTCCGAGTCACCGATAGGCGCGGCTGATTGAAAAGCAGCTGATCCAGAGGTTGACCCTGAAGATATTCCATCACATAGAAGGGATATCCTTCTGCCGTAACCCCATAATCGCTGACTTGGACAATGTGAGGACTCTTGAGGGCAGCGCAGATAGCGCATTCTCGCTCAAATCGCCGTTTGAAGTCTAGATCTTCGGCTAGCGCCAGCGACTCTCTCAAGAGCTTGACCGCAACAGGTTTGCCCAGTCGGATATCGGTTGCCAGAAACACATCGCCCATGCCCCCGCTGCCCAGACGTTCGTTGACGCGATAGCGATCGCCCACCAAACGACCACTCCAAGGATTAGGCTGACTTGATAAAGAATTAGGCTGACTCAAGGCTATCACCATGGGAAGCTCTCAGACATTACAATACAGCCAACACCTAAGAAGGGCGACAATTCAAATGAAAAATTAAATAATTAGACGATGAAGAGGCTTGCTCACGGCTGCAATCTCACGGCTGCAATCTCACGGCTGCAATTTCCAAACGGCAACCGTTCCATCTCGACCGCCACTGACCAGAGTTTTGCCGTCGGGGCTGAATGTAACAGACAGAATCCAGTCCAGATGTCCCTTAAGAGTAGCAAGCAAGGTTTGATTCTCTAAGTCCCAAAGCTTGACGGTATTGTCAATGCCGCCGCTGGCAAGCGTTTTGTCGTCAGGGCTAAAGGCCACAGAGACAACATTGTTTATATGTCCAGTGAAGGTATTGAGTTCCTCACCGCTTTGGACATCCCAGAGCTTGACGGTGCCGTCCCAACTGCCGCTTGCCAGTCGCTCACCCTTGGCATCAAAGACGAGTGCCCTGACGGTATCCGTGTGCCCCGGCAAGTTACGCAGCATCTTTCCGGTTTGCCAATTCCAAAGCTTGATGGTGGTATCCTTGCTGCCGCTGGCGAGGATACTACCATCGGGGCTAAACACGACCGGGAAGAGGCGGTCTTTGTGCCCCGAAATGGTGCGCGATAGCTGTCCGGTCTGCACATCCCACAATCGAATGGTGCTGTCGCCGCCGCCACTGGTCAGGATTTGTCCATTGGGGTGAAAAGCCAACGACCAGATCACCCCTGCATGTCCGACCAGCGTTTGCAGCAGTTCCCCGGTTTGCAAATCCCATAGCTTAATGGTTTTATCTGCACTGCCCGTTGCCAAAGTTTTGCCGTCGGGACTGATGGCGATCGCATGAATAATGTCTTTATGACCTTTGAGAACGCGCAGAGTTTCGCCCGTTTGCAAATCACGCACCTCAACCGCATTACCGCTAACGCTTGCCAAGGTATTGCCATCTGAAGTCAGCGCCACCCACCAAGCTGCGCCCAAGCGCCCGATAAATGTTTGCACCTTCACCTGTTCCCAGCCTGCCCCTGCCGCACAGTTTGGCAGCAAAAGCTGAGCCTCCATGGGCTGTTTAGAACCGGGTAAGGTTTCGAGGGGGCGATCGCAAGCCTCTGCGTTTTCGGCATTTTCGCCAGCAGGATTGAGACTCGTGAACAGATGAGGATTGAATAATCCAGTCAGACCGCCCAACGCAAACCCAGCGCCCAAGATCGCTAGAGTAATTCCGGCATAACCAAAGACAGACAACTGCTTGAGAGCAACAAGAGTGCTTTCACTTTGCGGGACAGCCTTGGACACACCAATTTGTGAATCCGGCGAGGAGGGAGGATTCACGGGAGCGGAGATAGGAGTTCGCGTAGGAGAGGCTTCGTTATGGGCTTCGTTGTGGGCAAAGTTTTGGGCGAACCGGGTTTCAGAAAGTTCTGCCTTGTCGTTTCCGGGTCGGTCTGCTGCCACAAGCGCGGTTGCTGTGGAAATGCCAGTCCCAGAAATGCCAGTCCCAGAAATGCCAGCCCCAGAAATGCCAGCCCCAGAAATATCAGCCCCAGAAATATCAGAACTTTCTGAAAGGAGTCCCAGGACTAGCTCACCCACCCCTTCCACAATTCGCTTTGGCGTCTGGAGCGGATATTCCGGGTGGAGCGGGCTTTCTTTGCGCAGCTTTTTCTCTTCATTGATCAGACGTAGCTGATAGTTTTTTTGATTCAGGTATTCTACGGTCTGACGATAGACATATCGGTAGAGCGCATCGGCTTCAATTACCCCTTGGGCATCTGCCGCATCTCCCCGCAATCCTTGAATCAGGTAGTAGGTAAACACGCCATGCCCCAGTTCAGGAAATTCCCAAGAGCGCTGCCCTTCATCACAGGACAATAGCGCATAAAATCCTCTACTCTGAGCCGCGCGGGTTCGCAAAACTTTGACGAGCTGTACGGTCGGTTCAAACGAGCCGATCGCCGTAGGTTCATCCATTCCCCTTGCCCCCCGCAAGACCAAGCTGCCGCTGTGGCAAGCATCAAGCCATAGCAACTGATGACGGGCGGCACACCCTTCCAAAAGCTGCAATAGCTCCTGCATTTTTAAACCTGTGGTCAAGAGCGAATCGTTTTGGGTGTCGCTGAGACACAGGACAGCCTGCTGCGTGGTTTGTTCGATCACGCCATGTCCAGAGAAGTAGAACAGTACGGTATCTTGGGGCTGAGCGGCTGATGTGATCTGCTTCAGGCTGCTGTAGACGGCGGCAAAGGTGGGAAAAGCGGCAAAATCGTGATGGACAATCACCTGTTTGCGGGGAAATTCTCTTGTGGCTTCGTTCAGCGCCGCTCCCAATTGCTGACAGTCGATCGCGGAGTAGTCCAACGCTGGAAAATGCTCGTCCTGGTATTGATTGACTCCCACAAGGAGAATCCACATTTTTGCTTTTCCGGTCGCCAGGATTTGAGTGGAGTCGCTGGTTTTAAGGCTCAGAGGACACATAGCAGAGAACCTCAGGTGTAGGGAATGAATGCAGAACTAGAATGACTACCGTAGGCTGACTTTAATTAACAATACTCTGTAACATCTTCACCACATTGATCCGCTAAGAAAGATAAACATTTGAACCGTAAACCTGCTATCTGCTCATAGAGCGGGTTTAACTTGCAGAGCGGAGGAATACGCAGGCAATAGCCCAAACAACTAATCGTTCGTTCAAAGGGGCAGTGGGCTGGAATGGTCTTACAGATAAAGCGGGCAAGCTGAGGATTGTGAATTTCGATCGCGTCCAGAGCGTGACGAATAGGATTCCATACGTTGAATTGTCTCAGCATAATCAGCATTCCTAGTTGAATTCAGGTTAGAAAAATTCTGGTTAAAAGGTAGGAAAAAAGACCTCTCCCCTAGTCCTCTTGTCCTTCAAGAGAGAAACGAAAGGGGGTGGGGAGAAGTCACGTTGGCAAGCTGCTGACGGGTCAATTCTCTATTGAAAGAACCCTTGAGAGAACTTAAACCACGGCAAAGTTGTTGGCAGAGAAGGTGTTCAAAGCCGTGATGCCGTTTTGACCTGTTTGGTTGGTCAAGTTAGCCAAAACGCTGATGCTGCCGCCGTCGCCCAAATCTTGAGAATGAACCAGTCGGCTGACTCCTAGGTTGACGTTGAAGTAGACGAACACGCCTGCATCCGCCTGAATGTTGTTGTTGTTCTGGATCGCTTTGGCAGCCGCAGCAGCATTCGCAAAAGCATCGGTCAGGACAATAATGTTGCCATTGCCTGCAATCTGGGCAGAGTTACCCTTTTGGAAGGCGGCATTGACCAGACCGAGATCGCTACCCACCAAGGTGAACTGATCGTCAGCGATCGAGAAGTCCGTGATCGCATCAGGTGGCAAGTTGGATGTATTGATCAGGTTAGCAGCCGGGGCAAACACGGCACCTCTAAAGGAATCAGCGTTATAGACGAAGCGATCGTTACCCAGTCCACCCGTAAGTACATCTGTGCCTTCGCCTCCTACAAGGATGTCGTTGCCCAGTCCGCCGTTAACCGTGTCAAGACCCACGCCCCCCAGCAGAACATCATTGCCTGCTTGACCAAAAATGGAATCATCTCCCAGATCCCCGAAAACTACATCATTGCCTGCTTCAGCCAGGATAAAATCATTTCCAGCGCCAGCAAAAACTAAATCTGAACCCCCGCCAGTGATCAGAATGTCATCGCCTTGTCCAGCAAATACAGTGTCATCTCTGTCAGAACCTTGAAAGATGTCTGATCTTCTGCTGCCTCTCCAGTCGGGTGTGTCGGGTTTGTTGTTGTCGAGGGCATCAATAGCCTGGTTTTTTACCCAGGTTCCGATCCTTTGATTGTTCAGCTCATCGCTTTGTTCAGATTGTTGAGCAGCTCTAGTTAGTTTAGCCATGATTAGTTCCTGTTAGTTGTGTTGAATGTTGAGGTGACTGATTGATGGAACTTTTTTATCACGAACCTCTCGCGGTGTGAGTAAAGTTTTGAGTTCCTTCTTTCCTTTAAGACGATCGCTTTTAACTTGTTATGCAGTCGGTTGTCAGACAAATTTGAGAATGGAGCGATCGCTCTGGGCGGGTCGTTGCTTGACCACAAAACCTAGATTAAGCAGGTTTCTTCGTTTTGCCAGCCTGAAAAAGTCAGAAAAAGTCAGAAGGTTTTCAATTTTGGGGCTGAGGGATTAATTCCAGGCATTGCTGTTTTATGTCTGATTTTTTTGAAAGGGTCGCTCCGCGACCCTTTCAAAAAAATCACGCCCGGATTCAGCACTGCCTAATTCCATAGCTACAGATTCCATGAACTCGTGGGTAGTCCTCAAAAGGTAATGATTTTTTGTTGTAGGGGCTTCGCCCCTACAACAAAAAATCATTACCTGAATACCACTATGAACTCGTGGTAAGGCGCTCCAGCGTGATATGTTGCTCTAAGCGTTACACGGTTGAGCCATGCGTCCTCGCCAAGAAATTGTTGAAATCTTTTCAACGTTTTTACAATTCGATGCCGATCGGGTTCAGGGCTGGCTGGCTGACCCTAAGCTGCGTCGAAGTATGGAGCGTTGTTTAGCTCAACTCTCACAGACAGAACGCTCAGATGCTTTTTTAGTGCTCTACTGGCATAAAGCTTGGCAAATGCAAACTAGCGGTTTGGCACAGAGTCGTTTGGCACAGAGCCATTTAGCCGCCTATCTTCAAGAGGTTTGCTACTGGTCAGCGCAAAAAACGAGTCGCTATCTTGAAAACGCTCAGTTTCAACTCTCCGACTGTTTTCAGGTGGCAATTGCCGCTCTCGATAAGGTGCTAAAAGGCTTTGATGCCAAGCGCAGCATTTCCTTAAAGGGTTACGCTAGCCTTAAGTTTAGTAGCGTCATCAAAGACATCTTACGCCAGCGGCAAATTGCCGATATTTGTACCCCCTGGGCACTACTGCACAAGCTCAGCAAAAAGCGGCTGATTGAATCCTTGCAAAGTGCAGGACTATCGCCAGAGATGATTCAGCGCTATGTGCTTGCCTGGACATGCTTCAATGCGATTCATGCTCCGACTGAAGTTCCTAACCGCACCGCAACCAGCCGCAAGCTGATTAAGCCTAAGCCAGAAACCTGGGCGGCGATCGCCACTCTCTATAACCAGCAGCGCCAGACCCAGCTCTCTGAGACAACCCCAGCCCTCTCTGCCGACATGATCGAGAAGTGGATCACCGCCTGTGCAACGGCAGGTCGTCAATATCTCTACCCGACCTGGACTTCGATTAACGCCCCCAGACCTGGGCGAGAAGAAGGGGAATTGCTAGACACCTTACCTCAGCCAGACGCAGAACCCGCGCTAGCCGAAATGATTGCGGCAGAGGAAACAACCCAGCTTGACCAGATTAATGCTGTGCTAGTGGAATCGATCGCCCAACTGGAACCCGACCTCCAGCAGCTCTTGCAGCTGTACTACAGAGAAGAGCTGACCCAGCAGCAGATTGCCCAACAGATGCAGGTGCAGCAATACACAATCTCTCGTCAGTTGGCAAAGATTAAGCGATCGCTCCAGCGTCAATTAGTCGAATGGAGTCAAAACACACTGCATATTGCTCCCAACTTAGACGTTATTGAGTCTATCAGCGGAATTCTGGAGGAGTGGCTAAAAATTCATTATGGTCGGGCATAAAAACACCTGACTTTTTAGGACTTTTTCAGGCTGGCTTTGCCAGCAAATCCATTTACTTTGTTTTTGTTGGCAAAGGGACGTTTAAGGAAGATTTCTATGTTTGCAAAAATTCCAGAAAAGTATATGCACTTGACCCGATGGGGATTAGCGATCGGCTGGCTAATCCTGATTGCGTCTATGTTTTATGATCCTATTTCAGCTCAGCTCACTGCATCTAATCAGCTATTTGCAGCTTCCACAACAACGGGCTGCTATCAGTTTCAAGGTCAATGCCGTCCGTTAACGGATTACCCCTTGGGGGCACGAATTTTCTGGGGTATGGTTCTGCCGCTGTCCATCATCACCCTTCTGGTTTTTGGGCATGAAGCTTGGCGGCGAATTTGTCCCCTGTCCTTTCTATCGCAAATTCCTCGCGCTTTGGGGCGGCAGGGCAAACGCACAGTTGATGAAAGCTCCTGGCTAGGACGGAATGCCCTGTATCTTCAGTTTTCTCTACTGTTTATTGGACTAAATCTGCGTCTGCTGCTGGTCAATTCCGATCGCTTGCTCTTAGGAATTTTCTTACTTTCTACCATTCTCTTAGCGATTACCGTTGGTTCCCTCTATGACGGAAAAACATGGTGTCATTATTTTTGTCCGATGGCACCTGTACAAATGATTTACAGCGAACCTAGCGGATTACTGGGCAGCGAAGCGCACCAAGCGCCCCCCAAAACCATCACTCAGTCGATGTGTCGAACGGTGGACAAAAGCGGTCAAGAAAAAAGTGCTTGTGTCGCCTGTAAGGTTGGCTGTATCGACATTGACGCCGAAGGGGCTTATTGGGAAGGCATTAAAAAACCCGATCGCAAGTTGCTTTACTACGCTTATGTAGGACTGGTAATCGGATTTTACCTTTACTTTTGGCTGTACTCTGGAAGCTGGAGTTTCCTATCTGCCGGGGTTTGGAACGAAACAAACCAGCTTGCCACCCTGCTTCAACCTGGGTTCTTTATTGCAGGTCAGGCGATCGCCATTCCCAAACTGATTGCAGTTCCGCTCACCCTGACCGTTACTTCCGGCATGACCTATGCGATCGGGCTGTGGGCAGAATGGTACTACAAACGCTATAACAAACGGCAAAGACATCCGCTCAGTTCCGAACAGGTGCAAAGTCGGATGTTTGCAATCGCCACATTTACTGCGTTTAATCTGCTGTTTTTTATGGGCGTTCGCCCCACGCTGGGCTATCTCCCTGCACCCATCCAGCAGATCTTGAGTTGGGCGGCTGTCGTTGCCAGCAGTTTGTGGGTGGTCAAATCCTGGAATCGCAGTATGCAGCGCTATAACCGAGAGCGAGATGCCAATCTGCTGCGGCGACAGCTTAGCAAACTCAATATCGACCTCTCTCAATTTCTCGAAGGTCGGACGATGGAGCAGCTCAAACCCGATGAGCTATATGCCCTGGCAAAAGTGTTGCCCGGTTTCAGCAATAACTATCGTCTGCAAATCTACCAAGGCACCCTAAAAGAAGCATTAGAGCAGGGTAGCGTCACTCCGGTCAGAAGCCTCAAAGTCTTTCACACCCTACGCCAAAAACTAGAGATTTCTGAGGAACTGCATTGGACAATTCTAGACCAGCTCCAGACGGAAGCCCCCAACCTGTTTCCTGCCTCCCAAGGGCATCGAGATTCAGAGACTACGGTCATCAGGCGCTCTCCTGCCCCCCACACTACCGCAGAAGCAACCGTCTATCGTCCGATCGATCGCCGCTCTGAAACTCCGCCTGCTCAACAAACTCCTGCCGCCCAACCCGATCGCAGCATTAGCTTCAATGAGCTTGATCAAACGGTGATCAAACCGACTGCTCAAGATATACCCCCGTCTGATTCTCGTCCAGACTCGTGATTAGTCAAATACAGATTAGTCAGATGCGGATTAGTCAAATACAGAGTTGGCGTGTAGATAGGTGGATAAGATCTCATCCACCCATCCACTCATTTACCCAGCCATCCCTCTACGCCCCTGCATAAAGATCCAACATCCATCGTTAAGTACAAGCAAGGGACGCATTTCTTAAAAAACAACCCACACTTAACCAAGCGCATAGCGCTGTAGGAAACCCAAAATGCTCAAGCTCAAAGTATTCAACTCTCAAACTGGCGAATTTCAGGAAACGGCTCTATCGCCAGACTCGACCCCGCAAGGAGAATGTTTGGTGGGACGCGCCTCCAATTGCGACTTGGCTTTAGAAAGCCCGGATGTGAGCCGTGTGCATGGTCGGATCAAGGCGCGACAGGGGGAGTATTACTACACCGATCTAGGCAGCGCCAATGGATCGCACATCAACAATGAACAAGTTCAAGCGCACCAAAGTCATGCCCTCAAGGTGAATGACTTGCTCCGGATTGCCGACTTTGTGTTGCTGGTAGAAGCGATCGAACCGACTGAATCAAGCGCAGAATCTTCGACCTGGAAGAAATTGGGGGGCGATCGCTATTGGACGAAGGGCGACTTGACGGTTCGCTGTGTGCGCATCACCAATGAAACTGCCGATGTCAAAACCTTCACCTTTGTTGCAGAGCCGCTTGTTTTGTTTGACTATAAGCCCGGTCAGTTTGTCACCCTAGAGCTAGAAATTAACGGAGATCAGGTGCTGCGATCCTACTCCATCTCATCGACCCCCTCTCGCCCCCACACGCTAGAAATTACGGTGAAGCGGGTTGCTGCCGCAGCAGGGATCTTGCAACCGGGGCTAGTGTCTAACTGGCTACATGACAACCTCAAGGTGGGTAGCCAAATTAAGTTGAGCGGGCCTTTAGGAAAATTCACCTGCCAGCCTGACTCTGCCCAGAATCCGTCCCAGAATCTATCCCAGAATCTACCCCAGAAACTCCTGTTTATTTCAGCAGGCAGCGGCATTACGCCCGTCATGTCGATGTCGCGGTGGATTGCGGATACCGCGCAGCAGTCTGACGTTGTCTTTTTCCATTGTGCGCGTACCCCCCGCGATGTCGTCTTTCGGCAAGAGTTGGAAATGATGGCAGCACGGCTACCCAATTTTCACCTAGCGCTCAGCACCACTCGTCCAGAACCAGGTCAGCTCTGGTTTGGGTTTACAGGCAGAATCGCGGCACCCCTACTCCAAATGGTCGCGTCAGACTATCAGGAACGCACGGTCTATGTCTGTGGTCCCAATGCATTTATGCAAGAAGTGAAGGTGCTATTAGAGGGGCTGGGGTTCCCGATGCAGAACTATCACGAAGAGAGCTTCGGCGCACCGAAAAAGGTGAAGGTTCAGAAACCTGAAAGTGCAGGAAATTCTTCTGTAGCCAGCTCTGAAGCCAATTCTGTAGCCAGTGTCGCCACACCCGATCGCCCCACCGCTCCTCCGATCAGTGCCCCCTCACCCTCAGCAGGGACATCCCAGCCTGTCGTAGTATTCTCTCAGTCTGGCAAACAGGTGGCTGGCACAGAATCTATTTTGGAGTTGGCTGAACAAGAAGGGATTAAAATTCGCAGCAACTGCCGTCAAGGGGTTTGTGGCGCTTGCAAAAAGCGTAAGCTAGAAGGCGAAGTCAGGTACGAATCAGCTCCTGATGCTCTGGATCAAAGTGAGCAAGATGCAGGTTTTATTCTGTGTTGTGTTGCGGCTCCGGTGGGTCGAGTTGTCATTGAAGCCTAAGAAACACAAACGATGTGAGTTCTGGCTCCGCACCTCTGAAATTACCTCCTACCCCAGATCGCCATTATGACCCAATCACCACTTTTCATCGAAACTGAACCGACTCAGATCTCTTTAGAAATTTCGCCAGAGGAGCAAGCTCAGAGCTGGCAGCAGAACTACTCCGGGGCAAGTCGCCACTGGAATGCCTATCTCAACCAAATTTGCCTGAACACCGTTCTGGCATGGCTGCGCCAAGACTATCCTCAGGCAAAACCCTGGACTCAAGCCTTACAGCATCCTAGCTTTTGGGAAGTGGTCGATGGTAGCGCCATTACCTTAACCGGACATACTGCTAACCCCCGACACACCATTCGCTTGGTTCTAATTCCTAGCGCTGCGATCGACACTAGCGAACTGCGGGTACCCCAAGAATGGGTCGATCTTCCCAGTTGGGCAGGCGACTACTATCTGGCGGCACAAGTTGAACCAGATGAAGGCTGGCTGAGGATCTGGGGCTTCACGACTCATGCGCGGCTCAAGGCAAAAGGAACCTATGATACGGGCGATCGCACCTACGCGCTGGATGCCCATGACCTGACTCAAGACCTCAATGTTTTATGGGACGCTCAACAGCTTTGCCCAGAGGAGCCAATCCGCGCTGCCCTTCAGCCGCTCCCCGAACTCTCAGCACCGCAAGCAGAAAGCCTGATTGCCCGCTTGGGAAACCCCCAAGTGCTGTTACCTAGGTTAGAAGTTCCCTTTACCCTATGGGGCGCGCTGCTAGAACATCCCGCTTGGCGACAGCGCCTATATCAACACCGCTTGCAAATGCCAGAGCAATGGTCTGTGCTGCAATGGCTGGCTGGTGGTGTGTCAACGATCGCTAAACAGATTGGCTGGCAACAAGTTGCGTTACAACCCTATGCAGCGGGAGCGCGCAGCATAGAAATTTCTCAAAATCCTGGGTCGATTTTGGTTCGCCCATTGGTGATTGCAGAACAACGCTACGAATTACGCATCATCCCTCAAGATGCCCCTCAATCAGGGATTTGGCGTTTTGAATTATGCAAGCTGCCCACAGCCGCAATTCCCACAGCTACGATTCCTAAAGGCATGAAGCTAAGGCTTTTGACAGAATCCCTACAACCCTTTGAAAATAACGAAGCCATGGCAACAACTTCTGTAGAGCGGCTCTATGTCGTGGTAGCTCTGGAACCTGGAGAAGGAATAGTGTGGGAGGTTGACCCTACTCCAGAGAACTATGAACGGGAAGTTTTGCGGTTTTAAAAATACACCTTCAGGGTCGGAGTCAGAAAACTCCTTCTCACAATGCTCTGGAGACTTCGGGTTCTCTTTTGTTGAATCGATCGCTAGCGCGAGCTGCCTAGCAGGACGTTCATCTCAACCCTAAAATGTTCCTCATAACAGGTAACGCTGCAAGATCCATGTCAACATCGAATCGGTCAAGGAGCCGGACAACTTGATCTATTACATCAATCCTTCAGAAAGGGAAGCCGCCCCCTCCTGAAGGATCAGATCAGTCACCCCTAATGTCCTCTGCGGATTCCTGCGCCTTTATTTTCCAGAATCACCTTCGCTATCATAGTCAAAACACCCAAACAAGCCAGCAGCACCGCTGCCGAATAGGCTGACTGGGTGTGATATTGCTTATAGGCCTCCTCAACATACAGGGGTAGCGTCTGTGTCTTGCCTGTAATATTGCCGGATACAACGATGACCGCACCAAATTCGCCCATCGCCCGCGCGTTCGTGAGAATAACGCCATACAGCAATCCCCAGCGAATTGAAGGCAGGGTGACACGCCAGAAAGTTTGCCACTCCGAAGCACCCAGCGTCTTGGCTGCCTCTTCCTGGTCGGTACCAATCTCTTCCAGCACGGGCAGCACTTCCCGCGCTACAAACGGCATGGAGACAAACGAGGTTGCCAGCACCATACCAGGGACTGCGAAGATCACCTTCCAGTCATTCGCCTCTAACCAGGGGCCAAGCCAGCCATTGCGTCCGTAGAGCAAAACGAGCATTAATCCTGCGACTACAGGGGATACCGCAAAAGGCAAATCAATGACGCTAATTAGCAAAGCACGTCCCGGAAATCTTTTGTGTCGTGCCAGCGCCCAGGCCGCACATAGCCCAAAAACCGTATTGAGCGGAACGGCAACGATCGCCATCAGCGCGGTTAGCTTCACAGCATTAAGAAAGAATCGATCGGAGAATGTGGCAATGAATCCCTGAAGACCTTCCCCCGTGAACGCCTGCACGAACACATTCAGCGCTGGAATAAACAGGATTAGCCCCAAATAGAGCAGCGTGAAGCCAATCAAAGCAGGTTTAACAAACCGATCGAATCCTACCGTCTGCGGAGGTTGCGAGGGCGATGGGGCTTCAGTAATGCGATCGACTGTTGAGAGATTAGTTGCCATAGCGACGACCCCAAGCTTGCAGTAAATTAATGGCCAGCAGCATGATCAGCGAGATCAGCAGCATAACGGTGCCGATCACTGTTGCCCCGGCATAGTCATATTGCTCTAATCGCTGAAAAATTAGCACAGGCGCAATCAGATCTTTGAATGGAATGTTAGAAGCCACAATCACCACGGAGCCATATTCCCCTACGGCGCGGGCAAACCCCAGCGCTACCCCGGTCAGCACCGCAGGCATAATGGGAGGCAGCACCACCCGCCAGACGGTTTGCCAGGGCGTTGCTCCCAGCGACCAGGCAGCTTCTTCAACTTCCTTCTCGACCTCCAACAGCACAGGCTGCACCGTTCGCACGACAAACGGCAGCGAGATAAACAGCATTGCCAAAAACACGCCCCAGCGCGTGAAAGCAATTTTCACACCAAAGGGAGCAAACAGTGCGCCAATCCAGCCCTTCTCACTGTAGACGGTCGCCAGCGTTAGCCCTGCAACAGCTGTGGGTAAAGCAAACGGCAGATCGAGCAAGGCATCGACAAATCGCTTGAGTGGAAAGTTGTAGCGCACCAGCACCCAAGCAATAATTAAGCCCGCTAGACCGTTAATCACACCTGCACCCAGCGCGGTTACGAAAGTGACATTATAGGCAGAGAGAGCCGTCGGGCTGGTCGCAATTTTCCATATTTCTCCAGGGCTAAGGGTCGCAGATTTGAGAATTAGGGCGGCGATCGGCACCAGCAGCATCAAGCTCAAATAAGTCCCGGTGACAATCCAGGGAATGGAGAGGCGAGGCAAAGCAGGCGATCGCCCCTCACGATTAGCAGAAACAGTAGTCATAAGAGCACTTGGGACGAGAGGATAGTTCAGTAGCTGTTTGAAAGCTGGAGCCTGGTGGTCTGTTATTAGCTGATGTGCTGGTGTAGAGGGGTGGATGGGTAGAGGAGTGGATGAGAGTTTCCCATCTGCCCATCTACCCATCTACCTGCCAACTGTTACTCATCACCAGCTTTCAAACAGCAGATTTGATTAGCGATCGGCATGAAAGATCAGATCTTACGCCTTGGATTGCATCTGGTCAAAGATTGCGCCATCGTCGAAGAATTTCTTCTGCACTGCATCCCAGCCGCCTAGTTCTTGCACGGTGAACAGTTTATCGATCTTCGGATATTGGTTGGCATATTTTTCGCCGATACTCGGATCAACCGGACGGAAGCCCACCTTAGCGAATTCTTCTTGGGCTTCGGGGGTGAACAGATACTCTACGAAAGCTTGTGCGATTTCGCGGGTGCCATGCTTATCCACATTTTTATCTACCATCGCAACAGGGTTGTCGATCGAAATATTCACATCGGTGGGAATGACAAACGGCAGGTTTTCTCCTCTTTGTTTAGCCAAAAGCACTTCGTTTTCGTAGTTAATCAACACGTCGCCTTGTCCCTGCTTGAAGAAAACGTCAGTTGCCTCACGGGCATCCTTTGGCAAGACAGGGACATTCTTCATCACTTGAGTGGTGTATTCGAGCGCTTTGGCATCATTGCCCCCCGTTTGAGTAATGGCTCCCCACAGCGCCAAGAAATTCCAGCGAGCGCCCCCCGAAGTCTTGGGGTTAGCGGTAATCACCTGCGCTCCTTTGGTTAGGTCTGCCCAAGCTTTTATCCCTTTAGGATTGCCTTCGCGCGTCACTAGAGCCGCAACTGATTTGTGAACGATCGCACCATTGGGCGCTTCCTTTTCCCATCCGGCTTCAATCAATCCGGCTTTCTCAATCTTTTTCGTATCGAGCGCTAGCGCTAGCGCTACAACGTCGGCTTCCAGCCCATCAATCACAGCACGAGTTTGAGATCCAGACCCACCGTAGCTTTGGTCAAACACGACCTCTTGATTGTGTTCGGCCTTCCATTTTTCAGTGAACTTTGGAATGATCTGTTCATAAGCTGCCTGGGTAACGGCGTAACTCACCAGAGTAAGGTTAGCCGTTTCTTTTTGAGCCGCAGGTGATCCACCAGCCGCAGGAGATGCGGCAGTCTCCGAAGGGCTAGTATTGCAGGCCGCAAGTGTCAGGCATAGCCCTAGACCCACCAGAAACAGTGACAGAAATCCTTTCAGCGATCGAAATCTAAACCTACCCATAAACAACGCCTCTTCGCAAATGAAATGCTCTACAGAATTGCAAAAATCAACATCCTAGACTTGAGAAGATTAAATCCGCCTCTCTTAAGTATCTAAGTCCAAAAGTACCTAAGTCCAAAAGTATCTAAGTCCAAGCTATGCACAAACCTCGTTCAGACCTAGTTAAACGCTCTAAACTACGGTAAATTGATCAAGCTGCCGGAATATTTTGCTCAATTGACTTACAGAATACAGCAAGCTGTGGTAGAAGTACAGTATCTTGATTGAGATGCTGGGGTTTAGAGATAAAGATACTTCCTCTCTGGAGAATTTGCAACATGGGGATTTCGGTTGAGCATGTGTCCAAGCATTTTGGAGATTTCAAAGCAGTTGATCAGGTGAGTGTAGAGGTGAAAACCGGGTCTTTAGTGGCGTTGCTGGGGCCTTCTGGATCGGGCAAATCCACGCTGCTGCGCTTGATTGCTGGGCTGGAACTCCCCGATCGCGGCAAGATTTACCTGACCGGACAGGATGCCACCCACCAAAGTGTACAAAATCGTAGGATTGGCTTTGTGTTTCAGCACTATGCGCTGTTCAAACATCTGACCATTCGGCAAAACATCGCCTTTGGGCTGGAGATTGCTAAGCAGCCCAAAAATCGCGTTAAGCATCGTGTGGAAGAGCTAATTAATCTGGTGCAGCTCCAGGGGATGGGCGATCGCTACCCCTCTCAACTTTCAGGCGGGCAGCGGCAGCGGGTGGCGTTGGCTAGAGCGCTGGCGCTGGAACCCCAAGTGCTGTTGCTAGATGAACCCTTCGGGGCGCTGGATGCCAAGGTGCGCAAAGATCTGCGGAGCTGGCTGCGGAATCTGCATGACACCGTGCATGTGACGACAGTCTTTGTGACGCATGACCAGGAAGAAGCCATGGAAGTTGCAGATGAGCTGGTGGTCATGAATAAGGGACGCATCGAGCAGGTCGGCAGCGCTGCAGAGCTTTACGACAACCCCGCTACGCCGTTTGTGATGAGTTTCATTGGCCCCGTTAATGTCTTACCCAGCAGCGCTCCCATCTTCAAGCGGGTTGGCTATCAGCCAGAGCATCCCAACGTGTTTCTCCGTCCGCATGATGTGTTAGTGGCGTTGACTTCAGATGAGGATACGAGTCCGGCGATCGTTAATCGGGTGATTCACTTGGGCTGGGAGATTCAGGCTGAACTGGCTCTGGAAGACGGTCACGCTTTTACGGTTTACTTATCGCGAGAGCAATTTAAACAGCTCAATCTCCGTTCAGGTCAGCGGGTCTATGTCAAACCGAAGGATGCCAAATCTTTTGCCGCTCAATATGTTGAGGCATAGCTTGATCTAAATTTTGACATCTTGATCTGCGTGACAGCAGCAACGCCCAGTCTGTGTGGCGTTACGCGCTCAGATCTAATGAGTTATTTTTTGAGAGCCGCGCGGAGCGCGGCTCTCAAAAAATAACTCACCATAGCTCAATTACGTATTGCCGTAAGAGCGAGCGATCGCACCCTTTGAAACACACCATTTGAAGAGTTTTCCCAGTAACCAGCAATTCTTATAATTAAAATACGGTAAACCCATCGGAATACGATACTTATGAATGCTAAAATTTAGCTAGAGTTGGTTGGACTTCAGCTAAAGCTTAAGCATGAAAAATTTTAAGACTACTCTTGAGAAGTTTTTTGCCGTAGACAAGTTCAGTAGCGTCAAGCAAACTATTCAAGCACAGGTACATTTGGCGATCGCATCGCCCAGTCAGGTCTTTACCCTAAAAAACATCAGAGGTGGTTTATTCCTGCTGATGGGGTATCTGCTTTCTCCACTCTGCTGGTGGAATGATCTTGTGTTTAACCTGCCCATTGCCTATCTGTTGGGTCACTTTTGCAACTGGGTTTATCCAGGCTCTTTCTTGCCGGGAGCGATCGGTGGCTATTGGCTATCCAATATTATCGGAATCTTAATGATGCAGTTGGGAGCGATCGATGTTTTGCAATCCGCTCCTCAAGGGCAGACTGAATCAGAACCGCGCAACCTTAAGAAGGATCTGCTCGCGGGTGTAGTCACTTCTACAGTCTATACACTAATCATTCTGGCGTTGGTGCAGCTAAAGGTTTTGGATGCTCCCCATCTATTCGACAGCGAGAACGCTATGAGTCTCAGCTTCTTATCTACTTTAGTGTCATAAAGTATTCTCGTATTTCCATACTCCTCTATATTCTGTGGACTTATGAATTATGTCCTGCTAACTTCCTTGAGCTTCTTGGTTGGCATTGTGGTGGGATTAACAGGAATTGGTGGTGCTTCCCTGATCACACCCATGCTGATCCTCGTGTTTCAGGTGCCACCCGCGATCGCCATTAGCTCTGATGTCATGGCAGCCACGCTGATGAAAATTGTGGGAGGAGCTAAACACTGGCAGCAGCAGACGCTTGATCTCCAGGTGGCAAAGTGGTTAGCTTGCGGCAGCGTCCCCGGTTCGCTCATTGGAGTGGGCATTCTACATCTGCTCCGGCAAACTAGCAGCTTAGATCTAGATGCCCTTCTGCTACGGCTGATCGGCATGGCAATTTTAGGCGTGACTGGAATAGCGATCGTGCAAATGCTGCTGCTGATCTTTGCGCCACAGTTACGGTTGCCTGCTCTACCCAAGCTAGACTTAGAGACGCTCAAGGGAAAAATTTGGACGATCGCCATCGGGGCAATCTTGGGCTGCATTGTGGGTTTAACCAGCGTATCTTCGGGTTCCCTGTTTGCGCTGGTGCTAATTGCCTTTTTTCAGCTAGATGCCCGTAAATTGGTGGGGACGGATATCTTTCAGGCAGCAATTTTGCTGTCGTTCACGGCGATCGGACATTTAAGTTTGGGAACAGTCGATTGGGGTTTGGTACTGCCCATCTGGTGTGGCTCTGTGCCAGGTGTCTTATTGGGTGCCAAAATCTGTGAAGTGACTCCCCAGCGGGCGCTCAGGTTTGTGGTTTACAGTCTTTTGGTGATGGTGAGCTGGAAGTTAGTTCATTCGGTGTAGCTTTATTTGGTCTTCATTTGGTATAGCCATCAGTCCAGCACGATCGAATTCAAAGATTCTAGCGGCACGGTAAAAACATAGTAAATGACACCTGCGCCCAGCAGCAGTATGGCAAGGCTAGAGAGCAGCACCCAGCGATCGCCAGGTTCATAGGCATCTTCATCAATGTCGTAGCGCACGGCAAAATAGTGCTGGGTGGAAAGCAGCACCATCAGCATCCCGACGATCGAGAAAGCCAGCCCTAGCTTCCAGCCTGTACCGGGCGGTTGAGGAGCCATAGGCGGACGCAGCAGCCGTAGACGAACGATGAGAACGCCGAATCCCATTAGGGCAATTGCACTACGCATCCAAGCCAGATAGGTGCGCTCATTAGCCAAGTGATCTCGGACGCGATCGGAACTGCGTTTCTTTGGTTTTCCAGTCTCGTTTACCACATCTTTGGAAGACTTAAAGAACAGATGCATCTACTCGTCTCTCTTAATTTAGATTTCAATTTGCAAATCAGCGGATATAAATTTGATACTGTATTAGGAACTTATTTTTCGTATTCTCTCACACTTTAACGGTGATTACAGCGATATTTCTAGCATAAAGTTTGTAGCATAAATTAAATGCCTTGATGAGTGGAGCACAATGGATGTATCTCTACTCATCAAGGCTGGATTGCTTTTACGCTAGATCTCTTTTACAAAAAAATTAGAAGCTTTCTAGTCGTCGATCGGCGCATTGAGCGATTGAGTATCGATCTCTGTTTGTGACAGGCTAGGAATTGCCCAGGTACCCTCACCAGCTTTGAAAACTTTAGCAGGAGGAACATTGAATTCCACAGTGTCCGTGTCAGGATTAGCGGTGGCAACGAATTGAGTTCCAGGCACAAATTTGACCGCTAACGGCTCAGTCAATTCTTGATCTGCAACC
The DNA here is from genome assembly GCA_019359505.1 of Drouetiella hepatica Uher 2000/2452. Taxonomy (GTDB): domain Bacteria; phylum Cyanobacteriota; class Cyanobacteriia; order Elainellales; family Elainellaceae; genus Drouetiella; species Drouetiella hepatica. The sequence continues at coordinate 93,118 of JAHHHD010000003.1, read as the reverse complement.
CCTGCGACCTTGATACCGCTGGGCAGCAGCACCCCATCACAATTCCAACTGTCATCAGTCTCTTGACCTGCTCCCAAATAATAGAGCGTGGATTGCTCGGCAGTAAAGGCAGCTTTCTTTGAGGGCTTGTGGGCATAGACTGCTAACGTTTTGCCCGTTTCATTACGGCAGGTGCCCCAGTCCGTTGCAGATTCCAAAATATACTTCTGAAGTTTTAACTCGCCAATTTTCTGTTGCAGTCCGGCTGCATTGTAGCCTGTGTCTTCAGGTGATTTGGCGTTTAACAGGTCAGTCAGCGTTTGCGTGATTTCAGCGTAGTCAGCACTGGTGGTGAGTTTGGGTGCATCTGCCCAAGCGGGCTGAGCGATCGCCAAATTTACAACGAATGCCAAAACGATTAGAACAATTCTCGCAAGTTTCATGAGGGTTCTCCTGAATAATGTGGTTGATCTTTTTGCTAAATCCTGATGTCGGAAAAGCTTAATATCTTTTTGTGCAGGGACTGGATTACAGCATTTAATCACGCTATTGATTTTGAAACAGCGGCAGCAGTTTATAGGTGCCGCGCTCTATCAGAATGAAAACACCTAAACCAATGAGAACAAAAGGAACGGCACGATGACCATAGCGAGTCAAGATGTGAGCGATCGCAGGTTGCTGAGTTAATCGATAAGCAACGTAGCACCAAACTGCAATCATGACAAAGAAGGTTATCAATATTGTACCCAAAGTTTCCAGATTGCTGTTCGCAAATAGAGGAACATAAATCCCAATATTATCTCCCCCGTTTGCCAAAGTAATAGCGGCAACACTATAGACTTGTGGAGCAAAAAGGTTAGCTCTTTTGGACTGCCGTTGAGTTACGGTTTGAACATGGGGTTGGTCAGCATCTCTACGGACGAGTTGAGTGATGCCAATCGCGATCGGCACAAAACCTAGCAACCCAATCCAGGCGGGCGGCACAACCAATCCACCTAAAAAGCCAGGAAGACTTGCCAAAATCAGCGCTGCGAATCCGAGATATTGACCGAGAACAATGTGCTTGGGGCGAAAAACAGAATTGACTTGGGCGAATAGAAGCGTCAGGATTACAATATCATCAATGTTGGTTGCAGCGAAGGCAGTGCTCCCAGTAACGATCGCCTTGACTAGCTCATTCATGACAAATCCCAAACTCCTCCAGCGGCTATTTAGCAGGCTGTATTAAATTTCGGCTCAGCGTGATCACCGTACAGCAGCAGGCTACCAAAGTTAGCAGCAGTAGACCTCGATCTTCGAGCGTATGGCTTTCAATCAAGATCATAGCGCCCAAACCTATTAGCACGAAAGGCACAAACTGATTGCCGTAACGGGTCAGCGCTGTGGCGATCGCTGGAACTTTGGCCAGCCGATAGGCGGTGTAGCACCATACGCCGACTAACGAAAAGAAGACGCCCAGCACCACAACTAAACTTTCCCAGGTGCAGCTTGCGAATAGCGGCACGTAAATCCCGACATTGTCGCCACCGTTGGCAAACGTGATAGCAGCAACTCCGTAAGTTTGAGGTGAGAGAAAGCTGCCAAATGGGGCAGAAATGGGTTCTAGTTCAGCACCAGATTCTTCCTCTTCCTCTCGGTTTAGCAACTGATTGAGTCCGATGGCGATGGGCACGATCCCCAACATCCCCGTCCAGGATACGGGCAGCAGCAGTCCGCCGAAGAATCCGGGTAGGCTTACCAGCACTAGCACAGCAAAGCCGAGATATTGTCCGATCACGATGTGGCGATGACGAAATAGTGCATTAGCCTGAGAGAAAAATAGCAGCAGAATCACGATGTCGTCTAGGTTGGTGGCGGTGAAGGCGGTGATGGCTGTGGAGAGAGGAGTGAGTATTGGCATGGGGAGAGGGGAATGGGTAGATGGGTAGATGGGTAGATGGGTAGATGGGTAGATGGGTGGATGGGTGGATGGGTGGATGGGTGGATGGGTGGATGGGTGGATAAGAAGAGGGGGGTGAGGGGATTATCCTTTGGGGTTGCTGAAGCTGAGGTGGATGGCTTCGATCTCGCGCTGCATTCTGCGAACCAGCTTGGGCGATCGGATTCTCTGTACCATGAACCAGCCACAGCCCAGCATCAGATAAAGTAAGAACAGATAGGGAAACAGGTTATAGGGGGCTTCAGGAACGGGAAAGAGTTCACTTCCAGGAATGCCAACCATACCCACGATTGGAATCATCATAAATCCCACTCCTAGCATTGAGAAGACAATGTCCATCGGGCGCAGCTTGCCCAAACGGTAGAGATAAACAGGAGCAGCGAGCGATACCAGGATATAGACCAGCAAGAATCCATAGGTACAGAGCGTTCCTAGATAGCCCATGCTCTCGAAGGGCTGAAGTCCACAGGAGTTCATGACAGCAGGAACTGTGAAGGTGACGATTGAAGAAAGGGCGATCGCCGTATGGGGAGTCAGGTTGGTATCATGTGTAGTCCCCAATGAGTCGGGGAGCAATCCATGCCGCGCCATCATAAAGAACACTCTGGCGGCGGGATTGATGCAAGCCAGGATACAGGCAAAGAAGCTCAATAGCACTCCTAGACTAATTAAGGCTCCCAAAAATCCTACGCCTGCTTGGTCAGCCAGAAACGTCAGCGGTGCCTCACTCTCGGCTAAGCTGACCGAGGTGCCGCTAAAGCCCAAGACCTCGATGTAAGCCATGAAGATAAAGAAGATTCCAGCTTGAATCGTGCTTTGCATGACGGCTTTGGGAATGTTTTTCAGCGGTTTCCGGGCTTCATCTCCCAGGGAAGTGGCGCTTTCAAATCCAGAAAAGCCAAACACCACCATGACTACGCCCATGGCGACACCGCCGGGAGTCGTATTCTGTAGCGTGAGCTGAGAAAAGTCGATCGCAAACCCTTTGTGCGCCCAGATAATCACGCCCAAAAGAGCAATCAAGCCGATCGATACTCCTTCTAGCCACAGCATCGCTTTGGCAGAGAGCTGAATGTCTTTGTAGGCGGCGTAGCAGGAAATCCCGGCACCGATCGCCAGCAGCGTCAGAATATGGGTATGAATTCCCAGATGACTGAGAATCTCTTGCCCAAAGTTAGCAAAGCCGCACAGTACCGCCATTCCCGTAAACAGATAGGCAAGAATCAAGCCCCAAGCACACATCACGCCTGCTGTTGCCCCCAGGCTCTTCGCGATGTAGGTATAGAGCGAACCGGGCGAAGCAGAGCGACGGGCAAATTGGTTGATATTGATGCTCACGAAGACTAAGCCCACCAAGCCAATCAAGAAGCTTAGCCAAGTGCCGTTTCCAGAGAGTGCGAAGATTAAGCCCAGGTTGGCAGCGGGGGTGGTGGTCGGCGCAATGACGGCAATGGACTGAGCAATCACCTCACCGTAGGAGAGACAGTCGCGTTTCAAGCCATGGGCGCTCATTGGAATATCAGCAGTCATCTAGAAGCTCCTAGGGGATAAGCAGATTGATGGGATGGGTCAAATAAAATGAATGGAGAGTGAATTAGATGAATATCACTGTTAAGCAACTCTAAAATCCATAGCTTTAACTTTAGTGACTGCGATCGATAGAATCAAATACTCTTTTTTGTCAGAATCATAAACAAAAGTAATTGATTGCAGGATATTGGATGAGAGACAAGTTGATTAATACAGGGAAAGTTGAAATAAAGATAGGGCGTGAAGCGATCGCATCTTTTCCACAATCTCCCGCTCAAAAGGCTAATTTATGAGCAGTAATTTTTTCCTAGCAACTCAGAAACGCTACGAGTAAGCAATCTCAGTTTGCCCATTTATTTGATAGAGAAACCGGAGAATATGATACATTACTTGTCTAGAGCGCAGTAATAGAATGACGAAACCTAATGACGCTTGAACAATTGCGGATCTTTCTGGCAGTCGCAGAACATTTGCATTTTACTCGCGCTGCTGAGGAACTCTACATTACACAGCCTGCCGTTAGTGCTGCAATTCACTGTCTAGAAGAAGGATATGGCGTTAAGCTATTTCATCGCGTTGGACGACGAATTGAAATTGCGGATGCCGGAAAGCTGCTGCAAATCGAAGCGCAAAAAATCTTGGAGCAGGTTGCCCTCACCGAGCGGGGACTACGCGAACTCAACAACTTACAGCAGGGTGAGCTGCGCGTGGGATCAAGTCTGACGATCGGTAACTATTGGCTGCCTGAGAAGATCAGCAAGTTCAAGCAGCAGTATCCCGGCATTAGCGTTCACTGTACCCTTGCCAATGCTGAAGAGATTTGCGCGGGCACCGCAACCGGGCTATTTGATATCGGTTTGGTGACGGGCGAGGTGAAGCCAACTCTACGGCAAACGCTGGAGCAAGAAGTGGTAGGGAGCGATCGTCTACAAATCGTAGTCGGCACCTCTCATCCCTGGTTTAAGCAAGTCAAGATTCCGGTTGAAGCGTTGACTGAAACTGCCTGGGTGATGCGCGAGTCTGGATCGGGAGCGCAGCAAATGTTAGAGCAAGCCTTGCAAAACTGGGGCATTACTCTGGAAAGCTTAAATGTCGTCTTGGTTCTCAGCAGCAGTGAAATGGTGAAAGCCGTAGTGGAAAGCGGAGTCGGTGCCGCCGCTATTCCAGAACTCATGGTGAAAAAAGAGCTGAAGCTGGCGACGCTACGATCGCTTCAGGTGTTTAGCAACGCATCTAAACGACCGTTACACATCGTGCAGCCTGTCCTCAAGCTCAAACATCGGGAGCGGTTCCAAACCCGTGTGGCGATCGCTTTTGAGCAGATGTTGCAGCTTTGACCGCGCTGCCAATCACTTATTTAAAGTATTCATGCTCCGGTAGAGGGGTCATAATTTCCAAGGTGCCTTTGTCATAAGCGATACGGGCGGCACGATGATCGCTCAAATCTTCTAGCAATCGCTCAAATTGCTCCCAGCTAATGCTGTGCAGCACAACCCGATCGGCTCGACGTAACGCTGCAACCATCGCCTGACTTCCGCAATTTTTTCAAGAGCTACTCTAGTTTACTGGATGAATCTATTCAATTAGAACACTGCGATCGCTTTGAGGATCAGCCTGACTGCAAACGCTCAAGCAAAAGCAACAAACGCTCAAGCAAAAGCAACAAATGCTTAAGTAAAAGCAACAAATGCTTAAGTAAAATCAATAAACGCTTCAGCAAAAGCAACAAACGCTCAAGTGAGATCAGTTAACGCTTTAGCAAAAGCAATGATTGCTTCAGAGCCTTGAGTTACAGTAGATTCAAGATCTACAGGCTGTCTGACCCTCAGTATGACTGCTAGCCCCGATTTCTCTGATTATTTGAGCGCGATCGCCACTCAATACGCGCAGTGGTGGGAGCGTTACACGCTGATGGATGCGGTGGGTCGGGAGCAGGTGAAACGGCAAACGGAGAAATCTGCCTTTCCCTTTGATTTTGGGTTGATGGTGCAGACGGCTAAGCCTGTAGAGGAAAAAGAAAAGGGCGAGGAGCTGGAAGAGAAGCTAGAGCGGCTGCCTGTGCTGGCGGGAATGCGGAAGTATGCGGCAGAGCATATATTGCTAGTGGGGCGACCCGGATCGGGAAAATCGACGGCATTGATTCGGCTGTTGCTGGAAGAGGCAGAGAATGAATCGGCAGCGGCGAAGATTCCGGTGCTGGTGGAGCTTCGCTATTGGCAGACGAGCGTGATCGATCGCATCCTCACCGTTTTGCAGCAGGGAAATTGCTTAGATCTGGATGCCGACACGCTGAAAACTTGGCTGCGGCAAGGTCGATTGCTGCTGCTGATGGATGGATTGAACGAGCTGCCTTCGGAAGAGGCAAGACGCGATGTGGCAACGTTTCGACGGGATTATCTTCAAACCCCGATGATTTTTACCACGCGAGAGCTGAGCGTGGGTGGCGATTTGGGCATTACCAAAAAGCTGGAAATGCAGCCGCTGACGGAAGCCCAGATGCAGGATTTTGTCCGGGCTTATCTGCCGCTAAATCAGGCAGAGCAGATGTTGCGCCAGCTCAAAGACCGTCTGCGAGAGCTGGGGCAAACGCCTTTACTGCTGTGGATGTTGTGTGGACTGTTTCAACGATTGGGCACAGTGCCACCCAACTTGGGCATGGTGTTTCGGCAGTTTACGCAGGGCTATGAGCGGAGTCTGAAGGAGGATATTCCAGTTACGGCAGAGTCGCGGCGCTGGTGGTCGCTGTTGTTGCAGCGATTGGCATTTACAATGATGCAGGGAGAGAACCCGCAGGAGAAACCGACGGAGCTACAGGTGGCGATCGCGCACCAAACGGCGGAAGACATCCTGACGCAATATCTCACAGAAGAGAAGTTTGACAAACCGCGTGATTTTGCCAAGCAGTGGCTAGAGGATCTGCTGAAGCATCATCTGATTCAAATCAATGGCGACAAGATTGAGTTTCGGCATCAGTTAATTCAAGAATATTATGCAGCCGAGTATTTGTTGCGTCAGTTGCCCAAGCTGAGTGATGTAGCGTTGCAGCGGCAGTATTTGAACTATCTGAAATGGACAGAGGCGATCGCGCTGATGTTGGCACTGGTAGAGGATGAGGGGCTGGCGGTAAGGGTGGTGGAATTGGCGATCAGGGTGGATTTGATGTTGGGAGCGCGGTTGGCGGGAGAGGTAAAGCAGGAATTTCAAGGGCGATCGGTTGAGTACCTATATCAGTTAACCATTGAAAATGGTCAAAAAAGCCCTTGTTGGCTCAGAATCGAACTTCTGGGAAAGAGCCAATCAGATATGGCAATTTCAAAACTGATAGAGATTCTTCGAGATGAAGCTTTTGAGATAATGAATAAACAGATAAAGGATGTACCGAGAATTTCGGATTGGAGGAAGAGCAGGTTTTTAGAACTGAAACAGTTAGACGTATCAATTTCAAGTTTATTAAAAATCTTACAAGAGCAGTACTGCGACGATAGTACTGCTCAACAAGTAATAAGAGCAGTGGGTAAGATAGCAACTGAGCAGGCGATTTTTGTTTTAACCCAAGTTTTAGAAGCCTTACGAAACTCGTGGTGGCTCACTGGTTCTAGTGCAGTGAATGCGCTAAGAGAAATTGGCTCGGAGAGAGTAATTTCAGGATTACAACAGGCAATGAAGCATAAGGATAGTTCTGTACGCTGTGAGGCGATAGAAGCGCTTGCAGAAATAGATTCTGAGTTAGTAATTCCTATCTTGTTAGCAGCTTTAGATGATAAATCTAAAGGTGTACGTTGTAGAGCCGTTAAGGGGTTGGGGAAAATCCAGTCTAAGAGTATTATTCCGGGTGTATTAAAAGCCCTTAATGATCTATGCGATGAAGTGTATGGTACGGCAATAGTTGTTTCAGGACAACGAAAAATCAAAAGTGCAATCCCTACTTTACGTAGATTACTACAGAATAATGAATCCTGGATACAGGGTATGATAACCACTGCAATACGTGATATAGAAGCAAAACCTTCTATTACTTTGAATAAGCCACTGCCTAAAATTATACATTCTGAACAAGAGCTTGATATTGAGAAGTTACTAAGCGATCTGAAAAGTGAAGCGATATCAGTTCGTCGTAGTGCAGCAAGTTCATTAGAAAAAGCTAACACTCAAGTAATAATTCCCGAACTATCAAAAGCCTTGAAAGACCCAGATCCAGATGTGCGGCGTGATGCAGCTTTTGTATTAGCAAAACTTGGATCAAAGTTAGCAATTCTGGAACTCTCAGAAGTCTTGCTAGAATTTTGGTTTCCTGATTATCGTTATGAAGCAGCAAAATTACTTGGCGAATTACAAGCAGAAGAAGCAATTCCCCATTTAACTCAAGCTTTACTAAACGATAAAAAAGACATTGTACGCCAGGGAGCAGCAGAGGCATTAGGTAAAATAGGCTCTGAATTGGCAATTCCTGAACTGACCAAAGCCTTGAAAGATCCACATGGAGCTGTTCAAATTATCGCTGCTGAGGCATTAGCTATGATTGGAACTGAACCCGCTGTGGTAGCAATAGCGAATGGGTGGAAAAGCGGCGATCTACTATCGTTTGATGCCGTGTGGGTCATAAAGAGAATTCCGGAGAAAATTTCTCCTGGTTATGCTCTTACTTATCTTTCAAGACTCATTCCTACCGAAACGAATGCTTCCATTTTTGAAGCGATCGCCTCCATCCAAGCCCGCTGCAAATTCTACAACTACGAAATCTTCCAAGCTGCTGAGGTTGTTCAAACTACGGAAATCACAGTACAGACTGAAGAAGATTTAATTCACGATAAATTAGATGCGATCGCGCAAGGGGTTCAGCAAATGTCAGATGTGCCTAAATACAACTTTCCAAACGCCCAAAAAGTACAAATATTCGAGAAAGTTGATACCTATATCGAGAATAACTCTGCGATTCCTTCAGAAGAAAAAGAAGCGATCGCTGAACTCAAACAAGTGATTCAAGATCTGCAAACCAAATACCCGAATGCCCGACCAGAGCAGCAATCTATCATCATTGAAGCCGAATTTCAAGAAATCAAGCAAAAACAGCCTTGGCGCTGGAAAAACTTGCTGAACTATAAGCGCTTGCTCAACGGCGGTAAAACAGCGGCTGTCAAAGTGGGCGAACACTTCGCTGAAGAGAGTCCTTGGGGAAAAGGGGCGATCGCTTTTCTAGAAGGCGTGACTGAAGACGTGGAATAATTTCACAGGAGAAACCTCAATGCAAATTACAATCAACCTTCCAGATAATTTCTCGCTCACCGAAGCTGACCTACGGCGAGAACTAGCGATCGCTCTATTTCAGCAAGAACACATCACACTAGGCAGTGCTAGCCAACTTGCTGAACTCCATCAGATTGAATTCCAGCGACTGATTGCCAGTCGAGGCATTTGCATCCATTACGACCTTGAAGAATATCAACTTGATGTACAAAACCTCAAAGCACGAGGTTGGTTGTGATTGTTGTGAGTGACACTTCGCCTCTATGTAACCTGGCGATCGCCAATCATCTTTGGATATTGCCCGCCATTTACGGCACAGTCATTATTCCGCAAGTCGTTGCCGATGAATTAGCGAATGCCAGCACAATTCCCACGATTCAAGCCATTCTCACCCTAGACTGGATACAAATTCGCCCTCTCACTAATATCGCTCTAGCCGAAAGTCTTCAGCGCGATCGTGGACTTGATCCTGGAGAAGCCTACGCGATCGCATTGGCTATTCAAGTTCAAGCTGACGATCTTTTGATTGATGAACGACTTGGTAGACAAGAAGCGGCATCTCTGGGGTTATCAATTATTGGAATTTTAGGTATCTTGCGAGTTGCCAAGCATCGACACTTAATTACAGCAGTCAAGCCAGTTTTAGACAGTATGATTGATCAAGCAGGCTTTCGGATCAGCAAGCCTCTATACGATCGAATTCTGCAAGATGAAGCAGAAATTGAGTAACAATCTTGAACGGTCAAGCAGAAACTCGATCGCCTCTATTCCTCTAAAATCTCCACCAAATCCTCGATCGCCACATCAAATAGCCGAGCCAGCTTGTGTAGCGCAGTGTAATCTACGGTGGAAAGACTAGGCGAACTCGCATAATTTGTCACTGTGCTGTAGGGAATTTCCGATCGCTTAGACACCTCTTTTAATGTCCAGCCTTTTTCAGAAGCCAGTTCTCGGATTTTCAGCCTGATTCGCCCCATCTTTAGCTTGACAGAAACTACGATCGTAGTTTTCAATGATTTTATAAGATCAAACTACAGCGATCGCTCTTCTTGCCTGGAAAACACGAGAGCGATCGCTGCGCGAGGCTTGTGCCAACGCTACAAATTCCCATAACAGGAAGTACCCCCATGATATCAGGAATGTTGCCGCCATCAAGGGCGGTGAATGGTCTTGTGCGAATACAGGCGGCAGGTGAGCCATGAGCTATCGTGATGCTCTAGCGCCCTGGTGCATTATTCAACATTTACCAAAGCTGCAATATGTCATTGTGGCTCGGTTTCGGAAGCGCAACGATGCCGAGGATTATTTGAAAGTCGTGAAACGCCTCAATCCGGCGATCGCCTATGAGATTGTCTTCGACCCGCCTAATTTTGAGGATTAGAGATCCAGTCCTTGAGGCGCGTGAAACAAATTCTGCCGTCAGCGATTTGCGGTCATTAAATCCTCTAGCTCCAGATCGAACAGCGTTGAGCCAGAGTTTGGTGCAATCAGCGGCAGCTTTCCATCCCAGCGTTCGATCGCCTGTCTACGAAGAATCTCTGGGGTCAGCGTGTCAAGAATCAAGCGGTGGGCTTCAGCTTCTCCACGAGCAAGATTCACTCTCACTTCGGCTTCTCTTATAGCTTTCTGCGCCATGAATCCTGCGCGTTTGGCTTCCTGTTCAGCGATTTGCTTCGCTTCGACGGCATCACTAAAGCGCTCAGAAAAATGGACGTGCACCAGGGAAATATCATCGATCGCCAAATGATATGGGGCTAAACGAGACAGCAATAACTGATCGACCTCGGCTTTAACATCGCTGCGGCGAATGATAATTTCCTCGGCAGTATACTTGGCGACGATTGCTTTGAGAACTTCTTCAACGGCTGGGTTGATGATGCGATCGACAACAACTTCCTCATCGCCAATATCTTGAAACATCAAATTGGCTTCAGTCGGAATCACGTGCCAGTTCAGCGCTACCTTGGTATAGACATCCTGCAAGTCTTTTGAGGAAGCCTCTGCCGAGATTTCCTGCTTCTGAACGCGCACGCTGATCTTTTCTACGGTGTGCAACAGAGGAATAACAACATGAATGCCCTCGCCCAAAATCTGCGGCTGCACTTCACCGAATCGCATCAACACGCCGCGCTGTCCGGCTCCAATGATGGCAAAGAAGCTAGAGGCGATCGCCAAAATTAACAGCGCCAAGATCATTCGACTGGCGATCGAGATATCGCTATTTGTCTTTCTAGCAGGATTGGCAGCAAGCGTTTGACTACTCGACTCTATATTCATTGGATAGGAAAAACTGAGTTGCTGCCACCAGTATTAACCAGATTGGGGTTGAACTGCTTTGAGAGTCCTATAAAGCGGTTTCACTTTGTGAATCTCGTCAGCATACTACGACTTATTGATCGACTTAAAGTATTTAATCATAAATTAGCAGATTCTCATAACCCTTAGAAAATGTTCATCCCAGAAATCAGCAGCGCTGAATATTGTGGGAAGGAAAATTCTGCCCAAAACGTCAGAATCAGAAAACTTTGGCAGAGACTTGCCTTCTCAAGTTGACCGTGATAACGTGTAGCTTACAAGAAACTACTGTAATTACATCAAGTTACTGATGATTAAAAATCAGATTCTTGGGTCACAACGGTTCTGATAGTGAATTGCCCATGATGCCTCCGCCGATTTTTCATAAGCGCTGATTATGACTGTCTCCGCATTGCTCTCCCGTTCATCCCAACAGCAGCTCCATCACTTTGCCGCCCGTGCTGTACTGACTCCTCAGCTCGATCGCCTCTGGCAGATTGAGTCTGGATTTGTGCGAACGCTCACCTGGTTAGAAGACGGTACCAATGTTGCCTTGGGAATTTGGGGTGAAGGTGATGTGGTCGGTGTACCCTTTTCCCAAGCAGATCCTTTTCAAATGGAGTGCTTAACTAAGGTGGAGGCGATCGCTCTTCCTTTTTCACAGTTGCAGAACGCTTCAAAGGTACTTTTGTCTCACTTGCATCAGGCGGAAACACTGATGCAAATTCACAGCCAGAAACGAGTTGACATCAAGATTCTCAAGTTTCTAGATTGGTTAGACCAGCGATTTGGTCAAGATGTAGCGACTGGACGATTGATCAATTTGAGATTGACCCATCAAGATATTTCAGAGACGATCGGCACAACGCGAGTGACCGTGACGCGCATTCTCAACCAACTTGAGAAACAAGGCTTGATTCAGTGCTTACCTTTGCAACGCATTATTGTTCAAGAACATGAACTCTGGCATTACCAGATTTGAAGCGCGATTTAATCTTATTACTTAACGATAGGCTAGAGGAATTTGGATTCAGTATGGATATACATTGGTTCTTTCCAACGCATGGAGATGGTCGCTATTTAGGAACTGCGATCGGCGGACGTGCGGTCACACCTGACTATCTCAAGCAACTCGCAGGTGCGATCGACTCCCTCGGATTTACGGGGGCACTCTTACCGACAGGGCGATCTTGTGAGGATGCCTGGGTGACTGCTGCTTCACTGATTCACGTCACCCAGCGAATGAAGTTTCTGGTGGCGATTCGCCCAGGTATTTCTTCCCCAGGGATGGCGGCAAGGATGGCAGCTACCTTCGATCGGCTCTCCAAAGGTCGCTTGCTCGTTAACGTAGTGACAGGTGGCGATCCCGTTGAATTGGCAGGAGATGGACTACATCTCAATCATGATCAGCGCTATGGTCTGACAGATGAGTTCCTTACCGTTTGGCGAGGCGTGCTGGCGGGTGAGGTCGTCGATCACGAAGGCGAGTTCCTCAAAATCAAAGGCAGCAAGATTTTGTTTCCGCCTGTGCAGGAGCCGTATCCACCGCTCTATTTTGGCGGTTCTTCACCTGCGGCTATCGAAGTTGCCGCCAAGCATGTTGATCTGTATCTCACTTGGGGAGAACCGCCTCAGCAGGTTGCCGAAAAAATTGCGGCAGTCCGCAGACGGGCAGCAGAATATGGCAGAACGCTGCGGTTTGGCATCCGGCTACATGTGATTGTGCGTGAAACAGAGGCTGAAGCCTGGAGCGCGGCTGATCAGTTGATTCAGCATTTAGATGCAGAGACGATCGCGGCGGCTCAGGCAGCACTCTCACGGAGCGATTCGGAAGGACAGCGGCGAATGCAGCAGTTGCATGGGGGCAGTCGGGCTGAGCTAGAAATTAGCCCCAATTTGTGGGCAGGGGTAGGGTTGGTGCGGGGCGGTGCAGGAACCGCATTAGTTGGCGATCCAGATACTGTCGCAGCTCGGATGCTGGAATACGCAGATCTCGGCATTGATACCTTCATTTTGTCGGGCTATCCGCACTTAGAAGAAGCCTATCGTGTGGCAGAACTGCTGTTTCCAAAACTGCCTGTGGATGTGAAATTACCACCACCTAGCCTTCAGTTTAGCCCAGTGGGAGAAGTGATTGCCAACGAAAGAATTCCCGCTATCGCCAGCTAATTGCATTTGATTATCGTCAATAGATGGAGAAGACTATGGTTCAACTTGTAGAACGTCAACAGGACTATCAGGCGATCGCCCGCAAACTGTCGCAAGAATTTTCAGGCAATGCTGTAGCGCGTGATCTGGAAGCGGGTTTGCCTACCTATGAGATCGATCGTCTGCGGCAGGCGGGCTTACTGACATTGGTGATTCCGTCAGAATATGGTGGTGCGGGGGAAAGTATTCCGACGGCGATGAAGGTGCTGCAAGAACTCTCGAAGGCAGATGGGTCGGTTGGACAGCTCTATTGCAACCACCTAGGATTGACGACGCTTGCCCATGTCTCTGGAAGTTCAACCCAGAAAGAATATTACTATCGTGGCACTGTCGAACATCAGTGGTTTTGGGGCAACTCAATCAATCTACGGGACACTCGCCTCAAGCTCACACCCACAGGCGATCGGTTTCGGCTGGATGGGGTGAAGGGCTTTGGCACAGGTATCCCGGTTGCCGATCAGCTCGTATTTGGTGCGTTTCAAGAAGGGGTTGAAGTTCCCTTCTTGGTCGTACTGCCAAAGGGACGCGAGGGCATCACGTTCAACGACGATTGGAACAACGTGGGGCAACGACGCACTGCCAGCGGTAGTATCAGCTTTGATAATGTGCGCGTTGAACCGAGTGAGATTCTGGGCTACCCTAATCCACCCGACAATGCTTTTGCGACATTCCTGGGCATCATTGCTCAACTCACTAAAGCCTACGTTTATTTGGGCATTGCTGAGGGGGCGCTGGAGGCCGCTAGCCAATATACGCGCACGCTCAGCCGTCCTTGGATTACCTCTGGGGTTAGCTATGCCACAGCAGATCCCTATATTTTGCAGCACTACGGCGAACTCTGGTCTTCTCTGGCGGCGGCGATCGCTCTTGCCGATCGCACTGCTCAAGCCGCACAAGCTGCCTGGGAAAAGGAATCTGCCCTGACCCATGAGGAGCGGGCAGAGGTTGCAGTGGCTGTATTTGCCACTAAGGCAGCGGCAACTCGTGCTGGGTTGGAAGTGACTAATCACATCTTTGAGCTAACGGGTAGTCGGTCAACAGACGTGCAGTTTGGCTTCGATCGCTACTGGCGAGATCTGCGAACCTTCACGCTGCATGATCCGGTCGATTACAAGTATCGGGATATCGGCAATTGGTTCTTAAATCATGAGCATCCTGTAGTCACGCAGTATTCATAGCTCGTTGCTCAAAGTGAGTCATCTCCTATGCAAATCGCGCAATCAAAAACTTCAGCTTCTCCCTGGCGATTGCTGCCCTTACAGCAGCTCATTCCTTGGATCGTTCCTGCGGGTCTTATTTTCGTTTGGCAAGTGTTGTCTCAGCTCGGATTGCTGAGCACTCGTATTTTGCCCGCTCCAACAGCGATCGTCCAAGCCGCGATTCAGCTTACTCTGAGTGGAGAACTGATCGCGAATGTAGGGATTAGCCTTTATCGGGCACTGGTCGGATTTCTGATTGGGGGTAGCATTGGGTTTGGACTAGGTTTGCTCAATGGAATTTCGCCGATCGCCGAGCGATTCCTAGACAGCACGGTGCAGATGATCCGCAACATTCCTCACTTAGCGCTGATTCCGTTAGTCATTCTTTGGTTCGGCATTGGTGATCCCGCTAGGCTATTCTTGGTAGCGCTAGGCGTATTTTTTCCTATCTACATCAATACATTTCACGGTATTCGATCGCTTGACCCCAACCTCCTAGAAATGGGAGAAGTTTATGGATTGCGCCCCCGTGAGCTATTTTGGACAATTATTCTGCCCGGTGCATTGCCTAGTATCTTGGTCGGTCTGCGCTATGCCCTTGGCATCATGTGGGTAACGCTAATTGTTGCTGAGACGATCGCCGCTAATTCTGGAATCGGATACATGGCGATGAATGCCAGAGAGTTCATGCAAACCGATGTGGTGGTACTCAGTATTTTGATGTATGCCCTGCTTGGCAAACTGGCAGATTCGATCGTGCGGGTGCTGGAACATTGGTGGCTGCCTTGGCATCCGAGCCAGGGAATTTAATGACTTACAGCAATTTTCAATTGCGTAAGCCACAGTTATTTTTTAGAAGCCGCGCTCCGCGCGGCTTCTAAAAAATAACCTACACCTAACCAAGCGCAAAGCGCTGTAAACAATCAATCTGAGAGAAAAGTATGATGACGCAAATAGAGTATCAAGGTATGAGTATCCATAGTGTAAAGTACGAGAATGGCGCACGCTTAAAGATTCAAAACCTGAGTAAAGCCTTCGGTGACTTTCAGGTATTGAAGGACATTAACCTTGAAGTCTCTCCGGGTGAATTTGTTACCGTTGTGGGTAAGAGTGGCTGTGGCAAAAGCACGCTATTGCGACTTCTTGGCGGCTTGGATCAGCCCACTCAAGGACAGATTTATCAGAATGGACAAGTGCTTCAGGGCTTGAACCGGGATGCTAGGGTCATGTTCCAAGACTCCCGGCTGCTGCCCTGGCGGCGAGTTCTAGATAACGTGTCGTTGGGGCTGAAGCATCAAGCGCAGCAGCAGGGACAGTGGGCACTCGATCAAGTCGGATTGGGCGATCGTCCTCAGCAGTGGATTATGCAGCTCTCTGGGGGGCAGCGACAGCGGGTAGCGTTGGCTCGGGCGCTGGTTAGTCAGCCGCGTCTGCTGCTGCTGGATGAACCGTTGGGCGCATTGGACGCTCTGACGCGAATCGGCATGCAAAACTTGATTGAAACCCTGTGGCAAGAGCAGCGATTTACAGCACTGCTTGTCACCCATGATGTGGAAGAAGCCGTGTGCTTGGGCGATCGCGTCATTGTGATTGAGGAAGGGAACATCACGCTGAATCTGCCCATTACTTTGCCTCGTCCGCGTGATACTGCCAGCGTGCCCTTTGCAGAACTTAAAGTTCAAATCCTCGATCGCATTCTCAAGCGGCAGCGCCCTCCCGTTTCAGAACCAGCCTACACAGCACCGCTTTTTGCAACGTAATTCTTTAATCAATTCATCTCTCAATTAGTCATGCATTTAAAACGCAGAACCGTTCTTTCCGGGCTGATTGGCTTGAGCATTCCCTTGATTGCGTCAAGCTGCACCCGTGATTCATCTAGTCCAACCACCTCGCAAGTCTCTCCTAGTGCTGCACCCGCAACTAGCGCAGGTCAGACGATCCATATTGGCTATCAGAAGGCGACTGAGCTTGATCTGCTGCGTACCAGAGGAGAACTGGACAAGAAATTAAGCGAACTGGGCGCAACGGCAGAATGGGCGCTGTTTCCTTCAGGCCCTCCGATGCTGGAAGCTATGAATGCCGGCAAGATTGACTTTGGTGGCGTTGGAGAGTCGCCGCCCATCTTCTCTCAAGCCGCAGGGGGACAATTTTACTATGTCAGCGTTACGCCCTTATCTGCCGCATCGCAGGACATTGTGGTTTCCAAAAACTCAGCCATTCAAACGCCCGCTGACCTTAAAGGTAAGAAAGTAGCGCTGCAAAAAGGCTCCAGCGCTCACTACCTGCTGTTAAAAGCTTTAGAAGAGGCATCAGTTTCAGCCGATCAGGTCGAAGTAGTTTCCCTTTCTCCCGCAGATGCACGAGCTGCTTTTGAACAAGGCAACGTCGATGCTTGGTCAATTTGGGACCCATTTTTAGCGGTTGCTCAGCAAAGTAGCAACATTCGAGGGCTAAACGTCGGACGTGAACGCCGTAACTATTTCCTGGCATCGCAGCAGTTCGCTAAAAGTCAGTCAACGATGCTCAAAACGGTTCTAGAAGCAGCAAAAGAGAATGGCAACTGGATTGCTCAAAACATTCAGGAAGTGGCTCAACGGTTCTCTAAAGATATCAAGGTCGATCAGGTTGTTCTGCAAGAAGTCTATAAGCGCCGCAGTTGGCAGGTTTTGCCTGTTGATGCTCAGATTCAGGAGGCGCAGCAGGCCGTGGCTGATACCTTCTACAAGAGCAAGGTGATTCCTAAATCGGTTCAGGTAAATGAGGTGTTTTTGCCGTCCGAGGACTATTCCAAGATTTTTCCTAGTTAAGTTCTAGACTGCTAGTTTCTGAGGTATTTCTTATGCAGATCAAAAGTGAATCTACGATCGACAGTAATTCACTATTCTTCCTCACGCTCTTCTGTATGGTGGGTCTAGCTGTCATCCTCACATCACTATTTTTGACACATCCGGCTGTTCGTCCACTTTGGCAGTCCCTGGTGATGAAGAATTTCTATTAGCATTCAATCGCTCGTCATCTCGTATAAACTTCTAGCAACACAAAATGTTTGTGCCTTACCACACCAATTGCGGAATAAGAAAATTCACTGATCAAATCATGATCAGCACATTCACACTCATCCTCTTGTTTCATCCAGCATTCCTATTTGCGGCTTTATCTGTGATGTGCAAACAGGAAAATTAGTTGAGGTTCCAGATGCTACAGATATAGGCAAAGTACAAGTCTAGAGAAAATTGCAGATAACAGCTTCAAGTTACAAATTCAGGTAATCAGGACATGAGATTTACAATCGAAAAACAGCTTTCACGCTTGAAAAATTGGCGATCGGCTCTCACTTTCATCACATCGCTGATCGCTTTTGCCGTCGTTCTTCCATTACTCCCCTTCTCTCCTGCGGTTGCGAATTCATCTACAGTTCAGTTTGTTCCTCCGTCATGGGTTACAGAGCATGCAAGCGATGCTAATTTGAGAATTCTAGATGTGCGGATCAGCCCATTCGATTATTTCGTGGGGCATATTCCTAAAGCTGTTCACATCGCCGACAATACTTTTCGAGGTCCAAACGGTGCATTGCCTGTACAATACTGGCAACCGGACAAGCTGCGATCGCTGTTTTCTGAAGCGGGAGTAACAGACGATAGTAAAGTTCTCGTCTACTCAGACGGTAGAGACTTTTTGGGAGCCACAATGGTTGCCTACTTACTAGAGCGCACAGGACACTCTGATGTGGCGATTCTAGATGGCGGCTTTGCGGGATATAAAGCCGCTCAGCTCCCCGTTACCAAAGAATTTCCCAAGTACACGCCAGGTAAATTTACTACCACAGACAACTCATCCATTCGAGTCACGCTGAATCAAGTGAAAGCCTTGATCGGAAAACCCGGAGTTACTTTTATCGATCCTCGCCCTCCCGAAGTTTTTGCTGGAGAACAGGAGATTTGGGTACGTAATGGGCACATTCCTGGTGCAAAAAATATCCCTTGGGTCACCTTTACGCTTGGAGAAGCGAATTTTCACCAGCTGAAACCGCTAGATGAAATCAGACAAATCTTGTCCGATCGCGGTATTTCTTCTTCAGATGACATTATCGTAAGTTGCAGTACTGGGCGCGAGGCAACCCTGCAATACAACGTGCTAAAGCATGTGCTTGGATATGAGAAGGTCAGGATCTACGAAGGTTCCTGGACGGAATACTCCTCCTATCCTGACTTACCGATCGAAGTGGGTAAAGGCGCTTAGCCATTATTATCCTTCCAATCATTGTCTCCCAAACGTGTAAACCCGCCCCATTCCGTTAAGAATGGGGCTTTTTGGTATTGCTTAGTTTGGTTGGGATCTTTATCCTCAATGCCTTGGCGGTAACGATAAATATAATTTATTGTTTCAAGCAAAAAGAATATTTGCTTCTATAAGTCAAACAATTTAAATTGAAACTATAACTTTGCTTCAACTTTGTGAATAAATGTTTGAATTTTCAGCCCTTTAGCAAACTCGTAGGATATTTTATGCAAAACTCCACTGTCCAGAACAGCATCGACTGGACTCCCATTCTTCAGCACATCTCAACTGAAGAGGAGCATCGGTTACCCACCTATCCAGGCGATCTGAAGGCAGCTTTACTCGCTCGTGCTGGGCTGACTGACCATCCCAAAGGTGAGGAAGCGTATCAGCTTGCTAGAGAGATTTCCCGCCTCTCAACCTGTTGTGATCCAGAAATTGTCTACTGGTTCTCTCGCCTGGTTTCCCTACTTGATTTGCAAGTTGAGCCGTCATAGCCGAATGTGATGAAAAAGCGATCGCTGTTCAAACTTTTGACCTTTCAAAGGATTAAAAGCTAGTGGTAACGGAAAAGCCTCTAGAAATGCTTCGGCAGACCACTCTACCGGACTCCAGAATTGATCTACGGCACGAATGACTTGTTCCCAATTAGTTTCTTGCTCTAATTCTTGACCATATACAAAGAGTTGTTCCAGACCTAATCCGCTGTAGAAGTCTCGAAAGCGATGCTCAATTCGAGCTTGCTGATCTTTGAGTTGTATGAAACTACCCCCTGCTCCAACGATCTGAAAATAAGCACAAGGGATTTGATAAGCCTCAGCAATGACAAGACCATGTAAACTCGTGCTGATGATTCGTTTGCAGGCGGTAATTTCTTCTACCTTTGCCTCCAGCGCCTCAAAAGTTGGCTGGCTCAGAGTTGTGATAATGCGAACATCAGCAGCGATCGATTCAGGCACCCGATATCGAATCAGCTCCTCACGTACATTTGCCGTCTCGTTCAATGATTCTAGTTCTGAGAGATGGACAATAACCCCTAGCTCATAGCGTTTCTCGATCGCAGGTTGAATCAGCGAAGGCAAAAACCAGACAGGATCGCCATACACCGCTGGCACCTCAATGCCCTGCTGCTGGAAAGCCTGGGCACTAAAGGCACCTCGCAGCGCATGAACTTGAAACTTTGTCTTCGGAGGTTTCTGATAATAGGCAAGATTGCGATCAATGGGGTGCTTTGCTTTATCTACCCCTGTTCCCCAAAGATGAACCTCACCATTCTTCAGCGCATGACCGATCGTTCCCACACAGGCCAACTTTTTCTGAGGAGCGTCAAAATGACGGTGTACAATGGGCAACCCAGACAGAGCGCTAACAAGGATAGGGCTAAGGGCATCTCCTAAATTGGCAAGAGGACAATTGGGTGTACTGGCAACCCAGGTAAGCGGAACCGACAGCGTACCTCGATCGCGTACAAGCAGTGGATTCGCTGGTCTTCTCAGCAGTGTAATCATACGAACCTTATGGTCATTGGGTAAAAGTGAATCAGAGCGCTCACTGTAAGTTAGCTCTGGGGCTATGAGCTATTGACTGAGCCGCTGCGATCGCCCTTGCCAAATTTGATGTAGATGAACGATAGCAAGACTTACTAAAACAAGTAGCGCAACACCCACAATCACCCCGTATCCGCGTCCGTAGCTCCAAGGGCGCTTCAAGCGATGTGTATGGAATCTTCTCGCTCGATACCGAGCATGAGGTTGAGCAGAGTCTTGAACTGGGATAGTGCTTACCATGGGTGATTTGTCCTATAAAGTCTAGCTCGGCATTGATTAATTTACTGTAAGTCTATCAGATTACCGTAGATTGCTGCCATCAAAATTAGCATGAACTAATTTCGATGATCAAGAAATCTCTCTCACTGATGGTTATGGTGCTTCGCGCTCGATTGAAATCGATTATCTTTGAAAGCCTTGCGGAGCAGAATTTTCAAAATAATCCGTATCTCACTGAAGTGAAAAGCGCTATAAAAAAGCAAATGTTCCTCTCTTGCTTTTCATCTGTCTTTGTGGAAAGATAGCGCTTGTAGATAAACATCTTTAAATCTACTGATTTACCGTAGATTAGAATTCTTCACTTTTTCCACAAGAGGCGTACCTCCATGAGTTCTTTCCACTTTGACATTCAGCCTATTGCCGGACGGATCGGGGCTGAAATTACTGGCGTTGACCTTGGTGCTGAGCTGAGTGATAACCTGATCCAGCAGATTCGTCAAACGCTAATTCAATATAAAGTCATCTTTTTCCGCCATCAGGCGATCGACGCAAATCAACAAATCGATTTCGCGCAGCGGTTTGGTAATCTCACGGCAGCTCATCCAACTGTGCCTTCTCTGCCCGAACATCCAGAAGTCTTCGATCTCGATTATGGTCGCACGGTGGCTCCAGCAAATCGTTGGCATACTGATGTCACCTTTGTCGATCGCCCTCCCCTTGGCTCTATCCTGCGGGCTGTTGACATTCCACCTGTGGGGGGTGACACGCTTTGGGCAAATTCTGTAACCGCATACCAAGATTTACCGCCCCATCTGCGGAGTTTGGCTGATTCGCTATGGGCAGTTCATACCAATGCCTACGACTACGCGACTCCCCAATATTCCGAAAAGCAGAAGGCTTACCGGGCTATATTTGAGTCTACAATTTATGAAACGCTGCATCCTGTGGTGCGAGTTCATCCAGAGTCAGGCGATCGCGGACTATTCATCGGCGGATTCGTTCGTCGTATCCAAAATTTATCTCAAACTGAATCCAACGATTTGATTCGACTGTTGCAATCCTACATCACCCGCCCAGAGAATACTGTCCGTTGGCGCTGGCAGGTAGGTGACGTGGCTTTCTGGGACAATCGTGCGACCCAACATTATGCGATCGATGATTACGGCAACCAGCCTCGTCGCGTTCAGCGCGTCACGATCGGCGGTGATCTGCCAGTGAGTATTGAGGGAAAACACAGTCAGGCGATCAAAGGCGACTCTGCTGCCTATACTCGTCAAGTCGTTGCCGTGTAATCTCATTTATCAACAGTTCATGGGTAGTGGTATTTAGGCAAGGATTACCCCATTCCTTACCGAATCGAGAAAAACAGATCTTCTTGCGATCGATATAATTGCTAAGGGCGAGTGAGCTTCACGGTGCCTTGCAGTTATGAGTCGCATGAATGAATCAGTATTTTGCAACAGTGGCGCGAGGGCTAGAAACGCTGGCGACACAGGAGTTAGAGCAGTTGGGTGCCAATGCCGTAGAGCCAGGGTTCTGTGGCGTTGCGTTTGCAGGCGATCGCACTCTGCTGTATCGCGTTAACCTTTGGGCTAGGTTACCTTTCCGGATTTTAATGAAGCTGCATGAGTTTCCCTGCCAAGATGCAGAGGATCTCTATCGTGGAATTCAGACGATCGACTGGTTGCAGTATCTGACACCCGACCTAACTTTGGCGGTCAATGCGACGGGCAAAAGTGAGCAACTTAACCATACCCATTTCACGGCACTTCAGGTCAAACGGGCGATCGTCGATCAGCAGCAAGAACGGCTAGGCGATCGATCTGATGTCGAGCTGCAATCTCCGGATGTGCAAATCAGCGTACATATTGAACGCGACGTATGTACCGTCAGCTTAGACAGTTCGGGTCAGAGTCTGCACCGTCGAGGGTACCGCCCAGCTGTTGGCGCTGCACCGCTTAAGGAATCACTGGCAGCCGCGTTAATCCAACTGTCGGGTTGGCAGCCAGAGCAGATGTTTTATGACCCACTCTGTGGCTCTGGTACGTTGCCGTTAGAGGCAAGCTTGAAGGCGCTTAACATTGCGCCGGGTCTATTTCGCGAACAATTTGGGTTTGAAACCTGGCTTGACGCTGACCGACCTCTGCTAGAACAAATGATTCAATCAGCCAAAACTAGCCAGCACGACAGCCTTCCCGCGCCGATTTGGGGCAGCGATCGCGATGGAGACGTGATTGAACAGGCGATCACCAATGCGGATCACTGTGGTGTGCTGAACCACGTTTATTTAGCGGTAATTGACCTTGAAGACGTTGCCGCACCCGCAGACAGCGGCGTAGTGTTCTGCAATCCGCCCTATGGCGAACGGCTAGGGCGAGATAGCGATTTGGGCGCATTCTATAAACAATTAGGCGATGTGCTGAAGCAACGCTTCAAAGGCTGGACGGCGTTTGTGCTGAGTGGCAATAAGGAACTCTCACAGTCAATCGGGCTAAAATCGTCGCAAAGGTTTGCAGTTTACAATGGCACTTTACCCTGTCAACTCATGAAGTATGAACTGTACTGACTTAATCAAGCACAAACAGTCTCAGTAGATCGCAAAGCTTACACTCGATCCTCCTAAATTCCACTTAAAGAGGAGACTTCAGAACTCAAAGTCCTCCTTATTTAAGGGGAATTTAGGGGGACCAGACACGAGTATTCCTAGCGTGAGCATTGGTTTGCGATCTAGTGATACCAACTAAATTGATGAGGTGGCAGATGATTTTTGAGAGCCGCGCTCCGCGCGGCTCTCAAAAATCATCTGCCCTGTTTGGGTCTTAAATGGGTATGAGTCTTTTGAAGAGGCGGAGTTGGGGATGACTAGAGGTTGGGTTACAGATTTTTCCTATTCCTGGACTCAAGCGTAGACTTCATTATTTGTTGACTCAAGCGGTCAAAGGAAAGATTGCGTAATTTTAGGTTTTAGGACTCCTTAAAAGGGTGTGGAAATCGCTGCACACAATTCTGAATATCCTCAACCAGCGGCATATTCCAAGTTCAGGCATAGGAGAGAATCAAGCGCCTCTCAATTAGTGTTATCGTGATTTATGAAATGATTATGAAATGGTCGGCACTTCACCATGACATCCTCCAACCCTCGCCCCAGCCTTTCTGAAGTCCATCGCAGCATTCCTATTCCCAGTGGTGGAGGTTTTTGGCGCAAGCTAATGGCTTATGCTGGGCCGGGCTATCTCGTTTCAGTGGGCTACATGGATCCCGGCAATTGGGCAACAGATATTGCAGGGGGTTCGCGCTTCGGCTACACGCTTCTGAGCGTGATTTTGCTCTCGAATTTGATGGCTGTTTTGTTACAGGCTTTGTGTGTTCGGCTAGGGGTGGCAACTGGCAAAGACTTAGCGCAAGCTTGCCGAGAATATTTCAGTCCACGCACTAGCTTCATCCTGTGGATTCTCTGTGAAATCGCGATCGCCGCCTGTGACTTGGCAGAGCTTTTGGGTAGCGCGATCGCCCTCAATCTATTGTTCAACATCCCGCTAGTGTGGGGAGTCTGCCTCACGGCGTTAGATGTACTGGCGCTCCTGTTCCTGCAAAACAAAGGCTTTCGCTATGTCGAGGCTTTGATCATTGTTTTGGTCAGCACGATCGGCATTTGTTTCGCAGCCGAGATTTTCTTCTCTCGTCCTGACTTGGGCGGCATTTTAGCGGGCTATGTGCCCAACCGCGAAATCATTCGCAATCCAGATATGCTGTATCTGGCGATCGGGATTCTGGGGGCAACCGTCATGCCCCACAACCTTTATTTGCATTCCTCCATTGTGCAAACTCGCGCATGGCAACCTACCTCAGTCAAGCGCTGGGAGGCGATTAAGTTTTGTACGATCGACTCTACCATTGCCCTGTCTCTAGCGCTGCTGATCAATTCCGCCATTTTGATTGTTGCTGCTGCAACCTTTCACACGACAGGCAATCAAGACGTTGCTGAAATCCAGGATGCCTACAAGCTGCTGTCACCCATGCTAGGAGTCAGTGCTGCCAGCGCTGTCTTTGGTGTAGCGCTCTTGGCATCGGGGCAAAGCTCGACGCTCACCGCTACTCTGGCAGGGCAAATTGTGATGGAAGGCTTCATCCAGTTTCGGATGCCCGCTTGGCTACGTCGTCTCGCCAGTCGGCTTCTTGCAATTATTCCTGCTTTAATCGCAATTATCTTCTTTGGCGAACAAAGCACAGGAACTCTGCTGGTATTTAGCCAGGTGATTCTGAGTCTCCAGCTCTCCTTCGCAGTCGTTCCTCTAGTCATGTTTACAAGCGATCGCCGGATCATGGGCGAGTTCGTCAATCCCAAGTGGTTGAAGATAATGGCATGGGCGATCGCCGTGATCATTGCAGGATTAAACATCTGGTTACTGGTACAGACCGCCTTAAGCTGGCTATAGTTTTTTATAGAGCGGCTGACCCATCTGTATCGGCGTTATATCTAGATGGACATTCTCAACGCTATAGTCTTCTCCTCCAAAGGTGCCTGTATAGTATCCCAGGCTGTCTGATTGTTTATAAAACTTGAACTCAAACCCTAGGTCGGGTTCGGGAACATCGACAGCTTGGGTAAAGGCTAACCCGATCGCCTCTTTGTGGCTATTATCAATCAGATTTGCCATTAGATCGACCACTGCCGTGTTCTCTAAAATGTCTGCTGCAAAGAGTTCTTCTGTGAAATAAGGTTCATATTTTGGATCGTTAGTATCCACCTTTACGTCATTCAGCTTATCGGGATGCAATGTTACTGTTTTGGTTTTAAGGTTAAATTGATCCCCGCGATCGAGGTAGGTCAATTTGGCGTTGCGGAGATTGAATTGAGGAACGGCAACATCGGTCGTTGTCTCGGCTAGATCTAGCACCAATGCACCTTTGTAGCCAATTACATCTACCGTTCCTGTGGTTGGAAAAACGACGAGTGCCGTATTCTCATCTACGCCGATTCCCAGCTTGTAGCCTTTAGCCTGCATGGCGACTAAAGCACGGGCAAAGCGACCCCTCGTCAAAAAGTGCTGATCGACAAACACCTCTGAACCGATAAAGCCTAGCCCTTTGTCAATGCTGCCTCCCTCTTTTACGCCCACTTTCATCGTAGACAAAACGTCAACTGAGTTTTTGAACATGGTGGTGCTCATGATCGCTGCCCCAGCGCTAGAGCCACCAATCATGCCACCTCGATTTAAGACCTCCCAAATGGCATCTAGCATGGGAGTGCGATCGCCCGTCTCAGTATACAAAGCCTGCGTAATTCGAGCCTGATCGCCACCAATAAAGTAAATGCCGTCTGCGCTTTTAACCTGGGCAATCAGCACCGGATCGTTGACTGCGACCTTGTAATCTACATCAATATTTTTTAGGGCGATCGGCATCAGTATCGCATCTGCGCCATAGCGCTTAAAGGCATCCACAGTCTGCTGACCATTTTTCACAGGGCTACTGCTGGCTGTAGGAAAAACAGCAATCTTGGCTCCTGCCCCACCCGCCAGCTCAATCATTTTGTTAAACACTTCAGCATTGTCGTACCGCAAAGAACCCCCAATAATTACAAGAGAGGGCATTCCAGGGGCTTCTTGGGCTGCATTCAAACTAAACGGCAGAAAGCTGAGGCTTAAAAAAAATAGAAACGCACCCAATACCCAACCTAGCTGCTTTTTCATAACCTTTCTTAGATGAAATCCTCACCCACTGTAGGCAACTAGAATTCGCTTTATCGGTAGTTTAAGTCACAATTACATATAGC
Organism: Drouetiella hepatica Uher 2000/2452; assembly: GCA_019359505.1. GTDB lineage: Bacteria > Cyanobacteriota > Cyanobacteriia > Elainellales > Elainellaceae > Drouetiella > Drouetiella hepatica. The sequence continues at coordinate 66,904 of JAHHHD010000003.1, read as the reverse complement.
AAACCATCTCACAGGTTATCTGGAATCGCTATAGCAATTTTCTCACTTAACCCATGGGCTAAGTGAGAAAATTATGGACATCTGCTGCTGAAGATATTGTTAGGGCACGGCAACAATATCTTCTCTGCCCGCTTTAGAGTCGATCGCTACACAAGGCTAACAACATTCTGGTTGAAGTTAAGGCGATTTTCGCCCGTTGGGAAGCCTGCCTTTCCGTCTCCATCAGTATCTACATTAGTGTGGATATTGACGTAGAGATCTCCAGCTAAGAACGCAGCCTGCTCTTCTGGCGTGAGTTCAAACTCACCGGAGATAGTGCCTGACTTAGCATCAGTAGGCGTATTGTTGAAGTAGCGAATCACCGTAGCATCTGCGAAGTCGCCTCGGCTATCTTGGGAGGGGCTAAAGTGCAGGTGAGTGCCAGAGATTTTATTCCCTTCTACGTCTTGTGGAACCTTCAAGAAGCCATTGATTAGAGAGACTGGGTCAGAGCCGTTGAGAATGGTGGCTTTGGGATCAATCACAGTCTCATTTTGGCTAAACAGCGGCGCTCCATCAAAGTTTTGATACTTGCCCGTAAAGTTAAGTACGCCATTCTTCAGAGTCGCAGTTGCCTCACTGGTTCCAGGACTGTCGTTAGGGAAAGGAAATTCTCCTTTGCCATCGCCCTTTGCCGTGCCGATCTTGAATCCGTCATCGCCCACGTAAAGGAAGTCATTGCCGCCGCCACCGACCATTTTGTCACGTCCCTGGCTACCTGATAGCTTGCCATCGCCCTGTTGGGTTTTAGCAAAGTTCAGCGTGTTGAGCGTGTCGAAAACTTTGTCGTCAACAAGGCTAAAGCCCTTTCTAGCAGATTGCTCAACTCCCTGAAGAGAGGTTGCCTTGGTGAATGCCAGAGATGCCAGAATATGCCCATCCGATTTATCAATAATCAACGTATTGTTGACCGAATCTAGCGGCTGGTTGACTCCACCTTTGCCTGGATTCTTCCCCTGCGCGATGACAATATTGTCAAGATTCATGCCCTGAGTAAAGAGCAATCTATCCTTAGTTGGATCAAAGTCTAAGATGCGATTTGTGGTTTTACCATCTAGTAGAATGCTGTCTTTGCCGCCACCCGTGGTGATGGTGTTAAACCCACCGCCTCGACCGTCAATCAAATCCGTATCTCCAGTGGCAATCACGGTGTTTTTGCCCCCGCCAGGAATCAGAAAATCACCCTTAGCTCCCACATCATCCTTGAAGGAATCCTCTTTTTTCAATCCCTTCAGATCAAGACCACGAACCACGTCAACTTGACCTAGATCGACATGATTTTCGCTGCTAGCTCCTGCACCTGTATGGTCATGATCATCGGCTGGAGGCGTGGCTGGAGGCGTGACTGGAGGCGTTGGATTTGCGCCGCCACTTGGAGGAGCGACAACAACAGGCGCTTCACCCCCTAGAATATCGTCACCGCCTCGACCTACCAATTTATCCCGACCCGCGGAACCAGCTAGCTGCCCATCTCCTTCTTTCGTCGTATCAAACTTTAGCGTGTTGAGCGTATTGAACACGTTATCTTCAACCGAGCTAAAGCCCTTTCTACCAGACTGTTCAATTCCCTGAAGTGCTGTAGCCTGAATTGATTTCAGAGATGCCAGAATATGTCCTTCTGACTTGTCGATGATTAAGGCATTATTGACAGAATCCAAGCTGTTTGCATCTTGGTTTTTTCCCTGCGCAATCACAACATTGTTGAGATCAATCTCTTTGGTGAAGAGAAGTCGATCCAAGTTGAGGTCAAAGTCCAGCACGCTGTTGGTTGTTTCACGTCCAAGCAGAATGCTGTCCTTACCTGCACCTGTAGTAATCGTGTTGATTCCGCCGCCTCTGCCATCAATGAGATCTTTATCCGCAGTGCCAGTCACCGTATTCTTACCCGCACCAGGAGTCAGAAAATCACCCTTGACTCCCACATCATCATTAAATGAATCCTCTTTTTTCAAGCCCTTGAGATCGAGACCGCGAACCACCTGAACGTTATCTAGCGATGTGTGGTTTGACTCAAACGCTCTGTTCAGATTTGCCTCAAGATCTGATGACTGAACTGAGGAACCCTTTGAACCACCCGTTGCGGTACTAGCAGCAGTATTAGTAGAGAGATCTACTGCGCCAATAGCATTTTGCTGTTCATGCTGTTCTTGATGATCAAGTCCTGCCATGATTGCTCCTTGAATTAAAGAAAGAGTAAGAAATACGTAAAAGGACGATTATCGCTTTGGCAGAAGCACCCAACGATCGCCAGAGATACTGGTTTTAGAAATGCTGGTTCCAGAAATATTGAACGTGTGAGTGAATGCAAAAAAATAGCCGAAGACGTGCAGGTGCAACGCTCGTTGCTGCAATGTCCGGGACATATCTACTTGTGAAATCTCAAGACTTTTTTGAATCGATAATCGTCTTCTACCCCCGAAGTATAGCAAACTCAATGGATTAGATGTCAACCGAGTACAGGCTATTTTTTCAAAAAGCAGGCTTGACTGGACTCAAAACCTCTAATTGGAACCTATCGGCGGCAATATTGCCGATCGAGTTCCAATCAAATCGCCTCTTTCAGGCTGAGAGATCTGCCCTGCTGCTTGACTGCAAGCATCTACCTTAGCGGTCAGCCAAGACAGCCATTGCCCCAGCTCCACGTCTGACAACAAAGCACGATCGCTTTTATCAAATAGATCCAAGAGATTGGATCTAACCTGCATTCGGCTCCATCCAAGCAGCCTGATGTTGACCGAGAGGGCTACCAAGGTGTCTGATAGATCACGCCAAGCTGTCTCCTGTGGCTCTTCCTGAGCTTCCTGAACGCTTCGAGATAGAACCTGCCTACTCTCAGACATCGGGGAGACAGAAGATAGGTCACTCTCAGCTTTGAATCCAGGTTCGGAAACACCAGAACTTGCCTTCATCCAAGTCAGAGCCTCCGCTACCAGGATTGGATCGCCTGAAGCCAGGTATTGTTGCCTCCGATGTAAAGACAGAGAACCGTCTAGAAACGAATTACCACCTGCCAAAGATATCTCAGAGGTGCGATCGCTCAACCCTTTGTCAGAAATACCATTACCGCCTGATGTAGATAATAAGCTTGTAAGACTATGAGAGTTCGATGCGACTTCCTCGCAATCGAACTTCTCAGGCTTACTAAGATTTGGGGGGTGCGGGGGGTTTTCCACAGGTTGATTTATTTCTGTAAGCTCCTCTGTAAATTCAACCAATTCAGTAGGATGCCAAAGATCACGATGGCGATAAAGAGAACCTCCGCCAATTCCGTAACCTATCAAGGCATGAAACCGAGCTGTTGTTCCTATAGGCAAACTGTTTTTTTCCAACAGATCTGCGATCGCTCTACGAATTCGATCGCGGGCTGAGCCAGATTGATGCTGATTCCAGTTGGGGAGATCGGCGATCGCAATGACATCTTCCTGCTTGGCCTTATATTTCCCCTTTAGATCTCCGTAATGAAAATATCGGCTACCTTGTACACATCTTGCCCACTCTTCTGCCCGCTGCTCAATTTCATGCTGATGATTGCAGTAGTCGCGATAGCCAGGTAAAGACTGAGCGGTATTCACAATTTCATCAATTAACGCCTTGCCCTCCAGAGGCGCACCGCCAGAAATTACGTGATGAAAAATATAGGCGCGCATGGCAATACGACCCAAGAGGCGATTGGTCTGTCCTGAACCAGTCCAGCCCAATTCAATCTCGGCATTCAGATCGCCGATAAATTTATCCGCTTTTCCAGAAACTCTAAATTGGGTGCGCTTAACCTGCTTAAGAAGCCGCTTGACTGTTTTGCGATCGATCGAATTTCGATTTTTGATAAACTCCCATTGATCTAGAAAGCGCATCTGATCGCTCCAGACAGGCTGAAAGCTCTCATCAAGCAGATAAGATCCCGCTTGCATGGGCAATCTGTGGGCATTGAATAGGCTGGGACAGCCTTCAACATAGGTTTTGGGATTAGGAAAAACTTCAAGCTGACCTGGTTTGATCGAGAAGCCTGCATTTTCAAGCTGGGCTGTGACGATCGCCGCCAATTCCCAGGAATTTTGAGATTCAACGAAGGGAAAGTAAAGGTGAAGCCCTCCAGAGTAGGAACTGGTACAAGCTACATAACTTTCTAACCCAACGGCTTCTAGGGCTGCACTAATTCGTGAAAGGGCTAACGGATCGCTCTGAGGATGATAGATGCTGCCTCTATCAATATCCAATAGACAATACTGAGTTTGAGTGCCAAAGCGAACGCCAAACAAGTAGCGACCCTGCTGAAAAACTCGGCTTGACAGAGGATGTCTTCGCTCAGTCTGCCAATTGGGCGATCGCGCAGGCTCAGGGTGCTCGGCATAAATATAGTCGAATCGGTGAGGGAACAGATTGAAAAAGCGATCGCTCTGATCCTCAACGGATTGAAATGAATTTGTAGCAGATAGACTTACAGCAGATGAACGTATAGACACACAACAGCACTCCACACTTGAAGAGTTGCAGAATGGAGTGCCCCACAAAATAAGATCAACTTGCGGGATGCGATCGCTTGTATTGCAATTGCGAACCCGTTGACTTTACTATGGATATAGCAACACATATGTGACTTAACTCAAAGCCGCCAAGCTCAATTGAGATTAAGTCCCAGCCTCCATTCTGCGGAATGGACTTTTGCCCTGACTCAAATAGAGTTAGGGTTTTTAATTGGATTTGAAGAACTTCAGCTTTTGATCTGTTAATCCAAAGTCAATGTAGCAGCAAGGTTACAGGGGTCTAGAAAGCCCCACCGATCAAATGATCAAGAGATCAAACTTGTAACCTTTTTTTGAAACCCATGAGCAATCGGCAGTGTAGTCCTGCGCAATGTAACTTTTGGAACGTATCAAAGGTATTTTTCGGTCAAACCAGGGGCATTTTTAGGTCAAACCAGGGATATTGACGTGTAACCTGACCCTAAAACTATGGAAGGCGCAGACAGCTTGATAAAAAGGCTAGACTTCAACAGGGAGAACGATCGCTCCCCTCAATAGACGTAACTTTTGAGTCATACCTGAGCCTTTGAAGTGAAAAATAGTAACTTTTTGGAAAGAGCAATCGCCCTAACTTTTGGGTCATACCTGGGGTATTGATGAAACTTGCAAATCTAGAGAATTCCTGAGCAAATGCAAGGGCGATCGCTCAAACGCTTTCAGTGCAAACACCTCAGCACAATGCTCGACGAAAAATATGTAACCTTTAGGGCTTACCAGGGGAAATAACGCGCTCTGAACCTGCTATAAATTCCTAGATCTGACCAAAATTTATATAAATGCCTAAAAGCCTCTCTTAGCAAGAATTTCAGGCATTTATAGAGATTAAAATGGTCAGCAAAACTTTCCACATTTAGGATGATATGTTCTTTCTAGACGCTACATATAGCGGTAGGGGCAGACTGTGAATGTAACCAAAAGATTCCCGAAATAAACAGGTCACAACTTCCCGGTTCGTTTGTCAATCATGTCCGCCAACAGAGCAAACATCGCAATTTGCGTGGAGGCAATGAGTAAAATCAGAGTGCGCTCAGTCAAATCTTCCCGCACAAACAAATCTTGGCAAAAGGTGAATAGAAATCCGGCAAAGAAGATGCCTGCAAGCGGCATGAATACTCGCAGCGGAGCAAAATAGACTCCTGTGCGTAGAATCAACTGCACAAACCGTAGCGTGTCGCGAATCGGCTTAATCTTGCTCTTGCCGACCCGCATGTGATAGTCGATCGGCTCGTAATGCACTAAATAGTTGTTCATCAGCATGGCAACCGTGATGCTGGTGGTAAAGCTGAAGGTGTTGGGCAAAATATTCAGAAACCGCTCGACCGTGCTTTTGCGAAAAACCCGCAAGCCGCTGTTGAGATCGGGAATTTTGGACTGAGTGAGCCATTGAGCAAAGTTGACCAAAAACCATTTGGGGATGCGGCGAATTTTTGAATAGCGCACGTTAGCGCCAATTCTGGCTCCCACGACCATGTCCGACTGAGGCGCTAACGCTACCAGCTCTGGAATTCGTTCGTTGGGGTAGGTGCCGTCTGCATCGGTGATGACGATTAGCGAATGCTTAGCGTTGCGAATTCCCGTTTTGAGCGCTGCGCCATAGCCTAAATTACGACGATGCTCAATTAGCCGAATGCCGGGATGCGATCGCAGCAGCTTGCCCGTATCGTCTGTTGAGCCATCGTTGACCACAATAATCTCGTACTCGCACTGTGCGGCATTCAGAATGCCCTGCAAATGCTCTAGAACTGGAGCAATGCCCAGCTGCTCGTTGTAAGCCGGGATAATCAATGAGAATGGCGGACAGCTCTGGTCTGCCGGAGTTAAATCTACCTTGCTGTCTGCCCTCATCTCTCTCATTGCCTGATGCCCCGATCGCTTGTGTTGCCTATAGTACTTGCTGAGTATAGAAGAAGTCTGTCACTCAAGACTGCCATTCAAGCACGGGTAATGTTCTAGGCTTGTTATTTATTTTTGGAAAAGGCTTTCCCAAAAATAAACAACGCATTTGAAACACCACCCAAGCACGTTACTCAAGCCCCACCAGTTTTGCACTCAGATTCCACATTCGCTCCGCTTTTTCGTCATCGCGGGCTTGGGGAGAGACTTTTTGCACAAACGATTTCCCGTCCTTCTTTTGGCGATTTCCCCAGCTCCAATAAGCTCCAGACTGCTTATATTCTGGATCGGCAACCACGACGGCAACCCGCTCACCTGACAGCTCCTGCGACACATAGCCGCCCGTAATATTCTTCTGAAACCAGGGAAATATTTTTTGGAACAGCGGATAGTGATTGCGAAACAGCGGCGTATCGGCAACGCACCCTGGATAGAGAGAGCTGAAGGTGATTCCAGTGGATTCGTGATAACGCCGATGCAGTTCTCGCATGGTCAACACGTTACAGACCTTGCTGTCCTTGTAGGCTTTGACAGGCTCAAATTTCTTGCCATCAACCATACTGATAGGGGCTTTAAACCCTGCCTCAAACCCTTGAAAATTGCCTAGGTCGGGACGTGGTGGAATCTTTCCGCCCAGCTCGTCGGGGTTGTGGGTAACGGTTCCCAGGATAATTAATCTGGGATCAGCACCAGAGTGCTTTAGATCCTCAAGCATAAGGTTACACAGCAGGAAATGCCCCAGATGGTTTGTGGCAACGCTCAACTCATACCCATCGACGCTGTAGAGAGGCTCTTTGAGCAGAGGCATATAGATCGCGGCATTGCACACCAGCGCATTCAAAGACTTGCCGCTGTCCCTGAAGTTTTTGACAAATTGCCGGACGTTTCCTAAGTCAGCTAAGTCGAGTTGCAGGATGGTGTAGCTGTCTCGCGGGATGCCTGCCGTTTGAGCGACGCTTTCTGTCTTGGGTAAATCTCGGCAAGCCATGACCACGTGCCATCCTTTGTCGGAGAGTGCCTTTGCCGCTGCCAAACCGACTCCAGACGAGGCACCCGTGATGATGACTGTTGGCTTCTGTTGTGGATTTTGTTGTGATTCCATGCTGTTCAGCCTTCGTTAATCGCCATTCAATGAAATCTATGATCTCATACTGCTGAGCCTCTACTCAATCTTTCGTGAGGTTTAGCAGCAGTTATCATTATGGATTTCATATGGGGGAGTTCGCGCCCGCAGGGCGCGAACTCCCCCAACAAAGCCGAAAAAACCGTCGCAGGCGGGCTTTTTTCGGCTTTGTTGCAAAATGAGACTTGCTGGAGGTTATGGCGATCGGGATGTCCGTAGAAATCTTCTTTTGTCCATAAAGATTTGATTAATTTCAGTGACGATCATTGGCGATCGCGAGGCAACTCTCAGAATCCTGTGCTTTAGTGGAAAGGTATTCCATAGATCGGGTGCAACTGACTGACCCTGTGGACTTGAGATTAAGCAAAACTTAGATTAGGCGAAATTTAGCCGCAGAGGGTCTGCTTTCCGAAAAGCAGCATAGGTGCAGCAACTACCTTTCAAAGATTTTCTCGTAGAACTAAGGAAAATTTTGTCTTCGGCTTGCCCTGATGTCGGTTATGCCTTCTAAGGCTGACTTTAGGGATGAGTTTTTGTGTGAGAGGGGCGCTTTGCGCCCCTCTCACACAAAAACTCATCCCCCGATTAAGCAATGCCGCATTTGAACCATGAACTGATTTTTAGCAAGTTATTTTGCGATCAAAATAGCTCTTGATATCGGGTGATATCTTCCCCTCCGCTCCCAGAGGCTTAGTTCGTGAAACATCTTTATTTTTTGAGGAATTTAGGACAGCTTCGGTTCAGCGGTCAATTAATACGTACGGACTCAGCTAATCGGCAGTGGAGATTCTACTTGTCCCAAGGCTCGATCGTTTATGCAACCGGGGGCGAACATCCCGTCAAGCGTTGGCGTAGAAATTTAATTCTGCACGGTATTCGTAAGACTACACAAATGGGTCATAAAGCTGAGGCTGTTGAAAAAACTGAAGCTGTTCAAAACGCTCAACTAAAAGTCCACACCTCCACAACATTTTCTATACAAGAATCTGTACAAGAAGACGCATGGATATCAGACCTAAAGTATCTTAGCGCCTCTGATTGTGCGATCGGCTGGGAATATGCGCTGCTAAATTTATGGGTTTCCCGACAAGAAATCACCGACGAGCAAGCCGCCAAAGTCATTCTGTCTAACATTGTTGACATACTGTTTGAAATCTTTCAGGCTGGTACACTCACCGACCAAGTTTATGAGAATAATCTCCTATCAACGCGACTTCGCCTCATTAAATTAGAAAAAGCTACGGCAAGGGCACAGGTGCGCTGGCAGACCTGGCAGGACGCTAAGCTTGGCAACTATTCGCCCCAAAAAGCGCCTGTGATTCGGCAAGCTGAACAGATTCAAAGACAGACTTCTGCGGCATTTTATCAAAATCTAGTGACGCTATTGAATGGACAGCATACGCTACAAGATCTGGCAGTACAAATGCGACGGGACGTTACGGAAGTCACTTTGTCTCTATTGCCTTTTATTCAACTAGGTTGGATAGAGCTGATTCAGATTCCTGATTTGCCGACTCCGCGCTATCCCTGTAATGCTTTACCTGCCCAGCGAGTCGTGCCTCAAGTCATGCAGCAAAAGCTGATCGCCTGTGTCGATGACAGCTTTTTGGTGCGCCACATGATGGAGAAGCTGCTGACTTCTGCGGGCTATCAGTTTATAGGAGTAGATGATGGGCTGCGATCGATCGGCATTTTGCTAGCTCGCAAGCCTGATTTTATTTTTCTGGATCTGATGATGCCCAACGCCAACGGGCATGAAATTTGTGAGCAGTTGCGCAAGCTTTCTTTATTTCGGCATACGCCGATCGTCATTTTGACCAGCAGTGACGGCTATGCCAACCGTTTGCGATCGAATTTTGTGGGTGCATCAGATTTTCTCAGTAAGCCTTTAGAGGCTGAGGCTGTTCTTCGGGTTGTTCGTCAGCATTTGCAACCACAGACAAACCGTTCTCTGGCGGCTGATCTGTCTTCTTAATGCTCTTCTCATCATGCTTTTCTCATCTGCCCTATTGTTCTATTGAGGTCACTGCCATGGGTACTGTGCTAGTCGTTGAAGATTCGATAACAGATATGCAAATTTTGATCCACTGTTTGCAGCAGGGAGGCATTAATGTTCTGGTTGCTCAGAGTGGAGAAGAGGCGATCGCCACCATTACGCAGCAAAAGCCTGATGCTGTTGTTCTAGATGTGGTTCTACCGGGTTGCAGCGGCTTTGAGGTGTGTCGTCAGCTCAAGGCTGAAGCTGATACCAGCGATATTCCTGTGGTGCTTTGCTCTACTAAAGGCAGCGAGATGGACAAATTTTGGGGCATGAAACAGGGGGCAGATGCCTATCTTGCCAAGCCGATTGACCAAGCAGAACTGATGCGCACAATTAAAAATCTGATGAAAAGCTAGGCAGTAAGCTAAGCGTAAAAATCGGCGTTGCTGAATATAAGGATGAATGCCCCCAGTCGATTTTGGGGGACTTTGAAGGGTTTGGAAGTTCCCTGGAATCGGGGTTTAGCGTCTGCGGTAGGCAAGAAAAGTGCCTGCGGCAAGCAAGAAAGAGGGCGAGAGAACTGACAGCTCAGACAGATTCATGTTTCGATTCAGCAACGCCAAGATTCAGCAACGCCCAAAAATCTAGGTCTAAAAAATCGGCATTGCTTAATGGGGGATGAATTTTTGTTTGAGAGGGGCGCGAAGCGCCCCTCTCAAACAAAAATTCATCCCAGAGATCAGCACCACCAAAAAATCTTTTAGCTTGAGAAGCTCTATGTCTGATTCTTCTGCGACTGATTTTTACCTATCGCCCACTGCGGCTGAAATTGAAACTGGAATCGAACCCACACCTGCTTCGATTCCAGCTAACACTGAACAATTTTTGCGACTCCGCCTGTTAAATACTCCGGTTTTGCTGTCGGTAGGGCAGATGACTGAAGTATTGACGGTACCGATCGGTCAAATTGTCCCCATTGCCCATATGCCCACCTGGGTCATGGGTGTCTATAACTGGCGAGGAGAAGTGCTGTGGATGGTTGACCTTTGCCACTTGTGCGGGTTAGCTCCCTGGTATGAGCAGCAGGCTGTTTCAGCCCATGCAGCAGTTGTGCTGCAAATTCGTCTGCCTGCTAGCCCTGCTTCTAGGTCTGCATCTGCTAAAAGCCGGACATTGGGGCTGGTGGTTAGTCAAATTGGTGAGATGGAGTGGTGTGATCCTCATCAGATTCAGGCTTTATCCCTTTCTGCTGCTACGCCAGAGATCACGCAATTTCTGCGCGGATATTGGTGGAACTTGAGCGATGACATGCTGGCAGTTTTGGATGGAGAAGCGATCGCTGAGGCAATGCCCTAGTCTTCCCTTAAAGAACTTAAGGATGGAACTGAGCCTAGTTCTTATCCTCTAACGTTCCTTTTGCTGAATTGATCTGACACTTTGAGTTTTTGATTTTGAGTTTTTGATGAGGTTTATATTATGACCCAGATGTTCCCCAAACCCAATCTTGAAGCTTCTCCACAGGATTCTCCTCTCGTGATTCCTAAATCTGATACTGTTTCTGACACCGTTTGGGAAGAATCTTCTCCGGCGCTTCATCCGGTTCAATTAGCTGGCTTGGAGGAGACAGGACGATCGGCAAAATTACAAAAATCTCGGTGGTGGAGAGATCTGAGTGTCAGAACCAAAGCCTCTGCGATCGCCTTTTTAATTGGAACCGCTCCAGTTTTGACCATTGGGGGAGTTGCCTATTACTTTGCCGATCAATCCGTCACGGCTCAAGTTGAGGAATTTGAGAAAGTGAGGGCGGCTGATCTGCAAAGCAAGGTCAACCAATTCATGCGCGATCGTTTCAGCGATATTCAGGTGATGGCGGGGCTGGATATTTTGATCGATCCGGATCTCAGAGCAAGAGCCTCAAACCGCGACAGAGTTGCAGCCCTTAACCGGATCAAGCGAAGCTACACCATCTATGACAGCATTGCCCTCTTAGATCTCAAGGGAAATGTGATTGCCCAAACCGACGGAGAACCGATTAATAACCTGGGCGATCGCCGCTACTTTCAAGCCGCGCTTAAAGCCAATGGCCCGATTCTAGGTCAGCCTGAAATTTCCAATGTCTCCGGTATTTTTAGCGTATTTTCAGCCTCTACGGTCAAAGATAAGGATACGGGTGAACCGATCGCCGTGATTCGCGCCAGAATGCCAGTGAGCGCTCTAGAAGAGGTGCTCAGAAGTTATGCTACGCCCGGAACCCAGTACTATCTGATCGATGGCGCTGGAGAAGCTTTTATTGGCCCAGAAGGAGCCTATGTCAAACAGCTCTCATCTGGCGAAGCCGATACGCGCAAGGGTGACTTTAAGGCGATCGAACCTCAAGAAATTTTTCCGGCGCTTGCAGGTTTTGAGGGGACGAATCAGCTGAGCACGGTGATTTCTCGCAATACTAAATCCAATAAGGAGCAGCTGATTGCCTATGCGCCGCCTGTGCGAATGCAAGGATTGCCCGATCTAGGTTGGAGGGCAATAATTGCCGTGGATACGGCAGTTGCTTTTGCGCCCCAGCGTCAACTGCTGCTGATTTTGATTTTGGGGGTGGGTATTGCGACGTTGCTGATTGGGGCGATCGCCTCAGCTATTGCTAACCGCGCCACCCGTCCGATTCTATCTGCGGCAGATGCGGTAGAAAAAATTGGTCAAGGAGAACTTGACACGCGTTTGGTTGTCCAAGGATCAGACGAAATTGCCTCCTTGGGGACAAACATCAACAGCATGGCGGCTCGGCTTCAGGATGCTCTGGTGGCGCAAATCTTTGAAGTGCAGCAGGAACGTCTGCTAACAGCCGCAAAAGGTTCGGGAGTGGTAAGCGCTGCGGATTTACAAGATATTTTTGATCAGGCAGTTGAGGGCGCTCGACAGATTCTTAATCTCGATCGCGTGGTTATCTATCGCTTCAACACAGAATCAAAAGCCGGAATAGTCTCTGAATCAGTGGATACAGGTTGGACAAGTGCCCTGCAAGGCAATGTTGACGATACCTGTATTCCAGATGATTTGCTGGAACAATATCGACAGGGGCGAACGATCGTTGCTCAGGATGTATTTGCGGCAGATTTACATCCCGATCACTTGCAGATGCTCAAGCGTCTGGAGGTTAAGTCTAATCTTGTTGTCCCCGTTTTTGGTGGGGGGCAGCTGTTTGGACTGCTAATTGGACATTCTTGTGCGGCTCATCGTCATTGGCAAGAGTCAGAAATTAGCTTCCTGAAGCGATTGGGCAATGAGATAGGACTCTCCATTTATCGGATTAATTTGCTAGAGCAAACCACTGCACTTGCCGCAGAACAGCGTCAGTTAAAAGAAAGTTTACAAAGACGGGCGCTAGAGCTGCTGATGGAGGTTGATCCGATTAGCCGAGGCGACTTGACGATTCGGGCAAAGGTGACGGTAGATGAAATTGGCACGATCGCTGACTCCTACAACGCCACAGTCAGCAGCCTGCGGAAGATTGTTCTGCAAGTGCAAGAAGCGACTAACCAGGTGACAGCCACTGCCAGTAACAATGAAGCCTCTGTTCAAGCCCTCTCGGTAGATGCCTTGCAGCAAGCAGAGGAAATTTCTGCCGCGCTAGAAATTGTGAAGGGTATGGCGAATACGGTGCAGTCGGTTGCCGCCAGCGCTGAGCAAGCAGAGATGGCGGTACAGCAAGCGGCACAAACGGTGGAAGAAGGAGATGCCGTCATGAACCGCACTGTTGCAGGGATTCAGGTGATTCGCTCTACGGTTGCCGATACGGCAAAGAAGGTTAAACATCTGGGAGAATCTTCCCAAAAGATCTCCAAGGTGGTGGAGTTAATTAGCGCCTTTGCTGCGCAAACCAACATGCTGGCGCTCAATGCTTCTATTGAGGCTTCTAGGGCTGGAGAAGAGGGGCGAGGTTTTGCGGTGGTGGCAAACGAAGTGCGATCGCTGGCACGTCAATCCGCCGAGGCAACCGAAGAAATTCGCAAGCTGGTCAGCAATATTCAGACAGAAACTAGCGAAGTGGTGACGGCGATGGAATCGGGTATTGAGCAGGTGGTCACAGGAACTCAGCTTGTGAATGAAACGCGCCAAAGTTTGAACAAAATTACGGCTGTCAGCGCTCAGATTAGTGAACTGGTGGAGGCGATCGCTCAAGCAACCGTCACTCAGTCTCAGGCTTCCGAAACCGTGACTCAAACCATGAAAGATGTGGCAGCCAGCGCCAATAAAACTTCGCAAGATGCCAGCCAGGTTTCGTCTTCTTTTGAGGAACTGAAAAAGGTGGCGCAACTGCTGCAAGAGGGTGTGGGTCAATTTAAGGTGAGCTAACTAAAATCCATTACGCAGGTGCAATAGCTATGTTTGACCTCGGAAACTTTGCAAACAAAGATATGAACGATTGCGCAATTGCGCTCCGCAACATGGATGCCAATGCGAGAAGTATGGAGGAAGTAGCCGAACGCATGGTTCGCTACTTGTATGAGAACCTCATTGATCCCCAAACCAATGAATCTGCCTGTGCACTGGTTCGGTTCTTTAGAACCTATCCCTATCGACAGCTGAATGAAGAACTTCAAGAATCTGCTCGCGAAATTTTGGGAGGGCGATCGATCGCTCTAGGAACCAAATGCTTGACGCTCTTAGCGACCGCCGGGGATGAACCCCATTGGAACCTCAGGCGTGAATCGAGCGGACACCGAGCAATTCCGCTTGTGGATAAAGATTTCATCGAACGCGCTCCAATGATTTCACAATTGATTCAACAATTTGGATTGGAAATTACTGCTGTTCTGGAACCTGATCCAGAGCTGCTTGTAGATTTGTATCAGACCAACTTTAACGTGTTCTATGTTCCTGATGCGTTGGGAAGCGCTCATATTCCCGCTCAAAAAGATTTTGTAATCCCCTATGGAATTAAGTCTGTCGTGGGCTTTGGAGGAATGTTGCCTTCTGGAAATCTTTTCGCAATTATCCTGTTTTCCAAAGTTCCCATCTCTCGGAGTACGGCTGACCTCTTTAAATGGGTGTCTTCCTATGCTCGAATCGCTACCGCCACCTTTGACAAACGGGCTGTCTTTGCGAACGCACTGGGTACGACAGCCGCATCTGCATAACGCTCCAGCAGTCTCTGACGCACAAGGACTCACTCTTTAGAGGTTAATGTATGGCAACCTATTCAAGACTCAATGCAACGCCGGGACTGGTGAGCTTACGCTCCAATTGCCTCTCCTTTCCAGAAATTCTGGCGCAATCGATCGCTCTGATTGCGCCCACTCTAACAGCCGCCCTCAATGCCCCATTGGTATTTGGTAATGCGGGGAATGGCACTTGGCTGGCTTTTGTCATTGCCACAGTCGGGTTGATGTTTGTGGGTCTCAATATCAATGTCTTTGCCCGCCGCTCTGCTGCTCCAGGAGCGCTATACCTCTATGTTGCCAGAGGTCTAGGCTCAACGGCTGGAATCATCTGTGGCTGGGCGCTGACCCTGGCTTATCTGGCTCTGGTCGTTGCCGAAGCAGGGGGCTTTGCCCACTACTTTCATATTGTGCTGGCTGACCTGGGGCTGGAGATTCCTTCGATCGTTCTCTATGCCATCTGCATTGGCATCTCCTGGTACTACGCCTATACCGATATCCAGCTCTCCACTATTTTGATGCTGGTGCTAGAGCTAATTTCAGTCGGAATTATCATAGTTTTGGCAGTGCTGGTACTAGGGCATCAGGGTTTTGCCATTGATACAGCTCAGCTCACGCTTAAGGATGTTACACCCGGTGGAATTAGCCTAGGCATGGTAGTTGCGGTTCTCAGTTTCGTAGGATTTGAAAGTGCAGCGACTTTGGGAGCTGAGGCAAAGTCGCCCACTCAATTTATTCCCCCCTCTTTGCTTTGGAGTACGGGGCTGTGCGGTCTTTTCTTTATTTTTATCTCCTATGTGGAAATTCTAGGATTTCGTGGCTATTCAAGTCCCTTGAACGAAAGTGGTAATCCTCTGAATGTTTTGGCGACGCTGGCTGGTGCCGATGTCTTGGGTTTGATCCTGGGTGTGGGCATCTCAATGAGTTGTCTTGGCTGTATGCTTGCCAGCTTTAATGCAGGAGGGCGAATCATTTTTGCGTTATCTCGCCATAGCTTTTATCCTGCATCCATGGGTAAAGTTCATGCCTACAACCAGACTCCCCATTTTGCGATTTCTATGTCGGCAGTAGTGTCGTTTTTGCTTGCTAGTTCAATGGCGCTATTCAACATAAGAGATTTAGATATTTATGGTTATCTGGGAACGCTTTGCACCTACGGATTTTTGACAGCTTATGTCCTCATCTCGATCGCTGCACCTGTCTATATGGCTCGATGTGGTCAGCTTCGGGCACACCATATCGCGCTGTCTTTCCTGGGCGTTATGTTTATGCTGATCCCGATCGCAGGCAGTTTCTTTCCGGTTCCTGCTTTCCCTTACAACGTGTTCCCTTATCTATTCCTGCTATATCTTGGGGCTGGAGGTTTGCTGTTTGTCTTACTCCGTAATCGATCGCCCAAAATTATTGAGAGCTTAGAGCGCGACCTTTGAAGCAGCCTAAAGCAGCCCGATTTAAACGGATGTTTGTAAAAGTATCAAATGTTCTGCATTTGCTCCCCAACCCCCCAATTCTGGATGGCTTTGAACAAAAATCGGCTACGTGCTTCGCACACGCAAGCGAACGAAAGTCTCCCAGAATTGGGGGACTTAGGGGGCAGTTTGGGTAGCAATTTTCACTTTTCAAACATCCTCTAAAGCAGCCCCGTTTGAAGCAACCCCGTTTGAAGCAACCCCGTTTGAAGCAACCCCGTTTGAAGCAACCTAGTCAAGCAGAATTGGTTAAGGGAATCAGTCTATGGCAATTAATCCCGATATTCGCGACCAAGCTTATCAGTTTTTTAGCGCAGAAGCTCCTGAGCTATTGCAAATTATTGAGACGGGTTTACTCAGCCTTAGCCAAGGTCGCAGCACTGCCGAGGTTCATAATCTGATGCGGGCTGCCCATTCTCTTAAGGGTGGCGCGGCTAGCGTTGGCTTAGAAGCGATCGCCACCCTCGCTCACCGTCTGGAAAACATCTTTAAGGCGCTCTACAGCGAAACGTTAGAGATAGATACTCAGCTAGAGAGTCAGCTTTTGCGCGCTTACGACTGTCTGCGACTGCCGCTGATGGAGCAAATTACAACAGGTCATTTAGATTCCGAAGCCGTGTTGGCGATCGCTGATCCGATTCTGACGCAGATTGAGCAATATTGCGGCGATGCCCTGCTGCAAACTGAGAGCTATGTTCCCAGCTCCTCTGATATGGGCGTGAACATGCTTTCCTCTATTTTGGAAGTCGATGTCGTGCAAGGGCTGGAACATTTGGCGGCAGTGGTGGCATGTCCTCAAGACTACGAAGTGGCGGGGGAGTTGCGGGCACAGCTAGAGGTGTTTGCAGGATTTGCTGAGATGCTTAGTCTGCCCGCTTTAGGAATCATTGCTGAAACAGTGGGTGGTGCGCTAGATGACCATCCCGATCGCGCTCTGGAAATTACTCGACTGGCGTTAGCTGATTTTGAACGCAGTAGGCAGATAGCGCTGAGCGATCGCACTCAATTAATTAAACCTTCAGCAATGCTGTTGGCGCTAGCAGATGGCACTTTACTGGATACAGTAACTCACGTAGCAGATTCACAAGCAGATCTACAAATAGACTCACAGGTAGAAGCTCTAGCCGCAATTCCTCTACTTCAAAATGTGTTTGGTAATGTATTTGGCGATGAATTCGATCATGAATTTGAGCGTGAATTTGATGAAGCCACTGAAAACGAATTTGAAAACCTGATTGATACCCGTGATGTCGTTTTTGAAACAGAATTTGAGGACGATCGCTCTGAGCCTTCACCCAATATTCCTGATCTGTCAGAAGCTGATGACTCATTTGCACTAACAGAAGATTTTCAGCAGGACAGTATCACAGTCGGTATCACGGTTGAGGCTGAGCTTGAAACTTTCGATGCTTTAAGCCCTAATATTTTAAGCTCTAATCCCTTAAGCCCTAACAGCCCAGAAACCATTGATGCAGAGTGGATCGTTAATGCTGCCGTAGACCCAGATGGATTTGAAGCTACGCCTCCAAACTTTCCGCAAGAAGTAAGCGGAGCGCTCCAAGTCAGCCGCTCTGCTGAACTCTATTACCCTGCTCGTACAGCTGCCCGCCAGACAGAATTGCCCGTTGCTCCGCTTACCGTCCGAGTGGATTCGGAACGGCTAGAACGGATGAATAACCTGACAGGCGAACTGATGATCGATCGCGAGGGGCTGTCGCTGCAAAATGAACAGCTTCAAAGCGTCTTGCGAGAGTTGCGCAATCGATTCTCTAGGTTTCAAGCTACGGTGATTCAGTTACAGGAACGATCGGATCAATTGCTAAGCAATCCCAAAGAGGATGCTCCTGATGTAAGAACTGCGATCGTGGGAAATGGAACACTGGAAACTCAGGAAGAAAGTTCTTTGATCACGGGCACCCTAAATTTTCCTGTGTCTAATCCCAGTTGGGTAGAGTTTGATTCTCTAGAAATGGATCGTTATGGATCGCTCTATTCTCAATTTCAGGAGCTGCTTGAAAATGTCGTTCAGATTGAGGAGTCGATCGACGATGTTGCGCTGTTTGCCCGACAGTCAAACCGCATCTTAGATCAGCAAAAGCAAACGCTGTCTCACATTCAAAATGAGTTTAGATGGGCAAGAATGCTGCCTGTGGGAGAAGTCTTAAACCGCCTTCCTCGCGTCTTGAGAGATCTGTCTACAACCTATCATAAGCCTGTAAATCTGAAGCTAACGGGAACAGATATTCTTATTGATAAAGCAATTCTAGAAAAGCTCTATGACCCACTGCTGCACCTAGTGCGGAATGCTTTTGATCATGGAATAGAGCCAGCCACTATTAGGCTTCAACAAGGTAAATCTGAACAGGGTCAGCTAGAAATTCGGGCCTATTACAAAGGCAATCAGACGATTTTGGAAGTTAAAGATGATGGTCGAGGACTTAA
Organism: Drouetiella hepatica Uher 2000/2452; assembly: GCA_019359505.1. Lineage (GTDB taxonomy): Bacteria > Cyanobacteriota > Cyanobacteriia > Elainellales > Elainellaceae > Drouetiella > Drouetiella hepatica. The sequence continues at coordinate 48,281 of JAHHHD010000003.1, read as the reverse complement.
CTTAGATCGCATTCGGAGCAGAGCTTTTGAATTGGGCTGGCTATCTGCCGATCAGCTCATTTTTACCTCTCCAGATCAGCTATTTGAATTCATTTTTGAACCTGGTTTTTCAACCGCTGTCCAGGTGAGTGAATTGTCAGGGCGGGGCATTGGGCTAGATGTGGTTCGATCGCAGCTTCAAGCCGTCAAAGGCAGCGTCACCGTAACTTCTGCACCCGGCAAAGGCACGACCTTTATGATGCACTTGCCCTTAACTTTGACGATCGCCAAACTGATTATTTGTCTCGTGGGGACAAGTGCGGTGGCGCTATCGGCTGACAGCGTTGAAGAAGTCTTAACGCCTCAAGCCGACCAGATTAAGCAATCTGGGGCACAGCGCTTTCTCTATTGGCGGGAGCAGATCATTCCTACCTATCGAATAGGTGATCTATTGGACTATCACTGTCCATTACCTGAAACGGCTCCTGGCAGAGCTTTGACTGTCGTTTCCTCCCCTGATGATTGGGCATTACCTCTGCTGATTGTGCGTCAAGAACAGCAGATTTTTGCGCTAGAGGTCGATCGCCTTATTAATGAGCAAGAACTGATTGTCAAACCCTTTGGGACTGCCATCACCCCTCCCCGCTATGCCTATGGTTGCACCATCTTGGGAGACGGTAGCCTTGTGCCTGTCATCGATGGGGCAACACTGCTTTCTCTGGGAGAAAAACTGAGCAGCACTCCCGCAATCCATAAACCTGTTGCAATCAGACCACAAACTTCTACCATTCTTGTGGTAGACGATGCTACGACTCTGCGGCAAACGCTGGCGCTTTCACTTGAAAGAGCAGGTTTTCGCGTGTTGCAAGCGAGAGACGGATGGGAGGCGATCGATCAGTTGCGTCACGCATCTGTAAAGCTCGTGATCTGCGATGTTGAAATGCCCAACATGAATGGCTTTGAATTCCTCAGCTATCGCCGTCAAGATCCTCAGCTTTCAGAGATCCCGGTGGTCATGTTGACCTCCCGCAGCAATGATAAACATCGCTGGCTAGCGCTGAAATTAGGAGCGGCAGACTACTTCACCAAGCCCTATCTAGAGCAGGAATTTTTGGGGGCGATCGAGAAACTCATGGCTCCTTGATCTGGGCGTGATTGTTTGGATTTTTTGAAAAGGGCACAACGCGCCCTTTTCAAAAAATCACGCATGAAGATCAGCAATGCTCCCCACTTCATTGCCAAGTGGCAGATACTCATGCCCCAACCGCTATCAATCATGGCGCGATCGCCATAGCAGATACCGCAGTGTTACACTTGCATCGCATGATTTTTTCTGGGTGTCAGTAAACTATCCACTAATGTTTACCCCTGCGGGTGATGGCTTGACCAGAATTTTTGATAGAAAGTGATGGTATTCATTCAAGCCCCCTAAAATGAAAAGTACTCTTAATCCTCCCCAAGGTTTAACGACTCAGACCGGGCAAACAATCTTATCTAAAACATTCTTTTCTTCAGGCCAAGAGCAATCTTCAATCCTTAAAAAAAGTATTGAAGACTCTATGGATGGCATCTTAATATTGACTGATCAAAAAGAAGTGCTGTATGCAAACGATCGCGCCCGTCGAGTTTTGCAGCAGCTCAATCAAAATCAGTCGTTGATTGAGCTAGTGCCTGGAGAAATCTGGCACGTTTGCCAGTCCTTAATTCATAGCCGTAATTTATTTCCTGAACAGCAGTGGCTGATTGAATCTGAGATTTTTACAGACAGCTCTGCTTTTCATATTCGAGTGCGATGGCTAAAGTTAGAATCTTTTGAACACTCTTGCCTCCTGATCACCATAGAAGATCGACATCAGGCTATTAGAAATATGGCGATCGAAGAATCAGAACGATATGGCTTAACGCCGCGTGAAAAAGAAGTTTGGGTACTTCACCGCATGGGATACACCTATAAGCAAACTGCGTTAGAGCTGCACATCACGCCCAATACCGTCAAGAAGCACATGAAGAATATCTACGTTAAACAGAAGAGCTAAACAACATCTAGATTTTCTCTTCTGCAACTCGTTTCAATCGGCGGAGCTGCTCCTGCATGTCTTGCTTCGTCCAGTTAGCGGCAAAGGTATTGAACCCATAGCGCACCAGCGGATTAGGAATATTGAACTCAAAGCGATTGACTAAAAGAGTGCCTTGCTTGTTGGGCTGACACTCCCAGCGATCGCGTCCCTTAAAAAAGCCGCTAAATTCCCAGACCACTAATCCCGGCTCTCGTTCCACAACTACGCTTTTGAGGGTCGGTTTCACCCAAGGCACTTGAATCACAAAGCGGCTCCTGCTGCCTAGCTCCGTACTCCACTTGCCGATCGGCTCACAGCGCAGGGCAGGATTCAGCCAGCGGTGCATTAAGGTCAGATCCGTGATGCATCGCTCTACGGCAGTGGCGCTGGCATAGATTTGGATCGACTGTTCAAACGCTTCAGATGGCATGAGAATTCACAAAGAATATTAGATCTCTTGCAGATTAGGATTTCTAGATTGGATTGAGTGGGGGCATAGCTCCCACTCAATCCAATCTGCAAGAGGTTTATTGAAATTATGGAGCTGACATAGGCAGGCTGCCTTTCTAAATTTATATAAAAAAAACTCTGCTATTTTCAAGCCTATTTCAGCATAAAAGCGGAAGCTAGCTTCTGATCAGCGAAATAGTGTAACGGTGTTTGCTAGTTTTATGACCTCTTAAGCCTTAAAGTTCTATCAGCGCATGAGTCAGTTTCTAGCCGCTTACTGTCCTCCGGGCTGTGCTTAATCAGCAGCCTGTTGACCTCAAGCTGCGAAAAGGTCACGAGATTATTAGCCTCTGATAATTCTCGGATCTTACTTCTGCGTCAAATTTAGCCCTGTATTAGCTCATAAGGGTAAGAATATGGATCATTTTTGGTACTCACCTGCAAGTGTTCTCTGGCAACCAACGTCTCCTGTTTTCTGGCTAGCCCAGGTTAACGCCGCCCCCGCTCAGCCGAGTTCAGTGCAGCTTGTTCAACCGGGATTTCTCACCCAGATTGGCACCTATTTACCCAGTATTTTGGGAGCGATCGCTCTCCTGATTATCGGCTGGCTGGTGGCGCTGGTGGTGGCTTCAGTCGTCAAAGGTCTTCTGAATCGCACCAGTATTGACAATCGCATTGCTAACTGGATGACCGGACGACCTGCCGGAGCCGATTCGCCCCCGATCGAGAAGTGGCTCTCGCTGCTGGTGTTCTGGGTCATCATGGCGTTTGCGATCGTCGCCTTCCTCAATGCCCTCAACCTGACATCGGTATCGGCACCGCTGAATAGCTTCCTTCAGCAAATTTTTAGCTATTTACCCAAGTTGGGTAGCGCTGCGCTGCTGCTGGGTGTGGCGCTGCTGCTGGCAACCCTGTCTAAGACGATTTTAACAAGAGGTCTGGCGCGGTTTAACTTAGACGATCGCCTATCTTCCCAAACGGGCGAAGCTAGTCCGTTTTTGTTGAACGAAACCTTGGGAAATGCCCTCTACTGGTTTATTCTGCTATTCTTCCTGCCGCTGATCCTGGATGTCTTGGATCTTCAAGGGCCGCTAGCTCCCGTCCAGAACTTGCTGAATCAAGTGCTTTCGGCGCTACCGAAGATCCTGACGGCAGTCATTATTGGGGCTGTGGGCTGGCTAGTAGCGCGAGTCGTGCGGGGCATTGTCACCAATCTTTTGGCGGCAGTTGGCACTGATCAACTCGGCAGACGAGTTGGCTTAACCCGCTCAACGGGAGGCATGTCGCTCTCGGCACTGCTCGGCACGATCGTTTATGTGCTGGTGCTCATTCCAACGGCGATCGCGGCTCTCAACGCCCTAGATGTTCAGGCGATCTCTGCCCCTGCGACCCGTATGTTGGAGCAAATCCTGACGACGCTGCCGCAGATCTTTACCGCAGCGCTCATTCTGGTTCTGTTCTACGTCATCGGACGGTTTGTTGCCGATCTGGTGGCTAGCATCCTCACTAGCATTGGCTTTGACAATATCTTTAACTGGCTGGGTCTGCCGCCGATTCCGACTCCGGTGGTCACGCCTCCCTATCCTCAAGATATTTTGGCGGAAGAAGAGGTTGCCTCTAGACAGGCGCTAACTCCGCCGCTGCCAAGACGCACGCCTTCAGAGATTGCGGGCATCGTCGTCTTAGTGGGCATCCTTTTGTTTGGTGCGGTTGCCGCAACCGAAGTGATTGGGCTGCCTGTGCTGACGGCGATCGTTAACGGTATTCTTGCCGTTGCGGCTCGTGTCTTGGTGGGCGTGGTGATCTTTGGCGTGGGCTTATACCTTGCCAATCTTGCCTTCCAGCTCATTACCGCATCGGGCAATAGCCAAGCGCAGATCTTGGGTCAAACGGCGCGGATTGCCATCATTGCTCTCGTGACTGCAATGGCGTTACAGCAAATGGGTATTGCTAGCAGCATTGTCAACCTTGCCTTTGGTTTGCTCTTAGGCGCAATTGCCGTGGCGATCGCCCTGGCGTTTGGCTTGGGTGGACGAGATGTTGCTGGCGATCAAGTTCGGGAATGGCTCGATTCCTTTAAAGGCAGAGCACGGTAGAAGTAGATGAGTGGATGGGTGGATGAGTGGATAAACCTTACCCCATCCACTCATCACCCCATCTACCCATCACCCCATCCACCCATCACCCCTTAATGAAGCGCTATCCCAATATCAGTGTTACGATTGCCTCAGAAGAAAAAAGAGGACATTAGCCAAGGATTGGGCGCTTCATGATCAACGAAATAGACAAGTCGATATCCTTCGATGGAAGGGATATTAGGCTGAAAGTAGGTCTGCTTGCACCGCAAGCAGGCGGTTCGGTGTTGATAGAGTCCGGCGACACCGCAGTTTTGGTGACAGCAACGCGGGCATCGGGTCGAGAAGGAATTGATTTCCTGCCGCTGCTGGTTGATTACGAAGAAAGACTATATGCAGCCGGACGAATTCCGGGAGGGTTCTTGCGCCGAGAAGGTCGTCCGCCAGAGCGGGCTACGCTGATTAGCCGTTTGATCGATCGCCCCATGCGTCCGCTGTTTCCGGGCTGGTTGCGAGATGATATCCAAATTGTGGCTACTACACTTTCCATGGACGAGAAAGTGCCGCCCGATGTGTTGGCGGTGACGGGAGCTTCGATCGCCACGATGCTGGCAAAGATTCCGTTTAATGGTCCCATGGCGGCTGTCAGGGTAGGTTTGATCGGCGATGATTTCATCATCAATCCCACCTACAGTGAAATTGAGGCGGGCGATCTGGATCTGGTCGTCGCAGGCTCACCCGATGGCGTGATCATGATCGAGGCGGGCGCTAATCAACTGCCTGAGCAGGACATCATTGAGGCGATCGAGTTTGGCTACGAGGTGGTGGCTGACCTGATCCAGGCACAGCGCGATCTGATGGCAGAGCTGGGTATCGAGCTGGTACAGGAGACAGAGCCTCCGGTTGATCCGACGCTGGAAGACTTCATTGGCGATCGCGTCAACGATGCTGTGAAGCAAATCTTGGCTCAATTCTCGCTCACCAAGTCTGAGCGCGAGGCGGCTCTGGATGAGGTGAAGGCGACTGTGGTGACGGCGATTGCCGAAATGCCTGAAGAAGACCCAATTCGCGCTGCGGCGGCGAAAAACTCTAAGGCGCTGGGCAATACCTTCAAGGGCATCACCAAGAAGCTGATGCGTCGCCAAATTGTGGAAGATAACGTCCGCGTCGATGGACGCAAGCTGGACGAAGTGCGCCCCATCTCCTGCCGGACGGGAGTTTTGCCCAATCGAGTTCATGGCAGTGGCTTGTTTCAGCGGGGTCTGACGCAGGTGATGTCTGTCACGACTTTGGGTACTCCGGGCGACGCGCAGGATATGGATGACCTGCATCCGGACGAAGAAAAGCGCTACATGCATCACTACAACTTCCCGCCCTACTCGGTGGGAGAAACGAAGCCTATGCGATCGCCCGGTCGGCGGGAAGTGGGGCATGGTGCCTTGGCAGAGCGGGCTTTGGTGCCTGTCCTGCCCTCCAAGGAAGATTTTCCTTACGTGATTCGGGTGGTGTCTGAAGTGCTCTCTTCCAACGGTTCCACCTCTATGGGTTCGGTCTGTGGCTCAACGCTGTCCTTGATGGATGCTGGCGTTCCCATTACCAAACCTGTCAGCGGTGCAGCAATGGGCTTGATTAAGGAGGGCGAAGAAGTCCGTATCCTGACGGATATTCAGGGCATTGAAGACTTCTTGGGCGACATGGACTTCAAGGTTGCGGGTACCGATCACGGCATCACGGCACTGCAAATGGACATGAAGATTAGCGGATTGCCCATCAGCGTCATTGCGGATGCGATCAATCAGGCTAAACCTGCTCGTATCCACATTTTGGAGAAAATGCTGGCGACGATCGACCAACCCCGCTCAGATATGTCTCCCTATGCGCCTCGTCTGCTGACCATCAAGATCGACACTGACTTGATAGGTATGGTGATTGGACCAGGTGGAAAAACCATCAAGGGCATTACCGAGCAGACGGGAGCCAAGGTGGATATTGACGACGACGGTACCGTTACCATTTCTGCGATCGATGGAGTCAAGGCGAAGCAGGCGCGTGCCATTATTGAAGGCATGACTCGCAAGCTTAGCGCGGGCGATGTCTACGTCGGCAAGGTAACGCGGATCATTCCGATCGGTGCATTTGTGGAATTCCTTCCCGGTAAAGAAGGCATGGTTCACATCTCGCAGTTGGCAGACTATCGCGTTGGCAAGGTGGAAGATGAGGTGGCAATGGGCGATGAGGTGATCGTCAAGATTCGAGAAATCGACAATCGCGGTCGGGTTAACCTGACGCGGTTAGGCATTCACCCAGACGAAGCTTCTGCTGCGCGAGCTTCAACTGAGAAGTAATGTCGTTTGACGTGTCTGTCTCCCATAGCAAGGTTTGATAGAGTAGGGGCTTGGCACTGCCAAGCCCCTAGTTAATGCCTGCTTATCTGTACAGCCTTGGGTGTATGGAGCAACCGTCAAGGCATTTAGGACGGGGCATTTTGGGTGGGGCGCGAAGCGCCCCACCCAAAATGCTCTAAGCAAACTGGCGACACCTATAGGTTGCTCAATCCCGAATAGGTTCAGGCAGTTCTTCAGGCATGGGAATTGAGGGTGGATAGGGATCGGGTAGCGGCGATGGCGGTAGCGGGTCTGGCAGTGGATCTGGCATCGGCTGGGGAATGGGTTGAGGCATCGGCTGGGGCGGTAAAGGCGGCTCTGGTGGAACAACAATAGCTCGCTCAAATAAGGCTTGCGATTGGATTAAGATGCGATCGAATGTCATAGTAGCCTCTAGAATTTTGCTCATTTCAGATCAACCTGCTAGTTCTTCTTCTTTGTGCGTCAGAATGGTGCAGTCTGAGGTCGGGTGGGCAACGCAGATTAGAACATAGCCCGCAGCAATTTGCTCCTCTTCCAGAAATGACTGATCGGCTTGATCAACAGTGCCTGTGACTAGCTTTCCAGCGCAAGTTGAGCAAACCCCCTGACGACAGGAGGAAGGAAGCTCCATCCCTGCACTTTCGGCAGTTGCCAAAACATATTCGTCATCCGGGACTTCCACCGTTTGGTCGATGCCCTCACTCTCATTCATTAGCCTGATTTGGTACGATACTGCCATGCGCTCTTCCCTCCTATCAGATGTTGATTGCACACAGATATAGATTGCACAGAGCCAATTTGCCCTCGACCGCCTATGTGCAAGAGTATCCTGATTGATTTAGGAATTTCTCTATCTGAGGGCAGCCTGTTTCCTAGAATCGATCGCCTCTAAGACAGATCTAACGCTTTGCACCTCGGTCAGCCCTGACCGCGAAATAGCCGCTTAGCTGCTCGTCCCTTAATTCTCTAGCCTCTGAGCGCTACAATAAGTCCAGCATTGCAGAAGGAACTGCGCCTTCTGGGGAATCTCCAGAGAACTTTTTTCTGGTTTTTTAGCAGCGGTTGCGGCGACGTTTGGAGAGTCAAGTATGGCAATTCTTCACGGTAGCTGGATTTCTCAGTCTCAAGCTCTTGCCTCAGCAGGGAGGGCAGAGGAGTCGATCGAGCATGGCGGCTTCTTCATTTGGGGCGAAGTCTGGCGACGGGTTGAACCGCTTGTCTTGGAGGAAGCAACAGAATCAAGACATCTGAACTCAGATGTGCCCCACCCATTTGCGATGACTGCTAAAGAATTGCGGGATTGGTTGCAATTGCTCCATGCATCCCAGCAGCTCAACTGGACGGTGGCAGAATTTTCGCTGGCGGCGACGACGCAAGGGAAATCGCGCAAACGTGGGGCAACGCTGGAAGCCGAGCCGCCGTTGGAGCGATCGCCTCGCTGGCAGACTTTTACTTTTGCGGCTCCCACCTACCGAACGGTTGCGGATGATCAGGCGGCTTTTGTCCCTCGGCACTCTGCGGCGGAGAGCGATCTGGAGGCTGCACAGGCACTATATCCCTGGCAGGTGCAAGGCATTTGGCTAACGGCAGCCGAGGCTCTGGCGCTGCTTCAGTCGTTGCCCCTCAGCTCGGTTCAGGACGAGGAATCTGCCTGGATGGGGGGAGATTTGCGGTTTTGGTCGCATGTGACGCGTTGGCAGCTCGATTTGCTGGCACGAACCAAATTTTTATCCCATCTGACGCGTCTGACGGCAGAAAAGGCGATCGCGCAATGGCAGGTCTTGATTGACAGCGCCACCGATCAGGGGCGGCTAGAGCAGTTTGCCCGTCAGATACCTGGAGCCTGCCGCGCCTATGCTCTAAGCCATGAGGGCTTGAGTCATGAGGCCCTGAGCCATGAGAATGGCTTAAAGAATGGAGAACACCTGATTCGCTCTTTCCTCAATGGCACGATCGATACGGTTGTGCGATCGCTAACTGCCCTTCAGCCCTTGCCCAATGTTCCCCTACTCAAGGAAACGCCTCTGCGAGAGTGGCTTCAGGCGCTGGGCGGCGATCCAATGATTGCTCTAGATACGGCTAGGCTCGATCGCCTGGAGTCGGTGCTGTCCCAATGGACGGCACTGCTTCAGCATCAGCTTAACCAGAAACTTGCTGCCTTTCGCACCTGCTTTTACCTCCAGCCACCTGCTACAGGTCAAGGCAATTGGGCTTTGGAGTATTACCTGCAAGCCGTGAATGACCCAGAGTTTTTGGTGGGCGCGCGGGTGATTTGGAGGAATCCTGTGGAGCGTCTAGAGTATGGGGGACGGGCGATCGATTTACCCCAAGAAACGCTGCTGGCTGGTCTGGGTCTGGCTTCCCGGCTGTATCCTGTGGTGGAACCCAGCTTGCAGGTGCAGCAGCCTCAGTCTTGCCCACTTAACCCGCTTCAGGTCTTTGAGTTTATTAAATCTGCGGCATGGCGCTTGCAAGACAGCGGTTTTGGGGTGGTGCTGCCGCCAAGCTTAGCGAACCAGGAGGGCTGGGCAAATCGGCTAGGGCTACGGGTGCAGGCGGAAGCGCCTAAGCTGGGCAAAAAGCAGCGGCTGGGGCTGCAAAGTTTGCTCAACTTCAAGTGGGAGCTGACGATCGGCGGACAAAGATTATCTAAAGTAGAGTTCGATCGCCTGGTGGCACAAAACGCGCCTCTAGTAGAGGTGAACGGCGAATGGGTGGAGCTGCGTCCGCAGGACATCAAGGCGGCTCAGACTTTCTTTGACAGTCGCAAAGATCAGATGGCGCTGTCTCTAGAGGATGCGCTGCGCATCAGCACGGGCGACACGCAGATGATTGAAAAGCTTCCTGTGGTCGGCTTTGAGGCATCAGGCACCTTGCAGGAACTCATCAATGCGCTCACCACTGGAAATCAAAGCGTTGAATTAATCTCTACACCCAATGGTTTTCAGGGTGAGCTGCGTCCTTATCAGTTGCGGGGTGCGTCGTGGCTGACATTCCTCGAACGCTGGGGGCTAGGAGCCTGCCTTGCCGATGATATGGGGCTGGGCAAAACCATTCAGCTGATCGCCATGATGCTGCACCTGCAAGAGCAGGAGATGCTAGAGAAGCCCACCCTGCTGGTGTGCCCTACCTCTGTATTGGGCAACTGGGAACGGGAGATTCGGCGATTTGCGCCTAGCCTCAAGGTGATTGTGCATCATGGGGATCGGCGATCGCAGGGCAAAGCCTTTACCAAAGCCGTCAAAGATCAGCACTTGGTGATCACGAGCTATTCGCTGATTCACCGCGACCTAAAGGACTTGCAAAGCCTTTCCTGGCAGGGAATTGTGCTAGATGAAGCGCAGAACGTGAAAAACTCTGATGCGAAGCAGTCTCAGGCGGCGCGACAGATTGACACACAGTTCCGCATTGCCCTGACCGGAACGCCCGTCGAGAATCGCCTCTCGGAACTTTGGTCAATCATGGACTTCCTGAATCCGGGCTACTTGGGTCCCAAGAATTTCTTCCAGCGCCGCTTTGCCGTGCCGATCGAACGCTATGGCGATACCGCTTCTCTGAAAACGCTGCGGGCATTGGCTCAGCCGTTTATCTTGCGTCGATTGAAAACCGATCGCTCCATTATTCAAGACTTGCCCGACAAGCAGGAGATGACGGTGTTTTGTGGCTTGACGGCAGAGCAAGCCGCCCTTTATCAAAAGCTGGTGGATCAGTCGCTGGAGGCGATTGAATCGGCGGAGGGTATTCAGCGGCGCGGCATGATTTTGGCGCTATTGACCCGGCTGAAGCAGGTCTGTAACCATCCGGTGCTGTTCAAAACAGGGGATGCTGAAACCCACTCTAGCGCTCAGTTTGCTAGCCACTCTGGGAAATTGCAGCGCCTTGAGGAAATGCTGGAGGAGATTCTGCTCACGGGCGATCGCTCCCTGATCTTCACGCAGTTTGCGGAGTGGGGAAAGCTGCTTCAGCCCTACCTGGCGAAAAAGTTCGATCGGGAGGTGCTGTTTCTCTACGGCGGTTCTTCCAAAAAGCAGCGAGAGGAAATGATCGATCGCTTCCAGAACGATCCGCAGGGCGCGAGGATTTTTATCCTGTCCCTGAAGGCGGGCGGTGTCGGCTTGAACCTGACCCGCGCCAACCACGTGTTTCACTTCGATCGCTGGTGGAATCCGGCGGTGGAAAATCAGGCAACCGATCGCGTCTTCCGCATTGGGCAAACCCGCAACGTCCAGGTTCACAAGTTTGTCTGCACAGGCACCCTGGAAGAACGCATCCACGAGATCATCGAAAGCAAAAAAGCCCTCTCGGAGCAGGTGGTGGGCGCAGGGGAAAACTGGCTAGCTGAGCTAGATACCAACGGGCTAAGAGATCTGCTGTTGCTCGATCGGGCGGCGGTGATTGACGATAGTGACTGAACACCCTCTACCGCAACTCATGAGAAAAAACGCTCATAGTCGTCGTGACTGCCAATCCAAAATCACGTCACTGTGTCGCCTTCTAATACTCCAAGTGCTCGATGGCTTCGCGTTATCCTGACAGACCAGATTTTTTCTTCACTGTTGATGCACTTAAAATGTAAGGATGGATGAAACGCGTTCTCTTCCCAAAGTCGGTACGCTTTCCTTGTACTCTGCCTAATTTCGATATTCAACCGCCGATATTCAACCCAAAAGGATGGAAGAACAGCCGACTTCATAGCTGGTCATAATCCATTGCGGTTGCGTGCCCTTTAGCGATCTCCTGTCTGGCTTGTTGTGCAGCAGTAATAAGCTTTGACTGAGTTCGTTGAAAAGATTGATCCCACCTAATTTCATCCTGTAGATTGTCAATGTACTCCCGGAGGTGCTCTGCAACTCGGTCTTGAACTTCAATAGGCAGAGATTCGAGCATTTTGACGATCGTAGTGACAGATGTAGAAGACATAACGCATAGCTCTCGCGCAATACTCTGAACTTAAAGCTAGCACTAACTCTGGATTCACTGCCAGCCTTGCCTAGATGCTCCCTAGGGGTAGGATTGTGGGTGGAATAACCTGTGGGATGGGCATCCTGCTATCCCACAGGTTACTCAATTTACGATCTTAAGCCCGCTGAGCGCCGGGTTTGCCATCCTCTACAACAAACGAGGCACCAGTGCTGATCGTTGCTTCAGGTTCGGCGATCGTGGAAACGACCCGATAGTCGCTCTGCCAGCGATCGCGCGTTAAATCACACCGGACGTAGCCCCGCAGCGCCCCGTTGAAAAACTTCGTGTGTGGGTTGTTGGACAGCGCCAGGGTGACAGGCTGAAGAAACGCCGTAGGAAAGTCTGAGGAAATTGAGGTTCCCACAAACTCGGTGCCCAGCGTTTTGGAATTGGGATTGCTGAAATCCTTTTTGATGTCATGCACCCAGCTTGAGTGAATATCACCCGCCAGAACGATCGGATTCGAGGGCTGCTGCTGTTCCAAGAAGGACAAAATGCGGTTGCGGGCAGCAACATAGCCATCCCACTGATCGACGTTAAACGCCTGAACTTCTGGACGGGCATCAAAGTCGAACTGAGAGAACATCACCTGCTGAGCCAAGACATTCCACTGGGCGGACGATCGCTGTAAGCCTTCAAATAACCAGCGCTCTTGTGCAGCTCCGGTCAGGCTGGCATTAGGGTCAAGAGCCTCTTCACACAGCGGCTTCAAGCCATCGCCGCAGGGCTGATCGGTGCGGTATTGGCGCGTATCCAAAACGTTGAACTGCGCCAAGTTGCCGTAGGTCAACCGACGATACAGCCGCATATCTGCTCCATTGGGAAAGGAGAACTTCCGCAACGGCATATGTTCGTAATACGCCTGGTAGGCAGCGGCTCTGCGGAGGACAAACTCTGTGACGGGATCGCTGTCCTCAGAGATTTCGTCAGCATAGTTATTTTCAACTTCGTGGTCGTCCCAGGTCACAATCCAGGGAAACGCTGCATGAGCTGCCTGAAGATTGACATCCGTTTTGTACAGCGCATGACGGTTGCGATAATCTGCCAGAGTCCTAATTTCAGGGCTGTTGTGCTGACGAGGGCCGCCTGGTTCAGGTCCATACTCATAGATATAGTCGCCCACATGCAGCACGACATCTAGCTCTTCTTCTGCCAGGTGTTTGTAGGCGGTATAGTATCCATTCTGCCAGTCCTGACAGTTGACTAACCCAAAGCGCATATGGTTGAGTGTCTGGTTGCGCAAGGGTGCGGTGCGAGTCCGACCGATCGGACTCACTTCGCCACCCGACTTAAACTGATACCAGTAGGGGCGATTGGGCTTCAACCCCCGCACGTCAACATGAACGGAGTGGGCTAATTCTGTGATCGCCACTTCGGTTCCAGACTTGACGATCTGCCGCATGTTTTCATCGGCGGCAATCTGCCAGCGCACCGCAATTCTGGAATTAGACACGCCGCCGCCGTTGAGTGGATCGGGTGCAAGCCTTGTCCATAGCACTACGCCATCTGGAATGGGATCACCGGAGGCAACTCCGAGGGTGAAGGGATAGCTGGAAAATTTGGGCTGGGCTACGACGCGCTGCGGAAACTGACTTGTGAGAGCCAAGCCTGCTAGAACGCCCGCTCCCCGAAGAAGGTCACGCCGCTTGAAGGTTGACGGTAGAAAATGCAGAGGTGAAGGCTGTTGATCTGAAGAAGGGTGCCAGTTCATGATGTTGGTAACAACCAGTAGATGAGAAAACTCTACCAACTGGTCATTAACGGGCTGCCAAGATTTCATTAAGGCGAAACCTTTTGGATTTGAGATTCTGAAATCTTTTAGGTATAGCGCTACGCGCTTAAATCCAATGATTTATTTTTTGAGAGCCGCGCGGAGCGCGGCTCTCAAAAAATAACTCGTCCTAACTCAATTAAGTAATGCCATACGAGCTTTTCAGCAGGAGCAGAACCAGACAGAACTTACGCAAATTGAAGCGAAATCTGCCCCCCAACCCCCAATTCTGGGGGAGCCGGAGTTCAAAGTTCCTCAAATTTGGGGAATTTAGGGGACAGATGCGTAAGTTCTACTAGAGTGTCTGTCTGCCTTCATTAGAAGGGCTGGAGATCGTTTTGGGGTCGATCGCTGCATCGATCGCATCCAGCATTGAAAGATCTAAAACGTCAGGCGGAGAATCGGCTGAGGGTTCAGCGGGGGGCAGGGTCGAGCTAGTCGCCTCTGGGATTCTATTTGCGGCTGAATCTGCAATCTTCGGAGCATCAGGGACTTCTTTGACCCCTCGAATCGGCAAATTTGCGGTCAAGATGGTGGTGCGCTGGTCGCTCTCTAGCAAAAACTCCGAATGATCGGGGTCAATTTCTACATAGCGCGATACGACTTCCAGAATTTCCTGTCGCATTTTTTCCATGACTGCCGGGGAGAGATCGGCGCGATCGTGGGCTAGAAGGATTTGTAGGCGACGTTTGACCGTCTCCCGGCTGGTCTTTTGAGCCGTGCCACGGGAAAAAAGGCGATCGAGGAGTTCTTGCAACATGGGCGGACATCTGAAAGGCATGGACAGGCGATGAATAGAAGAAGCTATTCGGTGGGATTGGGTGAGGCGGCTTGACGAGACTGGTTGACAAGGCGGCTATTCGGTGGGACGAAAGAGCCGACGGAGCCGCGCCAAAAAGTCATCAGCGGGAGGAGTTAGGTCTAAGAACGGGACTGTCTCACCCTCTAGACGGCGAACAATATTTTGGAGTGCCTGCCCTGCCAGTCCTCTCTGGCTGGCTTCAGCCGCCAAAACTAAGGGTTCCCCTCGGTTGGTGGAGACAATCACTTTCTCGTCGTCGGGAATCACGCCAATTAGAGGAATCGCCAGAATCTCCTGCACATCTTTCACCGACATCATTTTGTCTTGTGCCACCATCGCAGGCTTGATGCGGTTAATAATCAGGTGGGCATTGCGGATACCGTTGGCTTCTAGCAGCCCGACAATGCGATCGGCATCTCGCACGGCAGAGATTTCCGGCGTAGTAACGACGAGGGCTTCTTTAGCTGGGGCGATCGCGTTCTGAAAACCCATCTCAATTCCGGCCGGACTGTCAATCAAGATGTAGCTAAAAACTTTGGTCAGGGCATTTACCAGCTTCTTCATCTGGTCGGGCGAGACAGAATCCTTGGTGCGGTTCTGGGCGGCAGGCAGCAGCACCAGATTGGGCTGACGTTTATCTCGCACCAAAGCCTGCTCTAGGCGACATTCCCCTGCCAAAACCTCAACTGCGGTATAGACGATGCGGTTTTCTAGACCCAGCAATAGATCCAGGTTGCGCAATCCAAAATCGGCATCCACCACAGCAACTTTGTGACCGCGTTGGGCAAGCGCCATTCCCAGATTAGCGGTGCAAGTTGTTTTGCCAACTCCACCCTTGCCAGACGTAATAACAATAATGCGACTCATGCGTTGCCGAAATAAATGGAGCAGTGGACTGAACTATAGCTTGAGATGGGATTTTTGAACCAGGCGATCGGACTTTTTTGTGCCGCCCTGTAATAGATCTTCGCAGTAGATAGATCTTCGCAGTGCGCGAGGGGTGAGCAGGATGTTTGGGAGTGGGGAGCGGGGCTAGATAGGGCGATCGCGAGAGAAATCGGCGGCGCGGACAATGCGAATGCCGCCTTCGCTGACATAAGCGACCTCAGGCTGATATTGTGCCGGGGCTTCGGGGGCACGGGCAACAAAGTCGGCAATGCGGATTTGGGTTGGCTCTAACCGCAGCGCCATGATCAGGCAAAGACCATTTCCGGCAGATCCCGCTTGCGCCAAGCCCCGCAGCGTTCCCCATACCAGCACATCGCCCTCGGCAACAATGCTGCCGCCAGGGTTGACGTCGCCCAGCACCACGACCGTGCCGGGATGGCGAATCTCTACGCCCGATCGCACCGTACTCTGAATATACAGCGGTTCCACTAGCGCTTTGCCTTCCGGGGGCGGATTAGATTGAGTGACGCTGAGCTGAGCGATCGGCTGCTGCTCTACAGAAAACCCCGCCATTGTTGCCGCTACGGCGGTCTGACGACGGTTGGTATAAACCCGCTTGAGGATTAGCTGTGCATCTGTCAGGGTATCGGCGATCGTCTGGAGCTGCCGTCCGTCGAGGAGGCGATCGCGGGTCATCAGATGCACGGGAGTGTGCGGTTGCCAAAAGCGCTCTCCAGCCATTAACCGCTGCTGAAGCTGCCGACACACTTCTGTCCAGGTGTTGGGTGCGCTGGGCGTATCCAGTTCGGGGGGCAATAGCAGCAACAGCCGTCCACCTTCGCCTTTGAGACGCACCTGCGGCACGTCTCGTCCTTCGTCAGACGGCATCTGTTCATCAGGGGCGGGTGAGCTGCTTGTCGAGAGAGAGGGCAGGGAAGAATCAGAGTTCATGCGATGCAAATCCCGTCAAAGCAGGTTAGAACTGGGAACGCCTTTATGTTACCCCTTTCCCCGCAATCGCTGATAGGCGGCAGCTAGGGCATGGCGATCGCCCACATTACCCGGAAACAGCACCACGGGCATTTTCGGAAACTGGGGATGGTCGTCGGGCGTGATAATGACGGAAACTCCGGGCAAAATTTGACCCAGCAGACGGGCGGCGGTTAATGCAAGTCCATTGCTAAGAGTGTCGTTGGAGGTGATGCCGCCTTTGCTGATCAAAAAGCCGATATCGGCAGGCAAGCCCTTTTCGATGTCCATCAGCAGGTCAGAAACGGCGGTGCCAAAGTCGAGACGGGTTTGAACATCGTCAAAGCTCAGCTCTTGGCGACTGGTGTAGATCACAGGGGTTTTGCCCTCGGCATGGGCGGCATGGACTTGTTCTAGAGCTTCCTGGAGCAGGCGCGATCGCGCCTGCAAATCTTCCAGCAGCCGGGATACCTCAATCTCAATGCCCACGATCGCTTCTGCCTTGAGCAATTCCTCAAACTGCTCAGTCGTCTTCTGAACGTGAGATCCGACAATCACAGCTCCGGGCTTACCGTTGCGCGTGTAGGATGCCATGTCTTCGGAGGGAACAGGCTGGGGTGGCAGGGCTGCTAGCGCCGTCAGCAGACTTGCCGCGCTGCGAAACAAAAACCGCTTGCCCTGCGAGGCGGCAGCCAGGATCGCGGCGGCAAACTGGTTGAGATCTTCTTGCGTTTCGGCATCGACCACGGCGCACTGGTTATCGTGGAACTGAATTAGCCGCTGACGCAGCGCCTCCTGATCCGATCGCACGTCCTCCAGCAAAATCCGCTCGACTTGGGTTGCCTTGATCTTGCCCTCGGTTTTCTCTTCCACGTAGTCCGGCAGATAGCTATGGCTAAAGGCAAACACCGAATCTTTGGCAAACTCAGTTTCATGTACGGGGGTCGGCACGCCGTTCACCATCAGGTAATGCACGCTGTCTTTTGTGAACCGTCCGCCCTCAAAGAATGCTGGCGTGAGGAAATGGGCGTCAAAGGAGCCTAGCTCTTGGGCGATCGCATCGGTTTCCACCGGGTAATGTCCTCGCAGCGTCGAGTCGGAGCGGCTGACGATCAGGAAATCGGTGATCTGGGCGATCGCTAATGCCTGCTTTAGGTTCTGGCAAACTTCTCGCGTGGTGTGCAGGGCATTCTCGGCGGTCATGGCTCTCGTGTTGGTCAGCACAAAGAAAATCGGTGCGGCATCCCGTAGCCCCAACAGCAGCGTTTCCACATCCCAACGCATGAGCAGGAGGCAGCTATGAACGGTTTGGGAACCAGTGGGGTCGTCGTCGAGAACGATGATTTTTGGGGTAGGCATGGGGAGATGGGGAGCGAGGGACAATCTATTCACGATAATATGTGCTGGTCTTAATTAAGAGCGCCGATCGCCCCAATCGAACATGATGCTGTAGGTTGCCTCAGTGTTAATCTGGCGCAGTATTCGCAGATACGCCTCGGCATCGCTGCGGCGGCGAAAGCGTTCTATGACGATCGTGCGGGCGTTGGGCAAGCAGAGAATGATGCACCAGGGAAACAAAATCTCGGAGTAAGACATGGGAAATGGGGGCGATCGGGCGATCGCGCTAGGGGGATGGGTAGGATTGCAAGGCGGCTCTCGTTCACAGACGAACGCAGCTAACTCGCCGCATTGCGAGGACAAAAGACCGTAAATCGCTGAATTGATGAGAAACTAAGGAACGAACCAAAGGCTTTCAAGGCAAACGCTGGCTGGCGATCGCCCGAAAATCTTGGATCACTTATCCATAAAAGTTATATAAGCAGACTTTAAACCCGTTTGTCAATATGGGTTATATAAGTGTTCTTTAACAAAGCATGACTAAAGAACCACAGCAAGATAAAGAATCTCCGCTAAGAAAGCGTAGAGAAGAATTGGGTTTGACGCAGAGAGAAATTGCTGCGGCACTCGACAAAACCGTTCAAACCATCAGCAATTGGGAAACAGGCTTGTATGAGCCAAAAATGACTCCCCGCGAGGTAAAGCGGCTCTGTCGGTTGATGGGCTGGACGCTGGAAGAAATGCCCGACGAGTTTGCTGCTCCCAAGGAATAGCTGATTACTAACTACTTTTGGAGATTATGGAGAGCGATCGCTCTAATCTTGCACTAGGCGAATTAGGCAGAGCTTTAGCAAGAATTAGCCCGAAAAAATCATGATTTTTTCGGGCTAATCAGCAGGTAAGAAGTATCATGCGGAAAAGAGGTTAGTCTAATTCCCTATTTCAGGAATTAGGCGAAAAATATTTGGGCTAATGCGCCAATTGAGTGAATACCCCGACGGGATTCAGCCTAATCAATAGTTATGTCTCTCACCCCTATGATGCACACTACTAGGTTTTCATCTCATGAAGGCTACTGAATTCAAAATTTTAACAGAATTAGATGCCAGAAAATTTGATCAGTTGTTAAATCAATATCGATTAGACCATCACATTCATCAATGGCCTTTTATTTCCCTTGAAGACACTTTTAATGCTCTAGAAGGGTATCCAAAATTCCGTCAATCTTTCTCTGCCTTTTTTGATATATATCTGCAAGACGTAGCCCTACAAAGTGATCTTAAAGTTATTCAAGATGAGACAAATCGTGAATACAAGGGAGGAGAAATCGACGGTTTTTTCTCCCTTCGTATGGGACGATACATAGCCTCAAGTAATACAGCCATACGACTTCGAGCAATGTGGGACAAGTTGATGGGTCTTAAAGTACTGTTATATTGTCCAGATAAATATGAGAGCTTCTCTGGAGCAAAAAGCAGGCTTAGAGCATTTAAAAAGGTTGTAGATACATGGAAAATAGCCGATGAAAAGCAGATAGAGGAGGCTGAGGAGTGGAATAAGGCTTTAGAACAGTCTATTGATCAATTTGAGAAATATGTTAGAGAGATTGACGATAATTTTCGTACTGCTGAAGCGCATAGTGTTGGACGAATGTGGAAGTGGGCATTTGTGAAGCAAGAAGATGAGGACGATCCTTTTGAAAAGTTGTTGCTAGCAAGCAATGATATATATGAGCAACTGAATGAGGTATCATTTTTCCTTAAATTCCGTGCAGCGCGAAAGTAAGAATAAATCAAAGAGACATAACAACCGTGTTGCAGTGGAACATGAAATTTGCTTCATGGATTTCAAAGGTACCTGCGTCCGCTGAAGCGATCGGTTGGGAATACTACAAATAGGCTGTATGCGTTGAGCATCTATGTTTGTACACCAATAGCCGTGAGAAATTGTAATGCGAATAAATGTATGTGTTCTTGCAGTATGCACAGAGGCTTTGATTCTATCTACAACTGGTTGTATTTCTGATAATCCAGCGCCAGAAGCACAACCGAATAGTCCTCAAGCTATTGAATCAACAGCCTCAAATCAATCTACACAGGCTAATTCATTTAGAGATGCGGTCAATCAGGCGATGGAAGCTGCAAAACTCGCACAGACAGCTAAGACATCTGAGGAGTGGACTAAGGTAGCAGCTTCCTGGCAACAATCTATTAATCTTATGAAAGCTGTCCCTGAGGCTAGTCCGAATTATGAGACTGCCCAGAAAAAAGCGGTTGAATATCAAACGAATTTAGAATATGCGCATCAAAATATTCGCACTACAGCGAACTCGTCACCTAGTCCCAGCGTGGTTGCTCTTCCACCTCATCGTGTGAGTGAAACGCCCCTAGGTAATGGCAAGCGTATTCAAGTTGACACCAATAACCCTCAACTTACTCATGATGAATGCTCTAGACTCGCGGCGAACTACTCACCCACAGCAGGTCAGGGAGGACAGATTGTTATTCAGAAGCCTAACCCCGATGCGCCCTGGAATGGTAAGCTTCTACCTTTTTGTGTAGACAATTTAGATGGTAAAGGAGTTTTCTTTAACGATTTCTACTTTCAATAGAAGTTGATGCAGCATAACGATTCTAGTGCAGCGGACTGGTCTAAGTCGATTGGATGAGTTTTAAAGCGATCGGTAGCCGCTGACTAGAACCGTTAGCTGACTTCTTCGATTACCTCCAAGATTCCACGCCAAGTTGTGGTTTACAGAGGAACGATCGCCCCACCCTCCAATTTTGCATAGATTCATCTCAGTGATTTTTGTTGCAGAGCGCGATCGCTGGATCTCTGTCAGGCTAGAGGGTTTTGGGTTACTCTGAAAGCATTATTGGCAAGGTAACCCTGTTATGAGTGTCGTAATCTCGGACGAAATCCTGCAAGCATCTCACCTCACCCCAAGCGAGTTTCGCCAAGAAATTGCACTGCACCTGTTTGAAACAGGTCGTCTGACGCTAGGCTATGCCAGTCAGTTAGCAGAGATGCCCCCTAACACCTTTCGTCAGCTTCTAAAGCAGCGCAGCATTCCACTTTACCCCTATGATGTCGAAGACTTTAACCTAGATCTGAAAAACTTACGTGAATTGGGACGATTGTGACTGTTGTTAGCGATACGTCAGCCATCACAAATTTAGCGGCAATTCACTACCTACAACTTTTGCCCCAGCTTTACGATCAAGTCACAATTCCTGAAGCAGTCTATCGAGAACTTGCTGATATCGATCCTCCTGTTCCGGGAACTCTCGAAATTCAGACAGTTCCTTGGGTTGAAGTCAGACAGGTGATTAGCCGCGAAATCGTTGAACGTCTTCAAGACGAGGTGAAGCTAGATCCTGGAGAGTCTGAGGCGATCGCTCTTGCCCTAGAGCTTGATGCAGATCTGCTCTTGATTGATGAGCGTCGTGGCAGAGCAGAAGCCGATCGCTTAGGCATTAGGATTACTGGATTATTAGGTATCCTAATTGAGGCAAAGGGGAAAAATCTAATTGTTGCCGTTAGACCCTTGATGGATGCCCTGATTGCAACATCAGAATTTAGAGTGTCCACAGCCTTGTACAACAAGATTTTGGATGTCGTCAACGAAGCTTAATTTTAAGGTTGTAGGGCGATCGTTCCTTCAATCTCCCTGCATGAATTTATCCCAGTGATTGTTGCAGAGCGCGATTGCCCACCCTTCCCAAGCTTCCGGCTCTGCCTGACAGCAGATTAGTTTAAGAGAGGAGCGATCGCCCCCTCTCCAACTTTGCATAAATTCATCCCAGTGATTTTTGTTGCAGAGCGCGATCGCCCATCCAGGTTTTCAACTTCGCACTTGGAAACCCAAAAGCAAGCCGTCTAACTGAATAATTAGATATATCGAACCTGATTTTCCATCTCATCTGCTGTGACTTGGTTCAAAATTGCCAATAATCGCTGTGCAATTATTTGAGGCGAACGACGGACAGCTAAAATTACGCCATAGTGCTTTCGTTCTGCATCAAAATAAGTCTGGATAAGTTCTTCAAAATCACTACGGTTGTGGGTAACAAATGCCCTTTGTTGATTGACTGCGTAGGCAAGTTGCTCTTCATCACTTGCCTGAAGTTGCTCCGCATCTCTTACGGTTAAAGCATCAAATCCTTTCGCATTCAGTAAATCTGCCACCAATACATTGACATCTTCGTCCAGATACAGACGAATAAATAGGCTACTCATAGATCGATCACTAATGGATCAATTAAGTCATCGGGGATGCGGTTTCGCTCAATATAAGCGTTAATCTCATCTTGATGATCGCTGTAATAACTCAACGCATTGAATATTTGTGCAAGGGTGAGGTGGGGTAATCCCTTTGAAATCTCTTCAGGGGCAATTCCCATGCGCCAAGTCTCAACAATTGCCCTAACAGGTGTACGCGTTCCTTTAATAATTGGTTCACTGCCTAGAATCTGCTCATCTCTGACGATATAAAGGTGCTCTGTGGTTTGAACCATAGTAAAATCATCTCAACAATAGCTTCATGTCATTCCACTATTTTATGCTACGCTAATGAACCGTTTTCCTACTTCCTCTAGAAAGGTGATCACTTTCTCCCTAGCCACCGTTGGAAATCCATCTAAAAAATCGTCGATCGATTCTCCAGCTTTAAGATAATCCAGAAGCGTCTGCACAGGAACCCTAGTGCCAGCAAAAACCGGAGTGCCGCCCATTATTTCAGAAGAGATGCTAATCGTTGAAGAGTTCTTGAGCATAGGTCTTTGACCTCAGAGTTCCGATCAACAGTTTATCAATTCTTGTCAGAGAGAACTGCGCCTGTGTGCTTAATTGCTAATCGTGCGATCGCTCCCACCCTCTCCCAATTTTCAACTTTGCATAGATTTATCCCAGTAATCTTTGTTGCAGAGTGCGATCGCTCACCCTTCCCAAGCTTTCGGCTCTGCCTGACAGCAGGGTAGTTTAAGAGAGGAGCGATCGCCCCAATTTGCTTGATGAGCTTCTGCTGCAAGCTTTATTTACGCACCGCTGGCGATCGGCATAAACAAAGCTTGTTCAATGCGGTGTAGCGCTTTGTCTAAATCATCGTTAACGACCTGAAAATCGAACTCGTCAACGGCTGCTATTTCAGCTCTAGCAGTTTTCAAACGACGGACGATCGCCTCTTCAGTATCCTGCCCTCGGTTGCGTAGGCGCTGCTCCAGCTCGGTCAGCGAAGGCGGCATAATGAAAACACGCAGCGCCTCTGGAAAGCTTTTGTGAATTTGTCTAGCGCCTTGAAGCTCAAGTTCTAGGACAACCCATCGCCCTTGCTGAATTTGCTCCTCTACGGGGCGGCGAGGCGTACCGTAGCAGTTTCCGGCAAACTCTGCCCACTCCAGTAGGTCGCCCTCTGCCACCATGCGTTCAAACTCGGTACGCGTGACAAAGTAGTAGTGCTGTCCGTGGATCTCCCCCGGACGAGGCGCACGGGTGGTCACAGAAGTGGATAAGTACAGTTCTGGATGACGCGCAAACAGGGATTGCAGCAACGTACCTTTGCCGACACCGCTGGGTCCAGTCAGTACAATTAGTCTACCTTTAGCCATATCTGTACCGTTGTGCGATCGCCAAATGTAGTTCAGTATACTCTGTTGATTCTACAAAACACTGTTGACTTTGCAAGATATCGATTTTATTGAACCGAGCTACTTATCTTCTCCTGCCATATCTTTACTGACCACAAAGCGATTTGCAACTGTTTCAGGTTGAATGGCCGAGAGCACAACATGTCCTGAATCTGTAATGATGACGGCTCGCGTCCGACGACCATAGGTCGCATCAATGAGCTGATTGCGTTCACGAGCATCTGTAATGATTCGTTTGATCGGAGCTGACTCTGGGCTTACGATTGCAATGACCCGACTGGCAGACACAATGTTGCCAAATCCAATGTTTATGAGCTTAATATCCATAAGTAACCCGTTTTCGTAGCCGATCAGGAACCTTGTTGCCTTTTTATGTTATCGGGAAAAATATTGACCTACAACCACATCACTCTATCCAAAGACAGAAATATTCTCAATTTTTAGAAAGTTTGGCGGTTACACCCTGAATCTTAAGGTACTGTACTCAACTTAAATTTAGAAAGTTCAGAACTTAAACCTCTCAATTCCTTAAAACTCTTGACTTAAATGATGAAATGCTTCATCAAAAATTTAGGGTTTTGAGCGCTTAAATCACTTTTCCCGCAATACTCTTTATCTCTCTCATCCTCTGTGCAACCTGTAGACTTTACAACCTTAATGGCTGCCTGTGCCGAACTCAGAGCCGATTGGCTTCCGGCTCGGCTGGAGCAGGTGTATCAGATCGATCGCCACACGATCGCCCTAGCGCTCCGCACCCTAGATCAGCGGGGTTGGCTCACCCTCTCCTGGCATCCCCAGGCGGCTCGCGTCTGTATGGGTGACCCGCCGCCTCGGCTACCCGATACCTTTACCTTTAGCCAGCAGTTACGGCATCAGTTGGGCAGTTTGGCACTGGTGGCGATCGTTCCCCTCTCTCCCTGGGAGCGGGTGATAGACTTGCAGTTCGC
Source organism: Drouetiella hepatica Uher 2000/2452 (assembly GCA_019359505.1). GTDB lineage: Bacteria > Cyanobacteriota > Cyanobacteriia > Elainellales > Elainellaceae > Drouetiella > Drouetiella hepatica. The sequence continues at coordinate 24,032 of JAHHHD010000003.1, read as the reverse complement.
CCGCCGCCCCGGAGATAGCGCCCTCTGGCATCTCTATGTCGAAATCATGGGCAACTACAGCAACGTAATTTTGACCAATCAAGAGGATCTAATTGTGACGGCGGCGCATCAGGTCAGCGCTCAGCAGTCCAGAGTCCGACCCATCCAAACTGGTCAGCCCTACGAATTTCCCCCGGCGCTAACGGATGCTGTGCCGACGTTAACGGAATCTCAATCGCGCTGGCAAGAGCGGTTGAGCCTGATTCCGGGATCGCTGCGACGAAATTTGATTAAATGCTATCGCGGGTTAAGTTCGGCGCTGGTGCTGTCGATGATTGACGCGGCAGGGCTAGACCCTGAGCAGTCTACCGAAACGCTGACGGCACTGGATTGGCAGCAGCTCTTTCAGGGCTGGCAAACCTGGCTGAACGGACTAGAGCAGGAGCAGTTTCAGCCGGGATGGCGATCGTCAGGTTACACGGTCATGGGTTGGGGCATAGAGCGACCTGAGAAAACGGTGCAGGCGCTATTAAATCGCTACTATACCGATGAGCTAAACCAGCAGGACTTTTCTCAGTTGCGGCACCAAATTAGCCAAAAGTTGAGCAATATTCTGAAAAAGCTGTACGTGAAGGCAAAAGATTTTCAGTCGCGGCTACAACAGTCAGACAATGCCGACCAGTACCGCGAACAGGCTGATTTGCTGATGGCCTACCTGCATGAATGGCAGCCCGGAATGAAGCAAATTACTCTGACTGACTTTACCACCGAGCAGCCTGTCCAGATTCCGCTCAATCCTGAAAAGAACGCCGTACAGAATGCTCAGGCGTTCTACAAGCGGCACCAAAAGCTAAAGCGATCGCGCCTTGCCCTAGAGCCGCTGTTAGCGGAAGTTCAGGCTGAGATTCATTACCTGGAGCAAATTGAGGTGGCGATCGCTCAGTTTGATCAGTACATCAATCCCGAAGATCTGGTGTCTCTGGCAGAAATCCGCGAGGAGCTGATTCAGCAAAGCTACATGGATGATCCTGAGCAGCGCTACCGGAATACGGGTGCGGCTGAAACGACGAACTTTTTGCGCGATCGCACTCCCAATGGTTTCGAGGTGTTGATTGGTCGCAACAACCGTCAGAACGATCAGCTGACGTTCCGCGTCGCCGGAGATTACGATCTTTGGTTCCACACTCAAGAGATTCCTGGAAGCCATGTGCTGCTGCGCCTAGAGCCTGGAGCCGTTGCCGATGCGATCGATCTACAGTGCGCGGCAGACTTGGCGGCTTACTACAGTCGGGCGCGCCAAGGCGATCAGGCTCCGGTGGTCTATACAGAACCCAAGCTTGTCTACAAGCCCAAGGGCGCAAAGCCCGGAATGGTGATCTATAAGCAGGAGCGCGTACTATGGGGTAGACCCGGACAAATTAGAGAAAGACTCAGTTAGCTGTTTGTCTCAACTTTCAGGAAGGCTTTCCAAGCGCCACCGTCTTAAGGTAGAGATGGAAGCTAAATAGAGTGGATTAATATAGAAAAGCCTGAGGCAATATATCTACGTTCAGTTAAAAATCCTGGCTTCCGTGACTGGGATCAATGGCTGTATTCCAGAGTGCATCCTGATGAAGATTTAGGTAATTTTTGAGAGCAGTTTCGCCCATAGCCCAGACCTAAACTCAGATCTGACGGGTTTTACGGAAGCTGCCGAAAAATCTGTAGGTGGATGATGGAATCTAACAGCGGAGGAAAAGTATTATGGCAATGATAGGAAGACGAGAGTTTGTCTTAATGGCAACTGCCTTTGGAACCGTGCAGGCTGTTACTCTTGTAAACGCGCGTTCTTCTAGAGTGTCTCAGCCTACTCAAATATCTCAGCCTACTCAAAGCTCTCAGCCTACTCAGATATCTCAATTTACTCAAAGCTCTCCATCTACTCAGATATCTCAACCTGATGAAATATTCACCGATGGTTTTGAGGGATCAACTTTGAAGCCCGGATATTACTGGGTAAATGAGTCTCCATCTGATTGGAAGCTTTTGGAGGGGCGCTTAGACATGCGCCGCTATCAAGGTCACGGATTCTACCGCACTCCCGACACCTATCACGGACAAACTCCTGTCCCTATTCTCTATCGGGTAGGGTACCGACTTACAGAAGGGTTTCAGGTGCAGTGCAAAGTCGGTTTTTATAACGAAAAGGCTTTTGGGCAGGCAGGCATTCTGCTGTTTAATGACCTCGATAATTATTGCAAAGTCGTTATTGAGTTCAATATCATGCAGCAGATTGTTGTGGTTCTCCTAAAGGAAACTGACGGCGTAGACTCCAGAACACCAGAGGACTTAATTGATTTGCCTTGGCATCCCAAAACCCAAGTAGAGTTTAGGCTGACCTACAGTAAGGGCAGATTACTTTCTGAAATTCGTGAGAACGAAAAAACGCCCTGGATACGTCATTTTGAGACTTCCTGCAATTTGCCTGAAGGTCCCGTCAAGGTAGGGCTATTTGCAGAGAGCGATCAGCCTAGCGAAGGTTCTGCTGAACATGCCTGGTTTGACGATTTTGTGATTAGACCCGGCGTATAGCCAACGCGTGTAAGCGCACAACAATAAATGCGGGAAGGCAAAAGGGTATGGCGTTAAGTCAGGTTGGAGAGATCAGGCTTATGTGCTGCCGATCGCAGTCCTTCCTCCTGTAGAAAGCGCTTAATTTCTTCAACAGGAATGCTGACTCCCTCGCCTGTACTGCCCTGTACGGCTCGGTTGATGCCAATCACCATTCCAGTTGCGTCAAGCAGGGGGCCGCCGCTGTTGCCGGGGTGCAAGAAATTTCGCGGCATCCGAATACACTTCAATCCTGGAAGACCGCATTGACTCTGCACTTCAATCACTTTTGCCGTGGTTAACTTCCAATGAAAGCCCACTGGAGAACCTAACGCATATACAGTGTCTCCCACTTTCACCTGAGCCGTGCTGTCCGCTAAAGGGGCGATCGGCAATCCCCTGGCAGAGATCTGGATGAGCGCCATATCGACGCTGCGATCGTCTGCAATGACCTGTCCGCTGTAGGTTTGCTCATTTTGCAGCCGATCGCGCGTGTGGATGGTAGGTCGCGGATTACCCTCAACCACATGGGCATTGGTGAGAATCAATCCGTCAGCAACCACAATGCCAGTGGCGGGTGCAGAAGTGCCGTCTTCTAGGGTAATCCAGACTTCAACAGTGAAGGGTTCTGCGTTAGCGCGAATTTGGTCAGATGAAAGCAGTTGTGGCGATGGTGAACTGGATGAAGTGCCAGAGGGAAAAATTAGCCGCTGCAAAAAAGTTGATCCGGCTGCCCATAGAGAACCAGAGGGCTGAGGCGAACGGTAGGCTTCGACTTGGGCAAGCAGCTCTTGATCACGCCTCAATCCTTGTGCAACTCCAGTCTGGAGCGATCGTGGGAGCTGCCCTTGAGATTGTCGCCCTTGAGATTGCCCCGCAGAATGCGGATACTGACCGCGAAGTGGCGTTTGGGAGTTAGGTGACTGGTCTCCATATCTTGTGCCGAGCTGCTGACGATAATCTATACGGCGATTGAGAACCGCGATCGCCGCTGCCTGAGGATCAGTAGGCAGGTTTGAAAAGAATCTTTCCGTCGTTGAACGGGAGCCGCTCATACCGAAACTAACCATCGTATCGAGGCAGGTAGCATCTAGCGGAGCCGCGTAGCTGCCACAATGTTCTTGCTGCCAGTAAGTCTGGTAGAGTCTTTTGGCTTCACCTTCGCTGATTTCACTCACATTCCGATAAGGCTGATTTTGCGATCGCCGCCAGCGGTTATAAGTCATTTGGTTGATCCCAAACTTGCTAGCTCGCGCATCAGTATCAGAAGCCCCTATTTGAGAAACCCATTGAAAAGCAGATTCAAACTGGGAGCGATCACCCGTCTGACTCTGACCTGTCTGAAATTCTCCTGAAAGCACTCGAATCACCAGCAGAGAGCCAATCACCCAAAGTAATAGTAGCCCTACGCCCATGGGCTGGTGGGGACGCAGCCATTGCAGTATGCCTCTGACTCTGTTCCGCAATGAAGACATCGCTTTGGCAAGCCAGCGAGACACCTTTTTTGCAGGACGTGAAGGGCGTGAACGTGGCGATCGACGAGGGGAGTTTTTACTCATCAAATGGTTAAAAGCGATGCGTTGGGGAAATTCGTTAGAGGAAATCGAGCAAGGGATCGACTTCTCCGGTGTAGCGCTTTTGCAGCTAGAACTTCGTAATGATTGCTATGGTAACCGCCAAAGGGGTGAGGACGGGGACATTTTGGGTGGGGCGCGAAGCGCCCCACCCAAAATGTCCTAAGCAAACTGGCGACAGCTATAAATTCACAAAATTAAGCCAGGACAGCGGGAGCTAAATTAAGCGAATGACCGTCATTAACTTTGATCATTCATCCGGATGTAATCCTGAATCGATCGTACCTCTATTTAAAAATAATAATGACGTAGTTCTCAACTATGTCTCATTTACTTATCTCTAATTTCTCATCAGGTAATGATTAAAAGAGTTACTTGATGCCAGCACTACCCATTCTCCTCCCATCCCGGCTATTCAACATGTCTAGAGAAAAATTGAAGCAAACTTGGTGGCCCTCCCTAAAACTGCTGGTCGTTTCCCTGCTTTTGGTGCAGTCTCAGGGAGTTTCGATCGCCAAAACGCTCTCATCCGAATCAATACAGGACGATCGCTCTCCCCTGCCACCGGGTCAATCTCAGCAGAACCCTTCTAGACCCATAGAGGCGATACAGATTGCCGATGAGCCTGTCTATATCGATCGCCCCCCTATCCCTACTGCGATCGAGACACCTGTCAGCTCTGATCTGGTGGATGGCGCTGTGGATGGCGCTGTGGATGGCGCTGTGGGCGGCGACTCTAGCGTCAATCCTGATGCCACCAGTGCAACGGATGCTTCCAATATGGATGCTTCCAATATAGATGATACCTCTGGTGCAACTGTGCCAGAAGCAGTTGACAGTGACCTGTATGCCTCTGAGCCGACGTACATAGCAGATGAACCGACCCGGATGAGGCGCTCTAATCCGCAGCCAGCAGTAAGGCGATCGCAGCAAGAACTATTAGCAGACTATCAGGACAAGATTCATGCTTTCGTTGTAAATCGGGATTTGAAAACATCTTTAGAAGGCAGTGACATTCGGACTCAGGCAAAGCAAGAGACGATCGCCACGCTCGAACAATTAGACAGCCAGCGGAAAGCGGCTCTGCTCAAGTTTTTAGCAGAGTCTTATTTGATTGACAGCAAAACTCCGGTGATTTCTCTCGTAGGTGCCGACTTGAGCAGCGCCGACCTAAGTCGCGTGACGCTGAGCAATCTTGACCTGCGCGATGCTGACTTGCGCGATGCCAATCTCAGCCGCGCCAACCTTAGCGGCACCAAACTATTTCGGGCAACGCTCAATCGTGCGGATCTGTCATTTGCTAACTTAAGCGGTGCCGAGTTTTTCCGAGCCAGTTTGGGAGATGCCAAGCTGTTCTTTGCTAACCTGAGCAATGCCAATTTTAATAGTGCCGATCTCAAAGGCGGCGACTTATCCCTCGCCAATCTGACGGCAGCCGACTTCAGCAATGCCGACCTGAGCCAGACCGATCTCTCGTTTGCCAATCTCAGCAACGCCAAACTTATCGGCGCGGATTTAAGCAGTGCCGATTTATCTTTCGCCAACCTCAAGAGCGCCAGCCTCAAGGGAGCCGACCTCAGCGGCGTAAATCTACGCAATGCTGATCTCAGTGGCGTGGATCTCAGTGACGCAAATCTCGACGGCGCGGATCTAACAGGGGCAAAACTCAAAGGAGCTAATCTGTTTGGGGTTGACTTAGGCAATGCTACTTTGTCAAATACAACAATGCCAGACGGCACTGTGAAATAAGGATCTAACGCGACGTCCAACTTGGTCTGAAAGTCTTGTAGATGGGCATCTTGCCTCCCCAGATTCGGACGGGCAAGATGCCTGTCCCACATAGATCAAGAGCCTTAGAAAAAGAGTCGCACATCGCGTGATCTAGGAAATTTCTGAATAAAAATGTACCTGTAGTGTGGGCGGAATGTCCAAGCTACAGGTACATCAGCAACGCTTACTTTTTGAAAGGTGTGCAGCGTATTTCTCTCAAAAACTATGTCGCTCTAACTGTGTCTGGTAGTGGTACTTAGGTGAGGATTTTTAATGGCGTGGGCTTTGCCCACGCCACTAAAAATCCTCACCTCTCAAGGGCTACCCTGTATCCAACTAAGACACGAGGTTGTCCCCTTTTCTGAGTAGCTCTTTCAAAAACCAGCGGTGCTTTTGATGAACTTGCACCAAGCGCGTGTACAGGTCAGCCGTGCCAATATCCCCTGCGTCATTGGCGATCGCCGCATCTTCATGCATTTCGCTAATGATCAGCTCGTGGGTAGCGATCGCTTCTGCCACCATATCGCGCACTGCCAGCTCGCCTGTTGAGGGAGTAACTGTTGCCGTCCGCAGGTAGTCAGCCGGGTCAGCGATGGGTTTGCCATCTAGCATCAGGCTACGTTCGGCTAGCTCGTCTACCATGGCAAAGACTTCGCCGCCTTGCTCTTCAAACAGCAGGTGCAGATCGCGGAATAAGGGGCCAAAAGTCAGCCAGTGATATTTTTTATAGTTAAGGTACGCAACTAAGGCGTTGGCTTGTTCGCGGTTAAGGGTGCTAACAATGCTGGCAGTCGGGTTTTGTAGAGTAGCGGTCATTGCTCTGAGTCTCCTTGTGAATCCTTCACTCAATTAATCATACTCGTTATGAGTACGACTTGCAACTTGATTGAGGTTCGGAACGAGTAGAGACGTTGCTCAAGTTGCTGCTTGTTCTTCAGCTTGTGCTTCAGAAGGTGCGGCTTCAGGGTCTTGAAGGTCAAAATTCACGCCTTCGTAGAGATCGGCGATCGCGATCTCCAGCTCCACTGAGGAAAGTGTAAGGCTCTGTGTATCAGCTCCATAGTCCCGCAGCCGCCAAGAATTATCTTCTAGCCGAGTATAATGCTCAATCTCGATCGCATATTGATCAACCAGCACATATTCCTGAAGTGCAGCGATCGATCGGTAGAACTTAAACTTGCGGGTGCGATCGTAGGTTTGAGTTGATTTTGACAGCACTTCTACAATTAGACAAGGGTTCATGACCGTGTCAGTTCTTTTGGCTTGAAAGACAGGCTCGCCCTGAATCACCATGACATCCGGATAGGTATAGAGCTGATAGGTCGGAATCCAGAGACGCAAATCGCTTGTGAAGGCCTCCAAATTTTTACCGCGTAGCGCAAACTTTAAATAAGCATAGATGCTGCCCACAATACGATTATGGTTAATTGAACCTCCCGTCATGGGCGTAATTTCTCCATCTCGATACTCGCTGCGAAATTCCGCAGTTTCCTCCAGCCGTAAATATTCTTCGGGCGTGTAGCGTTTGAGCGCAGACTCCGCCAAGGTCGGTTCTTCAGGGACAGATTCTTCAGGCTTGTGATAGCTTGGCTGAGTTTGCATGGCTTTCTCCTATGCGACCTCGATGGCTTTACCGTAGTGCAAAGTGTTCAGCGCAAAGTGTTCTTTTAGTTTTCAGCCGCCAAAGCTTGAGGAACGATCGCAGGTGCATTGCCCACAACAGGCGATTTTTTGACGAACGTTAGCTTGTGATCAACCACTTCAATTTGGATGATGTCACCTTCAACAAAGGCGTTTTCTAATATCTTGGTGGCGATCGGGTTTTCGATCAGCTTCTGGATGGCGCGCTTCAGCGGACGTGCCCCATATACGGGGTCATAGCCTACGTCTGCAATGAAGTTTTGCGCAGCAACCGTCAGCTCTAGTCCAATTTTTTGGTCATCCAGCAGACGATGTACGCGCCGAAGCTGAATGCTCACAATTTGGCGCAATTGCTGAATGCTGAGGGGGTGGAAGAGGATGATGTCGTCTACACGGTTGAGGAATTCGGGACGGAAATGCGATCGCAAAGCATTCATTACCCGCTTTTGGATCTCTTCGTACTTTGCCTCATCCCCTGACACATCTAAAATATGTTCGCTGCCGATGTTGCTCGTCATCACCACAATGGTATTGCGGCAATCCGCAGTGCGTCCCTGGGAGTCGGTAATGCGTCCGTCATCCAGCAGTTGCAGCAGGATATTAAACACGTCTGGATGAGCTTTCTCGACTTCATCTAGCAACAGCACAGAATAAGGATGCTGCCGAATCGCATCAGAAAGCTGACCGCCTTCTTCATAGCCGACATACCCCGGCGGTGCGCCGATTAACCGCGCCACGGAGTTTTTCTCCATATACTCCGACATATCTAGCCGCACCAGAGCCGCGTCAGTGTCAAACAGGCATTCTGCCAACGCTCTCGCCAGCTCGGTTTTCCCCACACCTGTCGGACCTAAAAACATGAAGGAGCCGATCGGACGACCCAGATCTTTCATACCTGCACGGGCGCGTCGGATCGCGGCTGAAACTGCTTCTACAGCCTCCTGCTGACCGATGACGCGCTGGTGCAAATAACGCTCCATTTGCAATAGCTTTTGGCGCTCGGATTCCATTAATCGCGTTACCGGAATGCCTGTCCATTTGGCGACAATATCGGCAATATCAGCATCTGTCACCTGCTCTCGCAACAGCGATCGGCTTTGCTTTTGTATTTCTACCAAGCTGGCTTCTTTTTCTTCCAGGTCACGATGAACGGCTTCTAGCCTGCCGTACTTGAGCTGGGCGGCTGTGTTCAGATCATATCCTCGCTCAGCTTTGTCAATTTGACGACGCAGTTGCTCCTCTTCTTCTTTGAGGGCATTAATAGCATCTAGCAGCTGTTTTTCAGACCCCCACTGCAAGTTAAAGTCACCCTCTTGTTGTTCTAGATCACTGATTTCTTGATCTATTTTCTCCAGCCGCTCTCTCGATCCTTGATAGGCTCCGATCGCCACAGCAGGCTGCCCTTCTCCTTCTAAAGACAGCTTCTCCATCTTGAGCTGGCGCAAGCGACGCTCAATGGTTTCCAGCTCTGCGGGCTTAGAGGTGTTTTCCATGTTCAGCTTGGCGGCAGCTTCGTCCACCAAGTCGATCGCCTTATCGGGCAAAAAGCGATCGCTGATGTAGCGATCGGATAGGGTGGCGGCGGCAACCAATGCCGAATCCGAAATCTTGACGCCGTGGTGGGTGGCGTACTTCTCCTTGAGTCCCCGCAGAATTGAGATCGTGTCTTCTACCGAAGGCTGATCCACATAAACCTGCTGAAATCGACGTTCTAACGCCGCATCTTTTTCAATGTACTTGCGATACTCATCCAGAGTTGTCGCGCCAATGCAGCGCAGTTCGCCTCGTGCCAGCATCGGCTTTAGCAAGTTGCTTGCATCCATCGTTCCCTGAGCCGCCCCGGCACCCATGACGGTATGCAGCTCGTCGATGAACAGCACAATTTGTCCGCCAGAACCCGTGACTTCTCGCAAAACGGCTCGTAGCCGCTCCTCAAATTCGCCGCGATATTTGGCTCCAGCGATTAAAGCCCCCATATCCAGGCTAATTAACTGCCTTCCTTTTAGAGATTCTGGCACGTCGCCGTTAACAATCCGCTGCGCCAAGGCTTCAGCGATCGCCGTTTTGCCCACGCCCGGTTCCCCAATCAACACAGGATTGTTTTTGGTGCGGCGAGATAGCACCTGCACCACCCGCCGAATTTCTTCATCTCGACCGATCACCGGATCGAGTTTTCCGGCTCTTGCCTGCTCGGTTAAGTCGCGTCCATACTTTTCTAACGCCGCATAGCTAGATTCTGGAGCCTGATCCTTAACTTTTTGGCTACCCCGAATGGCTTTAATGGCGGTTTCAAGCTGCTTAGGCTCCACGCCCAAACTGCGGAACAGACGACGACCCACGCGATCGTCCTCGGCAAGCCCAATCAACAAATGCTCGACAGAGATAAAGTCATCCTGAAAAAACTTGCGGGAGGCTTCGGCATTGTCTAGCAGGGTGTCTAGCCCTTGTCCCAGATAAAGCTGTCCATCGGCAGCAACCCTGGGCTGACGCTGAGCAAAGGCTTCCATCTGCTGCTTCAGCTTTACCGGATCTGCTCCCGCCTTAGTCAGCATGGCATTCACCGTCCCTTCTAGTTCGAGGGTCGCGATCGCCAGATGTTCGACCTCTAGCTGCTGGTGCCGAAAACGACGGGCAACATCCTGGGATTTGACGATCGCCTCCCAGGCTTTTTCGGTGAATTTGCTAGGGTCGGTGGGCTGCATAGACTCAAAGTAAAGGCTTTTAAAGCCAGGTATGGCGCGATCTCAGTATAACAACCTATAGCAATGTACCCGACTGATGCTGGATTCCAGCTCAGCCGCAGATTGCCCCTCAATTATTTCAGATTACTTCAAGAATGCGATCGATCTTGGGATACCGAAACTTTCACTTCGGGGGCTTCGATAGCTTTTTCTAAACGCTGTGTCATTTCGCCCTCTGCAATTTCATGGGCAGCCTCCATCCGCTTCATTTCGGCTACGCGCTCCTCGCTGTTCATCCCCATTGCCGTAGCCGTTTGTTCGCTCCAGCGCAGCATCCAGTTGGGTTGAATGCCTAAAAGGATGACGAGGGCAGCAATGATCCCAGCCGGAATGCGATCGCGCCATTTGACCCTAGGGAGGTTGGACAAACTTTCGGGCAAGCGACCAAAGAACACGCGATTGACCAGCATCAAGAAATAGACGGCGGTTAGCCCTGTGCCGATCATGCACAGCAACGTCTGTACCGGAAAGACTGGAAAACTGCTGCGGTAGACTAAAAATTCGGCAATAAAGCCCACCATGCCCGGAATTCCAGCACTCGCCATCGTTGCGATCACCATCATGCTGCCGACCAAAGGCAAGCCGCGTTCTGGGCTAAGCAAGCCGCGCAGCACATTAATATCGCGAGTTCCCGTCTTGGAGTAGACCACGCCCACCAGCAAAAACAGCATTGCCGAAATCAAACCATGGCTGACCATTTGCGCGATCGTTGCCACCAGACTCAAGGGTGTAGCAGTAGCGCTCGCTAAAATGATGTATCCCATGTGCCCAACCGAACTGTAGGCAACAATTTTTTTCATGTCGGTCTGCGCGATCGCCGCCAAAGAGCCATACAGGACGCCGACTACAGCGATCGCCGCCAATCCCGGCGAAATGATGTTCCATGCTTCAGGAAACAGCCCCAGACCAAACCTGAGCAAGCCGTAGGTTCCCAGCTTCAGCAAGACCCCTGCCAGCAGAACGGAAACGGGGGTTGGCGCTTCGACGTGGGCATCGGGTAGCCAGGTGTGGAAAGGAACGATCGGGATTTTAATGCCAAAGCCGATCAGCAGCGTTATCAGCAAGACAAGTTGAGTCGAAAGGGGAAGCGTGTGCGATCGCAACGCCTCATAGTCAAAGCTAGAAAGACCGCTAACCAGCGCTAGCCCAAAGAAAGCCACCAAGATCAGCACACCTGAAGCTGCTGTGTAGATCAAAAATTTTGTAGCCGCATAGCCGCGCCGCGCCCCGCCCCAGATCGCAATCACTAGATACAGCGGAATCAGCTCAATCTCATAGAACAGGAAAAATAGCAGCAGATTCTGCGCCAAAAACGCTCCTGCCACCGCGCTACTCAACACCAGCATCAGACTGTAGTAGAGTCGCGGACGGTTGATATTCAAATCGGTGCAAAAAATGGCGATCGCCGTCAACAAGCTGTTCAGCAGCAGCAGCGGCAGGGAAAGACCATCAATGCCCATCTGATAGGCAAGCCCTAGATTCTCAATCCAGGGCAGCGACTCTTGAAACTGCCAGCCCGGTTCAGTGACATCAAACTGAATCAACAGGTAAGCCGTCCAAAGCAAGGTGAGACCCGCGATCGCCAGCGCCACCTGCCGCGATCGGGTCTGCACTCCAGACTCAGGCAATACCGCAATTAAAATCGCGCCAACAATGGGAACCCAAACTAAAACACTCAGCATTCCTAACCTACGGCTCCTGTCCTTATGACTAAACTTGTTTACGTCACCGCCGATCGCCCAAAAAACAGCTCCAGAGCAAACCAGATCTAGGGCTGAACTCTAATTGCCAAGGAATGGAGATCGGGCGACCACTCCCAAAACGTCCAGCTCAAGACCGTAATGGATAGCAGAATGCCGATAAACACCGTCAGCAAATAATGCCGCGACTGACCAGAGATCGTGTACTTCAGCGTTTCGCCGCCAAAAATTGAGGCGACACCCACAAAGTTGACCAGACCATCCACAATGTAGCGATCGAACCACGCCGCCATACGAGATCCTAGCAAGACTGCAAATACAACGCTGAGCTGATAGAGACGGTTCATCTTGAAATCATCGGCAAATACTTCGCGTAACGGAGCCGCAACTGCGCCAGCCAGCTTGGGTCGCTGAGGGCTGAGGTAGAGCCATCCGCCTAAACCGCAGCCCAACAGACTAGAAAGCACCAGTACTACCACCAGACTAAGGTTTGAATCATCCCAAGTGGGCAAGATATAAAACTTTTGCAGAATAAACGGGGTCAGTAAGTTAAAGATGGTCAATGTCACCATAGGCACCGCCATCAGCCAGCCTACCTCTGGGGCACGGCGCGTCTTAACCTTTGGCTCTCCCCAAAACACTAGCCCAAAGACTCGCACCAAGTTAAAAGCCGTCAGGCTATTGACTGTAATCAGCACACCCAGTAACCAAGGCGCTGAGATCCAGGCAGCCTCTGCCCACTCCACCATTGCCATAAAGTTGCCCAACGGCAGCAGCCCAATGGAGGCAAACGCACCGACAACGTAGGCTGCCGTAGTTGCGGGCATCCGAGAGGCAAGTCCGCCCATTTCAGTTAAGTCTTGAGTGCTGGTGGTCAAAATAATTGACCCGGTACTCATGAACAGCAGCGCTTTAGCTAACCCATGAACGAAAAGGAACAGCAGCGCTATCTCATCTTGCTGCATCCCAACCGCCAAAAACACCAGACCTAAATAGGCGCTAGTGGAGTGAGATAGAGCACGTTTGATATCAATTTGGGCGATCGCCACCAAAGAAGCCCCGATCGCTGTCATCGCCCCCAGCACCGTCAGCGTCGTCAGCGCCAGCGGAGAGAGCGCCAACACAGGCTGAAGCGCAATCAGCACATAGGCTCCGCAGGCAACCACCACCGAGTTTCGCAAGATCGAAGCTGGGTTAGGGCCTTCCATTGCCTCATCCAGCCATAGATTCAGCGGAAACTGAGCGCATTTACCTACTGGCCCTGCCAATAGGGCTAGACACATCAAGTTTGCCACTAGGGGCGAAAGCTGAGCCGTTTCTGCCCAAATAGCGAGGTGCGTAAAGTCCAGGCTGCCTGCAACCGACGAGAGCGTGACTACGCCCATCAGCAGCAGTAGATCGCCCACTCGCTTAGTAAGAAATGCGTCTCTTGCCGCAGTGACGACTAGAGGCTGTGCGTACCAAAAGCCCACCAGCAGGTAGGTAGAGAGGGTCAAAATCTCCAGTAGTGCATAGCTAAAGAACAGCGAATCGCTGAGGAGAATGCCGCTCAGCGCCGCCTCAAAGACTCCCATCAGCCCAAAGAAACGCGCCAATGCCCAATCTTTTTCCATGTAGCCCAAGGCAAAAACTTGAGCCAGCAGGCTCAGACCTGCGATGATCACCGTGCCGCCGACACTAATTCTGGAAGTCACGAGGGTCAGCCAAATGTTAAACCCAGGAGCGTGGAGCCAGGGAATCAGCAATCGCTCTGGAGGCAAATCCCAAACGCTCCATAGCAATATGGAGCTATGGATCAGCGCCAAAACGGTCATTAGCACGTTGAGATATGCCGCAGGTCGAGATCCCGTGCGACGCACTAGACCAATTGACCAGGGCAGAGTGATGACCGCGCCGATCAAGCCGTAAACGGGAACCCACCAGCTAGTCTGTGAGAAAAGCTCAATCATGAATTTGTCTTAGATTTCTTATTGAATTTATTTCTTATAAAAGCCAACCCAGTCCGAGCAGTGGCTAGGCGATGGAGGTAGGCTGAGGGTGGAGGGTAGCTCCGCAGACTAGCTCGTGACCTCTTTGAGATACGTACAGAGCCAGATACTTAGAGAGAAAAGTAAGAGAGAGAAGTAAGGAAATCTCACAGTTTATTAACGAAATACTAGCACGACCCAGGTTGGCTAATATTTAGCCAACCTGGCTTGCAGAACTTTATCTAAAAATGATCCGTACAGATAAACGTATTTTATAACTCACATAAATTACAATCATTTTGTTTTATATTGCAAACGTTAAACAACCCTAGTATTGTTAGATCTGGGGATTCTGAAAATGCCTTAACAAAGATTTAACGATCGGTTATTCCGTCGAAGTTTTTAGACAGCATTTAACTAAGAGTTTCTATTTGTTGCGGGAGATAGACGATGCCAATTGCGGTAGGAATGATTGAAACCAGGGGATTCCCTGCGGTAGTCGAAGCGGCAGACGCCATGGTGAAAGCGGCTCGTGTCACTCTAGTGGGCTACGAGAAAATTGGGAGTGGTCGCGTCACCGTGATTGTGCGGGGCGACGTGTCCGAGGTTCAGGCTTCTGTTGCGGCTGGGGTAGAGTGTGCAAAGCGAGTGAATGGTGGCGAAGTGGTTTCGACTCACATTATTGCGCGTCCGCATGAGAACCTAGAGTATGTGCTGCCAATTCGCTACACCGAAGCGGTAGATCAGTTCCGTTCCTAGATAGAACGGTTTGATGGCTAGAAGTCGCTGAAATTCTCAGCGCGATTAAGTTTAAAGCAATCACTGGAAGGGAGAAAGTACGATGGCAATTGCAGTTGGAATGGTTGAAACCCTAGGTTTCCCAGCAGTAGTGGAAGCAGCAGACGCGATGGTGAAAGCGGCTCGCGTTACCCTGGTGGGCTACGAAAAAATTGGTAGCGGTCGCGTTACCGTGATCGTGCGAGGCGATGTGTCTGAGGTTCAAGCTTCAGTCGCGGCTGGCATTGAAAACGTTAAGCGGGTAAACGGCGGACAGATTTTGTCTACTCACATCATTGCGCGTCCTCACGAAAACTTGGAGTATGTCCTGCCTATCCGTTACACCGAGGCAGTTGAAGCATTCCGGGAGAGCGTTAGCGGTATCCGTCCGATCGGTCGCCCGTAAGATCGTAATCAGCAGGATCTTATTAGCTCTCATGCAAATTGCTAGAGTTTGCGGCACGGTGGTCAGTAATCACAAAGAGCAAAGCCTGACCGGAGTCAAGTTTCTGTTAGTGCAGTTTCTTGATGAAGGCGGCTTGCCTTTGTCTGAGTATGAGGTCGCGGCAGATAGTGTAGGGGCTGGACTGGATGAGTGGGTTTTGGTGAGCCGAGGAAGCGCTGCACGTCAGTCTTCCAGCAGCGAAGCGCGCCCACTTGATGCGCTAATTGTGGGCATTATTGACACGGTAAGCATCGGAAACCAGCGACTCTACAGTAAGCGAGACCAGGATCGGTAGAAGGTGTGGCGATTCGGGAACGATCGCCTCATCACCTTCCTATAGTCCTCCTACATACTTCGCTGCTCAGCAGCCTTGTCCGCTCAGCAACGTTTTATAAATATGACAGCTTCAAGCTGCACTTTAACTTTTATGGCAGCCCTAATTTTTATGGCAGCCTGAAGCTGTACTCTGTTTTTGAGGCAGCTCAAGTCTTGGGGCAGTTTAAGGCTGCTACTTAGTTAGGAGAAATTCCTATGGTTGTCAGCGGCTCTGCTGCTTCACATACTCCATACGCCTCAGCACCCAATAGTCTGATGCAACCCAAAATCGATCAGACCGCTCACATCCATTCTTTCTCTAGCATCGCTGGCGATGTGGCGATCGGCGCAAATGTGCTGGTTGCCCCCGGAGTTTCTATGCGGGCAGAGGAAGGAGGGTCTTTGTATGTTGGAGAGGGCACCAATCTCCAGGATGGCGTTGTTATTCATGGTCTGGGGCAAGGGAGAGTTTTGGGGGATGATCAGCATCCCTACTCGATCTGGATTGGCAAAAACACGTCGATTACCCATATGGCTCTGGTTCATGGGCCAGCCTTTGTGGGAGATGGCTGTTTTATTGGCTTCCGATCGACCGTGATTAATGCCCGAATTGGCGATGGCTGCATTGTTATGATGCATGCGCTGATTCAAGATGTGGAAATTGCTGCCGGAAAATTTGTGCCGTCCGGGTCGATTATCACCTCACAAGAGCAAGCCGATCGCTTACCCCCTGTGCAGGAAGCTGATGCTCAGTTTGCGGCTCATATGGTGGGAGCCAATCAAGCCCTGCGATCGGGGCATCATCAAGACATTGCTGGGATTGCGCCCATTCGTCAGCAGCTCGAAAAAGTTTACACCGCCGATTCTGTTAACGCCGATTCTGTCAGAAAAACCAGTTCTTCTATCTCAAACAGTCCCATGATAACTACTGCTCGTCTTGATTCCGCCGTTGTCGCACAGGTTCGCCAGCTTCTTGCTCAGGGCTACCAGATCGGTTCAGAACACGCCGACAAACGCCATTTTCAAACTAGCTCCTGGTATGGCTGTACGCCCATTCAGAGCCATCGTGAAGCTGACGTGTTTTCCGCACTGGAAATCTGCGTAGCTGAGCATCCTGGTGAATATGTTCGCATATTTGGCATTGATACCAAGTCAAAGCGTCGGGTTTCAGAAATGATGGTTCAGCGCCCAGGTGGTGCGGCGGCTCCAGCGCCCAGCGTCAAGGCTAGCGGTGGGTCTGGCGGTGGATTTAGCGGTGGTTTCAGCCGTGGACAGGCAGCTCCGACTAATACAAAGCTCAGCGGTGAAGCGATCGCCAAGATCCGTCAGTTTGTGGCTCAGGGCTATCTGATTGGCACAGAACATGCTGATAAGCGCCGTTTCCAGACAAGTTCCTGGACAAGCTGTTCGCCGATTCGAGCCAATCGGGAGAGCGATGCGATCGCGGCTCTAGAAAGCTGCCTGATAGAACATGCAGGAGAATATGTTCGGTTCTTTGGTATCGATACCAAAGCCAAGCAGCGCGTTTCAGAAATGATTATTCAGCGTCCAGCAGACAAAACAGTAACGACCGCACCCAGCCACTCGTCTGCTTCTAGCAGCTACTCGTCGAGCAAGCCCAGCAGCCAGTCGGCTAATAACGGCAGCCACAAGCAAGCGTCCGGTAAGCTGAGTGCCGAAGTGGTAAACCAAGTGCGTCAACTTCTGTCTCAAGGGTATCGAGTTTCGGCTGAACATGCGGACAAGCGACATTTTCAGACTAGCTCTTGGACGACCTGCCCTCCCATTCAGAGCAGTCGCGATACCGATGTTTTGTCGGCTCTAGAGTCCTGCGTGAACGAAAATTCCGGCAAATACGTTCGTCTAGTGGGAGTAGATACTAAGACCAAGCGACGGGTTTTAGAGCTGATGATTCAACGCCCTTAGGCTGAGGCTATAAAGGCTATGAAGGCTATGAGGCAACGATGAATTGAGCGTAATGAATCCCCCCATCCGATCGCCTGCACCGCATTTGATTCATGACTCGCAGTTTTTTGTGACTGGCGATGTTACGATTCATCCGACGGCGGCAATCGCGTCAGGAGTTTTGCTGCAAGCCGATCCAGGGTGTCGGCTTGTGGTCGGCGCGGGCGTTTGTGTGGGCATTGGCGCGATTCTTCATGCCTACCAGGGCAACTTAATGATTGAAGCAGGTGTAACGCTGGGGAGCGGTGTGCTGATTGTGGGTCAGGTCACGGTCGGCGCAAATGCCTGTATTGGCTCGGCGGTCACTCTTCTCAATCAGTCGATCGCCCCACAGCAAGTCGTCGCATCTGGTTCTCTGATAGGAGACGAGAGCCGTCAGATTGACTTGAACGGGCAGGGCGGCGAATTTATCGAGCCGCCTGCCGCAACTCAGAACGATCCGGTGCAGAATGGGTCATCGCCCAAGCCGCCGATCTATGGGCGCACCTATCTAGAAAAGATCCTGGTGACGATGTTTCCCTATCGGCAGGCATCTGAGCAATTGATCATCCCGCCATCTGAACCGACATCAGGATAAACCTGCATTAGGATCATGAATGGTGTCCTGGGCTGAAGCTCTATACTGAGATGAGATACACAGGCTGACGTTGCCTGCAATAGCGGGATTTGTCATGAATTCATTCAGTCGATCGCCCATTCCAGAAGGCAGTGCGTTAGGTCTGGTTTCTACCCGCAGCTTTCCTGCGATCGTGGGCACCGCAGATATGATGCTGAAATCGGCATCAGTTCGGCTAGTGGGCTACGAAAAGACGGGTAGCGGCTTCTGCACGGCGGTCATTAGAGGCAACATCTCGGATGTTCGGCTGGCGGTAGAGGCTGGGGCTGACGTTGCCGAGAAGTTTGGGCAGTTGGTGTCCAAGACGATTGTTGCCCGCCCCATGCCTAACTTGGAGGTGGTGCTACCCATCAGCAATCGTCTCTCGAAGTATGCGGCTGAGCAAGGTCATAGCCTCCTAAGCAATATGGCGATCGGACTGCTGGAAACGCGCGGTTTTCCGGCAATGGTGGGCGCAGCCGATGCCATGTTGAAGTCTGCGGATGTGCAGCTTGCTGCCTACGAGGTGACGGGAGATGGCTTATGCACCGCCATTATTCGGGGGCAGGTTGCCAATGTAGCTATGGCAATAGAAGTGGGGATGCATGAGGCAGAACGGATTGGCGAACTTCATGCCGTCATGGTGATTCCCAGACCGCTGGAAGATCTGGAAGACACATTGCCGATCGCCAGCTGCTGGATCGAACAAGCCGTACCGATCGCCTTACCCCTTGAGCTAAAGCAGCCTCAGAAGGAGCTGGTAGAGCAAGAACGGCTGGAAATACCCGATTTTCGGCAAATATCTATTCCAGAAGAACTGCCGAACCGCGAAGAATAAGGTTACGTAGCTGACTCTGAAGAGAAACAGTTTTGGTATAGAGTTCTCTGTAACTCTTCCCAAACCTCCTTCAGAAAAATGAGCAACCCATTTCAACAGTTACAGCAACGATTTAAAGCGCTGGGTAAAGATTTGAACCCAGCCGTCTTAGCAGATGCCAAAACTTACTTGAAGGAGTGGCTGGAAGAATATGCCGCTAACCTCGCTGAGAAAAAGGCGGAGGCTGAGTTTAACGGTACTTTAATGCAATGGTTTCACTGGTATACCCCTAGTGATGGCAACCACTGGAACCGCTTAAAACAAGAGGCTAAGGCGCTGGCAGATGCAGGGATTACTGCCCTCTGGATGCCGCCTGCCTATAAAGCCAACGGCGGCAAGTTTGATGTGGGGTATGGTATCTATGACCTGTTTGATCTAGGAGAGTTTAATCAGAAAGACAGCGTTCGCACCAAATACGGCACCAAAGATGAATATGTTGCTGCTGTAGAGGCGGCGCGGCAGGCAGGATTACAGGTTTATGCGGATGTTGTCTTTAATCACAAAATGGGGGGTGATGCTGAGGAGGAATTTGAGATCATCCCGTTTGATCCGAACGATCGCAACCGTCCTTTAGGCGATAGCTACAAAATTAAGTCCTGGACAAAGTTTGACTTTCCAGGTCGGGGGAATACCTACTCCAGCATGAAATGGAACTGGACGCACTTTGACTCAGTAGACTACAACAGCAACGATCCTAACTATCGTGCTGTTTACCGCATGAAGGATAAAAACTTCGAGAATAAGGTAGACTTGCGATCGGGCAATTATGATTACCTGATGGGTTGCGATCTGGACATGAATAATGACCAGGTGCGGGGTGAGCTGAAGTATTGGGGCGAGTGGATTATGGACACGGTGGGAGTCGATGGCTTTCGCCTAGATGCCGTTAAACATATTCAGGGAGACTTCTTCAACGACTGGCTCGATCACCTAGAAAATTACACAAAACGAAACCTATTTTGCGTGGGTGAATACTGGACGGAAGACTTTGGTACGTTGAGCTGGTACATCGGTAACGCGGGTGGCAGATTGAACCTGTTTGATGTGCCGCTCCACTACAACTTCTACCGGGCCAGCAAGTCGGGTGGCAGATTTGATATGCGATTGATCCTCGACAACAGCTTGATGAAGAACCTGCCCCTGTTTGCCGTTACGTTTGTCGATAACCATGACACTCAGCCGCTGCAAGCTTTGGAATCGATGGTGGAATCCTGGTTTAAGCCGCTAGCCTATGCCATTACGCTACTGCGTGCAGAAGGATATCCCTGTATCTTTCACTGCGATTACTACGGTGCCCACTATAAGGATAAAGGCAGAGACGGTAACGATTACGAAATTTGGATGGATTCGCACCAGTGGATTCTCGATCGCTTCCTGTTTGCGCGCAAAAACTTTGCCTATGGCGCGCAGTATGACTACTTTGATCACCCAGATATCATTGGCTGGACGCGACTCGGCACAGAACAGCATCCAGGAGCAATGGCGGTGATTATGAGTGACGCGTCAGGCGGCAGCAAGTGGATGGAGGTCGGTAAGCCCAACACTGCTTTCTATGACCTGACTGAACATGTCAAAGAATCCATTTATACAAATCAGGATGGTTGGGGAGAGTTTCGTTGCAATGGTGGCTCGGTCTCGGTTTGGGTGGAGAAGCGATCGTAAGCAAAAAGTTGCTATCTGGTGGACAGATCAGTAATATTGCCTATGAAGTTCTAGGAATTAGAATATGACGATCGACTCTGCAGTGGGTGAAGCGGCAATCGAAGCCCACCTGAAGCAATTTCTTTTAGTGCTTTCGGTGTCTTTAACCGTTGCAACGCTTCCCCAGGTTTTAAGATGGTTTCGTCAAATTCCTTACACTCTGCTGTTGGTGATCGTTGGCACCGGATTAGCGTTTCTGGATGTGCGATTGGTAGATCTCTCTCCCGCATTGATTCTGACTATTTTGCTGCCTCCTCTCTTGTTTGAAGCAGCGTGGAACCTTAAATGGTCAGACCTCAAACGGGATTTGCTGCCTATTTGTCTATATGCGATCGTTGGCGTAGGTATTTCTATTGCTGGAGTGGCTTTGGGACTCAACCAGTTAGCAGGAATGTCTCTGACCACAGCGCTGCTGATTGGCGCTAGCTTATCGGCAACCGATCCAGTTTCAGTAACAGCTTTATTCCGAGAATTGGGAGTCTCAAAACGCCTTTCTGTATTGATGGAGGGCGAAAGCTTGTTTAATGACGGGATGGCAGTCGTTGCCTTTAGTTTACTGGTGGCGTTGCCTTTAGGGACAGCAAATTTAGGAGTCCAGTCGGTACTAACTCAGCTTTTTACGGTAGTTGGCATTGGTCTTGCGGTGGGTAGCGTCGTTGGCTTCGGCATTTCCTATGTAACGCAGCGATTTGATTTGCCGTTAGTGGAACAATCTATTACATTAGTATCTGCCTATGGTACCTATCTCGTTACCGAAGAACTGGGTGGCTCTGGGGTGATCGCGGTTGTGAGCGTTGGCTTAATCTTAGGAAATTTTGGTTCCCGCATCGGTATGAGTCCCAGAACTCGCGTGATTGTGTCTGAGTTCTGGGAGTTCTTGTCTTTCTTCGTCAATTCGATCGTCTTTTTGCTAATTGGCGATCAAATTCACTTCGACAGCGTCCTGAACAATTCGGGAATTATTGCAATTACGATCGCTGGAATGGTGGTGGCACGAGCGATCGCTACATTTGTTCTCAGCAGTCTCTGCAACCGTTTCGCTCCCACTGAAACGATCTCTTTGCCCCAGCAGACCGTCCTCTGGTGGGGCGGCTTGCGAGGAGCTGTATCGATTGCCTTAGCGCTGAGCGTACCTACAGTAATAGCCGAACGTGAAACAGTCATTGCAACTGTGTTTGGTGTGGTGTTGTTTACGTTGCTGGCACAAGGTCTAACGGTCAAACCCTTGCTTCAGTGGCTCAATCTACTGGGAGATCAGCCGATGCGAGAGGAGTATTTAGAGCTGGTAGCTCGTAACGTGGCGCTCGATCGCGCCCTTCAACACTTGCAAGCGGACACCCGACCTGGAATTGAGCCAGAGTTCTATCGTTATCAGGAAGCGCTGCTCAAAGGGGAGAGTGAAACCTTGAAGACAAAAATCGAAACCTTGCGGGATGAGTATCCTGATCTACGGGACTTTATGGCTGAGCAGCTACGTGGAGAACTCCTGGCGATCGAAGCCGATACCTATGCAGAATTTGTCCGAGCCGGACGGTTGAATAAAGAGCTGGTTCCCCTGTTGGAAGATGTGCTGCAAGGGGAAGAAAAATAGGTTTGCTGTTTTTGATCAATTGCTGTAGCGCTACGCGCTTAGATCCAATGAGTTATTTTTTGAGAGCCGCGCGGAGCGCGGCTCTCAAAAAATAACTCGTCCTAACTTAATTACGTATGCTGCACATTACCAGCTACAGCAGCAGTCTTACGGGCAGAAACCACTACTTTCGCGATCGTCTCGACGATTTCACTCGCCCTGCTCTAGCAGTTCCCAGCCCCGTTGCTGCCACTATGAAATAGCCGATCGAAAGCAGGAAACTGTTAAGCGTCGCCTGATTTCTAGAGTTGCGCATTTGCCCCTGCACCTGATCAAGCTGCTGTTGCTGCTGCTGCTGGATTTGGCTCATGCCTTGCGATCGCGCCTTGTCCACTTCTTGATCCAGCACTTTTGGATCAGCTTTAACCTTTTGCAGCGTGTCTTTGAGCTGCTGCAACTGTGCCTGCTGATCGGCAGGAATTTCGGCGCTGTCTAGCTGCTGCTGCAACTGCGCTACCTGTTGGGGGTTCGCTAGCAGAGCGGTCACCTTGGCTTTCTGCTGCGCTAGAGTGGCTTCAAGCTGCTGCTGAGCCTGAGCAGCTTGGTCATTAATTTGCCGGGTTGATGCGGCGCTAGACAGGCGGCTGCTGTTGAAGTGTAGAGGTACAAACAGCAAAAAAATAATTCCTAACAGCAGCGAAAGAACGAGAGCGCCCGTCATTAGGGCGCTGCGATCGGCTGGAGAATGACCGGAAGTGCGATCGATCCAGGTGCCGAACACGATAAACGCAACACCTAACAGCGGCACCGTACCACGCCCTACCCATTCGTTAATCAAGCCAACAAGCCAGTCAAAATTATTAAAATTGGGCGGAAATGATAGAACGACGTAATCAAGCAGCACACCCAAGATCAAGATGACACCCGTCAGCTTCAAAATCAGGGCAGTGTAGCGGCTAGTGGAAGATGGGAGGGCTACTTGCATGGTGGCAAAAGGGAACTGTTGTAAATATTTAAGGACAGTGGGCAAAAATTCGACGGGTCTTCAAGATTAGAATTCCCTAAAACGTGCCATCTATCACCTAACTCAGGAGCCACGCCCATTATAAACGGCGCTATTACAGGCGGCAGAATTTTCGATCGCGATTCGATCGCGAACTATTCCAAGCTCTCCTTGCCCAACAACCGTTGCACCGGACTCTTGAAACAGACTCCGCACCCTACGATTTGTGAGGCGTGTGCCTCTTGTAGCCTCACAAAAAATAGCCAACGCTAAAAATTAGTAGATTGTTTCATCTTCCTGCCGCCATGCAGGATCAACCATGCACACAAAGATCAGCGGTTCAGAGCCGTAATTATGCACAAATTGCTTGGCATTAGGTGGAATATACACTGCATCACCTGGTTCTATGCGCTGTGTCTCATTGTCTATGTGCATCTCGCCGACTCCACTCAGGATGTAGTACACCTCTGTTGTGGTCAAAGCGTGTGGAACTGAAGTTTGTCCAGGGGGAACGATCGCGTGAGCCAAGCTATAGCGAATGGCGATCGTCTGCTTATCAGGGTGAAGCAGTTCCCGTAGCCGAGTTCCATCTCCAGCAATAAATTCTGGGCAATCGGAGAGTTTTTGGATCAGCATGGAGGGGAAGTAAATTGGGATAAGGCGATCGAGCTTGAGATTTTGGTCAAAGTCCTGTCTAAAAATCCTGGTTAGAGGAACTTGCGTAGCTTTGCAGCTCAGTGCTTAGGATCACCAATTAATTGATCTGGCATAGTTTTTTGGAAGTGGGGGGGGGGGGGCGGCCCCGACAAAAAAAAAAAAGGGT
>JAHHHD010000071.1 GCA_019359505.1 Drouetiella hepatica Uher 2000/2452 | reverse complement strand
TTTTATGTGTTATTTTTTTTTGCATGTGCCGCCCCCCGCGCCACACTTCCAAAAAACTATTGGGTTTCATTTTGTATGCAATCCTTGGCATTAGATAGTCAGGACGGTTCGTAATCAGGACAGTTAACAGCCGCATCTGAGAGCGCTTTGGACGGATGCACGGGGCACTTGAGATAGTAGTTTTGGGTGAAAAACTGACAGTTGGCACAGGGAATTTGATGCATTTGCCTCACGTTAGCAATGCCTACCCACAGAGAGCTAACGACACTCCAAATCATCAGTAGGACGATCGCCCAGGCAAAGACAAAGCAAATCGGCACAATGAAGGGCTGAATGGCTCTAATCAGCTCATGCACTAACACATAGATCGTTTGAATCACGAGTTGAATCCTGTAAAACCTAGAGCAATGACCCGGCGTACCCGATGAATTTTTGTACTTAGCTCAAGTATTGACGCGATCGCCCATTTATTTCATCTCGATTTAAGCTTATTTACAAAAGTCAATCTAGCAAAACAATAAAAAAATCCTTAGCAACAAAAAGTCCCCCAAATTTTTGAGGGACAGAGACTCTCAAGGACGTTTTGTTGCTCAACGAATTGAAAGACTAGGACAGCCATTCTGGCGCTGATTCCTCTGGAGAATTAGTGCGGCGCTCTAAAGTCTCACGATTAAACTTCAGATGAATCGATCGCGTCTGTTCTCCATCTGCCGCTACCGCCATAATCGGGAAGTCAACTTCACCATCTTGAAAAGAGATTTGCATCCGGAAGGTACCATCAGGATTTAGCTTGATGGGTTGTCCAGCGATCGTCACGTTGGCATCTGCTTCAGTTGCGCCATGAATAATCAGCTCGGCATCAGCAATCATCCAAAATTGGCGTGGGCGAATAGGAGGCATGGACGCGGAGAAACCAATTCCTGACATTCCGATACCCGACATTCCGATACCCGACATTCCTGTGCCAGAAGTTGTATACATACCTGTACCTGACATGATACCGATACCGGACATCCCCATTCCCGATGTTCCCGTTCCCAAGAATCCGATACCTGACACAGTACCGACACCGGACATTCCTGCTGCACCCATACCTGACATTCCGACACCGGACATTCCCATACCCGACATCCCTGCTGCACCAATGCCCGACATTCCAATTCCAGACATCGTGCTGATACCTGACATTGTGCTGATACCTGACATTGTGCTGATACCCGACATGGTACCAATGCCCGACATCGTGCCCATTCCAGACATTCCGATCGCCCCGACACCGGATACCGTACTAGATGTCATCCCTACACCTGACATTCCAGTTGCACCCACACCGGACGATCGCCCAACGCCCGACATGTTTTCCGCTTCAGAGAAAGAACCTGCACCCGATGCCCATTGCCCCATACCCGAAGGGAAAACATAGGAACTGATAGATTCTTCTGGAACTTGTTGCACTGAGCCAAATACAGAGCCTGTCGATCGCTTCGACTCTGCCTTTTCTGCCAAGGCAAACGCCTCTTGATAGACAGGCATGGCAACACTAGCAACCGCTAGCTGCCTCGCAGGATGCACCAGACGGAGAAACGTTTTGCTCCGCAAGTCTTCGTCCCAGTCGATTGTAATGAACTGGTCATCGATCCAATCCGAGGGATAGACAGGCGCAATCCTCACCGATGCCGATCGCGCTAACATTAGCCAGCGCCCCTCTAGTGTGATGTAGCCAATCTCGATCATGTAATCGCGATCGCTCACTGGAACTGGCAAATACCACTCTCTTGCTAATTCGTCACACTCGTACTGCTGCAAGCTGTGCGGGCGCTGAGTCTCTATATCAACGTGGGTAATGTCGTAAAACCTTAGCGCCAGCCGTATGCCTCCTTGCTGACGTAGGCTCTCCTTACTGGCATTAGAGACATCCCAGTAGGCGTATGCCCATTGAGGATCACGAGGCATCAAGACAATACGGCTCTCGCCATAGCCATTGGGCAAATCGGGCAATGTTTCATCCACATCAGTTAATGAAACAGTGGCGAGTGAAGTACGGGAACGCTCAGCTTGCTCCTCATCAAACTTAACCCCTGCTTCTGCTGTCTGCGCTTCGAGAACACGAGTAGAGTCAGAAGCAGTTCGGAGCTGCTGAATTTCCAAAATAGAGTTAAGCAGCTGATCCTTACGCATCCGGCTATAGCGAGAAATATTCAACTCACTAGCCACTCGGCGGAGCTGTCGGAGGGTCATTTCCTCCACGGGTGGTCTTTGGGCAGACATAGAAAATACCTCCGGTTGTTCAGATATCAATCAGCTTTAACGAGCAAAATTAACAAAATTCAATAGATAAACGGCTATAGCGCTTTACAAGTGGCTTCCCATATAAAAAGGGCGATCGCTGCTCTGCAAATCTATCACTTTTCTTTGGGATCACAGCTTTCAGGCTATGGGGATCAACTTGCCTCTCCATAGTGCAGAAAATTCTTTCAGGAAGCAAGGGGGTGACAGGCTTGATTCTGAAGCGTTTTACGGGACTATAGGAAAAACGGGGATCGTAATGTCAAGAAATCCTGACATTTTGCAGCTCGCCTGGAGTCTACGCGATCGCCTAATGTTGTGAAATCATGACATTAGGCGATCGCCCATGCGACTGGTATACCATAAGCAAAATGAGTAAATTTGCTCATCAAGTGCAGATTCAATCTCAGCTGTGCGTCTGGTGAGTTTGCCTGTTTGAAGTACGCCATGCAAAGTCGGTTAATTAGCAAAGTTCTATCTCCTGCGGTGCGTCTGTGGATTAGATCGCAGGTTGAGTCGATCGCTCATCTAGAATTTCAAATTCAGGGCAGCGATCGCCAAATCCTCGCAGGCTGTATTCCAGGTGTTGTCGTCACGGCTGAAAAAGCCGTTTACCGAGGCATTCATATTAGCCAGACTGCTATTACTGCTGGGGAAATTCGGATTAATTTGAGTCAGGTTTTGCAAGGAAAGCCCTTAAGGCTGCTGGCAAAGATCCCGATCGCTGGAGAAGTTCAGTTTCAGCAAGACGACTTGAATCTCTCTCTCCGTTCGCCCTTGCTCAGTGAAGCCATGCGGTCGGCGCTACTGCCATTGCTGCGGTCTGGCATTACCGATCCTGCAACCGGAGAGCTTTGGGGCGATCGCCTTACTGACTTTCAACCCCATCAAGTGGTGTTGAGAGGCGATCGAGCGATTCTAACCCTTCAACTCATTGTCGAGAATCGAACCCTTCCCTTTATGTTGCGAACGGGTTTGCAGATGCTCAACGGCTCTCGTCTGCGGTTCGATCATCCAGAGTCTTTGTCCTCACCAGGAGCGGAGCAAGGGCAACCTCTCACTGCCTTTGAAACCTTTGAAGCGGATCTAGGGGAAGAAGTCAATCTTAGAGAACTACGGATTGCTGAAGGGAAAATCTTCTGTCAAGGGCAGATCAATGTGATACCGATTTAAAAGAATTTGTGGGCACATCGAACTCAGAAGGGGCTTGGCATTGCCAAGCCCGTACCGGGATCTGTCGTGGTTCCAATTCAAATTGGTATGACTCCAGCAGATTATTGAAAAGCTCAGCTAAATGTAGCTGCAAATCTTAAAGCCCTGGAAGTTTTGGTCAAACCTTCCTGATTAATGCCGGAACATTTTGGCGGGGCGCTTTGCGCCCCGCCAAAATGTTCCCAGCAAACGGATGATACCTCTACTTACCCAGCTTGCTGTCGTTTCGACTCCCATTCTTCGCGGCTAATCTCGCGGGTGTTTTTGACAACGGGTTTTGCAGAAGGCTGTCCAAACGAAGACTGACCAAAAGGCTTTGCCTGAATCTTGGTAGCAGACGAACGAGCTGGCAAATTACCCACATTGCGGTGGTGAAAATCGGCGGCTCGTCCATCACCCGCATGCTGCATATAGCGAACAAAATCTGCCTTTGTTTTCGAGTCCGTTTGTTCATCAAGGTAGCGGGCTACGCCCCAGACTTCGGCGGCATTCTTGAAGGCATCGGCAGTCGCCCGTTCGATCGGTGTCCCTCTTGCCATGTTTTTGCCGCTACTGCTCAGCAGCATAATTTCCGCATTGCCGACTCCCTGTTTGGCAATCCCGCCGATCGTAATAGTACAGGTGATGGCGCAGTAATCACCCAAGTAGGATGGAGCCGAGTAAGACACCTCCCAGTCAGGGCAAACTTCGTCAAATCGTTCGCGGATTGTCTGCCAAGGAATATAGAACCATTTGCTACCGCCCGGTAAATCTCTCTCTCGGTGTGCTTCGGGTGGAAACCAGGCTTTGAGTTGGGTGGTAATGTCTCGAATGTCCATATTGCTCTCTAGATATGCAGTGTGGCAAAGGTTTTCAATTCGTAGCGCATCCAGCAAGTCAGAATCAGGTTGGGCAACTGGCAATTGGGAGCGATCGCCCTTGCGGTAGGTGGAAACCAGCATGTTTGTGGAAGATTGAGCTGCTTCCATTATAGTACAAAAGAACTATGCGGGGCTACCATGCCAGAAAACTATCCCCATCGATGTAGCATTACGTAATCGAGTGAGGATGAGTTATTTTTTGAGAGCTGCGCAGAGCGCAGCTCTCAAAAAATAACTCATTGGGTCTAAGCGCGTAGCGCCATATCAAGTAGGGACTATTGGGTAGAGACTTTCCGTCGGAGATAGATTACTAACCCCACAAACAGCCCGATGCCCGTTGCATATTTCACCAGATCGGGAATGGCAGGATTGGGGGAAAAGAACCCCTCGATCGTTCCGGCAATAATCAGCAGCGGCACAATCCCAAACATCAGCTGAGCTGCCTGCTGACCATAGAGCTTCAGGGCATCCCCACGCCGATATTGCCCCGGAAACAAAATCGCCCGCCCCAACAAAAACCCTGCGGCTCCGGCAAAAAAAATCGCGGGTAGCTCCAAAGCGCCATGGGGAAACACAAACGCCCAAAAGGGATAGGAAAGATTGTTTTGAGCCACCAGCGCGGCGATCGCCCCCAACGAGATGCCGTTAATCACCATAATGTAGGTGGTCGCCAATCCGGCTGTCATACCGCCCGCCAACGCGCTAAAAGACACCCGAATATTGTTGATCATGATATTGGCAGAGGCAAATGGCTCTACGCCCAGGATAGAACCCATCCAAAGCTCCTGGCGATCGCGCACCTGAGAAATCAGATCGGGTGGCACCACCAGAGCCAGATAAGTGGGATCACGCCATGCCAACCACCAGCTCACTAAGCCAGGAACTAACAGCAGCGCTGTAGACAGGGCAATGTAGCCTCTAGTTTGCTGCACAACGGCAGGAAAGCCCCAGAGATAGAATTGTCGAATCGCTCTCCATTCTTGCCGCCGCGATCCTTGATAGATTTGTGCATAGCTACGGGTCGCCAAAGTCTGCAAATTTTGCACGATCAGGTTTCCCACCTGATGGGTACGGGCACGAGCCAAATCTGCTGACGTAGAGCGATAAAGGCTGGCTAGCGTCTGAACTTCTTTTGCCTTAAGAGATTTAATGCCAAATTTTTCTACTCGATCGAGCAAACTTTCCAACTGTTTCCAGGTCTGTTCTCGTCGCGCAACCCAACGCTGAATATCCATCTTTGTCTGTCTCTAGTTTTGACTTTAAGTTCTAACTTTAAGTTCTGACCTTATAGTGCTTTGCGCTTGGCTAAGTGTGGGTCATTTTTCAGAAACCCTGCTCCGCACGGCTTCTAAAAAATAACTGTGGTTTATGCAATTGAAAGCTGTAATGCGTATTCTGCTGAAATTTAGACGATAGTTTGAGTAATACAGATCAATAAACTCAGCTTGTAGGAGGTGATTCACTGCCTCTGATCCGGCTGAGGATGTGTTTCGATTGAAACAGGGAAACATAGGAATGCCGTATTCATTTGCACCTGAAATCTGGGAGAAAGTAGCAGATGGCTTCAAGTTCTGATCCTCAAGGTTTGGTTCAGCCGTTGAGCGTTGGCAATGTCGTCAGCGTCGGGCTGCGGCTCTATAGCGACCACTTCAAACAGTATATGGGGGTGGCGCTGGTTGCCACACTGTGGATTTTGCTACCCATTGTGACGATCGCCCTGATCGTCGGTTTTTTTGCGTCGGTGCAAGACTACTATGCCCTGCTAGGGCTAATTATTCCCGCATGGCTGGTGTTGTTAGCCTACTGTGTCGGCAAATATATGGCAGATTCGGCAGCGATCGCCCGACTAGCGTTTGGGGAACTGACACAACAGCCTGAATCAACGCAGCAAGCCAAGAAGTTTACCAGTTCGCGTCTGTGGTGGTTTTGGGTCACTTCACTCCTGACTTCGCTGATTTTTGGCGGCGTTTTAACTGCGTTCTATTTGCTCGTGGCGGTGCTATTTGCCGTCGCCTTTGGAGCGGTTGGCGGTTTGTCGGTGCTTCAATCCGCAGCGCCAGAGGCCGTGTTTGAGAGAATCGCTAGTAGCCCTGGGTTTCTGCTAACTTTTGGTCTGGGTATGCTGGTGGTTGTGGTTCTTTTCATTGCGATCTTTGGCTGGTTCAGCGCTCGCTTTTCCATCGCCGATGTGCCATTGGCGATCGAATTAGATATGGATGGGGCGCGATCGGTCGGTCGAAGCTGGCAGCTGACGAAAAAAAGCGCGTGGCGCATCTTTTTGATTCTGTTTATTGCCGCTATGATTGCGTTCGTTTTGCAGCTCTTGATTCAAATTGTCACCAGCATTATTAGCGGTGTCCTAGTAGCCATCCAGCCTTCAGGAGTTTCCGCGCTCTATCTTCTGTCCATAACGGTTAGCTATATTTTTGCCTTCATGACCAGCGCTTTGTTTTTACCCTTCTGGCAAACCATCAAAGCTGCCCTGTATTACGACTTGCGTAGCCGTCGAGAAGGTCTTGGCTTACGGTTACGTGGCTAGTACACCCAGCGATTGCCCATTCATGTATCTCCCCCATGCGCCTTTTTAACAGAGTTAAACTGCTGACTCCCGAAAGCGTTGAGCTAGAGTTTACGCTAGCTGGCATTGGCAGCCGAGCGCTGGCACTCTCCCTCGACTACACCTTTTTGCTGCTGTGTCTGCTGCTATTTTGGACGGTGTGGGGCATCATTTCCAATCAGGTTTTAAATTACCTGGAGAATACAGGAGCTGCCTACCAAAGTCTGCCTATTTGGCTAGGAGCGATCGCGCTTCTGGTCAGCTTTGCAATTTTTGTGGGTTACTTTGTGTTTTTTGAGATGCTGTGGCAGGGGCAAACACCCGGAAAGCGCCTGACTAAGATTCGGGTGATTCGCGATAACGGCAGACCCATCAGAATGAGTCAGGCGACATTACGAGCCTTGCTCAGACCGCTAGATGATTTCTTTTTCACCGGAGCTTTTCTTATTTTCTTTGGCAAGCGAGAAAAGCGGCTAGGCGACTGGGTTGCCGGAACGCTGGTAGTGCAGGAGGAGCGACCGCAAAGTCGGTCTGGCATTTTGGTCAGTCCAGAGGCAAAGCGGTTAGCGGCGGATCTGCCTCAAATGACGCAGTTAACCCAGCTCTTGCCCGACGACTTTGCGGTGATCCGCGAATATCTTCAGCGCCGAGGCTTTATGGATGCCAAAGCTAAAAGCGAACTTAGCCTAAATCTGGCGCGACAAACGAGGGCGATCGTCCAGCTTGCAGAAATCCCGCCAGGATTAACTTCTGATCAATTTCTGGAGGCAGTTTATCTGGCTTATCAAGAGCAGTTCCCGACCTATTGAGCGATTTGCAGACTATTTCTTGCAGACTACTTTTCGCAGATCACTTTTCTAGGCGCACCGCATACCACTGCAAAAACTGCCCTGGCTCCATATCTAGCTCACAGGTTGTCTCCATCAGATGCCTCGCCTGATCGGTGAGGTCAGTAAACCGCTGCAAATCTTGGGGCAAATCATCTTGGCGATCGCCCAAAATGACCTTTAGCTTTTCCAGCAGCTCTGTGGGCGTGAGAAATTGCTCTGGCTGGTTGGGTTCCAGAATGACGTAGGCTTCATTCGCCTGATACATCAGCGGATCGGGCATAGCGAGACGGATAAAGGGCTTGCTGAGATTTTTATACGAATCACCCGAAACGCCACAAAAAGTTCTTGTGGCGCTTCAATGTGGCAATTTACTCGTTTTCCGCAAATACGAAGTGGTGAAGTTCGCTAGGATCGGGTTCTGGGCTGTCTTGAGCAAACTGAACGGCTTCCTCAACCTCGGCTTGAATCCGCCGCTCGATCGCCTTCAGCTCTTCTTCTTCAAAAAGCTGCTGATCGATTAGATGAGCCTTCAGCTTTTTAATTGGATCGCGGGCTAGCCAAAACTCTTTTTCGGCCTTAGAGCGCAGTTCGTCTGGGTCTGCCAGAGAATGTCCTCGAAAACGGTAGGTCAAGCACTCAATCAGGGTAGGTCCCTCACCCGCACGGGCACGTCTCACCGCCTCTTGAGCCACCGTGCGCACTGCCAAAACATCCATGCCGTCTACTTCAACTCCCGGCATTCCAAAAACGCTGGCTTTCTTGTAGATTTCCGGCTGGGAGGTGGCGCGTTCGTGAGCCATGCCGATCGCCCACTTATTATTTTCTACAACAAACAAAATCGGCAGTTTCCACAATGCCGCCATGTTCAGGCATTCAAAAAACTGACCGTTGTTGCTAGTACCATCGCCAAAAAATGCCGCCGTCACCTGATCCGCAGAGGCATCCCCCATCGATTCGCGCCGATATTTCGACTGAAATGCGGCTCCTAGCGCGACTGGAATGCCCTCGCCGATGAAGGCGTATCCCCCCAGAAGCCGATGCTCGGATGAAAACAGGTGCATAGATCCGCCACGCCCCTTACTGCACCCTGTGGCTTTGCCAAATAGCTCTGCCATGACTTCGCGGGCAGGTACGCCAGCGCTGAGGGCATGGACATGATCTCGGTAGGTGCTGCACACATAGTCTTCACCCGGACGCATCGCCTGGATGACGCCCGTCGAAACCGCTTCCTGTCCGTTATAAAGGTGGACAAACCCAAACATCTTGCCCCGATAGTACATTTCAGCGCACTTGTCTTCAAACATGCGCCCCAGATTCATGTCTTCGTAGAGCCTTTGCCCTTCTTCTCGCGAGATGGATGCGATCGAAGGCAGTGTGGGGATGATCCGTTCCTCAATCATGGGCGTACAGTATCCTTTAGAAAGCGGTGTAGTCTTTAGATATATTCATTCCAAGATAACCCGGTCAGCACCCTTGTGAGAAAGGATTATGTTGACATGACTCAGGGCAACCGTATCTACCTATACCTAAAGCAGATTATTTTAAGCTTTGCTCAGCTAAAAGCACATAAAACCGTTATCTGACTCGGTTAATTTATATCTGTGTCAGCTAACCTTAAGGGCAATCTTCCTGTAAATTAAGTTACGCGCCGATCTACCCTCGGTCAACCGCTTAGTACGGAAATATTTCAGTATAGAAGTACTTCTCTGGATGACTGAGTGGCTCGATCGCTCCACTCAACAGATGGAAAATAAATAGGACTTACGCATTTTTGTTGTGTGTGGTGGGCGCAGCCCACCACACACAACAAAAATGCATTACGGCTGGCTTGCGTAAGTCCTAATAAAGTAAGCTCTTGGCTTTCGGCTTCCTTGCTGAAAATCGCTTGTGCTATGGCTCACGTGAGTTTCGCCCTTACTCCAAGCCCTATTGCTCACGCTATGGCTTGCTCTGTAGCTTTAGCACGCTAGCTCCAATGCACTTATATGCCAGGGGTTACGATATGAGCAGTTGCAATCCTTTAGAGTCCGAAGTATAACCAAGTGTAAATTTGATTCAGGTTTTGATAGAGAGTAAGATCAAGCTTCTCAATTAGAAAATATATGTAAACGCTTTAGAAAATATGTGTAAAAGCTGCTGATTTTTTGTCTATGGTTGGGGTGAATTTTGGCGAACGCTCTTACAGAGGTTCCGCCAAAATTAAATAGTGGGGTTAAATCGCAACCGCGATGAGTGGGAAAAGCTGGGGTTTTAATGGATTTATTAGTTGCGGGGATGGGAATTGTGCGAATTCCGCTCGATTATTATCGGATTTTAGGTTTACCAACTCAAGCCACGGCTGATCAGCTGCGGCAAGCTCATCGCGATCGCTCCCAGCAACTTCCCAGGCGCGAATTCTCGGAGGCGGCGATCGCCTCGCGGCGGCAGCTTTTGGATGTAGCCTACGCAGTACTCTCTGATCCGGAGGCGCGTCAAGAGTATGATGTTCGCTTTCTGGCTAAATCTTATGAGCTTTTGGATGCAGGTAGAAGTATAGAACCTGACAGCGAGATTGGCCGCGAACAAATGGCCGTTCAGGACTCAAGCACTGATCCCCACAGCCCAAGTATCGAAATTTCAGAATCTCAGTTTATTGGTGCCCTTGTGGTTCTGTTTGAGCTGGGGGAATATGAGCTAGTGCTGCGGCTGGGTCGTCCGTACCTCAGCGGCGGCAACCTTAGCCTCAAAGCTGGCGAATTCGGCGACCCAGAGATTGTGTCAGCCGATATTGTTTTAACGGTGGCGCTCTCTTGCCTAGAACTCGGACGAGAGCAATGGCAGCAGGGACAGTATGAAAATGCGGCTGAATCTCTGGAGACGGGGCAACAGCTTTTGTTACGAGAAGGAATTTTTGCAAGTCTACGGGGTGAGATGCGATCCGATCTTTATAAATTGCGACCCTACCGAATTTTAGAGCTGCTGGCTATGCCCGGAAACCGGGAGGATGTGAGGCGGCAGGGGCTGAGCCTACTGGAGGATATGCTGCACGATCGCGGTGGCATTGATGGCTCTGCAGACGATCATTCGGGGTTGGGAGTCGATGATTTCCTCCGATTCATTCAGCAGTTGCGCAGCTATTTGACCGCAACCGAGCAGCAAACCCTGTTTGAGGCTGAGGCTCAGCGTCCCTCGGCGGTTGCGTCCTATCTAGCCGTCTATGCGCTGCTAGCTCGCGGATTTGCCGAACGTCAGCCTTCCCTCATCCGACGGGCAAAATTAGTGCTGCTGCGGCTAGGCACCAAGCAAGATGTGCATCTGGAGCAAGCCGTTTGCGCTCTGCTGTTAGGACAAACCGATGAAGCCAGTCGGGCGCTAGGGCTAAGCCAGGAATTTGACTCGCTTGCTTTTATCCGGGAGCATTCTCAAGGATCGCCTGACCTGCTGCCTGGGCTTTGCCTGTACAGCGAACGCTGGCTGCAAACTGAAGTGTTTCCCCACTTCCGCGACCTGTCGAGAAAGCAGCCCTCTCTGAAAGAATATTTCGCTGACGAGGATGTACAGGCTTACCTAGAGGAACTGCCCAACGAGCCAGAGATGTCGGTGGCATGGAGCCGATCGCCTGCTCCCCGGCAGACCCCTCGACAGTCGCCCCGTCGAGAATCTGATGTCCCCTACACGCCGCGCATGAGACCGCTCGAAACGGGTCGAGTATCGAGTGAGAATATTTCTGTCACCGATTCTGAACACGTTAACTCAGGGTATGCCAATAACGGCTCAGGCTTGTCTGAGGTGATTTACCCGACTTCTACGGATACGGGTAACGGCTACAGCGGGGACTCGATAGATCGGTCTGAATCGTCTGGTACTGCCCCAACGCGAGTCGGGCAAGATGCTCCTTCTCGGCGTTCTCCTGCCCCTCGACTCGATCGCCTCTTGTTTTTGGCGGCGCTAGGAATTTTAGGCTTGCTGTTGCTAGGTTTTCTGGGCAGCAGGCTTTTGGGTGGGCGATCGCAGACTGCAACCGCCAGTGCAATAACGAAAGCTGAGCAGGGCTTTGGTCAGCTGACTCAGCAGGGCAGACCTGCGACCGCCAGCGCTTCCTTAACGCCAGAAGAAGCAAAATCTGTGATCGAGTCCTGGCTGGCGGCAAAGGCAGCTGCAATGGGCGAAAATCATGACTTGACGCAGCTCGATAAGGTGCTGGCTGAGCCGATTCTGTCTCAGTGGAAAGGGGATGCAGAGCAGGTAAAGGCTGCCAATTCTTATCTGGTGTACGAACACTCTAACGTAGAGGTCACCTCAGTAGAGACAGAAGGCTCTCCAGCTTCACCAACCGATACAGCTTCGTCGGGTACAGCCTCACCAGCTGACCCATCTACAGACAGCTCGCCCACCGTTTCACCGACAGAGGGGGCGATCGCTTCCCCCTCTGATTCTGCCAGCCCAATTCCTACGGCAGGAGAGACTAATCGCGCCACAGTAGAGGCAACGGTCACCGAAAAGATTCAGCCTTACTCCAATGGAAGACCCGATGGCAACACTGCCAGTCCTGAAAATCTGCGGGTTCAGTATTCCCTCATTCGGCAGGGCGACCAATGGCGGATCGAATCTATTCAGGCGCTCTAAACCATCCTGCCCGGAGATCTCCAACATGGGTTTTCAAGACGGGTTTTTCTCCTAGACTGGAGGAATGACAGACTCTTTGATCCAAGCCTATTTACCGCTCTTTCTTTGGACGGGACTAGGAGTAGTCTTATTGCGCTTTTTGCCGGAGTCGCTGCCTCGCGTACTAGGGCGCAGTCTCTACTGGGTGGGTGTGCCTTTAGAAATACTGGCATTGGCACGCCAGACTCACTTTTCAAGGCAGGTTGGGTTAGCGCCCATTGTAACGATCGCCGGACTCATCGTCGTTTGGGGCTTGGCTTGGCTCAGTCTTCAGGCAGTTCGGCAATTGCCTTTCCCTTTATCCAGTGCTGAGAAGCCAAAAGCTGAGAAGCCAAAAGCTGAGAAGAGTGAAACCCTACAGGAACCTGATGCTGCTCCAATTGCAGAAATTGATCCCTGGCACGATCGCGCTCGACGAGGCAGCTTTATTCTCACCTCAATTTTTGGCAATACGGGATTTGTGGGCTTGGCGATCGCGCCTGCTTTTGTCGATTCTGCCTATGCGAGCTGGCTGGTGCTTTACAGCGTGACGCAAAACGTGGTAGGCACCTATGGGATTGGCGTGTTTTTGTCGAGCTACTATGGGCGCAGTCTGCAAAAGAGCCACTGGTGGACGCAGATTCGGGATGTGCTGACTGTACCTTCGCTCTGGGCATTTGCGATCGGTTCTTCTACCCGTTCGGTGGTATTGCCAGAGGCGATCGAGTTTGGGCTTGAGGCTTCCGTGTGGGTGGTCATCCCGGCGGCTCTTCTGCTCATGGGAATGCGGCTGAGCCAGTTGCGAGGCTGGTCGAGTCTACGCCTTGCTATTGTCCCAGCTTTGCTAAAAGTGGTGGTTAGCCCGGTGCTGATTGGATTGCTGACTCCATTCATCGGTCTGGGAGGCGATGCGCGTCTTGCCCTGGTTTTAATGTCGGGAATGCCCTCAGCGTTTGCCGGATTGATTTTGGCAGAAGAATATCAGCTCGATCGCGAACTCATTGCCAGCAGCATTGTATTGTCTACCGCGATGCTGCTGCTGACTATCCCGCTGTGGTTGGTGCTGTTTGCTTGAAGGACGCTTGCGGAAACGCCGATCGCTCCGACTGTCCTGCCAATAGCCCTGCCGACTGAATCACCAGCACCGCGCAGGGAGAATGGTGCAACACATAGTTGCTGACGCTGCCCAGTAGCGCCTCGGTCAAACCCTTGCGTCCTCGCCGACCCACTATCATTAGATCGGCTTGCCACTGCTGAGCCGCTTCACAAAGACCTTGCCCCGGTTCAGCAATTTTGTACTGATAGGTTGCCGCCACGTCTGCCTGTCTTGCCAAATCGTAAAAATGCTGCAAGGTCGCCTGAATTTCTTGAATCTGCTGCTCTAAACGGACAAGCTCACCCTGATAAGCCTGATTAATAAACTGTGGCGATACGCCAAACTCGCCAGGGAAGACGGGAGACAGTGCCACTGTGTCTGCTGACACGCTATGAAACAACATTAAATTTGCCTGATTGGTTTTTGCCAGATCAAGCGCCTGTTCAAACACTAACTGGCTGAGGGGAGAGTGATCGATCGCCGCCAGAATTCGCTTAAATCCCATTGTGCTGTCCTCCGAAGCTCGTATTCAAGCTCATGCTCCAAAGCTATCGCAACATTTGCAGGAATAGCGAGTTTGCAATAAGGCTTAATTTGTCGGGTCAAGTATTGTATGCTAAGCAATCTCTAGCTTCGATCAGGAGAAATAGGTCATGTGTGGAATTGTGGGCTATATCGGCAATCAGACCGCAAGCGCAATTTTGCTGGCAGGGCTGCGAAAATTGGAGTATCGAGGCTATGACTCTGCGGGCATTGCCACCCTTTGGGACGATGAAATTCACTGTGTCCGGGCTAAGGGCAAGCTGCAAAATTTACAGGATAGATTAGAAGGCGTGGAAAATCCGGCGCAGGTCGGCATTGGACATACGCGCTGGGCAACCCACGGCAAGCCCGAAGAATACAATGCCCATCCCCACATGGACACCGCTCGCCGGATTGCAGTGGTGCAAAACGGCATTATCGAGAACTATCGAGACTTGCGGGAAGACCTGAAAGCGAAAGGACACGAGTTTCGCTCTGACACCGATACTGAGGTGATTCCCCACCTGATTGCGGAATATTTGAAGGCCATCCGAGCAGAAGAGCACCTGACTCCTTTTCTGGAAGCCGTTCGCCGAGCCGTTAATGACCTGCGCGGTGCTTTTGCTTTGGCGATCGTCAATGCTGACTATCCCGATGAGCTGATCGCGGTCAAGC
Organism: Drouetiella hepatica Uher 2000/2452; assembly: GCA_019359505.1. Classification (GTDB taxonomy): domain Bacteria; phylum Cyanobacteriota; class Cyanobacteriia; order Elainellales; family Elainellaceae; genus Drouetiella; species Drouetiella hepatica. Next base: position 3,568 of record JAHHHD010000071.1, on the reverse strand, counting down.
AGCAGGCTCCTCTGGCGATCGGCTTTGGCAAAGGCGAGTTTTTCTGTGCTTCGGATACGCCCGCGTTAGTCAGCCACACGCGCACGGTGCTGACCTTGGAGAACGGCGAGATTGCCCGTCTGACGCGTCTGGGCGTAGAGGTATATAACTTTGCGGGCGATCGCCTCCGCAAAACGCCGCAAACGCTGAATTGGAACCCCATTCTGGTGGAAAAGCAGGGCTTCAAGCACTTCATGCTCAAGGAAATCTATGAGCAGCCGGGAGTCGTGCGGGCAGGTCTAGAAGCCTATTTGGATAGCGAATGGACAGCACAGTCTCTCACATCGCCCATTCACCTGAGCCTACCAGAAGAGTTTTATGCTGACCTAGAGCAAATTCAAATTGTGGCGTGTGGTACGAGCTGGCACGCAAGCCTGGTAGGGAAGTACCTGCTAGAGCAGCTTGCGGATATTCCGACGCAGGTACAGTATGCCTCAGAGTTTCGCTATGGGGCTTCCCCGCTGACTCCCCATACGCTGACGATCGGCGTGACTCAATCGGGCGAGACGGCTGACACCCTATCGGCACTAGATATGGAGAAGCGTCGCAGAACCGAGATGGGTGGAAAATTTCAGCCGAAGCTGTTGGGCATTACCAACCGAACGGACAGCACCCTCAGCCACTTAGTCGATCACCTGATTAATACTCATGCAGGGATTGAGATTGGGGTGGCAGCTACCAAAACCTTTACGGCTCAGCTGGTTGCCTTCTACTGCTTGGCGATCGATCTTGCCTATCGTCGTAAAACGCTGTCGCTCGATCGCCTAGAGGAAATCGTCACAGAACTACGGCTGCTGCCTGCCCAAATTGAGTCGATTTTGGAAGTGCAAGAACGGTATGTGGAGCAGTTAGCCCATGAGTTCACCGAAACTCAAGACTTTATTTTTATCGGGCGCGGCATCAATTTCCCGATCGCCCTGGAAGGCGCTTTGAAACTCAAAGAGATCAGCTACATCCATGCCGAAGGCTATCCAGCCGGAGAAATGAAGCATGGGCCGATCGCCCTGCTAGATGAAAAAGTGCCCGTGGTGGCGATCGCGATGCCGGGAATGGTCTATGAAAAGGTTTTGTCTAATGCCCAGGAGGCAAAGGCGCGAGATGCAAAGCTAATTGGCGTTACGCCCATGAATGATGCAGAAGCAGCAGAGGTCTTCGATCATCTGCTGCCTGTACCCGCTGTAGAAGAGTTACTATCTCCTATTCTGACGGTGATTCCACTACAGTTTTTGGCCTATCACATTGCAGCTCGTAGAGGCTTAGATGTCGATCAGCCGCGCAACTTGGCAAAATCAGTTACCGTGGAGTAACCTGTCTTCCGTAGCAGTTTCATATTGTACAAAGGGAATAGGGTTCTTAAGTAGGGAATAGAATTCTTAAGTAGGGAATAGAATTCTTTACTAACTGGCACAGAGCATAAATACTTAGTCATTGAAACCTCTGATACACAAGCACTGCGGGTAGAAATAGTTTAACCGTTTGATCTGCTTGACGCATGGAAGTGGTATTCTCTGCTAGTTATGAATAGGAAAAGGGAAAAGCAATTTCCCCTTCTAGTTCCGTAAGCAAACTCTGTAGGGTTGCTAACTGGTAACTCTAATCCCAAATTCTGGTGCGGCATAGAACAGCAATAGTTCAATGATGCAATTGGACTGGCAGCAGAGGCAGCAGAAGAGTAATCCTTAAAGGATCTTCAGAGACTCTAATGCTGAATTGATTGCTTCGTGAATCGATTCAAGCTTTGCAAGCTCTGGTCGTAACCCTGCTCGGCGAATCAGTTGCCATCTTTGCGGACAAACTCTCTCCTCTCTATAGCAATGCACCACCCAGTCGATTCGTCGCAATGCAAAAGATTCACGGGTTTCTACAACATTAGCTAGAACGTCCGATGTCAGCGGTAGCTTATCTGGATGTTTTTGAATCAAAGCTAGTTGACCGAGTTCTCGAGCGATCGCTGCAACTGTTACCTGGTTTGGTCGTCCTTCCTGCTTGTATAAACTGGTAGCAGAAAGTCTCGCTGCTTCTGCAAGTTCAGAATCTCGATTGCTCCAATCTACACGTAGAGATGGCGAGTTTATTTGTTGTTTAGGAGGTAGGTTAGATTCTAACCACTGGCGGTCATTTCGCCGTAACCAAGTATAAACTCTTTGAAATTGATTCTTCAGTTTCGTTCTTCGTGATGTAAGGTTTTCGCTTCGTGCAGTCAACCATTCTGCCCTGTAGTTCTCTAGAGTATTCGCTGGTACTCCTTCTTGATGTTCTAATGAAGAAACAAGCATCCTATTACTTCTGTTTGTTTGCCGTTTGCCCTGGCGTGGAAAAGGCAATTGCAGTGCAGCAGCGTGTAGTTTGACAGTAGTTGAATCAACTCCAAGCTCCCGTGCCATGCCTCGAAGACTAACTGTTGAATTTGCCCACAGTTCTTTCAACTTTTCTTCCCAAACTGAGCCAAAAGCTCGAACCTTTGTAATACGGAATTGATCCTCCTGAGTTTTATCAGGACCAGTACGGCAGTAGATGAAGCCACAAGAGCAATGGAATGTACCTATTGGCTTTCCGTGATCCTGAGTGTAGGTAATTTCACAATTGTGAATTACAGGTTGATGGAAGTGAGAAGCAGCTTGATTTAGACAAAGCCAAGGTCCCTTACCAAAAGACTTGAATTGATTAGGAAACTGGAAGAATGACTCGGCTGAGTACTTCAGAAATCGCATGAGCAATAGGTGGTGTAGGGGATGTTGAGATCCTTTGGGCGATCGAATTAACCGAAATAACCAGTTGTGCTGACTTTCAGCATTAATCTCACATTGAAGACTTTGCAGGAAATTGTTGGAATAGAAATGACAAAACTCGTTCAGCAACTGGCTAACCCGCACCCTACCGCTACTTGTAGCAAGTTCCCTCTCTGTGAGGAGTTGATGATAACGCTTCAACAGCACATCTAATCCGGACGGGGAAATAGTTTGCTTTAACAGCCAAGCAGCATCCTGTGCAATTTTCAGCAGAATTTTGTGGTGAGGTTGTATTACAGCGAGTGGGAGTGTCTTTGGTAGCTGAATTCCCTGCTCTGCTGCAACAAACTCATGGCGGGTTTTAGGCGTTAGAATTCGAACTTGGCTATTGACCAGACAAACATTATGTTCAGGACAAACCTGAACTCCTGGTAATTGGTGAAGACGATGCCAATAGTACTCACCAAATTCTTGTTCATCACGTAATGTACAGAGGGGACAAAATCTCAGCCATTCTGGAGGACGAACAGTACTTGCCATAACACCAGAGCGCATTTTGATAGCTGGTCCTCGTGCCCCTTCCATATCAGTCCAAAGTTTCTGAGCCTGTTTAGGATGTAAGAAAGGCGCAAAAAACGGAAAGAGTGTGTGGTTGTTGATTAGGTATTTGGTCGTATAGAACCCATTTGACATCTTCCGGCTTCTGCTTTAAGGTGCTTGAAGCCGTCTAATCTAGCAACTATGCCGTATTCCAGCAGCCTCACTGATGCAGAATGGGAAATCTTTGAACCTCTGTTCAT
>JAHHHD010000050.1 GCA_019359505.1 Drouetiella hepatica Uher 2000/2452 | reverse complement strand
GATGTATGGACGAGCCAATTTAGACTTACTGAGCAAACGCTTTATCCTTACTCCACAGGCCGTACCTGTAGAGTAACAAACCTTCTGAAAAAGGATTTCAGGATCACCAAAAGTTGGGAAGAGCCCTCGATTGGGAACTCCATCAGGTTGACGGTAGTGTGATTCGAGCGCATCAACATGCAGCCGGGGCAATAAGGGAGGCGATCGATCCACTGAGTATGTTCTCGCCAACTGAGCAGGTGCAGCAACGGGAAGCCCTGGGTTGGTCAAAAGGCGGGTTCAGTACCAAAATTCATTTGCGCTGCGACGGCAACGGACTGCCGATTACGTTTGTTGTCACGGTGGGGCAGCGGCATGAAGCCGTCGTCTTTGAATCCTTGATGGAGCAGGGCGCAATCAAACGGGCAGGCTCAGGTCGCCCCAGGATACGTCCCAAACGAGTCGTTGCCGATAAGGGTTACAGCAGCGGCAAGATTCGTCACTATTTACGTCGTCGCGGCATTCGCTTTACCATTCCTCGCAAAGCCACTGAAAAACACAGAGGAAAGTTTGACAAGACTCTGTACCGCCAGAGGAACCGAGTTGAGCGATGTTTTAACCGCCTCAAGCAGTTTCGTCGAGTTGCCACTCGCTATGAGAAAAAGGCTGAAAACTACCTTGCCATGCTGACTCTAGCCTCTATTGTCTTGTGGTTACAGTTTTAAAACACGCCCTAATACCAATTTGAATTGGAACCGCGACCCCGGTACGGGCTTGGCATTGCTAAGCCCCTTCTGAGGTTCGATGTGCCCACAAATTCGTTTAAATCGGTATTAAGCTCCAGAATCGAAGGTCGTTCCAAGCTTCGCAATACTTTGTTACAGTTTGGCTGGTGCCCTGTTCTTCCGCCCTGCTTTTGTACTGTGATTTTGTACTGTGACCAGTATGCTGATCTCTCCTATCCCTATCCTGTCCAATCGTCCGCTTTGGCGGCTGGCATGGCAGCGTCTCCGTCAGCGTCCTTTGCAATACGTTTTGTGCATCTTGGGCATTGCCTTGGGTGTTGCCATGATGGTGTCGATCGATCTGGCTAATGGCTCCGCTCAGCGCGCCTTTTCACTCTCGACAGATGCCATTACCGGACGGGCAACCCACCGCATTGTGGCGATCGCCCCCACAGGTGTCGATGAGTCAGTCTACGCCAAGCTGAAGCGCTCAGTCGATCGCGTTCCGGCGGCGCCCGTGGTCGAGGGCTATGTGCGGGTCAGCGAACTGGGCGACCAGCCGATGCGGCTCGTGGGCGTGGACTTGTTTGCAGAATCGCCGTTCCGCAGCTACTTCCAGGATGTAGGCAGTCAAGGAACCGGGTTTGTGCAGTTCCTTACCCAGCCCGATACTCTGGTCTTATCCAAAGAAATTGCTGCACAGTATGACCTGACTTTGGGCGCGACGCTGCACTTAGATGTTGCTGGACAGGCTCGGACTGCAACGCTAGCAGGAATTTTGGAAACTAGCGACTCCCTGAATCGACGGGCATTAAGCAACTTCTTGTTTGCCGATATTGCCACCGCGCAAGAAATTCTGGGGCAGGTGGGCACCCTCAGCGAAATTGATCTGATTGTGCGAGAACCGGAAGATCTGGAGGCGATCGCCGCTCTTCTTCCGGCTGGCATTAAGCTGGAAACCGCTGAGGCTCAGAAAAACGCGGTGCAGCAGATGACGGCAGCTTTTGAGCTAAATCTGGCGGCTCTGAGTCTGCTGGCGCTCGTCGTTGGCATGTTTTTGATCTACAATACCGTCACCTTTAGCGTGATTCAGCGCCGTCCTCTCTTTGGAATTTTGCGCTGTTTGGGAGTGACTCAGGGACAGCTGTTTACCCTGATTTTGGGCGAGGCGGCGTTGTTTAGCGTTATTGGCTCAGCTCTGGGCGTGGGATTGGGGATTGTCTTGGGGCGCAGCATTGTGGGCTTGATCACTCAGACGATCAACGACTTCTACTTTGTGGTGAATGTGCAGCAGGTGACTTTAGCCAACAGCACGATCGCAAAAGGTCTGGTAGTCGGCATTGCCTCGGCACTGCTGGCTTCAGGACTGCCCGCTCTGGAGGCGATGAACACCCCGCCAACTCTGACGCTTCAGCGATCGACTCTAGAAGGTAAAGTCCAGGCGCTTTTGCCTAAGCTTGTGTTTGCCTGGGCGGGGCTGACCCTGGCGGGTATTTTGCTGTTGCGCTGGCAAGGCTCAGGGCTGGTAGCGGCGTTCACGGGGCTGTTTGCGGTGTTGCTGGGATCTGCCTTGCTGGTGCCACCTCTGATGACCGTAACAATGCAGGGATTTGTGCCAATTGGCGGTCGCCTACTGGGAATTATTGGACGGCTGGCTCCGCGAGACATTTTGCGATCGCTCAGCCGGACGTCGGTGGCGATCGCGGCGCTGATGGTGTCGGTTTCCGTAATTGTCGGCGTGTCGGTGATGGTCGGTTCGTTTCGCGGCACGGTGGTGCAATGGCTTGATCAGACTTTGCAGGCAGATATTTACGTTTCGCCGCCCACTACAACCGCCAATCGAGTTTTGGGCAAGGTCGATCCGGCGATCGCCCACGCGCTGCAAACCTTTCCGGGAATCGATCGCGCCGTCACCTATAACGATGCAGATGTGAGGGTTTTGGGCTTTGACGACCAAATCCGCGATAAGCCCGCGAAGCTGATTTCTGCCGACGGAGACGTGTCTAATGGCAAGCGCCCTTATGCCTGGATTCGGGCAGATTTGGGCGCCGATCCTTGGGATGAAATGGATGCGGGACAGGGAGCCATTATTTCAGAAGCGCTGATTATTCGAGAAAATCTGAAGGGCAATCCTGAAACCATTACGTTGGAAACTCCGGCAGGCGATCGCACTTTTCCAGTCCTGGCGGTGTTCTATGACTATTCCTCTGATCAGGGAACCATCATTCTTGATAATGATATTTACGAATCTCTTTGGCATGACGATCGCATTGCCTCACTCGGTTTATTTGTATCTCCTCAAGTCTCTGTTGAAGACACGGTTAACGCCATTCGTGAGCAGTTTAAAGGTCAGCAAAGTCTCTCAGTGCAGTCCAATCGCAGCTTGCGTGAAGGTTCGCTGGAGATCTTCGATCGCACTTTTGCCATCACGGACGCTCTGCGCCTTTTAGCAGTTGTCGTGGCGTTTATTGGCGTACTCAGCACCTTGATGAGCCTTCAGCTAGAGCGCACCCGCGAGATCGGTATTTTGCGATCGACAGGTATGACTCCCCGCCAGTTAGGGCTGATGACTCTGCTGGAAACTGGGCTAATGGGCACGATGGCGGGCGTTTTTGCTATGCCGCTGGGCTATGCGCTTGCCTGGATTTTGATCTATGTCATCAACGTGCGATCGTTTGGCTGGACGCTGCAAATGGTGCTGGAGGGCAGATACTTCTGGCAGGCATTGCTGGTGGCGATCGTCGCGGCGCTTCTGGCAGGGCTGTATCCAGCAATTCGTCTGAGTCGAATGAATATCTCTACTGCTGTCCGTCAAGAATAATGCCCATGAAATTCTTCTTCACGATTCTAATCATTTGCATCACCCTTGGGGGATTTTTTAGAGTCCCTGCTGCCCAAGCCGCCAATGCCCAACTCACCTGGCTGGATGCGCCTGTAAGTACTGCTGAATTTCGCAAAGTTACAGCTCCGCAAACCTGGCAATTTCCTCAAGACTTTGGCGCACATGAAGGCTACCAGACCGAATGGTGGTACTACACAGGCAATCTGGAAACCGCAGAAGGTCGTCCGTTTGGCTTTCAGCTCACTTTCTTTCGGCAGGCTCTCACCCCGCCGACTCTTTCTTCTCAGTCTGAGCAACCGATCGCCCTAGCCTCAAACTGGCGCAGTCAGCAGGTTTACTCTGCTCACTTTACGGTCAGCGATATTGCCGATCGCCATTTCTATCCCTACGAGCGGTTTAGCCGGGGCAATGTCAATTTGGCAGGCGTGACGGCAGCACCCTATCAGGTTTGGCTAGAGGATTGGTCAGCCAACGAAGTAGAACCCGGCAAGGTTCGGCTGCAAGCCCAAACCTCAGACGTGGCGCTAGATTTAGTTGTTAAACAAACTTTGCCTGTGTTGCAAGGCGATCGCGGCTTCAGCGTCAAAGGCTTGGAACCGGGTAACGCATCCTACTATTATTCACTCGTGCAACAGCCAACGAGTGGAAAAGTAACCATTAATGGGAAAACCTATGAAGTCACAGGATTAACCTGGAAAGATCATGAGTATTCCACTAGCTCACTCAGCGCTGGAACCGTGGGATGGGATTGGTTTTCGATGCAGTTTGACAACGGCTCAGCCCTGATGCTGTATCTGTTACGGCACGACGACGGCACGCTGGAGTCAACTTCTGCGGGAACTTACATTACAGCAACAGGAGAAACACAGCCTCTAAATGCCCAAGACTGGCAGATAAAGGTGCTAGATACCTGGAAAAGTCCTCAAAGCGGAGCAATTTATCCAGCGAAATGGACGATCGCTATCCCCAAGCTCGATCTAACGCTACAGGCAAAACCCCTGATGCCCAACCAAGAACTCAACACCTCAACGGCAACCTATTGGGAAGGGGCAGTCGCCTTTGAGGGCAGCTCCGAAAATCAGCCGATTCAAGGCAAAGGCTACGTTGAGTTGACGGGTTATGCCGATCGCCTAGATGCCTTGCTCTCTGCCAGAACGCCCTAAGTAATCTTTACCTACAGCAATTTTCAATTGCATAAATCAGAGTATTTTTTTAGAAGCCGCGCTCCGCACTGCTTCTAAAAAATACCCACTCTCAACCCAGCGCAAAGCGCTGTAACATAAGTCCTATGGCTGAACTCCCTCGAATCAAATGCTCTATTCCTCAGTCTTGGCAAACCGATCTGGAAAGCTTGGCTCGGCAGACTGGGCAAAGTGTTGAGCAGGTTGTTTATCAAGCGATCGCCCAGCATCTCGGTAAGCATCTGGATAAAAAGCAAGATCTGTATGCAGAATATGCAGAAGATGACATTGAAGACGAACCTGATGAAATTTTGGTAGGCTTTCTAGAGTCTGATGATTTCCAAGATCGGCTACAGCAAGCGATCGATCCTACCGTTTCCTCAACCTCTGCTTCCCGTCAGGAGAATGAAGAGTATGAGGACGAATCGGGAGAAGTTCTTTACGACTTTATCGAACCCTAGACACAGTTAATGGTGTCGATTTTTAGAACTCCAGAATAGCTGAATCCCAGAACATCAGATCCCAAGATCCTAGAATATTTGGATACTAGAGTGCAGACGAGGTGACTATGGCATACCAATGTGAGCTAGGCAACGGGCAGCATCTTTTTCTAGATCAGTCGGGAACGCAAACGCTGGTTATGCTATCTAGTAGCGGCGGAGGGCAGCAGCAGCAAGCGACTCAAAGCATCCAGACCGGAAGTTGGACGACCGATCCAGAGGTGTTTCGCGTAGCCAATGGCGTGATTGTGAAGCTGAAAACTGCGCAAGGCGAATATTTCGTGCAAATTCAAGGCAGTAGCATCGGAGTGTTGAGCAGCGTACCTGCGCTTGACAATGCCCAACAGATACAGATGCAGCAGCTTGATAGCCCATCTCAAATGCCACCCATGATGTCACCGATCGAGCCAATGCAGCCTATGCAGCCCATGAAACCCATGCAGATGGGAAATATGCAAATGAGCTTGAAGCCGATGGCAATGAAAATGGGTGATATGTCTATGCAGATGGGCGTTCCTACCGCACCTCCAGCGCCACCCGCCACCCGTCAGTTTTGCAGTCAGTGCGGCGTTGCAGTCCAGTCTGCCGATCGCTTCTGTTCTAGCTGCGGTCATCAGCTGGATACCTGAAGCTGCACAAGCAACAAAAAATCTGTACCTAGACATTCGCCAGTAAATACTTTAAGTCTTCTACTATTGCAGCCAACAAGTTAACGCTGTCTACCTGCATTGCCACCCAGGCATTCGCTCCTATCTTAGTTTTATGGCGATCGTCGTAAAGCGTTTTGCCTTTTGTCCATTCGCCCTGAGTTTCAATCTGGACTTGCGCTCGGCGGAATAGCAGGGTTTCTGGATAGAACAGGTAAGCTAACGTCGCAGCATCATGCACCAAGAAACCTTGTAAACCAGAGGTTTCTCGAAATGCCATTGCTGTTCCTGCCATGAACTTGCAGAGCGCAATGATGAATTGAGCGATCGCATGCTCACAATTCACTTCCGCCACATGCTCCGCCATTTCATTCGTAAAAACAATATTTTGAGTAATGTCGAGCGGCAAAATTACCAAGTGAGTATATCGATCGAAGATTAGTTTTGCTGCTTCTGGATCGTAGGCAATATTAAACTCAGCCTCTGAAGTGATATTTCCAGGTACCTTGAACGCGCCACCCATGATCACGATTTCTTTTGCCAGATCTAGAATGCCGGGTGACTTCTTTTCGGCAGCGGCTAGATTGGTCAGAGGAGCGATCGCTACGATCGTAATCTCTCCAGGGAATTCTCTCAGCTTTTCAATTAAGATGTCATCTGAGTATCGCGCCGATTCATATTTCTGTTCTGGCTTTGGCAACGTATGGGATAAATTTCCCAAGCCGTCCATGCCGTGAATTGTTCCTGCATCTTCTATGTCATCGCGCTTCGAGCCACCAATGACACCGCGCCCCACCTCCACATCATCAAAGTTGCAAAGCTTCAAGAGCTTGCAAGAGCTAGCAAATGTTAGCTGAGCGCTAACGTTACCATCCACGCTCGTAACCGCAACAATCTCAGCTTTTTCCTGTTTGGCTAAGCTGATGAGCCACAGGAAAGCAAAGCAATCGTCACCCCCTGGATCGGTATCCAAAATAATCTTAGATTTTGTAGAAATCATGGTAAAAATGTTCTACTTACGGTGCTAATTTAAGTAATTGATTGGCAGCAAGTTTGATGACTTCTTCAAACACGCTCAGTGCCGTATAGTAATCCTCTGAGGAAGCCTGCTCGCATTGAAATATACCGTTGCTTGTATAAATTGCTCCTTCTAACATCAGATTGTCGTGCATTCCAAAAGACTCGATCGATTGCCCCTGATCATCAATCCCTGGTGTAAGGACAGGTACGCGATCGGTATACAGTCGTCCATCATTGCTGTAGCCGAACACTGGCTTTCCCTGAGCCGCCATGTAGCCCATCTCAAACGCAGTTCCCACATCCATACTCACACCTCGAAACGGGGTCATATTTGCCACAATTAAGTCACAGCGATCCATCAGCGCTAGGTTGCTTTTGTAGATCGCTATACCCGCGTCAAAAGGCGACAAGTTCGAAAAATCTAGCTCGTTGTCAAAGGGAAACATGCCCTCAAATCCGTAAGCTGTACAAATATTTTGCTTTGCTGCTGCCGCCTGAAGCGGATTGGGCAAAAACACATCAGGGCCCGCCAGATAAATTTTCATCATTAGCTCTCTCAAGAAACACTTTCAGAATGAGGGGATTGAGGGGCTACGTCAAAGCCGAGAAACTGAGCTGTCTTCCTGGATTTGACTTAGCGTTCGCGATACTTCTGCTCACAGTAGTTTTTCCCTAGGTCAGTATAGATCCCATCTATAGACCAGAGAGGGTAGAACATGCGAGAATCTTATGAGGTTGACTGTGATGACCTTCGGTGCGCCTAAACAAGATCGCATTCGTCTTTCTCCCTTCAGTAGATCTCTTGCAGATTAAAGTTTTGGAATTAGGTTGAGTGGAGGCGCAGCCCCCACTCAACCTAATTTGCAAGAGGTCTAATAAATCAGCCCTGCTCTGTAGGATCAGTAGGTACTAAAGTCTTCATATTTTTCCTAGAAGCTGGATTTCAAAAGCGCGGAGCGCTTTTGAAATCCAGCTTCTAGGGTTTTGTGATCTATTGAGGATGGCTCAATTGTTGCGTTTGATAATGTAAAGCTAATTAATGTTTCCAAGATAGTGATGCTTTCTTAAGGGGATGTGATCTAAATCTGTAGAAATCTTCTCCAGCCGTGAGGCAGCACTATTGTGTGTAGGGAGGATGATATGGGTGGAGATCTGCTACGTATGATTTTTACGTGTAATCTTCGCGACCCTATCGTTCTTGTGACTATTCAATTTTTGTGGCTATCCAGGTTTCGTGACCTGAGATATCCCAAAACCCGCTATATTTAGACTCCCTCATTTATAGCGATCGCCAGTTTGCTTAGGATATTTTGGGGGGCGCGAAGCGCTCCACCCAAAATGTCCTCGTCCTAACCGCCTTGGCGGTTGCTATAGAAACCAGATTAGAGAACTTCAAGACTTGATTTAGGAGAGTGAATGAAAATCGCGATCGCAAAAGAAATTGAAGTGAGCGAGCGCCGAGTCGCCCTGATTCCAGACACCGTCAGTCGGCTGGTCAAACAAGGGTTTGAGGTTGTGGTGGAAGCGGGCGCAGGGGAACAGTCCTCGTTCGCTGATGCAGACTATGAGGCGGCAGGTGCGACAATCGTTTCAGAGACTGCCGATCTGTGGCACCAGGCAGATATTTTGCTGAAGGTGAAGCCCCCTCAACAGCGGGATGACGGACAGCATGAGGTGAATTTGCTCCGAGAAGGCGTGACGCTCATCAGCTTTCTCAATCCGCTAGCAGAACCGATGCTGATCAAGCGTTTAGCCGATCGCCAGATTACGGCATTTAGCATTGAGCTGATTCCGCGCATTAGTCGGGCGCAAAGCATGGATGCCCTCTCTTCTCAGGCTGGCGTTGCCGGGTATAAGGCGGTGCTTCTGGCGGCGGCAACCTCCCCTAAGTTTTTCCCCATGCTGACTACGGCGGCGGGCACTATTCCCCCGGCAAAGGTGTTTGTTATTGGGGCAGGGGTGGCTGGATTACAGGCGATCGCCACTGCCCGTCGCTTAGGCGCAGTGGTAGAGGCTTTTGATATCCGCCCTGCCGTCAAAGAAGAGGTGCAGAGCCTGGGGGCAAAGTTTGTTGAAGTCAAGCTAGATGAGGATACAGTGGCGGCAGGCGGCTATGCCAAAGAGGTGTCCGACCGAGCTAAGCAGAAGACCCAGGAGGCGATCGCAGAGCATGTTAAGACTGCCGATGTGGTGATCACGACGGCGCAGGTTCCCGGTAGACAGGCTCCCCGACTGGTGACTGAAGACATGGTGGCTTCTATGAAGCCAGGTGCGGTTGTAGTCGATCTCGCCTCGGAGCAGGGTGGCAACTGCGCAGGGACTGAACCCGGTCAGACGATCGTCCGTAACGGTGTCACCCTCTTGGGTCCCATTAACCTGCCTGCCTCCATGCCGATTCACGCCAGCCAAATGTACTCCAAGAACTTGCTGACTCTGGTGCAGTATTTGGTCAAAGACGGCAATCTTGTCCTCAACTTTGAAGACGAAATCACGGGGAGCACCTGCGTCACTCATGCTGGCGAAATTCGCAACGCGCGTGTGCGGGATCTGCTGGGCGAAACAGTAGCAGTGACGCATTAACGACTGGCTCGTCGATACAACACATTAGGAAAAAGAGCAAATCATGATAGACCCACTGATTACAGGTTTGGTGGTTTTTGTACTGGCGACCTTTATTGGCTTTGAGGTGATCAACAAAATTCCTCCGACTTTACACACGCCGCTGATGTCTGGCTCCAACGCCATTTCGGGCATTGCGATCGTCGGCGCTTTGCTAGTAGCAGGAGATAAAAATTGGAATCTAACGGTGATTTTAGGGTTACTGGCGGTGGTATTAGCCACAATCAACGTGGTGGGCGGTTTCCTCGTCACCGATCGAATGCTGCAAATGTTTAAGAAGAAGGACGTGAAAGCATGAATCTCAGCGAATTTTTACCTTCAGGGATTGAACTCAGCTACCTCGTGGCAGCAGGGCTATTTATTGTCGGATTAAAAAAGCTTGGCTCTCCTGCCAGCGCCCGTCAGGGTAATCTGGTGGCGGCGATCGGGATGCTGGTGGCGATCGTGGCAACATTGCTGAATCAGGGTGTTTTGAATTATCAGATGATTCTGGTGGCAATTCTACTGGGTTCAGCCATTGGCGCAGTCATGGCGCAGCGGGTCGAAATGACGGCCATGCCGCAAATGGTGGGGCTGCTCAACGGATTTGGGGGAGCCGCTTCGGCTTTAGTGGCGATCGGGGAATACTGGCGATACATGCAGCAGGCAGAGATTCCCCTGAGTGAAACCGTGACTATCATCTTGAGTGTGCTAATTGGTGGTATCACCTTTACGGGTAGCATGCTGGCATTTGTCAAGCTTCAGGGGTTAATTACGGGACAGCCCATTACCTTTGGCTTTCAGCAGCCGTTTAATATTTCGCTGCTGATTGCGTTCCTCGTAGGCAGCGGATTGTTAATTGCCCATCCTCACAGTTCAACGATTTTTTTGGGTCTGACTACGATCTCGCTAGTCTTGGGTGTTTTGTTCGTCCTGCCGATCGGGGGTGCAGATACCCCGGTAGTCATTTCATTGTTGAACTCGTTCTCAGGTTTAGCGGCAAGTGCAGCCGGATTTGTCCTGAATAACAACATGCTGATTATTTCTGGCGCGCTAGTAGGTTCATCAGGCATCATCCTGACCCAGATCATGTGTAAGGCAATGAACCGCTCTTTGAGCAATGTTCTCTTCAGCGCGTTTGGCTCTGCTAAAAAGTTTGAAGAGGCGGCTGGAGAAGGATCACAGGATCGCACGTTACACACGATCGATGCCGAAGAAGGGGCAATGATGCTGGGCTATGCGCGATCGGTGGTAATTGTTCCTGGCTATGGCATGGCGGTGGCTCAAGCCCAACACGCGGTGCGGGAGCTTGCTGATCAGCTAGAGCGACTCGGCGTGGATGTGAAATATGCGATTCATCCGGTTGCAGGCCGGATGCCGGGACATATGAATGTGCTGCTGGCTGAAGCCAATGTGCCCTACCCGCAGCTTTATGACATGGATGACATTAACCCAGAGTTCGATCGCGTCAATGTGGCATTGGTCATTGGAGCCAATGATGTGGTCAATCCGGCAGCGCGCACTAACCAGAGCAGCCCCATTTATGGAATGCCGATTCTAGAAGTGGATAGAGCGCAGCATACGATCGTGATCAAACGAAGTATGAACACGGGCTTCTCAGGCGTTGAGAATGAGCTGTTCTACAAGGACAAAACTATGATGCTCTTCGGCGGTGCCAAGGACGTTGTTGCTAGCCTTGTGACGGCTGTTAAAGAACTCAATTAGTCTAAAATTGGGGGCTGGAAGTTTTTCATAGCGGCATTGCCTTCCCTCTGCTGTTGCCAGTTTTAGAACAGTTTTAGTGGGGGCGCAGCCCCCACTAAAACTAATTTGCAAGAGGTCTAATTTAAGTTGGCATAATCTCAAACTCTATGCCGTAGGTGTCTCTGAGGTCGCAGGTATGATGATCTGCACTGTTGGTATCGCTGAGTTCTAGGTTATAGAAATCGATCGCTTCTTGATCAAAGTAGAGCCCTGCGTGCCAAGTGCCTACCTCTAATTTGACAAAGCAGTTTCCCGGAATCACAAAGGCGACGATCGCCTCCCAGGCAGGGCTGTCTGCTTCACAGGGGGGCGCAACCGCTAGGAGCCAGGATTGACCCCCTAGAGAACCCAAACACTGCGTACAGTTTTGATGGCAGGTGATGTGAGAGAATCGCCGTCCTGGACAATGCAGCCGCATGATATAGAAGCGAGGAATGCCGTCACTTAGCGCCAGCTGTGCATCCTCTGCATCGTAAGCTTTGCCGTCTTTAGCCGCAAAAATCACCTGCCCGTAAGGACGAAAAGCCTCATCTGTGATGGGTTGAGCTAGGAGCGATCGCCGCACTGAAGAAGCCATAGGTCAGCCTTATTCTCATCGTCTAGTCTAGATATCTGCATAGGCATCCATAGGTAGACAGGAGCAGACCAAATTGCGATCGCCGTAAGCATTATCAATTCGCCCGACAGCAGCCCAGAACTTATTTTCGCGTGTCCAGGATGTAGGGTATGCCGCCCTAGTGCGCGAGTAGGGATGCTGCCAGTCATCGCTCAACAAAATAGCCGCTGTGTGGGGGGCGTTTTTCAGAAGATTATCCTGCGGGTCTGCCTGTCCAGACTCGATCTCCCGAATCTCTTCGCGGATGGCAATCATCGCGTCGCAAAAGCGGTCTAACTCCTGCTTGGATTCGCTTTCAGTCGGCTCTACCATGACGGTTCCCGCCACGGGCCAAGAGACTGTCGGCGGATGAAAGCCATAGTCAATCAGCCGTTTAGCAATATCGTCTACTTCGATCGCCGCAGTTTTTTTGAACTGGCGTAGATCCAGAATGCACTCATGAGCAACCCAGCCATTCTTGCCCTTATACAACACTGGATAATGCCCCTCTAACCGTTTGGCAATGTAGTTGGCGTTGAGGATCGCAATCTCCGTGGCTCTGGTTAAACCCGTGCCGCCCATGAGCGCGATGTACATCCAGGAAATAGGTAGAATACTGCTGCTGCCCCAAGGTGCCGCCGACACTGCGCCAATATGAGCCATGGATTCTTCCGGCATTTGCACCACGGTATGACCGGGCAGAAAGGGGATTAGATGAGCCTTCACGCCGATCGGCCCCATGCCAGGTCCACCGCCCCCGTGGGGAATGCAAAAAGTCTTGTGCAAATTGAGATGACAAACATCCGCACCGAAGTCAGCCGGACGGCAAAGCCCGACTTGAGCGTTCATGTTGGCTCCATCCATGTAGACCTGACCGCCATTAGCATGAACGATCGCACAGATATCTTGAATCCCTTCCTCAAACACCCCGTGAGTAGAGGGATAAGTCACCATGAGTGCCGAAAGCTGGTCTTTATGCTTCTCAGCCTTGGCGCTGAGGTCGGCGATATCGATGTTGCCCTCTTTGTCGCAGATAACGGGCACAACCTTCATACCCGCCATGACAGCACTCGCCGGGTTCGTGCCGTGAGCAGATTCTGGAATCAAACAAATATTTCGATATCCTTCACCGCGCTGCTGATGATACTGACGGATAACGAGCAGCCCCGTATATTCGCCCTGCGATCCGGCGTTGGGTTGCAGAGAAATGCCGTCGAATCCGGTAATTTCGCCCAGCCATGCCTCTAGCTGCCGAAACAAGATTTGGTAGCCCTGGGCTTGGCCTAGCGGTGCAAAGGGGTGGATATTGGCAAATTCTGCCCAAGTCACCGGAATCATCTCTGCCGTAGCATTGAGCTTCATGGTGCAGGAGCCAAGGGGAATCATGGCGGTCGTCAGAGACAAATCCTTAGCTTGCAGACGGTAAATGTAGCGCAGAAGCTCAGTTTCAGAGCGGTAGAGACTAAACGTCGGGTGGGTAAGGTAGGAAGACTTGCGTTGGAAAATTTGAGGAATGGCGGCAAGTGAAGATTCCAAGGCGAGGGGTAATGTAGAACCCACTTCAGAAATTTCTTCATCTGCAAAAATCTCTACTAAGTCTTGTAAATCCTGAAGTGTCGTTGTTTCGTCCAGAGAGATGCCAATCGCCTCTTCCCCAATGGTTCGCAGGTTGATCTGCTGAGCGATCGCCCGTCCCAAAATCTCAGCTTGTCGCTTGCCTACCTCTATTCGCAGCGTATCAAAGTAAGGTTCTGTACCCAGCCCATAGCCTAGCTTCTCCAGCGCTGTTGCTAGGGTGACGGTGAGGGCATGGACGCGATCGGCGATACGGCGCAGCCCGTCTGCACCGTGATAGACGGCATACATACCTGCCATGACTGCCAGCAAAACCTGAGCCGTGCAGATGTTGCTGGTGGCTTTGTCGCGACGGATGTGCTGTTCACGAGTCTGGAGTGCTAGACGTAAAGCAGGTTTTCCGGTCAGGTCTTTGGATACGCCCACCAAACGACCCGGCAACTGACGCTTGTAGGCTTCGCGAGTGGCAAAATAGGCTGCATGAGGGCCACCGTAGCCGAAGGGTACGCCAAACCGCTGGGTATTGCCTACCGCAATATCGGCTCCAAACTCACCCGGAGGCTTAAGTAAAGTTAGGCTCAGCAGATCGGCAGCAACGGTAACGATCGCACCTGAAGCATGGGCACGATCGCAAAAATCTTGATAATCATAAATTGCGCCATCGCTAGCAGGATATTGCAGCAAAGCCCCGAAGATAGGCTGGTCAAAGGCAAAATCAAGGTGACTGCCTACAATCACTTCAATTCCTAGAGGATTAGCGCGGGTCATGACGACATCGATCGTCTGCGGATGGCAAGATTCTGACACCCAAAAAGCGGTTGCGTTGCCCTTGTGCAGTCCATAGCTCAGGGTCATGGCTTCGGCAGCGGCGGTAGCCTCATCCAATAGAGAGGCATTGGCGATCTCTAGACCCGTCAAATCCATTACCATTGTCTGGAAATTGAGCAGCGCCTCCAATCGACCTTGAGAAATTTCTGGCTGATAGGGCGTGTATTGGGTATACCAACCCGGATTTTCCAGAATGTTGCGCTGAATGACGGGAGGCGTAATGCAGTTGGCATAGCCCATGCCAATGAACGATCGAAAAATCTGGTTCTGAGCCGCGATCGCCTTTAGCTCTTTCAGCAGCTCATGCTCACTTTTGCCCGCTCCCAAATTAAGCGGCTGCTTTTGCCGAATGGCGGCTGGAATAGTTTTTTCAATCAGATCTTCTAGAGAAGCTAGACCCAGCAAGGTCAACATTTGCTGTACCTCTGTCGCCCTAGGGCCAATATGCCGTCCTTCAAAGCCCAAATCAGTCGCCGACCCAGTCGCGCCCAGATCAGCTGCGCTTGGGTCGGCGACACCTAGACCAGCAACACCTAGACCAGCAACACCTAGACCAGCCGCATCTTGAGAAGAAGTTGAGAGCTTGAGTGACGACATAGAGGAGTGAGTTCCCGGAGGGCGATCGAAGAAGAGGACGTAAGTCAGTTCTAGCGATTTCTGAAACATTTTGCAATAAATCTTGAGCTGCAAATCTTGAGCTGCTATGCGCCCTCTACTTTCGCTCGATAGTCTTCAGCCGAAAGCGCATCATCCAACTCACCCACCTCTTCAACCTGCACCTTGAGCATCCAGGCTGCACCGTAAGGATCTTCAGCTAACTGTTCAGGGGCATCTATCAAGGCATCATTGCGTTCAAGTACCGTGCCAGAAATGGGCGCTTTCAAATCTTCGACCGCCTTAACAGACTCGACTGTGCCAAAAGTTTCTCCCTTCTGCAAGGCATCGCCGACTGCGGGTAGCTCTAGAAACACAATGTCGCCGAGCTGATCGATTGCAAATGCCGTAATGCCGATCGTGGCGATTTTGCCCTCCAGTCGAGCATATTCGTGGGAGTCAAGATATTTCAAATCATTTGGGTAGGTAGCCATGGGATTCCTCTTGCCTTATTGCTCTCGCTTTGTCTTACAGTGCTTTGCGTTTGGTTAAGTGTGGGTTATTTTTTTAGAAGCTTCTAAAAAAATAACTGTGGTCTATGCAATTGAGAACTGCTGTAAAGCTTGTCACTCTCACCTGTTTATAGAGGTTGGTGTCACATCAGCGCAATATTTTCTTCAAGGAGATGACAAACTTGCTTAAGATTTGCTATAGTTGCGAATGTGTGAGGAGCGAACCAGCGAGGGCATCGAGACGAAACACGGTCAGTCGTCGATGCCCTTCCTGACCTTTAAATATTGTAAGTCCCAGCAACGATAGACTCTCAGGCGGTTTGGTAGCACCCTACAATCCGACCAGCGCCTCTAAGCTGTTTGAAGTATTCTTGACTGATGCGATCGCCTCCTTCCGACAAGCGATCGATGCCAATGCCATTGCGTCCCTGGTCTTTTCCAGAGCTGTGAATATAGCAGCCATTTCCCAGATATAGCCCTACATGGGTCGCTTTGACGCGAGTGCCGAAGAAAATCAGGTCACCGGGTTTCAAAGCGCTCAGCCATAGGTTTGAATCCTCTGTCGATTCGCTCATTTGCAGATGTATGGGCTGTGCAAACTCTTCCTGCTGATAGGCATCTCTGGGCAGCCAGATGCCAGACACCGCAAACGCAGTCTGGATCAGCCCTGAGCAGTCATAGTTGGGACCTACAGTGCCGCCCCACAAATAGTGATTTGGCTGTGCCATGGCGCGTTGCGCAAAGGCAAGGATCTGTGGGAGACGCGCCTCAATTTCGGCTTCAGAGAAAGCGATCGCCTGATAGGGAGATTCTGCCACCTCAATTAAATCTAGGTCTTCTAGAGGTAGCCAACCCCCATAGCCGTCTTCACACAGCTTAACCTGGACTGCCTGTTCATCAATCTGGCGATCGCTGTGCACATCGCTATTCAATCTGGCAACTCGCAGCTGCCGCCCGGTGACTGCCTGAGTTGCCAGACAGGTCAATGCGGGAGAGTCATACAAATTTAGGTTGGCTTGACACTGGTATTCTGTCGATCGACCTGCCTGCCGATCAGCCTCGATCATGCTTTGAAGCTCTGTTCTGGAAACCACGGTGAGCTAGGGTTAGGGATGGAAGATGCTATAAATTGTTAGGCTTGAGCTGCTAGGCTCTGTGACCCTTACCCATCATATCCTTGTCAATGCGCTGCTTTCGATCGGATGACCTTCTGGGTGAATTGGGCGATCGCGTCCTTCGGGCAACCTGGACAGAATTTCCTGAACTTATGCCCCATCAAATTGCCCTGACCTGGGTTGTTTATGATGATCCGGTGCCCGTCAACACGGGGGGGGCGCTGAAACCGGAGGAGTTTTGGAAGTACGGAGCGCGAAGATTTGCCCATCGAGGAGCTGAACTGATTTATCCGGCGAGTGTCGTCAAGCTGTTCTATTTGGTGGCAGTGCATGAGTGGCAGGCAAAAGCTATGATTCCCCCTTCACCAGAGGTCGATCGTGCAGTACGAGACATGATCGTGGATTCCAGCAATGATGCTACCAGCTTAGTGGTCGATGTGCTGACGGGAACCACCAGCGGCCCGGAGCTATCCTCTGCACCGTTTGAGACTTGGAAACAGCAGCGCAATATTGTCAATCGCTACTTTCAGTCTTTGGGCTGGGATGAGCTGGAGGGCATTAACGTCAACCAAAAAACTTGGTGTGACGGCGCTTACGGCAGAGAGCGATCGTTTTTGGGAGCCAAGCTAGAAAACCGCAATCGTCTGACGACCAATGCCGTCGCGATGCTGTTGCATAGCATTATCGGCGGGGTGGCGGTGTCCTCTGAGCGATCGCAAGCCATGATGGCGCTGATGAAGCGTAGCCTTGATCCGGCAGATCTTTTAGCCAATCCAGAAAATCAGGTGACGGGTTTTTTGGGAGCGGGCTTACCGTACGGAGGCGCACAGATTTGGTCGAAAGCCGGAGAAACTAGCCAGGTTCGCCATGACGCAGCATATGTTGAATTACCCGATCGCCCGCCCTACCTTCTAGTTGTGTTCATAGAGGGCAAGATTCACGCTAAAAACGAGGCAATTTTGCCCTCTATTTCTCAAGAGATTGCAGCCGCATTAGACGAGCTAGTGTAAGGCTAGTCGTTTCGTTAATAGTTATTTCCGCCTATCAAAAGGCTGTTAATAGAGGTCGAGCAGTGGCGTTTAGCGCAGAGTGGAATTCAACGATTCCGACAGCTTAGAGACAGCCGCCCAACACCTCGTTGGTGCGGACGGAACGTTCTTATAATGAAGAGGTGGTTTATCTACTCTTTAGTAATGCTTGGGAGATATCCGTTATGAACGATGTTCAGATAGAAGGAGTTCATAGTACTCTTAGTCAAGTTGTTTTAGAGGATGTTCAGTATCTAAAACAACATCTTGATGGTATTCTTGCAAGCTCAGATCAAACCCTAATTGCAAATCTGATTGAAGAAACAGAGTTTTTGCTAGGGCAAGCCAAGAGTAGCTCTAAAACTTATCAAGAGAAATATAATACCTTTAGCCAGTTGACCAACTCTTGGTTCGATGTATGGAAACACTACAAAGATATGCCAGAGGCGATCGAAGTGATTAGGTTGATCGATCATCTAACCAATTTCTCTACAGCATATTCCTATTTATTTCTTAGTCTTTCCCTTATAAACGAAGGTAGAATTGGTGAATATAAAGCAGATCTTGAAAGAGCTGTCTCAGGTTTCTTGTTACTTTCTGAAATCGTTGATGTTTTTGTAAGTTTCTTCTCAATTTTAGAACTAAAACAAATCCATGACGGTGCCAGGAATGCAATTTCTATCTCTGCTCGTGATGTAGAAGAATATTTTGAAAATGGTTTGGAATTATCAAATTTAGTTACTCAGCTTAAAGCTTATAGCAGTCTTATTGTACTAAAGACCGAAGAGCATATTAATAGACTCGAAGAGCTTGAACAGAACAGTAAGTTGAAAGTCGAAATAGAATCTAGTTTCCGCTCTGATAAGTCAGTAGTTGAGACTAGATCTGCTATGTCTAACGGTAAGCAATTACGACCTTTCGGTCTGTGTGCTGGAGAGTTTGTAGTTCCCGACGATTTTGATGCGCCTTTGCCGGAGGAAATTTTAAGTGCATTCGAGGGTGAATGAAAATTCTGTTAGACACACATATTTTCCTCTGGTTCATCAGTGGCAATACCAAGCTGTCAACAGATGTTCAGGATGCAATTCGTGATCCGGATAACGAAGTCTATCTGAGCGCAATTTCGGTTTGGGAAGCAATTGTCAAGTATCAGATAGGCAAACTGCCTCTACCGGAGCATCCTGGAACATATTTACCTAAACAACGGGATCTTCATCAGATTATTAGTCTTGCTCTTGATGAGAGTAGTGTAGTTCAACTAGCTAAACTGCCACCATTGCATCGTGATCCATTTGACAGAATGCTTATTTGTCAAGCGTTACAAAACGGTTTGACCATTGCGACAGTAGACGAAGCGGTTCGTAGTTACTCAGTCAGTATCTTGTAGCAGCGCAGCCCAACACTGCGTTGGTGCGGACGGTCAAGAGTTTTTGGTGTTGGGTTAGAAATTATCTGCCGCCGCACAACTTCACCGATGAGCTGCTGCAAATTATTGCTGAAGTAGCCCTCCAATTTTCATCTTGGAATTAGAAGCCACTCTAAAGGTGATATGCTCTGATGCATCGGTTCTAGTGGGGGTCAGCTGCTAGAGGTAACGGGGAAAGTCCGGTGTGAATCCGGCGCTGTCCCGCAACTGTGAAGAGAGTTAATCTCTGAGTCAGGATGCCCGCCGATCGCGCAGTGTCTCCTTATAGAGGCTCGTGCAATGTCTCCTTTAGAGGCTCGTTAACCTATTCTTTTTCATCTGCGAGGTACGGATGGAGCAACATTTTGCTTCTTTTAAGTTCATCAAGTTTGCTCACCTATTCGGGCAAGTTAGGTTTGGGCAAGTTTGGCTTGTCGCACTGCTTACCATTGCAAGCCTTCTATTTAATCCTGCTCCTGCGCTGGCTCACCACGCAATGGATGGAAAAGTGCCTGCTAACTTCTCTGAGGGGTTCCTGTCAGGGCTGGCTCATCCTGTCATCGGTCTTGACCACTTTGCATTTGTTGTCGCAGTCGGGTTGCTGGGTGCGATCGGCTGTCAAGGGATTAAGATTCCGATCGCCTTTGTTTTGGCAGCAATGGCAGGACTATGGCTCCATTTAACGGAGACTCCTCTACCAGCAGCTGAGTTTGTAATTTCAGGCTCTGTTCTGCTGTTTGGCATCTTTTTAGCGCTGAAAGAGCGCCCTAGCACCTGGGTTTTAACTGGATTGGCTGCTGCTATCGGGTTATTTCATGGCTACGCCTATGGAGAAGCTATCTTCGGAGCCGAAATGACACCCCTGATTGCTTATCTGGCAGGGTTTACGGCAATCCAACTGGTGGTGGCAACCGCTGCGTTTCTAGCGGGTAGAGTGATTCTTAAGCAAGCCGATGGGCAGCCTAGTTTACCTCTCCGGTTTGCTGGCTTTGTGATTTGTGGCGCAGGATCGGCGTTCCTGTCAACTTTGTTGATGGAAACTATTTTTCCAGCGTAGGCAAGGTATTAGATGATAGCCGCGAACGGCGCTACAGCCTGATTGCGATTGGCAAAAGAAATTCCAGCTGCTGCGCCGCCGCGAGTGTCCAATCTGGCATAAGTTTGTGGCACAAGTTTGTAGCACAAGTTCTTGCGCAGGTCATTGACCGACTCAATCCGCGATCGCTAGCGCCGCAAAATCTTGTCCATCAGCTTAACGAGCTTTTGTTTCACTCTTTTTGCCTCTGTTGAACTCACGTTTGTTTAAGATCAGGGGAAGGCGAGTTCACTTTACAAAACGCAGTATGTCTCTAAAGAGTTGGTGGTCGAATCTCCTGTCGTCAACGCCCTCAGCGGCTGAGTTGACAGATGCCGCTTTGGATTCTGCAACAGGGGGCGCGCTCATCCAAATTGAGCAGTTGAGCAAGCTGTATCAGGAAGGCGAAGTGCGGCGGACTGTTTTTAAAGAAATTGATCTCACGTTTCAGCCTGGAGAGTTTGTGGTGCTGCTAGGGAACAGCGGCAGCGGTAAAAGTACGCTGCTCAACCTGATTAGCGGCATCGATCGACCTTCTTCAGGAATCATTCGGATCAACGGAGTGGCGATCACAGAGCTAGACGAGCGATCGCGTACTCTGCTGCGGCGCGACCAGATCGGCTTTGTGTTTCAGTTTTTCAACCTGATTCCGACCCTCACCGTCTTAGAAAACGTGACGCTGCCCCAAGAGCTAGCTGGAGTCTCTTTCCATACGGCTGAGAAAGCGGCTTTGAGCTTACTCACACAGGTGGATCTAGCCGATCGCGCCTACACCTTTCCCGACAAGCTTTCTGGCGGACAGCAGCAGCGGGTGGCGATCGCTCGTGCCCTGGCTCACGATCCGCAGCTGGTGTTAGCCGATGAGCCAACGGGCAATCTGGATGAGGAAACGGGGCAAAAAGTTCTGAAGATCTTGCTGAATCTAACCCGAAGTGCAGGTAAGACTCTAATTATGGCGACCCACAACCCCGACATTGCCCGGAGCGCTGATCGAGTTTTGCGGGTACAGGAAGGGGATTTGGTGCCTGTGGTAATGGATTAGATCCGCTAACGTTACGGGCATCGGAGCAATAATAGATTGGCTTTGCCCAGGTCAAACAACTGCTTCGGAATGCCTGTCAGATTCCGGGAAAGCCTGCCGGAACATTTGACCCGAAGTGGGGCTATGGCTTGATTGACCTGAGTTTGCTGAATCTGTAGAACATGGGTATGAGCTTTCAAAAAGGTCGCGATAAAAACAAGCGATCGGTATACAGTAGCACCCTCAATTCCGCAAACCTATGGCTTATTGACTGTCATGAGATTGCGTGATAGCTCTAAGTACAGCTTTTCCTTTCGCAGATTTTGTAGATCATGAATGAAAGTAATTTAACTCCAATTCAGCCCCCAATTCAGATAGAAGATTTGAGTTTTGATGATTTTCCGCGTAATCCTCAAATAGACGTTGTTTGCATCGCGCCCGTTCGTACGATCGTCCGTCGTGAAGAGGAAATCTTGCTCATTCGCAGAGTGCGGAAGGTTGAAGAGATTGATGCCAGCATTGCCTGCCCAGTCACCTCTTTCCAAGTCACGCAGGAACCTCAGCCTATATTGGAAACCCCAGCGATTCAGGGAAGCGGCGAGATCGCAGTCCATGCCGATCAGGAATACGACTCTAACGCGACCTTTACTAACAACTTTGACCAAGCGATCGTCGTTAACTTTGTGACCAGCGACGATCAGCAGTGGAACTATGGCGGCACACCTGGACATAGCGTTATGGTGTCTGCGGATGGCCATTTCGGCGGAGACGTGCGCTGCGCACGTTTTCAGGGCATTCCGCCAGCGGCACTGGTGGCAGTCAAGGGCGACCAAGCTGTAGCTCACGGCAAAAATCAGACCGTGACGCTGCAACCGGGTGAAACGGTATATTTCGTCAACAACGATCAGCTGGGCTACTATGGCGACAACACAGGCACTCTGAGAGTTACCTGGTCGATCGTCGGCTAAGGATATTTGCTTTTAGATCGACTAATTTTTTGAAAGGGGGCGCTCTGCGCCCCCTTTCTAGCGCTTAAGCGCTGGTGGTATTCAGGTCATAGTTTTTTGAGGACTCTCTGAACACTAATCTGAACACTAAAGCGTGGGGCTATTCGATCGCGTTGCCTTTTCCGTCAACAGCTTTTGGGCGCTACGTTCAGGTTCTCCTTCGGCAGGGCGACGCTGAATGTAGGAGCCATCGCTCTGCATATCCCACGCCTGACGATTGTCGGTCATCAAGGTGTCCAAAATGCCCTTCAGCTCAATCAATAGATCGGGATCTTCTATGGGCGTGACGGCTTCTACTCGGCGATCGAGGTTGCGGGTCATCCAGTCAGCGCTGCCGATATAGATTTCCTCTTTGCCATCGTTGTTGAAGTAGAAAATCCGCGAGTGCTCTAGATAGCGCCCCACGATGCTCATCACCCGGATATTTTCGCTCATGTCTTTGACTCCCGGACGCAGACAGCAGATGCCTCGCACAATCACATCAATTTTCACCCCAGCGTTTGACGCTTCATACAGAGTTTTGATGATGTCTGGATCAACCAGGGAATTCATTTTGGCGATAATGCGACCGGATTTACCGTTCCTGCAATGCTCTACCTCTCGGTTAATCAGGGCAACCATCTGATCGCGCAGATTGACGGGAGCCACCAAGAGCTTACGGTACGATCGCTGCCGTGAGAAGCCCGTCAGGTAGTTGAACAAATCGGTCAAATCGGCACCCAGATCTTCTCGACAGCTGAGCAGACCTAAATCGGTGTAAAGCTTGGCAGTCTTGGAGTTGTAGTTACCCGTGCCAATGTGAACGTATCGACGAATGCGATCGCCCTCTTGCCGCACCACCAGCACGACTTTGGTGTGGGTTTTTAGCTCGACGAAGCCATACACCACATGCACACCCGCTTTCTCCAGCTTACGCGCCCAGTTGATGTTGTTTTCTTCATCGAATCGTGCCTTTAGCTCAATCAAGGCGGCAACTTGTTTGGCGTTTTCGGCAGCCGTGATCAGAGATTTGACGATCGGCGAGTCTCCAGAAGTTCTGTAGAGCGTCATTTTGATCGCCAGCACCTTGGGGTCAAGCGCTGCTGCCGCAATAAATTTCTCGACGGAGGCGCTAAAAGATTCGTAGGGATGATGCACCAAAATATCGCCCTGCCGAATGATGGAGAAAATGCTCTCAGGCGATTCTTCCGTCGCATCTTGGAGGGCACGCAAGCGGGGCGGTACGCTGGCTGTCCAGGGCTCGTCTTTGTGCTGGGGCAAAGGAATTGCCAGAAAAGACATCAAATCCTTGAGGTTAAGCAGCCCAGAGACGTCATAGACATCGCTTTCGCTAATCCCCATTTTTTCCATTAGCATTTCCCGCATGGCGGTTGTGGTAGAAGATTGAATCTCTAGCCGCACCACCGAGCCGCCAAACTGTCGCTTGCGCAGCTCCTGTTGAATGGCAATTAGCAGATCGTCAGCCTCATCTTCCTCTAGCTCTAAGTCTGCGTCGCGGGTGACTCGGAAAGGAGCGTATTCCAGAATGGTCATGCCGGGAAACAGGGCTTCCAGATTGTGAGCAATCACCTGTTCTAGGGGCACGCCTAGCCAAAGACAGGCTTCTCCTTTGTACTGCCGCAGCTCTTCTGGAAAGGTAATGAAGCGCTGGAGAGTGTTGGGAACTTTGACGCGAGCATAACGCTCTACCTTTGTTTCAGGATGCTTGACGAGCGCCATCAAATTGAAGCTGAGATTAGACATCAGCGGAAAAGGATGGCTCGGATCATGTGCCAGAGGCGTGAGCACTGGAAAGATTTGTGCCTCAAAATAGCGCTGCAAGAACTGCTTCTGATCCTTGTTGACATCGATATAGTCAACCAAATGTACGCCATGGGAGACAAGCTGAGGGCGCAAGACCTCCTCGAAGTTTTGGTGCTGCTCTGCCACCATAGGGCGCAACACCTGGCTAATAGCCTCTAGCTGATCCTGGGGCGATCGCCCATCGGGTGAGGTAACGCTGACCTCCGCCTCCACCTGCTCCTTCAGCACTGCTACCCGCACCATGAAAAACTCATCTAAATTGGAGCTAAAAATAGCGGTGAATTTGAGACGTTCCAGCAGAGGTGTGCGTGGATCTAGAGCTTCATGCAGCACACGGCGGTTGAACTCTAGCCAGCCTAGCTCACGGCTTATATAGCATTGCGGATTGCTGAGATGAGTTTCAGAGGAATTCTGCTTCACTTTAGGCATGGTGTTCGGCACAGATAGGTATGTAGATACTCTCAAAATTGTTTGAGCATGAGAAGTATTCTTAAAGACATTGGGCTGCTTGCCCGCATCCTACCTATAGCCTACAGCTTTGTATAGCATTACCTAATTGAGTTAGGACGAGTTATTTTTTGAGAGCCGCGCGGCTCTCAAAAAATAACTCCTTAAATAACTCCTTGGATCTAAGCGCGTAGCGTATAGTATTCTGCTTAAGCCCTGCGTTGCATGTTCAGTGAGCCGCCGCATGTTGTCATTGCATCATTTTTTGACCACTCCCGTTGCCAAAGCGCCCCGATCGCAGGTAATTTTCTGGTTTGTCCTCAGCCTGACTTTTGCCGTACTGTTTGGTGTTCTGGGGCTTCAGCAAGGATTTAGAGCCGACTATGTGGTTCAGGATGACGCGCGGCAGCATGTGTTCTGGATGCAGCGATTTCTCGATCCAACCCTGTTCCCCAACGATTCCATTGCCGACTACTTTCAGTCGATCGCGCCCCCTGGATACCGCTTTTTCTACCGGATTCCGGCAGCGCTAGGCATCAATCCTCTCCTTTTCAATAAGTTCTTGCCGATGGGGCTAGGGCTGATCACAACCGTCTACGCCTTTGGCATCAGTCTCCAGCTTTTGCCCGTGCCGCTGATGGGGTTCATTGGCTCTCTGGTGCTGAATCAAAATCTGTGGGTGCAGGATGATCTGCCGTCGGGAACAGCGCGATCGTTTCTCTATCCCTGCTTCCTAGCGTTTATTTACTATCTGCTCCGAGGTTCGCTGTTGCCCTGCTTGGGGGCTATTTTGCTGCAAGGACTGTTCTATCCGCAGTTTGTGCTGATTATGGCGGGAACGCTTGTGATGCGCTTGTTTAACGGGCGAGGCAGGCTCAAGAAAGAGCGCCAGCTTTATCTTTTCTGTGCCGCAGGTTTGGCGGTAGCGTTTGTGGTGCTGCTGCCCTATGCGCTGGAAAACTCTGCTTACGGCGCAGTCATTTCTGCTGCTGAAGCTCGAACCATGCCAGAGTTTGCGATGAAGGCGCGATCGGCGTTTTTCAATGACGACTTCTGGATGTTTTGGATCTTTGGTAAGCGTAGCGGCATTTTCTTCTGGATGATGCCGCTGTCTATTGTGGGAATTGTGCTGTCTCCGCTGGTGTGGGTTTGGCGATCGCGCTTTCCTTTAGCGGCTCAGCTCCGTCATCTTGGGATTTTTGCCCAGGTAGGTCTGGCTTCTTTTGGGATATTTTTTGCGGCGCACCTGCTGCTGTTTCGCCTGTATCTGCCGAGTCGCTACACGCAGTACACCGTGCAGATTTTCTCTGCGTTTGCTGGGGCAATCGTCGTGACGCTGATCATTGATGCAGTCTTGGGCTGGGCAGAGCATCAGACCGTGCCTCTCAAAAAAACCTTGGCGATCGCCTTTGTTTTATTTTTGGGGGCAGTAGTGCTGTTCTCCCCCCGGCTCTATTTGTTCCCCAAAACCTCCTATGTCAAGGGGACGGTGCCTGATATCTATGAGTTTCTTGCCCAGCAGCCCAAAGACATTCTAGTGGCTTCTCTAGCGAAAGAGATCGATAATATCCCCTCGTTCTCTCAGCGATCGATTTGGGTCGGCAGAGAATATGCGTTGCCCTACCAGCAGGGCTACTACCGTCCGATTCGCCAGC
The DNA here is from genome assembly GCA_019359505.1 of Drouetiella hepatica Uher 2000/2452. Lineage (GTDB taxonomy): Bacteria > Cyanobacteriota > Cyanobacteriia > Elainellales > Elainellaceae > Drouetiella > Drouetiella hepatica. The sequence continues at coordinate 8,327 of JAHHHD010000050.1, read as the reverse complement.
GGATTACAGACTTGATTCGCGCTCAATACAGCCTTAAAACCTCAGAGGTTCGTGATTTTGTCCGTCAGCATGGCATCGATTTTTGGATGATCGATCGCCGCTACCTCTCGACGATAGAAGTTGACGAATATGGTCAGATTCCAATTGGTGATTGGCTGAAGCAGTTCAAGCCAGAAATTACGCTGGCAACAGAGCGAATGCGTCTGGGCAAGACGTTTGCGATCGAAAAATTCATTCGTAAATGCACTGTTGTTCAGGAAGATGACCTGGTCGTTTTGTCGGGAAACTGTATCCTGGATAAACCTCAGTAGATCGCAAATTAGGGTTTTGTGGCGCGCGCCGCAAAACCCTAAAAGCTGGATTTCAAAGGCGCTCTACGCCTTTGAAATCCAGCTTTTAGAGAAAATCAGGAGAACTTTGCGATCTGCTGCTTCTTAGATCCGAATATCTTCTTGAATTGCGGCTAAATCAGTGTATCGATCGGCAACGCTGATTAACGAATCGCTGATCATAGAATGAAGGCTCACGACTTCTACCTGCACTCCCTTGTAGGCGATCGCATTCACGGCATAGGTCAGATCGCCATCGCCGCTCAGCAGCACCATTGTCTTGCAGTAGTTGGACATTTGCATCATGTCAACCACAAGCTCAATATCCAAGTTAGCCTTTTGGGAACCGTCGATATGTTGAATCAATTCTTTTGACACCACGCGATAACCGTTTCGCCGCATCCATAGCAAAAAGCCCTGCTGCTTGTCGTTTGCGCGATCGACTCCCGTATAGAAATAGGCTCGTAGCAGCCGCCGCCCTCGCGTGAGCTTGCACAGCAGCTTGACATAATCAATTTCGATCTTGAGATGCAGCGCCGCATAAAATAAGTTTGCCCCGTCTACAAAAATAGCAACCTGTTGATGAAGATCCGCTTCATCAGCAGGAAGAGGTTCTGTTGCAGGGCGTGATCCTTTACACAAGTGCTACTCCGCATCTGCCTAGGCAGAAAGTTTAAGGTTTACTTCAGAGTCGAGTCTTATGCTACGGCGTTCTCGCGATGAAGTAAAGAGGTGCTTAATGTGTCGAAATTTTTGGTTCCATAGATGAAAATTCTAGACACAGAAGTTATCTCTAAGACGGGTATTCACTCAGTTTATGTTGCGAACTATGTTGTGAATCTTTTTTAAACTACGTTAAATCCTGCCGAGGCACTTCAAGATTTTTTTTAAACTCAAAAATGGTTAAATTTTTGTTTTCATCTAAGTCTAAATCGACTTCCTTTAAATTAGTTCTTTAATCTAAGAACTGCTATGTCGTTAGAGCAAGGTTCTCTTACCTGCATAGCTTTTCTCTTGATACTTCTGCACCAAGCCTAGTGCATTTTGAGTTCATAAGTAACGCGATGTGCGACTCTTTTTCTAAAGGTCTTGATCTACGTAGGGCAGGCATCTTTCCTGCCCAGATTCGGACGGGCAAAATGCCCATCCTACAAGACTTTCAGACCAAGTTGCACATCGCGTTAGGTACTAATTTTTATACCAGCTCTACACCAGTTTTTCGCCCAAACTCTCCCTTTTTACCCCAAAAAGTTTCGGGGAGGTCATAACGACCTCCCCGAAACGCTCTTTTCCTTATGGCTCAAGCGGGATTTGAACCTGCGACCTTGGGCTTATGAGTCCCCTGCTCTAACCAACTGAGCTATTGAGCCTTGTATTTGTCATTAGCCTCGACTTCATATCTAACGTAGGTCAGAAGACGCGAGCATAGCTATATAGACTGTGACAATACTAGCAATGGAGTGGTCAAGATGGCAATTGTGGCGCAAATTAATTTTCAGCAAATGCCTTGAGCGGTATGAGGTTATCAACGTCGGCTATAGCTGCCCTCGGACTTTGAGCTTTAGGTAGCGATCGACCAATTCCTCGGTAATTTGATTGGCGGGTGCATCTAAGATGAGCACACCTTTCTGCTTCAGGGTCGCCAGAGCCAGCTGCCGCTGATTGAGCAGATCGATCGCCACCGCCCGTTCATAGCTAGAGGCGATATCTTGGGTTCGCTGGTTGGCTCGCGCATCGATTTGCGGGTCGCGCAGGGCGACGCAGAAAGGCAAGTAGCGTGGCGTGAGGCGTGCCATTGCTGCCAGCAACTCGGCGGAGGCTGTGGTGTCAATTAGGTCTGTGATCAATACCACGAGGGCACGGCGGGTCTGCTGATGGGCGATCGTCGTGACAGCACTGAAATAGTCTGGTTCCTGGAGCGTAGGTTGCAGTGGCGTGAGGCGATCGATCAGTTTTGCCAACTGTGCCTGTCCGCGTTCTGGGGGCATCCAGGTATGCAATGCCCGATCGAATACGCCGATACCCACGCGATCGCCTCGGTTGAGTCCTGCTAGCGCCAGGGAAAGCGCCGCGTTTAGTCCCCAGTCAAATCGCGCAAGTCCGTTGATCTGCGCTGTCATCAGCCGACCGCTGTCAAGCAAAATAATCAGGGTTTGCTCTTGTTCAGGCTCCAAAACGCGCAGCAGCGGACGATTACGCGGAAAGGCTTCGCTGACGCGCCGTGCCGATGCTTTCCAGTCAATCAAGCGCGGATCGTCGCCGATGCTGTATTCCCGCAGTTCGGCAAATTCTGTGCCAACGCCCAAGCGATTGGCTTTACGCAGGTTGCCTGTGGTTTGGAGGGTGAGGCGCAGAGAGAGCGATCGCAGCCCCATTAAGTCGGGATAAACCTCTACTGTTTGCGCTTGGGGAATTGTCCAGTCATTCCAGGCTAAACCCCAGGTTCCTAGCTGCCGCACCTGAATACTGCCCCAGTTGAACTCGCCACGCTGGGCGGGAAGCACGGTGTAGGTCAGCTCCTCCTCAGCCTTTGCAGACAGTCTTACCTGAAGGGTTTCGGGCGTGACGGTCATGGATTGAGGAAAATAATCTCGGATTTGCAGGATGGCGGGTTGCCTGCCTGTCTTCACCGTCAGATGCACCAGATTTTCTCGCCCAATCGACAGTCGTTGTAGAGGCAGCCGCGCTACTGAGACACGATCGCCCTTCACCCGCAGACTGTCTGCGATCGCCAAGCTCAAGATCACGCTATCCCAGAGCAGCGTGATCAGAAGTGCCAGTCCCAGAGCGGAGGGGCGGACTAGGGCGATCGCTACTCCAATCACTGTGCCGAGCAGAAGGAGCTGGTAAAGGCGGAGAGAGGGGATCATGGGGTGGAGGGGTGAGGGGGTGGATGGGTGGATGGGGTGGGGGGTATTTTATCAAATTTGATATTTACTCATGCACTCATGCACTCATCCACTTATCTAACGCGGGACGGGGACTTGATTGAGCAGTGAGGCAATAACGCTGTCTGTCTTCAGCCCATCTAGCTGAGCTTCGGGGCGAAGGATCAGGCGGTGGCGCAGTAGGGGTGGCGCGATCGCCTTCACGTCATCGGGGGTGACAAAACTTCTGCCGTTGAGCCAAGCGTGGGCTTTGCTGGCCTGCAACCAGGCTACTGCCGAGCGGGGAGAGGCACCCAGCGCCAGGTCGGGGTGTTGGCGGGTTCGGTGTACGAGTGCTAGCAGGTAGTCTAGCAGCGGCTCCGAAATTTCAATCGATCGGATGGATTGACGGGCGGCAAGGATTTGCTCAACGGTGGCGATCGGCTTCAAGTTTTTCAGATCTAGCCGTTTAGTTTGCTGTCCAGCTTGGGCGTTGAGCAGCATTTGCCGCTCGGCTTTGACATCGGGGTAGTCTACGATTAGCTTGAACAGGAAGCGATCGAGTTGGGCTTCGGGCAGCGGATAGGTCCCTTCAAATTCCAGAGAGTTTTGGGTGGCGATGACCCAAAATAAGTCAGGCAGCGGAATACTTTCGCCGTCTAATGTCACCTGCTGCTCTTCCATTGCCTCCAGCAATGCCGCCTGGGTTTTGGGCGGCGTGCGGTTGATTTCGTCGGCTAGCAAGATTTGCGTGAAAACTGGCCCTGGCTTCAGGGTGAAGTTGCGGCTATTGAAATCGAAAATGTTGGTGCCCAAAATGTCGGAGGGCAACACGTCGGGCGTGAGCTGAATCCGCCGAAAATCGGCTTGCAGGAGCTGGGCTAAGGCTTTGACGGTGAGGGTTTTCCCTGTTCCCGGTACGCCTTCTAGAATCACATGACCGCCGGAGAGCAGCGCCACCATGAGATCTCGCACGAGGTTGGGCTGACCAACGACGATCTGGCTGAGGGTTTTTGAGAGTTGGGTAAAGAGGGTGGAGGAGTCGTTCACGGGAAGGGGGGATGGGGAGTCAGGAGTCGGGAGCTATCTTTCGAGCTGCTGGTGGGCGGTTTGGATGTTTTTTAGCCAGGTTAGCAGCTCTGAGTCTGTTGAACGGCGATCGCCCTGGGGTAAATCCAGGATCTCCTGGAGCTGGGCGGCAGGTTGTCCCGTTTGCTGATGCCATGCGGCGCTGACGGTTTGCGAGTCGAGGAGGGCAGTGCCTAAGCCGAGCGATCGCTGAAACTGGATTTGTTCAGCTTTGGCGATCGTTCCCGCTACAAAGTCGCTGCTGTTTGCCTTTTGCAATACCCCTGCGAGAGCCTGAATGTAGGCAGTGCTGTTGTCTTCGGGTGGTTCAGCCAGCTTCTTGGGCGCGCCCAAGCGACGGTTCTGTCCCCAGATTAGGGTGAGCAACAGGACAAGGGCCTGTACGCCTACAATCAGCAACGGCGTTTGGGCAAGGTATCCCAGAAGGCTCGGAGATTTGCCTGGAGCGATCGGATCAGGGTCTCTGTAGCCGTGGATGTATTCATCCACCCAAATAGGATGCCCGGAATCAATGACGAGCTTCGCTAGAAATTTGAAATTTCCTGGTTCATCCTGATAGGCGTTGGCTGCCAAAAAAGGGGTAGATGAATGAATGATGCGACCTTTGCCGATCGCCTCTTCCCAAACTACCGCACCGTAGTCATCGCGCAGGATCGGCTGGATTTGGCTCGAATCTTGCCCTGGCGGCTCTGAGGCTCGCTGTCCTGATGGCGTATACCGCTGGCTGGTTTCGATCTTGACGCTACCGGAAGGGCTAGACAAGCTAGAACGAAACGGCGCTTTGCTCACGGGTGCTTTAGTTCCCAATAGCACCAGCACATTGCCTTGCTCAATCCATCCAGGATTTGCGGCTGTTGACCAGATGTTGCCGTTGTCGATTTGAATCAGGGTAATAGGAGATGGGGGCGCGGAGGAGAGAGAAGCCTTGGTGCTCACTTCAGTGGCAGAAGGCACAGGCGGCTCATCAGCCTCAAACAGGCGATCGACTGACTTTTGCCATCGCTGAATCGGCTTGCCCTGAGCCTGCATATAGGCAAACCAGGCTCCGTAGCCGTCCGGCGATCGGCTGTAGGTGGAGCCTTGGCGCAGGTCGGTAGCGGGTGCGGCAAAGAGGCTGAGCAAGATGAGGGTCAATAGGGCGATTGCACCAAGCCACCGACGATTTTTGAAGTTCATGTCTGGGATTGAGGGAGTTAAACGATCGCCGCCGGATCGATCTCACGGTAGGCTTGCCAGCAGCGATCGCAAGTTTCAGCAGAGATGGCAGCTTGGCTAAAGTGAAGGCTTTCGTGGGTGCGCAGCAGCAGGTGGTAAGGCTGAGGGCGATCGAGCGTGCTGAGGGTGTGCAGCAATGCAGCATATTCGCCGTCCGTGAGGCTGGGCTGTTGGGCAATCAAATTCTGGTCGTTTAGCCGTTGCAGCATTGCCATGTAGAGCGCCCGACAGGCTTCACGATAGTTTCCCTGCTGTCGGGCTTGACGCGATCGCTGGAGCCACTCGGTAACGGGCAGGGTTTCGATCGGAGATGCAGCCACAGAGTGGAGATTTTGACGCGATTGCCGGGATGCCGCCAGATAGGGACTCAGCAATCGGTAGAGCTGCCACCCCAGAAAGCCCGCCAGCCCAATCACAATCAGCCAAAACAGGCTGCTGAGCAGCCATTCTGGAAGTTGCCAATTTTCATCAGGCGCATTGGAATCGTTGGATAGCAGCCGCTGCACCCATTCACCAAACTGCTGATGGAGCTGACGAAGCTGCCAGTCAAAGCTGGTCTTCTCGAACGTTCCCGCAGCTGCCGCTAGAACTCCTGATGCGATCGCCATTACGCCATGCTGTTTTCGATCGCCCAGCGCGCTAGCTCTGTGCGGTTGTGCAGCCCGGTTTTGCCCAACATATTGCTGACATGGCTTTCGATTGTCCGCTGGCTAACGTTTAGCTCGTCCGCAATCTCGCGGTTTGCCATGCCCCGCGCTACAAACTGCACCACCCGTAGCTCGGTCGGCGTGAGTTCGACATCAAACGGCACCTGAATCTTGGGTGAGCTGCTTTCGCTGCCCTTGTCTTGACGCTGAATTAGGCGAGAGGCTTGCTTCAGAGAAGATTCCACCTGCGCCACCAGCTCTTCTGGCTCAAATGGCTTCACCATGTACACGTCTGCGCCCGTGTTCAAGCCCTTGACCCGATCCTGGCTCTGCCCTTTTGCGGAGAGAAATAGTACCGGAATCCAGTTTGTGCGAGGATTTTTCCTGACATGCTCGACCAGCGAATAGCCATCCATTTGCGGCATCATCACGTCGCAAATGATCATGTCTGGTGTATCTTTGTCTAATACTTCTAGGGCTTCTTGACCATTCTCGGCGGTGATTACCTCGTATCCTCGAAATTCCAGGTAATCCTTGACTAGCAAAATCAAGTTTGGGTCATCGTCAATCAGCAGTAGCCGCTTGTTTTCGCCTGTACCGTTTTCCTTGCTCATGCTTGATAACTCGCCACGCTTAGAACCGATCGCAAAATCTGCCAATCATGATATCCAGTACATGATATCCAGTATTTCCACATAACACGTAGATTACCCAAAAATTGTTAGAGATGCTCAGTAGGAGGCGACAAGGAAATATTTCCTCACAGCCCTGTTTTATTGAGCCAATTCCTGCTCGATCGCTCCAATTAGCTCTGGAGACTCAGGTGACACGGCGCTTTTGAAGCGGGCTACGACCTCGCCCTGTTTGCCGATCAAGAATTTCTCGAAGTTCCAAGCAACGTCACCAGGCTGCACGGCGCTCGTCAGCCTTGCGTAGAGCAGGTGCTGCTGACTGCCCTTAGCGTGAACTTTATCAAATAGCTCGAAGCTGACCGCATAATTACGATCGCAGAATTCGGCAATTTCCTGGTTGCTGCCCGGTTCTTGCGCCCCAAAGTCGTTGCAGGGAAACGCCAAGATCCGCAGTCCGGCATCGCGATATTTTTGGTTAAGTTTTTCCAGACCTTTGTATTGTGAGGTGTAGCCACAGTAGGAAGCGACGTTGACGATCAGCAAAACCTTCCCGGCGTAGCTGCTGAGGGGCGCGTCTTTGCCGTCAATTGTCTTGACGGTGATGTCAGAGATGGAAGTCATGCAGGTTTAGGAAACAAAGGGGATAGCTCGATCGTACTGCTAGATTGTCTGGTCTAGAGCAGAACTATGGCAATCCTAAATCAGCTGTGAAATTTCCTCGTGGTGCGGGCATCTTGCCCGCGACCCAAGGCTGAGCCGCGATCGCTCATCTTTTACAAGTCTCATCTCCTTTGAATCTGCGTTTGGGTATTCTAAGCCTGGAAATCCCAGGAGAATTTAGCGATGTCTGTCCATGCAATTAGCACAACGCTGACTCAAACCGATCGCGATGCGGTGATGGCGGCGATCGCTACGATTAAAACCAAGCTGCCGTTTTTGATTGATTTGAGTGTAGAGGAGCGGAAGGCGCTGCCGAAGCTAGGAGATAAGAGTCGGGCGTTTGTGAGCAAGGCGCTGGAGGTGGCGACGCAGAATCCAGACTTTTTGCCTAGGTCGTTTGATCTGGATGAGATGCGGAAGGATGTGGATTTGTTTGAAGCGATGTATCCGATGATTATGGCGCTGACGCAGTTGCAGGAGTTGATGGATGATACCTACGTGATGGTGGGTAGCGAGGCGTATGGGGCGGCGTTGCAGGTGTATGGCTACGCGAAGGCGAGTGGACAAGGGGCTGGGCTGGAGACAGTGGTGGATGAGTTGGGGCGACGGTTTGCCCGCAAGTCTCGGAAGGTGAAGCCGCAGGAGGCACAGGTGTAGGAAATTACGTCAGGCTTTTGGTTTCAGATCGGAACGTTCTCATTGTCAGTGGAGACGTTTTTGTTTGAAGCGAGATGAATTGGGGTTTGAGTTGAATCATTCTCATTAGACTTGTCCGAAAATTTGCAGAACAGACTATGTCTGGCTTTGAGGATGGTTGCACTCACACCAAGCTCAACGTCAGAATGCGGGTTGGGGATAGATTCTGTTAGTAATTCCCCCAAAAATAGC
>JAHHHD010000002.1 GCA_019359505.1 Drouetiella hepatica Uher 2000/2452 | reverse complement strand
GATGTATGGACGAGCCAATTTAGACTTACTGAGCAAACGCTTTATCCTTACTCCACAGGCCGTACCTGTAGAGTAACAAACCTTCTGAAAAAGGATTTCAGGATCACCAAAAGTTGGGAAGAGCCTGTACTGGTCGATTTGGGACGGGAGATTGTCCGCTCTAGCCGGACGACTTGCCAGCTCTATGCCGGACATCGGGGCGCAGGCAAATCGACAGAGCTGTTGCGGCTGAAGCAGGACTTAGAGAATAAAGGCTGTCTGGTCGTTTATTTTGCGGCGGTGGGGGAAGACGGAGACATTGATCCGGAAGACTCTGAATATACCGACATTCTGCTTGCCAGCACTCGACATTTGCTAGAGGGCTTACAAAATGCTGACCCAGCGCCTTTAGTAAACTGGCTGAAAGCCCGACTGAAAGCCATGCAAGACCTGGGACTCACCGAAATTCAGGTAGATAGCATCTCGGCTGAGGCAGGTATTAAGGAATTTGCCAAGCTCAGCACCATGATCCCAGCGGTGCCCGCCGAATGCCAAAAGATTCGTAACCTGGTGAATCCCCATTATTACAACAAAGCTTGTCGCTATGGATTGCAAGGCAATATAGAAAGGGCGATCGACTCTTTACAACGGGCGATCGCGCTTGACCCTGCCTATCGAGAGATGGCAAAACCCGATACCGATCTTGACAGCATTCGAGAGAGCAATGTGTTTCGGGCTTTGGTAGATGAGCGACAATGAAGATACTGATTGACTATCAAGGCCGCAGCATCCGCCTGACCGAAGAGCGATTAAGACATATTTTGGAGCGTCCAGAAATGGTGACGCTAGAAGCAGCTCTAGAAAAAACCTTGCAGGAGCCAGAGTTGGTCAGACGTTCTAGAAGCGACGCTGATGCCGCCTTATATTATCGCTATTACACTGGAACTGCGGTAGGAGATAAATGGCTTTGTGTCGTTGTTAAATTTTCGAGCGATGATGCTTTTGTCCTTACTGCCTATCTGACCGACAAGCCTAAGCAAGGAGACCCCCTATGAACCAGCCAGTGAGCCAACCAGTCAAAATCTGGTTTGATGCCGAAGGTGATTTTCTAGAGGTTTTATTTTCCGAGAAACCCGGCTACCTCCGAGAAACCAATCAAGATGCCGTTATGGAGCGAGTTGATGAAGCAGGCAATCTTCTGGGATTCTCTGTTTTCGGAGTCAGTCAACTGTCTAGAAGCAAGCCTCTGATTGCCGAGTTACTGGCTCAAGCCTCATAGCATTGAGAGAGGCAAAGTGATACAGCAGAAGCCCTAACATTGCAATACGATCGAGTGGGCGATATCCTCTACATTAATAAACGCCCTCCCTACGCAGAGCAAGAATCCGAGGAAGTAAGAGATGAAATTATTACTCGTCTCAATCCCATCTCTGAGGAAGTTGAAAATTTGGAAATTCTCTTCTTCTCTCAACGCCTCCTGAGCAGCGAAGATATTCTAGCGTTACCTATTGTTGCCAATCTGCGCCTCATAACTGCATGATCGCCTACGAGAGACAGATCTCCTTGAGAGCGTTACATCAAGCGATCGCTCTCAATCCAACCTATCGAGATAAGGCAAAAAATGACACCGATTTTGATGACATTCGAGAGAGCGATGCGTTTCAGGCGTTAGTGGAAGGCTCGTAGAATAGGGAAAGGGCGATCGCTGCCTCTCATAAAAATCGTCAAGGTGGTAAATAGGGTGGTAAACAATGCGCGTTAAAGCACTCGTTCATCCTGCTGAAGAAGGCGGATACTGGGCAGAAGTCCCGGCACTGACCGGTTGCATCACCGAAGGCGACACAATGGAAGAACTGATGGCAAATTTGCAGGATGCGATCGAGGGATGGCTAGACGTTGCCATTTCAACCAAGACTCAAAATTGGAACCTTGAAAGCTCTAATGAGAATTGCTGGACTCCTTGAAGACGATTTGCAGTGATAGGCGATCGCTCTCAATCCAACCTATCGAGATAAGGCAAAAACTGATACCGATTTTGATAGCATTCGAGAAAGCAAGGCATTTCAGGCGTTAGTGGAAGGCTCATAGATAGGGAAGAGAGCGATCGCTAATGCTTTTGTCCTTGCCGTTCCCTACAAATGTTGGGATAAAAGCTCAGTCGTTGCCTGTCCTGTTTTTTGCCAGCTAAACTGACTGGCTCTGGCGAGTCCGGCAGTCTGCAACTGCGATCGCGTCCCTTCGTCGTCAATTAAAGTCTGCATGGCGGCGGCAATTTCGGCTTCGCGGTAGGGATTAACCAGCAGGGCGGCATCTCCGGCAACTTCGGGGAGCGAAGACAGATTGGAGGTAATCACAGGCGTACCGCAAGCCATAGCCTCTAGCACCGGAAAGCCAAATCCTTCCCATAGGCTAGGAAACACCAGCCCGATCGCTCCTCGCATGAGCTGAGGCAAATCCTGGTAGGCAACATAGTCGAGAAACTTGACCCGATTGCCCACCGCCAATTCATCCGCCTGAGCCTGAAGCAGTGGCGTGTAGCGGCGATCGCGGGAGCCAGCAATCCATAGGTCATAATCTTGAGCGCTGTCTTTTGACAAGGCGGCAAAAGCACTGATAATGCGGTGCAGATTTTTGTAGGGATCAGGACGACCGATATAGAAAAAGTAGGGGCGATCGGATCTGAGAGCGTGATTTTCTGAAGCACTGCTTTCTGGAACCTTAAAATGGCTCGCGTCATGCGCCAATAAAATCGGCGTGATCTTTTTGGCTGGAATGTGGAAGTAATCCACAATATCCTGGGCGGTTGCTGCCGAGTTGCAGATGATATGCTCAGCCTGCGCTAACACCTGCGGCACATAGTAGCGGCTGTACTGCGTCAGCGGCGAAGTCCACTGCGGAAAACGTAGGGGAATCAGGTCGTGGACGACTACAACGGCAGGAATCTTTTGACTCCACAGCGGAGCCTCTGGAACCGGAGAGAATAACAGGGGCGATCGCAACTCAGCACAAATTCGAGGAAGCTGCTGCTGTGTCCAAATCAACCGCCGCAAGTGACCCAGCTTTCCCTGCTCGGCAGTTAGATTTGCCGGAATCTCTCGGCGATTGTAGGCTGCGGATTCTGCTTCAGGAAAAGCAGCTGAAGCCAGCAGCGTTATGGGCAAACTTAGATGGGGAATGAGATTTCGCGCATAGGTGGCTAGTCCCGTTGGCTTTACGCCGACTAGGGATAGATTGACCGTAACGCCGTTTCTTTCTCGCATACTAGACTTCTTGCAGATTAGGATTTTGAGATTGGATTGGGTAGGCTGCGCCCCCACCCAATCCAATTTGCAAGAGGTTTAATGCCCAGGTTGGGTTTGGGAAAATGCCTAGCCGATCGCCACTCGCAATCCAAAATAGGTCAGCACCAGATCCTCTATGCCGGGATTGCTGACCTCATGCACTTCACCTGGCTCCACAGACACGCAAACTCCTGGCTCTAGCCTGTAGGGCTGACCGTCAATTTGAATGATTCCAGCCCCCGACTCCACAAAAAACACTTCACACATATCCTGATGGGCATGGGCAGCGGCTATCTGTCCGGGGGCAAACCGCGCCTGAGAAAAATTGGTTAGGTGGGGCAAGTCGCCCGATCGCAGCATCACTTTTTTCTGGATTGCCGGGTTATGGGAAACCTGCTCATAGGGCAAATGGCTTAAGGCGGTGAGTTTCATGTGAAGCAGCAGTTAAGGCTAGGATGCAAAATAAGAAAATTTACGGGGATTGGCGGTCAGATTTTCGTGGGCTTGACGGAGATTTAAGCCTTTAGGCGCGATTTTTATCTCACTTTAGGCTTCAAAATATCTCTTAATGGCTGCTTTATAGAGGTCGATACGATCGCCGTACTTAGGGCATACTGGCTAAGAATAACCTACTTTGGCGATCGCTTTTGATCCTGACCCTTCGCTCAAAATATCAGCCATTCGCATCGATCTCTGCCCTAAATCTGTCCTAAAGCAGCCATCTACAGCTTCTCTGCTTCTGTATAAAAACCCCATAATCCCCGCCTTAAACCTGTCCTCATGAACCTATCGCAATCTTTCCCTATTTCGCCCTGCGCCCCTAACTTTCGCACGGCTGTCCAGACTGGAGATTTTTTGGTGACGGCTGAAGTGATGCCTCCCAAAGGCGGCAATCCAGCCCACATGATCGAGATGGGGAAATTGCTGAACGGGAGGGTTCATGCCGTTAACATTACGGATGGCAGCCGTGCGGTGATGCGGATGTCTTCGCTAGCAGCTTCGGTGATCCTGATGCAGCAGGGCATTGAGCCAATTTGCCAGATGGCCTGCCGCGATCGCAACCGCATTGCCCTGCAAGCCGATCTGCTGGGGGCACAGGCATTAGGAATTCGCAACATCTTGGCGCTGACGGGCGACCCGATTAAGGCGGGCGACCACGCCGATGCCAGAGCCGTCTTTGAGCTGGAATCCGTGCGGCTGCTGCGGCTGATCGACAAGCTCAACCAGGGTAGTGACTCTAACGATAAGCCGCTGACGGATGGCGCGACCGATTTGTTTGCAGGTGCGGCGATCGATCCTCAGTGTCAGAGCTGGTCGGGGCTACAGCGCCGCTTCGATCGCAAGCTTGCCTCTGGCGCACAGTTTTTCCAAAGCCAGCTAATCTCAGATTTCGATCGCCTAGAAAAGTTCATGGATCAAATTGCGATCGGCTGCAATAAGCCCATTCTTGCCGGAATTTTTCTGCTTAAGTCTGCCAAAAATGCGCAGTTCATCAACCGCAACGTGCCGGGGGTTCAGATTCCGCAACACATTATCGATCGCCTGGAAGCTGCGGCCGATCCCCTGCAAGAGGGCGTGGCGATCGCGGCGGAGCAGGTTCAAAGGGCGCGAGAGCTGTGCCAGGGTGTTCATATTATGGCGATTCGCCGCGAGGACTTGATTCCCCAAATTTTGGATCAGGCAGGAATTGCACCTCTAGATAGCGCTTTGGATACTGGCGAGAAAACGGCGAATCTTCTCCACAAGGCTCCTCTGTGATGGGTCACGCCCCCCTTGTGATTACGGGAGGAGGTTGTCATTATCTAACTCAGTGACGATTTTCAGGAACTCCAACCCTCAAGCTTTGTGTTTGGGGGTTTTATTTATGGGCTGGCGCGATCGCCCCCACTGCACAAAGCTATCGCTGGCGGTGTGGTTTTTGATGTCGTACAACTTCTTATGGTTCCTCTACGTTTTTATCGATCGCATCCATGACTTGCCTGACAATTTTGCCTCTTGTGCAGTTCAACGAGGAAGCTTAGGCAACCTGCACCTCTAGCGTCATGGCTACGACTTCTTTATTGAAGAAAGACTGCTTTTCTTCCTCTGAGAGCGTTTCCAGGTAAAGTTCAACTGCCTCCTTAATGTTCTCTGTTGCTTCGGCTAACGTGTCTCCCTGACTTTGACATCCCGGCAATTCTGGACAATAAGCATAGAACCCATCTTCATCTTTTTCAATTAAAATGTTCACTTTGTAAGGCATATTGCTTATCTTCTCCATATTTCGTTTTCAATATTATTTTGACTGGCAAAAGTGGCTTTGCGCGATCGCCCTCACTGCATCAAGGGGTCAATAACGAGCGCTTCCCAAAGTTGGATGAGGGGCAAGTTTCACCCTTAACCTACCGATCGGCTGCGGCTGCTACCGTCAACATCCGCCCCTCGATCGCGTCCCAGGTCTGGGGCGACACGCGCACGGCGGCTTCTTTGCACCGCACCATCAGTTCACAGGCATAGAGATAGTTGTCTATCGCTTTTGCTTCATCCTTCGAGAGCATTGCAGTCTCTTGATCAAGTCCCAAGGCATCAAACCAGATTTGACAGAGGCGATCGAGAAAGGCTCGTTGAAATTCAATCGGCTGACTGTTATCTGGAATTTGAGGCTGAAGTCTGTCTAAGTCTGCAACCAGCTTTGTAAAGTTAACAGATTTAAGGATTTTTATTTTTTCAAATTCACGAGCGAGAGCGAGGTCGAGGGCAAGGGCGCGGGCAAGGGCGAGATTGCGGGCGAGGTTGCGGACGAGGTCGAGGTCGAGGTCGAGGTCGAGGTCGAGGTTGCGGACGAGGTCGAGGGCGCGGTCGAGGTCGAGGGCGTGGGCGCGGTCGAGGTTGCGGGCGCGGGCGAGGGCGCGGGCGAGAACAATCGCAGCCGCTCGTTTAGCCACAGGCTTATAGTCTCCCTCTGAGCCTGATGTTGATTTGTCTGCCCATTGCAACAAAGCTTTCAACTTTGGACTGGTGATGAACGATCGCGCCCGTTCTTCTATCAACAGCAAAAGCGGATCAGCTCCTTTGCTTCCGGGCAGCAGACCCGCAATTAGCAAAAACACTTCCCGCCAGTTGTCGTTAGTCAGATGTTTTGCGACCAGCGATCGCATATTTTCGGGATTATCGACAATGTACTGCGCCGTCAGATGCTCTTGCAGCGTCAGATGCGAGAAAGAATAGGCATCTTCTGCCCGCTCTACCAAAATTCCTTGCTGTACCGCGATCGCCTCCAGCACTTTTTCGCCATCCAGATGCTTTGGCGCATTCAGGTTGCTAGCCAGAAAAGTCTTGATGCGATCGACAATCTCGCGCTGCGAAAAAAATAGCTGGTCTTTGGCAAAACCTTTGGCGGCGATTTCCGACAGCAGACTTTCCTCTAGCTCTACGCTCAGCCCTTCATAAATTTGCCGCTGATTCTCCAAACACTTCTCGGCTGCCCATTCTTCTAGCAAGATCCGCAGGGCTTTGCGATATAAAACACTGCGGTTGCTGGGAAAGCTAAGGGATCGATCATAGACCAAGCAAAGAAAGGTCAGCAGCAGCGGCGTATGGGCTAGCTCTTTGGCTCCAGCCGCTTGAGGCTTCTGCAATTCTGTCCAGCAGGTTTCGGCTTTTTGGGTTTGATAATCGGTGGGCGATCGGAACCAGTTGCGAATAAACTGCTGAATCTGATCGTCTTCAAACTCTGCCATTGTCACATCGCTGAAGCGCCGAAAATTGCTGCGGTAGGCGGCGATCCGGCAGGATGCAATGTAGCGATTTTTGTCATAGTGATCGACAAAATCTTGAATGGCTCGAATCGCTGGCGTTAGCTGTGCGGTTGGCACTTCATCTAGCCCATCCAACAAAATCAGCAGCCTGCCCTGCTCCAAGGCTTTGCGGGTAAACCCTTTGGCATCAGGAAACCCACAGGTTTCAAACTCGTTGACAATCACCTGCTCTAGATCAATGGCTCCAGTATTCAATCGCTTTAGCTCAATGAACACTGGAATGCAGCGATGCTGAAATTCCTGACGCTTTCCTCGCAGCGCCTCCAGACCCATCTTGCGCAAAAACGTAGACTTTCCGGCTCCTGGTGCGCCCAACACCATCAAATACGGCTTGGCATTGGCAACGGCTAGCCCCTCTTGCTTTTTGCCTTCCTGCTGCCGCAGCCGCCGCGATCGCGTTTCCCGAAACGCCTGCTCCATCGCTTGAGCTGAGACAAACTGGCGGAGACCATCACCGTCTAAAAATCGCACTGCGGTATAAACAGAGTCTAGGCTGACAGGCTCTCGCATCCCCAAAACCTTGAGGATGCAGTGTCGCTCCTGATAGTTTTCTATATACTGCCGAGAAGCATTGAAAAGCTGCTGCTGCGTTCCGTCGCTGATTTGCTTGCCGCCCCAGCTCAGGAGTCCTTTAGCCTCATCTTTGGCGCTGTCTTTAAGGATATCTGTCGCTAAGTCTTTCAAGACCGGAGCCATCGCCGCGATCGCAGCAGCCGTAAACGGATCAACCATAAGGGCAATCAGAGAAGAACGCTATGACTACCAAGATAGGCGATCGTTTCTGTTCCGAGGTGCAAGGTTCGAGTTCAGAAGGCGAAACTTCGAGTTCAAAGGTGCAAGGTTCATGCTCAAAGGCTAAAACTCCGAGTTCAGAGGTGAATGGTTCATGCTCAGAGCTACAAGGTTTGAGTTCAGAGGTGCAGTGTTCGTGTTTTGAGGGCGATCGTTCCTGTGTTGAAGTGCAGCGTTTGAGTTCAGAGGGCGATCGTTCCTGCTCAGAGGTATAGCTTTCAGGGTTATGAAGTGGAATTGAGAAAAGTAGAGGGTGTTAGAGCTTAATCTTCATCCTCTAATAGCTTTCCAAGATTGTGAGTATCCATTAACTCTTGATATCGATCGGGCAGACTCTCTCTAAGCGTGTCTTCAACAATGCTGCTCACCGTTTGATCGCTAAGACCAGATAGCGTCTTCAAAAGCCTATCTAAGTTAGGCGTGATATACAGGCGCAATTCTGTTTTCTTTTTCCTAGCCATCTAAGGTTCTCAATGCCCACTTAGCTTCAAAGACTCAACGATCGTATCTAGGTTTGGGAATTAATCTTTATTTTTGTCGATTCTATATTGCTCGAATTGCCGAATTAACTTATAGTGAAATCATATCAAAAACGTCCAGAAGTCTTATCGAATCTGGGCTATATCCTTTATGGAGTTTCAAGAATGATTACCCTTTCCGCCGACGAAGTTGCGCTCCTGCGATCGATCCTCACTGCTCTTAGAGCCATCAAAGTCCGAGATATCGACAAAGCTCTCGTCATTCTCAGTAAGTTCGATCACAACCCATAGGAGACCTGAGTTCAGCAGGCGATCGTTGGAGTTCAAAGGGCGATCGTCTGTAACAATTGAGGAGTGCCAGAGGAACTTGCGATTATGGTGACTTCACCCCAACAGCCTCTCAAAATGACGGTTGAGGAATACCTGGAATGGGAATCTCAGCAAGAGATGCGCCATGAATACGTTAACGGCGAACTGTTTGCCATGACAGGCGGAACAATTCCCCACAATGACATTGCACTCAATCTTTACACGGCGTTGCGTCCTCATGTGCGATCGCGAGGATGCCGGATCAATGTTTCGGATGTCAAAGTTCAGGTCAGTCCTGCTAGCCCCTACTATTATCCGGATGTCATCGTCAGTTGCGATACGCAAGACCGCAACGCCCGTAAATTCATCCAGTCTCCTACCCTCATTGTGGAAGTGCTCTCTCCTAGCACGGAGGCAAAAGATCGGGGCGAAAAGTTTATTTCCTATCAGACCATACCCAGCCTGCAAGAATACGTCCTGATTGATTCTGAGAAAGTTGCGGTGGAGTGCTATCGGCGGGGTGAGGGGCGAATGTGGCTCTACTCTCCTTACCGGATAGGAGACATGATTACCTTAAATAGCCTTGAGTTTGAGTGTCCGATCGAACTGCTGTATGAAGGGGTATTGTTTGAGGAGCCAGGATAGCGTTCAGAAGGCAATCGTTCCCTCTATTCACTCAACTCCTGCCTCTGGGACGCAAAAGCGTACTGATCACTTCTCCCGGATTCCCCGTCGAGATCAGCCGACTCCAGGTGGTTGCCTCAGCAATCCCAACCGCATGGAGCCTATAGATCATGCCTTTTACCCATTCTCGATCGCCAATCAAAATCATCTTATTGAAAGATCGATTCGGCTCTTCAGAGACCTTTGATGGGCTAGGCATGGCATTAGTGTTGTCTGAAAAATCTCTAAACATTTGAGTTGCTACTTCTTGCTCAGCGTTATGGTTGCAATTGCAGACATTGTCACACTCTCTGAGTGATTGCAATTGCAGACATTTACGCAATCCAACACCTCTGCCAATATTTGAGGCATGGGAAAAGCTGGAAAAGCGCTCAAGCAAGTCCTTGAAGCCTATGGCATTAGCCAAAATCGTTTAGCCGTGATCATGGGAATTGCCCGTTCCACGGTGAGCCACTGGTTTAATGAAACCAGAGATCCATCGGCTGAAGCCGTCACAGAAATTGTCAAAGCCCTTAGGCAAATCAATCCAGAGGCGGCTGATGAATTTGTCGATTTGTATCTAGAGCGAAATTCTTGGAATCAGCCTCCCGATCGCTTTGAGTAAATTCAGGAAAGCTAAAATTAGACTGTTCTCTAGCTGAGCAGCCCATTATGGTCGTCACGCAGAAACCTTCGAGCAATCGCCCCCCCCTGATCGTAACCTGGGAAAAACTGCCCGACGACTTTCAACTCGACGATGAACCCGTGGAAAATACAGACCAGCCGCTTCTGGCGGGCGCACTCCGAGAGGCACTAGAACTAGCAGACTACATTAAACCCGGAATGCTGATTGCCTCCAACTTTGGTCTCTGCGCCACAGTAAATGAATCTTTAGTGATCAAAGCTCCAGACTGGGTTTATGTCCCTTCAGTTTTTCCTCAAGGCGATCCCCAAACGCGCAGGAGTTACACCCCCAACCTAGAGGGAGACATTCCGCTGGTGGTCATGGAGTTTTTGTCAGATACTGATGGCGGCGAATACTCCGTCCGGAGATTTCCTCCCTTGGGCAAGCTATTTTACTACGAGCAAATTCTTCAAATTCCGGTCTACGTTGTTTTTGAACCAAAATCGGGGCATCTAGAAGTATTTCGGCTTCAGGCAGGGCGCTATGAGCTGCTTTTTCCCAATAGCGATCGCTCAGAACCCGATCGCTACTGGATTGCCGAAATGAACCTGTTTTTGGGCATTTGGCAAGGTAAAAAAGAAGGGCGATCGGGCTACTGGCTGCGCTGGTGGGATCAAGAAAATAATCTGCTGCTGTGGGGCATGGAGCGGATTGAGCAGGAGCGTCAGAATGTTGAAAAAGAGCGCCAGAGAGCTGAACAGGAGCATCAGAGAGCCGAGCGACTTGCCGCCTATTTGCGATCGCAGGGCATTAATCCTGACGACCTAAGCTAGCCGCTGCCGCAAGATAAATTCTGCGATCGCCAAATCTACCGGAGTCGTCACTTTGAGGTTCGTCTCTTCGCCTAAAACAATTTTGACGGGCAGATGACACTGCTCAAACAAGGCCGCATCATCGGTTACTGCCCAGCCTTGACGAATGCCTGTTTCGTGACAGGTCAGCAGTTGAGTTACGTCAAACCCTTGAGGCGTTTGAGCTGCCCAAAGTTGACTGCGATCGGGCGTGCTTTTGATCCGTCCCTCTGCATCTACGACTTTAATCGTGTCTTTGACCGGAACTGCTGCAATTAGCCCCGGAGTTTCCAGCAAGGCTTCGGCACAGCGATCGAACAACTCTGGAGTCGCCAGACAGCGGGCACCATCGTGAATCAAGACGCGATCGGCTTCGGCAGGCAACCCTTTAAGACCGCAATAGACGGATTCTTGTCGGGTCGAGCCACCCTGAATGAAATGAACTGTGACTTCAAGATCGGCTGCAACCGCTTTGAAATCCTGCCAGTCTTGGGGTTGCCCAATGATGCCGATCCATTCAATGTGCCGTGAATGCTTGGCGGCTAAAAGCGTCCAGGCGATCAAAGGTTTGCCTAATAACGGCAGCAAAAGCTTATTGCGATCGCTCCCCATCCGTCGCCCCGAACCTGCTGCCGGAATCAGTAAATGCACAATCGTCTCCTCAGCCCGTCACTAATGCGTTCGGGCGTTGCTGGTTTTATGTATGAATTTTTTTTGAAAGGGGCGCTCCGCGCCCCTTTCAAAAAAAATTCATACCCAGATTCAGCAATGCCTGCGTTCGCAGATCTTTGTCACTCTACCGTATTGCGCTAACTACAGCTCAAATGGAGCTTCAATTGCCAGACTTTCAAGCAGCGATCGCAAGACCTTTTGGGTAATCAGCACCAGCCCTAGCCGCATCTGTGCCACTTGCGGATCTTGCTGCCTGACTTCTCCCCAGATTCGGCAGGATTTATAAAAATCTTCAAAGCTGTGGCTGAGAGCTTGGGCGCTTTTCCAGATCACTGTAGGGAAAGCCACTTTCTCAGGCTGCGCTGCATGATCCAGAACAGATACGTTATCCAAAACAGACGCAATCTGGTCAATCAAGTGCAGCTCAGCTGTGTGCTGAGGTTTGAATAGGCTGGAACGTGAGTCCTTTAGCTCAAAATGAAGCAGATTTTGGGTAATTACGCCGTCTTTTGCAGCCGATCGCAGTAGAGAACAGCAGCGAGCGTGGCTATACAAAACGTAAAACTTATCCGTGGAATTACGTATTTCCCAGGGTTTTTCTAGAATACTTGATGTATTTTTTACATCTCTTGATATAGACTGGTCAAGGCTGCCAGGGTACATAGGTTGATCGACAAGAATGTGTAGCCATTCTGCTACTCCCTGATTCTCTAGCTTGAGATAAATCCAGCCTGGAGAATCAACCTGAACCGTGACGTTCTGCCAAACCCGATCTAGCAGAGGATTGTCTAACGAGTGAGACCCCTCGTTTTTCAATTCCACCCTCTGCTCCAGATAATGCTCTATTTCCAGCGCAATGTTTATGGGAGAACTTTTTCTTGAGTATTGTCCTGCTAACTTGAGGGCGATCGCAGAAACGTAACAAATCTGAGTTTTTTCTTTAACTCTGTTGAGCGGAATTTTGAGGGAGATGGATGATCTGGAATGTTCAGAGGGCAACAATTGAGCTAAAGGTAAGCAGAGAGAGGATTCTAGAGACGAATGCGGCTGAAAAACAAGCTGATTTTTTTTCTGTAATTGAATCGCTTTCTGTAGTCTATTGACTAGCAGCGACCGAATACCTAGAGATAGGATAGGGAAATATACAGGGTTCACAATATTTTGAGGTCAAAATTGTTGAGTTAGCGTATGAGATTCATTCAATTGAATCAATCCTTGTATAATTCATAGGGCTAAATTTTTTTAAGGGTAAAATGAAGATTCAGGTAAGTAAGTTGACTTAAAAAGCTGAAAAGTTCATAAAAAGTCAGATACCTCCAGAATTTTCCCTATTTTATTTACAGAGAGTAAAGTTAAGTCGGTGCTACTCCATAAGCTGTTTTAATCTGCGGGGTTAAGTTAAGTTCGCCCTATTTTTCCCTGTTGCAGAGTGTTCCACCTCTACTGACTTCAAGAAACTGCCCCTATGTTTTCAGTGTCATCACAAACCGATACCGCCCGTCCCTTCCTCACCTGGCAACGGATTCTAGATTGGGCACAAGAGCATTATCGTTGCCGTACCTTTAGCAAAGACGAAAAGATCCCGACGCGAGCGGGTCTACTTTATCTTGTTCAGCGGGGTGCCGTGCGGCTAGTGGGGGAAGCACAGGTCAGCGCAACGGCAGCTAACTCGTCGCGGGTGCCGAGGATTAACTCAGAAGAGGCGTTTCTGGGCTTTGTGGGAGCAGGGCAGCCGTTTGAAATTGTGGCTCAGTCTCCGTTCATTCTACAAAGCTTCGCCCATGTTGATCAAACCTCGGTCATCTGGCTGTACTGGCACGACTTAGACAACTGGCCTCACTTCCGTCGCGAAGTTTTGGATGCTTTCCGCTACCAGCACCAGCGCAAGTTGCTGTGGCTCAGTACGCTAGGGCAGCGCCGCACGATCGATCGGCTTCTAGGCTTTCTGACTCTGCTCATTGAAGAATTTGGCGAACCTTGCGAAGAAGGGTATTGCCTGCCTTGGTCGTTGACCCATGCCCAGATCGGCAGCGCGATCGGTTCGACGCGAGTGACGGTGACTCGGCTGATGGGCAAACTGCGGCAGCGGGGGCTAGTCCGGACCTACGGTGATAATTTGCTGTGTCTCCCGGCGGAATCAATTGTTCGCAATGTCCAGTAGAGGGCATCGCTGATTTTATCTATGAAATTTATTTTGAGAGGTGCGCGGAGCGTACCTCTCAAAATAAATTTCATAGCCGGATTAAGCAATACCCCAGTAGAGTACGCCCCAAAAAGCACTCGTGATGAGTGTTTTACGTCACCGGATGCGAATAAACTTAGCTTGGCTTAGCAGCTCTTGCCCCTGATCGCTGAGAAGCAGTTTTGCATAGGCTTCGCCTGCCTGTTGATCAGCCTGTCCATCCTGCTTGACAATTACAAACAGTCGGCGGGTCAAAGGATATTGACCGCTTTGTAACGCCTGCATATTGATCTGGTTACGCTGTGCTGGACATTGTGAGGCTGGAATCAACGGCTCTTGGTAAGGCGCAACTAGCTCATTGGATTGCCGCCCAATGGCTATAGGCTCAACGCCGCACTGCCCAATGACTTCAGGTGCAGAAGCATAGTACAGCCCTCCCGGATCAGACGAGACAGATTGCAAAGCCTGAGTCGTCGTGTTGCTGAACTGAACCGCGTTGCCGAAGCTGCCGCCGCCTAAGACGTTTTCCACAAAAAACTCCACGGTGCCGCCATCCTCAAGCCGACGCGAGTAGGGCGTGATTGGCAAATTGGCTCCGCCAACCTGGCTCCAGTTGGTAATCTGTCCGGTATAGATGCCCTTGAGCTGCTCGATCGTCAGCCCTGGAATTTTGAGATTAGGATGGACGGCGATCGCAATTCCCTCCATTGCCACCGGAATTTCTTTGAGGGTAAACCCCTTCGTTTGTGCTTCCTGGTATTCCTCTGGTTTGAGCGATCGCGAAGATTGTGCCAGAGAGAGCTGGTTGTTGAGCAACATGCGAATCCCGGTGGCTGAACCCGGCGTGCCGCTTGTAGGCTGGGTGTAGCGCAACTGAAATCCACTCCAGGCTTTCTGAATCTCTGGGTCAACCTCACCACGAATCGGTGCCCAGCTTGTGCTGCCTCCGTAGTTGAACAACCCTGAAGGTACCTGCACTTCGGCAAAGGTTTTGGCGCTGTCCTGGCTGGCGCTGCCCGGATTAGCATTGCCCGGATTAGCATTGCCCGGATTAGCATTGCCCGGATTAGCATTGTTCTGTGGCTGAGCAGATGCTGAAGTTGGGGGAGCTGTAGGAGAAGAAACTGTGGGCTTAGCTCCAGAAACCTGACCGAGATTAAAGCCCGATCGCTGCGTTAGCCACCACAACCCGCCGCCAATCAAGCCTAGCGTCAGCAGTAGGGAGGCAATCAGCGCGGGAGTGTCGTTCTTTTGAGCCATAAAAGATAAGCCTTTTGCGGGTGTTGCAGAGCGAGTGTTGCAGAGCCGTCACGGAATCGGCACAAAGTCATAGCCATAGCCTGAAGCTGAACCGGGCTTGATTTCGACGAGCTGCACCGACTGATTGCGATCGCCCGACGGCAAAAACCGGACGGTTCCCGTTGCGCCCTCGGCAGAAAAATTGGGATCACTCAAGGCTTGCTGCACGCCCTGGCGAGTCGGATTCCGCGACAGCGCTGCGATCAATGCTACCGTCGCATCGTACGCCATGGCAGTTCGCCAGTTGACATTGGCACGCCACAAATTGCGAGAGCTATTGGCAAAAACAGACTGGGGATTCGCCAGAATATGCCAGGGCACAGCCACCACCAGACCTTGGGCTGCCGCGCCTCCAACCGCCAGCGTTTTCGGAGCATAGACATCATCTCCAGCCAGCATTTTGAGCTGTTGCCGATTCACCTGCACCACCTGAAGGGCGCGATCGAGCTGACCTGAGTTGGGCATGAGCGCCAAGACGGTTGCTCCTTGCTGAGTGGCTTGCTTGAAGCTTTCGGCAGCGCTAAAGGTCGAGGCAGAGAGGTCAAACTCGCTAACTACCTGTCCGCCGCCCAGAGACATGGCGCGATCGAACTCTGACTTAATCGACTGGCTGTAGCCGCTCTGAGAATTAAAAAACACGGCGGCTTTTTGCTGTTTCAGATCTTTCAGCAAGTAGTTTGCCAGCGCCCCCGCCGCCACGAAGTCACTGGGAACGGTGCGAAAGGTGAAGCGCCCCAGATTAGAGAGCTTTACGGACGTGCTGACCGGAGAAATCATCACCAGCCCGCTTTGGTTGTACACTTCGCCTGCCGCTAGAGAAGCATCGCTGGCGTAATGTCCCACCACGCCCAATACGGCTGCGTTCTCCACCAGCGCCGAGGCTGTTTGTTGAGCTAGCGCCGGGGTGCCGCCATCGTTGACAATTACCACCTTGAGCGGAACGCCAGAAATGCCGCCTTTCTGATTAATCTCATCCTGCGCTTGGGCGATGCCGCGCAGCATTTCTTGAGAGGCATCCACATCGCTGTCTAGAGGGACGGCGATCGCAATCACATTCGCCTTGGCTTCCCCGATCCGAGCATTATTGAGATAGATCAGCGCTTCGGGATCATTTCTCTGTACCTGGAGAGCGGCTTGCAATGCCGTGATTGCCTGGGGGTAATTTTTGGCGGCGATCGCCTCTGTGCCAAGCTGCTTTTGGGCTTGTGCCTGGGGATTGGTAGTGGCTCCCGGCGGCACCAAGAGCCTGTCTCCCACACTCTGACGCGCTTGCATCGATGCGGCATCTATGGGGGCACCTAGCTGAGTAGAGCCAGACTGACCCGAATTGCTAGAACCCCCAAAAAGGCGATCGCGGAATAGCCAAAGCCCGCCTCCAATTAGCCCGCAGGTAATCAGTAAAGACAAAATTAGCGGCAGAGTTTCGTTCTTCTGAGACATAGGTTTTCCGACGAGAGCCAGTGGTGAAGATGCTTAAGCCCAGATTAGCCTTTACAAGAGGCGAGAAAGCAGAGTGTAAATTAAGCGAAATACCAGCGCGATCGCCACCACGCCCAGTCCGCTCAAAATCACTAAGGGTGCAAGCACGGACAAAACTTGTGACAGCGCTGCACCAGCAGTCAATCCCAAGGCAGGAATAGCGTGTAGCGCAGGAAAGAAGGCAACAATCCCCAGCGTGACCGCTCCAATGATGAGCAGATCCACTTTCTCAATCCAGCGGAAATACTGCGCTACTACCAGCCCTGCGATCGCCACACCTGTGGCTATAAGCCAGGTCGGTGCAGCCGTGCCTAGCAAACTTGCTGCCGCGATCGCCACTAATCCAGTCTCAGATCCCGTAAAAGCAGCGCTGCCAATCAATTCTCCTAGGGAAAACGATCGAGCAGGACGACGCATTGAGCCACGCTTGCCCAACGAAGGAGGCTGAGTGACTGCAGGTTGGGCAATAGCAGGCTGAACGTTGGGTAATGGGGTTGGGCGAGGGCTAGGCGATGGGGTTTGAGGTACGGCAGGTCG
This sequence comes from Drouetiella hepatica Uher 2000/2452, assembly GCA_019359505.1. Taxonomy (GTDB): domain Bacteria; phylum Cyanobacteriota; class Cyanobacteriia; order Elainellales; family Elainellaceae; genus Drouetiella; species Drouetiella hepatica. Next base: position 319,120 of record JAHHHD010000002.1, on the reverse strand, counting down.
AGCGCTGGCAGAGGGGACACTAGGAGCCTGGGCAGGACTAGACTGAACCGCAGTCGAGTGAGCGGGCTGTGGAGTTGCAGCGGGCTTTAGCGCCTGCAAAACTTCCGCCGCAGACTGAAATCGCTGATTGGGAGCCGCTTGCAGCAGACGATTCAGCACGGCCTCTAGACGATCGCTCACCTGGGTATAGGCTCGCCAATTCCAGCGATCGCTGTAGTTGTCGTAGAGGTCAGCCGGGTCTTTGCCCGTCAACAGCATGACGCAGGTGACGGCCAGGGCATAGAGATCGGTTGCGGGATAAACGCGATCGCCCCGCATTTGCTCAGGCGGGGCAAACCCCATAGAGTAGATGCCTGTAGAGCGTCCGGGCTGTGCGCCCACTGCTGCGCCAGACGTGACTTGCTTAACGGCTCCAAAATCCAGCAGGTAGTACACGCCGTCCCGACGGCGGATGATATTGGACGGCTTGATGTCGCGGTGAATTGAGCCGCTCTCATGGACAAACTTCAGAACAGGCAAAATCTCTAGCAAAAGCTGGGTTATCTCTGCCTCTGAGAAGGTTCCGGTTCGCTCCAGCGTCTCCTCCAGCGTCTGCCCGTCAATATATTCCTGAACCAAATAAAAAAACTTGTTGGGCTGACCCGCAGCACCGCCAGGGGGGGGATCAATTTCAAAAAATGCGTATAAATCTGGAATTTGGGGATGCTTACCCAAGTCTTCTAGCACCTCGCCCTCGCGCTCAAACAGGTTTTGTGCCAGATGCAGTTGGTCAGGAGTCAGATCTCCGGCAGGCTGAAACTGCTTGACCACAGAGAGCCGCATGGCTGGCGTGTAGCGATCGCGCGCCAAAAATGCCGCCCCAAATCCACCCCGCCCCAGCAGCTTCAGAGGAATATAGCGATCTTTGAGAATCAGCTCCATGCCACAGGTCGTGCAGTATCTCTGGCGAGAGGCTTTTAACGTCGCCTTACTATCTAAATCAGGATACGGGTTGACGGGTCTAGGGCAACCTGGGCGGGTGCAGTAAATTTCCATGAATATTGGCTGGCTGGAGAAACTGAGTTTTAAGTTTTGAGCGATCGAGACTCAACTTTGATTAAACCTCTTGTCATCCATTCTGAACTACCCCCTGTCAAATCCAGCCTTTCCATCACAAAATTGAGCAGTTTATCCCGAAAGCGGCTTGAACGCTTGCCAACGGTCAAGCGATTTCCCGAAGCTTAGAGTAATTTCCCAAAGCTTAGAGTGATTTCCCAAAGCTTAGAGTGATTTCCCAAAGCTTAGAGAGTAGGCTCTAGCGCCAAAACCTCGCCCGATTTGCCCTTATCTGACGACTTATTATCTGACGACTTATTATCAGAAGGCTTGTAATTAGAGAACTGCGGCAAAATTTCCTGCGTGAACGCCTCTGCGGCTTTAGACCGATAGCGGTTGGGGTTAATAATCACGGATAGCGTGCGATTTACGACTACCCCTTCAATTTTGACGCGGTGCAAAACGCCCATTTGCAGCTCTTTCTCGATCGCCGAAATCGACACAAACGCGGCTCCTAGACCCGCCTGCACCGCATTTTTGATCCCCTCGATCGTGTTTAGCTCCATCTCCACCTTCAGCCGCCGAGTCTCGATGCCGCAGCGGGTCAAAACTTGATCAATCACTTTACGAATGGTGGATTGGGAATCTAGCGCAATGAATTGCAGCCGATACAGGTCGTCCCGCTCAATCTGAGCCAAACGGCTAAAGGGATGGAAAACAGGCAGAATTAGTGCGAGTTCGTCTTCTGCATAGGGAACAATCTCTAAAGAATCTTGTAACTCAGGAGGAATTTCGCCCCCAATGATCGCCAGGTCAATTTGTCCATTGGCGACGCTCCAGGCTGTGCGGCGTGTCGAATGCACATGCAGCTGCACTGCCACGTCGGGATATTGCTGTCGAAACAGACCTAGCATTCGCGGCAGAAGATAGGTTCCTGTGGTTTGACTCGCGCCAACAATTAGCGTGCCCCCTTGGAGGTTTTGCAAGTCTTCGATCGCCCGACAGGTCTCTTGACACAAGCTGAGGATGCGATCGCCATAGCTGATCAACAGGTGCCCTGCCTCCGTGAGTTGCGCTCGTCTGCCGCCGCGATCAAACAACGGCACATCTAGCTGGCGCTCCAGGTTTTGCACCTGAAGACTAACCGCTGGCTGAGACACATAAAGGCTATCGGCGGCGCGCTTAAAGCTGCCCTCAGCGGCGATCGCTTTAAGAATGCGTAACTGATCCAAAGTAAAAGGGAGATCAGACATAGCTGCTAAATCCAAAAGGAAAAAAAGCCGGTACCAGCAAAGCGGTGCCTCTAGAGTTTAGATCCAGAAGGGCAATACGGATGAACAGCGAGGTGAACCAAAACTTAAATTAAGGTCAAGACGCCTGTAGGTTAGGCTGTGATCTTGAAGATGGGCTTGAAAGCGACTCAGCATAACCCTGTGCAGACCAACTGTGAAGAATCATAATGAATAGAGTTTCTAGGTCGGTGGAAACTTTACAACAGATAGCTACGGTGAGATGGGATGGTTTAGCACGTAGAGTATTTCTATGAAGCGGGAGGTTGTTCAGGACTTTCTGAATTTACCAGGAATTATGGGCGTTGCCCTAATGCATGGGCGATCTCGTCCCTACTTTTGCGGTGTTGATCAAGTTTTAAACTTTCAGCAAAAGGAGGCGCTGGCGCAGGGTATTCAGCAGGTGATTGAGACTACCCCAGCTAGCTTTCACTTCTTTGAGTTTCAATTTAATGGGCACCAGGTCTATATCTATAAGCTGAGCCAGGGGATCATCCTGCTCGTCTTGACGGTAGATAATCTGGGCTATGTGGGCTGCTCCGAAGTCGTCGATCGCCTCAAAGCCGAGCTTCAGGAAAATATCACGGATGCGATCGCCACTTTTCGGCTGCTGGCAGGTAGCACCGCTCTTCCCGAAGAAAACCAATGGAAGCAGCAGTGCGAGTCTTCCCCTTCGACTGCCGCCGCTCGCCCTGTGGCGCTGGCTGCATCCGTATCTCTGCGCGATTTGTTGATTGCCCTAAATCAACTCAGCCATTTCACCAAGCACTATTTGGGCGCATCGATCGCAGTGAGCAACTGGAAGTCTTCTCGCCCTGATGCTGAATGGCTGAAACAGTTTCAGATCGATCGCACTGCCCAAATCGGCTTTATGGGACAAATGGACAGTCAGACTTTGGTTTCTGCCGAGCAGCAGCAATGGATTCAAGCCTGGGTTGCCGGATTTATCGATCGGTGCAGCAAAGTAATCCGCGATTTCCCCAAAACAGTTCGGCAGAAGGCGTTAAACCCTGAGCAGAAAAGACTCTTGCTGTCCGATGCTGACTAGCCGCCTCCTGATCCGTTTATTCGTCTAAAAATACTCTCTCTAAAAATATAAGGAAAGTTCCATGGTAAAAATTGTTCGTTTAGAGCCGATCGCCCAAGAAACCTCTATTGAAACCAATGGCAATCTGCTCTCGGTGCTAATTGACAAAGATCTGGATGTTTTGAGAGAGTGCGGCGGACGCGGCATGTGCGCCACTTGCCATGTTTATGTCAAGCAAGGTATGGAGGCTCTCTCGTCGGTTAACAGACGAGAACAGCGCACCCTAGAGGTGATTACCACCTGCAAGACTAACTCTCGTTTAGCCTGTCAGGCTCGCGTCATGGGCAATGGCGTTGTGGTCGAGCTGCCGCCGGGGATGTACATTAATTCCATTAAAGACATTGAAGATCTGATTGGACGACGCGCTGAGCAGAATTTACTGCATCCTGTCACAGGTCAAGTTTTGGTGGAAGAAGGCAAGCTGATTACGCGATCGATGCTGAAGCAAATCGAAACCACGACTAGCTTTAACTTTGGAGCCTTTCTGTCCAGCAGCAGCGATATTTAATCGGTTTGATTGCTGCTCAACGTTAAGCGATGTTGCTGAATTTCATTTATGTGATGAGTCATTCCATGCGACGGGAACAATCACTCTATATTCAGATCTAGCCTGTTACTTTGCGATTGATCGGAACCCCTACATGAATCAGAGCCTCCCATGCTAAGCCAACTCAAACGCCTCAGTTTGGAAGTCGATGGGCGCTATGCCAGCGATGCCGAACTTCAGTTTATGTCCGATTACGTTAAGTCATTTAATCTGCGGCTGCAAACCTACCAAAAGCTACAGGAGCTAGAGTCCAAGCTGATCGAGCAAACCTACACCAAAATGCGATCGCTCGATCCCACGCTATTTATGCAGGGCAAGGATGACTTCAGCAATAAATGGAAGATGGATACTACTCGCACATTTCGCTATGTAGCCATTGCTCTCTTAATCAATGATCCCGATACTTTGCGGGAACGACTCTTGCTTTGGTTCCAAACCATTCTCCACGCATTTGGCATGGAGCGAGCCGCCGACGTGACCTACCAAATCCTGCAAGAAGTAGTGAAACAAGACCTAACGCCTCCTCAAGCTAGTTTGGTCTGTCCCATTTTGGAGCTAACGCGTCGTTCTTTGGGAGGGGTTTCAGCTTAGAAGCTGAAATGGCTTCAAATTTGTTATCTATTTTTTGAAAAGGTTGCTGTGCGAATCTTTCAAAAATAACTGCCTTGTACAATCTTTGCTTCTTACCGTCTTCATTGCAAATCTGCTAAACGTTTGCCCTATGGTCACTCTAATTAATACCCAAAACCCTGTTAAGCTCAAGTATCCTAAAAAGCATGATCACTACGGCTTTCGAGACTTTTTTACCTTCGATCCAGATAAAGGAACGATCGTCGATTGGAACGAAGGTCAAAATTTACTAACCACTGAGGACTTTATCATTGGTCTGGTAGAAGGCTTGCAGGAAGAGGTCGGCGATGCCTCGGCGGCAACCATGTACGTCATCGGCTGCGAGTGGGGTCAAAAAGATGCCTTCTTCTTCGAGAAATGGTTTGAGAAAGAATTCGATCGCAATATGCGACAAGCCAGCCTGCTGTTCTTGCTAGAAACCTGGTGGTGGCCATTTACCTCGCAGGGCTGGGGTCGCTGGGAAGTAGACATGGGCGATCGCAAGCAGGGCTTTATGTTCATTAATATTTTCGATTCTGCTGTGGCGCGAACCTTGGGCGATGTCGGCAAGCCAGTGTGTTTTCTGTATGCGGGGCTATTTGCTGGATTTTTTACAGAGCTGGTGAAAAAGCAGCTGAGCTGTATTGAAATCCAGTGCTATTCCATGGGTGAAACCTACTGTAAGTTCCTAGTGGGTGGACAAGATCGGATTGATGCGGCGTCTTTTTGGATGAACGAGGGCGCCAACGCGCGCGATATCGAAAAACGTCTGCGATCGGGAGAGCTTCTAAGATGAGCAGCACTATGGTTCTTAACTCCACCAACGGTCATAAACCGCGATTGTCTGCATCCTCACCTGAAATTTTGTCTGCATCCTTAACTTCCTGGAAGCGACAATCTGTGCAGCAGTTCTTCACGGCTTTTAACTGGGATGATCATCCCGCTGAGATGCAGGAAATCAAGCTCATTGCCGCTCAGCAGGGCGTTCACCCACCAATGAGTCTGGCGCTCAAGGTCAAAGATTTCTTTAGCGCCTTTAATTGGGATGACAGCGCGATCGCGGCAACTCCTAAGCCGCCTCAAGTTATTCCGGGCAGCGACAATGCTGACGACGCCTTTACCTTAGACGATTTTTCTGGTCTGTTTTAGGTTTTATACCTTCAAGTTTCATACCTTCAAGTTCTATACCTTTAGGTTTCATATCGTTTCTCCTCTTCATTTACTATGCATCCCCAAATTGAAGAAATCTTTGATGATGCTGGCAGCCGCTACCTCAAGATTGAGGAATTGCGGCTAGTGGCCCAATATGCCAGCTCAGTTCCAGACCGACTGGCAACCTACCGCAGCTTGCGCGATTGCGAACTCGACGTCATGCAATGGGTTGCCGACCAACTCCAGGCTGAAATGCCTCAGGAGCCAGAGGCGACGCTTGAACGCAGTATCACCAACGCGCTGCTGATGCTGCGCCACTGCGGTCTGACTATGCTGCTGAATCAGGACTCCATTGTCAAAGAGCGGTTTCTCAACTGGGTGCAACCCACTGTTGAGGTTTACAACACTCAGGCGATCGATGCTCGGCTCTATCAGCTCTTGAATCAGCGCTTGGATGAGGCTCTAGGTAAGCAGATGATCTTGCTTAGCCCGATCTTGCTAATGGCTCAAAATGCGCTCCTGCCGCAAAAGGTTGAATCCGTCAACGGCGTGGCGATCGGCTGGTAGTACCTCCTCTCAGCGTGAATAGCGCGAATATCCTCCTGAATCCTGACACCCTTTTTTCCTATGATTTCCGTTGCTGATCTACTAATTGACAAACAGCTTCCGGGTAACTACTTTGCAGTCGATACCTATGTGCGGGGCGATCTAGAGATGGGTCTGATCGAGAATCGGCAGGGCGATCGCTTGATTGCCTTGCCCGAAACCTTGATCCAGGCGATCTACGCAGGTTTGGAGAAAGAAACCGGACAAGCCTCTCGCCTTGTGCTATTTAACTGTGGGCGCTGGTGGGGCAAAAACTTCTATGCCCGATTTCGCGAACAGCTGACGGATTACTACAGGCTCTCACCTGCCGACATGGCAATGGTTGAATTTTTACAGGCGCTCCAGCAATGCTGGATTGCCCATGGCTGGGGCAAAATTGACCTGGATCATACCCATCAGCAGCGCGGATTTCTGGTCGTCAAGATTTGCAACTCTCCGTTTGCCCGCCTTGCCCCTCAAAATCAGCAAACCTCTTGCCATCTAGAGGCTGGAATTTTATCTGCCTTTTTCAGTCAGTTGACGGGTCGAGACTTGCACTGCCTTCAAACCACCTGCGAATCCATGGGAGCAGACTGCAATCGCTTTGTCTTGGGCTTGCAAAAGCGGCTGGAACCTGCTGAAGGGATGGCGGCAATTGCTGATCACGATTCCATCATGCAGCAGCTTTGCCAGTAAGCTGAATTAGTAAGCTAGGTTCAATCAATCGGCGCAGCATCATCCCTTACCCCTCCTGACTCACTGTGTCCAAACGTTCAAACTATCGACTTCTCGGTCTGGTTGGACAAGGGCAGTTTGGTCAAGTGTATTGCGCTGCTTCTCGGCAAAATGGTCGCTTGGTTGCCTTGAAGCGATTAGATCATCAGCGCTTTCCCACCCACAAGTTTTTGCGTGAGCTGCGATTTTTGCTGAGCTTACGTCACCCCAATATTGTCGCCTGTCAAGCCGTAGAGCATATGGCAACAGGGCGGCACTTGGTGATGGATTACTGCGAAGGGGGCACTCTGCGCAGCCTGATGACTGAAGAGAATCGGCTGAGCTTGCCGCAAAGCTTGAAGCTGGTGATCGATGTTTTGAAGGGACTGGCTCATGCCCACGATCGCGGCATTGTCCACTGTGATATCAAGCCTGAGAACATTTTGGTGTCAGTGCAGCTCGATGGTTGGGTTGCAAAAATTTCTGACTTTGGCATCGCTCGCCTCAGTCAGGAGGTGCAAGACCGAGAGACTAGCAGCACCGGATCTCCGGCATACATGGCTCCAGAGCGGTTTTACGGTGAATACTCGCACACTTCTGATCTCTATTCAGTTGGCGTACTGCTATTTGAGCTGGCGGCAGGTCATAGACCTTTTTCGGGCACCCCCTTAGAGCTGAGATCGGCTCACCTAAATCAGCCCGTCACCCTGCCTGATGCCATCCCGGCTGCTTGGCGACCGATCATTCTGACGGCGTTGCAAAAGCTCTCTGCCCGTCGGTTTAAGTCTGCAACCGAAATGCTGATGGCGGTGCAAGCGATCGCTTCTTCCCCAGAGCTGAATGCAAATATGGTGCCCTTGCTCACCCCCATCACCGAGCCGCCAGAGTGCATCCTTCACGTTCAGCAAAAGCAGTCTTTAGATCAACCCATAACGGCTCTGGCCGTCCTAGAAAACTCGCTCTATCGAGTCACAACTGGGCGCGTCATTTGCGATCGCTATGCCACCTCTCTGCTGTCGTCCCCGAAGAATCTGCATTCTGCCCTGCCTGTAGCCTGTAGCCATATCCTGCTGCAAGAGCCTGTAGATCTGCTGTCGATGCGATCGCAGGGCTGTTTTGTGGTGACAGGGCGGTCGGTTTATCTCATGCCCACGCCTACCAATAATTCTCGACTGATGCCCATTCAGGCACGAGTGCCTACAGGCGTGACGGCGATTTCTCCCCAGGGTGACTGGTTAGCAAGCGTGATTCCCAGTGTTCAAGGAGGCAGTGTTCAAGGAGAATATACCCTGTCATTCGCACGCCTGTCCAAGCGATCGATGAAGTTAGCGACTGCACCCGTCGAAGTGTTTTTCAAAAAAAGGTTACCCGTTCATCCGCAGATCTTTGCGTTGGATAATCGCCATGTGGTGATTGCCATGCAGGTTGCAATCGGAGAATCGGTTTCTTCTGGATCACCGAGTAGTTCCCAAACCTTGATCAAGGCGTTTACGCGCCGAGGCAGCTATGTTGCATCACTGCTGCTTCCCTTTCACCTCGATCAGGCTATAGTCACCCAAAAGCCCTACCAGCTGTTAGCAATCGATCGCTATCAACCTCAGACAATCGGGGTGATTGACCTGAAGCCGTATCGCATTCGGCGGTTTGCCATCAGCATTGAGCCGACGCTGTTGGCGGCAACAGACTGGGGCTATATTCTGGCAAATTCTGCTGGACAAATTCTTCTGCTAGATTTTGAGGGGCGGCAGTTGGGGCAGCTTACCTTTCCTGAGCCGATTACGGCGATCGCCCCCTTTGATCAGCGCGGCTTGCTGGTGGCAACTTGGACAGGTCAGCAAGGCAGTCTCCATACCCTAGACTTGAATGAGATTGGCGCAGATCTATTGTTCTAGTACCAATTTAGGCTGGTCATGAGGGGGATTTTTTTGAGAGGCGCGAAGCGCGCCTCTCAAAAAAATCCCCGTTTAGACTTTAAAGCGATACATGCTAGGGGACAGAAACCCCGGCTCTCCTAAACTTCACAAACCGATCGCCTCGCATCGATGGAGCCGCACTCCGCAGCAGCTTCTCCATTAGACCTGGCATGAGGCGATCGCCCCAAACTGCCAGATGGCTCTGCCAGCCCACCAGGATTTCAGGGGATTCTCGCTTCAGTCCGGCAATCAGCGACTGCGCCACCTGTTCGGGCGACATGGGCATCACCCAGCGAAACCAGCGAAATTCTCGCACCATGTCAGTATCTGTCAGAGAAGGCAGCAGCGCCATGACCTGCACATTGTGGGCAGCTAGCTCTCCGCGCAATGCCTGAGTGAATCCGAGAATGGCAAATTTCGTTGCCGAGTAGGTTGCCATGGTGGGAGCCGCAAGCTTGCCCATCAGGCTAGAAACATTGACAATTTTGCCTTCGCCTTTTGCCACCATCCGCCGCGCCACGAATCGCGTGATTGTGTACATTCCCACCAAATTCACGGCGATTTCTTCCTGCACATCTGGCAACTTTGTCTGCAAAAAGGAGGCTTGATGTGCCACGCCTGCACAGTTAATCAGCAGGTGAATCGCGCCATAGTTTCGCCAAGCTTGGGCGATTGCCACATTCACCTCTACCACCTGCGTCAAGTCGAGCGGCAGCACCACGGCTTCCGCGCCCAGTGCCTCTACTTCTTCTGCCACCTCCATCAAGAGCTGCTGATTTCGCGCCACCAGCAGCAGCCTTGCCGCTCCTTGGCGGGCAAGTTCCAAGGCGATCGCTTTACCAATTCCCCGTGAGGCTCCGGTAACGAGAGCCGTCTTTCCTAAAATATTCACAGTCAGAACCTCCTAAATACGAGTCTCGCTGCATTCAAGAGACTAAATCTTGTCTGAATCAGCTTGCAAAAACTTGCCGAAATCAGAGCATCGAATGCAGTTGAACAGAATGCGTGGATTTAGAGTGGCTTGCGTCCGGGTATTGAGTCCTTCAAAGGACGCAGCTTGCAATTTGTCTCATGAGTTGCTACGGGTTCCATGCCCTGTTTGGGAACGCTGAGGACTCAGACTCTAGCCAGTGGGGGCAACCGCTTGAGGAGCCTTCAAGTTGATCCGGATAAAGTGGAAAGGTTAAGTGAATTAAAAAGAATGTTAAGAAGGAACAATGCTTGTCAACAGAAACTGTTCAACAGGGAGTCAACAGGGGGCTGTAGACATTGAGATATCGCATCGGAGCTTCTCTCTTCAGTGCCAAACAATCTGGACAAGACGATCTATGTCAGAGGGTCTATTCCAGATGGGTTAGCAGGTGAACTATCTGCACACCTTAGCAACGGGATCAAGTATCTGCAACATTTCATAAAATTTTTCAATGTTCTTTTACATCAGGGATCGCTGTTTTACAGAGGTCAAGCGACTTGCCCATAATGAATTGAGCCTGTTTAGGTGGATCAATTGCGTAACATTGCTAATCGTTATCAATGAAACCGCTATTTGTCATCTGCGTCACAAATGGCCGCTCTTTGGGATCGACATTAGGTTTAGTCCTCAGCACTGCTTAAAAGTAAAGCCCGTAAAATCCGGTTTGGGGATTTTACGGGCTGAGTTGTTTCACGGGATCAATTGAATCTTACAAAATTGGCTGAGCTGTATGCTCTAAACTTTCAGCACCCACTGGCTGCGGCTGTCAGCGCTCACGAAAGAGGCAGGAACAATGGGAATACTCACCCCAAGCGACACAAAGGCAGCGCGAATTGCGGTTGCATGAGCTGCCTCATCAGAACCAATGCTGGCCCCTGCGGTGATTAGCGCAGGAGTTTTGAGCTTAGCAATCTCGGTTGCGTAGGCGATCGCTGCATCCGTTTCCAGCGCCAGCGCCAGCTTTGCAATATTGACATCGCTATCAATGTTGCCTTCACCCCGCTGAATATAAGAAGAGAGATCGTAGCTGCTTGCCGCGACCGCAGGAGTTGCTCCTAGACTTTTAACGACTTCAGTGAGCTTATCGCGATGCGCCATATGATCGCGCAAGTTGCCTTGTGCTACAGCTAAGACAGCTTGACCTACATTGGAGTTGCTGAGCTTGCCAGCCGCAAATTGATAAGCCCAAATGGCTTGATGCTCATAAAATAGCGCCTGATTTAAGACTTCAGCATCACCTGAAGCAGCCATTCCTAAAGCCTGACTCGATCCTGCCGAGAGCGCTGAAAGCCCGATCGCGCTTGATAACCCTGCGATCGTTCCTCCTACCAAAATCCCCCGACGAGAGAGGACTTTACTACGACGGGAGCGCATTTGGCTCAGATCAAAATTATCGTCATTCACGCTAGTATTCTCCTTTCTTCACGCTCAAGATACCTATGATGAACAGCATTAGGGAAGCTGCGAGTTATGCTCTTCCACTGTTCTGTATATGATTACGAGAATGAAAGTGGATTGGATTGATTCAGCTAAAACTCACTCAAAGTTGATTGGGTTTTATTGATGCTTAGAAAATTATACGAGTCTGCACAAAGTTTGGATTGGTTAGACGATCGCCTCGTCTACTTCCTCAGGATCACAAACTAACGCGATGTGCCACTCTTTTTCTAAAGCTTTTGATCTACATGGGGCAGGCATCTTGTACCCATTTGAATTGGAACCACAACAGATCCTGGTACGGGCTTGGCATTGCCAAGCCCCTTCTGAGGTTCGATGTGCCCACAAATTCGTTTAAATCGGTATTACCTGCCCAGATTCGGATGGACAAGATGTCTACCCTACAAGACTTTCAGATCAAGTTGCACATCGCGTAAACTAACCTGCAATAGTTTTTGGGGTACTGGTATTCACGTACTGATTTTTTATGGAGTAGGCAAAGACCACCCCATAAAAAATCAGTACATTTTGAGGACTACCGTTTTTGGGTTTTATTTTGTACGCGAGCCTTGCTCAACTTTCAAGAGCTATTCTGGAGGCTTGTCTTCTGGGGTTTCCACCATGGCAGACTTAGCGCGATTCACCAAAGACCGAATTCGCTCCATCTGCGACTCACAGGCTGCCCTCTGTTCGGGAGACATCTGGGTTGTGTCAATTCTTAACATTTGCTCATAGGAGCGAAAAATCTGAAACGCATAGCTGGCGATCGCCACCTGATCTTGCGGCAGGGAATCAATATGCTGCACTAAATCTGCGCAGGTGGCTGAAGGGAATAGCCCAAAAACATCGGCATACAGGGGCGGCAATGTATCCGATCGCTGCTGCAATTCGTCCAGGATGGGCAATGCTGCTGGCGGCACCTGCCCATCAAAATCAGCTAAAGAATTCAACAGCGCCAGTAGCAAAGCGTTGGTGTGTTTCTTTTTCAATCTACGATACCTAAAAAATCCTTGGCTCTCTACCAGTTTAGCAAGGGGTTGGCATCCCTAATTCTGGGGCGATCGTTTAGAAGCTTTGAATGACCCATCGCCTTGTTTAGAATATTACCTGTACTGAGAGACTATCTCTGAAATAATGAGCAGCAGTGTTCAGGATATTTTTCTATGAGTAGTCGAGGAGTGGTTTACTGTGGTGCAACTAATTTGGCTTATCTGGAAGCTGCATTAATTAGCGCAATGGCTCTACGCCAGCAGGAACCCGAAATATCTATTACGTTAATTTCTGATCAGCCTTTGTTGAAATTTCTGCCGCTGCACAGCCATAGCATCACGCCTAAGTTTCTCAGTCCAGGTGAAATTGATACTCATCCCTTTTCATCTCGACAGATCAAGACCTGCCTCAATCTCCTGAGTCCTTATCAGGAAACGCTGTTTTTAGATGCAGATATTCTGCCGCTTCAGCCTATTTGTGATCTCTGGAATCACCTTGTCTACGGCGATTTTGCAATGGTGACTGACCGACTGCCCAGAGTAGCTTTGTGTGACCATGTGGCGCTGGAGGAGAAAACCTACACCCTGCAACGTTTACCCGGAAGTACCACACACTTTAATAGCGGGGTGATGCTTTGGCGCGATACGCTGGCAGTTCAAACCCTGTTTCAGCAGTGGCATGAAGAGTGGCGAAAATTTCAAAAACATGATCAGCTGGCGCTGGTGAGGGCGCTTCATAAAACGCAAGTTCCCGTGATACAGCTGCCCAAGACCTACAATGTGTCTCCCATAGATGCCGAATCAAGATTTGGAAAACACCAGGCTCATCTGCTGCACTGCTGGGGCGGAATGGTAGCTTCGGGAGAGTTTCGTCAGTTTGCTCACAATTACTATCCTGAGGTGGTTGAAAAAGTCGTTTCTTTATTTGAAAGCAGTCATGCTATTCTTCAGCCTGTACTTTTTCAGCCTATGAAGGTTGAGTGAATGGCTCCTTTGGCTCTTCCTCATAACTCTTCATAAGAGGATGGATATAGAGTAGTGAATGTTGGAATCATAGGCGATCGCACATGGGTAGGCTTTGGGATTTGAAAGGCAGGTGGTTGAGTCGAGATCTAGCGGCTTGGGTGCTAATGGCGATCGGGGCAACCCTGATGACAACTGGTTTGGCACCCTTGAGTTGGGCGCAGTCCTTGCCAACGCTAGAAAGGCAATCCGCTCAGCCTGATGCTCAGACGGCTGAGGGACAAATGGCGATTGGGGTACAGTATGTGCAGCAGGGACAGTTAGAGCCAGCGATCGCTGCCTTTCGTCAAGCTGCGGCGCTCAATCCAGCCTTTGCTCCTGCACACTACAATCTGGGTTTAGCGCTGCGCCAGCAGGGAAACCTTCAGGCAGCGGCTAACTCCTTCTATCAGGCGCTGCAAGCCGATCCGGGTTTTGCCCTAGCCTATGCCAGTTTGGGGGCGGCGTTGCTGGAGGGTGGCAATCTTACTCAGGCTTCAGAATACTTGCAGCGTGCTGTCTTGCTCGATCCCAATTTGGGGCTAGGACATTACAATTTGGGTCTGGTTTACCAACAGCAGAGACAGACTGATCGGGCGATCGTCGAGTTCAAAAAAGCCGCCCAGCTCAGCACCAATGCTGCCGAGCCGTCCTACCACCTTGGCTTAATCTATTTGCAACAGGGGCAAACTGCGGCGGCAACTGAGGCTCTACAACGCGCCGTGACGCTAAACCCGCGTTACTCAGAAGCGCATTACAGTCTGGGGACTATCTGGTATCAGCAGGGCAATCTCAATCGCGCCTTGGATTCATTTCGGCGATCGGCGGAGGCTAACCCCAATTACCCCAATGCTTACTATGGCGCAGGGTTAGTGTTTATGCAGCAGGACAACTCTACGGAAGCTCAGCGGGTTTTGCAGTACGCCAGAGATCTCTTTGCGGCTCAGGGCAATACGCAATGGGTGGAGCGATCGGCTCAACTTTTGCAGCAGGCACAGAGTCGGTGATGTCATGACTTTCAATGCTGAGGGAGAGAGCAAAATATATGAAGACGCTTCTCACTGCATCATTCAGGGGGATGCGCTTGAAAACTTGAAGCGCCTTGAATCAGAATCGGTTAACCTAATTTTTGCCGATCCGCCTTACAACATTGGCAAAAATTTCGATGGTCTAGTTGAAGATTGGTTAGAAGAAGAGTTTCTGAGCTGGACGTATCAATGGATTGATGAATGCCATCGTGTTCTCAAGCCTAATGGTACTTTTTACTTGATGAACAGCACAGAAAATATGCCCTACCTTGATATCAAGTGCCGCAAAAGTTTCTGCGTTAAAAGCAGAATTGTTTGGACTTACGACAGCTCAGGAGTACAGGCTAAAAATCACTTCGGATCTCTATATGAGCCAATACTTATGCTGACGAAGCATGAAAAGAACTATACGTTTAATGCTGTCGATATCCAAGTGGAGGCAAAGACGGGTGCAAAGCGTCAATTGATTGACTATCGCAAAGAACCTCCTCAGCCGTACAACACGCATAAAGTGCCGGGTAACGTTTGGGATTTTTCGCGAGTACGGTTCAAGATGGAAGAATATGAAAATCATCCCACTCAAAAACCAGAAGCTCTTCTGGAGCGAATTATTTTAGCCTCTTCAAATGTTGGAGATCTTGTACTAGACCCATTCTCTGGTAGCTTCTCCACCAGTGCAGTTGCCAAACGCTTGGGAAGAAGATCTATTGGAATTGAGATTAACGAAGACTATATCAAAATAGGAATTCGTCGCTTAAATTTACCTTCTACTTACACTTTTGAAGAGTTAGAAAAACAGAAGAAAAGAAAAACAAAAAATCTTTCCAAGCAATCAAGAACTTTGCTTAGAGATCAGCCAAAGCATATGTTTCACTATCCAGACTCTGTTAATGTACTGACCCAATAAAGGAAGTATTTTAGCTTCGTCTCTGTTTACTCAGACCCTGAAAGGCGATCGGTTTTAGCGGATAATTTCGCTAAGCTCAGTAGAGCATAAATGCTCGTTGATTCTCCAAAAAGTTAATTTTTTGGGGTTTTGGGTTGCGCTACGCGCAACCCAAAACCCCGTTTGCAATCTGCTGAAGCTATTAGTAAACCGAGAAGGATTTTACGGATTGACGAAATTTCTCCTGAGACTTTTCCCAGCGCTTCTCAGTAGTGGAGAGATTGTAGGTAAACAACTGACCGCGCCGCACGACAACGCTAGCCAAATTGTGACGAGCCTGAGTCGGCAACTGAACGGCATATTCCAACAGGTAGTAAGTTTCATCACCCACTTGACGAGCTTGGGCATCTACGAGTTCTGCCGTGCGGTTAGAGCCGGGGGGGGCGATCGCATTCTTTGACAGCCTGTAACCCACTTCGCTCGGCGTACCCAATTCCTCTAAGGTTTTGCCATCTGGCACGTCGCTAATGATGACGCTGGCGTTTTCAGTCTCTTCAATAATGTCGTGTAGCACCACGTCTGCGTCGCTGACCTTCACCGGAACCCAGCCGTTGGGATAAAGAAACTCGTACCCTTTATAGCTCTCAACGTAGCCTTTGAGTCCGGCTCCAGCTACGGTAGGGGCACAGCTTTGTATCGTCAAACTCAGCACTACCAGCAGCACGACCGCAATTCGCTTCAGCATCTCAAGACTTCCTAAAACCTTTCATCCTCAAATTTTACTGGCTTGGGGGACGCTACGATCGCCGATCGATCTCATTGCCGCTCTAATTTGCTTCCCTATTTCTTCAGCTTTGCCTTTGCCCGTCGCCAAAATGCCTCCAATTCTTCCGAGCTGTAGTCGGTAAGCGATCGCCCTTCACTCAAAGCTTCTACCTGACTAAACCGTTCGACAAAGCGCTGGTTAGTGCCCCGCAAAGCTGCATCCGGGTCTAACCCGTACCAGCGGGCTAGATTGACGATTGTGAACAGCAGGTCGCCCAATTCCTCTTGCTGCCGTGCCTGGGTTTCTTCCTCGATCGCCAGCCGAAATTCACCCAGCTCCTCCTGAAATTTCTCCCATACGCCCTCTACATCTTCCCACTCAAACCCCACAGATGCCGCCTTTTGTGAGATTTTCAGGGCGGCGGTGATTGGGGGCAGCGATCGCCCGTAGCGGCTGAGGCGAGGGCTAAGGGTTTGCACTTGAGTCTTTGCTGCCTCCTCAGCCGCTTTGATTTGCTCCCAATTTTGATGGACTTCATCAACGCTAGCAACGGTTACGTCGCCAAAGACATGGGGATGCCGCCGGATCAGCTTCTCCGAAATGTGATCTGCCACGGTGGCAAGGTCGAACTGTGCGGCTTCGCTGGCAATCTGTGCCTGTAACACGACTTGCAGCAGCAAATCGCCCAACTCATCGGCGATCGCCTCTGGTTCACCCTGCCGAATTGCATCCACCACCTCGTAGGCTTCTTCCAGAACATAGGGAATCAGGGTTTCAGGGGTCTGTGCCAAATCCCAGGGGCAGCCGTCTGGCGATCGCAGCTTTGCGACCACTTCCATCAAGCGTTGGAGTGCGTCGAGGCTCTGCTGACGAGTTTCTGAATGCGGAGCGGTCATGATGAGTTGGAGGTGAAGATTTGCCCTTATTCTAAGCCAGCCCTCCAGTCCAAGTTACAGCAATTTTCAATTGCATAAATCACACTTAACCAAGTGCAAAGGATCGTCGACTAAACAACCTGTACAACCTTAAATCCATGTTCCAAAGCGTTGTAGGAATCAGCCACTCCTGATTTTCTCTCAGCTCATCTTTTAACCTTCTTCTTTGCTTTACCGTTCTTACTGCGTTTGTGGGACGATACTAGCCAGTCAGCCGTGTAGTGGCTAAAGGCTCCGAGTTCTAGACCCACTATAAAGGCGATCGCTTCGACCCGATGTTGCCAGAGCAATTGCCTAATGACGCTGCCAATATCTTCCCAAGTCCAGCCCAACTGCCAGAGTTCGTTTGCTAGCGCCAAGCTAGCAAAACCCGCAAATCCCAGCCATGCCAGCAGATAAATAACCCGTACGGTCGTTCCAGTAATGGGCGCATGAGACCAGGGCGATCGATGCTTCATGCTGCCTCGGTAGGGCAACCAGATCCAGCGCAGCCAGCCCCAGCGCTTGTATTGCACAGAATGAATGTCGAGATCAGGTCCCAACATGAGTCCTCCAAACAGGAACCCAGCGCAAATCATCAGCGTTGCCATGCCTTGCTGAGTTCCGACGAGATGCCGAGTTGCCGCGAGAGTCAGTCCTGCTACTACAGGCAGAGACCATAGGGTGATGCGATCGTGGGTTTTACCCGAAGGCATGGAGAATTGTTCCAGAATTTTATTTCTGAGAAGATCTTAGCAAGCTGTGATTAGTCTGCTATCATCTTTAACTGTACTGATGTGACGAATGCGCCGAGGCGTATCTCTAAGCACGGGCGGTTAGCTCAGTTGGTAGAGCGCCTGCCTTACAAGCAGGATGTCGCGGGTTCGAGTCCCTCACTGCCCATAGATGTTGTACGTTCGTACACAAGGTCTTGCTTTGATGTGAAGCAGTGCTTTTTACAGAGATTTTCAATTGCCTTTTTCAGATGGGTATTCTAGGTCAATCTTTTCGATTGACACTAAGTTTTAAACTTGACAAATAGCTATGGCATTACGTAATTGAGTTAGGGCGAGTTAATTTTTGAAAGCCTCGCGGAGCGGGGCTTTCAAAAATCTTTAGGACTACCGCCAATTAATAACGCGCTTTAGGCAGGAATCACGATCGCCTCGCTACCCGATAGATCAAACGCAGTATGAATCACTTGAAGTGCCCGTACGCCGTCTGATTCAGGCACAACGCAGCTAATTTTGATTTCAGAAGTCGCAATCATCTGAATATTGATTTGCTGTTGGGCGATCGCCTCAAACATGCGCGCTGCAATGCCCGGTCGTCCCACCATGCCTATGCCCACAATGCTGACCTTAGCGATCGCCGGATCGACCGTCACTTCGCCATGACCCCATTCGTCTGCGGCTTTTTGCAAGAGCGCTCTCGCTTCTTCCGCATCCTGCTGTGCCACGGTAAAGGCGATGTCCCGCGTAGCGATCCCATCAATTAGACGGCAGCGCTGAGACTGAATAATCATGTCTACACTGATGTTGCAGTTTGCCAGAAGCGTAAAAATCTGAGCTGCCATGCCAGGGCGATCGGGCACATGACGTATCGCCAATTGAGCCTGTTTGAGATCGAGCGCTGCTCCTCGGACAGGGGAAAGATTTGAGGCGATCGCCTCAGGATGATGTCCACGCGCCGGAGAACTGCTGACTTGAAACACGTCACAGAGGGCAGCAATGGCGCGATCGCAGTCTTCCGCCGCCACCGCGCAGCTAATCTTTACCTCTGAGGTTGAGATCATTTGGATATTAATTCCCGCCGCCGCCAGAGTAGAAAACATTTGTGCCGCTACGCCTGGTCGTCCAATCATTCCGGCTCCGGCAATGCTGACTTTGGCGATGTGGCGCTCTACCATAACCTCGGCTTCTCCAACCGCTGGGTCAGCATTGCGCAGGGCAGGGGCGATCGCTGCGGCTACCGCCTCGGCGCGATTGAGGGAGTTTTTTCTGACCGTAAAGGCAATGTCGTTGGTGTTGCCCTCATGAATTGACTGAATGATCAGATCGACATCTAGACTCTGACGGGCAATTTCACCAAACAATCGTGCTGCAATCCCAGGGCGATCGGGAACGCGTAGCATCGCCACCTTTGCCTGATCGGTATCAAACTCAATCGCATCCACAGGTTGAGCAATTTCTAACCCCTGAAGCGATCGCGGCTGTGGCAGCGGAGACACCACTCTTGTTCCCGGATCGTCTGACCAGCTCGATCGCACCACCAGCATCACGCCATAGTTGCGGGCAATTTCCACAGCTCGCGGATGCAGAACTTTTGCCCCAAGACTTGCCAGTTCCAGCATCTCATCTGAGGTGATTTCCGCCATGAGCTGAGCGTCGGGCACCAGTCGCGGATCGGTAGTCAAGATGCCGGGAACGTCGGTATAAATCTCGCAAGCATAGGCTTTCAGAGCCGCTGCTAATGCCACAGCAGAGGTGTCAGATCCGCCCCGTCCTAGGGTCGTAATCTCTAGATCGTCATGGCTAGAAACGCCCTGAAATCCGGCAACCACTACCACGCGCCCCTCGCGCAAATGTCGCTGCATCCGCTCAGTCTCAATGCTAAGAATACGGGCACGGGTATGTTCGGCTTCGGTGACAATGCCTACCTGTGCGCCTGTCATGGAAATTGCGGGTTGTCCCATTTCCTGGAGCGCCATGCTGAGGAGAGCGATCGAGATCTGTTCTCCGGTCGAGAGCAGCATATCCATCTCGCGACGGTTGGGGACAGGAGAAATCTCGTGTGCCAGCTTCACGAGTCCGTCAGTGGTTTTTCCCATTGCCGAAACCACCACTACCAAAGAATGTCCGGCTTTAACCGCTTTAATCACTCGCTGGGCAACCGCCTGGATTCTCTCAACCGACCCAACCGATGTACCGCCATATTTCTGGACAATCAATGCCATAGTGCCGCCAACCTGAACCTTTGAAAACCTGGAGTCTTTGCGCTCTTAGCCATGCTTGGCGCTGCTCTCAGCCATGATTTATTTACGGTAGCAGAGAGGTTGAGCGATCGCCGCATTTTCCAGAATTCTTTTCAATCGGCTGAGCTAGATCTGGCTCAAGAGCCGTCTTTGCGCTTAACCATACTTAACTTGTTCAATAGGGCTAAGTATGAACATAATCTGTAGGAGGCTTTGCCCTACCCTTCGGGAGCGTCGGGTAAGGCAGAGTCTCTAGTTTTTTATCACGAACCCCTTTTTTGAAAGACTGCCCAGGAAACAGCTATGATCGTTGGTGTAGCGGCAGGGCGATCGTCACTGAGTCTTTAGATTAGGGTTTTAAGAGATTAAAGCTTTAAGCCTCTACGAAGGATAGCGCTGCGCAAAGCTAGGGTTTAGCGTTGAACGTATTGAGAGAATGCTGAAGGTTTTCCGAGAGTTGAAACTGGACAGTTGAGCCGCCCATTGGGGGTTTACTCATGCCCATAACCAGATAGAGGGCAGAAGTGATCGCAGTCGCCTGAATAAGTTTTTGCCACATTTTCAAATGCCTCTGCTTTGACTCCTACCATCTTTCAATGCTGGGAGCTTAAACTGCATCCGCACTTCACCCGATTGGGCTTACTTAAACAGCATTTAGTGCAGGTTTTTTGCATACTAATGCAGTTGACAAATTGTTGGATCTATGCAGGTATAGTTGAACGCGCCTTGCTTTCCTTGCCATCTTGAGGATAATCCGGGTAACGTGAGGTACATATGAAGAAATACTTTAAATCTGAAAAGTCTAACCTGAAAAAAGCTGGTAATTCTCATAATAATTGCCAGACATAATTGTTAAAAATTGCCAGAAACAGAATTACCAGAAACAGCTAACTGCCAGAAATAGCGATGCCTAAACTTCCCTCTGTAGACCCCCAAATTAGTGTTGAGGAGTTAGCTCGACGGATTGCCGAGCCGAGCTTACAGCTCATTGATGTGCGAGAGCCAGAAGAGTTGGAAATCGCCCAGCTCGACGGCTTTGTGAATTTGCCGCTCAGCCAATTTGCTGACTGGGCAGAAAATATTCACAGCCGCTTTGAAGCAGATGTCGAAACCTTGGTCTTGTGCCATCACGGAATGCGATCGGCACAAATGTGCAGTTGGTTACACCAGCAGGGCTTCACCCGTGTCAGAAATATATCAGGCGGTATTGAAGCTTATGCGGCGATCGTTGATTCGACCGTTCCGCGCTATTGACCCCCCATCTCAGGTCTGTCCAACTTTGATCTCCCTGTCCCCTTCCCTGAACCGTCCATGCAAGTGAAGCTTAGTCCTCGCCAACAGCTAGTGCTTGGAGCAACGGTGCGCCAATATATCGCCACAGCTCGACCTGTGGGTTCTGAAGCACTTGTAGAAGACTTTAACCCTAGAGTGAGTCCAGCAACGATTCGGAATGCCATGGGCTATTTGGAAAAAGCGGGTTTGCTCTACCAACCCCACACCTCTGCTGGGCGGGTACCTTCTGATTCAGGCTATCGCATCTATGTCGATCGCCTGGTGACTCCTTCAGACGCGATCGCTCGTCAGGCAGACCATTTGCTCTCGGAACAGCTGAACTGGGAAGAAAACGGCTTAGAGGTGCTGCTTCGCGAAGCCGCCCAAATCTTGTCTACCCTCAGCGGCTACATTGCCTTAGTCACCATGCCGCAAACTAGCGCAGCTCACCTGCGACACTTGCAGCTGGTGCAGATTGATCCGCGTCGGGTAATGCTGGTGGTGGTGCTGGACTCTTACGCTACACAGTCGATTATGGTGAGCCTGCCTCAGATGCAAGAGGAGAGCTACCCCGATCCAGAACAACTCGATCGAGAGCTGCAAATTCTCTCCAATTTTCTCAACAGCCAGCTTCGCGGGCGATCGATTAACGATTTGTCTACCCTCAACTGGAGCGATTTGGGGCGCGAGTTCGATCGCTATGTGGATCTAATCCATACTTCTTTGACAGAGCTAAAGCGCCGTAGCGGCATGGCTCTCTCGACGCAAATTTTGATTAGCGGCGTGGCAGAAGTCCTTCGTCGTCAGCCAGAGTTCTCAGAGCTTCAGCAGGTGCAGACGATCATGCAGCTTTTGGAATCAGAGCAGGATCAGCTCTGGTCGCTGATCTGTGAACCCATGCTGTGTGAACCCACTGAACCTGGCGCACTGGGCAAGCGCGTCACCATTCGCATCGGAGCCGAAAATCCTCTAGAGCCGATGCGAACTTGTGCCTTGGTGTCTGCGACCTATCAGCGCGGTACGGTGCCTGTGGGTAGCGTGGGCATGCTGGGACCTACCCGCATGATGTACGAGAATGCGATCGCTCTGGTGGAAGCCGCAGCTGACTATTTATCAGGGGCACTGAGTCAGCCTGCCTAGGCAAAAATATGCACAGGTAAAAATCAAAAACACGACAACCGCCCTGGCGGTTGGGACGGGGGCATTTGGGGTGGAGCGCGTAGCGCTCCACCCCAAATGCCCTAAGCAAACTGGTGGCGG
This sequence comes from Drouetiella hepatica Uher 2000/2452, assembly GCA_019359505.1. Lineage (GTDB taxonomy): Bacteria > Cyanobacteriota > Cyanobacteriia > Elainellales > Elainellaceae > Drouetiella > Drouetiella hepatica. Next base: position 296,688 of record JAHHHD010000002.1, on the reverse strand, counting down.
CTATATAGCGCTACGCGCTTAGATCCAAGGAGTTATTTTTTGAGAGAAACGTGCTGCCTTGCGCGTTACCTTAAAGGTGAGAACTCAATCTAGAACCTTCGCTGATGGATATTACCCCAGCTTTACCGACCTTTGTCATTACCCTACGAGAAGGCGTAGAAGCGGCTTTAGTCGTAGGGATCGTGTTGGCTTACCTCAAAAAGGCAGGGCAAGACCGCCTGAATACTTGGGTCTATGCAGGTATTGCCGCAGGCATCGCCGCAAGCGTGCTGATTGGCATTGTATTCAACGGAGCCTTGCTGACACTCAAACAGTCTAATCAACCTTACGCACCCGTCCTCAAGCCGCTTCTGGAGGGCATCTTCGGCGTAGGAGCGATCGTCCTGCTCACCTGGATGCTGGTGTGGATGACGCAGCAAGCGCGATCGCTTAAGGGGGAACTGGAGGGCGCGGTGTCTGTGGCGCTCCAAAAAACTGACGCAGGTTGGGGCATCTTTGGGTTAATCCTAATTGCCGTACTGCGAGAAGGCTTTGAAACCGTTGTGTTCATCTCTGCTCAGTTTCAGGAAGGCTGGCTGCCCTTGGCAGGAGCGATCGCCGGACTCTTGGGCGCAACGGGCATCGGCTTTTTGCTGTTTCGCCTGGGCGTAAAGATTAACCTACGGCAGTTCTTTCAATTTATGGGAGTTCTGCTACTGCTGATTGTCTCCGGGCTGGTAGTAGGCGCTCTGCGGCACTTCAACGGCGCGGTGGCGGCTTTAGCACAGGTTGATCCACAGTTTGCCACCCTTTGCCCTCAAACACGCGCCTCCTGCATCCTAGGTGGGCAGGTCTGGGATCTGAGCCAGGTTTTGCCCGATCGCCAGTTTCCCGGCATTCTGCTGAAGTCGTTCTTTGGCTACACCCAGCGGCTCTACTGGGTGCAGGCGATCGCCTACCTCACTTTTTTGCTGACCGTGGGCAGCATTTATTTCCAAAGTCTAGGCGGCAAGTTTTCACCTGCCTCCGCTTCAGCAGCATCGGATGCTGGGCGATCGCCTGTTAAGAATTAGAGATTCAGGATCGCCTTATCTTGAGCCACATACCCCAAGTTATGGAGCGCTTTCATCACCCTTAAAGCGCTCTCAGAGAGGCTCTCCTCATCGGTTCTGCATTCTACTTCTGCATTGAGCGGTGGTTCGTAGGGGTCGTCGATGCCCGTAAACTGCTTGATTTCCCCAGCACGAGCTTTTTTGTACAGCCCCTTTACGTCTCGCTGTTCGCAGACTGCCAGCGGCGCGTTGACGTAGACCTCAATAAAGTCGCCAATCTTCTCGCGCACTTCGTCCCGGATTTGCCGATAGGGAGAAATGGCAGAAACCAGCACAATTACCCCATTGCGGCTCAGCAGATGAGCCACAAACCCAATCCGGCGAATATTTTCATCTCGGTCTTCCTTACTAAAGCCCAAGCCTTTGGTGAGGTTCTGGCGCACAATATCACCATCCAAAACCTCTACTCTGTGCCCTTGTGCCCGAAGCTGCTGCTCGACCTCCATCCGGATGGTCGTCTTACCCGCGCCGCTTAGACCTGTAAACCAGACCGTTACCCCACGTTGTTCTTGAGTCATGCCCTTCAGAATTTAGTTAAAAGATCATAGCCTACGATCGCCACACAAAATCCAGAATCCGACCCTGCCCAAATTTACAGCAATTCCCATTTTGAAACAAAGCCCGAAGAAGCCCGCCGCAGGCGGGCTTCTTCGGGCTTTGTTGGGGGAGTTCGCGCCCGCAGGGCGCGAACTCCCCGGCATGAAACATAATGATGACTGCTGCCAAATTTAGGCTGGAGATGTCCCTGGCATCATTTCATGAGAGACTCTCAGAAGGACTGTTAAGATTTTTATTTAATTTCAATTAATTTTTTCAAGTTGTCCTCTACAGGCAGGCTGCCACACCACTTTATCTAATCGGGTTTAATTCAATCAGGTCGCTAGGCATCAGCCACCGACCTTCAACCCTCTCGAACCCCCTCAACAGTGGAACAACTCTACGCTCAGCCCGTCCCCATGAGTCCCCAAAACCCCCATATTTACAGCGGATTTCAGCTCCGTCGCGGTATGCCCTTTCCATTTGGTGCCACGATTGTCTTGGGGGGCGTCAACTTTTCAATCTTTTCCAACCACGCCACCACAGCAAACCTGGTGCTGTTCAAAAGAGGGGCGTTGGAGCCTTTTGCTGAAATCCCCTTCCTGCAAGAGTTTCGCTTGGGCAATGTGGTCAGCATGATTGTCCAGGATCTCGACCCTGAAGATTTGGAGTACGGCTACCGAGTCGATGGACCTCGCAGCATTGTAGAAGGGCACCGCTTTGATCCCAGCAAAATCTTGCTCGATCCCTACGCCAAAAGCATCGGTGGACGCAAGGTCTGGGGCACCCCCTTACCCGACAGCGAAATCTATCCCTACCGGGCACAGATTCGAGACAGCGACTTCGTTTGGGATGGCGATCGCCCCCTAGAGATCCCCGAAGAAGATCTGATCATTTACGAAATGCATGTGCGGGGCTTTACCCGTCACCCTTCATCGGGCGTCAAGCCAGAACACCAGGGCACCTTTGCAGGACTACAGGAAAAAATTCCCTACCTCAAGTCTCTGGGCGTGAACTGCGTTGAGCTAATGCCCATCTTTGAATTTGACGAGATGGACAATCCTCGAAACAACCCGTTGACAGGCGATCGCCTGTTTAATTACTGGGGATACAATACGATTGGGTTTTATGCTCCTAAAGCGGGCTATGCGGCTTCGGGCAAACAGGGGAGTCAGCAAAACGAGCTTAAAACGCTGGTCAAAGAGCTGCATAAAAATGGCATTGAAGTGATTCTTGACGTGGTGTTCAACCATACGGCGGAAGGCAATGAGTTTGGCCCCACCATTTCTTTCCGGGGGTTAGACAACAAGACCTACTATATGCTCACGCCAGAGGGCTACTACTACAACTTCAGCGGTTGTGGCAACACGCTCAACTGCAATCATCCGGTGGTGCGGGTATTCGTGCTGGACTGTCTGCGCTACTGGGCAGCGGAATATCATATTGACGGCTTCCGGTTTGATCTAGCCTCGATCTTGGGACGCGATCCCAAGGGTGTCCCTATGGCAAACCCGCCCTTGATTGAAACTCTGGCGTTTGATCCCATCTTGGCAAAGTGCAAGCTAATTGCCGAAGCCTGGGATGCGGGCGGTCTGTATCAAGTGGGATCGTTCCCAGACTACGATCGCTGGGGCGAATGGAACGGGAAATACCGAGACACCATCCGAAAATTTCTCAAGGGCGAGGGTCTTGTGACGGACTTGGCGCAGCGGCTGCAAGGCTCTCCCGATCTCTATGCCAAAGGCAACCGCACGGTCGATAGCTCAGTCAATTTCATTACGGCGCATGACGGCTTTACGCTGAGGGATCTGGTGTCCTACAACGAGAAGCACAACGAAGACAACGGCGAAGACAATCAGGATGGCGCAAACGACAACGATAGCTGGAACTGCGGCGTAGAGGGCGAAACAGATGACCCAGAGATTCAGGCGCTGCGCTGGCGGCAAATGCGCAATGCGATCGGCATTCTCATGGTGAGTCAAGGGATTCCCATGCTGCTGATGGGGGATGAAATGGCGCGGAGCCAAGGGGGAAACAACAATACCTACTGCCATGACTCAGAAGTCAACTGGCTTGACTGGACGCTGCTGGATACCCATGCCGATTTCTTTCGCTTCGTCCAACTTTGCATCGCCTTCCGCAATGCCCACCCCATTCTGCGCAACCGAGAATACTTCCGCAACCAGGACTATATGGGTAGCGGCTATGCCGATATTAGCTGGCATGGCACCCAAGCCTGGAACGCCGACTGGTCAGATTATTGCAGCACTCTGGCATTCATGCTGTCCGGCAAACACGCCAAGGGCGGCACTGTGCATGACGATTTTATTTACGTGGCTATGAATACCCACTGGCAGTCCTATGATTTTGAGCTACCGCAGCTGCCGATTGGTCAAAACTGGCATGTATTCGTTGACACTCGCAGACAGCCGCCCGAAGATATCTGGGAACCTGGTCACGAGCCAGTCTTACACCATCAATCGAGTATTCTAGTGGGCGATCGCGCTATGGTAATTTTAGTGGGTCGGTAGCTCCAGTAGATCAGTAGTAAATTTAGTCATTTATACGGGTCGAACATTGTCATGAATTGATCATCTAATCGGGTCGCCAAAATCTGCAAAGAATCCTTATGCCCCCCACTAGGAGAGACTTGTTGCATTACGCTGGGGAATGCTAAAGTAATAAGCGAGTTTTACTTCGGCTGATTCAGTGTTGTCTCTGCGGTTTTTTAGCATTGACTGGGCGTTTCTCCGAATCTCGACCCATCCATTCCATGATCCGGAGGATCATCCATGTCAATTTACGTGGGCAACCTGTCCTATCAAGTTGCCGAAGAAGATATTACAGCTATCTTTGCTGAATACGGTACGGTTAAGCGTGTTCAGCTACCTGTCGATCGGGAAACAGGTCGGATGCGCGGCTTTGGCTTTGTCGAAATGTCGTCTGATGCTGAAGAAACGGCTGCTATCGAGGCGCTAGATGGCGCTGAGTGGATGGGTCGCGACCTGCGCGTCAACAAGGCTAAGCCCCGTGAAGAGCGTCCTCGGTCTTCGGGCGGCGGTGGCGGCGGCTGGAGCGGCGGTGGCGGCAACAGCTACGGTGGTGGCGGTGGTCGCGGTCGCTACTAAGTCGCTACTAGATTAATTATTCTTGAATGGTTTAACACAATTTGTTGCGCTGTGTAAGCGTTCAGTTTCATTTGCTCTATGTTTTTTGAGCCGGAGAGCATAATGTTTTGAAAAGGATGCAGGCTTGCATCCTTTTTTTGCGCTATCTATCTAGAGTTTCCTGTGATCGCGCCACCTGCAATGCCCATTCCATTTGTCTCAAGATTCCTCGCATCATTGCCACCTCTGCCTCTGATGGATAGGCTCGGTTAAACAATCGCCGAAACTTTTCCATGCGACTAGATGACGTGTGGGGATATAGATAGCCAATCTTGAGCAATAGGGTTTCGAGCTGTTGATAGTAGCCTTCTAAGACTTCTAGAGGGGCTAGGTCAGATGGGGAGGTGGGCAGGGAAGGAGATGGGGCGAAATTGGCGATCGCCATATGCAGCTCATAGCAGCAGATAGCGACTGCCTGCGCCAGATTGAGAGAGGGATAGACCTCTGTTGAGGGAATGCGGATGAATCGCTGCGCATAGTTCAACTCCTCCTTAGTTAGCCCTCGATCTTCGCGTCCAAAGATCAGGGCAGACTGCCAGGAGGGGCGATCGGGCGCAGGTTCTGTCGCAGATTCCATTAACCAGGGTAGAGCAGCTCTAGGCGACTCCAGAGTAATAGTGAAGGCAGTGCGATCGCGTCCTGTGGTGGCGATCGCTTTTTGGCAACCCTGCAAGGCTTCAGGCAGGGTGGGGATTTCTTGAGCAGCTTCAAGAATATCGGCAGCGTGGACTGCCATCTGGCGGGCTTCGGGGCTGGTGCGATCGCACTGCGGATTAACCAGCACAAGCTGACTTAAGCCCATGTTTTTCATCACTCTTGCTACCGAGCCGACATTAAGAGCGCCTGCTGGCTCCACCAGAATAATTTTGACATGGGCTAATGCGGTTTCGGGCATGGCAGAGAAGGGGCAAAAGGTTGCGCTATGGGAATGTTAGGCTGTAGAACGTAAATAATACTTAATACTTGCACTTCTCAGCCCTGATTTTCTTCACCTTACTTCTAAACACCCTCACTTCTAACCCCCCTACCTCTAACCACCATGGGACGTTCACGCGATAAACAGGAGTCTTTAGGGCGAGTTCGCTCTAAAGCCGATCTGCCCACTAAAATCTGTGTGGTGTGTCAGCGCCCTTTTACCTGGCGAAAAAAGTGGGAAGATTGCTGGAACGAGGTGAAATATTGCTCAGAGCGATGTCGGCGGCATCGATCGGCGGCGCAAGATAGCCCAGAAGCTTAGAAAACCCAGAAGCTCAGAAAGTTCAGCAGCTTAGAAAGTTCAGAAATTTAACGATCAATGAGTAACAGCAATGCAGCCTAAGTTAATTATTCACGGTGGAGCAGGTCTGCACGGCAAGGGAAATCTAGAAGAGGTGCGGCGATCGCTTTATGCCGTCATTGATGAGGTCTACCCAATGCTGATATTGGGGGCTGAAGCCGAAGCTGCCGTGGTGCGCGGCTGTCAGCTCTTGGAGGACAATCCTCGCTTCAATTCTGGCACGGGTTCGGTGCTGCAATCGGATGGGCAGATTCGCATGAGTGCCTCGCTGATGAGCGGTACGGCGCAGCGGTTTAGCGGCGTGATCAACGTCTCGCGGGTCAAAAATCCGATCGAGTTAGCCAAATATCTGCAAACCTCAGACGATCGCGTCCTTTCAGATTTTGGTGCCACGGAACTGGCGAGAGAGCTAAATATCCCTTCTTTCGATCCGTTGATCAAGTCTCGGATCAAAGAATGGATGGAAGAACGCGAACATAACTTCAGCCGAGCTATGGCGGATGTCATGGCTGATCCGGAAGCCGGACGGGGCACGATCGGCGTTGTGGCGCTAGATAGCCAGGGGCGCTTAGCGGTGGGCACTTCCACAGGCGGCAAAGGCTTTGAGCGGGTCGGTCGGGTCAGCGATTCTGCCACGCCTGCGGGCAACTATGCGGCACTGGATGCGGCGGTGAGCTGCACAGGCATTGGGGAAGACATCCTAGACGAATGTTTTGCGGCACGAGTGGTCGTGCGGGTGACAGACGGAATGGCAATTCAAGATGCCTTTGCCAAATCGTTTGAGGAAGCCGCCCGAAATAAGCGAGATTTTGGGGCGATCGGCATTGGTGTTGATGGAGTGATTGCCTGGGGTAAAACCAGTGAGGTGCTGATTTCGGCGTGTCACAACGGTGAGGAGGTTAGCGATACGTTGGAGACAGGGATTGGAGTGGAGACGGGTGTTTTTTAGGAGTCAGGAGTCAGGAGTCAGGAGTCAGGAGTCAGGAATCAGGAGTTTCAGGGCTGCTGTGAGAATGGCTTCTCGATCGACCCTTTCACCCAGTGCTGAAGTTTCGTAGCGTCCTTCAAAGGCTTCTATCGCTGCCTTCTTGAGAGCGACATCGTAACCTTCTTCTAGAATCTCGCGCAGCTCTGTTGCATCTAAGAAGTAGCCTTTAGATTTGCGCCGCCTGTTTATTTTATGAATTTCACGAACAGCATTCTCAATGGACATTTCCCACGATCGCATCGATCGCTGCTCGGCACGCTGCTTAATCAGATAAATCAGCAAAATCACGCCAGAGCTATCAATTTTGTTGATTTTATCGCTCAGGCTCATCTCTTCAAGCTCATCGACCAGCAGCAGGGCGCTGCTCACGTTTCCTTCTAGGAGAAGCTGCCGCAGTTCCAGGAGTTCTTCCATTGGGTTTAAAGATAATCCGCATTTCACAAATTTTAGCGGGTGAACCTGTTTTAGCGGGTGAATGTGTTTTAGCGGGCGAACCTGCCGATCGCCAATTAGTACAATTATTCTTAAGGTGAATTATCCTTAGAAAAGCGATTTTGAGAAAGTGACGATGCAAGTTTTGCTGGTCTGTCTTGTGCTGTTTTTTGTTGCCTCTGAGCTATATCAGTGGATACAAGGAATGACGTTACCTCTGCCGATGCTGATCGTGGCTGGTGTGGCGCTGGCGATCGCTTCTAATCTTCGCAGTCTCTCAGTGCCGTCTTGGAGTGTCCAGCTATTTCAAGTCAGTGCAACCTTGCCCAGTCCGGTATTGCCTAACGTGTCTGAGCCAGTCACGCTTAAACTAGGTATGACTGAGTTTTCAGTGCAGTTGCCCAATTTTATCTATTAGGTGCAGCCCTTTAAAGCGGCGATGTCAGAGCAAGTCAACGAACTCGTCTACGCTCAAGCCCACTTGTCGAATAATCGCACGCAACGTACCTCGGTCTAGCTCCTTATGATCCGGTACCGAGACAGTCGCTCTAGGTTTTTCACGAACCAGAATGATGTGGCTTCCACGCTGTCTATCCACAACAAAGCCTATTTGCTCAAGCGCTCTAACACACTCCGCACCTGAGACAACAGGCAATTTGCTCATACCAGTACGACCTCAACCTGATCATCTGGAACAGACTCGCCCCGGTTTTGCAGAACTTCGACGTAGAGAGTAATTGCCTCTTCTATATTTTCCAGAGCTTCATCACGGGTTCTGCCTTGACTGATACAACCTGGTAAACTTGGCACTTCTACAACAAAATAGCCGTCTTCGCCGGGATATAGCAGCACTTTACGTTTGGAATTAATCTGTGGCTCTACCACGGTCATTGCTCAGTACCTGTCTAGTACATATCATTCAAATGGTAACACTCTCAAACAGGCGTACGGAGCGGTTGCGACGGTATGGTCGGGTACCCACGGGATTTTCTCTCCCAGTCTGCCGATCGCCAATTAGTACAATTATTCTTAAGGTGAATTATCCTTAGAAAAGCGATTTTGAGAAAGTGACGATGCAAGTTTTGCTGGTTTGCCTTGTGCTGTTTTTTGTTGCCTCTGAGCTATACCAGTGGATACAAGGAATGACGTTACCTCTGCCGATGCTGATTGTGGCTGGGGTGGCGCTGGCGATCGCTTCTAATCTTCGCAGTCTGTCAGTGCCGCCTTGGAGCGCCAATCCGCCCCAAGTCTTTGCTCAAGCCATGCCTGAGCCAGTTGTACCCAATCCAGTTGCGTCTAAGCCTTCAGTACAGTTGCCTGACTTTATTTCTCAGACTCAGCCTGTCTCTACCGTCAAACCTGTAGTTGAATCGGGGAAAGGTGAATAAGGCGATCGCTCTGTACAAGATGGTGAAGTCTAGCTTATCTACTTGTTCCACAGGACTTTTTATTACGCTGAAATGCAAGGTTGTTTATCAGCCAGTGGTGTCTGAGTAGAGTGCAGCAACACTTCTGAATAAGGTTTTGAGAATGAACTCAATGCAGTCATTAAAAAACATCAGCCGGAGAACGAAAATTAAAAAGCGTCTTTACGAATTTGCGCTAGTTACTTTTCTGGTTCTCAATGTTTTGTCTTACGTTGGTGTTTATGTTCTGACACACTTTAGCTCTCCAACCCATTGGGCGATCGGGCTTTCCAGACCTAATAGCTCTAAACTTCCTACTAGCATTGGACTCGAATATACGACGCAGCGGATTTCAATCAATCAGACTGAGTGGTTAGAAACCTGGTTCATCCCAGCTCAAAATGCTACCCCTAGGGGAACAGTTTTACTCTTTCCAGGGAACGGTGGTAGCAAAGCCAAACAGCTTCTAGCGCCAGCCCAGGTCTTTCATAGCTTGGGCTACGATACCTTACTGGTTGATTTTCGAGGGGTAGGAGGTTCTAGTGGTGACACAACAACGCTGGGCGTACGAGAATCTAAAGATGTGGCTCTGGCAGTGAGTTATGCTCAACGCTCAAACTTCAACCGCCCCTTCGTTCTTTATGGTGTGTCGATGGGGAGCGCCGCAATCTTGAAAGCAATTGCTCATGAAAAAGTCAATCCTGACGCTGTAATTCTAGAGCTTCCCTTTGCACGTCTTCTAGATACTGTAAGAAGTCGATTAAGAGCCATCAGAGTGCCAACATTTCCGATAGCTGAAATGCTTGTGTTTTGGGGGAGCGTTCAACATGGATTTGATGGTTTTGCTCACAATCCAGTCGCGTATGCAAGCCAAGTCAGATGCCCAACTCTGCTATTTCATGGCAAGCTTGACCCCTGGACTAATCTAGCAGAGATCGATCAAATCTTTCAGAACTTGCCGAGTTTTAAGCAGCTAGTAATTTTCCCCAACACGGGTCATAGCTTACTGGTCACGATCGATAAAGAACTCTGGCAGCGAAGTATTGATCAGTTTCTCAGAGCAATTTAAGATGACGAGCTACGGCACAACTGCCTGTGGTGTAGCCAAGACATGGCGATCGTTGACCCAGAACGATGTCTCGAAAGCTTGATATCCTGGTAGATCGGATAGCTTACTCCGTGAACTCCTTTATCAGCAAAATTCATGTCTGCACTTGTTGAAGCCCCGCTTGCTTTTCCGCTTGCCGCCGTTGTCGGACAGGAAGCCATCAAACTGGCGCTATTGCTGGCGGCGATCGATCCCAGTTTGGGCGGCGTGGTGATTGCCGGACGGAGGGGCACCGCTAAGTCAGTGATGGCACGGGCGCTGCATGCCTTACTGCCGCCGATCGAGGTGATTGAAGGCTCTTTCTGCAACTGCGATCCCGACCGACCTGACGAGTGGGACGATGAGGCGTTTGAAAAACTGAATGCTTCTCTCTCGCAAGATGCTCTGCCGACTCGCGTGATTCCTACCCCCTTCATTCAAATTCCTCTGGGTGTCACCGAAGATCGGCTGCTGGGTTCGGTTGACGTGGCGCTGTCGATTAAGCAGGGCGAGACGGTGTTTCAGCCCGGTCTTCTGGCCGAAGCGCACCGGGGCGTGCTGTATGTGGACGAGGTAAATCTGCTGGATGATCAGGTGGCAAATCTGCTGCTGTCGGTGCTGACGGAAGGGCGTAACCAGATTGAGCGAGAGGGCATCAGCTTTCAGCATCCCTGTAGACCGCTGCTGATCGCCACCTACAATCCCGAAGAAGGCGACCTGCGCGAGCACTTGCTGGATAGAATTGCGATCGCCCTTTCAGCAGATTCCGTTTTGGGATTGGACGATCGCGTCGAGGCAGTCAATCAGGCGACTTCCTACGCAGAGTCTCCCCAAGTTTTTCTTCAGCAGTACGCCGAAGATTTGGACAGCCTGCGAACACAAATCATCCTGGCGCGGGAATGGCTGAAGGATGTTCAAATTAAGACGGAGCAAATTGCCTATCTGGTGAACGAGGCAATTCGGGGCGGCGTGCAGGGACACCGGGCAGAACTGTATGCCCTACGAGTCGCCAAAGCTCACGCGGCGCTGGAAGGTCGCACGGAGGTGAGTGCCGAAGACCTGCGCAAGGCGGTAGAGCTGGTGATCGTGCCGCGATCGACGATCGTGCAGCAGCAGCCTGAGCAAGAGCCGCCTCCGCCTCCGCCTCCGCCGCCACAAGACCCGCAAGATTCTGAGCAAGAGCAAGACGACTCGGAAGAAGATCAGGAAGAACAGGAGGAGGAAGACGACAAGCAGCAGGAGCCGCCCAGCGTCCCGGAAGAATTTGTCTTTGACCCAGAAGGGGTAATTCTTGACCCGTCGGTGCTGTACTTTGCACAAATGGCAACCCGTCAGGGCAAATCTGGGGCGCGGAACATCATTTTTTCCGACGATCGCGGACGTTACGTTAAGCCCATGCTGCCCAAGGGCAAAGCTCGACGCATCGCCGTAGATGCCACCCTGCGCACGGCGGCTCCCTACCAAAAAGCCCGTCGTTTGCGGCAGACTGAAAATTCAGCGCCCTCCAAAAAAGTGTTTGTCGAACAGTCAGATATTCGCGCCAAGCGCCTTGCCCGCAAAGCCGGATCGCTGATTGTGTTTGTGGTAGATGCCTCTGGCTCCATGGCGCTCAACCGCATGAATTCGGCAAAAGGCGCAGTGCTGAGATTATTAACCGAAGCTTACGAAAACCGCGATCAGGTGGCGCTGATTCCCTTCCGGGGTGAGCAAGCCGAAGTGCTGCTGCCCCCCACGCGATCGATCACGGCAGCAAAGCGGCGGCTAGAGCGAATGCCCTGTGGCGGTGGCTCTCCCCTGGCGCATGGTCTAACTCAGGCAGTGCGCGTCGGCACCAATGCCCAGCAGTCTGGTGATATCGGACAGGTGGTGATTGTGGCAATTACCGACGGACGGGGCAACATTCCCCTAGCGCGATCGCTGGGTGAGCCGATGGAGGAGGGCGAAAAGCCGGACATTAAAGCCGAGCTGCTGAGCATTGCAGGAAAAATCCGTGCCCTGGGCATCCAGCTTTTGGTCATCGACACCGAAAATAAGTTTGTCTCGACCGGATTTGCCAAAGAGCTGGCGAAACAGGCAGGGGGCAAATACTATCATCTACCCAAGGCAACCGACCAAGCGATCGCCAATATGACAAAAGGCGCATTGCGAGAACTTCGCTAATGCCGATCGCTTTCCCCTGAGCCAGACTGGGTAAATTGCCAGTATTCTGAATTTAGTGTTAGTCATGCTTCAGGCTTTAACTAGCCCTTTTGAAACATGGGTAGTCCTCAAAAATCATTACCTGGATACCACTACTGCAACACGACCCCTATTCGACCTCTTGCAGATTAAAGTTTTAGGATCAGGTTTAGTGGAGGCGCAGTCCCCACTAAACCTAATTTGCAAGAGGTCTATTCTGAACCGCCCTAGGCTTAATGACAGCGTGTTTAATGACAGCGTCGTTCATGATTCAGTCTAATTTGCTTAAACTTGCTCAATTAGGTGATCCAGAGACGATCGCCCGTCTGCTGAACCGCAGTCTGCAACCTCGCGGAGTTTCTGCCAAAATTCTGATTCGAGAGAACTGCCTCAAAATTTTGCTGTCTTCGGCACGACCGTTAGAGCAACAGGCTTTCATGCAGTTTTTGCAGAAGGAGATCAGCGATTGGGACATCAGCACTATTACCCTTGTAAAAGTCTATAGCCAGCAGATTGGTGAGGGCATTCCGACTTGGACACAAGACTTTTCACTGTCCCCTAGCAAGTCCACCAGCGCAGAGGTCGGAGAACCGGGCGGAGCAATTGTTAAAGTCACCAGCGCGATCGTCAAGGTGAATGCAGAAACCCATGACTTTTTGGCGACTCTGCGATCGTTCAATCTCAAGTCAATTTTTCCTTACCCCGATCTGCTGAGCCTTGAGCTATATCGCCACTATGCCGTACGGCTGCTGCTGTTTCTGGGGCTGTTTCCGCTGATTGTCAACCTGGTCGCTGAGCAGGTCAGCGTGGCGCAGACGGCTTGGCTGCTCGGCATTTACTACGCCTGCATTTGGGCAGTCGTGCTGCATGACCTGATCAAGCCCACCCAATTTTCTTGGAGGGACGCGATCCAGTCTGTCCTGTTCACAGCTTTTATCGGCATCCCGCTGCTGCTGCTGTTTCAGAAAGTGCCTCCCTTTAGCACGCTCTATGAAGCCATCAATCAGGGCGGCATGTGGGGAAGGCTGTTTGGCTTTGTTTTTGGGGTTGGGGTGCTAGAGGAAACCTGCAAAGCTCTACCCATTTACCTGCTGCTGCGCCAGGGCAAGCTTAACGATCCCCACACGTCGGCGTTTTATGGAGCCATGTCGGGGCTAGGGTTTGCCATTGCTGAAGGAGCCGCATACTCGCTGCGCTATGCCTTTGGCTTCAGTCAGGGGCAGTTGGGGCTAGGTTCATTTGTGGCGGCAAACACGATTCGGTTTGTCTCTCTGCCGCTGTTTCACGCCATTCTTGCCGGGATGGTGGGCTATTTTATGGGATTGGCGGCGGTTAATCCTTCGCGCCAAGGGGCGATCGTCCTCATTGGTCTAGCGATCGCGGTCGTCTTACATGGTTTTTACAATACTTTTGCGGGCAGCGTTGCGGGTCTATTTATTATTGCTTTTACCATCCTGCTGTTTGTCACCTATCTGCGGCGCAGTCGGCAAATGGTCGATGAGATGCAGCAGGCAGAGCTTAACCGACGGCAGGAATAGAGAGGCTGGGAGATAATAGGGCGATCGCGTTCACGAAAAAGCTAGACAAATCCATCGGCGCGGGCAGCATTTCGCCCCGAAAGTCGAGGATCTGCACAATCAGCAGGTAGGCAATGCTGATGAGAACGGCGATCGCTCCCGTCACAATCGCCACAAATTTCTGTCGATCCATAGCTGGCATTTCCGTTGATAATGAGGTCGTTGGTAATGATTGACTGTTGAGCCTTGGGTACTCTTACTCTAGCCTGACACAAATCGTATTAGCTTGACACAGGAAACCTCTATGCTGAGCCGTAGTGAATTGACTTTAGCGGAAACGATGCAGAACCCAATGGCGGTGCAGACGTTTGAGCTAAAAAAGGTCTATCGCACCGGATTTTGGCTAAATCAAAAGATAACCACCCTGCAAAACTTCTCTCTCCAGGTATTTCAGGGCGAAACCTTCGGTTTATTAGGGCCTAACGGAGCGGGTAAAACAACGCTGCTGAAAACCCTGCTGGGCATCATTCGCCCTACTTCTGGGCGGGGTCTGCTGCTGGGTAAACCGCTGGGCGATCGCGCCATCAAGCAGCGAGTCGGCTATCTGCCCGAAAGCCCCTATTTTTATGACTACCTGACGGGCTGGGAGGTCTTGCAATATGCCGCCGGACTGTTCCAAATTCCGGCAGAGGTTCAACGCCGCCGCATTCCTGAGCTGTTGGAGCTAGTGGGGATGGCGCAGTCAGCGGCACGTAAGAAGCAGCTCCGCCAATACTCCAAAGGCATGGTGCAGCGGATTGGCATGGCGCAGGCGCTAATCAACGACCCGGAAATCGTGTTTTTGGATGAGCCGATGTCGGGACTTGATCCGCTAGGACGCTACCAAATTCGAGAGATTATTCTGTCGCTCAAGGCGCAAGGCAAAACAATTTTCTTCAATAGCCATGTGCTGTCGGATGTGGAAAAGATTTGCGATCGCGTGGCTATCTTGGCGCGAGGCGAATTGCTCTGCTCTGGCTCCATGCAGGAGCTATTGGGAACCGCCGATCTGTATCAGGTAAAAATTCAGGGGGGCAACCCCGAAGTGCTGCGGCAGTGGATTCCTGACCTGGAGTTTCAAGACAACCTCTGGCAGGGGCATCTCAAGGGCGATCCGCAAGACCTGCTCTCGACGCTCAATTTGATGGGCGCAACTTTAATCGGCATGAATTTGGCGCGTCCCTCGCTAGAAGAATTTTTTGTGCAAATGCTGCGTCAGCGGGGCATTTATACCAGTGGTTAAAGCACATCACTAGCTAAGCTCCACCCATAATTCGGGCGATCGCTATCGAATTTTTCTAAAGCTCGGTAATATGTAAGCACTTACGTAAGCACTTACATATTATGGATTTCTATTCACAAACCGGAAAACTAGCGCTAGGGAGTCGCCTACGCCGATTGAGTGAAAAACTAGCGGAAGATGCGGCAAAAATATATGCGCTCTATGGGGTAGCGCTAGACCCTAAATGGTTCCCCGTCTTTTTTGTGCTTTCTCATCAAGAGAAAGCATCCATTACTGAAATCGCCCAAATCATTGGTCACTCTCATCCGTCTGTCAGCCAAATTGTGAAAGAAATGAGTAAAGAGGGGCTGACTCTAACAGACAAAACGGTTGAGGATGCCAGAATTAATGCCGTGAGGCTTTCTGATCGAGGAAAACAGCTCGTTCCTCAACTTGAAAAACAATATGTCGATGTTGCTCAAGCGGTTGAAGAACTGCTCTCAGAAACGCAGCATGATCTGTGGAAAGCCATTGAAGCGATCGAGTTTCTTCTGACTAATCAAAGCTTTTTCGATCGGGTTCAAGCTGTGCGAAAAGCTCGTGAACGTCAGCATATTGAGATTATTGATTACTCACCTGAATTTCACGATGATTTCAAACGCTTGAACTATGAGTGGATTGAGAAATACTTCAAGTTAGAAGAATTTGACTACCAATCTCTCGACCATCCAGACGAAAGGATTCTGCAACCGGGTGGACATATCTATATGGCTGTTGACAACAGCGAAATGAGCAGCGAAGTTGTTGGAACTTGCGCCTTGATTAAGATAGATAATGATACCTATGAATTAGCTAAAATGGTGGTCGCAGAGAGAGTAAGAGGCAAAGGTATTGGCTGGTTGCTAGGTCAAGCTGCTATCAGCAAAGCTCGTGATTTAGGGGCAAAAGTGATTTGTTTGGAAAGCAATACTGTTCTAGAACCTGCGATTAATCTTTATCAAAAGCTAGGGTTTCGGCGAGTAGTTGGACATGCTTCACCCTATGAACGCTGCAATATTCAAATGGAACTCAGTCTGGTTGAGCAGACTAGCGATCGCAGCCCCACTGGCAACGGCTAGTGAATGAATAACTCTTGGCACTCGCTGTCTAGAGCATTCACAGCGGTTAGGGCTTAGGGCATTTTTGAGGGCGCGCGGAGCGCGCCCTCAAAAATGCCCTAAGCCCGATGATTATGGCTATAACATCCAAAATTGCCTATTCTGGCTGTCGCTCGACGATCGCTTCCATGGTGCTGTGCAAATAATGCCCTGCCATGATGCTGCTAGAGAGGCAATATTTTTCGGGACTAAGCTGATGCAGGGTTTCAAATCCGGTGCGGCGTTGGCGATCGCCCAAGACCCAGTAGCGCTGCACAATTGATTCTGGCGCTACCCAGCCTTCGCCTTCTACGCGTCCTAGGCTGCTATGCAAGAGCACAAAAGTATATTGGCGCTCCCCGGCGTTGAAGCGTCCGCGATACTGGAAAGAAATTTCGTCTCGACTGCCGCCCGGAAAAATTAGCTTTGTCACCATGGTGAACCAGTCGTCTCGACTCCAGACCACCAGGATTTTTCCCTTGACTGAAATCGGCATCGCATCGCGATCGAGCCAATTTCCTTGCAGCGTCCACCGCCCTGACTCTAATAAAAAAGTGTGAGACACAACGCTTGTCCTTATCATTCCGCCTCAAGCAGTAACCCTGCCGAATTCATGGGCTACTGCATCTTAGTCTTGCGTGAATCTAGCTAACCAGGTGAATATCCCCTAGAAGTACGGATTGCTGTGCGCCTGTGACTTCAGGGAGATTACCGGGAATGCCGCGATTTCGCCAGTACGCCAGCACAGCAAAGGCGATCGCTTCTTTGAAATCTGAGTTCAGCCCTGCCTCATTAGTGGTCAGAACCACCGTTTGTTCCAGATTAGCCTGAATGCGCTGCTTGAGGTAAAGATTGTGGCTACCTCCTCCACACAACAGCACCTGGTCGGGCATCTGGGGCAAAAAGGTCTGGTAGCTATGGGCGATCGACGCAGCGGTGAGTTCTGTTAGCGTTGCCAGAATGTCTTGCGGGGCGAGGTGATGAGGAGCGGCATCTGCCAGGCAGCTCGCCAGATAGGCTTCCCCAAATAGCTCTCGTCCGGTGGACTTAGGCGGATGCTGCCCAAAAAAATCTTGCTGAAGCCACTGCTGAACTAATGCCTGACAGGGTGTGCCCTGTGCCGCCCAATTGCCGTTCTGGTCGAAGGTCAGTCTGCCCTGAGAGAGCCGCTGAACCGCCAGATCGAGCAGGGCATTGCCAGGACCTGTATCCCAGCCGAGAATGGGCTGGATCTGATTGCGGTTGGGGGCGATCGCGGGTAAAAACGTTACGTTGCCGATGCCGCCAATATTTTGCACACAGCGGTGGTAAGCCGGATGGCTGAGAAGACAGACATCCACAGGGGATACTAAAGGCGCACCCTGCCCCCCCGCCGC
This sequence comes from Drouetiella hepatica Uher 2000/2452, assembly GCA_019359505.1. Taxonomy (GTDB): domain Bacteria; phylum Cyanobacteriota; class Cyanobacteriia; order Elainellales; family Elainellaceae; genus Drouetiella; species Drouetiella hepatica. The sequence continues at coordinate 279,236 of JAHHHD010000002.1, read as the reverse complement.
AATATCAGCCGCCCGAAAATTGCTGATGGTGGTAATGCCTGTGAGATGAGCAATTAGAGCACCTCGACCGAGCTGTAGACTATAGCCCAGAGAGGGTGAGCAGCCTAGACCAGGATCATTGCCTTCTCTGGGCGATCGATGGCTGGGCGATCGCTGGCTAAGCGATCGATGGCTGGGCGGTCGATGAAAGACGGTTTGACCATGAGATCCGATCAGTTCTGCGGCGGGATGGTTTTGCTGAATGGCGATCGCTGCTCTAGCAAACTCTTGAGCGATCATCTCATCTAGCTGAGCAAAATCTGCCATCGTCAGGGCTGCGCCGCCACAGACTGAATGGATTTGCGATCGAAGTGACTCTGGATACGGGTAAGTTTCTCCCGCCAACAGATCGACCTTGAGATCGAGGTGAGAGCCAGCGATCTCCACCAGCGCTGCATCAATACCATCAACAGACGTGCCGCTGATTAAACCCACCACATATTGCTTCATTGGCTCCATTAGACCTCTTGCAGATTACAGCTTTGGGATTAGGTTTAGTGGGGGCCGCGCCCCCACTAAACCTATATTTGCAAGAGAGGTCCGTTATTCAGGCAGTTGATCAATGCCTCTGTTAGTCCCAATCACCACCATAAGCCAGTCTTTCTGGAGTCGCATGATGGGTGAGGGGTTGATCTCAAATTTTTCGGCAATGCCAACCGCCAGAAGATTTAGCCCGTAGCGCTTGCGCAAGTCAAGCTCAGCGATCGTCTTGCCGTCAAACGCGGCTGGAACAATCACCTCGACAATGCTGTGGTCAGGATCTAGCTCAAACCGCTCCAGCACTCCTGGCTTGGTTAGCGATCGCGCCAAAGAACAGCCCATCTCCCGTTCTGGAAACACCACCTGATTCGCTCCCACGCGATCGAGCAGCTTGCCATGCACTTCTGAGGAAGCTTTGGCTACCACATAGCGCACGCCGCCCTCCTTGAGATTTAGCGTCGTGATAATGCTCTCCTGAACATAGTTGCCGATTGCCACAATCACTGTATCAAACTCAAACAACCCGGCCTCTCGCAGAGCCGAAGGCTCAGTCGAGTCTAGCTGAAGCGCATGGGAAACAATCTGATCGGTCAAAACCTGAGCCACAAGCTTCTCATCTGAGTCAATGCCTAAGACCTCGTATCCCAGACCATGCAGTGTTGAGCAAACGGCTCGACCAAACCGCCCCAGCCCGACCACAGCAAATTGACGACTATGGGCACGCAGTCCCTTGAAAAAACTTAAAGAGGAGAGAGGAGAGGAGAGAGTCACGATGCAGCGACCTAAAAGTACAGTATTTTTACTTCAGCCTTCGACTGGCTTATGAGAAGTCCCTTAAAGTTAGCAGAAATCCTTAGCCCACCAGCAAATTTTCTTCTGGATAGTTGATTTTAGTAGGTTTAGGATCACCAAGCAACGCAGACATGAGAAGAAGAACACCCACTCGTCCGACGTACATTGTCAAAATCAAGACCAGTTTGGAAAAAGTAGAAAGACCTGCCGTAATGCCCGTGGAAAGCCCCACGGTGGCAAAAGCAGAAACCGATTCAAACAAAATCCGAATGAACCCTACATCCGGGTCGCTAATAGCGATCAGAGTTGTGGAGATTGCCACCGTAATGATTGAGCCAAACACCACAGCGATCGCTTTAATCACCAGCGACATAGGAATCTGCCGCTGATAGCAAATCACCTCTTCTTTGCCCTGTAAAACCGTTGCAGTAGAGCTAGACAGCACCCGCAAGGTCGTGGTTTTAATACCGCCCCCCGTACCGCCCGGACTGGCTCCGATAAACATCAGCACGATCGTCAAAAACAGTCCGGCATCGCTCATTTTGCCGTAATCGAGCGAGTTGAATCCAGCGGTGCGGGGCACAACCGCCTGAAACCAGGCTAGCAGGATTTTCTCTCCTAACGTAAAAGTCCCCAATGTCTCAGGATTTGCATATTCCACCCACAGCAACGCGATCGTCCCGGCAATTAGCAAAAAGAGGGTAGTGCGAATCGCAATTTTGAAATTGAGGCTAAGAACCACCCGTTCTTGGCTGCGCATGAAGCGATCGCGGAGCCACAGGTACATTTCCATAATCACCTGGTAGCCAATCCCCCCAAAAATAATTAGCAGAGGAATAATCAGATTGATCGGGATGGAAGTGGCATAGCTAATGAAATTGTCTGGAAACAGACCAAACCCCGCGTTATTGAAGGCACTAACGCTATGAAAGACGCTCAGCCATAGGGCACGGCTGATGCCATACTGAGGTGCAAACACCGGAATCATCAGGATTGCGCCCGCTAGCTCAAAAATCAGCGTCACGGCAATGATCGACTGGACGAGTGACACGACTCCCGACATACCCCGACGATCAAGGGATTGCTGAATCGCCATTTTTTCTCGTAGACCAAATCTGCGACCCAAAATCAGCAGCAGAAAAGTGGTCGCCGTCATGTAGCCCAATCCCCCAATTTGAACCAGCAGCGTGATGAACACTTGTCCTACGAAAGAAAAGTAGGTGCCCGTATCGACCACGACTAATCCCGTGACGCAGACGGCTGAAGTTGAGGTGAACAGGGCGGTAGTAAAATCCCCCCAGGTGCCAGCAGCGATCGAGAAGGGCAGCATTAGCAAAATTGCGCCGATCGCAATGACCGCCATGAATCCTAAGCAGATAGTTCGAGTGACAGTCATGGGGAAAGAAAGCCTTTGGGTGCTTTAAAGTCGAGCAGTAAAACGGTGCGGGGGCGATCGCTCAAGTTCCAGGCTTCATGCTCTGAAGTATCGTCAAACACTAGGCATTTACCTTCCTTCCAGGTTTTAATTTCTTTGCCAACGCGCATGGCACAGCGATCGGGCACCACCAAGCCCATGTGACAGCGCAATACGCCGCTGGGTCTGCCCGAATGGGGCACGATATGCGCTCCTGGAGCCAAGCTAGAGAATCCGGCTGTAATCATGCCAGGAATAGACTTGACCGATCGCGCCGAGATAGGGCAAAGATCGCAGTTGATGTCAATCTTAACTCCGACAAAATACAAACCAAACACATCCCAACCCGTGTTTTGATCGAGCAGATATCGCTCTGGATAAGCCACGAAGTCTTGGGGCTGCAATCGGCTTAGCTCCTGCTGCATTGCCTGCCAATTGGCTTCCAGATTGGCGACAAACTCAAATTGCTGGGCATCGTAGTAGACCATTATTGCTTCGATCGAAATGGGGAGTCAGGAGGAGGGAGGAAAGAGTCAGGCTACTGGTCGTCCGGAAGGATTGGCTTCCACAGAATCAGTCCCAAAACAAATCGGGCGCGATTTCGCCAGCTGCGGATGCGTTTGGATAGGTTCCAGATGAACAGGACATAGCCCCAGCCCTGCTGAATTTCGCCCTGAAGGGTTTGCTTGGAGGCAGGCGATCGCGGCGGTGGATCTTCAACTCCAGGTTCTTTGATCCATTCTGTGTCGGCGGTTTTAGCTTCAGCCATATCTCAATGCGGTGCGTCGATGCTCTGTTTTATGATTCTCTGTTGATTGTGCCATGCCTCAGCACCAACAGCGTCTTATTCAGCTCATGAAAGACTCACTTGGGAGTGATGCTATTCATTACATTTCGAGGACTACCCACTTGAGAAACTGATACCGATTTCAACAAATTTGTGGGCACATCGAACCTCAGAAGGGGCTGGGCATTGCCAAGCCCGTACCGGGATCTGTCGCGGTTCCAATTCAAATTGATATGAGTTGAATGGGGAACTAAAGAGAAGGGCGATCGACAAGACTGTATGGTGTACATATTTGCATCTAGAGCAATTTTGCATCTAGAGCAATTTTGCATCCAGAGCAATTCCGTCTCAATTGGTGCGCCGCAGCTTATCTTCTCAGGAAATTCAACATGATCAAACGCCAGCATCTACTTTTGCCATTCGTCAGCTTGCTAGTCGCTGGACTGATTAGCTGTTCTCAGTCTGGTGATTTATCCAGTTCTAACGCCAGCAATACTTCTGCTAGTATCGTTGCTCAAACCATCACGCCTAGCCCGGTTCGCGTCACGCCTAGCTCGACTCCTAGCACGCCAGCCAGCTCTGATTTAACCCAGATGTTCAGCAGAATTTGGCGGGTGACAGCCCCTTCAGGTTCGGCACCCAACAGCCTCTACATCTTTTTGCCCAACGGCACTCTGATGCAAACCTCCTGCGTAGAAACCTATGCCATTTTTCCTTGGACGATCGACAAAGCCGCGCCCAAGGTCTTGAACGTTAGCGAAAACGGCAGACCTGCCTACACCGCAGAAATTCTGGAGCTAACTGACACTACCTTGCGCTTGAAACAAAAGCTGATTCTCTCTAACGAAACTCAGGAAGTTACGCTAACCGCCGTAGAAGAAGAGTTCGTCTGCCCCGATCTGCCCAAATGATTTCGTCAGGGCAAGCGATCGCATCCTTGCCTATATTTTTCCTACATATTCTTTAGGTAAGGTGGTGTTCTAAATTTACTGTTGATTTTTAAAGTCATGCACCTGAAGTCTGTCTCCTCCATCTTTCTAGTAGTGGGTCTGTCAGTAGTTCCCTCAATCATTCCCTCTATGCCTCAGCTCGTTGGCAGTGCAGTCAACGCCCTTCCTCTTTCCCCTGCCCCCCTGTTGCTGGCAACGGCTTACACCGATCAAACTCTGCCCACGCTGCGGAAAGGCGATCGCGGTGAATCTGTTGCCAAGCTTCAGGGCATCTTGCAGAGTAACGGGTTTCTGGGAGCTGCCGACGTGCGGTTAGGCAATCGAGGCTACGGCACTGTGGATGGCGTTTTTGGCTCAGTGACAGAGAGTGCGATTAAGGATTTGCAGCAGCGATACAATCTTCCTGTTACAGGAGTTGTCAATCCTGCAACTTGGGAGGTCATAGATGCTAACGAGAATCCCTATCGAGCGCCTCTGCCCTGGAAATATTAGGCATCAGCGCCTGCCGGGTTTAACCGGGGTGACTTGAAGCACGCCCACCTTCTGCCATGCGTTGCGAACAGCTTTTTGTTCAGGGCTTTCAACGCCGTATAGCGCTCCTGCTATAGCGACCATGGCATTGGCGGTTTGGCGGAAGGTGGCATTAGAGCGAAGGCGATCGCGCAAAGTCAAATACCAGATTTTGCCTGCTTTCTCCCAGGCGTAGCCGCCAATTTCGGTTGCTGCCAGGTAAAAAGCGTAGTTGGGAATACCTGAGTTGATGTGAACGCCACCGTTATCAGCACTGCCTCGGTAAAAGTCTTTGACATGGGCTGGCTGCGGATCTTTGCCCAAAACGTCATCGTCATATGCTGTGCCAGGGGCTTTCATCGAGCGAATGCCAACTCCTTGAACTTTGGGCGTAAATAGCCCCGCGCCAATGATCCAGTCTGCTTGGGCTACCGTCTGATTGAGCGATCGCTGCTTCACCAGCGTGCCAAACACGTCTGAAAAGGATTCATTCAGCGCTCCAGTTTCGCCATAGTACTCAAGACCCGCCTCATACTGCGTTACGCCATGGGTTAGCTCATGCCCAATGACATCGATCGCTTTAGTGAATCGCTGAAATAATTCGCCATCGCCATCGCCGTACACCATTTGATTCCCATTCCAAAAGGCATTCTCGTAGTTAACGCCGTAGTGAATGGTTGAGTCGAGCCGTAAGCCGCGATCGTCAATAGAATTTCGTCCAAAGACTTCGGCATAGAGATCATAGGTAGCGCCCGATCCATCGTAGGCTTCGTTAACAACCGGATCAGGCGAAACCGGATCGCCTTCACTGCGCACTAAAACTCCAGGCAACACTGTACTGCGCTGAGCATCGTAGATGGTGCGGCGTTTCACCCCTGCTGCTGCCATAAATGCCAGCCCACCCACGACTTCCCGCCGTCCCCGAAACTGCTCTGATTTACGCAAGGTTTGCAGCGCCCAATCTCGCTGGCGATCGCTGCCGTTTTTAATGACTGAATCCACCATGTGGGGCGGCACAATACAGCAAATGGGGCAGACGTGAAATTTGCTGTGAGAACCCTTCAACGGTAAGCCGAGCCATCCAGATCTCCGATTGGGCATTCTTATTAGTCTCCTCTAACGTGAAATAAGCTAAGGCTTGAAATGAGTTATGGCAACCGCCAAGGCGGTTAGGACGGGGACAATTTTGGTGGGGCGCGAAGCGCCCCACCAAAATTGTCCTAAGCAAACTGGCGACAGCTATAAGGCTTGAATCTAATTAAGGTTAACGGCTCTACCTTAACTTCAATCCTCCTTGCAACATTTATTTTGCAGTCTCAGTAGATCGCAAATAGGGTTTTGGGCTGTGCGTAGCGCAGCCCAAAACCCTAAAAGTTAATTTTCAAAGGCGCAAAGCACCTTTGAAAATTAACTTTCTAGATTAGTGATCGAGCATTGGCGATCTGCTGAGACTTGGTCGATCTGGTTTGTGGGTCGGTCTTTCGCGAAGAAATCTAGCTCACACTGGCGAATCTAGCTCACCTAGTGCGCCAAAACGATAGCCTTTGCCGTAAACCGTATGAATCAGCGGCGCTTCGCCTTCAGTTTCAATCTTGCGCCGCAGCAGCCGAACCTGCGCCGCTAGCACATTGCTACCCGGCCTTTCTCCCTCGCCCCAGACCTGAGCGTAGATTTGCTCATGGGTAAGGAGCTGATTAGGATGCTGCATGAAGTAGGCAAGCAGCATTGCCTCTTTTTCAGATAGGTCGATCGCTCGTCCTTGGCGAGTTGCAAGCTGGTTTTCCAGATTCAGCTCCAAATCTTTGACTCGTGGCTGCTGCGGGGCTGCCTCCAACGTGGGCGGACGACGAAGCAGTGCCCGCACCCGCGCCAATAGCTCCCGTAACTCAAAAGGCTTGATTAGATAATCATCAGCCCCGGCATCCAGCCCTGAAACGCGATCGTCCAGCGTATCTTTTGCTGTGAGAAACAGAACGGGGGTAATGTCACCCTGCGATCGCAGTTCTTGACAGATCTCAAGCCCGGTTTTTTGAGGCAGCATCCAGTCCAAGATCAGCAGGTCATATTGTCCCTGTGCCGCCAGCCGACTGCCCTCTAACCCATCATGCACAACATCTACCCCATAGCCCTGTTTTCGCAGAATCCGGCTGAGGGGTTCGGTTAGCGCCACTTCATCGTCAACTAGGAGAATTTGCATGGTTGAGCCAAAAATGTGAGCCAAAAATATGAGCCAGAAAGTAGAGTCACAGAGGTGAATTAGAGAGTGGAGCGATCGCCCTAACTATCGCATATCCTACGAAACCTAGCTCATAACACATTCGGAGACATCCGGTTAGAAACTGCAACTGACAACAGTAAAACAACTGGCTTCAATTCCTAGCTTCAATAATTTCCTATGAGAGCAAAGTACCCCAGTGGGTACCTCAATCCATTCGGAAAACTAAATTTTTAGATTGATGTTTCTGATATGGCTGTCGCCCGTTTGCCAAAAATTAATAGGACTTACGCAAGCCCTCTAGCTGTAGTGCATTTTTGTTGTGTGGTGGGCGCAGCCCACCACACAACAAAAATGTGTAAGTCCTCATTAAGTCAACGATTTTGCCAAGCAGAAAATCTCATTAGGAAAAGAACATGCCGAACTATATTGCTGTTGTTAAAACCCAAGGTGATCCGCTGCGGGTACGCTCCTTGCCCAATGGTCAGCCAATCGATCTTTTACCCAATGGCACTCTGGTTTACGTGACGGGTAACCCTGTGACGGCGGGAGGAATAACCTGGGCACAAATTGGGCTTAACCGCTGGGTTGCTACCAGTTTTCTCGTCCCCCACGCTGCCTCGGTGGGGAAGGCTAAGGTGATTGCAACCCGCACTCCGGATACGATTGGGGGCGGTTTGAGAGTCTACAGAACAGAACTACTGAATGGCAGCGATCAAATTATTCAAACGGTGCGCGGCATTTCGGGACGGGTGGGTAAGCAAACGCCCTCTCATGTGGCGGGTTCAGCAACGCCGCTTCCCTTTGGCATCTATACTTTCGATTTGCCTGGAAGTGTGGACGAAAGCGCTCCGGGTGAGTTTGGCGGTGCCTGGTCTGCTGTGACTCCGACCTTCAAGACTGAGCGATCGGGCATCGGCATTCATTATGATCCATCTGCATTCAGCCAAGATGCCAATACTGGGACATCGGGCTGCTTTGCGACTCCCACGAAAGATGAACGGGATAAGATGACAAAATTTATTCGAGCCTACAAGCCCATTTACTTTGTGGTTCTGTAACCATAGCCCGTTCATCCTACAAGTTTAGAGAAATCCGTCATCATAGTAAGCATATAGACAGCAAGACTGTAGCTTGATGACTCTTGAGGCGGCGCAACAATGACAGAGTTCCATATCCAGGCTCCGTTTGAACCGATGGGCGATCAGCCTAAAGCGATCGCCTATCTAACGAAAGGCTTGAATGCAGGAGAGCGGTATCAAACCCTGCTGGGGGCGACGGGTACGGGCAAAACCCATACTGCCGCCCGCGTGATTCAGAATGTGGGTAAATCGACGCTGATTCTGGCACACAACAAGACGCTTGCCGCGCAGCTCTGCAACGAGCTACGAGAGTTTTTCCCGGATAACGCCGTCGAGTATTTCATCAGTTACTACGACTACTATCAGCCGGAAGCCTATATCCCGGTGACGGATACCTACATTGCCAAGACGGCTTCGATCAACGACGAAATCGATATGCTGCGGCACTCGGCAACGCGATCGCTGTTTGAGCGCAAAGATGTGATTGTAGTTGCCTCGATTAGCTGCATCTACGGCTTGGGTACGCCATCCGAATATTTAAAAGCCGCTATCCCTTTTCGGGTGGGCATGGAGCTAGATCAGCGACAGGTGTTGCGCGATCTGTCGTCGGTGCAGTACGAGCGGAACGATTTGGACGTGGGGCGCGGTCGGTTTCGGGTGAAGGGAGATGTGCTGGAGATTGGGCCAGCATACGAAGATCGGCTAATCCGCATTGAGTTTTTCGGGGACGAAATTGAGGCGATTCGCTACATTGACCCGATTACGGGCGAAACAATACAAAGCATGGATGCGCTGAATGTCTATCCGGCGCGCCACTTCGTGACGCCAGAAGATCGGCTAGAGGAAGCCTGTAACGACATTGAGCAGGAGCTAAAAGACCAGCTCGTTTTTCTGGAGAAAGAGAACAAGCTGCTGGAGGCACAGCGGTTAGAGCAGCGGACTCGGTACGATCTGGAGATGCTGCGGGAAGTTGGCTACTGCAACGGCGTAGAAAACTATGCGCGACATCTGACAGGACGAGTCGCCGGAACCCCGCCAGAGTGTTTGCTGGACTACTTCCCAGACGACTGGCTGCTGGTAATTGACGAGTCGCATGTGACGATTCCGCAGATCCGGGGCATGTACAACGGCGATCGCTCCCGCAAAATGACGCTGATTGATCATGGATTCCGGCTGCCTAGCGCTGCTGACAACCGACCTCTTAAGTCTGAGGAATTTTGGGAGAAGGTAAATCAGTGTATCTTTGTGTCTGCTACGCCAGGAAACTGGGAGCTGGAGATCTCAGGCGGCAAGTTTGATATTGAGGGCGAAGGTAAGGATGAAGTCAAAAAATATATTTCTGGCACTGGAAAAGTTGTAGAGCAGGTGATTCGTCCAACAGGCGTAATTGACCCAGAAATCTTTGTGCGGCCAACTGAGGGACAAATTGACGACCTGTTTGGAGAAATTCAGGAGCGCACGGTTAAAAATGAGCGTGTCTTAGTCACGACATTGACTAAGCGCATGGCAGAAGACTTGACGGAGTACCTGCAAGAGAGAGCGGTTCGAGTTCGATACCTGCACTCAGAAATTAACTCGATCGAGCGCATTGAGATCTTGCAGGATCTCCGCAACGGAGATTTTGATGTGCTGATTGGCGTGAACCTTCTGAGGGAAGGTTTGGACTTGCCAGAGGTTTCCTTAGTTGCAATTCTAGATGCTGACAAAGAAGGATTCCTGCGAGCAGAGCGATCGCTGATTCAAACTATCGGACGCGCAGCTCGACATACGGAAGGGAAAGCCATTCTCTACGGAGATAACCTGACGAAAAGCATGGCAAAAGCCATTAGCGAAACCGATCGCCGTCGCGCAATTCAGATAGAGTACAACGAAAAACACAATATTACGCCCAAGTCCATCATCAAGCGATCGAGCAACTCTATCCTGAAGTATCTTGAAGTCTCTCGCAAGCTGACGGCTCAAGAGCTAGACGAAGCCTATGAGCATTCCTATGATTTGCCGCTGGAAAATATTCCTGACTTAATTGTCAAACTAGAAGCCGAAATGAAAGAAGCGGCGAAGAAGATGGAGTTTGAAGAGGCGGCGAAAATGCGCGATCGGATCAAACATTTGCGCGATCGATTGGTGGGAAAACGGCAGGGAATGGCATGATGCTAAGCCTAGCTTAAGGGCATAGAGCGACTTATCTCTTTAGAAGGATTATTAAAGCCCATTCGCTTCGTTATAGTGCAATCACTGCAACAAAATCGCAGTGACGCACTTGCTGCGATCGCATCTGAGAGTTGCATTAAGGCGGTCGCATAGAGACGATCGCCTACCGTAGAGCATTCTAGAAATCAGTTGCAGCTTAAGTTCGCATTCTGCGACTGCTTAGCTGTGCAGTTTTCAGCCAGTATGCAGGTGCAGCTTGAGATTCACATCATAAATTCAAAGGAAGATACCCATGAGTTCAACAAACAGCCAATCCATGATCAAGAAATTTGCGGGCGCTATCGGGTTTGCGAGCATTAGCGCTCTGATTAGCCTTCCTGCTCTAGCATTGGCTAATACCCAGACTTACTCAGCCTTGGGTCAAAGTTCATCCAATATGGGGCAGCTTCTAGCTCAAAGTAGCGGCTCAGACGGCGCAGGTGATGGCGCAGGCAGTGCGGGCAACTCAGGCGGTTCCGCAGGAGATAGCAATACCACTCCTGATGGTACTGGCACACCGGGCACTGGCAACATGGGTACTCCCCAGCCCAGCGGCGGCAGCATGGGCAACATGAATGAAACACCAGGTTCAGGTGGCTCGATGGGCAACGGTACCAGCGGTACAGGAGTCGATACGACTGTTCCGAGGACTGCTTCACCTACACCCAGCGAAACGAATCCTGACACCAACCCCGCCGCTGATACTACTCCTTCGACAGGGGGAACGTCAGGTTCAAGTGGTACCTCAGGTTCAGGTGGCTCAATGGGCAACGGTACCAGCGGTACAGGAGCCGATACGACTGTTCCTAGGGCTGCTTCACCTACACCCAGCGAAACGAATCCTGACACCAACCCCGCCGCTGATACCACTCCTTCGACAGGGGGAACGTCAGGCACTTATGGTGGCTCGACAGGATCAGGCACTTACAATCGCTCGACAGGCACAAGCGGATCTTCTTCAGGACAGTACGGCACGAGTGGAAGCAGCGCTGCTCCCGTTCGAGGTTTGTGGTAGGTTCTATTAGCGCTGTAGATAGCTGTAGATAATGGAGGGCGATCGCCTTAGGTCAGCTCTCATCATCTCAACTTGAGCTATAAGAGATGGCTGGATGCAGTAACGCATTCAGTCATTTTTTATGTCAGCCCTAAAGCGATCCTAAATTATTTGTGAGAAGGATTGCGATAGACCCATGCGATAGATCCATGTGATGAACCCGCCAGACTATCGCAACCAACGAAATTGGTATGATTGACGTGGATACCTGTCTCAAATTGACGATCGCCATGCCCGATAGCGAACTCGATCGAGAGTTAGACGATACGATTCAAGACTTTAGCGATCTTCAGGCAGAGCTGAATTACCGACAGGCGCAAGAGGTGTTGCGGGAGTTGATCGGCAATCTGGATCTCAGCGCCAGAGAACAGTCAGGCTTAGAAACAGAGATTCATAGTTTGGAAACTATGCTAGATAAGCTCGATCGCCAGGTGGTCCATATTGCCGTATTTGGTATGGTGGGACGGGGCAAATCTTCGTTGCTCAACGCGCTGTTGGGGCAAGAAGTCTTTGAAACAGGCGCAGTGCATGGGGTAACGCAGCAGGTTCAAACGGCTCAATGGAGCGCTAAGCCTGAAGGTGAATTCTGGCGGGTTTCTCTGCCTGGGTTGGGCAACTCACAGGTTGAGCTAATCGATACGCCAGGTATTGACGAAGTAGATGGCGAAACCCGCGAGGTTATGGCACGGCAGTTGGCAAAGCACGCTGACCTAATTTTGTTTGTCATTGCCGGAGACATGACTCGCATTGAGTTTGAGGCACTGTCGGAACTCCGCAAAGCCAGCAAGCCCATTTTACTGGTGCTCAACAAAATGGATCAGTACCCGGAAGCCGATCGCCGAGTGATTTATGAGAAAATCCGGGACGATCGCGTTAAGGAACTTCTTTCGCCCGATGAGATCGTGATGGCGGCTGCCTCACCGTTAATGGCCAGAGCAGTCAGACGAGAAGATGGGACGCTAATCGCCCGCATGGGTCGCGGTGTTCCGGATGTGCAAGGCGTGAAGCTCAAAATCCTGGAAATCTTGCAGCGGGAGGGTAAAGCCTTGGTGGCGCTCAACACCATGCTCTACACCGATGACGTGAACGAACAGTTGGTGCAGCGTAAGCTAGAGATCCGCGATCGCACCGCCAATCAAGTCATCTGGAATGCCGTGATGACCAAAGCTGTGGCAATCGCCCTCAATCCTGTCACCGTTCTTGATCTGCTCAGCGCTACGATCGTTGATATTGCCCTTATCCTGACGCTATCTCGGCTCTATGGCTTTCCCTTGACGCAGCAAGGAGCCGTCGGGTTACTCCAAAAAATTGCTCTTAGCATGGGTGGCATTACGGTGAGCGAACTGATCGCTACCCTAGGGCTAGGTTCTCTCAAGAGTTTACTGGGGTTATCAGCTCCTGCGACAGGCGGACTTTCTCTTGCGCCCTATCTCTCCATAGCGATTACGCAGGCGGGGGTGGCGGGGGTTTCTACCCACATCATTGGACAAGTGGCGAAAACCTATCTGGCGAACGGCGCATCTTGGGGCGATGAGACTCCAAAAGCGCTCGTTAGCCGGATTCTGTCCTCCCTGGATGAGGCATCCATTTTGAATCGTATCAAGGACGAACTGCGGGATAAGCTAGACCCCAATCGCCACCAATCGCCAATAAATTAACATCAATCCTAGAACTGCCCCTCAGCCCTTTAATATGGGTATAGCTGTCGCCAGTTTGCTTAGGACATCTTAGTGGGACGCGAAGCACCACCAAAATGTCCCTGTCCTAACCGCCTTGACGATTGCCATAAACGAGTCAATTCGCTGAAATCAATGAGTATGTCATCCTCTCAATTTCGCCTGAACCTTCCAGAAGGAACCGTCTCCTTTAGCTTTACACCTGAATCGGCGCGGGATTTGCAAGGAGCGATCGCCTCCCTCATGGATAGCCTCAAGGTCACGGCGCAGGGTGCAGGAAGCGGCAACAAGCCCAAGCCGCAGAAACCCATGGAGTATCGACATACGGGCGAGGTTTTCTTAGAGGTATTCTGCAACCCGAATATCTGGTCAAGCCCTTTCGCTGCCAAGGTTTTGATTACGCTGCGAGACGATCGGATTCGTCTCAGTACCGAAGTGGCGCTGACGCGAATGACAGATGATATTGCTCAGTATCTAAAGGACAATGCTTAAAAGGCAGTAATCTCCTAATTCATCGGCTGTTAATACATTATGCAAATGTAGGCATTACTTCAGTCACAGAACGACCTCACGCTCTAGAGAGCGATCGCACACATCTCTAAAAACTTCATCTGGGTCAACATCAACTTTTTCGATCTCTGGCCGCTCTCGAATGCAGCCAAGGACTTACCAAAGTCTCTTTCTGAGATAAGCGATGTCAATGCCAAATATGAGGCAGTGCCTCAACAGGTCGAGGTGTCGGTAAAAAAAGGGCGTTCGACGATTCAGTGTGACGAGATGTGGCCATTTGTCGGCAACAAAGGGAACAAACAATGGATTTGACTTGCTTTGGATGTGGCAACACGAGAAATTGTAGGGGTATATGTTGGCTCGCGTAGTCGTGAGAGAGCACAAGGCTTGTGGAATGCCTTACCGAGCCTGTATTCGTCAGTGTGCTCCTATACCGATTTCTGGTCAGCTTGTGATGAGGTATTCCCCAGCAAGCGGCATCAAAGTGTCGGCGAAAAGAGTGGCAAAACCAGCTACATTGAACGGTCTAACTGTACCTTACGGCAACGAGTTTCAAGGCTGGTTCGCAAGACCCTATCATTTTCCAAAAAAACAGAGAATCACATCGGTGCAATCTGGTACTTTGTTCACCACTACAACTTATCCTTACTTGTTTAGGACTACCGAGGCTCGATCGAACGCCTCTCCCCTTAATCTTCTTTTTCAGCCTGCATCTGGGGCAGCTTAATCACATAGCGGTAGCCATCTTCTGCGGAACCGCGAATGGATATTGACCCTCCATGCATCTCTGCCAGCTGACGGCTTAGACTCAGCCCCAGGCTCTGACGTGAGCCATCTAACTTCAATAGCTCCGTTAACTCCTGCACGGTAGATTCTTGAACCGATTGTCCGCTGAAAGAGGGTTCTCTTAGCTCATCTTCAATCGATCGCTCCAAAACATGACCTCGCGTGAGGCTGCTGGGAGGAGCTGAGGACGAATGTAGCGCCACAAGCTCTGCTTGAGGTAAGCCATCCCCCAGCCAGGGGTGAGAAGTCCATATAGTCAGGTTGAGAGAACTGTGACGACGAGAAACATGAATCCGAATGACGCTATCGGCACTGGAGGACTGAACAACGCTGAAGACCAGATGATAGAGCATTTGGCGCACCCTGTCTTTGTCCAGTAGCCAAACGCGGTTGCCGGGTTCTATCGTTAGCTGAATCTGCTGTTCTCGGCGTTGAACCGCCTGGTTAAGAGCGGCGATCGCCTGTTGACACAGCATTTCGATATCGACTGGACTGAGGTTAAGCGATCGCGTACTGTCGTCTAGTGCGCCTAATTCTATAATTTCATTGACTAAAGAAAGTAAATACTGCCCGCTATTGTGAATGATTTCAATATATTCTTTTTGCTTACTAGAGAGCGAACCATAGATGCCCTGACTCAAAACACGCGCCATCCCCAAGATTGAGGTGAGAGGCGTACAGAGTTCCTGAGTCATTTGTGAAATCAGATCGGTCTTGGCAGAAGTCTGTAGGGCAGAAGATGGAATTTCTAAATTTTTGGGACTGGGATTGAGATTAGATAGGACGGCTGGCAGGTGCGCCCCCTGAGACAGCTTGAGGAGGCGATCGCGCTCAAATTCGCTCATGCTCCAGCGGGCCGTGAGCTGCAATAGCTCAATTTCTTTGTGGGTGAAGCCGCGAGGGCTTAGCCCCATGACCGCCAAAGTCCCGATGCAATGCCCTTCTGAGGTCATCAAAGGCACGCCCAAGTAAGAGTAAATGCCATAGCGCTGCGTCAGCAAACTATTGGCAAAAACGGGGTTGGCGGTGGTATCGGAAATAGCTAAAACTTGCTGACTGTCCACAACATAGGTACAGAAAGATTCTGCGCGTGGCAACTGACGAGAGCTAGCCATGCTGTTCATTAGCCCAATCCGAGACAAACCCACAGCAGATTTGAATAGATGGCGATCGCTATCCAATACGCCCAAAATGCAGATGGGCATATCTAGAAAATGGGCAGCCGTTTGGGTTGCTTCTTCAAAAACTGGAACGCTTTCCAGCTCTAGCAACCCCATTTTTTCTAGTATTTTCAGCCGCTGTTGCTCCCATTCAGATGTGGGTTCATGATCTAACCGACAAGACAACTTCATATCAGGGTTTAACATGACACCCCCATCCTTGCATTTGCGATACTAGCCACCGATTCGGTATAGTTCCGATGGTGGTTCAATGTATTCATCATTCCCTGACTCTTCAGGTGATCACCACCGATCGTGTAGATAGAGTAAAGTTCAGGGTTTCTAGGGGTTTGGAGAGTTTAAGAGAAATATTTTTTCAGTAGCTCTACTGAACTTGAAGTAGCATTTGTATCAAATTTCTACTGAAATAAATTCAGCTTCACTGATGCAGCGCTTCCAAATAACTTGAATGCTCGAATGTGAGGGAGCAGCAGAGGGGCAACTTTAAGCTCGATCGGTAAATCCGATGTGCTGTAGGTTTTCTAAAGATCAGTGCTGATAGTAGCTTGTTTCAGATTTCTGGAGGCAGCTTTCGGAGTTTCAAAAGGCTGCACTGTTAAATCGATAGATCAACGTAAATATCCTAACGCGGCTCATGACGCATCTCAGGAATCATTGAGAACCGCAACATAGAGCCTGAGAGTTAGGGCTACACTACTTGCAGCATCTGAGGTGGACTAGAGTCTCGCTGCTGAAGCTGATGCATATGATGGAACAAATTCCAGCAATATTGCTCTGGCAAGCCACAGGTAACTGCGCCGCGCAACACCACGCTGAAGTACCAGTCATTGGGCGCATGTTCTTCAGAAAGCTTCTCAATCACCGTGTAGGTTCTGACATTGACGAATCGCTGTCCCTGGCTATGAACCTCGATCGCCTCATGGCTGTAGCCTTCTTCTCGCTCATCCAGACGATCGCTTAGTCGCATGGGCAGCCGATATAGCACGCCTTCTACTACGGAGCCGCTATCTCTGACAATATCTAGTACGCCACAGTTGCGCCGCTGCGATCGCCGGAAAAAACCCAGTCGGTAGCCCCTCAACGTCGCTGTACCTACTACGTAATCATGGGTGTTTTCGTCGAGCGATCGCTTCAAATCAACTGGGCACATGCAGGAGCCATAGGCAAAATAGTAGAACATTGGCTCTGGCGAATGGGCTGCCAGTTGTGATCCCTTGGCTGAGGGCTGCATGGTTCCTGTCTCAGGGCAATGCGACGAAATAATCTGCATGGTTTTATCGGTAGAGTCCACAAGGGGCTAGAGTTCTCAGCGATAGAAGGCGTAATTTTCTGACCAGAATTTTATCCCAGAAGTCTATCAATGTATAGCAACCACCAAGGCGGTTACAAAGGATACATTTTGAGTGGGGTGCTTTACGCCCCACCCAAAATGTCTTAAGCAAACTGGCGACAGCCATACCCAGATTTTAACCGTTACAGTTCAGCAATGTAACGTATTCCGATAAGAATACCGTAGATTTTTGGAATCCGCTGGTGAAGATCGATAATCAGCATCTTTCCGCTTCTGAGAGCCACGACTCAGTAAAATCATAAGACTCAGCAAAATTATGAAATGACTGAATCCTACTCCTCTACGACATCTGCAAATCCCAATATTCCAAGCTGTGCCTGGAGTCGGGCGATCGGGCTAGGCTGGACGAATCCCTACACCGTGCGCTATTCCAGCAATATTGATGACGGCGCATGGCATGGGATGCCCTTGGGCGGTTTTGGGGCAGGCTGTGTGGGGCGATCGTCTCGCGGTGATTTTAATCTCTGGCATATTGACGGTGGCGAACATCTGTTTCGCAATATGTCTGCCTGTCAGTTCAGCATTTTTGAGCAAGCAGATGAGCAAACTCAGGCTTATGCCCTCTCAACGGAGATTCCTGAAACAGAGCTACCGTCCTGGACTCCTTATCCGGCGAGTCAGGCGGCAGGTGAAGGGTTGCCCGATCGCTCCACAGGCGAGTATTCGGCGCTGTATCCGCGAAGCTGGTTTGTCTACCGAAATGTGCTTCAGGCGGAGCTGACCTGTGAGCAATTTTCCCCGATTTGGGCAGAGAATTACCAGGAAACCAGCTATCCGGTGGCGCTGTTTCAGTGGACGGCGCATAATCCTAGCGATCGCCCCCTCACGCTTAGCATCATGCTGACCTGGGAAAACATGGTGGGCTGGTTTACCAATAGCCAGAAGTCTCCAGAGGTGAAGGTGCGAGATGATGGCAGTCCGGTCTATGAGTATCAGCCGCGTCTAGGCGAAAGCCAAGGCAATGTTAATCAGTGGCGTGCTGAAGCGGACTATGTAGGATGCCTCATGGGTGGCAATCTATCTGAGAGTCCTGCCGAAGGCGAAGGGCAGTGGGCAATTCTGGCGGAAGCTGCTAACGTCGAAGTCTTTCACCATATGCGCTGGAATCCAGCAGGAGACGGAGCCGAAGTCTGGCAATCGTTTTCTCAAGACGGCTCCTTACCCAATGTTGCTGACGCAACGCCCGCAGCTCAAGGCGAACGGGTTGCTGGGGCGATCGCCCTGCGCTTCACCCTAGCCCCTGGCGAAACCCGACAGATTCCCTTCGCGGTGGCGTGGGATTTTCCGGTGACAGAGTTTGCCGAAGGGGTGATTTATTACCGTCGCTACACCGATTTCTTTGGGCGCAATGGACGAAATGCCTGGGCGATCGCTCAGACTGCGCTGCAAAATCATCTCTCCTGGCAGCAGCAGATTCAACAGTGGCAGCAGCCGATTCTCGATCGGGCTGACCTGCCGGACTGGTTCAAAATGGCGCTGTTTAACGAGCTATACGACCTGACCAGCGGCGGGACGCTGTGGAGCGCGGCAAGCGATCGCGATCCGGTCGGGCAATTTGCCGTGCTGGAATGCCTGGACTATCGCTGGTACGAAAGCCTAGATGTGAGGCTCTACGGCTCTTTTGCCCTGCTCATGCTGTTCCCTGACCTAGACAAAGCGATTCTGCGCGCCTTTGCCCGCGCTATTCCGACCGAGGACAATCGCACTCGCACAATTGGCTACTACTATACGATCGGCAAGCCTAGTCCCGAAGCCCTGCGCAAAGCTAAAAACGCCACTCCCCACGATCTGGGCGCACCCAACGAGCATGTCTGGGAAAAGACCAACTACACCAGCTACCAGGACTGCAATCTCTGGAAGGATTTGGGCAGCGATTTTGTGCTTCAGGTCTACCGCGACTTTGTGCTAACGGGCAGCACAGACTATGCGTTCTTGGCAGAGTGTTGGTCAGCCGTGACGGCGGCGATCGCCTACCTCAAAACTTTTGACCTAGACAACGACGGCATTCCCGAAAACTCAGGCGCACCTGACCAAACTTTCGATGACTGGCGATTGCAAGGCGTGAGCGCCTATTGCGGCGGTCTGTGGATTGCGGCTTTGGAAGCCGCGATCGCCATTGCTCAAGTCCTAATCAAGCATCCGGTGGCAGAGATCGCGATCGCATCTTTGGAGGAGACGATCGCGATCTACCAAACCTGGCTGGATCAATCTCGTCCCATCTACCAGGAAAAACTCTGGAATGGAGAATACTACCGACTGGATAGCGACAGCGGTTCCGATGTGGTGATGGCTGATCAGCTTTGCGGTCAGTTCTATGCGCGACTGCTGGGCTTGCCCGACGTGGTGCCGATCGCCTGTGCCCAGTCAGCGCTAGCAACCATTTACGACTCCTGCTTTCTCAAGTTTCACGACGGTAAGCTAGGAGCCGCTAATGGAGTGAAGCTGGATGGGTCGCCTGTCAATCCCAAAGATACGCACCCGCTAGAAGTTTGGACAGGCATCAACTTTGGTTTGGCAGCTTTCTTGGTGCAGATGGGAATGCGCGATGAGGCGATGCAGATCACAGAAGCCGTAGTGCAGCAAGTGTATGAGCATGGGCTACAGTTTCGTACGCCGGAGGCAATCACCGCGGCTCAAACCTTCCGCGCGAGCCACTATCTGCGGGCAATGGCAATTTGGGGAGTCTATGGTCTGTTGCCTAAGCCAGGATGACCTGTGAGCATGGGCTTGTGAGCAATAGGGTTCGGCGATCGCGTCAAAGCGTCTGCCCTATTCATTCTCTAGTTTCTCTGAGGCTTCTATAGCTGTTGCCAGTTTGCTTAGGACATTTAGGGTGGGCTGCTTCGCGCCCCACCCTAAATGTCCCCGTCCTAACCGCCTTGGCGGTTGCCATAGCAGGTTGCCTAAATAAAGCTGAACAAATTCTTGTGCTGCATCGGGATCAAGTTGCTTCAAAACTTTGACGATTTCCACGATCGTTTCAGAAGTCGGCTCTCGCTGATCATGAACCCACTTGAATACCGCAGAGCGATCGATTCCAAGTGCGACTGCCAGCTTGTTCTGGCTAATGCCCCGCAAGGGGACTGAAACGCTTGTATTAAATAGAATCAACAACTCTTGAAATGTTAAGTTTTCATCACCACTTCCCTGCAAGGGGACTGAAACGCCACTTGTTCCGCGGTTGCGGTTGGGTTCGACTCAAGGACTTTCATCAGCACTTCCCTGCAAGAAGACTGAAACTATAGCCAGAGATTTGTTCTATAGCACTACGGGTAAACGTTAGGACGCTCGTTAAAAGCAGCATCCACGCAATCTCGGAAGCTATCAAATTCATCCCATCGTTGTCTCATCCAGTTTTTCAGTACACTCCACCAATGCTCGATATCGTTCAAATCTGGGCAATAGGGAGGCAGATACCAGAGTTCACATCCGGCGGCTGCCACGATCTGCTCAATATAGGCAGAGTGATGGAAACTCGCATTGTCAATGACGATCGCATCTCCACTTTGCAATTTTGGCAGCAGGCAGTCCTTTAACCACAACTCAAATAAATCTCGATTATAGGTTCCTGTAAAGGTCATCGGGGCAAAGATCTCCCCTTACTTGAGCGCGGCAAGCCAACTGACTCGTTCGGTGCGTTTGCCTGATTGAGTTGCACTAAAGCGTTGCCCAATCTCGCAGTAGCCATAGGGATGCTCCTCTCGGTTATCAATGCCTGCTTCATCCACATAGACAACCTGAGCGGCTGACTTGCTCTTTAATTGCTCTTGAAATGCTTCGTGCTTCAGCTCTTCGAGCAAGCCATGTTTAAGTTGATAGATAGTCTGCCCTGCCTGCTTTGCCAAAGCGTTAAGCCGCACCCAAACCAGAAAGGCACAGCCAATGTGGCTGCGCTGAATCCGGGCTTTGCGGCACGGGCAAGCCTCTAAGCCAGTGACCTGCTTAGTCTCACGATGCAGTTGCTCAATCTTCCAACGCAAGCCACAGGCCTGTTGTGCGGCTTCTGTAGAATCTTGAGCCAAATCGTTGGTCACAACGAAGTCCGTGCGGTGGGTGGACACCTCAACCCGGAAACACTGCACTTTGTGGTCTTTAGGAAAGCCTTTGATTGTAATGCGCTTACCCTGCCTCAGTTCACTCTGACTCCAGTTGAGGGAATCCACTCGTTGGTAGGACTGTTGCCCTCCTGATTCATCAACATGGCGATTGTCTCTGAGCGGGCAGTAGTAACCTTTTGGAGGGACTCAATCAACAGCATTAGGTCTTTGGTGGCATACCAAGTGTCCATCAGCACGGCTTGAAACGGCAGTTGTTTGTGATAGACCGTATGGCTCAACATCTCGCTGACAGGATCGAGCTTACGTTTGCCGTCTCCCACTAGGTCGTAAATCCGGTAGTCAATGACCCAGAATTGATCCAACTCTGGATTGCCGTACACGCAAGTGACCACTCCAATCCCTTTAAGGACTCCATGAGCATTGCCACTGTACTGCCGTCGGACTAGGTCAATTGCAAAGGAGTGGCGCTTGTCGAGCACTGTGTCGTCAAACAACAGATATCCCGTGGAAGTCTGGATCACCTGAGAGCTAACGTTTTCCCACACCAGACGAGGCGTTATTTTCTCCCCACCTAGATATCGATTAATTTCGTCGTGGGAAAACTTCTCGCTGTGGTCTGCGAAATTAGTCAACCTATAATTGATCTGGCTGACGAGCAGATATTGACATTAGTCCAGCCGAGTGACAGTTTCTTTCATACCCTGACTCTAGCAATTGACCACGCATCTCGGCTCTCCACCACCATCTCCTCTGCGTAAGTCCTAATTGGATCTGAGCGCGTAGCGCTATGGGGAAAATAGGAAGACTTTGCGATCGATCTTCTAGATCAGCCGTTTTAGTTAATAGGCATCTTGCAAATTAGGTTTAGTGGAGGCGCAGTCCCCACTAAACCTAATCCCAAAACTTTAATCTGCAAGAGGTCTATTGTGGATAGGAAATCGTTAGGATGCCTGAACAAGCGGCTCGGTTCGAGCTTGAAATCCTGCCTTCATTAGCGCACTCACCGTTGCTTGGTGGTCTTGGACTCGAAACTGTGCCCCCAGCCGCACTAGCTCACGGCGATCGTTCCCCGTAATTACCGCAATCACCGGAATCTTGCTTTTATCCTCATCGCCGCGCTGCTCTAGTAATACCGTGCGCAAGTGATGTTGCTTCACGACATCTCCGGCAATCTGCGGCTCTAGATCCACCATCACCATGCAGACATCATCGATCGGCTCTGCATCTTCAATGATGAACTGAGTGCGATCGTCTCGCTTGTCTACTTTGCCCCAGAGCATCAGCCGCGCATCGACCTGCAACAGTTCGCCAATCCGCTCAAAGGATTTTGGGAAGACCACCGCCTCAACCTGTCCGCTCAGGTCTTCAATTTGCAGCGCCATCATTTTGTCGCCGCGTTTCGTCACGATCGGTTTAATGGTGCTGACCATGGCGATCGCGCTCAGCATCACGCCTTCGGGTTTGTCATTCAAATCGCTAAGGTTGATCGGTGCCAGGACTCTAGCCGCCTGCTGAATTGACTTCAGCGGATGGTCTGAGATATAAAAACCCAAAAGCTCTTTTTCTAAACGCAGCTTTTCTTGAGGCGGATAGTCGGGTACGGCAGGTGCTTTAGGAGCCGTCTCAAACTTGTTAGAAGCGGCAGTCGCACCCCCAAACAAATCAAACAGATTGCCCTGTCCAATCAGCCGATCTTTGGCGCGAGATTGTGCCCACTCTAGCAACAGCTCCAAGTCTTGAATGAGCTGATTTCGATTGGTTTCGTTACTCTCTAAACTATCTAACGCGCCGCACTGAATTAGTGCTTCCAAGGCTCGACGGTTAACGGTGCGAGAATCCACGCGATCGCACAAATCCGCCAAAGATTTGAACTTGCCACCCTCTTCACGGGCAATCAGCAGATGTTCGATCGCCCCTTCTCCCACATTCCGTACTGCCGACAGCCCAAACAAAATGGTGGTTTGTAGGGGGGTAAAGTCTACGCCCGATCGGTTGATGTCCGGCGGCTCCACCTGGATGCCCATGTTGACACAGCTAGCAATATATTTCTGCACTTTGTCTTGATCACCGCTGTTACAGGTGAGCAGAGCCGCCATGTATTCAACCGGGTAGTTTGCCTTAAGATATGCCGTCTGATAGGTGACATAGCCATAGGCGGTCGAGTGAGATTTATTGAAGCAGTTAGAGGCAACCAAACCGCTACTTAAAACAAAGTTATGATCTCGTTCAACGCCGATGTCATAAACAGCTTGCATCCCTAAAGATTGACGACTAATAATTTTAACCATAGCTATTTATAAGTTACTTAATAAGTTATTCAACATCTGCAAAAATAGGTTTCAAATCCAGCACAAAGCCGGGTAATACATCCTCACCAGAAAGCGTTTCAGGATTTTTGAGAACCTCAACTTCCTGTTCTAATCGATAAATTTCCACCTGCCGATTTTTGGGATCAATCAACCAGCCCAGCCGTACGCCGTTATCGATATATTCCTGCATCTTGACGCGCAGCGTGCCGATGGAATCAGAGGGCGATCGCAATTCAATCACAAAGTCAGGAGCCAACGGCGGAAATTTGCGCTTTTGCTCTGGAGTCAGGGCATTCCAGCGTTCGCGCCTCACCCAGCTTGCGTCAGGAGAATAGTTCGCGCCTCCGGGCATTTTAAACTCCGTAGAGGAATCGAAAGCAAATCCTAAATCGTTTGTTCGACTCCAGGCTTGTACCTGAAAGGAAATTTCAATATTCCGATGACCCGTTTCACCACCTGTAGGGGACATGATAATTAAATCTCCGCTAGAGTTACGCTCAATTCTTAGGTCAGGATTTGCCTGACACAGGAGAAAGTATTCATCGTCTGTCAGGCACAGCAGCGACTTGAGTTGGGGCGGAGAAAACACCATAGAGTCTCTGAGAGGATTGAGTAAACTATCTCCCATATTACCGACCCGCAAGAACGGGCGATCGCACTTCCACCCGCTTCAAGTCCAGGTTTCGCTGGAAAATCTCATCGATCGTCAGCATTTGTCCCGCTTCTGTCATGAACTTGTGATCTTTGGTTGCCTGAATAATTGAGCCATCTTCTAACAGATACTCAAAGATTTCTTGCTGCCCGCGATCGTGCCATTGGGCGATCGGTTGAGTATAGATGTAGCCATGATTGTTAACGCTGTAAACCGTGCATTGAACCTGATTCTCGACAATTTTACCGATCGGCAAAGCGCCATATTCAACGGTGAGTACGGGCATTTCATAGCTCAAACAATATTCTGCAAACATCACCATTTGTTCAAACAAATCGGTGGCAACTTTTGCCTTAACGCCGTTTTTGCCCGCCCCATCAATGAAGATCTGCTGATGCTTTTCCATCTCCGACTTTTTCTTTTTGCCCATTGCTCGCCGCAGCAGATCGGCTTGCCCTAGGGAATAGCCCGCCATATCTTGAGCGATCTTCATAATCTGCTCTTGATAGACCATAATCCCATAGGTTTCGTTGAGAATGGTTTCTAGGATTGGGTGTTCGTACTCAATTCTTTCTCGCCCATGCTTACGGTTAATGAACTTGGGAATCAGCCCTGCATCCAGCGGTCCCGGTCGATACAGCGCCAGTACCGAAGAGATGTCTTCCAATCCGGACGGCTTTAGATCTCGGACAATCTGCCGCATTCCTGAAGATTCAAGCTGAAAGATACCTTCTAGGTTGCCTTGCGACAGCAGCTTATAAACTTTTGGATCGTCCAGAGACAAATGATCGAGATCAATCACAACATTTTGATTTTGGGCAATCAGATCCACCGCTTTCTGGATCATTGTTAGGTTCTTGAGTCCCAAGAAGTCCATTTTCAGCAGCCCCAGCGCCTCAATGTCCTCCATGTAATACTGCGTAAACACAGAGCCATCAGCGTTGCGCTGAAGCGGCACGACTTCATCCAGCGGATGCGAGGAAATCACCACACCTGCCGCATGAATCCCCACACTCTTGTTAGTGCCCTCAATCTTGATTGCCGTATCGAGCCAGTGGCGAACCCTTGGATCATTGTCATACTTCGCCTTAAATTCTGGTGCAGGGGTGCCCTCTGAAATCATCACCTTCAGCTTTGCTGGTTTACCCCGCGAAACGGGAATCAGCTTCGCCATCCGATCGGACTCCGCATAGGGAATATCCAGCACTCGCGCCACGTCCTTCAGCACCGCTTTTGAGGTCATGCGGTTGTAGGTAATAATCTGGGCAACGCGATCGCTCCCATACTTATCCGTCACGTAGCTAATCACCTCATCGCGGCGATCGATACAAAAGTCTGTATCGATATCTGGCATCGAGAAGCGTTCGGGATTGAGAAATCGCTCAAACAGTAAGCCATGATGCACCGGGTCAATGTTAGTAATTGCCAGGGAATAAGCCACAAGAGAACCCGCTGCCGATCCGCGACCTGGTCCTACCGGAATGCCGTGATCGCGGGCATATTTGATGTAGTCCCAAACCACGAGAAAGTAGGCATCAAAACCCATCTGGTGCATCATTTGCAGCTCATACTCTAGCCGCTCTTGATACAAGGGTTCTACCTGGTCATAGGACTCATAGCCAAAGCGATCCATCAAGCCTTGACGGGTAATTGCCCTCAGGTAGCTGTCTTTGGTATAGCCTTCGGGGACTGAATATTCCGGGATGCGAGGCTTTCCCATAATGTCGTATTCTTCGATCTTGTCGGCGACCTCCATCGTGCTGGCGATCGCCTCCTCTACCGCCTCTTCCGGCAGGTGATCGCGGAAGAGATAACGCATCTCTTCTGCCGACTTGAGATACTCGGTGCCCGTGTACCGCAGCCGCTTCTCTTCGCTAATCAGCTTCCCAGTCTGAATGCACAGCAGCGCGTCATGGGCTTCTACATCAAAGCAGGAAATATAGTGGGAGTCGTTGGTGGCAACCAGCTTAATGTCCATTTCGCGGGCAATGCGAATAATCTCAGGATTGACAATTCGCTCCTCCTGCAAGCCGTGATCCTGAATCTCCAGGTAGTAGTCATCGCCAAACCGCTCTTGATACCACTGGGCGATGCGACGGGCAATCTCTGGCTTACCCTGCATGATCGCCTGGGGAATTTCTCCTCCCAGACAGGCGCTCGTGACAATCAGCCCTTCCCGGTACTGCTCGATCAGCTCTTTGTTAATGCAGGGGCGCGAAAAAATGCCTTTGCCCTGAACGCCTTGCAAATGAGAAATTGTGGTTAATTTGACCAGATTCTTATACCCTTGGGTATTCTTTGCCAAGATTACCTGGTGATAGCGGGGACGGCGCTCCTGTTTCGTGATGTCGCCATTGATTACGTACATCTCGTTGCCGACGATCGGCTTCACGCCACGAGCTTTACACTCCTTCAACAGCTCGATCGCCCCATACATGACGCCGTGATCCGTAAGGGCGATCGCTGGCATCCCCAGCTCTACGACGCGATCGAGCAGCTCTGGAAGCTGGCTTGCGCCGTCCAAAAGGCTGTAGTCGCTGTGAATATGTAGACCAACAAAGGACATAGCTCTCAATCTCGGTTTCAGACCCGGTGCAAGGTTGAGATAAGATTAACTGATCTTTGATGCTATATCTAGCAATTTTATTGAGATTTGTTGACAGATGCCCCTACCCGTAGCGCTTTTTAAGAGCTGAAAGGCTCAGCACAAGTGCAGTTGAACTAAAATTTAGCCAACTCAAATTAGTATAAACGTATCAAGGCAATTCTACCGCCGCAGGTTTCAACCTAATTGAGGGTCAATTTTAGGATCAATATGGCAATGTGGGTGGCAATGTGAGAAGAGCAGCTTGTTGAACGCTTAATCTTTATTGCCGAAAATTGCTGAAATATCAAGTTTTGATTAAGTTGCGAGCAAAGCAAAATCCGTGCTTCTGCTCAGCTCTTAGCTGAGGTTAGAAGTCAATAATGAGATTGTCAGTTCACCTACTCAGAAAAAATGCAGCTTCGTCAACTCACCGCTGGAATTGCTGCTTTGGCAGCGATCGCTTCCATTCTGTCCGCCAACTCTGCTCAAGCCTTCTCCTTCAAAGTCACGGATGGTGTCGCAAATCCCACTACTGGACTCACCAATCAAGGTGCGTACTCAGAATTCGCCAAGCTCAAAGGTACTACGACCGTTGACTTTAACTCTGGCAAAGCACCCACCGACGGATTTGCCAAATATAGCTTCTCTAACAAAGGTCAGAGCAGCAGCGTCCGCTCAGATATGTGGGCACCCGTAGGAGCAGAGGGCGAGAAGAACACGTCCAGCTACCTAGCAGCGTTTCAGGGTGATAACGTCATCATCAACCTAGCAAAGAACCTCAACTATTTTGGGATTAACTGGGGTGCGGCTCATACGGGAAACACTTACTCTTTCTATAACGGCGACAAGTTAGTTCGTAGCTTCAACACGAAGGATATTGATCAGGCAGGCGGTTTTGCTACCTACTCGGCTCTGCATTCTGGCACCAATGAAGCGGGCGCCCAGAAGCAGCAAAATGGCAAGTATTACCAGGGCAACGGCTACGTGCATTTCTATGCAGACAGCGAAGATGATATCTTCAACAAAATCGTCATTTCTCAAGCTGGCGGCGGCGGTTTTGAAACCGACAATCACTCTTTCCACGAAGGCTCAGGCAAGTTCAACTTCAACACAGAGTCTGTTCCTGAACCTGGCGTTGTTATGGGATTAATGACGGTGGGTGGTTTCTTCTTACGCCAGCGCCGTCGCGCTAAGGTGGCATAGCAGAAGGCAGCGCACCGCTGCATCAAGAACATCAAAATCTAAGTGACATGGCATAGGGTTTCCATCGCACCTCTTTTCAAGAGGTGCGATTTTTGGCATGGCTGATCTCTGCGCCCCTCTGGTACATAGCGCTACGCGATTAGATCCAACGAGTTATCTTTTGAGAGCCGCGCGGAGCGCGGCTCTCAAAAGATAACTCGTCCTAACTCAATTACGTAATGCCATAGCTATCGCCAGTTTGCTTAGGACATTTAGGGTGGGACGCTTCGCGCCCTACCCAAAATGTCCCCGTTCTAACCGCCTTGGCGGTTGCCACATCACACAAAAAATTATCCTAGAGATCAGCAACGCCCGATTTTTAATGCATGTGAGACTGGGTATGGTCCTTAAAATGTCAGGATAGATCAAGATGGCTGGCAAGACTTTTTTAGAAGATTCTCTACAGGATTATTTGCTTTCTGTTTCGCTGCGAGAGCCAGAAATTTTGAAAAGCCTGCGGCAAGAAACGGCAACTCACTCTATGAGCCAGATGCAGATTGCACCTGAGCAGGGACAATTGATGCGATTGCTGGTACAGCTAATGGGAGCCAAAAAAGCGCTGGAAGTTGGCGTATTCACTGGATATAGCTCGCTTTGTGTCGCGATCGCCCTCCCACCCGATGGCAAGCTCATTGCTTGTGATGTCAGCGAAGAATATACGGCGATCGCCCAGCGCTACTGGCAGCAGGCAGGAGTTGCTGACAAGATCGACCTGCGGATTGCCCCTGCGCTCGAAACTCTCGATCAGCTCCTGGCCGCAGGCGAAGCAGGCACCTTTGACTTCGCCTTTATTGATGCCGACAAAAGTAGCTACGACGGCTACTATGAGCGATCGCTACAGTTAGTCCGTCCGGGCGGACTGATTGCCATAGATAATGTCCTCTGGTCGGGCAGAGTTGCCGACTCGCAGACGCAAGATAGCCGCACTAAGACCATACGCGCCTTTAATCAAAAGCTGCATCAGGATGAGCGAATTACTCTCAGCCTACTGGCGATCGCCGACGGCTTGACCCTAGCCCTCAAGCGATAGCTCTTCTTGCCGTAAAGGCATGACCAGCACCTTGTCTACCCGATTGCCGTCCATATCCATTACTTCAAAGCGGAAGCCTCCCCAGGTGAAATGGTCGGACGATCGCGGAATATGCCCTAGCTGCATAATCACAAAACCCGCAATGGTCTGGTAGTTACCGCGATCGTCTCCGGGTAGCTCATCTGCGGCGATTAGCTCTTTCAGCTCGTCGCTAGACAGCATGCCATCTACCAGCCAAGAGCCGTCTTCTCGGCGGATAATGCTAGACTCCTGCGGATCGTCGGCAAAGGGAACATCTCCAATGATCACCTCCATGACATCGTTGAGAGTGACAAGCCCCTGAATCACGCCATATTCATCTACCGGAAGGGCTATATGCGTTCCCGACTGCTTAAACAATTCCAGCACTCTCAGAGCATGGGTACTTTCTGGAATCAGCAGAGGCGGGCGAAGTAAAGTAACCAGATCGATCGGCTGTCCAGCAAGGCTCCGCGCCAAAATATCGGCAACATGCGCAATGCCCATGACGTTATCTAAGGCATCTTGGCAGACCGGAATGCGGCTATGACGACACTCGATCATCTTCTGGCGGATGACCTCAGCCGAATCATTCAGATCGATCCAGATGATGTCAGGGCGGGGAGTCATGAGGTCGTTTACCTGCTGATCGCCCAGATGAAACACCCGTTCTACCATATCCTGCTCGGCGGCAGCAAACATACCTGCTTCAGCTCCTTGACGAACTAAAACCTTAATTTCTTCCTCCGTTACCGAAGGTTCTTCAGAGGGTGCATTGGCACGAAACAGCTTTAGAACAGCCTCGGTAGAAAGGCTAAGCAGGTAGACGATTGGAGCGGCAATTTTGGCAACTACCTGCATGGGAGCCGCTACGATCGCCGCAATTTTTTCTGGGTTATTCAGCGCCAAACGCTTGGGAGCCAGTTCGCCAATGATCAGTGACAGGTAGGTGATGATCAGCACGACGAGGGTAAGGGCGATCGCCTCACTGGAATCTTTTAGTGCTGGAATCATGGCAATATAAAATGCCAGATGCTCGGAGAAGGATGCACCGCCAAACACCCCGGTCAGCGTGCCAATCAGCGTGATGCCCACCTGAACCGTAGACAGAAAATTGTTGGGTGAGTTTGCTAACTTCAGCGCCGCTTTTGCCCCAGCGTTTCCCTGCTCGGCCTGCTCCTGGAGGCGGGCTTTACGGGCTGAAACAATTGCCATTTCTGACATTGAGAAAATCCCGTTGGCAACTATCAGCAGAAAAATACCCAAAATCTCAAAAATCATTGCAATCCTTTCATGAAATGGTAGCGCTGCTCTAAACTGCTCGTCATCTAGATTGAATTACCATGAAACAGCCAGCTCGTGAACGCGTATTTTTGACCTTTGAGGATAGGCAGCGACTCATGCGGATGGGTGTAGTATGCCGGGAAAACCAGAACTGCCCCGGCTTCTGGCTTTATCTTAAGGTCTTGGCGATCGAAATAAGTTTCGCCTCCTTCAAAGTCATCATTCAGGTAGCCGACAATGCTGATATCGCGGGTGGGAATGCCCTGATCAAGTTCTTGAAAGCGGCTGCCTAACAAAATATTATCGATATGGCGCTTGTAAAACTGCTGCTCCTGATAGCGCAAAACCGTGCAGGGTTCGGCGAAGGGAAAGTTAACGCCATAGGTTTGCTGAAGGAGTTGCTGAACGATCGCCAGTTTGCTAAACAAGAGCTGATTTGCAGACTGTAAGAGCGGATCGGAGCCACCCAACCTCAGCAGATCGTTACTCCGAACCTGATTATTAACCGTTTCAATCAGAATATCGGCTTGCTGAAGCTGGCACTGCTGAGTCACCTGAATAATCTGCTGGCAAGCAGAAGAATTTAGCAAGTCCTTGACCAGAAAGATTTCATGACCCAAAGAAGTTAGGGTTTGAGAAGCCATTAGCCGATCGCTCGTAGAGTGAAGTACATGCTAAATCTTTGCGAGAGAATGGGGAATAGAGAAAAGCCTAAGCTATTATCTCGAATTTATACTGCCACTCTCTACTCTCCCACATCCCTCACTTAGGCTGATGATTTAGGCTGATGGTGTTCATGCCAGTGACGGGCTATGTCAACCCGCCGACACAGCCAGACGCGATCGTGCCCTTTCACATAGTCTAGAAAGCGCCCTAGAGCCGCTGCGCGTCCGGGTCTGCCCACAAGGCGGCAGTGCAGCCCCACGCTCATCATTTTGGGGGCAGTTTCGCCTTCGGCATAGAGTACGTCGAAGCTGTCTTTCAAATAGGCGAAAAATTGATCGCCTGAGTTGAAGCCTTGAGCGCTAGCAAAGCGCATGTCATTGCTGTCTAGAGTGTAGGGAATGACGAGGTGGGGCTTACCGTAGTCGTGCAGCCAGTAGGGCAGGTCATCGGCATAGCTATCTGCGTCATAGAGAAAGCCGCCTTCTTCAACCACAAGCCGACGAGTATGAATGCTGTTGCGTCCGGTATACCAGCCTAGCGGTCGAGAGCCTGTCACCTGCGTGTGGATGGCGATCGCCTTTTGCAGATGCTCCCGCTCGGCAGCAGCACTGAAATACTTGTAGTCAATCCAGCGATAGCCGTGGCTAGCAATTTCCCAGTTTGCCTCCAGCATGGCGGCTACGGCTTCAGGGTTGCGCTCTAGCGCCATGGCTATGCCGTAGATTGTGACGGGAATCTGGCGATCGGTAAACATCCGGTGCAGCCGCCAAAAGCCCGCCCGACTGCCGTACTCATAAATAGACTCAATATTCATATGCCGCACACCCTGGAGCGGCTCGGCTCCTACGACCTCAGACAAGAAAGCCTCTGCTGCCTGATCGCCATGCAAAACGCAGCTTTCGCCGCCTTCCTCGTAGTTGATAACAAATTGCACTGCCACCCGCGCTTGACCTGGCCACTTGGGGTGGGGCGGATGACGACCATAGCCTACTAGATCGCGAGGGTAAGTATTTGTCATGGGTTAACTCCTAGGTATAGCAACCGCTAAGGCGGTTAGGGCGGGGACATTACAGTGAGGTGCGAGGCGCTTCACTGTAAATGTCCCAAACAAACTGGCGACAGTCATAAGTCATGATTTGTGCAGGAGTATGCAAATGGATTGAACCTTGAATTGCCACTCTCAAGCAGTATCCTTAAAAACTTATCCTTAAAAAGTTGCGGTTAGCGTTACTCAGGTAAGAATTTTTTGTTGCGTGGGCTTTGCCCACGCAACAAAAAATTCTTACCCCTTAAGGACTACCAAGTTGCAGAGGATTAAAAATTGCAGCGTGGGGCGCGATCGATTTCTCAGGCATGGTAAACTCTGCGGCAGTTACGCCATCAAGCTAAAGGTTGTGAATCTGAGGAGTGTTTTTTGACATGAAATTCAATACAGTCTCAAGAATAGGATACGCTTTGGTTTCAGCCGCCTTCATCACTGCAATCGGCGGACTACAAGCCTCCGCTACCGTCAGCGCGATCGAGCTAGCCCAGGCTTCACCCGCACCATCTCCTGCCCCTAGCGCCCCTGCCCCTGCTCCTAGCGCCCCCGCTCCTGGCGATGCGCCTTTGTATGAGCGGGCTAGCTATATCGGCACTTGCCGTCAGGCTAACGCGACCACAGAAGTCTTTCAAAACACGGCGCTAGGGCCTGTCAACCAGCGCGTGGGTACGGTAAATGCGGGTTCACAGGTAACACTCACAGGAGTACTGGGCGACATTGCTGGAATTGGGGGCGTGGCTCAAATTAAAACGCCCGTTGTAGGATGGCTGCGATCGTCAACTTTGGCAACCTGTGGCACCCCCCCTGTTACAGGAAGTTGCTTTATCATTCGCACGGCAACTGCGCCCAACGGACTCTATGCCTACTCAGACCCTATAACCGCGCAGAAACAGCTTTATAACGGTCAGGCAGACGGCCCGGCGGGTGGCAGCAAAGTGTATTTCACAACGCCACCTACACCCTCTCAGACGGCTCGGAACACTATCTATGTGAAAGTGACCTATACCAGCTTGAATGGGAGCAATCGCGTGGGCTGGATCTCTCAAGGTTCCGTAGGCAGTACGCCAGGTGGATTGAGCAGTAACTTGAGCGTTTGTCCCTAGTCATTGAGGGATTTTGGGTTTTGGATTGAATCCAAAACCTATAGCTGTCACCAGTTTGCTTAGGACGTTTGTTGTGGGGCGCGGAGCGCCCCACAACAAACGTCCCTGTCCTAACCGCCTTGGCGGTTGCTATAAGTTTGTTTACTGAATCCAAGTTTGTTTACTGACCTAAACCCAACTGCTTCTGAATTTGCTTCAGCGCTCGATGCATCTCTGGGAGGCGGCTGTAAATAGCTGAGGCTTTGAGGTACAGCTTGTAGGGCACGGCAGGTGTACCCAAAACCACGGTGCCAGGTGCTACGGTGCCATGGATGCCTGCCTGTGCGCCCGCCTGTACGCCATCGCCGATGTGAGAGTGGTTTGCAACTCCGACCTGTCCCCCCAGAATGACGCGATCGCCTAGCTGTGCTCCTCCCGCCAGACCAACCTGAGCTGCTAGGGCGCAGTTTTTGCCTACTTTAGAACCATGTCCAATTTGCACCAGGTTGTCGAGCTTGGTGTTGCGCTCGATGCGCGTTTCGCCTACGGCAGGGCGATCGATCGTGGAGTTGCAGCCTACCTCTACACCGTCTTCTAGCACCACGTAGCCCGACTGCTCCATCTTCAGCCAGCCCTCAGGAATAGGCACAAAGCCGAAGCCCTCCGAGCCAATTACTGCGCCGCTGTGGATGACGCAATCCGAGCCAATTTGAGTGCGTTCCTGAATCACACAATTGGCGTGTAGGAGGGTGCGATCGCCAATGGTCACGCCGGGATAAATCACGACATTGGGATGGATACAGAGATTATTTCCTAGAATCACTCCTGCCTGAATCACCACATGCGCCCCGATCGCCGCATTTTCACCCAGCTGCACTGAAGGATCAATGACAGCAGTAGGATGTATGCCGGGAGCCGGACGAAACGGTTGGTAGAACAGAGCGATCGCCTGGGCAAACAGCAGACGCGGTTCGCGAGTGGCAATCCAAGCAATCTGGCGATCGGTGGCTTGGGTTTGTAGCGCTTGATCTAGGGGCAGGATGAGCGCACTTGCCGCAGTAGTGTTGACCTGTGCCGCAAATTTCTCGCCTTCAATGTAGCTCAGGGTTTCTGCCTGTGCATCTTCTAGAGGCTTGACCCCTGTGAGATGAGGATCACAGGCGGCATTCAGGATGAGGCTATGCTCAGCGGCTTTCAATCGAGCAACTAATTCACTGAATTTCATGTTCTTAATCTCCCACTTGTCTGAAGCCAGATACTGCCGCCCAAACTTCTCATACAATCAAATTTTTCATGCCTAGAGCCATAGGGGGCATGAAACCCATCAGGATGCTGATGCTCTAAAAACATGTTTTGGTAAGCAGCGCTATTCTTATAAAGAATTCTTGTTTAAGCCTTTTCATTGTGAAGGAAACCGTGAATCGCCCGATCGCCTTTCGTCTAGAACAATATACTCTGAAGCGCCCTCAAGAAGTCCTGCTTGTCACCGCAGAAATTGCGGGCGAAGCAGATGAGATTATGATTTTTAAGGGTTTCTCTAGCTCTCTCATGCGATCGACTGCCTATGATCCTGATGTGCCAATGCTGCCTGAAGCGGCAAAAATTGTGGCGATCGATCGGCTGGTCGCACCCTATCAACCCGACCGTCCACAGTATATTCAGCAAGGGCTGACCTGGGTAGAGATGCAGGATTTACTAGCAACAGCCGGGGTTTGATTGAACTCAGCGGGGCTTTCACGAGAGAGAGCTTCAGTGACTTCTTTCAACGGCATTAGACCTCTTGCAAATTAGGTTTAGTGGGGGCGCAGCCCCCACTAAACCTAATCCCAGAGATTAGCAGCGCTCTTTCGCCTCCTGCTTTGAGACAACGACTGAGCCTTAGAAAATTCAGCATTCATTAAGGGTTTGCCAATCTGGCTCCCAGAGAAGCATTGCATAATTGAAATACAGGTTTTGGATATTTGCAACTTTGCCCTATGAAGCTCTCTAAGAAGAATTTGGATCAGCGGCTTGACCATGTCTATGATGCAATTGTCGTCGGCGGCGGCATTGGCGGGCTGTCGGCGGCTATTTATCTTCAGCGCTACCGCTTGTCCTGTCTAGTGATTGAGAAAGGGAAAGGGCGATCGTTTTGGATGCAAGATGTCACCAACTATTTGGGTCTACAGCCCCACACGCCAGGGCGCAGCGTCCTGCAAAATGGACAGGATCACGCGCTGGAGGTAGGCGCAGACCACCTGCGGGGCTATGTGGAAGATGTCACGGATGAGGGTGATACCTTTGCCGTCAAAGTCAAGCTGGGCAAGCAGGACAGCAGCCATTCCGTGTTT
Source organism: Drouetiella hepatica Uher 2000/2452 (assembly GCA_019359505.1). GTDB lineage: Bacteria > Cyanobacteriota > Cyanobacteriia > Elainellales > Elainellaceae > Drouetiella > Drouetiella hepatica. The sequence continues at coordinate 243,919 of JAHHHD010000002.1, read as the reverse complement.
CGCAGCAAATATTTGATTGCGGCTAGCGGTATCATCGACACGCTGCCCCAGCTTGAGAATATGCAGAATGTGTTTGACTATGCGGGCTACAACTTACATGTTTGCTTGATTTGCGATGGCTACGAGATGGCGGATAAGAAATGCGGTCTGTTTGTCGGCTCCGAAGGTGCGATTAATACCGCCTTTGTGCTGAACTGGTTCACGCCCTATGTGACCGTGTTCACCAATGGACAGGTAGAGGTGGGTGCAGAGATGCGACAAAAGCTCCAGGAGCACGGCTACCCGCTAGTGGAAACGCCGATTAAGCAATTCCTGGGTCAGAATCATGAAATGACGGGTGTGGAGCTTGCCGATGGCACTACGGTTGATTTGGAAACAGGGCTGGTGTCGATGGGTTCTAAGTATCACGATGAATACCTGCGGGATATTCCGCTAGAGCGAAACGGCAAAAACATCCTCACCGACTCTATGTGTCGCACATCTCATGATCGCATTTTCGCAGTTGGAGATATAAAAGAAGGGATCAACCAGGTGTCGATCGCCGTTGCAGATGGTACATTAGCTGCTACAGCAATTTGGCGGGAGATTCGACGGGCTTCGCCGCCGCGTCGCTGGGAAGAAAACCTCATTGGAGTAAAATCGTGACTCAATCAGAAACGCTGACCTTTCCTGAGCTGCAAGCCGAAGTTGCCTACTTGCGGGAAGAGCTGCAAATGCGGGATCAGTTGGTTCAACAGCTCTCACAGGAGCTATTTCGCCTCGTCAAGGGTAATGAGACTGCGCTGCCTGCGCCCGAAGTTTCGGAGCGGCAAATGGCAGAAATGCGCGCCTTGCGAGAGCAGCTTCAGAGCGTTGAGCAGCAGGTGACGTTCTATCAGGCTCAAATTGCCGATCGCGATAGCGAAATCTACCAGCTCCGCCAGACCGCTCAGGAATTGGGCGATCGCTCCAAGATGCTCGAAAAGGTAGTGCAGGAGATGCCCCACATCTACCGAGAAAAGTTTGAGCGGCGTTTGGCTCCTATCAAAGAAAAAGTTAGCCTGGTGCAGCGAGAAAATCGTCAGCTTCATGCCGAGCTGCAAAGCGTCAGCTATCGTCTGGCAGTCCGCAGCCGACGGGGCACTCAGCTTGATTTGCCCACATTCCCATCGGGTTCTGTGGCATTGCCAACGCTGGGCTAAGAGCTTGGGCTAAGATCTAGACTAGCGTTAGGTTTGAATAAACGTGGAAAAAGTTAATTTAGCCGAGAAGCTCAGCCTATTCCAGGATCACTGGAACCCGCATGTGGTTGGCGATTTGAACGGACAGCAAGTCAGGCTCGTTAAGTTTCAGGGTGAGTTTGTCTGGCATCAGCATGAGCAGGAAGACGAGATGTTCTTAGTGATTAAGGGCAGCTTTCAAATGGAGTTCCGCGATCGGACGATCGACCTGACTGAAGGAGAATTCATCATCGTCCCGCGGGGCGTTGAGCATCGCCCCGTTGCCTCTGAAGAGGTGCATGTGATGCTGTTTGAGCCTGCCTCAGTTGTGAACACGGGCAACGTTCAAAATGAGCGTACCGTGCTGGAGCTGAGTAAAATCTAGGTCTTTCAAAAAACGGCTCCCTGAACTATGTTCAACTCTCCTACACCGCCAGAGTTTTTGACCTTCGAGGAAGTTGCAGAGGTCGATCGTGCCCTAATGACTTCGCGGGAAAAGTTTTCGGCGCGAGTGGCGCTGTATTCTTTACGATCGCTGAAGCTGATTGCCCAGAAGTATGGGGTGGCGATCGCCGATCTCGACTCACAGCAAATTGCCGATTGGGTGGCAGCAGACCCTACTTTTCAGGCAAATCCCGCCTTTGATGAGGGTTTCAAGGGTTTCTTTACGCAGCTTGTGATTTCATCCTTCAAGCCGCTGAAGCAGATCGCGCTGACGGAGAGCGGGGCAATCGAAGATTTGACGGTGCCGCAGGTAATTAACTGGTTTGAGCAGGAGGCAAAACTGCGGTTAGAAAAAAATTAGCTGATGAGATTCAGTCTTCCTGAGTTTCAGTAGGGAGATCGCCATCAAACACGACAATAAACGTTGCTTCGGGCATGAGTCGGCGCAAAACGCGGGCGTAGCCATCGGCATCAGATTCGTTGCGGCAACGCGCTACGACAATGCGCTGCATTTTGGGCAACAATCGCACCACAATCCACCTATTGAGGTTGTCTCGATAGGGCATAATGAATCTTATCTCCATTGCAAGTTGGAGCTTGAGCCAGTGCAGAACTTTCCAGGGGACGCACTGGTTTTAGCTTGAGATCAAGCATATCAGAAAACAAAATAAAGAAGCAATTTTGTTTCAATTTGCGACTTAAATGAATCAATTCTGTCTATGAGAGCTATGCCTAAACGGTTCCCAATAGGGCCACTCAGTGAACATGATGATGACTGGCTGACCGTTTGGGCTTGGCTGAACACTCGCAGCAAATCGGCTCAAGTTGCAGATCTGATTAGCTATGGAATTCGAGAAAGAAAGGCTGAAATTGATGACGCGCTGGCTTACGTTGCTAAAAAACGCGGAATTACACCCGAAGATTTGTTTCAACGCATTTTAGATGGAACGGTCAATCAAGAAGTAGATGAGGCAGAAGATGAAGAGTAGGGCGATCGGACTGCCATCTTGCCTTTAAAGCCTCGTGCAACAAAAATTCTTACCTAAATATCATCACTCTAATGAAAATGAATTAATCAGAGTTATGGGACTCTGGTGAGTGGGCATACCTATAAAGAATGCAAACTCACCTTTCGGGCTAAATCCTGATGCCAAAACTCGATCGCAAGGCTGGACAAAATATTCGAGATTTGGCTGTTAAAAGACGCATAAAGGCGCTAACCTCATTCACTTCTGCTGGGTTAGTAATTTTCTTGCCATTCTTTTTGAGCAAAGCTTCTGAGCGCTTTTTGAAACAGATCTCTTCACTAAACCCATCCCAACCTCCTCAAGCTTTTCAATTGCCTATTGCCCTGTACATTTTTTCTATTGTCATCGCTATGGGCTTGGTGATGAATGGCACTTACTTATGGAAACGAGCCAACCACGCCGATCAAGGCGCTAGAGGAGAAGAAGATATTGCTCAAGCCATAGCACAACTCACGCAAGAAGGATGGCAAATTGAGTATGGAATGCGCCTGGGGAATAAATTAGGCGATGCTGACATCGTTTGTATCTCTCCTCAGAATAAAGCCTACGTCATTGATGTCAAATCCCATCGAGGTGAAGTGATTACAGATGGGCAGCAGCTATATCGACGAGTTGGAAATTCAAAGTATTCATTCGAGAAAAACTTTCTCAACCAAGCTAAGAAACAGGCTCTACAAGTCAAGAAACAAAAAGAACTGAATTTTGTGACCCCAATTGTGGCTTTTTCTGACGCTAAAGTGGCGATCGCATCAGAGAAGTTACAAAAAGTCTATGTAGTAGAGAAATCTGCGTTAGTCTTGCTTTTGAGATCTCTCGGCTAGGCAGAAGCTCGCGGGATCATGTCATCTACTGTAGTGCGATCGTTCTGGTTATGGATTCCACCAAGTTCAACCGCCAAGCTTGATAGCTGATTACGAATCCAGAACCAAGTACAGTGCAAAATTACAAAACCTGGGAATGATAAGCCTATCGTTGTATCCATAGGCGGAACGCATTGGCGTTTGACTTTCAGTTGAGCGATGTCGCTATTTCAGCTTTAAGCCCCACTGCGTCTGCCTACTAGAAGGAAAACCGCCATGGGAGAACTCCGCATCCGTAAGCCGCTCCGTATCAGCCTGCCGGCTCTGCTGCTGACGTTTGTTCTGCCGTTTGCTTTTGTGGTGTATCAGCTGACTGCTCAGGTAAATGAGCGGATTGAATTGACTCAATTTGAACTGCATGGCACGCAATATCTGCGTCCGCTAGAACGGCTCCTGCAAGATGTGCCCCAGAGCCAGCGCATTGCCCAACGCTACTTTCATAAAGAGGTGCCATTGCTGGCGCTGCAACAGCGGCAGGCTCAGCTTAATGGGGATATGGAGGCCGTTGAGCAGGTGCAACGGACGTTAGGCGATCGCCTCAGAACGGCCAAAGAATTTCAGCTGCTTCAGGAATCCTGGCAGCATCTCCGGATTGAGCTTTCTCAACAAATTGCGCAGCCAAACTTGAGCACAACCAGTCGGGCGGCGATCGAAGATCTGCACACCAAATTCATTCTCAGAACGCGGGAGCTGATTTCTCAGGTGGGCGACACTTCTAATCTCATCCTCGATCCCAATCTCGACACCTACTACTTGATGGATGCCATTCTGCTAAAGCTACCTGAGGCTCAGGAGCTGCTGGCAAACCTGCAATTGAGGGGCGAAAATGTTATTCGCCAGCAGGCGCTAAACCCAGAGGAGAGAGGGCAGCTGATTATGCAAATTGGCGTGGCGCAAGCCAACAGTGATGCCACGCGCAAAGGCATGAACGTAGCATTTGACAATAATGATGCGGGCAATCTTCAGTCAATTCTGCAGCTCCCCCTGCGGAGTACCCTGTCTGACACTCAGAGATTTCTGGATTGGATGAATCATATGCTGGTTCAGAGCGAGGCCATTGTCACTGAGTCTTCTCCAACCGAGTTCGATCGCAAGGCAACCTCTGCTCTGAAAAGTAGTTTTGAGCTATGGCAGCATACCGTCAAAGCGCTGGATGGTTTATTAGAGGAGCGGATCGATCGCTTTCAGCAAAAGATCTATCTGGTGGAAATTTTTACGCTGCTAGTGCTGGCGGCGGTTGGCTCTGTGTTTATCATATTGAGCCGTAACTTGAACGCAAGACGCAGAGCCGATCGCCGCCTCAATGCTCAGTATGCGGCAACCCGCGCTCTGGCGGAATCTCTGATGCTCTCAGATGCGGCTCCCACCATTCTCCAGGCGATCTGCGGCAGCCTAAATTGGGATTTGGGCGAGGTTTGGCAGCTCAGGGCTGAGGTCAACAAACTGTTTCGAGTGGAATTATGGGGGCGATCGCCCCAGATAACCGATTGGGCTGCCGCCTCAGAGCCGCTGCTCGCACCCGGTGTTGGCTTGGCTGGGCAGGTCTGGCAGCGAGGAGAGCCAGTTTGGCTGGCAAATCTAGACGCCGATAGGCTAGGAACCCTTCCGCCTCAGCACCTTCAAGCTGCGTGCGGTTTCCCCATTTGCCATGGCGATCGCGTTGTCGGCGTGATGGTCTTCTTCGGTCACAAGATCCCCAAGCCCGATGCTGATCTGCTGAAAATGATGGCGGCGATCGGCAGTCAAATGGGGCAATTTATGCATCGGCAGCTTGCCGAAGAAGCCTTACGTCAGGGCGAAGAGCTGCGGCGGATGGCGCTCAGCGCCGCCTCTATGGGGGCATGGGATTGGGATATTGTCACTGGAGAAGAGCATTGGTCTACTGAGGTTGAGAGCCTGTTTGGACTGGCTCCCGGCACCTTTGGCGGCAGCTACGAAGATTTCCTTCAATATATTCATCCAGACGATCGCCATCAGGTGCTAAAAGCTCAGCAGCGGGCGATTCGAGAAGACACAGAATACGTGCCAGAATATCGCATCATCCGTCCAAATGGCACGTTGCGCTGGGTGACGAGTCGTGGAAAAGTCACACGCAATGCCCAAGGCAAGCCGCTACGGCTGTCAGGTGTGACGATGGATATTACCGATCGCAAGCAAGCTGAAGCCGACGTCCGCGAACGTGAAGAACGGTTCCGATCGCTGCTGGCAAATATTTCAGGAGCCGTCTACCGCTGCAACTATGATGCTGACTGGACGATGGAGTTTATCAGCCAGCCGATTCAGGCGATCACGGGCTATGCTGCAACTGCCTTCACCCAAAGCAAATTGCCCTCGTTTGCAGAAATTATTTACCCTGAAGACGAGGGCAGAATTCGCAGCGAAGTCGGGATGGCGATCGCCGAAAAACGCCCCTATGAACTGGAATATCGCATTCGTCACGCGGACGGCAGCTTGCGCTGGGTCTACGAAAAAGGACAGGGCATTTTTGACATTACGGGCGAACTTCTCTGTCTAGATGGCGTAATTTTTGACATCTCCGATCGCAAGCATTCTGAAGAACGGATGCGCCTCTTGGAATCGGTGGTGGTCAACACCAATGATGCCGTGGTGATCTTTCAGGTTAGCTCCACGAGTGAACTCAAAGTGGTCTATGTCAACCGGGCTTTTACCCAGATGACAGGCTATGAACTTGATGAGGCGGTGGGCAGAACAGCCGATTGTTTACATGGAGCCAACACCGATCGGGCAGAGCTAAATCGAGTGCGAACAGCGATCGCTCAAGGTCAAGCCCTCAATGCTGAGCTGATTCAATATCGCAAGGACGGCTCGGAGTTTTGGCTAGAGTTTGAAATGGTGCCGATCGTCCCTGATCAAGGCCGCCATCAAGATCACCTGATGCACTGGATTTCGGTACAGCGGGATGTGAGCGATCGCAAACAGGCAGAAAATATGCTGCTCAAGGGCAAAGAAGCGGCAGAAGAGGCAAACCGCGCCAAGAGCCAGTTTTTGGCAAACATGAGCCACGAACTGCGTACGCCGCTTAACGCCATTATTGGCTACAGCGAAATCCTGCAAGAAGACGCAGAAGATCAGGGCTATGAAGACATGGTGCCCGACCTGGAAAAAATTCGGGGGGCGGGCAAACATCTGCTGGGGCTGATCAACGACATCCTGGACATCTCCAAGATCGAGGCGGGCAAGATGGATCTGTATCTGGAAACCTTTGACCTAGAGCAGGTGATCTTTGAAGTCGAAAACACAATTCAGCCGCTAGTCCAGAAGAACCGCAATCGGCTAGAAATTGTCCGATCGGGCAATCTGGGCATGGGCAATCTGGGTGCGGGCAGTCTGGGCACAGGCAATCTGGGCGCTGGCAATCTCGGAACAATGTACGCCGATCTAACCAAGCTGCGGCAGTCATTGTTTAATCTCCTCAGCAATGCCGCCAAATTCACCGAAGCGGGCACAATTACCTTGACGGTGGAGCGCCGTGCCGATTGGCTAACCTTCAAAGTCGCCGATACGGGCATTGGCATGAGTCTGGAGCAAATGAACAAGGTCTTCCAGGCGTTTACCCAAGCCGATGCCTCAACGACACGTAAGTATGGCGGCACGGGCTTGGGGTTGGCAATCAGCCGCCATTTCTGTCAGATGATGGGAGGTGATATCACCGTCAGCAGTGAAGTAGGCAAAGGCTCAGCGTTCACGATCTGCTTGCCGTCCCAGGTAGACGATCGCGCCAGTTTGCCAGAAGACCTGTCAGAAGACCAAGACCTGCTGGAACCCGATCGAGTGGTCGGTGCCGATCGCTCGATCCAGACCAGCATCGGCACGATTCTGGTCATTGACGACGATTCTTCAGTGCGAGATCTAATGGTGCGGTACCTCGTTAAGGAAGGCTTTCGCGTAGAAACTGCCGCGACCGGAGATGAAGGTCTAGCAATGGCGGCAACCCTCCGCCCTGATGCCATTACCCTAGATGTGCTGCTGCCCCATATGAACGGTTGGGAAGTGCTGGCCTCCCTCAAAGCCGACTCCAATCTGGCGGATATTCCAGTTATTGTCATGAGCATGATCGACGACAAGAATCTGGGCTTTACCTTAGGAGCATCCGACTATCTGACCAAACCCGTAGACTACAAACGGCTGACTCGTTTGTTGGATCAATACTGCCCTCATCAAAGCCTGCACGCGGATCGCGATCGCCCTATAGTTCTGGTGGCAGAAGACGATGTCTCCACGCGAGAAATGTTTCGCAAGATGCTGGAGAAAGAGGGCTGGCAGGTGATTGAAGCTGAAAATGGCAAAGTTGCGCTAGACGCGCTGGAAAGTTGTTCGCCGGGTCATCTGCCGGATCTGGTGCTGCTAGATCTGATGATGCCGGAAATAGACGGCTTCCAGTTCATTAACACCCTGCGCCAGATGCCTCAATGGCGATCGCTGCCTGTGATTGTGGTGACGGCAATGGATCTGACACCGGGCGATCGCCTACGGTTGAATGGCTATGTCGAGCAAATCTTGCAGAAAGGCTCCTATCACCGAGATGATCTGCTCCGAGAAATCCGCGATCTGGTCACAAGCTGGATTCGGCATCCTGCCTAGCTGTCTAGAGTGCATTTCGGTAGTCTTCAAAAATCATTACCTGGATACCACTACTTGCATTTCTAAGACTTCATTAAGGTTACTCTCAGGTTGCATCGCTAGTGTAAGCATGACTAGCAAAAGTCTCAACTACAACCTGGAGAATTTATGAACTGGAAAACGTGCTCTCTCAGTGCAGGCTTAGCCCTCATTCTACTTGGCTATTCCAATATTCCTGCTGGCGCTCAAACTGCGCCGACCGGTGGCTCAATGCAACATTCGGGAGCAAGCAACTGTGATGCCATGCAGGCTTCCGCGATGGGTAGCGCCATGAGTAACGGCGAAGCCATGAAGCCTGAAGGTAGCGCGATGGCACAAGGCGAAGCCATGAAGCCTGAAGGTAGCGCCATGCAGGGTGACGCTATGCAGGGTGGCGCGATGGCACAAGGTGAAGCGATGAGCGGCGCGATGGCTTCAGGGGCAATGAGTGAGTGCAACGCGCCCAGCGCAGCCCCCGGCGCCCAGCCTAACTCAGCAGGATCTCGATAAAGCGATCGCCAGTTCCTACAGTGATATTTCAGTCAGGGTGCCTTAGCCCCAGCCAGGGCCGTTTATGCTCCACCGAGAATCTGCTGTAGGACAGAGCCTCTACCGTAATAGTGACTGTCACAAAGCAGGTTGAACACATCATGAAAAAACGATACTTTTTACAGGCTGGCGCAGCTGCCATTGGCGCAGTTACGCTGTCGCGCTATTTATCTTCGGGTTCTCAGGCGCAAACTTCGAGTTCACCTACCTCTGCCGTCAGCAGATTTGAAGTGACAAAAACTGAGGAAGAGTGGCGAAGAATTCTAACGCCTGAACAGTTCAAGGTCTTGCGTCAGCAGGGTACCGAGATGCCTTTAAGCAGCCCCCTCTCTGAGCAAGACATCAAAGGCAGGTACGATTGTGCGGGATGCAATTTGCCTGTGTTTTCCTCTGAGACGAAGTTTCACAGCGGCACGGGTTGGCCGAGTTTCTATGCGCCGATCGCCAATGGAGTCGCCACTTCTGAAGACACGTCCCTGATGATGACCCGAACTGAAGTACATTGCCGTCGCTGTGGCGGACACTTGGGGCATGTGTTTGATGATGGCCCTCAGCCCACTGGGAAGCGCTACTGTATCAATGGTGTCGCTCTAAAATTCGTTGCAGGTTGAAGCTGTAGCGCCTATGAAGCTGCGGGCTAAAGCTGCTTGAGCTACTGCTGGAATCGCTGTCTACCCTATCTAAATCTTTATAAGGACTTCCCAATATGCCACTTCCTAACTCTTCCCGTCGTTTATTGCGCAATTTAGCTCTCTTTTCGCTAACGACCGTGGCGATCGTCTATGGTGCTTCCCAAATGTCGCTTCCGAGCCGCGCTACCGATGTTGCCACAGCTCAGATCCCTGATCCGACCCTCAATCCGTCCACTGCAACAGGACAGCAAACGGCGGTTTTGGCGGGCGGCTGCTTTTGGGGCATGGAAGCCGTTTTTGAACATGTCAAAGGCGTATCTGATGTCGTATCTGGTTTTTCAGGCGGCGATGCTAGAAGCGCCCATTACAACATGGTTAGCTTTGGCGGTACGGATCATGCTGAGGCAGTTCAAATCACCTACGATCCGTCGCAGATTTCCTATGGTGAGCTTCTGAAAATCTACTTCTCGGTGGCGCACAATCCGACGGAGCTGAATCGACAGGGACCTGACTCAGGCACGCAATATCGATCGGCAATATTTTTTGTCAACGATGAGCAGAGGCAGGTCGCGCAGTCGTATATTGAACAGCTCAACAAATCCCAAGTCTTCCCTGCGCCGATCGTCACGCAGCTCAATCCTCTCGACAAGTTTTATCCGGCTGAAGACTATCACCAGAACTTCATCGATCGCAATCCAGATTATCCTTATGTAGTGATCCATGATCTGCCAAAGCTGGAACAGTTGCGTCAAAAGTTCCCCAGTTTGTACAAATAACGTTTGGCTCTCAATGAAGCAGATTAGCCGATTTCGGGAATCGATCGCCCAGAGCGGATGGCGGTATCTCAATCCCACTTCGCTACAGTTTCGTTTGACTAGCGAGATTGCCATTCTCTCAGTATTGTGTCTAGGGAGCGTGGGTCTGTGGACGAGCTGGAAGATGCAGCAAATTTTGATAGCGACCCATCAGCAAAATGTGGAGTACATTGCCGATCGCTTCCCCAGAGATGTCGAGCTTTATAGCGAGATGCTGTCTGTTAAGACGGGGTTGCAGAAAACAATCAACAATGTGTCTAATCCCAGCCTGCTGATCTGGGTCAAAGGTCGAGATAGCCAAATTCTGGCGCAATCAGAGAGTTTGAGGGCTGAATCTCCGGCAAATAAGGCGGCATTGATGTCTCTGGCAGAAATGCCTAGTCAGCCTCAAGTGTATGGTATTGGCGATCGCTATGTTGTTTTACGTGGCAGCTCTCTAACGGTGAAAAATCAGCTCTTGGGCAATGTTTACATTGCTCAGGATGTCACCGCCAATCAGCAGCAGTTGATCTCGGCATTGCAGGGATTAGTGCTGGTTTCGGCGCTAGCGATCGTCATCACCCTGATCGCCATCACCCTCAGGATTCGGCGATCGCTCCGTCCATTACAGGAGATGAGTCAGATTGCCGGAGCGATTTCAGCCGAAGACCTCAGCTCAGCTCAGCTACCCCTAAATCGCGCTCCCAGCGAAGTCAAAGAGCTAGCCGAAACCTTTAATCTAATGCTGTCTCGTCTCTCTAATGCCTGGGAAAATCAGCGCCAGTTTGTCGGCAATGTCTCCCACGAACTGCGTACGCCTTTGACGATCGTGCATGGCTATCTGCAAAGCGTTTTGCGGCGCAGCACCAATCTCAGTGCCTATCAACAGGAGGCGCTGGAAACGGCGGCGGCTGAAGCCGATCGCACGGTGCGGATGCTAGAAGATCTGCTGAATTTAGCGAGAGCAGACAATGGGCACCTCTACTTTCGCCAAGAGCCTGTGCTGCTGAATGCGCTGGTGGTGGAAGTTGCCGAAATGACGCAGAAAGTCAGCAATCGCCAGGTCACGGTGACTGCTCCCAACTTTGAGATTTGGGTGCAGGGCGATCGCGATCGGCTTCAGCAGGTTCTGATTAATCTGGTGGACAACGCCATCAAATATTCTGCCGCAGACCAGCCCGTAGACTTGATTCTGGAGCAGGGACAGCAGGTGATGGTGCATGTGCGCGATCGCGGTGTGGGCATTTCGCTCCAGCATCAGAACCGCATTTTTGAGCGGTTTTATCGAGTCGATGAAACCATGACACGCTCTAGGGACGGGACGGGGTTGGGGCTGGCGATCGCCAAGAGCCTAATCGAAAGCATGGCGGGCTGCATTACCCTCCGCTCTAAGCCGACCGAAGGCAGTATTTTCACCGTCGTTCTCCCTGTTTGGAAGTCTCCTGCATGACTGCTCCTCTTCTCACCGCCCATATTCTCATCGTAGAAGACGACTTGAAGCTGGCGCGGATGGTTGCCGCCGAGCTGGGCTTTGAGGGCTATCGCGTCACTGCTGCCCACAACGGCATGGATGGATTGGCAGCCGCCCGTGAGACACAGCCCGATCTGCTGATTCTAGACTGGATGCTTCCTGGCTTACCGGGCATCGAGATTTGTCGCCGCCTCAGAGCCACCGGAAATCTGGTGCCCGTGATTATGCTGACGGCTAAGGATGAGGTGAGCGATCGCGTTACCGGACTGGATGCCGGAGCCGACGACTATCTCACCAAGCCCTTCAGCTTAGAGGAGCTACTGGCAAGAGTACGGGCGAATCTGCGCCGTGCCTATCCAGAAACGCCGGATGTCTTGCAGTTTGAAAACTTGACGATGGATTGCCAAAGCCGAGAGGTGCGTCGCGGAACGCAGCGAATTGAGCTAACGGCAAAAGAATTTGACCTATTGGAGTATTTGCTGCGGCACCCGCGTCAGGTGATGACCCGTGATCAGCTGATCGAGAAAGTCTGGGGCTACGATTTCCTGGGCGATTCCAACATCATTGAAGTCTACATTCGCTATCTGCGCGTCAAGCTGGAAGCCCATGACGAGAAGCGTTTGGTGCATACCGTTCGGGGTGTGGGCTATGTGCTGCGGGATTATGCTTGAGAACTATGCCTGAGCGCTATCAAGCCTCTCCCTGCCAGTGCATTTGCGGTCGGTCGGTCGAGGCTAAAAGCTTACCCTGAGAAATCACATACCGCACCGTGGCGCGGCGGCGGATGGCATCAAAGCGATCGATCGCATCTAGAACAATCAAATTAGCAGAGTTGCCGACCTCTACCCCATATTGATCTTCGACATGCAGCGTCTTTGCCCCGTTCCAAGTCACCATGTCATAGCAGGCGTTGATTTCTGGCGCTCCTGTCATTTGCGACACATGCAGCAGCATTGAGGCGACATCCAACATATTGCCTGTCCCTAACGAATACCAGCAGTCCTGGATGCAGTCGTGTCCTAGGCTCACGTTCATTCCCTGCTGCCAGAGTTCCTTAACGCGCGTTACCCCTCGGCGCTTGGGATAGGTATCGGTTCGCCCTTGCAAGGTAATGTTAATCAATGGATTGGCAATGAAATTAATGGCGGTACGGCGCAAAAAGCCTAGCAGCTTGTAGGCATAGGCGTTGTTGTACGAACCAAAAGCCGTCGTATGACTTGCCGACACCCGTGATCCCATGCCCGATCGAATCGCACAAGCCGTCACGACCTCCAGAAATCTGGAGTTATCGTCGTCAATTTCGTCGCAGTGAATGTCAATCAGGCGATCGTACTGCTCTGCCCACTCAAAAATACGATGCACCGATCGCACCCCATCTTCACGGGTCAGCTCATAGTGAGGAATACCGCCGACCACATCTGCACCCAACTTCAGCGCCTCCTCCATGAGTGCCTCATTTTTTTCGCCGCCGTAGATGCCGTCTTGGGGAAACGCCACGACTTGCAGCGTCATCCAGTCTTTAACGGCTTCACGCACTTCCAGCAATCCCTGAAGCGCAATCAGATTGGACTCGCTGACATCGGCATGGCTCCGAACAAACAAAACGCCCTGCATGGCCTGCTGTTTTAGAGCGGCGATCGCCCGCTTCTTCACATCCTCCAGCGTCAAATCTTGCTTGCGCTCTCGCCAAATCTCGATGCCTTCAAACAAAGTACCGCTCTGGTTCCAGCGCGGCTCCCCGGCAGTCATTGCTGAATCCAGATGTACATGGGATTCTACAAAAGGCGGACTCACGAGCTGTCCCGCCAAATCTAGCTCAAGCTGAGCTGATGCCGAAATCTCAGGTGCTATGGCTGCAATCTTGCCGTTGGCGATGGCGATATCGACTGGGGCGATCGGTTCTGTAGGGTGCAGCAATCGGCAGTTGCGGAGCAGAAGTTCGTAAGACATAATGCGGCTTCTTGGATAATTCAGGAGAAACGTAGATTATCGCCCATAAATTTCCTTGCGAGTGAAAGGTTGAAAGTCCGGAAACACATGCGGGTGGCTGTTAATAAATTGGCTCCGTTATGGGGTTTGGATGGCGATCGCTACCATAAACACCTTTTCATTGAGTAAGCGATCGGGTGCTTCATTCACCACTACAACTCATCCTTACTTGTTTAGGACTACCGACATTTGTAATGTTGCTTGCTCCGACCATGCTTGACTACATCCTCGCTGCCACAGTCTGGGCAAAGAACGGGTTTCAAAACCATATGCAAATTGAGGAAAAATACCTGCCTGATTCTCCCTCATTTCCACACGTATAGAACATTACCGCGGCGTCCAGGTCATAGCTCAATCCAATACTGAGAAATGGGCTTACCCGATTTGTCAGAACTTACCTGCCCTTGCATCACTCCACCGTTCCTCTCAATGATCTTTGCTGATGCCGTGTTGTCTGTGTCGCACGTGAGGAACACGCGATCTAAACCGATGTCCCTAGCTCTCTCCAGTGTTAGCTTGAGGATCAACTTACCGTATCCCTTCCGCCTCTCAGAGGGCCGAATATCGTAGCCAATATGCCCGCCTTCGTGCTCCAACTCAGACGTGAGGTAATGGCGAAGGCTGCTACGTCCAATGATCCTATCAGCCAACACTAACCAGAAGGTGCTTGCCGGGACATGATCCATGGGCAGATTGACGCCTTTCGAGTAAAACACCAGATTGCGAACATAACTGGAGAAGTCATCGGCGGCAGATTTGTAGCGATCATCACCTGTGGCTCGATACTCATCAGCCATGCTCAAGAACTCTGCTACCAGCCCTTCAATCGGTTTAATTAATGTAATTTCCCGATTACTCATACTGAACCCTCAAGCAGATGCATGACGTTCGCAATCGCCGGGCACAGATAACTTTTTACTAGAAACAGCATACTTTAAAGTCCGGTGCAATACGGTTTTAGATGGTAGGCGATTTGCATGGTTTACGCAGTGGTGGCTCTCCTCCATTTATTAAAGTAATGGCATCCTCAGCTTCCTCACCCACAGACCACCACCCTTCCATAATTGTGTTGTCGGTCTGAGCTAATACTTGGAGTTTTGGCAATGCCTCCTCTATTTTTATCTCACTCACAGCAAAGCATGCCCAAAACCTAATTTCAGCGTCCGAATCATCTAGTGCTTCAATGATGACAGTCAGTGCTTCCTGATATAAATTTGGTACTAACTCGTGAGAGAGCCTATTGCCAAGTCCTTCTGGGGCTTGTGCTCGAACAGAGGGAGCCTCAACCCGATCAGCTGCAACTTTGCTCAACACACAGATCGCTTCTTGGGTTATTTGGCTCTTCGATAGAAAAGAAGGCGCCAAGGCGGTTAGAACGGGGACGTTTATGGTGGGGCGCGCAGCGCCCCACCATAAACGTCCTAAGTAAACTGGCGACAGCTATAGTTGGGGCAATCGCATACTCACCGATCACTGAACTAAACCGGAGCTTATTGGGGAGAAAACTCCCTGTTGCTACGCCATCTGTGAGACTGGAAAGCTAACAGTGACGGGGAGCGGCAGTAGACAACCTTGATCTCAAAATCAAAAGCCCTCGACTGTCCGCTCCACCACATTGCTGGACTGTTGGCACCACTGGTTGGTTTATGGTAGCCAACGCCCCTCAAACCACTTATGGTAGAGGGCATAGTCACCGCCACGAGCAAAAACATCAATCCTGCCAGCACTCCAAGAAACGGCAGCCGGATCAGAAGTCAAAACGCCGCCGAGAGATCCCCAGTCTGACCAACCATTCTCAAAATATTTGTGATAGAGCGCATTGTCTCCACCCCGGACAAAGATATCCAGTCGTCCGGGTGCCCATGAAGAAGCATCAGGGCTGGAAGTCAGCACTCCGCCAAGAGATTCCCAGTCTGACCAACCGTTCTCAAAATATTTGTGATAGAGCGTATTGTCTCCGCCACGAGCGAAAACGTCAATTCGACCATTACCCCAAGAGACCGCACTCGGATCAGATGTCAGCACTCCGCCGAGAGATTCCCAGTCTGACCAACCGTTCTCGAAATATTTGTGATAGAGCGCAGAATCCTCGCCTCGAACAAAGACATCCAGTCGTCCCGGTGCCCATGAACAAACATCAGGCCCAGACGTGAGATAACCGCCGAGAGATTCCCAGTCTGACCAGCCGTTCTCAAAATATTTGTGATAGAGTGCATTGTCTCCGCCACGAGCAAAAACGTCAATTCGACCATTGCCCCAGGAGACCGCACTCGGATCAGATGTCAAAACGCCACCGAGAGACCCCCAATCCGACCAACTATTCTCGAAATATTTGTGATAGAGTGCATCATCGCCACCTCGGACAAAGACATCCAATCGTCCCGGTGCCCATGAACAAACATCAGGCCCAGACGTGAGATAACCGCCAAGAGATTCCCAACTCCCCGCCGGACTGGGAACTCCCTCAATAGAATAAGCAACCACGTACACATTACCTTCAGAAGGCATAGCTACAATCTGATAACGCACGCCTCCCGCATGAGATTTGTCTACTGTCAGTCGTCCTAAGAAATCATCGCCACTGCCAGTGTCATATTCCCAGAAATTTACATCAACAACATCAGCAAAAGGCACCCGCAAATTTGGGCGAACAATTTGCCCGCCATTGATGCCGTAATACTTGCCTGGGGGCCAAATTTTAGCTTTACGCTCTTGGTTAGAAAGACTGAGATAGAGTTCGTCAGGATAGTTACCTGGTACATCAAGTGCGCCAATTAATCCTGGAACTATGCTAACCAATCCCTTTGCGGCTTGTAGGGCAGCACCTACGGCCGCACCTGTCGGGCCAAAGAAAGCTGCTGAGCCAGCGCCGACATCAGCAGCTTTTTTAACGGCGTCAACGACTGCTTGAACAGCACCGGCATCAACCCCAGTCGAAACCACTTTGCAATCGATCGCATGAATAACAAGTTCGGGCACGATTACTACTCCTTGGTAAATATTATTACGAACCTATCCAAATGAAATTAGACTATGTCTCTATGCCTCTTCAGGCAGTTCACCAACTACAACAAAATTGCACAAGAACTCAAGATCACTCTCATCTCCAAATTGAATATTTAGGGCTACAAAAGTAACTAGAGAAAAGCTCTCTACATCTTGATAATCAATATTAAAAAGTGCAAAGATGGTGCCAGATCCTTGCTTGCTATGGACAGTAGCAGTCACAACGGGTTCACTGACAAATCTCGGCAACCGAATCTGTGCTGAACGAGCATGTTTTCCACCGTCTGGAATTGACATTGCGATCGTCCCCGCTAAGGAAACCGTGTTTCCCGTCTGGATTAGATACTGATAGTCGTAGGGCATATTTCCTCGCTGTATTGTCCATAATTTCTGACTAGCCGCAGTATTATCTGAGTAATGCTTGTATTCATTCTGGGCTTCACGATCAAACTTTAGGTAGTACCCCTATGGGTAACTTTCTGTTCAGAACTTACCTTTGATGTTGCAGCCGAGATTGTACTGAGCAGGACTATAGTTTGGATTCTAAAGATAAATCAATACGTATGGATGCGTAGTTTGAGAGGTGGATCTCGACAAACTGCAATGGAGAGGTGTAGACAGCATAAAATAGTGGGTCAGATTTTGGCGATCGCCCCACTCACCTTTACAGTTGCCCTGAAAAATTTAGACAAACATTGCTATCCCCAGCTTCTGAAGTATTTGAGTAATTGCCGCAGAACGGTTATTAACACCAAGCCTGTCATAGATATTCTCACAGTGCTTTTGGACTGTACGGTGACTGAGATGAAGGATTTCACTAATTTGCTGATTGCTTTTATCACGAAAAATCCAATGCAAAATCTCTGACTCGCGCTGACTCAAACCCAGTTTTTGCAATAGCGCAAAAGATAGGTCAAGTGGTGCTTGCTCCTCTAATGTCAATAGATACTGATCATTCGCGGAATCAATGAATAGCCGAACAACAAGTGTATGTTTATCTTGAATCACTCGGAGCAGTGGCGTTGGTGCAGAAAGATCAGCTCCGATCGCCCAATTAGCTAGTCTTTTCTGTAGCCAATCTTTCATCATTTCTGGCAAACTATTTTTTTCATAAGGTGCAGCAGAGAAATATTTTCGCATTAATTTCTCTGCTCGCTCCGTTACAAATTTCGTTGAACCATCGCGATTGATGACAATACTACTGGTCTGGTCTAGAAATTGGTTCAACCGTTTGTACTCCCATTGCATCTGGCTAATCATCTGACTATTTTTATAAGCCTGTAGAATGTGGGGAGCCAGTAAATTTAGAATTTCGCGATCTCGTTCACTAAAGTTACGGCGATCGCGATGAATGATAACTACTAAATCAGGCAGTTCTTCATCTAGACAGACCGATGTAGGCGTTAATTTGACTACCCAATTATTGATTAGTTCGCGATCGAATTCTGTATGCTTTGGCGTGAAGGGTTGTTGTTCAGTGACGACCAACGACATCTGGTCTAACATTCCTAAAGGCTCAAGAAACTCTCCATACAATGCCTCACGCTGATACATCTCTGACTCATTCAGAAAATCAGAAATCTTGTGCGCCCTACTGTCACCCGTTGACAGATAGTGTATCGTCACGGGATTTTGCAAGAAATAAGACATTGATATGTTGGTTCTAGTCAGCATATTAGTGTCATTAGCAACTAAAACCGAAGCCAAGATTTTCTTGCCACTTTGATCATTAGGATTATGCTTAAAACTCCCCACCTGATCAGCAGCGGTTCCAGCCATTAATGTAAAATCGCTCTCGATCACCATCGACAAAATAGACAATAGCCGGGTTGGGAACTCTGATAGGTGAACGATTGTATTGAGCTGCTGTAAGAATTGACAAACTTGCTGTAAATCATATGGCGTTAGAGTTTGCATAAATTGTGATATCCTTTACATAATCTTGGGTGCTTGGTCAGAAAAATGGAATAACAATAGACCTCTTGCAGATTCAAATTTTTAGATTGGGTTGGGCGGGGCTACGCCCCACCCAACCCAATCTAAAAGAGGTTTAATGTAATACTCTTGAGGAAGTGGGCTAACTATGAATAAACCGAAAATTTCTGTATGAGATCTCGGTTTTACTGTTTAAGGGAATTGTTTCCGCATAGTACGCTGCTCAAGCTAGATAGCCCGAATCTTTCCACATATTTTCAGATTTCCGTAGGAAATAGGCAGACGTACTATTGAATGCACAGTACATCTGCCTATTTCTTATGCAGCTATCTCTCGAAAATCATCTGCCCTGTTTGGGTCTTAAATTAGCATTAGTTTTATCAGGAGTGAGGGTTCTATCGCAAAGTAAGATAGCCTCAAACGAGTTTCATTTGTCCTGATGCGTTAATCATTCGAGGTGCCCTAAGTAAAGTATTGATTAACTGACAAAGTTGCACCTGCTAAGGCATCTTGAGGGCGCTGAAAATTCATCCCCGTCACATCAATTACTAGGTCACGCTTCGGATTAAACCCAGCTTGATTGTCATTGACAGACAGATAGGTACGTCTCTTGTGAGCCACAATTACAGCTTCAGACACTCGCGCCCGCTGTCTCCCTGGAATAATTGGGTTGACATCATCGTAGGCTGCTGCGATCGCCTGTACTTGACCTCGCTGCACTGTTCCTCTACCCGGAAGCACAGGCGTTCTGACTTTACCCGCGTTGTGAATGCTGCTAGGAAGCTCAGCCGTACTTAAGTTGTTATCAAAATCGAGTTTGATTCTATCTCCTTCTAGGGCGTTGAAATCTGTGATCTGGTCAAGGCGACGACGAGTCAGTTTTGGAGAATTACTGATCTGAGAATCTGCTAATGCACGCCGCCGACTAACGCCTGTGTAAACAAACTGATCCGCACCTGCACTCCCTGTCACAACATCACCCCCCACGCCGCCCACAATCACATCATTATCCGCGCTTCCCAATAGCACATCCGACCTGTTGGTACCGATGACTCGTTTGGGCTGAGGCGCGATCGCAGGGGGTGTTTGAGGCGCGATCGCAGGGGGCGGATCTCCAACTCCTGGCGGCTGATCGCTGATGATAGGGGAAGTTGTTTCGTATGCGCCAATGTCAAATCCATTCCTTTGCGGACGGGCGACACCGCGTTGATCAACTAAGACATTGGCGTTAGGGTTAGCAGCGTCGATCGCCGGACTGTCGGCAAGCAGAGCATGGGTCGGTGTCGCGCCACCATTATTCTGTAGGGAACCGAGCTGAGGAGCGATCGGAGTGGCGCTGGTGCCTACCTTATTGCCATTCACGCCGTTGGTAAAGCCTGTGCTACCTGTGCCATCGCCAATTAGATTGAAGAGGGCTGTCGTAAAGCTACCCGAAACATCAGAATAGCTGCCTTTTGAACTGTCATTGTCAAAATTTCCGGCAATGATGGTGTTACTGATCGACTGTCCCGTCGCACCATTAATGGCACCCGTCGTTACAGTAGATGAGGCAATGCCGCCACCCGCAAGCGCCGCCTTGTTTTGATGAATGGTGCTGCTGTTGATAATGAGGCGGCTTGTCGCGCCATTATAGATGCCACCCCCCTCTGCATTGGTTTGGTTACCGCTGATGGTCGTGTTGGTGAGTGCGGTTACATGCACAGTTCCCTCGGTGCTGCCGCTCGAAATGCCGCCGCCGCCAAGGGTTGCAACATTGTTATTGATGGTACTGTTGGCAATGGATAGATTGCTGCTGCTGTCGATGCCGCCACCAAAGAGCGCCTTGTTATCTCTGATGACTGTGTGGGTTAGCGTTAGGGATTCTGCATTGAAGATACCAGCCCCACGGGATTGACTGCCGAGCGATTCATTAAGAAATCCATTGGCGATCGTCAGTCCATCAATCACAACTCTACTAGCACTGCTCTGTCCATCATCAATTTTGAAGACACGAGAAGCGTTGTTGCCGCTAATGGTTAATCGATCTGCTCCCAATCCGGTAATGGTTAGCCCTTTATCAACCACTAGGTCACCCTGAGTCAGGATGATAGTTCCACCTGCGAGGCTGGAAGCGAAGCTAATATTGTCTCCAACATTGCTCAGGGCGATGGCTTCTCGTAGCGAAACATTTCCAGCGCTGACGTTACCATTATTTTCATCTAGAAGCGTATCTACAGTGATCGCCATCTTACTGCCCTCGTGTATCGTGAAAGGGACAAAAATAGAACATGCAGTAGCTATCAACCAGAGTATTCAAGAGAATAGCTTTTTTCAGGAGATTGCTTAATCCAACTAGAATGTGGCTTGGTGAAGATAACGCAACTATTCTGTATAAAAGAATACCATTTAAACGCAAAGTTGAGAACAGCTTTTGAGGTAAAGAAAATTGAAGGGAACGTTCAATCGAATGTCGTCGGGACGGTTTGGACAATTACCGGATGAGGAGGTAGACGATGGAGCGATCGTCTAAATTATTGCCGGTTCTTTTCTGCGGCAGATAACCGCTGTAAATTCAAGACGCTCGATCGTCAGAGTGCCTGGATGCCCAGACATTCCCCATGCTTGTTAGACAATCCAGCCTGGTTAAGCCGATCGGGTGGACGCTCGGACAAACATTTGCCGCCAAATATCTCTACGCAAGGTTACAAAGTCTGAGTGAATTTTCCAGCCAGCATATTTTTCAATCAGCATAGATGGATGTTGCTCTCATCAAGAAATCAGGCTATGGCTCATCCAAGATTTTCTGTGGCTGCGATCGCGACCTTTAGCTAATTTTTCCTAACCTTGCATAAGTCAAAACTTTCGATCGTTCCTATCCTCAGAAGCCCAAGAACACTGACACAAAACTAGGAGAAAAGACATGCTACGTAAAATCGCTTCAGTCTCAGCTTTGATTCTCGCCGCTGTTCCTGCAATCTCCATGTCTGCCTTAGCCTTGTCTGGCCCCAAAGTCACCGTCTTTAACCAGGGCGGCTATGTTGCGGACTACCAAGTTAGCTACACCGCCAATGGACAACGTAACGAAGTCAAAGTCTCTGGTCTGGTGGTCGGTAAAAAACAAACTGTCACCTTGCCTGTTGGCAGCCAAAGCATCAGGGTTCGAGGACAAATGCTCACAGGTTTGTTTTGGGAGCCTAAGCGAGAACTGTTCAACCAAACTGCCAATGATGGCAGCTGCTTCAAGACCTATGGCACCATCTTCAGAGGTGACTGGTCACGGGACTGTACGGCTGATTTCTAGGCAATACAGCGCTGCTGTGGCGTGGATTTTTCAACAAGCCCTGTCTAGCATGACGCAGCAAACCCCGATCGGTTTTCAATAGGTGAACTTTGCGATCGGGGTCATGCTTCGTGGAACCCGCAACGGGGGAGGCGTTCTTCCTGCAATTTCTTCATGTCGATACCGATTGCTATCAACGGGTTTTGGATGAGAGCGGCTTTAAGATAACCCAGAAGCGTCTGCACAGGAATCCCTTCTTCACTCGCATCTTAGTGACTGCCACTATTTCAATACGATCGCCTCTCCTCCCATTTCCTAACTCTGCACGAATTTATGCCAGTGATTTTTGCTGGGGGAGCGATCGCCTTGCTCTTCTAGGGCAGTACTAGAAAGCTCAAAAGTTTGTTATCGATATCTTCAGCTATGGGACAACAACTCGTGTTGGAGCTTGGGAGCGCGATATAGGCTTTGTTTTTACGACAATGTTTTTACGACGATTTCCACATCTTGACCGTCTGAATTTGGCGGTTACAGTATTGAGGGAACAGATGATTGGAAGATCACATACTATGTCCCTCTATTTCTCAAAGCTGTTGCCTCTGTTTATTTATCCCCTGGGGCTAGCTTGCCTGCTGCTGCTGCTGGCGCTGCTATTGATTTGGAAACGACCAAGGCTCTCGGCTTTAAGCATTGTGATGGCGCTAGCGCTGCTGCTGGTCGGTGGCAATAGTTGGGTCGCCAATCAGCTAACGCGATCGCTAGAGTGGCAAAATATTCCGGCGACACTGCCCAACGCAGAGGCGATCGTCGTTTTGGGTGGCGCAACGCGTCCACAAATCTATCCTCGTCCAGCAGTGGATGTGATGGAGGAAGGCGATCGCATGATTTACGGCGCACAGCTCTACCGCCAGGGCAAAGCGCCGATCGTGATCTTGAGCGGCGGTCGGACGCTGAATTTGCAGGAGGTTAGCTCCTCAGAATCGTCAGATATGAAGACTTTGATCGAAACGATGGGGGTGCCTGCGTCCGCTATTCTGCAAGACGCGACTTCGCTGAACACTTACGAGAATGCTGTCAACGTCAAGAAAATTTTGCAGCAGCGGGGAATTAATAAAATCCTGCTGGTTACTTCCGCTCTACATATGCCGCGATCGCTGAGAATCTTTCAAAAACAGGGGATTGAAGCGATCGCGGCTCCTACAGATTTTCTGGTGTCTCAAGAAGAGCTAGACTTCTCCGAAGATACCTTGGCTTCTACTGTGCTCAATGCTCTGCCAGATGCCAGAAATCTAAATCAGTTGACGCGATCGATCAAGGAATATATTGGTTTGTTTATCTACGGTCTGCGAGGCTGGCTGTAATTCGTTACGCTATTGAAAACGCTTACAGCAGACACCCATAGCAATGTCGCAATCCTGTCATGTCAATGGTTTCTCTTACCTGATTCCGCTTCCCCCCGCCGCGATCGATCCTCGGTTTGAGGTGTATCAAGACACGCGGGCTTTCTATGACGAGGCTCAGCGGCGACAAGCCCACGCTGATCACTGCCGCTGGTATGCCAAAATTGCAGCTCAGCATCGCCAAGAGCTGATACAAATGCAGGGCGAGCTGAACCCACTGCAATGGTTTTATCGGCGGTAGAACCCAAATCACCAGAGACTAGATTACCTCTAGCTCAAAGTCCCGCAGGTGTGCTTTGAATTTGCTCTCAAACTTTACCAGTATCGGGAAATTAGCGCTGATGGGCTTACCGTGATACTCGTTGGCAAAGGCAGCAATCTCGCCTTCCATCCCCTGAATATCGAGGGCTTGATTGCGATGGATGGGGTGGTGGTAAACCAAAACAGATTCTTTGACACGAACGCGATCGCCAACTTTCATAAACGGTTCAGATTCTATCCTAGGTCGGCTGAGCCAATGCTCTAGCCAGTATTGACATCAATTTCTTCCCCTATCCTACCGCTCAATAGACCTCTTGCAGATTAGGGTTTTAGATCAGACTGAGCGAGGGCTATGCTCCCACCCAGGCTAAGGAGATGGGGTGGATGGTTGGGGTAAGGATTGAGGCAATGACGGCGTAGGAGAACTAGATGAGGGCGATCGCTCCATCTGCTGCCAAATTGCCACACCCAAGATTCCGGCGATCGCGGCTAGAACCATCAGCCCTAGGAGTCTTACTCCTAATGTGAGAGGCTTCCAGGAAGAGACAGGGGCAGGGCGAAGGGTGGGCGGCGGTTCCTCGTCATAGAGCAGCGCCCGCGAGGAGTCTGCTAGGCTGTCATCGATATTGGGGAGGGCGATCGATGCTGTTTCGGGAGTGGGTGCGCTGGTGCTGATCTCTGGGCTAGGTGGCTGGCTCACCATACATCGCAGCAGCACGACAGAAGTGTTGTCATGTCCGTTTTTTTCGTTGGCGATGCCAATCCACTGCTGGACGGCTTCTCGCAGCGAGATTTTACCTTCTAGCACAGCTTGAGCGATCGGCTGCCAGGATTGCTCAATGCGATCGTAGTCGCTCAGACCATCAGAACAGAGCAGCAGTAAGCCATCTTCCTCAATGAAGAATCGCTGCACATTCACTTCTACCAAGTCTGCATTGCGGGTGCCGAGCGCCTGAGTCAAGGCTCCACCATCAGAGCGCCGAAGCGCCTCCTGGTAGGGGCTTCTTCCCATCAGCACTTCTCGCGTTGCTACATCGTCATCTAGGGTGAGCTGATGCAAATACTTTGAGGTGATCCAGTAAGCCCGACTGTCGCCGACATGCACTAGATAAAGCTCATGTCCGTTGCCCGTCGCTGGCTCTGATCCTGTCGGAATCTGCTGGGGGAGCTGGAGTGCCATCACTAGCGTGGTACCCATGCGCTGACGAAGTTCGCGCTTCTGAGTGTCGTTTTGGTTGGCAATCAGGTTGTTGACGACGCGCACCGCCTTTGTCAGCTGTTGCTTAACCACAGCGGGAGTCAGTGGTTCTGGCTGTCCAGCTAGTTCTGCTAGCAAGACGCGAATTTGCAGCTGGAGCGATCGCAATGCCAACTGGCTAGCCACCTCGCCGCCCTCATGTCCGCCAATGCCGTCGCAGATGATCCCCACATGGGGAGCCAGCGTCTCATCGGCGGGTGATGCGATCGGAAAGCAAGCATCTTCATTGTGGGTGCGCTGAGGACCTGTGGTGGTGGCTCCAGCAATGTCCAAGTAGAGCGGTAGCCGTGCGGTTTGCGCTAGCAGCAGCTTGTCTAGCTGTGCGGCGATCGTCTCAAAGTCTGCCTCTTCTGAGGTTTGCATCTGCTGGCAAATCTGTTGCAGAGGCTGCGGTGAATCTAGGCTCGACATGACCCAAGTTTGCCAGAGTGCCCCTAGGTCTTTGAGCGAGGGAAGGCTGGATTCCACTGCGGCAGGTTCACCTGGCACCTTCGTGGCAATGGCAGACTCATCATCTGGTAGCTGAGCAGATTGCGGAGGATCTTCAGGGCGATCGGGTAATAGCTCTCGCACCCGCACCCGCCAGCCTTCGATATGCAGGTTGTCAGGCACTAACAGACTGGTTGCCACACCTTGGTGTCTCAGGGGTTGCCAAAGCTGCAATATTTGCCACAGCCAGTAAATCTGCCGCACTGGAGGCGTGGTTTGCCAAGCGGCTTCCAGCATAGGCAGCAACTGCCCAGTTTCGTCAAGTGGAGCATTGTCTAGGAGAGCGATCGCCTCATCGTCTTCAGTTTCTGCGCAAAATCCGTATAGCCCCGGCAAGTGCAAGCGATGGGCGTAGAGGTAGAGATAAGACAGCGCCAGGTTTGGCATCAGGTTTGGCACATCTGCGGCTCTCGCGGGCTGAGTATCTAGCCAAATTTGGGGACGAGTCACCCAGTAGCGATCGGCAACTAGCGTATTTACGGGAATATCCGCAGGATTGGCTGCTCCACTCATGGCTCTGGTTGCCCAGAGGTAGCGGTATACCAGGGGGGTTTGACAGCGATCGCACAGGGTTTGCCCCAGAGCATTGTCTGGATGCAGGCACTCCGAATTAACGCATTGAATTTGCACTGAAGGATGACTCATGAATGAGAGGGGGGCAAGATTCTCTAACTATTATGCGGGAGACGCACGCAAGGACTAATGGTATAGCTAAATCACTGACCTGTTGCGCACTAACGAAGCATTTCTTCTTCACCCAATCTTGACTAAGCCGCCTATGCTCAGTAAAGCGCAACCCGAATCTCTAAAAAGTTGATTTTCAAAGGCGCGAAGCGCCTTTGAAAATCAACTTTTTAGAGCATTAACGAGCATTTGCAATCCACCGATACTCGCAGATAAAATTCCCACAGACGAAAATTCTCAGAGGATAATCACCCCAGGCAGGGGTATTGCTGGACACAAGAGTTTTGCCAGCATAAGCGATATCTTTAACCCAAGGATGCTTTTACGCTAGGCTGTTTTTAGCTGAAAGCCATTTTTGGCTAGAGGGCACAGCACTGCATAACGGTTAATCACAAAACTATTCTTGATCCTAAATTCATGGCTAGGTCGTTTTCTCTCAACAACTCGCAGCCTAGTCGGTGGCAATTGATTTGGCGGGTGGTGCGCCCGATGCTGCTGCTGTCTGTGGGCATCCATGCCTTGGCGCTGCTGGTGCCGCTGCCTCCTAAAGCCGTTGACGCAGAAAAAGCGGCGAAGGAGCAAGCCATTACCATCACGCAACTGCCGCCTGCTGAGCCGTCCACTACAAAGCCCAGTGCCGCCGCTGCCCCCGCTACCGCCAAGCCGACCGTGGCAGCAGTTCCAGCCCGTCCTGCGGTTGCAGTTGTGAGCACTCCTAGACCCACAGTTGTCTCTCAGTCTGCTGTGTATTCCAGCCCGTCCTCTCCTAGCGCACCGACCTCTCCTCAGTTGGTTGCTGCTACGCCCAGCCCGACTGTCGTTGATGCGTTTCCTAGCGACTTTCCCCAATATCCAGATGCACAACCGGGCACTTTTGGCTTGCCCTCTGCCTATGAGCCGTTTGGTCGCAAGACTTCCAAGGAGATCGGTGAGGTAGATGAGTGGTTGCAGCAGCAGTTGGCGCGTCAAGGCTACGGCGTTGAGCCTGTTGAACAGTCTTCTCAACGCATGGTTTACCGGGTTATGAAGGGGGGAGCAACTCAGTTCTTGAGCCTGATTCCCAATGCGGCAGGGGGAACTAATATTTTGGTGATCCCCGATCCGCTGATGCAGAGCGGCGATCAGGCGATTTTGCCGACCGGAGATTCAAAGTTTTTGGCTGACCTGACGAGCATTTTGCCGACTTCTAGCACTAGCGGCTGGCAAACCGTCAGTAACCCCACTGAGCTTTTAGCCGAACCTGGCGCGTTTTTCGAGAATCCGACTGAGGCTTCTCCCCAACTCAAGGCGGACGGAGAGAACGCGGCATATATCGAAAACCAGGATGTTGACGCTGTATTTGGCAGCTTACGACCTAAGTTTCAGGCGGCTGAGATTGACGTGGTGTTGCAAGGCAACTATGGCGGCGGCTTTATCTATGAAGCGATTCGTGGCAGTGACAGCCACTTTTTTAGCCTTGTGCCGACTAAAGACAGTCAGTCAACCCTGCTTGTAGTTTGGAGTAAGTCGCCGCTCTAGGGTGATTGCTCTTGGCTTACCGCTCTAGCCTTTTTCGATCGCCAGAAAAACGCGATCGCCCCCCAAGTCTCTCAGAGTTCTGAGCAGACCCAAGACATTTTCGTACTTCAATCCTTTGTCGGCTTTGAGGGTGACGATGCCCTCAGGGTTTTCAGACAAGAACTTTTGCACCCGTTGCACCACAGCTTGCTCGACCGCAGGCTGATTATCCATCACGGTTTTACCGTCTTTATCTAGCCCGATCGTCAGTTTGGCTTGCTTGGCTTCAGCCTGTTTATCTTCTTCAGATTGCCCGGTCGGTAGACTAACGTTGAAGATCTGTTCCCCTGTCAGTGTCATAGAAACAATGATGAAAAAGGTTAAGACCGTCATCAACACGTCTAGCATTGGAATCAGGTTGATTTCGGGCATTTGAGAATGCGATCGATTATTTTTGGTGCGCATGGGAGATAGACAGGGGGAGATAGACAGGCAAAGCAGGCTGCATTCACCATATCTCAGAACTTGCGCAGATCTGGTATTGGGTACAACACAGGGTGCATCAATTTAGCGTTAGAGTGCGATCGGTTTCAGCCAAAGGATGCGGATTATGGCATTGGGTCGCGGTATCCAGATCGGCGCAATCTTTTCTATGATCACGATGGTGGGTGGAGTCTTTGGCTATACCCTATTTGGCTGTCCGCTTTTTGATGCCATTTATATGGTGGTCATTACCATCTTTGGTATTGGCTATGGCGAATTTTGCCCTATTTCGATCGCCGAAAGGAGTTTCACGATTCTTGTCATTGTTGCTGGAGTGATCTCAGCCGCTTTTGTTGTGGGAGGATTTGTGCAAATGGTGACAGAAGGAGAAATTCATCGAGCCTTGGATAGCCGTCGTAAAACCAAAGATATTGCTCAGTTAGAGAATCACGCGATCGTCTGTGGCTATGGGCGAATTGGGCAAGTCTTAGCCCGCAAGCTAGTCGATGCTGAGCATCCGTTTGTCGTGGTGGACAACAACAGCGATCGCATTGCCAGTGCCGAAGCGATGGGATATCGGGTGTGCCAGGGAAATGCCAGCGAGGAGCAGGTGCTGCAATCTGCCGGAATTGGGCGGGCGAAGGTGCTGGCTACGGTGCTGCCTGATGATGCCATCAACGTGTTCATTACCCTAACGGCACGGGGCTTGAATCCTCACCTGATGATTGTGGCGCGGGGTGAAGTGCCAACCACCGAAAACAAGCTGCGCTTGGCAGGGGCAAATCATGTGATCTCCCCGGCCAGCATCAGCGGGCTACGCATGGCAAATTTGATTACTCATCCCAATACGATCGAATTTCTCGATCAAAGCGAAGAGCGTACCCGTCTGAATGAGCTGTTAGCCCAAATTGATGTACAGGTCGATGAGCTGGCGGTGCCTGCCAACTCGCCTTTGGTGGGACGCTCGATCGCCGACTTAGAGATTCGCGGCAAAGGAACTTTCATTGTTGTGGCGCTTCGCCGTCGAGAAGGCGATTTGCTCACCCATCCTAGCCATCAAGAGATCTTGCAGCCCGGAGATACGGTGATTGTCTTAGGGCATACAGGCGACATTCCGCAATTTTCTCGCCTCTATGAAATGAAGCGCTTGCCGCGCCATCGCGGTGGGTAGGCGCAGACTAGGGGTGGAGGCTACCGTTGGGCATAATGGCTCCTCGCAGGTCGGCGTTGCTCAGATCGGCGAAGAACAGGTCAGCATTTTGCAGGTTGGCTCCTGACAAGTTGGCTTTCGTGAGATTGGTGTTTCGCAGGTTTGCACCTTGCAGATTGGTCTTGCGGAGATCGGCACGGCTAATATTGGCGCCATGCAGGTTTGCGCCAGGGCAATGGGCGCTCGTGAGGTTGGCTCGGCTGAGGTTTGCCCAGCTTAAGTTCGATCGCTCAAGGTCGGCTTCCACAAGCACTGCCCCCACCAGAAAGGCTCGAACCAATTGAGCATCTCTAAACAGGGTGCGGTAGAGACTGGCTTTGGGAAAATAGGCGGCAACTAGCTCAGCACAGCAAAAGTTGGCGCAGCTCAAATTTGCGCCTGTAAAAATCGCGCCATTGAGACGGGCATGGGTCAAGTCTGCTTTCATCAAATTGGCATCGCTACAATCGGCTTCCTTCAGGTTTGCCTGACGAAAGTCGGTGCCGATCAAATTGGCAAGGCTGAGATTTGCGCCGCGCAGGTTGCCTTCTCTCAGATCTGCCCCCCGCAAATTGGCGCCCTGAAGCTCGGTAAAGCTGAGGTTGACCCCGATCAGATGGGCTTCTCTCAAATCGGCACCCGACAGATCGGCCGCCGTCAAATTTGCCTCATACAGGTTGGCATGGCTGAGGTTGGCTTCTCTCAAGTTTGCCCCCATTAAATTGGTTTGCACCAAGCAGGCTCTGCTCAGGTCGGTTTTGCCCAAATCTACCTGGCTCAAATCTAGCTCGCGTAGGTCGGCTGCACTTAGGTCTGGCTCAGCTTGAGGATGCCGCGATCGCCAATCAGCCCAGCCGATCGCCCCCCATTTCAGTAACGCCAGCAATTCTCCACTCGCCATTTTTGCCCTCGCCATTTTTGCCCTCGCCGTTTTTGCCCTCAGAGGCTTCGGCATCAACCCTGTTTAAAACTCATCGTGCTATTCGTTTCGAGCTGCGGGAACCTCTCGTCCGGCGATGTTTTCGATCGCGCCTAGCGCTGCCTGAGAACCCGCCATAATATCTCTCTCTTCGCCGCCTAGATACAGCCGCCCAAAGCTGCCCACTGCCGAGACTTGCAAAATGTTGATCAACGCCGCTTTCTCGGCTTCGTTAGCAGCCAGTGCCGCATAGGCAGCAGGTTCTACCTCCAGCACATACAGCGTCTGCCCTGCCAGGATCATATTGCCTCTGCGGGTGCGGTTAATTAACTGCGTGTGATGGGCATCAATATTGCGAATGATCTGGCTAGAGATGATGCGAGGCTTGAGACAGTCCCGTTCTTTTGCCCCGATCGCATCCAAGATGGCTCGTCCTGCGGCTTTGGTGTTACTCTGCTTGTCAGAGTGAACTTCTAGCAGCCCGTATAAGCGCTCAATCACCAATACGCCAGGGCGAACGGATGCTGCCTTCAGGGCAATATCCAGCAAGCGATTGATTTCAATACCAGGAGAGATTTCTACCCAGAGCGAAGAATCTCCAGGCAAGGGCAGAAATCCCAGAGCCTGAGTGCCTAAGTAGGCAGCGTGCTGACGCTGCAAGTTGTCCAAATAAACGTAGCTGCGAAGGTCAATGCCCAAGGTGGATATTCAGGTGCGTAAGATCATCAACTCAGTTTCCCATTATCCCTGACTTTGTTAACAAGCTTTAAGCGGTTTGGCGATGATCTAGCGCTAAAAATTTGAGGGGAAGTGCGATCGCTGCCGACTCGCGCTGTAGAATGCCCTCAACATTAATCTCGTTAATCCGTCATGCTGACTTTTGTACCGACTGCTATGGCAATTGCCAAGGTGTTGAGGACGGGGACATTTAGGGTGGGGCGCGAAGCGCCCCACCCTAAATGTCCTAAGCAAACTGGCAACAGCTACAGGTGTCTGAGATCACAGAATTGCCGCCGAAAATGAGGAATTCTTGTGTGAAGCAGTGAGCAGTTACAGCGACATTACGACCAAGCTACAACAGCACGTCACCTATCTAGCCCCAGGGTTCCTGCCTGTATGAATAACTCTAACCTGAGCGTTTTGCCCGCCTCCGGCGATCGCTCCTCCACTTCCCGTCCCACTTCTCGAACCTACAATCATTCAACCTTTGCTCCGCCTCAATCCCTAACCGTTGAAGCTGCCCTAGAATTTGACTGGCACAAGCTTACGGCTTTGGGCGTTTCAGCCGATGATGCCCAGGCGATCGCTCAAACCCTTGCCCTAAAAAAAATCATGTTCCTCTACTGGCGACGGCTGCTCAAATGTGGCGCACCTTTTGATGATGCCCGCCGTCTTGCCAGAGCGATCGCCAAGTACGATATTGCTAGACTGCCACCCACTGCTCAACAGCGACAGCTCATCACCCAATATTGTCCTCTCGTCTGTCGAGCAGGGCTTTGGCGAGCAGACCTGTTGCTGTCTGCTCAGCCCAGTCGGAATGCTTGCCAGCCAGAAGTTTAGGATTGCCCTTGCGGTTTGTGTCGATAATCCTCCAAGCGATCGCAGTTCTCCTCCCAGAACTGACGATATGGCATTACGTAATTGAGTTAGGACGAGTTATTTTTTGAGAGCCGTGCGGAGCGCGGCTCTCAAAAAATAACTCATTGGATCTAAGCGCGTAGCGCTGTACTGTTCAAGCCAGTCATTAAATGTCCTTGAGCGATTCTGCGTTGAGCTGGCAAGGTCGCCATTGAGCTTCACGGCTTTGCGTGATCAGTTCAATGAATGTCAAGCCCTTCGAGTGACCTGAGACGATCGCCCTTACGCTACTGTATTAGTGGATTGCGCTTAAAATACTGCGCTCGAAACTCCCTCCGATCTGCTTGATAATCTGGTTTGAAGTCTACAGTGCCCCTCCCCCATGTTTCAGTCCATTTCAAAGCTGCCGCGTCTGCTCACACTTGGGCTGACTTTCCCACTCATTTTCTTGAATGGCTGGCTGCTCTCGCTGCTGGCTCAAGAGCTACAGCCCTTGCTGACCATTTTGATTACAGCAACGCTGCTTGCCTTTTTGCTGGATTACCCCATTCGGTTTCTTAAAGATCGTGGGGTAAAGCGCGGCATTGCTGTTGGAATTGTGCTGCTAGCGTTTCTATTTATTCTGGGGGTGTTGGCAGTCTTTCTGGCGCCGCTGATTTTGCGGCAGGCCAACGAGCTGCTCATTCGCCTACCAGAATGGATTAAGTCGGGTCAGCAGCAGCTTAAAACCATTGAGGATTGGGCGATCGCTCAGCAGTTGCCAATCGACATCAGCACGACGTTCAACCAAACGGTGGCTCGGTTCACGACGGGGCTACGATCGTTTACTAGCCAAGCCTTTAGCATTGTGTTTGGGGCGATCGGCAGTGTCGTCAACGTGTTTTTGACGCTGGTTTTCACGATCTTTTTGGTGCTGCGGGGCGAAAGTCTTTGGGCTGGAATTTTAGGATGGCTACCCTTGGGCTGGAACAACCAGATCCGACAGGCGCTACCGCTTAATTTTGAGCGCTACATTGCAGGTCAGGCAACAATGGCTGCCATCATCAGCCTAGTGCAAACGACGGTTTTGCTGAGCCTTAGAATTCCTTTGGCACAGCTCTTTGGCGTGGGTATTGGGGTGGCTAGCCTGATTCCTTTTGGCGGTACGACGACGATTCTAGTCGTTAGCTTGCTGTTGGCGCTGCAAAATTTTTGGCTAGGCGTGAAGGTGCTGCTGGTGGCAGTCATCATCAACCAGGTGATCGAGAATCTTTTGGCTCCTCGAATTCTAGGAGAGCTTACGGGATTAAATCCGGTCTGGATGCTGGTTTCGCTAGACTTGGGCGTGAAGCTAGGCGGCTTTTTGGGGTTGGTGGTTGCTGTACCGATCGCCAGTTTCATCAAAGGTTCATTTGATGCTATCCGCACGAATCCGCAGGATTTGCAGCTAGTCTCCACCACAATCATGACTGAATCCACTGACCCAGACCTGCCTATGAAGCCTTCTCCGGTGGCTACCGAAGGGGAGTAGAAGTATGGCAAGCGCCAAGGCGGTGAGGAAGGGGACATTTAGGGTGGGGCGCTTCGCGCCCCACCCTAAATGTCCCCTTCCTCAATACCCTAAGCAAACTGGCGACAGCTACAGTTATTCTAAATTTTGAACTCCCCTGAAATCCAAAGTTGATCAGCTCTCCTGTGCCAAAATCCGCGTTGCCTCGGCACAAAGCTGGTCATGGCAAGCGCCGTTGCTGGCAATTAAGCAGCCCCACTGACTGACATCGCCCTGGTTATAGCGCAAGGGTGAGCCATCTGCGTGGGTAAAGCGCCCTCCAGCTTCGGTCAAGATTAGCTCTGGAGCCGCCATATCCCAATCTTTGGGCGCAGACTTGCCCGATAGAGAGAGATAAACCTCTGCTCGCTGCTCCACAATTGCCGCGATCTTGCCGCCAACGCTGCCGACAAAAAGCTGATCTTGGCAGGGAAGCTGTTTGAGGAGTTGGTTAAAGCGATCGTCCCGATGGGTGCGGCTAGCGACTAGCGTTAGGCTGGCAATATTGTCTTGCGACGACACCTGCAGGGGCTGGCTGCCGCCAGAAGTTTCTGCAAATGCCCCCCCGCCTAAAGTGGCGTAGTAAAGTTTTTCTAGCTCTGGGCAAGCTACAACGGTGATGACAGGGCGACCTTGATGGGTAAGCGCTAGATGAAAAGCATATTCGCCTGTTTTGTCAATAAAGTCTCGCGTACCGTCTAATGGGTCTAAGATCCAGACCCAGTCGTAGGGGAGAGGTGTGTCTGCGCCTTGGGCTTTGTAGGTTTCTTCGCTCAAGTAGCCGAAATTCTCTGTGCCAAAGATGGCTTCCAGCTTGCTCAAAACGTAGTGATTGACCGCTAAATCGGCTGCTGTTACAGGCCCATCTTTCTTGTCTTGAATTTCAAGCGATCGCGCCATCCCAGCCGCATCTGGCTCGCCTCGATAGTACGATCGCAAAATGGCTGCCGCACCCCACCCCAGCGAACGGACAACAGATAAGATCTCATCTACGGTCTGATCTGTCATGATCTGAAGTTCTTCCACGATCGCTTCTCCTGTGCTTTTTCGCCCATTATCTCTACAAAGATTGCAGGCGTAACGGCAACCGTCTAAACCTCATGAAATGATTACTTTTAGACGTGATGCTGCCTCCCCTAGACGGCATCACATTTTGCCAGCCCCGCAATTGAGGTGATGCAGAGCCATCCTGAGCGCCTTCATCCGGCAGATACTCAAGCAGATGCTCGCAAGCCCACGGCGGCGAAATCATCGTCACAGGTCAGATAAAGAAAGTAGGGAGCTGCTTTCAGGTGAGGCTGCCAGCGGGCAAAACTCGCGTTAATCTACTATTTAGCAGGTGTGGGAGCAGAAGGCGTTGTCTCTGGCACAGCTTGTTGCAGCTGATCAGGAGCAGGCTGAGCGGTAGGAGGCTCTGTCGAAGTCATGCCGCTGGGCATAAAGTTGGGCAACACATTCCGGGGGCGGTTGGTGGCGGCAATACAGTTTGATAGAGCAGCTGAGGTTGCAAAATCAACCTGGCTCCTTAGCCCCACCACACAAGCTGAAAATCTCAGCGGCAGCAGACTACGGCGGCAGTGATCGACAATGTTGAGCAATGGTGCCGTCTCCGTGGGGTTGTCGATCGCCCCAATGTCTACCACACAGGTAGCTAACTCAACAGGGCGACGAACTCTAGTGCAGTTAGCGATCGCATCTGCTGAAGTCAATGCTGTGCCAGCGTCAATGTTCGTCACGCACTTTGACAAGTCTCTAGGATACAGAGCCGCAGCACAGGCTGTTGCGGCATCGGCGGCAACAATCCCTGCGCCCGTAATTTGAGCAACACAGGTGCGGTAGTCTGCGCTGGTGCTGCGATAGGTTGTGTCAGAAGCGGGAGTGCTGTAGAAAAAGGCAGAAGCCGGGAGCGCAGTAGCCACCAACCCAGCCGATGCCAGTTGCGCAACAGACAGGCGAATCCAATGAGCTTTGCTCAAAAAACGGTGAGGCGATCGCAAATCAGAATTAGGCATAGCGGGAGTTTAGGCTAGACAACTGCAAGCACAGCCATGATACTACAGCCGCGCCACTTACAGCCATCTTCCCATCCGCCCTACAGCCATAATCATCGGGCTTAGAACATTTTTGAGGTCGTGGAGCACGACCTCAAAAATGCCCCTATCCTAACCGCTGTGAACACAGCTATAGATTGAGTTGCAGACCTGTAGAATAAATTTGGCGCTACAGGTCTGCCTCCATAGATTGCGGCTGCATACCATGTAATAATGTCTATAGAAAAGCTGCAAACTTCCTGCTGAGACGGTAGCGGCGATCGCACTCTCTGGTTTCCCCAACCTCGCAGCCTGATGTTTTTGTCTGCCTGATCCTCAATTTAAGAAGCAGACTTAAGAAAAAACGGTCGCATGGCAATACTGAATCTATTGCGGCTGATTGCAGCCTGTAGCGCCCTAAACATCCCATTCAACTGACACCCTTTGGTCAAATCATGACTCAACTCTCTGGAACTTCTGATGTACCCGATTTGGGTCGTCGTCAATTCATGAATCTGCTGACTTTTGGGGCAGTCACCGGAACAGCGCTAGGAGCGCTTTATCCCGTGGTCAAGTATTTTATTCCACCGTCGAGTGGCGGCACGGGCGGCGGCGTGACTGCCAAAGATGCTCTGGGCAATGATATTGTGCTGAGCAAGTTTTTAGAGGAGCACAAAGCGGGTGAGCGAGTTTTGGCGCAAGGGCTGAAGGGCGACCCGACCTACATCACCGTGGAAGGCGCAGATGCGATCGCTAGCTATGGTCTCAACGCTGTTTGCACCCACTTAGGCTGTGTGGTTCCCTGGAACGCCAACGAAAACAAGTTCATGTGCCCTTGCCATGGCTCTCAGTACAACAACGAGGGCAAAGTGGTACGAGGTCCTGCACCTCTGTCGTTAGCCCTGGTACACGCAGCGCCCACCGAAGACGGTAAGGTTGCCTTCAGCCAGTGGACTGAAACTGATTTCCGTACTCAAGAAGAACCCTGGTGGGCCTAGCCTTTAGCCCGCATTTTACGCCGATTGCTATGCCGATCGCCCTCTTCAACTGCCACCCCTTTTGAACTGCCATCCTTTGCAAAGAACGCCACCCATGAGACTAACTTTTTGGTCAACCCTATTGACCCGCAGTAAAAAACTGCTTCTCTGCATTGCTTTAGCGACGATTGCGCTATTCGGCAGCGATCTGGTCGCTCCTCAATCTGCCGCTGCCTATCCTTTCTGGGCACAGCAAAATTACGCGACGCCCCGCGAAGCCACAGGACGAATCGTTTGCGCCAACTGTCACCTTGCCGCCAAGCCTTCTGAGGTCGAAGTTCCTCAGGCAGTGCTGCCTGACACGGTCTTTAAGGCGATCGTCAAAATTCCCTACGACCTTAATACCCAACAGGTTTTGAGCAACGGTGAGAAGGGCGGTTTAAACGTAGGCGCAGTGCTGATGTTGCCAGAAGGCTTCAAGATTGCCCCAGAAGATCGGATTCCGGAGGACATGAAGGAAGAGGTAGGACCTGGCTACTTATTCCAACCTTACAGCGAAACCCAAGACAACATTATTTTGGTAGGGCCTCTGCCCGGTGAGCAGTACCAAGAGATCGTTTTTCCGGTTCTGTCTCCTGACCCAACCACCAATAAAGCGGTGCAGTTTGGCAAATATCAGATTCATCTGGGTGCCAATCGGGGTCGGGGTCAGGTGTATCCCACGGGTGAAAAGAGCAACAACACGGTCTACAACGCGTCTGCGGCTGGGGTGGTGTCGGCGATCGCCAAAAAAGATGATGGTGGCTATGACGTAACCCTCACCAAGGAAGACGGCACGACCGTAACGGATACAATCCCTGCGGGGCCAGAGCTAATCGTCTCTCAGGGCGAAGAAGTGGCGGCAGGTGCTGCCATCACCTCAAATCCCAACGTAGGCGGCTTTGGTCAGAAAGATGTGGAGATCGTTCTGCAAAGCCCCAACCGCGTCAAGGGTTTGCTGGCTTTCTTGGCAGCTGTGACGCTGTCTCAAATCATGTTGGTGCTGAAGAAGAAGCAGGTCGAGCGAGTTCAAGAAGCTGAAATGACCTTCTAGCTTGCTCCGTAGCTCATGAATGTCTGGAAAGCACTCCGCGATCGGGGTGCTTTTTCATGCTTGAGAGCTTTAGAAAATGTAGGGGAATATTAACCTCATCCCTATTTTCATCCCTAATGTAGCTATCCCGTTTACTTGTATAGCTGTCGCTAGTTTGCTTAGGATATTTTGGGTGGGGCGCAAAGCACTCCACCAAAATGTCCTAACCACCTTGGCAGTTGCCCCATACTTAAACCAAGCGCAAAGCGTTGTAAAACATTTTGGCAGTGACTTATCCCTTGAGGGCAGGATGCAAAGATCAATCTGATGGCTAATCAGGCGCATTTGGCACTGCTCAAACAGGGAATTTCTGTCTGGAACAATTGGCGAAATGACCATAGAGAAATTTATCCCGATCTGAGTCAGATTCATCTAGATCAGTTTAATCTCAGGGAGGCAGCTCTCGATCGCACCAACTTGAGAGCTGCCATTTTGCGCCACACCGACTTCTGCATGGCAAACCTGAGTCGGGCAAATTTGCAAAGAGCCAATCTGCAAGCTTCTCTGTTTTATACAGCCAATTTAGAAGCGGCTAATTTGCAGGAAGCCAACTTGTCGGGAGCCGATCTGCGGGAAGCCAACCTACAATCTGCAAATTTGCACAGAGCTAATCTCCAGAATGCCTCCTTACGGCTGGCGAATTTGCGGGAAGCCAACCTGCGGGAAGCCAGCCTACAGGCAGCTAACCTCAGCTTTGCCGAACTCAGCCATGCCGATGGCTGTCTTGCCGATTTGACCAAAGCCGACTTGACCCAGGCTGATCTGACCGCTGCGAAGTTCTACACCGCTAATTTTAGTCATGCAACGCTCTATGC
Source organism: Drouetiella hepatica Uher 2000/2452 (assembly GCA_019359505.1). GTDB lineage: Bacteria > Cyanobacteriota > Cyanobacteriia > Elainellales > Elainellaceae > Drouetiella > Drouetiella hepatica. The sequence goes on along the minus strand of JAHHHD010000002.1, from coordinate 205,893 downwards.
CACCAATTTGAGCCATGCTGATTTGCGGGAGGCAAGCTTTATTCAAGCTAATTTGCGGGAAGCCAATCTGCGAGAAGCTGATCTCAGTGTGGCTGTGTTTTGTCTATCCAATCTGATTGGCGCAACGCTGTACAAAGCCAATTTATCAAAGGCAAATCTCAGCTTGGCAAATCTTTGTATGGCAAATCTGAGCCATGCAAACTTGATGCGATCGACCTTAATTGGCGCAAATTTGATTGGGGCAAATCTCTACACCGCTAATTTTCAGGGCGCAGTGCTCAATGAAGCTGACTTGCGAGAAGCCAGCCTGGGCAAAGCCAATTTAGCAGGGGCAAAACTGGTCAAGGCTGACCTAACCATGGCAAATTTGACGGGGGCAAATCTAACGGGAGCAGACTTGAGCCAAGCCAATTTGCATCAGGCTAATCTTTGGGAGGCTCGGCTAGAAGGAGCCTGTTTGACGGAGGCAATTATGCCCGATGGCAAGCTCCATTGGTAAAACAACCGCCAAGGCGGTTAAGACAGGGACATTTAGGGTGGGGCGCGAAGCGCCCCACCCTAAATGTCCTAATACCAATTTAAGTTGATGAGGCGTCAGATGATTTTCGAGAGCCGTGCGGAGCGCGGCTCTCGAAAATCATCTGACCTGTTTGGGTCTTAAATGTATAGGCAAACTGGCGACAGCTATAAAACTTGAAGGAAAAACTTGCAGCGCGTTTAAGCAGGGGATACTATCGCTTCAATCTCTTCATCTTGACTGCGGAAATAACCGATGCAACGAACTTTTTTAGGGTTGCTGGCTTTAGCTTTGATGCTCTTCTTTCAGCGTTCTCCGACAGTAGCCCAGATTCCCCTCCAGGCAAATCCCGCAGTGGCAATCGGTCATGGCGGCGCGATCGCCTCTGTCGATTCGCGCGCTACCCAGGTGGGTATCGATGTGCTGAAGTCGGGAGGCAATGCTGTTGACGCAGCGGTGGCTACGGCGGCAGCTTTGGGGGTGGTCGAGCCTTTCTCAGCAGGGATTGGCGGCGGCGGCTTCATGGTGGTTTATCTCAAGGATGTCGATCGCGTCATCACGATCGACGGGCGAGAACAGGCTCCGGCAACGGCAACGGTGGATATGTTCAAAAATCCAGATAGTCCGACGGGCGAGCTGCTGACCTTCATGCCCGATCGCATTAGCAACGGTGCCGCGGTGGGAGTTCCGGGTACGCTCTCAGAATGGGCAGAAGCGCTGAGCCGCTATGGCACTTTGAGCTTGTCTCAGGCTCTACAGCCCGCGATCGCCCTAGCGGAGAAAGGCTTCACCGTCGATGCCACCTTTGTCAGCCAGATTGCCCAGAATCAGGCGCGGTTTGCGGCATTTAGCTCTACGCGATCGCTCTATTTGCCGCAGGGCAAGCCGCCTGTGGTGGGCGCGACATTCAAAAATCCTGACTTGGCAAAAACTTACAGGCTGCTGGCAGATAAAGGCATTAACGAGTTCTACCGGGGCGACATTGGCAAAGCGATCGCCCAGACCGTTCAGAATCCTCCCGTCAGCGATCCACCCTTTCGCGTGATTTCGGGCGGCATGACCCTGGCAGATCTCGACCAATATGCCGTGCGGGTGCGACCTGCCATCAAAACCTCCTATCGCGGCTACCAGCTCTACAGTATGGGTTTGCCCAGCAGCGGCGGTATTGCTCTAGGCGAAGTTCTGAAGATGTTGGCAGGATTTGATCTTAGCCAGCTCGATCGCCCTCAAATCTGGCACAATGTCATCGAAGCTGAAAGGCTGGCATTTGCCGATCGCAATGCCTATCTGGGCGACCCAGAATTTGTAGATGTGCCGCTACCGGGCTTACAGAGTGAGAGCTTTGCAGAACTGCGGCGACGGGAGATAGGCGATCGCGCCCCGGCTGACGAGAAAGCCTTTCGCGCGGCTCCTGGAAACCCTTTGCCCCATCAGAAAGACCCTAGCCCCAGCCTGACTGCTCCTCCAGCGGTAGCTATGGCACAAACTCAGGAGGGGCTTTCTACGACACACTTGGTGACGAGCGATCGCTTCGGCAACGTTGTTTCCTACACGCTGACGATCGAGTCCACGGGCGGTTCGGGTATTGTCGTTCCGGGCTATGGCTTTATTCTCAATAATGAGCTGACCGACTTTGACCCCACTAGCCCCCACCCCAACGCGCCAGAACCGGGCAAACGTCCCCGTAGCAGCATGGCTCCGACGATCGCTTTTGCACCAGACGGCAGAGTGCTTGCCTTTGGTTCTCCAGGCGGCTCCACCATCATCACGACGGTAGTGGGCATTGCCGTCAATTTGATAGATTTGGGTTTGCCGATGAATGAGGCGATCGCTGCTCCCCGCCTGTCTCAGCGTAATGGCGGCATTACCCAAGTAGATGGCGGTCTGGAAGCGGAGGAACTGGGTCAGGCTTTGACGGCACTAGGGCATAGTCTGGAACCTGTTCCTGAGATTGGGGCAGCTACGGGACTGGTGATTCAATCTGATGGCACCCTTGTTGCGGTGGCTGAACCTGTGCGCCGAGGCGGCGGCTCTGCGATGACGGTCATGCCCTAGGGCAATCCTGAGCGCCAAGGCAATCCTGAGCGCCAAGGCAATCCTAAGCGCCAAGGCAATCCTAAGCGCCAAGGCAATCTTGAGCGTCAAGGCAACCCTGTGCGCCAAGGTAATCCTGACAGCCAAGGCAGTCCTGAGCGATCGCTTTTCACTCACTCGCTTTCTGCTTGCTAAGATAAATCTGATAACCTATCGGTAAAAATACCAACGTGGTCGTTAAACCAGACTGGCTGCGCGTCAAAGCGCCTCAATGGGAACGAGTCGGCAGCGTTAAAGAAATCCTCAGAGACTTGGCGCTCAACACGGTCTGTGAAGAGGCATCTTGCCCCAACATTGGCGAGTGTTTTAGTCACGGCACTGCCACCTTTTTGATTATGGGACCCGCCTGCACTCGCGCCTGTCCCTACTGCGACATTGATTTTGAGAAAAAGCCGCAGCCCCTCGACCCAACTGAGCCAGCGCGATTGGCAGAAGCCGTGCGCCGGATGAAGCTTAACCATGTGGTGATTACCTCCGTCAACCGCGACGACCTGCCCGACGAAGGCGCATCGCAGTTTGTCCGGTGCATTCAGGCGGTACGAACCGCCTCGCCTCAGACGACGATCGAAGTCCTAATTCCCGATCTGTGCGGCAACTGGGAGGCGCTGGCGCTGATTCTGCAAGCCCAGCCAGAGGTGCTAAACCACAACACCGAAACTATTCCCCGCCTCTACCGTCGGGTACGTCCGCAGGGCGACTATGGGCGATCGCTGGAGCTGCTGCACCAAACGCGCCAGATTTCTCCTGCAACTTACACCAAGTCTGGCATCATGGTGGGCTTGGGCGAAACGGATGAGGAAGTCCGTCAAGTGATGGAGGATTTGCGGGAGGCAAGCTGCGATATCTTGACAATTGGGCAGTATCTTCAGCCTAGCCAGAAGCATCTGGGCGTTCAGGAATTTGTCACGCCGGGGCAGTTTGACGCATGGCGAGAGTTTGGCGAATCTCTGGGCTTCCTTCAGGTAGTGTCTTCGCCGCTGACGCGCAGCTCGTATCACGCCGAGCAGGTGAGAGACTTGATGCAGGAATATCCTCGCTGAGGCTTTAATGCCGCACTAGAAAAAGAGGCGTTGCTGAATAGCGGTATGAGTAGCAAAATCCGCCCTCACCCTAGCCCTCTCCCGAATGAAGAGGGAACAAGAGATCTAGCTCCCTTCTCCTCAAGGAGAAGGGCTGGGGATGAGGGCAATTCATACCTGTATTCAGCAACGCCGAAAAAGAGATGGGGCGACACAAAAAATCCGGGCGGCAAAAACATCGAGCGGCAAAAACATCGAGCCGCTAAAGAATCTGACGACGCAAAAAATCTGACAGCGCCATGCTAACCTGCTCATGCCGATCTTCTTGGGGATAGTGCCCTGCTTCGGTCAGCGGATTCAGCTCTGCGTCAGCCGCAAAAGTTTCGGCCAGACTATAGGGCAGCCAGGGATCGCGCGTTCCCCAAAGCAGCAGCAGTGGCTTTTGCCATTGAGCAAATCCGGCTTGAATTTCGGCAGTTGCATCAGAAAGCTGAAGATTTTTGACAATCGCCAGCAGCGATCGCCCAGCCTCAGAACTTTTCAGAAAAGGACGACGATAAATCTCTAAATCCTCTTCGTCAATTACATAGCCGCCGCCGCCCTCTAGGGTGCGCTCAGTCAGCAATGGGTCTTGCGTTAGCATTTCGCCCACCAGCGGGATGCCCATTTGCCGGATCTTCCAGGGCAGTTTGGCAGCAGTCGTGAGCGGGGCGTTGAGAATGGCAAGGCGATCGATTTGCTCTGGATGGCGCAGCGCATACTGCAAGCCCATTGAACCCAGGAAGCCCTGCACGACGAGGGAGAATTTTTTGAGTTCTAGAGCCTGGACTAACGCTGCTAGCGCTGCAATATAGGCATCAGGGGTGTAGGCAAAATTGCGCTTGTCGGGCTTTGCCGAAGCGCCACAGCCAATCCAGTCGGGGGCGATCGCTCTGAAGCCATGCCCCGCCAGAACAGGCAGAACGTTTCGCCAGCCGTAGCTTTGGGAGGGCAAGCCGTGCAGCAGCAGCACCGGAGATTTCTCTGAAGGGTTCATTGGCTCTGCCGCTCGGTAAAACCACTTCAGCCCACCTACCTCGATCGTGTTTTCCTGCGTCGCCACGGCTTGCCTGTCCAGATTTGCTGACTTTTCATTGACCTTGCTGTTTATTGACCTTACTGTGTTGAGGGTCTCTAGCACAAGTTCTGGCAGACAAGTTCTGCTAGACAAGTTCTCGGCTCAAAGAGTTCAAGATTGCCGTAAACTAGGCTTCACATTGCACTGTAGATTGAGGCGAAACTATGATTCACGTCACGATGGAAACGGATAAAGGCACTATTCGGATTGAGCTGGATGACGAAAAAGCTCCCATCACGGTCAAGAATTTTGTCGATCTAGCGAAGAGCGGCTTCTATGATGGGCTAACCTTTCACCGAGTTGAGCCTGGATTTGTGATTCAGGGTGGTGATCCTGATGGCAACGGCACAGGCGGATCTGATCAAACAATTCCTCTAGAAATTTGGGCAGAAGGCGCGGCAGAACCGACCGTGGGCAAGACCCTCAGCCCCGGACAAAAGCCCATCATTAAGCACGATACGGCTGGCGTGATTTCGATGGCGCGTACCAATGATCCCAACAGCGCCACCAGCCAATTTTTCCTAACTTTGGGCAACGCCTCATTTTTAGATGGACAATATGCTGCCTTTGGTAAATCGGCAGATACAGACGTGATTCAGAAGATTCGCAAAGGCGACAAAATGCTGTCGGTGACGATCGCCCCCTAGCCCTGCTTAAAGAGATTCACCCTTTGCTTACCACTTGCTCACAACCAGACGACTGAGAGATTGAGAGGAGAAAACCATGTCAGAATGGCACGAGATTCCGGGAGGCGTAACGGCTCCCAAAGGATATAGAGCCGCAGGAATTACCGCAGGACTGAAGCCGTCGGGTGCCCCCGATCTGGCGCTGATTGTGTCGGAGGTCGATGCGATCGCCGCAGGAGTCTTTACCACCAGTCAGGTAAGGGCGGCTTGTGTAGACTATTGCCGTCAGCGGCTGCAAGCTAAGGCTTCGGCGCGTGCCATTCTTTGCAATGCTGGACAGGCAAATGCTGCTACTGGGGCACAGGGTTTGGCAGATGCCGTAGAAAGCACGGAACTGGTCGCACAGGCGTTGGGCATCTCGGCAGATTTGGTGTTGGTGGCTTCCACGGGCGTGATCGGGCAGCGGATTAAGATGGACAGTCTGCGAACTGGGATTCCGCAAGTCGTGGCGGCTTTGTCAGAGGCAGGTTCGGATCAGGCGGCTAAGGCGATCTGCACCACGGATTTGCTCCCCAAGACGATCGCCTTGGAAACCACGTTAGATGGTCGCCCCGTGAGAATTGGCGGCATCTGCAAAGGGTCTGGCATGATTCATCCCAATATGGCGACGATGCTGGCGTTTGTCACTTGTGACGCGACCATTTCGCCGCCCCTGTGGCAGCAGATGGTGAGTCGGGCTGCCGACAAGAGCTTTAACCAAATTACGGTGGATGGCGATACCAGCACCAATGACTCGCTGATTGCTCTGGCGAACGGGCAGTCGCGCACCCCTGCCATTACGGAACCGGGCGCAGAGGCCGATAAGCTGGAAGCGGCTCTCACTGAAGTTTGTATGCATCTGGCAAAAGCGATCGCCCGTGATGGCGAGGGCGCAACCTGTCTGATTGAGGTGCGGGTATCGGGAGCGACGGACGATGCGGCGGCGCGGCTAGTTGCTCGAACGATCGCGGGATCGGCGTTGTTCAAAGCGGCGGTGTTTGGACGCGATCCCAACTGGGGCAGAATCGCGGCGGCGGCTGGACGGGCGGGGGTGCCGTTTGAGCAGGATCATCTGCGGGTGCAGTTGGGTGATTTTCTGCTGATGGAGAATGGACAGCCTTTGCCGTTCGATCGGGCTGCGGCGAGTGCTTATATTAAGTCGGCGGCGGCTGGAGAGTATTTGAAAGGGGACACGGTGCTGGTTTCGGTCAGCGTCGGGAGCGGCAGTGGGTCTGGCATGGCGTGGGGCTGTGATCTTAGCTATGACTATGTGAAAATTAATGCGGAGTATACGACTTAAGCTTTTTGGGTATGGGCATCCAGGTCATGGTCTTTTCACCCTACAACAAAAATTATCTTTGTGCTTTCATGTCTAGTAGTGTTGGCAGTAGCTTGAAGCCTACTCATTGGTGTTCAAGATGATGCTAATAAAGCATTGATATGTCTCCGTACAAGGTATTGCTGTTGAATTGCGGAGAACTGCTCAGGGAAGATGACAACTCTAGAACCAATGCCATCTACTAGAGCGATAAGCGCATTGGCTTCAAGGGTTAAATCAAGGTCGGCTCGAATCAGCTTAGCTGTCTGTAAGTCAGCTAACTCTTGGCAAATAATCTGGCACAAAAAGTCATAGCGTCTTTGATGTTCCTGAACCAGATGTTCACGACCGATCGAATAGCCCAAAAACGCCGCCCAAACCTTCCAATCGTCTCTGTCACTTACCTCCAAAGGTAAAGCTGCAAAAATCATCTGCTCTAGTCTGTCAATGCCTTGCCGTTCCTTAGCACAGATCATATTTTCTACGACATTTGCAAACACTTGTTCTAGGGCAAACAGGGTGAGTTCCTCTTTATCTCGAAAGTAGTGGGTGACAACCCCGGTCGAGGAGCCAAGTTCTTGCGCAATTGCCCGCATACTGGTGCGGTCCAATCCTTCGCGGATAATTACCTTCCATGCAGCTTTAGCGACTTCCATACGGCGATCGTCATAACTCATAATTCTCTTGACTCATATCTTTTCTGGGTTTAGAGCAACGTGAAACGTCTATCTTGACATTTTATTACAACAGTTGTTATGTTTTCAATCAGCATAATAACTGTTGTAATGTTATTTCTCTATGATTCGATCCACTACGCCTGATGACATACCTGCATTAATTGCCTTAGCTGAAGCGACTGGTCTCTTTCCGTCGCATGAAACCGAGGAACTCACCCAAATGCTGGTCGAGTACTTCGGCAGCGAAACTAAAAGCCCAGACTTTTGGCTCACTGACGATGATGACGGGCCGATGGGGGTTGCCTATGTCGCGCCGGAGCGAATGACCCAAGGGACGTGGAATCTCTATCTGCTCGCCATTCGCCCTGACCGTCAGCGACAGGGACGCGGTGCCGCACTGCTAGCCCAAGTAGAACAGATGTTGGCGGAGCGCGGTGAACGTTTGCTGCTTGTGGAAACGTCGGGACTGGAGAGCTTCGAGTACGTTCGAGCGTTCTATCGCAAGAGTGGTTACGACGAGGAAGCACGAATCCGCGAGTTCTATAAGGCAGACGATGACAAGATCATTTTCCGCAAGACTCTAACTGCTCAGGGGAAATAAGCCTTGACGGGGAAGATTAGACCGCTGCCAAGACCTGCTGGGAGAGCTGAATTTGATCGGGGCTGAAGCCTGCTTCGTTTAGATATTCTAGAAAGTCTCGATCGGCATATCGGTCGTCTAGGGCGATCGCCTCTCGGTAGGATTCGAGGGCGCTTTGGCGATCGCCTTGACCCCACTGGGCGATGGCGATTGCTACCCAGGGGTGAGGATTGTCGGGTTCTAGCTGGGCGGCTTTTTGGGCTGAGGCGATCGCCCAGGGAAACTGTTGCAGTCTTTGATAGGCGAGGCTGAGGTTGTAGTGGGGGATTTCGTTGTTGGGGTCGAGCCAGCTTGCCCAGGTGTGGGTGAGGACGGCGGCGGCAAGATCATCGTTGACTAGATAAACAATGCCTAAGGCGTTGAAGGTTTTGATGTTGTAAGGGTCGTAGGGAATCGTTTGCTCCAAAACCTGGGCGGATTGGCGATCGCGCTTTGCCAAATGCAGCGTCCAGCCGAGATTGACCCTTCCCTCCAAATTTTCGGGGCTGAGTTCTACGGCTCGTTGAAAGGCGGCGATCGAGGCGGGTAAATCACCCTGGTCGCGGTAGGCGATGCCTTGCTCACGGTAGGGGATGGCTGGGTCTGCCCAGGTGGGTTGGGCGTTGAGGCAACTGAACCCTACCAGAAAGCTAATTATCCAAGTTTTCTGCCTTTCAATCCGCATAATTTTTGCGCTGGGTGATGGTCTAAAGGGGCTGACATTTTAGATCCGCTTAGTCAAGGCTGTTCTTGATCAAAACGATCGCCGTTTTGATCAATATCTCGTTGTTAGACATTGGCTGCTAGCAGAGAACAACAGGAGGATGAATATGAACTTGACACGTTTACAACGCCAGCAAAGCATAAAAGTAAAGCAAGGTCTACACAAGACGCTGAGAGAAGGTGTTAAAAGTGACGATCGCTCCCTGAATTGCTCCTAAGTTCCTCAAGTCTGGGGACTCTGAACAAAATTGGCTACAGGCTTCGCACATGCGATCGAGCGAAAGTCTCCCAGAATTGGAGAGCTGGGTCAATTCATGCTCAAACCCCCCGATAGGAAATCCATAATGAGAACAGCTGGGATTTTGGGGCGGCTCAGTCAGGTTGAGAGCTTGCTTGTATAATAATGGCTTGATATCCCTAGCTCTATATTCTTGGTAATTACGGCAGGGAGATGATTTTTTGGTCTTTGCAGCTTTAACCAGCTTCAAACACGCGCCTCAGTTCCCTAGATTCACGCCCGTAGAACCCGCCCCCAAAGACGTGTAAGAACCGTGATTGCGATTTATCCCGGCAGTTTTGATCCCATTACGCGAGGTCATCTAGATATCATTGAGCGCGGCTATCGGCTCTTTGAAAAGATGATTGTGGTTGTCTTTCGCAATTCCAACAAAACGCCTCTGTTTTCAGTACAAAAACGGATTGAGCAAATTCGTCAGTCTACTCAGCATTTACCTAACTTAGAAGTGGATAGCTTTGATGGTCTCACCGTCACCTATGCCCGGATGCGGAAGGCGAGTGTGCTAGTGCGGGGATTGCGCGCTGTCTCCGACTTTGAAATGGAGTTGCAAATGGCACATACTAACAAAACCCTGGCAAGCGATATCGAAACTGTTTTTCTTGCTACCTCCACCGAATACAGCTTTCTCAGCAGCAGTCACGTCAGAGAAATCGCCAGATTTGGCGGCCCAGTCGATCACCTTGTTCCTCATACCGTTGCCTTAGATCTTCAACAATGCTACGCCAAAACTCCAATCGCACTAGCCAACGACGATCGAATAACACCGGAGGCTCTGCCGGACGCAATCACGGAGAAACCCGCATCGGAGGAATCGATATTCAACGGGAGCTAAACAAGCTAGAAGAAATGATTCTAGACAGCATCCGCGTGCCGTTGAGTCGGCTGACCCTAGTGGATGAGGAGCAGTTGCTTGACCAGCTTGATTTGGTACGGCTTAATCTGCCGACTGCCTTTCAGGAAGCTACCGAAATTGTGCTGCACAAGGAAGATGTGCTCGTTGAGGCAGAGCAGTATGCCCAAGAAATCATCGCCGGAGCCGAGCAGAGATCCGCTCAGATTCTCGACGAAATCAGCATTATTCGTCAGGCTGAAGCCGAAGCCCAGCGCATTCGCCAACAGGTGCAGCTAGAGTGCGAAGCCATGCAGCAGCAAACTTTGGGAGACATTGAGCAGGTGCGGCGACGGGCACAGCAAGAGCTGGAGGAAATGCAGAGAATGGCGCTTGCCGAGTGTGAAGAAATCCAGCGGGGTGCCGATGATTATGCCGATCGCGTCTTACGAGACATGGAAGATCGCCTAGGCGAGATGATGCGCATTATCCGTAACGGTCGTCAGCAGGTGCAAACCAACCCACCAACCCGTCCTCCAGAGAACTATGCGCCTAATCGTTTACCGCCTTCGGGCGGACGATACTAGAGAGTTTACTCTTTGAAGCGGGGCAATCTGCATCCCTTTTCAAAGAGTGGTAGTCCTTACCCCTTAAGGACTACCCAAAGAGTAACTGATATAAAAACCAACGGAGAGGGGGAGATTCGAACTCCCGGTGACTTTCGCCACACTCGATTTCAAGTCGAGCGCATTCGACCACTCTGCCACCTCTCCAAACCTTTTGGGTGCGAGTAGGTGAATTTTACCCTAAATTAGCGTTTGTTTCACTACTGCATCTGTTTTGAGGTGAGCGTAGGATAAGTTATAACCAATCTAAGCGTATTTTCAGACGCACTGACAAACCGGGTTGAAACTGGCTTGGGTATGACGTTAGCAGATGCAGATCTTCTCAATTTCTCTGCTCATGCGAGACTTTTGCTCGCCATGACGGCGATCGTCTGGTTGATTCATTTCATCAATTGGGGCATTTTTGGCGGTTGGCTCAATGATGCTTTTGGTCTACGCCCTAGACACCTTTGGGGATTAGTCGGCATTCTCTTTTCTCCCTTGCTACATCGTAGCTACAAACATCTCACGGGCAATACCCAGGGATTTTTGCTGTTTGGCTGGTTTATCCTCATGCAGGGTATTCACCTGTTTTATGTGGTGACGATCGCCACTGCCTTAGCTAGCGGCATAGGAGCTTGGCTATTTGGTCGCCCTAAAAGCATTGGGGTCGGAGCCAGTGGCGTTGTCTATGGCTACCTTGGCTTTGTACTAATGTATGGCATCAGCTCAGGAAGCTGGGTTGCGCTGCTGCTGGCGCTGATTCTCGCCGTTAGGGATGCCTGGAGAGTGACGGGCAATAGATACAATGAGTCGCAGCTGCTACCTGTGGAGCGATCGCCCAGAATGGGATGGCGATCGCATCTATTCGGATTTATCGGCGGCGTTTTAACAGCTCTAGTCCTCAGCGACATGCGGCTAAGCTAACGGTTTGACCGGATTGCGCCAAATTATAAAGTTTTTAGAAAAAATTATGCCGTCGCTGAAAAAACTGAGATATAAGCCTTCTCAGACCTTTTCGGACTTTGAACTACATGGAATCTGGGGTGCTCACACTGCTCAGGAATTATTTGGAAACTGATCAGTCCAACCTATCTGAGCAGGTTAGAGTTTTGGGTAATCTGTCGGTTTTTACTTGGGCAATCCATACGCTAGATTGGGCCTTCCGAGTTGGAGATGATATGACTGAAGCGGGCAATCTCGGCGGATTTCTAGGAATTCGCCCTAGGGAGTGGACAGGACTGCCGGGTATCGTCTGCGCTCACTTTCTACATGACTTAGAACGACGTAAAGGTGAAACCGATAATTCTCATATTGTGGGCAATAGCGCAACCTTTGCCATACTGGGTTTGTTTCTGGCGCTCCAAGGGCTACGGTTTTTTTATGCGGTTTCGATCGCCGTTCTCTTATCCAGCGGCGTTGGCACCTGGCTGTTTGGTGGAAAAGACACAATTCATGTGGGTGCCAGTGGCGTAATCTACGGCTATATGGGGTTTTTGATGGCGTATGGCTTCACTTCCCATAACATTGGGTCGCTACTCATTGGTTTCCTCACATTTATTTTGTACAGCCGATCCGTGGTAGGAATTTTCCCACAAGATGAAAAAGCTTCCTGGGAAATGCATCTCTTTGGGTTTCTAGGAGGGATCTTCATGGCGCTAGCCCTAACCAGTCTGAGACCTAGCTTCTGAGGGCTAAAGAATTGCTCAAGATCAATGCCTGACCTCTGTAGTCAGACGAGGTTGATGCAAGAGAGTCTCAGTTTCGATCGCAAAATCAGCGCTTAGCCAAACCAGCGATGCCTGCGACACCGCACCTGCCTCTAAAGTCACCAGAGAGAAGTTGCGGATTTTGCCCTGCTCTGTTTCTCTGATGCGAGGGACGCTAGCAGCATTGAGATAAACGGTACCGTTCTGCACTGCGCTCATTTCGCGTAGCCGCTCTTTGGTGTGGCGCAAATTGTGGTGCATATGCCCAAAGGCAACAAGCGGAATACTTTTGCCTAGGGCAAGGGTTTGGGCGATCGCCTCTGCCAAATCGGGATCGCCATGATCGCCGCCGATCGGCTTCCAGTCTTTGCCGCATAGATCTTCGGGCGCACCTCCCAGCCCTGAAGGACCGCAGTGCCCAATGAAAATCAGTGTGTCATAAGCTGCTTTACTTGCCGCCTCGACAATTTTTGCCGTCGATTCTTCAAGGCTGTTAACCCCAAATCGGGACTTATAAAATCCCTCGTGCTTCCAATGTGCCCCGCCCCAGCTAAAGGGACGACCGCCAACCACGCTGACTCCCAAATCCGGAAAATCCAGCTTGCCGTAACCCACATGGGCTGCTCCCAGCAAATCAAGCTGCTTTTGTACGCCGTCCTCCTTAGAGAAAAGCCGCTGCTTTCTCCCCCAGTCTGTGGCGGTATACCAAGCATCGTGATTGCCCAGAATTACGGCTTTGGGCAGGTCGAGATTGGCAACTGACCGCACGACCTCGATCGCCTCATTGCCAAAATCGCCCACCAGCAGCACCAAATCGACTCCCAAATGCTTAAGAGCCGCTTCATCTTGGTCATCCCACAAATCGTGTACATCGCCCACTATGGCGATTTTGATCGAGGGAGAAACCCTGGTGACTATCTGGGCAGAAATCTCAGCAGAAATCTGGGGAGACGAAAAATTAGAGACCATCTATCTTTTCAATATGTTCGCGAATATCGTTGAGATCAATGTAGCGATCGGTAGCGTTCCGTAGCTCTCTGGCAATCATACCTTCTGTAGAAACCACGGTAATGTGCGTGTTTTTCCCCCGCAGCAGCTCGATCGCGCGTTCAAAATCACCGTCTCCGCTAAACAGAATCACGCGATCGTATTGATCGACGGTATTGAACATATCCACCACAATCTCGATATCTAGATTTGCCTTTTGCGACACTCGCCCTGAGTTATCGTCATAGTATTCTTTCAAGATCTTAGTGCGTACCGTATAACCTAAGCTAATCAAGGCATCTCTGAAGCCTCGCTGATCCTGAAGATCCTTTAATCCGGTGTACCAAAAGGCATTCGTCAGCGCCACTTCTGAATCACTCGTGAAATGATCTAGAACTCTTCGAGGATCAAAAAACCAGCCATTCTTCTGTTGTGCGTAGAACATATTGTTCCCGTCTACAAAGATTGAAAGACGGTTCATTGAGGAGAGCGACATATAATTTTTAGACCTAAAATTTTTAGCGGAAATTTCAACTAAGGGATTCAAACTTGACAATTCACTCCGCAGATTATCAACTGGGCAGATTGTTGGTTAGATAAGATTCCAAAGAATCTAATGGCTATTTAAGGTAAAAATCAAAATAGAAAGTAAAAGTTAGGATGTTATTCTAATCAAGTTCCAGAATTATGAATCTCTTAGTTTAGCAATCTCTCTCAATTTAGCTCAGTCAAGCCAATAAAGTTAGCTCAGTCAAGCTGATAGCGCCTGAGAGGTTCGTGGGCGGGGGCTAAAACCTGTCTTGAGAGAATTTTAGGTCGCCTCGTGGGGACAGCAGCGTATTACAAGGAGAAGATTATAAACGGGAGCACCAATCACTCCAGCCCCCGACATATAGCTTTCCTGTATCAATGCCAGCGATCGCCAATGACAGCAAGTTGACGCAGGCGGTCACCCCTGAGCCGCAGTACACCAAAATTTCTTCAGCCTCAGACAGGGCTGCCCAACGCTGCTGCTGTTCAAAGACAGGCTTACAGTAGCCTTGGGCATCTGTCACCTCTTGCCAAGGATAGTTAACGGCTCCTGGAATGTGTCCAGCGATCGGATCGATTGGCTCGCGTTCGCCTCGATAGCGCTCTCCTTCCCGTGAATCGACTAACACCACGCCGGGTAGGTCTTTGCGGCTTTTCACGGCTTCACGATCCACCACCCAATGCGATCGCGTCTGGGGCACAAGCCGTGAGATTTCAGACCCAGTCGTTTTAGCTCTAGACGCTTTAGCTTTAGACAGAGGCACTGCATCTGTAACCGGATAATTAGCCGCTACCCAACCGCTCCAGCCGCCGTCTAAAACCGCGACGCGATCGAAGCCCATGTATCGCAACAGCCACCAGAGCCGCGCCGCAAATCCAAAGCGAGAGTCATCATAGACCACGACCCAGGAGAAGCGATCGCTCTCGGCATCGGCTTCCTCAAAATTCACGCCTACAGACGACAATTTTTCTGCAAGCTGAGCCAGATCTGGCAGAGGATGCCGTCCGCCTTCTTGACCTACCGGACTCGATAAATCCTGGTTTAGATCAAAATAATGCGCTCCTGGAATATGGCTACATTGATACTGCCGCTGTCCCAAATCAGGCTCGGCTAGAGAGAAGCGACAGTCAATAATTACCCCTTGCGAGTCTTGCAAATTTTCGTAGAGCCACATTGCCGAGATAACGGACTCTTGGCTTATGTCGTAATATATACCAGAACTATTTACACTTTTATTCATAATTAAGGTCACAATAGTCAAAACTTAGCCATCGAGTATTCTAGGTTTCTTGCTCCTATTTTTCTCTACAAACTGCTCAGCTATCGATTTTATCGCTTGCCCTAGTCTAAAAAATGTTTCAGCATGTAGAAATATTTCAGTGCTTTATCTTGCAGAGTTGCTTAACACCTTTGTCTCCCTAATCTATCCAGTATCTTCTTAGACTATCCAGCAGCCTACGGTATGTTGCATTTGACTTAAATAAAGCCGTCACCTGAAAGCCTGACAGAGAGCTGCTCTTTAAATAATGGGTCTTTACGCAACTGAAATTTCTACGAACGCGCTCAATAGAGCTTACTTAGCTCAGCGTCAAGAGCGATCGGATTCGATTTGTGTATTATCTATCCAACCGCTAATGGACATGGGAAAGTTAAGGGGTGGAGCCAAGCAAATCTCCGTGAAAAACCTGATCTCCTGTTCACCGAGATTCATCATACTTGTATAGATGTAGGCAAACCTGCGTACATGCTCAGAAGAGTGTGAAACCTTATCGCTATGGGCTTGATCAGTGGCGGTTGATCAATGGCAATTGCTGAAACGGTATTCAGGTAAAGTGTTCATCCGAATCTAGCTCAGTGTCTCTACAGGCTTAGCATCCCATAGGCTTGGCATCTCTACAGATTGATCTCTACGGATTTAAGCGAGAAATTTTGTGAACTGCCTTAATTCTGAAAGACCTAAAATTTTGGTTGTGGATGATCATCCCTCCAGCCGGATTACCGCTGTTGCCTTGCTCTCTATTGAAGGCTACGAAGTTTTGGAGGCAGAGAGTGGGCAAATCGCCTTAGACTCAATTGCCAAGGTTAATCCCGACCTCATTCTTTTAGACGTGATGATGCCCGGAATGGATGGCTATGAAGTTTGCCGTCGCCTCAAGCAAGATGAACAAACTCGCCTGACTCCCATCATATTTGTCACGGCATTGCACGATCGCCGTGCCCGGTTGCGAGGCATTGAGGCTGGAGGCGATGATTTTCTCTGTAAGCCTTTTGACCAGCTAGAGCTGTCGGCTCGCGTCAAGTCGCTGATCTATCAAAGGCGCTTGAACGAGGATCTGGATCACGCGAGCAAGGTGCTATTTTCGATCGCCCGCACCGTCGAGCGCCGAGATCCCAACACAGGCGATCACTGTGAGCGCTTGGTTAGCCAGAGCAAAGCCTTCGGTGAATACCTCCGTCTTCCTCGGCTAGAGGTGCGAGATCTGATCTGGGGTAGCTACCTGCATGATATTGGCAAAGTTGGGATTCCTGACGCAGTGCTGCTCAAGACGGGTTCCCTCACCGAAGAAGAATGGGAAGTGATGCGGCAGCATGTAGTGATTGGAGAGCAGATTTGCCAGCCTTTGCGCACAATGAAAGGCGTTGCGCCCATTGTCCGCCATCATCATGAGCGATGGGATGGATCAGGATATCCGGATGGACTGAAAGGCAGCGAAATTCCGTTTTTGGCTCAGGTGTTTCAGGTCATCGATATCTACGATGCTCTTACCCACGAACGCCCCTACAAACGTGCCTTCACGCCTGAAGAATCCCTGAATATGCTGCTTGAGGAGGTCAAACGAGGCTGGCGTAATCCTGACCTAATGGAAAAATTTACTGCCTTTGTAACCTCAAGCCCCATCCTGATTCCGGTGCGGTAGCGCCAGATGTCGAATCTCACCAGAACCGCGCTATACTCCGGTGAAAAGAGTTATCACAGGCAAGCATGTTAGCGGTAGCAATTCTGGCGGCGGGTCGAGGGACGCGAATGAAGTCCCGCATTCCTAAGGTGTTACATGACTTGGGGGGGCGATCGCTCCTAGAACGAGCGTTAGCCTGTGCCGCTGGGATGCAGCCCTCCAAAGAGCTGGTCATCGTGGGTTATGAGGGAGAAAAGGTGCAGCGATCGCTAGCTCATCTACCCCAATTAGAATTTGTAGAGCAAGCTCAGCAGCTTGGCACAGGGCACGCCGTTCAGCAACTCATCCCTTATCTTCAGGGCTTTGAGGGCGATTTGCTGGTGCTCAATGGCGATGTGCCTCTGCTGCGTCCCCAAACGCTGGAGCTGTTGCTTAAAACTCATCGGGACAGCTACAGCAAGGCGACGATTCTAACGGCGCAGTTGACTGAACCGAAAGGCTATGGGCGTGTCTTTTGCGATGAGCAGGGCATCGTGACGCAGATTGTTGAAGATCGAGACTGCACCCCGGCACAGCGACAGAACAACCGAGTCAATGCCGGGATCTACTGCTTTAACTGGGCGGCACTGGCTGAGATCTTGCCAAAGCTCCAGTCCAATAACGATCAGCAGGAGTTTTATCTGACTGATACCGTCAGTCTGCTCTCTCCAGCCACTGCGGTCGATGTAGAAGACTGGCAAGAAATTTTGGGAATTAACGATCGCCAGCAGCTTGCCACAGCCTACGGCATTTTGCAAACCCGCATCAAGAGAAGCTGGATGGTAGCAGGAGTAACGCTAGTTGATCCAGACAGCATCACGATCGACGATACGGTGCAAATTTCCCCCGATGTTGTCATTGAGCCGCAAACCCATTTGCGCGGCAAAACCGTGATTGCAACAGGCAGCCACATTGGGCCTGGTAGCCTGATTGAGAACAGTAAAATCGGCGAAAACACCACGGTGTTGATGTCTGTAATTACCGATAGCGCCGTTAAGCCCAACAGCCGCATTGGCCCCTATGCGCATTTGCGGGGGCAGGTTCAGGTGGGTGAAGGCTGTCGGATTGGCAACTTTGTAGAACTCAAGAACTCGAAGCTGGGCGATCGCACCAACGTGGCGCACCTCTCCTACCTGGGGGATGCGACCTTGGGCGATCGCGTCAACATTGGCGCGGGCACCATTACCGCCAACTATGATGGCGTGAACAAACATCCGACCGTGATTGGCGATCGCACCAAGACAGGCTCTAATAGCGTGCTGGTGGCTCCAATTACCCTGGGGGCAGATGTGACGATCGCCGCCGGATCAACAGTTACAGAAAGCGTTGCCGATGACTGCTTGGTGATTGCCCGTAGCCATCAGGTCAATAAACCGGGCTGGCGGCTCAAGTTGCCTGCTCCCCAACCTAGAGCTGAATAGCCTCACGCCAAATTGTCCTTAAGGGTTTAGCCCGTAGCTTTACCAGGCTTCTTCGTAATCCAATGCGTCCTCGCTGGGCTGACTTTCCTCCAGTGAACCCTCTTCAGCATCCTCTGAAGAATTGACGGAAGGAGCTGGGACTGGCTGCTGAAGAACCTCTTCGGGTTTCGTGGGTTTGAGCTGCTCCATGGTGATCAGAGATTGCATGACTGACTTGACGATCGGTGCCGCCACTGTGCCGCCATAGGCATCATCCCCCTGCGGCTCATCCACAACAGCCAACACCGCATAGCGCGGAGCTTCAGCAGGCAGCAATCCGACAAAGCTTGTGATTCTGGCTCCTTCAACGTAGCCGCCGTCAATGCTAGCTTTTTGGGCGGTGCCAGTTTTTCCTGCAATCCGATAGCCTGGGATCTGCGCTGCTTTGCCTGTGCCTTCGTTCACCACATGCTCCATCATGCTCACGACGGTCTTGGAGTGTTTTGGAGAAATAATGGTCTTGGGTTCAGGCAAATCAGGTCGCCAGCTAAAGGTGCCCTTAGCATCCACTAAGCCCTCAACTACGTGGGGCGTGACCAGCCGACCGCCGTTCGCAACCATGCTATGCAGCTGAATGAGCTTCATTGGTGTCAGCGAGAACCCTTGACCAAAGGCGCTAGTTGCAGGCTCGATCGCCGCTTCGGTGAACTGCTGATAGGTTTTCATCTGTCCTGAGGCTTCAGCAGGCAAGTCAATTCCGGTTGTTTTATCCAGCCCAATTCGCTCTAGCCAGCCAAAGTAGACTCCTGGATTCATGCGCTGCATGATATGCACCATGCCAACGTTGCTGGAATATTGCAACACTTCGGTCACCGAAAGGTCGCCTCTGCTGCCCGCAGACTCTACATCAGAGTTTTGAATCGGCCAACCTTCAATCTGAATTGCCCCTTCGTCATAGATGGTGCTATCGGCTTTGATGGCGCTAGACTCTAGGGCGATCGCCAGATTTACGGGCTTAAAGGTGGAGCCAGGTTCATACAGGTCGCTAATCACCCAATCCTTGAGTCGCTCTAGCTTAGCTTCATAGAACTTGTTGGGATCATAGGATGGCTCCGAAACTAGCGAAACGATCGAGCCGTCATGCACATTCATGACAATCACCGCACCCCGTTTGGCGCTGTATTTCTTCATCGTCTGCTTCAACGCATAGCGGGTAGCACGCTGAAGATGGGTGTCTACCGTCAGCTGTAGCCGCAAATCATTTTTCTGAGACTGAAGGAAATCTTCAGGCAGACCGACCGGAATGATCGAGCCATCCCCAGCTCGGCTCAGTTCTAAACCCGCGATCGGCTGTTGTAATTCCTTCTCCTGCGAGGCTTCTAGCCCTGCCTGTCCCTGCCGATCAAGGTTGACGTAGCCGACGATGTTGGCAAACAAATCCTGCTGGGGATAAAGCCGCTGCTGATGAGGTTCTAGATCCAGCCCATCCTCACCTAACTCTTTAACGCGGCGAGCCAAATCTTCAGGAATAGCTTCCAAAATGCGAACGCCGCTGTCCCCAGAGCCAAATTTTTTGAGCAACTGATCGATCGGCAAATTTAACACTGGAGACAGCGTAGCTGCGATCGATTCTGGAGTGCCCTCAAACATATAGGGATGGGCATACAGCGTATAGACCGGACGATCGATCGCCAGCACATCGCCTGTGCGATCGACAATAGGACGGCGTGGCGTGATCGGGTTGAACGCCACCATGTGCTGCGATTTTGCCTGGGCTTGCAGCTGAGAAGCCTGAAAAATTTGAATCCGAAGTAGGTTGAAAGCAAGTGCCACCATGCTTACCAGTAAAATGACCCAAACTAGAGCCAGACGTGATTTGGGTGCCCGATCGATCGTGCCTTGAGCTAGGGGAGGCAAGCGTCGTTTCTGAGGCACCGAGCGACTCGAAAACCCCATTGGCTGGTGCGATCGACCAGAATCTAACGATCTCCCTGGCGTTCTGTTAACCCTAGCTTCCGTCTGTCTGCTGGGTCGCCCCGCTCTCATGCCAGCAGCTGTTGCAGACCTGGATAGAGTGCGTTTGACTGCGGCGCGGCGACGAAACGAGGGGAATGAAAGAGCCATCAGAAAACCTCGAAAATATCCTCAAACTCATGAGTAAACTCTGTGCTTAGGCGCTAACCCAGCGGCTAATAACCTGGAGGCTAGTAACCCAAAGGACGGGCTGGAATAGGCTGTGGTGGCGGTAAGTTTACTTCTGGCTCCACCGCAGCACGCTGCGGCGCAGGAGTCAGAAATACGGTATTGCCTGGATCAGGAAGCGCCAAGCCCACATCAGGAGCCTCCGCCTGTTTCGCCATTTGGTTTTTGAGAACCTCACTGGCTGCCGTCATCTGCCGCTCTTGCTTCTGTAGAGACTCTAGGTGGGTGTAGGCGCGTCCCCATCGCTGCTGAGTGTAAACAGTCCAACCATAAACTGCCAATAGCCCGATAATTAAAGAGAACGTCACAAGAGAGGAAGTTCTCTGAACATTCAGCAACATCTTTACCCAAGGTGGCGCTGTCTGAGGTCGAGGGAGCTGCTGAACCACAGAATTTCTAGCCGATTTAACAGCAGAAACATTCTCTGGACGAGGTCTTGCTACCGATCGCCCTGCCCCCGACCTTCTGGAGCTTGATCTCTGAGTGCTCCCTGAAAAGATCGATCGCGGCGCGGGTGGACGGCGATCGGCTGATCCCGGATTAGATCTCATTGCCGATGCCATAGGTTCAGCCTCCCTCGGTGATTTCTCAAATTTGCGATCGTCTTCATGCCTACACTACCTTTATGCCCACACTACCTTCATGCCCACATCACCTACGGCTGAGTCTTTACTAAATCAGCCTATTGCACCGAGGCTGTTCGATATGCTTAACATACCCATAAATATACGCTCAAAAAAATACTGCCAATGCTGTCTGGTCAGACCGTTTCGATATTGGCGATCGACCATCAAGAGCAGCGTCTAAGATAGTTAGTCCGCCACGGAATTAGATTTTCGCGGTGAGAAGTTCCCACAGTATAAGGGGGACTGGCAAAATGATCACCTGTTATAAAAATATCTTTCTCAGCTTTTTGTTCTTTCTCATCTGCACCCCATGCTGACTATCCCTTCCCCTGTTGATGCTCTCCTCAATCGCGCTTTGGCTGGCGAAGATCTGACTGAAGCAGAAGGCGTGGCGCTGTTGCTCCAAACCGATGCTGGAGCGATCGCCGCCATCCGTGAAACTGCCGATCGCCTGCGTCAACAGCAGTCTGGCGAGACGGTCACCTATGTGATCAATCGCAACATTAACTTCACCAACATCTGTGAGCAGCATTGCAGCTTCTGCGCCTTCCGGCGTGATGAAGACGAGGCGGGAGCCTACTGGCTAGATGAAGGGGCGATCTTAGAGAAAGCGGCAGATGCGGTGCAGCGGAATGCCACAGAAATTTGTATGCAGGGAGGGCTGCACGTTAAGGCAAAAGTAGACGATCGTGCCTTGCCTTACTATGTGCGGCTGGTGCAATCGATTAAACAGGCTTATCCTCATCTGCATCTGCACGCCTTTTCGCCGCAAGAGGTGCAGTTTATCGCCAGAGAGGACGACCTGAGCTATGCAGAGGTGATTGCGGCTCTCCAAGAGGCGGGCGTTGGCTCAATGCCAGGAACAGCCGCCGAGGTGTTAGACGATGCGGTACGACGAGTCATCTGTCCTGAAAAGATCGATTCGCAAACTTGGCTAGACATCGTTCAGACAGCGCATCGCTTAGGAATGCCTACGACTAGCACCATGATGTCAGGACACATTGAAACGCCCGCTCAGCAAATGCGGCACCTGGGACTACTGCGATCGCTTCAGCAGGATTCCCTCAGCCAGGGCTATTCTGGCATCAGCGAATTTATTCTCCTGCCTTTTGTCGGGCAAGAGGCTCCCAAAC
The DNA here is from genome assembly GCA_019359505.1 of Drouetiella hepatica Uher 2000/2452. Lineage (GTDB taxonomy): Bacteria > Cyanobacteriota > Cyanobacteriia > Elainellales > Elainellaceae > Drouetiella > Drouetiella hepatica. Next base: position 183,887 of record JAHHHD010000002.1, on the reverse strand, counting down.
CTCTGCGCCGTCGAGTCGGACGCGATCAGCCGATCCTTGCAGATGCGCTGCTATTGATGGCGGTAGCCCGCATCTTTTTAGGCAATTCTATTCCCAACCATCAGCCGAGCTGGGTGAAGCTAGGTCTGGAGGGGGCAACAGAATCCCTCACTTGGGGCTGTAACGATATCGGCGGCACCCTGATGGAAGAGCACATTACCACGATGGCAGGAGCGATCGGTGGCACCTGTATGGAAGTAGAGACTTTGCGATCGGCGATCGAATCTCTGGGTAGACCCGCACAGCAGCGAGATACGCTGTATGGAGAAATTTTGAATGGAGAAATTTTGTCTGAAGTTGAGGTTTAGGGAAAAGTTAAGGCTTGAGGAAAGGTTCACGAGCTGGGTAAGTCTAGATCAAACAGCGCGGCGATGCCCGGAGATTCGGACGAGTCTGCGCTCTGGGGTGCTAAGGTCGCCAATCCAGAGTCTGACTCAGTTACTGAACTAGAGTGGATCTGCTCCGGCTGACTCAGCTTGGACACAGAAGAAGGCACAGTTCCCCCAAAGTAAGAGATGGTTTTCTCGGCAAACAAACGAGCTATGCCGATATCTTCAGAAAGCTTGTGACTTTCCTGGGCAACAGGTTGAGCAGTGGGTTGGGGCAGTGCAGGTTGAGGCAATGCAGGCTGAAACGGTTCAGGCTGAGGCAAGGATTGAGCGGGCTGGATGAGAGGCTGCTCATGAACGGCAATAGCCCGATCGATCGCCTTCATTCGCCGTTCTTGATCGTGAGTGATGCGCTCCTGAGTGTTACCCAATCCAGGCGCATTCCACCGCTGAAGATTAGGGTCAAAAAACGACTGGGTTCGTGCCCACAGCACCGCATCATCACCCGATAAACCGTTTTGGTGGGCTTTTGCCAACCAGTCAATGTAGCCCTCTCGGTCTAAAACCGCCTTGGGAGCTTGATTGGCGAGATCAATGCCGTTCAGGGCTTCCTCTAGCGTCAGAGAGATGCCCTTAGCTTGAGCTTTGGCTTGCATGATGCTTGCCTGATCTTGCAGCCGATTCAGCTGCTTGGCATCGGCATCTTCTGGCGTAGTGGCTTCATGTTGATAGGAAAAGCTGCCCAGATTCCATGCCTTGTTGCCAGGATCGACATGGCCAAAGTAAGCCGGAGTGCGATCGCCCTCCGGAGTGCGTGTGCCCTCTGCACTACCCACCGCCTTAGCAACCAGTGAATCAGAATGACCGACAAATAGATTGGCTAGGGAGGAAGTACCTACGCCCGGATCTGCTTCAGGAATCGCCGGAGAAACAGGTTCCAGAATCGCTTGAGAACTAGCCGTCTGAGGTTGAAAAGAGGGTTGAGGCGATAGAGCAAAGGCTAACTCAACGGGCTTTGCGGCTGTCTCAGCTTTGATGGTCTGAAGCAAGTTCGCAGCAACAGGAGCCGCTTGCAGACTAGCCTGTTTAGTCTCCGAGACAATGGGCTGAGCAGCAGCCTGAGTTGGAGCAGCCTGAGTTAGAGCAGCCTGATCAGGCGGCGGCAAATTTTCCCAAGAGCGATCGGCAGCCCCTACAGGAATCTCGGCGGCACTCGAAGGAATCTCTAGGCGATCGCCTTTGCCAACCTCAAGACTAACTGGATTAGAAGCCGTGACTAGAATCTCATCTGTCCCGCCTGCCTCTGCCTGAGCAACGGAGCAACAGCCCAAAGCAAGCACCACTAGCGTCACTGGCAGCAAGTGCCGACGCAACATATAAGAACGAGTGGATAGCTCTTCTGAAAACTCTTTTGGAGATCGGCTGTGCCAAACCTGCACAATTTTTAAGATCCAGCTTATCCAGTCAATGTGTTGCATGGTCGTTGCGTTTTAAGAGGGCTTAAGAATGCGTTCCAGAATATCCTTGGCAGGTTCAACGATCGTCCAAGTGCCGTCGGGCTGCTTGCGTAGCGTGGCAAAGTACAGGTAATCGCCTGAGCCGATCGCCTCTCCAGCCTGAACTTCGCCTAGATTAAGCTTGTCTAACCCGCAGAGCCGAAACAGATAAGCGGGCACATCGGGGCTAGAAAAGAGCGCACACTTGTTGCTGCTGGGCTGCACCTTTCCGGCAAAAGGGGCATATGCCCTATCACCTCCCAGTTGAATAGAGATGTCGCCTAATCCGGCAACAACAGAGTGCCCAGCAATGCGATCGCCCGGTTGAATAGCCCAGTTTTGCTGAATCTGGATTTGTCGAATCGGTTCAGAGTTGGGATCAAGACTACAAGCCGTGGTGCATAGCGCGATCGCTATCCCTCCAATCCATTTCTCAATCCCAATCATCCGAACCATAGTGCTTTAAAGGTAGTGTTCTAGACCTATCGTTTATTTTTTGAAAGGGGCGCACTCCATACTTTTCAAAAATAAGCAATGTACTTGAAACACGACCGCTTTACTCTGGAGCTTGAAACCGAAACTGATATCCGGCGTACTCTTCACCCTCATAAAGGATGATTAACCAGGTCTGGGGATCAAAGGCTAGTGGATAGATCTCCCGTTCAGACACTACCCCGGCTCGCACCTCAATGGTTGGCAGCTGGCAATAGGATTGTGGCAAAATTTCCTGGACGCGAAATTTTGGCTCGCGCTCTGATACGGTCAGAAAAGCTGCCAGATTCTCCCTTGAGAGCACCACATCTTCATGGATTTCGCCCTGACAGGTTTCAACTGGGCGAGAAGATTTCAGAGAATTGTCTGCAAAGCTATTCCAGCTCACTCTCCGCACATCCACCATTAGTGCAAACCCTACCAAAACCAGACCCACTAGCAGTAGAAGCTTTAGTATTGGCGGATCGCCCTCAAGATCGCTCATGGCTATTGTCCTTCGGTTCTATGAATGCAAAACAGGCGGTGACAATGAATAGCCACGCAACTCCTAAAATCAACGAACTCATAGTAGACCTCCAATCAAAAATCCAATCATGATGACGATCAACCGACTGCCCCAGGTAAGCGTCAGTTTGGGTGTAACCCTTGACCGATAGACGGCGATCGCTCCAGGAACCACCATTAGGGCAATTGCAGAGAACCGAAAGGCAGGATGAGCCGACAGCAAAAGATTGAGTATTACTCGCACCAGCACTGCGCCAAACAGGAGCGACATCCCCTCTTGAAAGCTGAGGCTGCGAATTTTGCGCTTTTGTCCCCTTGCCTGAGTCGATCGACTGTCTTCAGGGGAAGCTATGCCTTGGGGCGCTGGGCGGGTTTCTGAACTAGGAGCTGACTTGCTTTTCCCCAAGAGCAAGTCCCGCAGCTTTCGCGTCCAGCTCGATCGAGGCTTGAATGGGGGGGCTGTGCGAAAACGCAGCGATTGAGCCGTGATTGCCGCCTCACGCTCAGCTTTAAACAAGTCAATCGATCGATCGGTGAGCATCAAGACACCTACCCGGTTTTTCTCAACCAAGGGGACACTAATCTGTGAATACTCACAAACAGCTGGAATCTCAATATTTGAGGCATCATAACCTGCTCGTGCCGCATTCACGACCTCTAGCGTTTTCCAGTCTCTTTCAATCTGTTGAGCGATCGCCTTAAGTTCTAAAATCGCGGCTTCTTGAGTGATCGCAAGCTGATTGATATGCTGAGCTTGTGCTTCCAGGCGCTTCAGATCCGCGTCAATCTGGACGTTAGACCGATCTGGAGTGGGCTGGACAAACTGCTGCAAATACTGAACAGACTTCTGCTGCAAGCGATCGGCGGTCACATGAGTCTGAGCAACCGGGCGCACAGGCTCCCAATCTACATCTGCTTCAGGGCGATCGGCTGTTGAGCGCTGCGACGGTGGCGATGGGCTAAGCAAACTTGATACAGATGGACTTGTGGCAGGAACAAGCGGTAGATTAATTTGCGGCAGATCCACTGGCTGCCTAGCCTGGGGCGGCTTAATCTGGGGCGGCTTAACCTGGGGCGGCTGCTCTATGTGAGACTGCCTCGGAGGGGAAATCAGCGCAGCTTTGGCTGAAGCGCGATCGGGCTGAGGCAGATCAGCAGAGGCTTGTTCTGATAGCCATTCTGAAAAAGGATGGATAGAGCGAGTCGCCAAATTTTGCGGCTGAGAATGGGAATGGCTCTGATAAGAACTGCCCTGGTGAGAATGGGGCTGATACAACCGTAGATTTTGTTTAATCGCTCTCATTTCTGTCTGCGACTCGCTCATGTTGGCTCCTAGCTCGTGTTTGCTTCAGATATTTGCTTCAGATGTTTGCTTCAAATGGGGGAGCTACCTGACCTATTTGAAGCACAGCAAAACTGCTTTCAGTACCAATGTACTATACCTTAGTACATTGGTACTGAAATTTCAACCCGTTGAGCAAAAATTTTGTGCTAGGAGGAACTTCTCTATGGTTTTTAAGGAACTCCAAGAACTTCGCAAAGCGGTTTACGATAGCCTAAGACAAGCCTCTGAGCCAATCCAGAATGTTTGAATAAATTCCAATCTTTGAAGCAGTCTTAGAGGGGATCTGAAAAGCATTAAATGTTCTGCATTCGCCCCCAAACCTCCAATTCTGGGAATTTTTGAGCTAGTTTTTGTTCACCTTCCGCTTTTAACCCTCCACTTTTTAACCTTCCATGAGTGACTGGCTAGAGTACACCGTTCAAGTTGAAGTTGAAACCCCGATCGCCTTAGTGTGGGGTCTTTGGTCTGATTTAGAGCAAATGCCCAACTGGATGAAGTGGATTGATTCGGTCAAAATTCAGCCTGATAATCCCGACCTATCGCGCTGGAAGCTAGCAACGGGTGGCTTTGAATTTAGCTGGCTATCACGCATCACTAAGATCGTGCCGCACCAGATTATTCAATGGGAATCCGTAGATGGCTTACCCAACCGAGGAGCTATCCGGTTCTACGACCGGGGCGACAGCAGCATTGTGAAACTGACTGTCTCTTTTGCAGTTCCCAGTATTTTGAACAGACTTATGGATAATGGCTTCGTTGGACGTGTGGTGGAATCGACGCTGCAAGCTGATATGAATCGCTTCCGAGATTATGCCCTTAAAGCTAATCAATCAGGCTAATCAAGCGCCAGAGAATTAGTCAAGAACAAATGCGCTCAGGGGGTTTACTCAGGCTTTTGAACTTCAGCGATCGCTCTCTAACCCGCATGATGCAGGTTCAGTTATGGCATCCAATTTGATATCCAATACGTATTAAATTTGTTCGGCATCATCAGGTAGATTTTTTGACGCAAATTTATTTGCCAGGTATCAATGTCAAACTAGAGTGTGAAAAGCAAATGGGTTTATAAGACACGCCTTCATGGCTGAGCAAACGGGTAACACGGAAAAACAGCTTTCTGATCAGACGGATGCAGAGCTATATCTAGGGCTAAAAGCAGGGCACACAAACGCTCTGGGTATCCTTTACGATCGCCATGCCGGATTAGTCTATGGATTAGCCCTCAAAACTCTGGGGAATGCTCAAGAAGCAGAGGACCTGACCCAGGATATTTTTCTGAATCTGATTAAAGCGACAGCATACGATTCGCGTCGAGGGTCTTTCAGAACATTTGTGGCAATCCTAACGCGATCGCGGGCAATTGATCGAGTGCGATCGCGCAGCACGGTTCTTTCTTTTTTAGAGCGATGGAGACCGATTAGTCATTCAGAAAAAACTTCTCAGTCTCCTATTGAGTATCTGTTTCAAAATGAGCAATCCCAGGCAGTACAAACTGCACTTGCACAGCTATCGGAGAGTGAGCAGCAAGTTTTGCGTCTGGCTTACTATGAGGGTCTGAGTCAATCAGAAATTGCTAGGCAATTAGGTATTCCGCTAGGAACGATTAAAACAACGACTCGACGGAGTCTCCTCAAATTACGTCAATTCCTTACGGACTACATTAGATAATCGCAAAAGATACTCAAAACTATGACTTGGTCGATGTCCTCAGAACACTTACAGCTATTGATCGCAGGCTATGTCCTGGGCGACCTCGACCCCGATGAGGCGGCAGAGTTTGAGCGGCATTTGATGGAGCATCCGGCGATCGCAGCAGAGGTGAGCCAGATGCAAAAAGCTCTGGAACTGTCCTATGCACCCGAAGTTGAGCCGCCTGCCCATCTACGGTCAGCTATTCTGAGCGCTGCTCATGAGCAATTGTCTGTGTCAAATACTCCACTTGCTGCGGTCAAAAGACCCAGCCGCCAGTTCTCTTGGAGTAGGGCAATGAATGTCGCAGCCGCAGTGGCGATCGTGGCTCTAGGCATCAACAATTATCGGCTGTGGCAGACTCTACAGGCATCACAGGCTGAAACTCAGCGGTTGGCTGCTCTCACCTACTCCCTTCAGGGGACAAAAGCAGGCAATGGGGCTTCTGCGATCGTCGTCGTAAATCCCAACAATCTGGAGGCGGTTTTGACGGTCAAAAACTTGCCTCCCTTGCCTCCCGGAAAGGTTTATGTACTGTGGACAGTGCTAAAGCAGGACGCTCCCTTCACTACCGATAGCAAAAGCGCGATTCTGACCGAAGTTTTCACGGTTGATTCCCAGGGCAATATTTCCCAAACGATCGTCGTTCCTAAAGCCTTTCGTTCTCAAGGGCTAGTTTCTAACGTGGCTGTCACCGTAGAGGATGCTGCATCGCCTCAGCAGCATCAAGGTGCGCCAGTTATGATTACAAATTTATAAAAGTACGGGCAGTGGCATTTAAGTAAGGATTTTTTATTGCGTGGGCAAAGCCCACGCAATAAAAAATCCTTACCCCTTAAAAACTACCCAAATACGAATGGGCAATCGGCTAAATTAATCGGCTAATTAAAGGCTCAGGCAACCTGTGGCACTCTAACCCATTCTATTTGCGGCTGAGGAATCGTCCTGCCTACAGCTGTGGCGATCGCGCCCAGGCTATGAGCCAGCGTCACCATATCGTCTAACGAGAGGGCTTGTCGAGCGTCCGACACCGACTTTTCGGGTTCGGGATGGCATTCTACGATCACCCCATCAGCACCACAGGCGATCGCTGCTTTTGCCAAATCGGCAACGAGTTCCCGTTTGCCTGCCGCATGGCTAGGGTCAACAATGACGGGCAGATGGGTGATTTGCTTCAGGGCAACGACTGCCCCCAAATCCAGGACATTTCGGGTGTAGGAGTCAAAGCTACGGATGCCGCGTTCGCACATAATTACGTTGGGGTTACCGTGGCTGAGGATATATTCGGCTGCCATGACGAATTCTTCGATCGTTGCGGCAAGTCCACGCTTTAGCAGTACAGGCTTATTGGCTTCGCCTAGCGCTTTCAGCAGGTCGAAGTTTTGCATATTGCGGCTACCTACTTGCAGTACGTCGGCGTAGGCTGCGATATCAGCGATTTGGGAAATTGCCATCACTTCGGTAATGACAGGCAATCCGGAGCGATCGCGTACGCTCTGCAAGATTTTTAGCCCTTCTAGTCCTAAGCCCTGGAAGTCGTAAGGGGAGGTGCGGGGCTTGTAGACACCACCGCGCAGCGCCTGAACGGGGGCGATCGCCAGCCGACTGGCAACTTCCTCCATCTGCGCCATGCTCTCTACGGTGCAGGGGCCGCCAACAATCAGCAAATCCTGTCCGCCGACGCTAACGGAATTGGAGAGCTGGACGATTGTTTTGTGGTCAGCGTTGGCTTTGAGCGCGAGTTTAGCTTTCTGCATTGGAATTCTCCTGAGTTGAGGTAGTGAGATGAGTTGAGATAGTGAAATGAGTTGAGAACCTGGGGGTTAAATACTGGGGTTAGCTGTAGCAACAAAAAACCCGAAGCCTCGCTTGGCTCCGGGTTCAAGAAACGTTTGCACGACTCTCTCATCCAGAGCTTGTAAAGCTCCAGAAGTAAAATCCAAAAAACCAGGTGGAGAGGTAAGTCATGCGGCTGAGAAGATTGCGGTACTGAGATTTGACTGTGAGATTTGAGTAAAAGAGCCTAAATAAAACAAAAACCGCAGAGTTGAGTCTGCGGTTCACCTTGAGGTTCCATGCAAAGCTGGACTCACCTCAGGTGAACCTTGCTAAACCAAAAATAAAAGTACGGAGTTGCGTGGCGCATGACTCTAAAAATTTGCTTTGCTTTTACTTACTGCTTAAACTAACAAATGCTTTGCAGTTCGGTCAAGTACCTTCTAGGGGAAAGCACCTTCTCTCAGGGCACCTTCTTCTCAGGGCACTTTTCAGGGCACTTTAGTCAGGACAAAAATACTGCCCTCATTGCCGCGCCCGATCCGCAAATCTTCGTCCAGATAGGTGATATCTAACCAGCCCTTCTGTTCCCGTCCTGCAATGCTGAAGTCGATCGCCTTGAGGCTACCACCCGACGCAACCTGCTGGACAAAGTTGTAAGCCGCTTTGTCATTGGCAGCACTATAGTCCAACAAGCGCTGTAAGCCAATGATCGATCGCTCAAAGTTGACTTTGACCCGCTGAGCAGATAAGGGCTGAAAGTTTGCTGCAACGCTGACTATGCCTTCGAGATAGGGCAAACCTGAGATCTCGGCAATGTTATAAATTTTGGCGGTCTCCATCTGGATATACTGATAAATTTGTCCCAGCCGGAGCAAAGGAAACTGCTCAATGCCCAGCAAACCTCGGCTGGTGGTGTATAGCAGCCGCCAGTTGCCGTTAAGCCTGTCTGCGGCTTCTGTCGGTCGGGGGGTAGGATTGCGGTCTTCAAGCTGAGCAGCGGCGGCTAAAATCATTTGCCGATCGCGCTCGGATGCCAACAAACCGCGATTTTTCCCGGCGATCGCCTCTAGTAAAGCTGTTTTACCCAGCATGTTGACTCTTCTCCGCTTTACACTGGTAATTGACAGACTGGAAAAACTAAGCTAACACTATCCAGAGCTACTCAGTATCTGCTAGTGAGCTGATTATCTTTTAGTCGCTTGGTAAAGATCGGCTGCGACAGCCGATGTCGCCGAAGCTAATGTCTAAATGCTGTGTGGGAACTATATTTGCACCAATGCACAGATTGCACCAATGCACAGATAGTTTGCACCAATGTACAAACAGTCAGCGCCAGCATCTACACAAAAATTAAGAAACCTAGTGAGATCATTTAGAGAAAACCATGCATAATCCTGCTTTATACGAAGTGCCTCGCAGCCAGCCCGCACCTGTCATTCCCCCTCAGCAAAATGCTTCAATCTTAGATTGGCTAGAGGGTACTGGGCGACTGCTGTCTCGTGACATTGCGGCACCTGACTACCGGGATGATGAGCAAGAAATCAACGAACTCATGGCAGGAGAAGATAATTCTTTTGAAATTGACGACGATGATGACGATGCACTTGATCTAGATGATTGATCTTCATATATTCTTTATGTAGACATTTCTATCCGGAATGTCTACGCAGAGAACAAGCGATCGCCAGATTGCAGGTATTCAGGTCAAGCTTCTAGAACAGGGTGCTTTCAAAGCAAGGCGCTTTTAGCCCAGGTTAGTTAGGTTTCCGAAGAAGGGCTAATTGCCTTTGTAGTGTGTGGAGTGGAGTGGAGTGAGTAAGACGTGGATGCCAAATTAATTCCAGACAGACCCATCGGTCTTTCTGGCAACCATCTGTTTTTAAGCCTGAGCGCCGGACTCAGCATTGCATCTTTAGGATTGGATTGGTTCACAGGGCGACCTTTGCTTTCAGGTGTAGGGCTAACCTTGCCCCTGTGGATTTGTGGGCTGCTCGCTGCGGTTGCGGGTCATTGGGTGGTGCCCATGCTGCGATCGCTGAAGGCAGGGCAGGTGATTCGCCAAGACGGACCGCAGGCTCATCTCAAGAAAGCCGGAACGCCCACGATGGGCGGTATTTTCTTTGTTCCGGTGGCGGTTCTCGTAGCTCTGCTCTGGACAAGATTTTCATCCAACGTTGTAGCAGTTTCGGCTCTGACGCTTGCCTATGGCGCGATTGGCTGGCTGGACGATTGGCAAATTCTGCGCCTCAAATCCAACAAGGGCATCTCCTCAAAGCTAAAGCTGACGCTGCAAATCGCGTTTGGGCTGCTGTTCTGCTTCTGGATGTTTTTGACGCAGCCGATCGAAATTACGACGCTTATTCTACCTTTCGGATTGGCTCTGCCTTTGGGAGCGCTATTCTGGCTTCTAGCTGCCTTTGTGCTAGTGGCAGAGAGTAATGCAACAAACCTAACAGACGGTTTGGACGGCTTGGCAGGAGGAACGGCGGCGATCGCCCTCATGGGTCTGGGTGCCCTGGTTGCGCCCACTTCTCCCGATCTAATGATTTTTTGCGCTTGCTTGAGCGGCAGCTGTCTGGGATTCCTGGCACACAATCACAACCCGGCGCGGGTGTTCATGGGCGACACAGGTTCTCTGGCGCTGGGTGGGGCGTTGGCAGCCGTAGCGCTGTTAAGCCATTCCCTGTTTGGTCTACTGATTCTCAGCGGTATCTTCCTAGCGGAGACGCTTTCAGTCATTGCTCAGGTGACTTACTACAAGGCGACCAAAGACGCGAATGGAATTGGCAAACGACTCCTCAAAATGGCTCCTCTACACCACCACTTTGAGCTAACGGGTTGGTCGGAAACTCAGGTTGTTTCTCGTTTTTACATGATTGGAGGTGTTTTGGCGATTTTCTGTCTGCTGGCTCAGTAGCGATCGCCACGCCAAACTTACAGTAATCTCCAATTGCATAAACCACAGTTATTTTTGCAGAAGCCGCGCGGAGCGCGGCTTCTGCAAAAATAACCCATACTTAACCAAGCGCAAAGCGCTGTGAGATACTGGGTTTGGGGAGCTAAGAAATCTTGGCTCCTTTTTAGTTTCTTTTCGTCAAACTCTTTCAGTTGACTGTGAAGCGTTCTTAACGATAGCTTTAGAGAGCATCTTGTTGAAAATGAAGTCGGAGCGATCGATTCATCAGGTGAATATCAGCAGGTCAGGGAATGAATGTGATTAGGAAACTGTTGCTGCTAGGTGCGCTACTGGCTTTAGCTCAAATCCTTGGAAGAACTGCTCTGGCTCTTAGCTCGGCAGATTCTTTAGAAAATTTGCCTCAGTCACCTTTGGATAGAGCAGAAAATAACTCAGACAAAGCAGATGGCTCTGACAAATCGACCGAAACGCCTAATGCCCCACTCCATCAGTTTCTGCTCTCGACTCTAGTTCTGCCCCTGCCGCCCCTGTTAATTCCCGATCTGCTGCTGCCTCCCTACAACTTTCCCTCGTTTAATAGCCATCGGCTGGATCAGGAGCTAAGACTCTACACGCAGTACCTTAGGACGACCGGAACCCCCGATATTCTGATTGTGGGCAGTTCGCGATCGCTCCAGGGCATTGACCCAATTGCCATGCAGACTGCTTTAGTCAAACAAGGCTACCCCAAGCTCAAAATCTTTAACTTTGGCATTAATGGCGGCACTGCGAAAGTCAATGAGCTGCTGCTGCGCCGCATTCTCACGGCGGAACAGCTCCCAAGGCTGATTATTTGGGGAGATGGATCAAGGGCTTTTAATAACGGGCGACCTGATTTGACCTACAACGGCATCGTTGCCTCTGAAGGCTATCGGCGGCTGGCAAGTGGCGATCGCCCCATTCCCTCTCACGCCCGATGGGATCTGCCCGTCTTACGCGCGGCGGCGAATAAGGCATTGTCTAGCCCCCCTTCAAGTGCAGCTGAACCCTCCTCTGATCTAGATGCCAACGGCTTTCAGTCAATTTCAGGAGTCTATAATCCAGACACTTACTATCAACGCTATCCCTGGGTTCCGGGGTCTTATGATGCAGACTATCAGCGGTTTAATTTAAACGGCGAGCAGCAGAAGGCTACGGTGGCGGTTGCCCAGTTTGCGAAGAGCCGTAATGTGCCGCTAGCGTTTGTCAATTTGCCCCTGACAGCAGACTATTTGGATGCAACTCGACTCAGCTATGAGCAGCAGTTCCGGCAAAGTATGCAGAAGTTGGCGCGGCAGTCAGAGTTCATTTTTTGCGACTTGAGCCAGCAGCAAGATCTGATGCAAAACGCCTACTTTGCTGATCCTAGCCACATTAACCGAGCGGGCGCTGAGGCGATCGCGATTTATCTCACCAGTCTGCGATCGATTCCCTGGACGATGTTCAAGGCAGACTCTGAAGCAAATGCTGCCGCAAATACTGCCGTACCGGATCAGTAGTCTGCGATCAACTCATTTTTTGTATAGTGCTGCGTACTTAGATCCAATGAATTATTTTTCGAGAGCCGCGCGGAGTGCGGCTCTCGAAAATCATCTGCCGCCCCACCATAAATAGTCCTAAGCAAACTGGCGACAGCTATACAACGCGAGAAGTCTTAGGCAGAAAGTTTGTGCTTTCATTCCCAATCATCAGGGTTTGACTTTACGCTGATCAAAGTATGTCTGTTTCCTAGCTGCGTCATGGATCTTCCTTTCGTTTACCATCCCGACTACGTCGTGCCTTTGCCTAACGAACATCGGTTTCCGATGCAAAAATTTAGGCTGCTTCAGGAGATGCTGATTGCCGATGGAGTTGCCGAGAAATCGCAGTTTCATGCCCCAGAGCGTCCTCCGATCGCCTGGATTGAGCAAGTCCATACCCCAGAATATGTCCAGGCATACTGTACGGGAACGCTAGATACTAAGGCACAGCGGCGAATTGGGTTGCCCTGGAGTCCAGCATTGGTAAACCGCACCTGCGTGGCGGTGGGCGGCACGGTACTAACGGCAAAGTTGGCGCTGGAATGCGGATTAGCCTGCAACACAGCCGGGGGAACTCACCATGCTTTTCCTAGCTACGGCTCCGGATTTTGTATTTTTAATGATTTGGCGATCGCCGCCCGCGTTATCCAGCATTTCGGTCTGGCTCAAAAAATCCTGATTGTCGATCTAGATGTGCATCAAGGCGATGGCACTGCGCTAATTTTCCAGGACGATGCTAGCGTATTCACTTTCTCAATGCACTGCGAGGTCAACTTTCCCGGCACTAAGCAAACTAGCGATCTGGATGTGGCGTTACCCGAAGGCATGGAGGATGAGACTTATCTGCAAACTTTAGCGGCTCACCTGCCGGATCTGCTCGATCGTGTTAAGCCCGATCTAGTGCTGTACGATGCGGGCGTAGACGTACATATGGGCGATCGTCTGGGCAAGCTGGCATTGAGCGATCGCGGAGTTTTTTGTCGCGAGATGCAGGTACTAGAAACCTGCGTGGGGCAGGGCTATCCGGTGGCTTGTGTCATTGGTGGCGGTTATGCCGAGGATATCAAGGCGTTAGTGTATCGCCATTCACTGCTGCACCGTGCTGCTAGCGAAGTGTATACGCGTATCTTCTAGAACAAACTTTGGGGTTCCATAAGACATTAAGCAAAGGGGCGACGGCTATATCTGAAAAGCGTTTTGCCCTAAACATGTTGGATGACTTAGGCAACCGAGTAACGCGTAATGAACCTCGATAATCACTACCAGCTACCCCAATCGAGATTGAAGATGGATGTGTCAGGAAACTCGATCGGATTCTCTTGGGCAATCAACTGAGCCTGTAATTTTTGCAGGAGCGGCTCTGGGTTGGGAAGCTGATCGACCAGCTCATAGGGAAAGACGTTCTCCGTCAGAGCAAAAGCTGCCGTTGTGCCTGCTGCTGCACCTGCCGACCACTCAAAGGAATGTACTCGATAGGCTGCTGCCGCCACAAAACTGGTAGCAATACTTTTGCCCGTTACCAGCAAATTGTCGAGCTTCTGCGGAATCATGGCGCGTAGAGGAATCTGCGCTGGATAGGCTGGCCCATGGGCGCGCCGTATGCCTTCCCTCTCGGTGTTGCCAGGAGCTTCGGGAGGTGAAAGCGTCATGCAGGGGTGAAAGTCGATCGCATATTGCGAGATGCCCACTGAATCAGGATAAATTCTGGAGCGAGTCCGCCGCATGATCTGCTCAGAAGGCGTGTTTTTGATCGCAACTTCTGCCGGACGTGCCGAGAGCGCTGTCCAAAGAGCGCGATACATGCGATCGGGTAGAGTGGTCTGATAGTAAGGATCAAGGTAATCGACTTTAGAAATATCAATTTCTGAGATGCTGAAGCCCTGATCGTAACCAAAGGCAGGTCGCCCAATGATCCGTCGTCCCTCCCGCATGTAGGGATATTTTGACAGACCGTGAGCCGTGCCCATAGGCGATTCAAAGCCAGACAGAAAGCGATGGTTAGGCGCGGGTTGCTTGATGCCCTCTCCTAGCTGCGAATCGGTAGTGCCTGCCACCAGCCAGTGATAGAACCCCAGGGCATTTTCTTCGCCCTTGCGCAGAGTTTCGGTGCGCAGTCCGCCCATCCAGCCGCCGGGAGTCAGTTCACCACGCTGTTCTAACTGTTCGCGGGTGTAAACCAAGTTATCGGCAGCAGTGCCAGGGCGATAGTCGTTGCCCCAAGTCCAGTTTTGCATGGAGATGTCGCCTGGTTTGGGCTGCGACACGCCAAAGGCTTTTTGTTTCGATCGCGGCTTGGGGCTGAGAATTCGCCGATAAGTAAACACATAATCAAAATAGTCGTTAGTCGATCGCGGCCTCTCGTAGCTGTAGTAAGGCTGATATTGCGAATACAGCGATGGCGTCGGCTGAGGCTGAGGATCTTGGGTGCGCTCCATGGCAAACGTGTAGGTGAAGCCTTGAGTGCAGTAAGGATCGCCTGTAGTGCTTGGCGACGAAGGATCAAGATAAGACAGCGGATCGATGCCCAAGCGGTAGGGAACATCGGCAAGGGCAATCAGTTCGCCTGTTTCGGTGGCATCAATCACAAACCATTGAGCAGCAGATGAACTTGGCTGAGGCGCAAAGCGAATGATGGTTTTGGTGAAGCGATCGGAATCTTCGTAGCGGTAAGTGTCTTCGATCGCCACAGACAAAGTTTCAGTGTTCAGGGGCGGCGTGCCGGGGGCAGGACTATGTTGGATGGCGATCGCGCCCTCGATTTGCTTACCGTCAGCGCTAAGTTGCAGCTCTTTGATCACCGTTGAGGGAAACCATTTCAGCTTGCCCTTTCCGGCTTTAGCAGCATCCTCTAACTCCTGCCAGAGAATAGCGTGAGCATCTTTGGGCAAAAAACAGGAGGCGCTAACCCAGCAGTCACCCGGATTCAGCATTCTGTACTTTTTTTCAATTCGCTCTCTAAGCTGCTTATAGCCCCGTGAGTAAAATAGTTCTTCCCGCTGGCGCTTGGCCTCATCTAATGCCGAGGTGCCCTGAGACGAAATCTGCCCACCCAGCCAGTCTGTGATTTCTGTTAGGCAAACGGTGCGTCCTGCCATCAAGGCTTCATAGGTCGCTGCCGTGCCTGCCAATCCGCCGCCTGCAACCAGCAATTCACACGGTTCGCCCTGTTGTTCGCCCTGTTGTTTGACCTGATCGGTAGCCTGAATGGCATCTTCTTGAGGAGGAGCTTGGGCAAAGCTCGTTGTAGCCAAAGCAGGTACAGACAGTATCAGCAAGAGGGCAATTAAAAACCAGGAGAAAAAGCGATCGCAACGCATAAAGCTACAAGCTCAGTGTTTAGGCAGAGAAAGAGGCGAATTTAGGATATTTTCCAAGAAACCCCTCTCTGTAGAGTACATTCTTCAGCGCAATGTTCCCCACTCCAAGTAGCTGTGAGGAACAGTCTTTGGACTGTTCCTCGCTCCCCGCTTTCTGGGCATTCTATAGGCATGTTCTGTAGACATGTTTTGTAGACATGTAGACCTGCCAGTCTGCGAAAGGCCATGGCTAAATCACGGAGGATTTGTGGGAATTTTTTGAGTCGTCAAAATTAGGCAATAGAGGCTATATTCTAAAGAACACAGCATAAGCCATTGCTGTCAGTGCTTCGGGAGCATATTTTGGCGGCTTATCCTAGGGTTTACACACTGCAAAGTGGTCTTACACTTCAAGTTTTCTCCTTGCAGTTCTGTTCAACTTTGGGTGTCATTAGGGAAATAGAGCCTTGCTCTAGATCATGCATTTCTCTACTTATATTTTATCCATTGTTTATGGGCAATGCTTTCAGTCAGTTGTTTAGGTTCAGAACAGAGTGATGATAAAGGTGTCGCTGATTTCAGGTATGAATTTTTTTGAAAGGGTTGCTCAGCAATCTTTTCAAAAAAACTCATACCCAGATTCAGCAATGCCATGATAAACATGTTTCAGCGTGCGAACTGCCGCTAAAGTTCACATCCGGTTGAGTTCTACGATCGCGGATTTTTCATATTTTTACTGAGGCTGTTGAGTAGGTGGCACTGACGTTACAGAGGGTTCTGACCCATCACATCACCGTTGCTCGGCTAGGAAATGCCCTTAATTTGAAGGAGAGGCAGACCCTTTCCGTGGACTGGTTGCCATTATCCGAGCCATCACTATCCGAGCCAGTGTCGTTATCCGAGCCAAGGAGATAGGGCGATGATGACAGATACGAATGTGGGGCGTATTCTACAAAATCGCTACCGTCTTTCCCGTATGTTGGGGCAAGGATCGATGGGGCGAGTCTATGGTGCAGAAGATACGGCTCTAGGCGAGGTTCCAGTCGCCATCAAGTTTCTTTCTCAAGCGCTGCTCAACCGCAGGATGCGCGATCGCTTTGAGCGAGAGGCTAAAACTTGCGCCCAGCTTGGTCAGCGGAGCATCCACATTGTTCGCGTCACGGATTATGGCATTGATGAAGAGGGCATTCCGTTCTACGTAATGGAGTATCTGCGGGGCGAAAGCCTTAGCGAGATTGTCAGTCGCCAAGCGATCGTTCTTCCCCGATTTTTGGGCTTAATTCGCCAGGTTTGTCTGGGCTTGCAGTGCGCCCATCAGGGCATCCAGATTGAGGGCAAGGTTTACCCGATCGTCCATCGAGATATTAAGCCTAGCAACGTCTTGGTCAGCCACGACGAGAGCTTGGGGGAGCTAGCCAAAATCTTGGACTTCGGTATTGCCAAAATGCTGCAAGGCGAAGATCAGCAGACGAGCTGTTTCATGGGGACGCTGGCTTATTCCTCTCCAGAGCAAATGGAAGGGCGTGAGCTTGATGCTCGTTCTGATATTTACAGCCTGGGCGTGATGATGTTCCAAATGCTGACGGGCAAAATGCCCCTCCATGCTGACACCCATTCTTTTGGCGGTTGGTACAAGGCACACCACTTCTTTCAGCCCCAAACCTTTGAATCTGCCAATCCTAGCCTCAAAATTCCCAAAGCTTTAGAAATCCTGGTGATGGGATGCCTTGCCAAGGCGGCAGGCGATCGCCCTCAAACAATTGGTGCAGTGCTAAAGGCACTAGAGCCGCTAGAAGAGCGCTTTGGCACTGGACGGCAAATTGCCCGGAGAATTGGAGCTTCCCTCTCGCGCATTCCGGTAACTCCTAGCCTTTCAGAATCTCAGCCAACTCTCTCTGCTGCAACTGCGTCTGCGCAGACTGACTCATTACAAGAGCTGCGACAAGCGGCGGCTTGGCCAGCAAATATGCCGATCGCGGAGATTGTCTTTCCTAAATCTATGACCACCAGCGATGGCACCATTCCTACGCTGTGGGTGATGTTACCCCAGCGAGAAATTGCGAAGCGTCTGGTTTGTACTCGCTACAATCAGTTCCTATTCATGGAAGCGCCCCACCCGATGGCACTATGGCTAACGGTGCTATACAACCGCGAACATGAGCCGCGCTGGTTGCCTTGTTTTATTGATTTAAAGACTCCTGCAGGACGGCAAATTGCCTCGCTTTTGGGCAAAACCGGGCAATATCGCATTATGTTTTTTGCCCAAGAAAGTCCGCAGAGCTGCGCCAACATGCAAACCGTAAGCATCGCGGCGGCTCAATGTCGGCTGCTACAAGATTGGGCAAATATTGGGCAAATGTCCAAGGCTTCACCCAATCCCACTGTTAGCAAAGACTATTTGCGATCGGCGCTAGATGAGATCAAGCCCAAGATTGTGATGAAGCTAGAATCCATTTACACCGATCGCGGCAGTGCGCTGAACTAAGGTGCTCAATGGGTCAGATACAGCGCTACGCTTAGATTCAAAAAATAACCTGTCTTAACTCAATTACGTAGTGCTATGGAGGGGCAGCTCAGCCTCTCTTGGGTGGGAAGTAAAGCACTGGATGCCAACTCCGCTTCAGAATTTCGCTGGCAAAGCTGGGAACTGACCACTCCATCAACGTGCCGAAGCTCCCTGAAGAGCAGACGATCGCGCTAATATCTTCCTCGATAGCAGCGTTGAGAGTCTGAGGAACAGGTTCTCCCTGACTAATTTCGCTAGACACCTGTAGACCCACTGCCTGCAACTCCGTTTGCACAAGCTCTAGCTTTTTGCGGGTCGCTTGGGAACTGCCGCTCTCCAGTAGCTCCGTGTATTTGCCTTCACCGATCACCCAATAGAGCAAGCATTGCTGCAACGATCCAGAGGGTTGATTTTGCGCTAGTTCTTTAACCTGCTCGATAGTGTAATCTGAGGCTTTGCTGCCATCAAAGGGAATCAGCAGATAGCGAAACAGATGACGACAGCGAAGATCTAGCTCTTCGATCGTGTAGGTAGACAGTAGCTGAGGTCTGACAATCAGCAAGGGGGCAATGGCTCGTTTGCTCAGCTCTGAAACGGTGCTGCCAAAAAAGCGATCGCTCAATGCACCCTGGCTGGAGGTGCCCAAGATGAGCAGATCGGGCTGATGAACTTTGGCAGCGTTTAGGATGCAGTCGATCGGTTTGCCGCCCTGAACCTCAACGTTGACCTGCACTGCCCCAGCAGCCTCTGGGGGAATGGAGAGGCGATCGCGCGCAGCCTGCGCCTCAGACTCGTCAATTTGAGGAATAGTCTGCCTCTGAGGAAAGGGAATGGCGTGTAGAAACGTAACCTGCTGAATTCCATTAACGGCTAGGCTGGGGATGAAGTGAACCAAACGCTGTAAGCCATCGGTTAAGTCAGTGCAAATTAGGAGACGCTTAAACATATGAAGAAGTTGGGAGAGCGATTAAGCTGCTCAATAACCCTAGCATTCTTAGCTAAATATTCGATGCTCGTGTAAAAGCTTGTATGGAGGTTGAGATGTTGAGGTATTGAAGTTGAGGTATCGAAGCTTCTTTGGAAACAGCTTTTGTAACGTGAGCGCAGAGCCAGCGCCCCAGCATCCCCAGCTTCTTTCCGGTCTGGAACAAAGCAAGAGAGGGAGGTCGCCTTCTGCGGCGAAATGAACTAGGTTTGAGACCCAGTCTCAATTCCCCACTGATGCTTGAGAAAATGTCTGTACATCGTTTCTTTCAACATCATTTGCTCGTAGAGCTGAACTAAAAAATGCTGAGCCTGTTCACGGCTCATATGCTCCACCTGGGACTCGAACGATCGCAAACTAAACTGTTGCTCTAAGCTAAGCTCGATAGGTTGATTCATTGTGAACTCCTAGTTTTGAGATAAGGAACGCATTGAGCCGATCATGTACCCTTGTGAGGCTTGCGATCGGAGTCTAGCCAGTGAACAAGGCTGTATTTATCAAGATTTCCCTAATCAGCCTTGTACTCACCATAGTATTACAAAAGATAACAATTGTTTGACAAAGTGCCCACCCCCCTAATGGGTACTTCTTGAATTGAGGTAGTTTTAGCAGGCAACCCTAGGGTGGTAATGTTCTGGCTGAACTAAATTAAAAAACCGCCATTCTGCTTAGGCGCAGAAGGCGGGATATCCGTTTTATTTTTCTCGTATTTCTTCTCAGAAGTCAGATAGAAGTCGGCGAGCTGAACTGTCTCAAGAGCTTTCGACCCTAACGGATGGCTAGGATGGAACGATCGCTCAAAGCCAAATGGTCAGAATCCGAAAGACGCTGCTGCTTCAGGGTTCTTACCTGTTGAAGCAGAGCCTCAATTTCAGCGTGAAGATGCAGCAGCTCCACTTGATGGGTTGCCTGGTAGGGAAGCTTAATTGCTCTAGAGAGGGAAGCTTTTGCAGAATCAGAAGAGAAAGAACTGTTGAGATTTTCTTCAGATCCCGTGTCGGGCAGCTGTGCTTCGGAAACTTGAGTAATGATGGGGTCTACTCCAGGGAAGCTAGATATGTTATTGAGCATTTGATTTGGACTAGTCATTATTACTTATTCACACCACGGAGGTATTGTACCCCAAACCGTAAGTCCGATCATATTAGGTGTCTTTAGGCATTTTGAAAACGATGTGGCGGTTTGCAAAGTGGTCGTCACAGCTCTCAGAGTGTATGACATCACGTAATTGAGTTAGTAGGACGAGTTATTTTTGAGAGTTGCACTCCGCGCGGCTCTCAAAAAATAACTCATTGGATCTAAGCGCGTAGGGCTAAATACTAACGGAGTTAGCAGAACGCTTTATCATGAACGCAGAACTCAGCCCAAAGCGGTGTACAGCTTGCAGGATAGCGGCGATTTTGGCACCCATCCGACACACATAACAGCCTGCCTATTCAAACGCTTTTCTCTTGATAGCTTAAAAGCCTGGAAACGCTTTCCTGTTTGGCTTCTAGAACGGAGAGAGAGGGATTCGAACCCTCGTTAAAGTTGCCCCTAAACAGCATTTCCAGTGCTGCGCCTTCAACCACTCGGCCATCTCTCCAGAGCTTGCTTCTGTGGCATCGTCTTGCTCAACCACAGAATTGTAATCCTAGCAGAATTTAAGTCACTCTGAGAACAGGCTTTGCAAATTCCCTATTTTTGTCACAGTATTCAACGCACTATTATAGGGTTTGGGTAAGGGTTAAATCAAAACTTTTTCGGAACTCAAAAGATTCATGACTCGCGTTTTTACCGTTCAAATTTACGATCGCCAAACCAACACTCGCTCTACGATTCAAGCCCCAGAAGACCGCTACATTCTGACAACCGCCGAAGCCCAGGGCAAACCCCTCCCCTTCGCGTGCCGCAATGGAGCTTGCACTACCTGCGCCGTCCGGGTCATCTCTGGAGAAATACACCAACCCGAAGCCATGGGTCTTTCCCCTAAGCTGCGGGAAATGGGCTATGCCTTACTCTGCGTCAGCTATGCGCGATCGGACTTGCAGGTCGAAACGCAGGACGAAGATGAAGTGTATGAGCTTCAGTTTGGGCGCTATTTTGGCAGAGGCAAGGTGCGACGCGGGGTAGTTTTGGATGAGGATTGAGGGGATGGGTAGATGGGCAGATGGGCTTTGTGTACTACGTCGCTTGATCTGTAGCAAAAGTCAAGGGATAACTATTAGGCAGCGCGTCATAGAAACCGAGGCGTTCCCACAAACACGAGTTACCTAATCCCTTACCCCTCACCCTCCTACCCCTTACCCTCCTACCCCTCACCCATCCACCCTTCATTTCCCTCCCATGCCCTACTCCCCTCAGCAGCTCCAAATCTTCCTCGACATTGCCACCGAAGCTGCGATCGCCGGGGGAGCCGTCCTCCAGCACTATGCAGGCAACCTCAAAAACATCCAAGAAAAAGGGCGACCTGGCGATCTGGTGACAGAAGCTGATAAAGCCGCAGAGGCAGCAATTTTGAGCGTCATCGATCGCCATTTCCCCAATCACGCCATTCTGGCAGAAGAGTCGGGAAAAATCGGCGACCAAGCCAGCGAGTTTTTATGGGCGATCGATCCATTGGATGGCACCACCAACTATGCCCACCAATACCCTTTTTACGCCGTCTCCGTGGGGCTGTTGATTAGGGGAATACCTGCGATCGGCGTGATTTTTGATCCATTCCATGAAGATCTATTTCAGGCAGCTCAGGGGCTAGGGGCAATGCTAAACCGTCGTCCTATCCAGGTTTCTCAAGTCACTAACCTGAGTCGAAGCCTCTTAGTGACAGGGTTTGCTTACGATCGCCATGAAACCCCAGACAACAACTACGCTGAGTTTTGCCATCTTACCCACATAACCCAGGGCGTGAGGCGTGGAGGCGCGGCTTCACTGGATTTAGCTTATGTGGCGTGCGGTCGGCTAGATGGATTTTGGGAGCGGGGCTTATCGCCTTGGGACATGGCGGCTGGTGTTGTTATAGTCGAGGAATCGGGGGGTAAGGTCACTGCTTACGATGAAGGGGCGTTTGTCATAGAGTCAGGGCGAATTCTGGCGACCAACGGACATCTTCATGCTGCCCTCAGCCAAGAACTGCTCAAAACTCAGCCTTTAGCAGAGTACAGCTCTTTATAAACCTATCTTCGCCAGCCTATCTCTGCCAGCCTACCTCCGCCAATGTTCTGGCTTTGGCACTCTACGCCATCTGCATGAACACTGCTAAAATGCTCTGCGCGATACATCGGGTAACGAGTTAGACCAAGTAAACTATAGGGAACCCTTAGCGTAGAAGGGTCGTGGGATTAGTAGAATGTCTCTGAAGATTGATCAAGGACTGTTTAATTTAGATTTCACAGACTACCATGCCATTTTGGGTACTGCGGTAGATGCAGACCTCAAAGAGATCCGCAAGCGGTATCTGACAATCGCCCGTCGGCTCCACCCCGATAGCTGCATGACGGAGGATATAAGCGATCGCCAGCGTGCCTCTGAATTGCTCTCTAAGCTCGTCAACCCGGCATACGAAAAGCTGTCCCAGGAAAAAACCTACGCCGAATACTGCATTCTCCTCCGGCTCAAGGGTCAACAGGCAGTCAAGCAGCAAGAAACGATTGTGCTAAACAGCGACTCGGCACGTCTGCTGGCTGCGGCTTCTGACATTGACACCTCCTATCGGCTCGCGTTGAGAAACTTGGCGGAGAAACAGTACAATCAGCTCGATCAAGCCATAGAAATTGCTGGACAAATTAGCGAGCTAAACCTGGTCTACTTGATGCGGAAAGAGAGCCGGGGTGAGGCTGTGGGCACCCGACGAACCGCTGCCCCAAGTGCAGGGGAAAACTCCACTCCCATGCGCTCGCCTACGCCGACGACACCCGTCAGAGTGCCTGCCACTCGTGAAGCGCTGATAGCGGCATACCTGCGGCGATCGCAAGAGTTTGAGACTAAGCAAAACTTTCCCAGAGCCATTCTGGAGCTGCGTGATGCCATTAAGATGGATGCTTCCAGCAGCGAATGTCATAGTCGCCTGGGGCTGATCTACCTGAAGACAAACCAGAACACGATGGCAAAAATCCACTTCAACAAAGCGTTGGAGTTAGATCCCCAAGATGCTGTAGCCTTGGAGGGTAAGCGCAGATTGGAGACACCAACCAGCACAGCGATCGCCCCGGCAAAAGGCAAGCTTGAACCTCAAAAACCTGGGGTAAAAGGCGGCAAACCTGACCCAGGTAAGCTAGATAAGAAGGGCAAGTCAAGCAGCAAGGATAAGCCTGACAATGGCAATGGCGGTCTGTTTGGACTGTTTGGTAGTAAGAAAAAATAGATGTACCAGCCTCCTGTAGGAGCCAGAGACTTATTTCCTCTGGATGTCGCCCAAAAGCGATGGATTGAAGAACGGCTTCAGCATGTGTTTCATAGCTGGGGGTATCACCGTATCATCACCTCGACTCTAGAACGGCTAGATACGCTGATGGCAGGAGGTGCCGTAGAGCAGTCAACCGTGATTCAAGTCCATGATGTGGACAACGTGGGTTTGCGCCCGGAGCTAACGGCTTCAATCGCCCGTGCGGCAGTGACACGTATGGCGGGCGTGACCCATCCGCAGCGGCTATACTACAACGCCAACGTTTTTCGACGAGACGATCGCGGTATCCAAAACCAGCAGCAGGAGTTTTATCAGGCGGGTGTGGAGCTGTTGGGCAGCGGTAGCGTTGCCGCCGATGCCGAAACATTGCTAGTTTTGTCCGACTGTCTGAGAAATCTTCAGCTCGACTCTTGCTACCTGGTGCTAGGTGATGCAGGACTGACGCGATCGCTGCTTTCCCCTTTCCCCAATTCGTTGCGCGATCGGATTCGGGAGGCGATTGCGACCCTCGACCGGGTTACGCTCGAAACCCTGCCTATGTCTGCTGACCTACGCGATCGGGCTTTGCTGTTGCTGGATCTGCGAGGTCAGCCAGGGAATGTTTTGCAGCGCGTTTCTAGTCTGGATTTAGACCCAGAACAGCGGGCGATCGTCAGCAACTTAAAGGCATTGATTGAGCTGCTACAGGGTTCTGAAGCCGCTACTCCTGCTCTAATTCTGGATCTGAGTCTGGTGCAGCTCTTCGACTATTACACAGGCATTGTCTTTGAGGTGGTCAGCGCTACGGAATCAGGCAAGCGTGTTTTAGGGCAAGGCGGTCGCTATGACCAGCTTTTGAGCCTCTACCATCCCCAAGGCGAGTCCTGTCCCGGCATCGGTTTTGTGCTCAACATTGAAGATTTGCATCAGGTCTTGCTCCCCACGGGGCAGCTGCCCAGCCAGACTGAGAATAGCGATCGCCTCCTGGTGCCCACAGACCTCAAAGCCTACGCGGCGACCTTTGCTTATGCTCAAACCCTACGCCAGTCTGGACTGCGAGTTGAGGTGGAGCTTCAGGGACAAAGCGCCTCAGCCATCCGTGAATATGCTCAGCAGCGGCGAATTGCCCAGATTGTCTGGGTGAGTGAAACGGGAGAGCCTCAAAACGAAACGGTGGAATTGCCGACAGGCGTGATTTAGCTTTAGCTCAAATAGCGCTAAGTTCAAATAGCGCTAAGTTCAAATAGCGCTAAGCACGAGCTGTGCCCGTTCGACTTGCCGAGGCGCGTTCATTTGCTGAAACAGGTCGATCGCCGTTCGTAGACAGTTGCGACCTTCCTCTAGCTCATTCATTTGTCGATAGGTGATGCCGAGCTGATAGTTGACCTCGGCTAAATCGCCTTTGGCTTCAATCCGATCGAGCAATCGTTTTGCCGCCAGATGGCTGGCTACCGCGCCTTTGAAGTCTTGCCGCGCTCGACAAATCATCGCCAGTCCGTTGAGCGCCTCGGCTTTGACCTGCGTGTAGCGGCTTTGCTCGGCGTAGGTTTTTGCCAGGTTATACATTTTTTCAGCCTGTTCTGAGTCGCCGACATTCCGAAGCGTAGCGCCCAAATACAGCAAACTATAGCCTCGGCTCCAGGCGTTGCCGCTAATAACCGCATACTCATCTAGCACCCGCTCCACCAGACTCAGGGCTTCTGAGGTTCTGCCCGTGCAGGAGTAGATCAATGCCAGACAAAACCAGCTGCTCACTGCACACCTGTGCCACTCCGTGTTTTCAGCCTGAGTATTGGCTTGTCCAAACAGGGCTTCAGCTTCCGGCAATTCCCAAAGGCTGAGTTTGCATAAGCCAAGGTTAAACAATGCCTGAATTTCTAGATCTTTGAGCTGAAAGGCGATCGCCATCTCCCTAGATTTCTGGTGTGCGACGATCGCAGCCTGCAAGCTGCCCTTCAGCCAGTACAAATTACCCAAAATGTCGTAGAGCTTGCAGAGCGGATATCCAGGCTGAAGGCGATCGAGAAGACGGGTGATGGCGCTAATCATTCGCTGGAGTAAGCCCAAGCGGTAAAACGAGATACCCAGCGGCTCGGCTTTTTCCCACTGGCAGTCGCGTCCGTAGAGAATGACAGCGGCAGCAGAGTCCCAGTCTTCAATCTGCACATAGTGGCGATAGGCTTCGGCAGCCATTAGCGCCTCCTCCACAGTGGCGATCGTCACCACCCGCTCTGTCCAAAAATCGGCAGCTTTGCGGTTCGCCAAGTCCCACTCTTTGGGGTTCGCCCGCAGCATGACTAGCGCCTTAGACTGAATTACGGGGTGCAGTCGATATTCTTCGTCATCCACCTCCACCAAAAATAGGTCGCGCAAAAATCGGACAATGCTCCGGTGCTTAAGCGTTGGTACATCCCAAAGCAAGCAATATAAACTTTCTACGGGCACGGTCGCCACGTCCTGAAACCGATAGCAGCCCATCCGACGCAGCAGCACATGGGCTTCGGGATAGATTTGCTGGAGACGGTTGAAATGACTAGAAACTAGGTCTGCCAAATCAGAGGTGTTTAGCAAATTTGCCTGATGATCGCGCCAAAAGGCATCCATGTCACCGCCGTAGTCAACGTTGATGGCGCTGCAAAGAATCGTCATAGCTTTGGCATTGCCGCTATACGCACGGTGCATCTCGCCCAGCGCCGCAGATGGGGTAGATAGACTGCGGCTCCCCCAAAACTGCCGCCATGCCGTCTCGTCTAGTCCAGAGAGCCTGTAGGGTTGCGAGGCGATCGCGGCTTCATGCAGCGGCTCACGGCTGGTAATCAGGGTGACGCAACCCAGCGCCGGATCGGCTAAAACCTCTAGCAATGCCGCATAGCCGCGATGGGTAGGCAAAATCTGACCATTGCGATCGAGGGCTGGCTCCAGGTTGTCGATCAAGACTCCAATTTTGCCTAGCGCGTGGCTAGGGCTAAATTTTGGGTTCAGATGTCGTCGCAATTGGTCTAGAGAGGCATCAAAAGTCCGTCCTGCCTCTTCTTTGAAGTATTTTTGCAGCCAGCCCAACACCACGCCTTCAGCGGAGGTAATGTTTTGGGTTTCCTTTGCCATCCAGCATTCCAGCACAATATCAAAGCCAGACTGGCTAAAGTATTGCTGTGCCAGAACGGTTTTGCCAACTCCACCTTCACCCAAAATTGTGACAATTTGCGCCTTTTCATCCACCAGCCGCTGGAGATCGGCGATCGCCCGATCTCGCCCGACGAAGTTCAGATCATCTTCTGATCTAGCCTGAAGCTCCTGGGCTTCTGATTCATCTGCCTGATCTAGCTCTGCCTCAGAATCGCCATAGCCGACGACCTCTTTCCAGGACAGATTCAGCGCTTCACAGCAGGTCTGAAAGGTTTTGAGGTAAATGGGTTTGCCCTGAATGAAGCGCTGCCAGGTTTCCGGAGCGATCGCCGACGCACTCTGCAATTCTCGCGATAAAAACTCGGCGATCTGCTTGTCGGCGGCATGTCCCAGAATCCGCGATCGCTGTTCAATCACCTGCCGGACTTTGGTTAGTCCAATGTACGAAGCGCTCAGCAAAAAGGCAGGCTCGACCAGTAGCGTAATATTTTGGATGCCGATGACATCGACTAATTCGTGGGGCGAAATGTTGACGGGCTGATCGCAGCGAGCAAACCAGCGAGAACCCTTAAACCTGACGCGCCCAGGTTTATCTGGCTGAATCATCTGCTCTACGATCGCCTGTCCGCTGTAGTAGCCCAGATTTGCAGGGAGGGGCGATCGCGGGGTGGATCTGACAGTCTTATCTGAAGCTCTAGCGGAAGTCTGAAACGCTTGAAAAACGTTGGTGAAGTTGAAGTTCATCGCCGACCTGCCCCTGATGAATATCTGATAACGATTGCTGCTGCTGGAGAGGATTATGTTCCAAGATAGCGCTACCTCATGACCAGATCCTAGGTTCGATCAGATTTTTATTGCTTGACGCAGCGCTAATTCAGAGCTTCCGCCTGATTTTTACAGATGAGTTCTGCAATTACGCTTGGGTTTTGCAATCACATTGAGAGAGGAGGCTTGCACCGCAACCCTCCTCACAGACCAGCAATAGAGTTAAAGCATTATTCTAAGCTTCAACAACCTCTTCTTCCACTACAGGAGGCTCAGGCTTCAACGTCATGAAGCGGATCACTTCATCGCTGAGGCGCATCGACCGCTCCAGTAGGGCTACAGTGCTTCCGGGTGCCGTATAGTTCATCTGGACATAGACACCTTCGCGGTGCTTCTGAATTTCATAGGCTAGGCGGCGCTTGCCCCGGTGCTGAGTTTCCAACTCTTCAGCGCCCTGCTCACGCAGGATAGCTTGATATTTCTCGATCGCCTGATCAATCTGCTCATCTCCCAAATCGGGGCGCAGAATATACATGGTTTCGTAAAGCGGCATCAACGTTTCTCCTTATGGACATGAGGCTCTTGCCACAAGAATTGTTACCTGATCTTCAATATGCAGCCCAAAGGACTGAAAATTAGAGCGGTCTATACTAGCCTTGACTTGTATTAACCTTGGCTTGTATTAACCTTGAAAGATTGGCAGCTTTTCTTGAGTCAAAAGCAAGGATCTCCAATCATACACCAGGATAAAGACCACACACCAGGACAAAAACAATCCACTATGGCGCAACGGTATGTTCGGTTGCAAAAAACCACAGGAAAACTCTGCTACGGGCTACTTCAGCTCGATCGCCAGGTGCAAGTTTTAGACGCGCCTCCCTGGCTGAGCGGGCAACCCACCGATGAAGTGCTTGCCGCCCATGAATATCATCTCTTGGCTCCCTGTGCGCCTTCCAAGATTGTTGCGGTAGGGCGAAACTATGCCCAACATGCGGCTGAGTTGGGCAATGAAGTGCCAAAGCAGCCTCTGCTGTTTTTGAAGCCTCCGACTACGGTGATTGCCCCGGAAGGAATTATTTACTACCCGCCGCAGTCAAAACGCATTGACTATGAGGGAGAGCTGGCGATCGTGATTGGCGATCGCTGTACCGACTGTCCGCCTGACCAAGCCCAAGCCAAAATTTGGGGATACACGATCGCCAATGACGTGACAGCAAGAGATTTGCAAAAAACGGACGGGCAATGGACAAGGGCAAAAGGCTTTGATACTTTCTGTCCGCTGGGACCTTGGATTGTGCGAGAGCTAAACCCGGAAGCGCGACTGCAAACTTTTGTGAACGACGCACCCAAGCCCGCGCAGTCGGCAGTGATTAGCGCCATGGTGTTTTCGCCCAGCGTCTTGGTCTCCTACATTAGTCAGGTAATGACCTTACTGCCCGGAGATGTGGTGCTAACAGGCACACCCGAAGGCGTAGGAGAACTCCAGGTGGGCGATCGCGTTCGCGTCGAGATCGAGGGGATAGGCTCTCTAGAGAATACGGTCGCTTCCAAGCCTATGCCCTAACGGCTGGTGCTCTATCTCACCTGCATATACACAGCTTCCGAGAGGGTTGGAATTTCTGCATAGCGTCCCAAAGCGGACTGAATAACCGAGTAGACGATCGCCGCAATGGTTCCCAAGAAAATGACGTTAAACAGCGTATCCAGCAGCAGCGTTCCATCGCCCAATAGAGGTCTGAGCAGGTAGTCTACAATGATGCTGCACAGGACTAAAACGATGTCTATGAGAATCGCCTGCATGGCATTGAAGCGAATGAAGTGCGAAATGCTTTCGTTTCTAACGACCAGTAAAAACAGGGCAAAGAAAACAATTAGCCCCATAAAGGGAACGCCGCGATAGATATTTAACAGCGGGATCAGGGGGAGGACAATGGGCTGCAATACGGGGAATTGCTGGAAAAAAGGGCCTGAAAAGGTCAATCCATCCAGAAGGGGCAAGAGATAGGGAAGACAAGCAAAGACGCGATCGAGGGGAGCTGTAGAACCGGACAAAGCCATTTTGCACTCTCCAAAAAATTAGCTAAAAGTCGAACAGGCAAAGCTCAAGACACTCTGCTGCGTAAGCCTCTAGAATAGCTCAATCTCCAGTTTGAAGGGGATGCAGCCGACCTGATCAATCTAGCTAATCAATATTGGCAACCCGGAAACCCATCTGACACTCATACTGCTCCGGCTGGCTGTCAATAGGCTGGGTAAGAGCGCGACCGCAGCGAAGTTTTCCTGGCTGCCACCGAGGTTGACCGCTTTGATCAGCCATCAGGCAGGCCTGACAAACTTTGTACGTGGGGAGGAGTTGATTCTCCATGATGATGACGAGCATAATGACAGCTCCGGTAATCCTATCAGTTCCCTTAGTTCCATCTTATGTCAAGGCTTTGAGACATTGGCGCTATCTTATTGCATCGTCTTATTTAAGCCTTAGTGGACAGAATAGTAGATTCGTGCATGAGTAGAGGTATTCTCTGAGTCAGTTTTACGCTTTTCTTTTTAGGCTTTTTCTAAACCAGACGGCTGAGGAGATCCAGCAACTCGTCAATTTGCGCTAGTTCGCTGCTGACATCTACATCGACCAGCTTAGATTCTTGCAGCAATTTCAGCCAGTAGCGCGTCTCTCTGGCGCTTCTAGAAGCTACTGCCACCCGATCGCCAAAAGTTTCGCGGCTTGGTTCGGCGATCGCCTCTTCCACGCTCACGCCGATGCTAGTGCCGCACTTCAGCAGTTGAGGAGAGAGAATAAACTCCTGCCGTGCCTGCAATTTTTTATAAAGCCGGATGATGCCAAGGGCAAACTCAAAGCTTTTTCGCTGGACAGCCTGCCGGATCAGATATTCTCCCATGGCTCACCGTTTGAGCGGCTCATTATTAATGCACTCTCTAGACCCCTAATTTACCGCACTGAATGAGCCAGATCGATTTTGGACTTTAGATGCAGTCCAAAATCTCAAGCCACAAAATCTCAAGTTACTTGAGGGGAATCGCATATACCCAGTCTTTGTACTCTGCGTCCCGATTTTCAGTGATGGCAGAGAGCTTTTCCCGGAGCTTGTGGGTGATGGGGCGATCGCTCGACAGTTCGTAGCTCTCGACGCGGCGTACGGGCGTAATTTTGGCGGCGGTGCCGCTGAGGAACACTTCGTCGGCGATCATCAGCTCAGTTTTGTCGATGGGGCGCTCGATGACCGGAATGCCCAGGTTACGGGCGATCGTCAAAATGCTGTCGCGGGTGATGCCTTCGAGAACGTCTTGCTCAAATCCTGGTGTAATCAGCTTGCCCTGACGCACGATAAACACGTTCATTCCTGAAGCCTCGCAGACTTTGCCCTGAGCATTCATCAAAATAGCTTCGTCAAAGCCAGAATCAACGGCCTCCGTTTTTGCCAGAGAGGAGGTGATATAGGCTCCGCTAATTTTGCCGCGCAGCGGCAGACTTCGATCTTCCTGGCGGTACCAGGAGCTAATCCGACAAGAAACCCCGTCTGGAGAAAGGTAGTCCCCTAGCTCTAGTCCGTAAACGAAGAAGTTTTTCTCAATGTTGTGTAAGCGAGGGGCGATTCCCAGATCGGAGGTGTAGACAAAGGGGCGGATGTAGAAGGGCAGGGAAGGCTGGTTCTTGTGAACAAACTCAGTAATGACGCTCTGAATTTTTTCAGCGGGTAGATCGTACAGTAAGAACCGAGCACTGTCGCTGAGCCGCTGACAGTGGCGATCGAGTCGAAACAACAAAATCTGGTCGGGATTTTGGGGGTCAGGGATGCCGCGCATACCGCCAAATGCCCCAGTGCCATAGTGCAACGCATGGGTGGCAATGGACACTTTTGCTTCCGCAAACGGAATAAACTGATTTTCAAAGTAGGCGATCGGCAAAAAGTTGTGCATTATAAAAACTCCCATGAGAGGCTAACTTGGCGTTTTGGAATGTTAGCCATTATCACATAAGGGTTAGAAGTTGAGAATCAAAGACGGTCAGCAACTTCTGAGGTCTTGAGGGCAAAGATTTGCTCAATTACCTGGGCAACCACTTTGTCGGGGGTAGAGGCTCCTGAGGTGATGCCCACCACGATCTCTCCAGGTGGCAGCCAGTTCTCCTGAATTTCTAGATCGCGGTGGAGTGGCTTATGCTCTAGGCGATTGCTGGAGAGAATGCGATCGGCGCTGTCGATGTGATAAGAGGGGATGCCGCGCTCAATGGCGATTTCCTGAAGGTGGGTGGTGTTGGAGGAGTTGTAGCCGCCGATTACCATCATCAGATCGAGTTTTTCATCCACAAGCTGAAACATGGCATCCTGACGTTCTTGGGTTGCGTCACAGATGGTGTTGAAGCTGAGGAAGTGCTGATTGAGCTGGTCAGGACCATACTTTC
This sequence comes from Drouetiella hepatica Uher 2000/2452, assembly GCA_019359505.1. GTDB lineage: Bacteria > Cyanobacteriota > Cyanobacteriia > Elainellales > Elainellaceae > Drouetiella > Drouetiella hepatica. Next base: position 152,298 of record JAHHHD010000002.1, on the reverse strand, counting down.
GCATCATTGTATGCTCAAACAGTTTGCCGATTTGCTCGGTTTCACCCTTGAGCATGGTGGTTTGGTTGGCAATGCCCACTCGTTGCAGATCGCGATCGGGATCAAACCCTTCAGAATGGGCACGGCTGAATTTAGCCATAAACTCGTCTCGGCTGCCTCCCTGCAAAATGTAGTCGGCAACGTATTGGGCTTCCGCCAGGTTAAGAACGATCAGATAAGTCCCGGCAAAAGAGCTGGTGGCGATCGTTTCTTCGTGGTTATATTTGCCGTGAATAATTGAAGTGTGGCTAACTTTCTTGTGCTTTTCGACGGTGTTCCACACTTTAGACACCCACGGACAGGTGGTGTCCACGATCGTGCAGCCTTTGTCGTTGAGTAGCTGCATTTCCTGGACGCTGGCTCCAAAGGCGGGCAGAATGACGACATCGCCCTCGGCTACAGCCCCAAAGTCTTTTTTGCCCGCCTCAACGGTGATGAAGCCGACCTCCATCTCGCGTAGGCGCTGATTCACGGAGGGGTTGTGGATGATTTCGTTGGTGATCCAGATGCGATCGGTGGGGAAGTGCTGACGGGTTTCATAGGCCATGGCGACTGCCCGCTCGACTCCCCAGCAAAACCCGAAGGCTTCGGCTAAACGAATGGTGACGTTGCCCTGTTGCAGGGTGTAGTGATTGTCTCGAATCTGCTGGATCAAATCACTCTGGTATTCAGACTGCATCTGCCCAAAGACTTCTGCTTCGTGACCAAAGCCTTTGCGGTGATAGAGTTCAGAGCTGTTGAGCGATCGCTTGAAGGCTTTTGTGTCCATCCTGGGTTTTGGGGTTGATGGGTTGTGAGTGATTGAGTCCTGTTCATCTCAGCGTATCAAACTGGGGACAGGGCGATTGGTAAATTCCTGAAATCTTGCTGAGGATCATAGATTGATTAACTTATTTTATTTTTTAGAAGTGTCGCGTGGAGTGCGACACCTCTAAAAAATAAAATAGCTGTGGTTTATGCAATTGAAAATTGCTGTAAGTGGGGGAAACAGCCGAACAGCCTTGGGGGTCTCCCCCAAACCCCCGGCAGGGGACGGGCACGTCCCCCACACCCCCTCCGCATGAGGCTACGGATGAGTAGCATAGGGCGCTTTGCATGGGTGGGGCGATCGGGCGTGTGGGAGAAAAATTTAGGGAGAAGATGCTTGGGGTGAAGCAGGAGCTTAGGATCTCGATCCTCGATAGATGCGATCGCTCTGTGCTGCCGATAGCCGGGGATTGCCCACGTACTGAGGGACGGTGCTTGGAGTTCCCACTTTTTGAGGCTCTGTGTTCTGAGTCCTTTGTCCAGGCTTCTGAGCTTCAGCCTTTTGAATTCCAGCCTTCTGAGTTCCAACCTTGTGAGTCCCAGCGCCGTTACTCCGATGCGCCATTGCCGCTAGCTCTTCCTCTGTCAGAGGCAACTCACAGGCAACAGGCGGTGCAACCGAGCTAACAGCGCGACTCACAAGTTTCTCATTCTCGGAAACATAGTCAATCTGACTTTGGGGCGCGATGTAGGAGTGTGTGTCTTCGTCGTACGCCAGCACTTCCCCTGTCTCAATCAGGTAAACCCAGCCGTAGATCTTCAGCTTGCCTTGGTACAAGCGCGATCGCACTACAGGGTAGGTCTTAAGGTTCTCAATTTGGGTGAGGACGTTTTCGGCGATCGTGATTTCCAGCAGCTCTTCTTTGTTGCGATCGCCGTAGTTCTCTTTCACCAAGCGCCGCGTCGCCTCTGCGTGTTTCAGCCAGTCATAGACCAGCGGCATTTCTTCTTCCAATTTGCCTAATTGCAGCAGGCCCTTCATCGCACCGCAGTGCGAATGCCCACACACCACAATTTGCTCAATGCCCAACGCATGAATGGCATACTCTACTGCTGCCCCCTCGCCACCATTCGCCGCGCCATAAGGTGGGATGATGTTTCCGGCATTGCGAATCACAAACAGATCGCCCAAATCCGTCTGCGTCATTAAGCTGGGCGAAATCCGAGAATCGGAGCAGGTGATGAACAAGACGCTGGGATCTTGACCATGGGAAAGGTTTTCCAGCAGATCGCGATGAGTTGAAACATAGTTTTCTCTGAACTCATTCACACCTTCGATCAGTTTTTTCATAAAGTCATCACCATCAGCAGCTTGGTCGGGCATTACCCGTAACTTAAACGATCGCTAACCTGATTGTCGCTCAAAAGGTGTCTCTTCAGGTTGCAAGTCATTCAGCAAGTTCAGGTTGGGCATGACGAAACCTGTCAGGCGAGCGACAATAAAATATGCGTTCTGTCTCACCTCTAACCAACAGTGCGATCGCCCCCCGTCTATGACAACAGCCAAGTCTACGACAACAGCCAAATGGTCAGTTGAAGACTATCACCGCTTAATTGAGACAGGGCTATTAGACGATCGCCCGGTTGAGCTGCTGAATGGAGAAATTATTGAGATGACCCCAGAGCGGGAACCCCATGCCAATTCTGCTAGCGAAGCAGGAGATTATTTAAGGGAGTTGTTGGGCGGTCTTGCCAAAGTTCGAGAAGGGCATCCCATCACCATTCCCAGCAGCAATTCTGAGCCAGAGCCGGATCTCGCCATTGTCCGTAAGCGCACCGAGGGATACCGCGATCGGCATCCTTACCCTGCCGATATCTTTTGGCTGATTGAGTTTTCTCATTCCAGCCTCGGCAAAGATTTAAGCCCGAAGGCTAAAGCCTATGCGGCGGCTGGCATTGCTGAATATTGGGTTGTCAACCTGAAGGCGCTGAAGCTAGTCGTCATGCGCGACCCTGCTGAGGATGGATATCGATCGCAGATAGCCTGGACAGAAAATACCATTAACCCGCTAGCGTTTCCTGACTTATCCGTGTCAGTGCGACGGCTAATAAGCTAGAAGCGCTCTTTTATAAAACCCACGCCCCAGACAGGACTCGAACCTGTGACCGATTGCTTAGAAGGCAATTGCTCTATCCATCTGAGCTACTGGAGCCTATACCTTTCAGAGTTTAAGGGTTTGATCCTCATAGGGTTCCCCTAAATCTTCCTTCAATAACTATACTAAACTTCTGAGACAGTCAGTCAATGAAGGTTCTTTCACGAGAAGCAAACGATTTCAAAATATCTCTCGAAATTTTTAAGAACTGGTTCAACCTCATGCCTGTGCCCGAAGCAAACCCAAAGTCAGTGGAGAATTCCGTGCCTCTACTCAATCTCTACGAGGCTGATTTTTATGCCTGGACACAGGAACAAGCAACATTGCTCCGCAGCAAGCAATGGAATCAGGTGGATTTGCCAAACTTGATTGAGGAAATTGAATCTTTGGGGAAGCAGCAGCGCCAAGAACTTCGCAACCGTTTGAGCGTGTTACTGGGGCACTTGCTGAAATGGGAACATCAACCCCAGCGCCGCAGCCGGAGCTGGCTAGCAACCCTGCGCGTGCAGCGGCGTGATACGTTACGACTCCTGAAGGACAACCCCAGCCTCAAGCCTGATCTGGATGATGCGCTGCAAGAAGCATATGAGAATGCAAGAGATTTGGCGATGGGAGAAACTGACCTGCCTCAGCAAACCTTTCCCCTAAGCTGCTGCTACAGCCTGACTGAGATTTTAGACGATCGCTTCTATCCTGGTGAATCTAGTCTACTGCTAGACGATTCTGAATCGTGAAAACACAAATATTTTCACCTCGGCTATTTCGACCTCAGCTCTGGGAACAATAGCCTGAGAGCGGCTGGCTCTGTGTCGATATGCCGATCGCTTTCGTGACCCATATCCCCGTCAGGCTACAGGAAATCTCACAAACTCATGTCGCAGAACTCTGAACCTGGAGTAGTTTGATAACAGGTGTACATTCGTCGCCCTTACACAATCTGCTATGGGCATGGCTGGGCATGACTGGCTAATGTGGCAGTTACGTTGGCGATCGCTTAATCTTATTCATTCTCCGACCTTCAGTAGGAGTCCTTGGCAACGTCATGTTTATCCTGAAACGGCAAGATGTTGAAATTACCAGCATTCAGCACCCTAAGAAGGATCAGCCGATTCCAATTTTGCATTATCAGGGACAGACGTTTCGCCTCATTAGTGTGTTTAATGCTGCTCAAGAGGAAGATGCTAAGGCGTTTTGGCGCGATCTCACCGACAACCGAGGCAAAGCCTGCGTTCTGCTAGAAGAACCCGATCGCTACAGCGTTTGGGGAAAAGTCCGCTTAGAACAGCTCACTGCCGAAGGGGCAGAAGCCCAAGTTGAAGCTGGAGAGGTGGCTCCCACCTTCGTTCAGGCGGCTCTGCTGCTGCTGCAAGCCGTGTACATCGACATTGAAGATCTGCTGGGCGCAAGGCAGGTTGGCGCTTTTCAAAAAGAAATTACGGCAGTTTTTCAACACTGGCGCTTTCCGCAAGCTACCTCTCCCGATGCTATTAATCAGCTTTTGACGGTAGACCCGCTGGGGTTCGCTCAAGTTCCCCTCTGGCAAGAACATCATCTCAACACCCTACTGCAAGAGCTACACCGCCTAGGGAAAGAACATTTTGGCAATGCCAACTTTACGCAGCGCGTCATGGATGCCCTCCAAGATATGCCTGCCAAAGACCGAAATCAATTCCTGACCTGGTTAAAACAGGCTCCGGCAGGCAAACTCTGGCACTAGCCGTTTGCTGGCACTAGCCGTTTGCCTGCCCTGAAAGCGAAAGTCCTGAAAAACAAAAGTTTTGAAAAGCAAAGGTTTTAGAAAACAAAAGCTCAAACTTTCTCAGCTTGGGCATAATACTCTAGATATTGACAAGATCGTCTGCCTTTTCCTCGTCACATTTTGAGGAACCCTCCCTTGAATAACAAAGCCTCTACCGCTAAGTCCGCTCTGTCTGTTCAGACAATCGTCCTGGCATCCACTGCTTGGGCAGTCATATCTCTGCTCTTTTTCCTCCTCTTCAGCATTTCCACCGGGCAAGAACGACCCGAATGGTATAGCATTGTCACCTATTTTTTGGAGGAAATTGCCTATGTGGTGGCAGGTTTTCTGTGCTTCCGCAACTGGCGCAGTTCAGCGATCGTCAGCGGTCGCACGGTTTGGCTAGCGATCGGGCTAGGCATGTTTTTTTACTTCGTTGGTAATTTGTTTTTTGCCTACTGGGAGGTGGGCTTGGGAATTGACCCTGATGTGTCTCCTGGAGACTTCTTCTTTATCCCGGCATACGTGTTTCTAGGCTGGGGCATCTTGCGTGCCGTCATGTCAAAACGGCTCGATCTGACGGCAATTCAGTGGGGGATTTTATCGGCGATCGCTGTTGCAGGAATTGCGATCGCGGTCATTGCAACGCAGCCTTTAAGTGATGCCCAGAGCGATACCCAGAGTGATCCTCAGAGTAGCTCTCAGATAGTCGATCCCTCAGATGCGTCGATATCACAGGCTGCCTCAAGTTCATCTGCACCCAGTCCCCTCGCTGCTGAGCCTCCCTCAGCGCCTGAATGGGCGGTTTCCCTTGAGAGTCAGCTTACGCCTTTTTCAACCTACATTACCTGGCTTTACATTGTGGGAGATGTGATTTTGGTTGTAATGGCAACCACGCTACTGCTGGCGTTTTGGGGCGGGCGGTTCGCCTTGTCTTGGAGGTTCATTGCTTTTGCGGCTTTTTCCTACTACATCGCAGATGTTTGGTTTAACTACGCGACCAATAATATTCCTAATTACCAGACAGGTGCTCTGCCAGAGGTTTTCTGGATATTTAGCGGTTGCTTAATCTCGATCGGTGCAGCCCTAGAGTATGATCTATCCACTCGTCGCCGAACAGGACGCAGACGCGGCTAGTGAGATAAATTGCGAGCGGCATTTAGGTAAGGATTTTTTGTGGCGTGGGCTTTGCCCACGCCACAAAAAATCCCTATCCCCGAAGGACTACCCGCGCAGTCAACCTGGAAGCTGGAGTTGGTAGCATAAAAGATATTGGAATCGAATTGCCTCAAATAAAGACACAAAGCCCCTGTGGCGTTTGCTACAGTAGATAGGCGATTTTGAGATAGGTCATTGAGGTAAGTTGTCGGCATGGCTCCTAGAAAACTATCTGAATCCGATAAACAGGAGATCCTCAGCGCCTATCGCCAGTCGGACGAGACGACATCAACGCTGGCAGGTCAGTATAGCGTCAGCGTCAGTACCATTAGCCGCATTCTGAAGCAGAGCCTGCCAGAGCGCGAGTATGAGATTTTGGTGCAGCAGAAGCGATCGGGTGTAAAAGTTCAACCGGAGCAAGAGCTGCTTCCAGGGATTGAGGCTGAGCTGCCAGACTCTTTGCCAGACCCACAACTGGACGAGATACCTAGCGACCTAGAAGAAGTTCTAGAACAGTCAATTTTGCCCAAGGTAGAAGCTTTAACCGTGGAAGCTTTTATAGAAGACCCTGCGCCAGTGCAGACTGACTCAAAACCCAAACCCCCTCAGTTGCGGCAAAAGCGATCGCACTTAAAAGAAGATCCCGAAGAACAGTCGATTGCTTCGCCAGTCGTCGAGCTAGATGACCCAGTGCCATCGGTGCCAAAGCCTCAGATCGTCAGCTTACCTCGGAGCAAGAACACATTAAAAACGCCTGAAATTCTCAAGTCATCGGCGGCATTAACCCATCAGCTGGAGGGTTTGGGCGGTTTAGACGAAGACTCTCTGGAGGACGAGCTGGATGATGACGATTTAGACGGGCTAGATGATGATGATTTAGACAGCGACCTAGAGGACGAGCTGGATGATGAGACTGATCCCAATGATGAGGGCAGCTTTGCTGAAATGCAGGTTCGGGGCGATCGCAAAATTCAGGTGATGCCGCTGTCAGAAGCGAATATTCCGCGCACCTGCTATGTAGTAGTCGATCGTGCCTCTGAACTCATTACCCGCCCGCTGAAAGATTTCGCCGAGCTAGGGCAAATTCCAGCCGAGGAGATCCAGGAGAAAACTTTACCCATCTTTGATAACCACCGCATCGCCAAACGCTTTTTGCGACGAATGCAGCGCGTCGTCAAGGTTCCAGATGGGCAGATTTTCAAGAAGGTTAGCCCTTACCTCCAGGCAAAGGGAATCACAAGATTGCTGATTGATGGACAAATTTACTCAATTTAGGTCTTGCTCACTCTAAATTTGTCCATTCTGAGGTCTTAGACCTTACTCAAAATCTTCGCGTTCAGAGAGTGCAACAGGTGACCGCAACAGGGGCAGCACGATCGCCATGCCCACCATACCCACTGCGGCGCTAAAGGCAATCACCAAACCCAGGGGCAGCTGCACAGATTGGAATGCCAGAAACCGCAGCGCTACGGGGGCAGCATTCTGCACTGAGAGGAGGGCGATCGCGCTGACCCAGAAGGCAACAATCACCATAATGACCAGCTTTGCCATAAATTAGCCTGAATGCGAACGATAGGTTTATGGACTGGGTGGGGCGCAAGCATCAGTCAGGCAAACGACCAAGACTGATTGAATGGTTGCCTCTGCACGGTAGTTCTCTGTTTCATTGTATTCACTCACAGGCGACCCATAGATACCCGCAGTGCTGGTACTGCCATTACCCGTTGCAAAAGAAATATTGGTGGCGGGCTGGCGCTCAAATCGAGCATATTCCCTCGATTCATTTCCGGTATTGTAAGACAAAGTTGCTTGGCCGTAAGCCTGTGCTGCATCTTGTAGCGTTGTGCCCGCACCCACGCCCTCAGCCGTGCGAAACTTGGGATTGTCGGTAAACACGCCCTGAATTACATCTTGATCAGCAAACGACTGACCCGCCAAGTAAAGAATATAGTATTGGGTCTCGCCTCCTTTGCGGACGGCGATCGCATCAAAATCAACGATAAACGGAGCCTTAACCAAAAATTCTGTGTCCTGACCTAGCTGCTGTTTCAGCTCTCCTAACGTTATGCCTAGCTGAGCAGCCCCCATTCCCTGTGCCGAAATTAAGGGGGCTTCTTCCTGAATCGGCTGTGGTGATTCAGGCGCTGCCGTTGCGGAAGGCGAGGGTGAGGCAGCAATCGGGCTAGGACTCGGCGATTCGGACGAGCTGGAACTCGGCGAACTGTTGCAGCCCGTTATAAGAACTGCGGTGAATAAGAGAGTTGAGCCAATCTTTAGAAGAAAATGCATCAAGTGGTAAGGTCAATAAAGAAACGGCGATCGCTTACTTTGTAGAGCGATTTCGACTAAAGAAGTTCCATTCAAGCTGTGGTACAGATTGGAAATTAGGTCGTTCTTCATTGCCTAGTCTAGCCTTACCTAGGCAAGGGTTGGTGTTCTAAAGCATTTTCCAGTCTTTCTTGAAAATTTCAGAGCTAGTCCAAAATCTGGCGTTGCTGAATCTCTGGAATGATTTTCGTCAAAGAGTAGCTTTTTGCTAAAGAGTGGCAATGTCAAGATCTTTTCTCGCCTCAATCTTTTTTTGCCTTAACACTTTTTTTGCCTTAACAAAGTAAGCGGTATCGCATTGAACTATTAATTAATCGTTAAAACATTTAGGATAACAGCAGATCGGCTCAACTTGACTTGCGCCATCAAGATAAGCCCAGAAAACCAACCTGCTTTACTGAAAATATCACAAGATAAACCATGTCATACGTGAGTGCATCTGCTGCCCAAACCCGCAATCTTCTGCCTCTCCCAGGTGCTATGGAAGCACCTTCTCAGTCTGGCGTTGCCTCTCTAGCTACAATTTGGGCTTCTAGATACGTACGTGTGGTCAATGCTTATGGATGTTCTGAACCCAAATATCTGGTGGAAAGTCCTGATGAGTTAGTGTCTGAATCGGGACGGGCAAAGACGGCGGATCTGGCTTTGAAGCATCTCAATCGGGCAAGTGCTGCGGCTTGGGCATTGACAGATGACCTCCTTTCAGATGAAATCCCCAAGCATGGCATTCCTCCAGAGGCGATCGATCCTTGGCAGATTGCTGCTGATACCCACAGCCTCTTTAAGCTGATGTTTCAAGCCTATGCTGAAGGCAACGTGCCTCAGAGGCTGTCTGTCCTTGTGGGTAGCCGCTTTGGCAAAATTCGTCAGCGGCATACGGCAGGAGATCCGCGCGTCATCGGCTTTGTGAGCATGCATCTGCATTACACCGGGCAAAAGCTTTTAGAGAAACTATCGCCGATGGAGCGATCGCTCGTATGCCCCTACTTTAAGGTGATGGATGACCATATGTATATGCCGCTCCGGGATGCCTGTGAAGCCGCCGCCAACCACGAGATGAATTCCCCGGCGCTGCTTGCCGCTCAGCATCTCTTGTCAGTCAGCACCACGATCGCCCGTGCCGTTTGTAACAACGTCAGTCGCGTTCATGTAGGCTATGAAACTTACAGCGGCCGGCTAATTTCTCCTACGGTACGGACTTCCAGCATCCGCGATGTGGAAATGTTTCAGGTGTATCTTTGCCTTTGCGCTTTAGAGGGCAATTTGCGATCGGTACAGCGAGAACTATTTCCCCTCTGCGTCATGCTTTACCCCAAGCTCAATGTCAGCTGGCAGTTGGTGCAAGATATGCTCAAAGTCTTGCGTTGGGAAATGCACGATCATCTCAGCCCTGAAGATATGCGGACTTTTTTGCCCCATTTGCAAGCATTGACTGAGATGTTCTCTCCTGTCGTCTTTCAGCCCATTTAGTCTTTCAGCCCATTTAGTCGCCAGCCCATCTAGTTGCCAGCTTTTACGCTAAGCTGATTTACTCAGCATCGTCAACAATGCTGAGGGCAAGCTGATAGATTTGGCGGCGCGGCAGAGCAGTTTGCTGAGCAAGCTGGCGGCTAGCTTGCGATCGCGAGATTCCCTGCCCAATGAGAGTTTGCAGTTCGGCAATTAGCGCCGACTCCGAGAGCATAGGCTGCGCTGCTTCATCACCCGCCACAATCAGCGTGTATTCGCCTTGGGGTTCACGGGTTTGGTAATAGCCGATTGCCTCTGCCATGCTGCCGCGCCAAAATTGCTCATGCAGCTTGGTTAGCTCTCTGGCAATCGTAACCAGCCGATCTGTGCCCAGCGTATCTGAAAAATCTTGCAGGGTTTGGCGCAGGCGATGGGGAGACTCGTAAAACACCAGGGTGCGAGATTCGGTGCCTAGAGCCTCTAGGCGATCGCGTCTTTCTTGACCTTTTACGGGCAAAAAGCCTTCAAACACAAAGCGATCGCTTGGCAGCCCTCCAGCACTCAGAGCCGTCGTAACAGCGCTCACCCCCGGAATCGGCACCACTGGAATTCCTGCCTCCACACAGACCTTCACCAGATCATATCCAGGATCAGAAATTCCGGGCATCCCGGCATCGGTGACTAGGGCAATTGCTTGCCCGTCTTGAAGCCGCTGCACTAGCTCAGGGTGACGCGTGCGGCGGTTGTGATCGTGATAGCTAATTTGCGGCGTAGCAATTTGAAAGTGGTGTAGTAGCCTTCCAGTATGGCGCGTATCCTCGGCAGCGATCGCATCTACTTTCTGTAAAACGACTACTGCTCGGAACGTCATGTCCTCCAAATTGCCAATGGGGGTGCCAACAATGTAAAGCGTACCAGCCTGTATATCCATATCTAATGCCAATTTAAGCTGGTTATAAGACAGATATTTTCGAGAGCTGCGCGAATCAAAAATATCTGCCCTGTTTGGACTTTAAAACAGTATAAGCATCTTAGGCTAAGCATTTTATCCTGCACCTGAGTTCTAAAACTTAATGACTAAGCATTCGAAAAATAGGTATAAAATATATCAAGAAGTTGAGGAAACTACGGTCAGTAAAACTAGGCGATCGCGCGCTCATAAATTCTTAATAAAGTGAGGATTTTACAGGTTAGTTTAGGGAGCAGAGTGTTCATACTGCTAAGTAAAATCTATATTTAGCAAGGACTAACTAGAAACTTGCTCTTGGCGATCGATATCTACCTGCTCTTCTCCATGTCACCATGAATACCTCGCGTAAAGTGCATCTTAGCTTCACTTCTTTTCTTAGAAACGTTTGCTTTAATACTCAGCCTCATCGTATTTCTAGCATCCACCCCTCCGTCCGCAGTAAAGCTAAGCGCTACATTGATATTGTTGGAGCGATCGCCGGATTAGCGATCACGGCTCTCCTTTTTGTGCCGATCGCCGCTGCTATTTATTTCAACAATCCAGGCCCTATTTTGTACAGCCAAGTGCGCTGCGGCTTCCGAGGTCGCATCTTCCGCATCTGGAAGTTTCGCTCCATGGTGGTCAATGCCGATCAAATTCAGCATCTAATAGCGAATCAAGCCGATGGTGGCGTTTTCAAAAACGAATGCGATCCGCGAGTAACGGCTGTAGGTCGTTTCTTGCGGCGGACTAGCCTGGATGAATTGCCCCAATTTTGGAATGTGTTGAATGGAGAAATGAGCCTGGTGGGCACTCGCCCGCCAACCTTAGAAGAAGTACAGCGCTACAGCATTCGCCACTGGAGACGGCTAGAGGTGAAGCCAGGAATCACAGGTGAGTGGCAGGTCAACGGTCGGTCGAAGGTGCTAAAGTTTGAGAAAATTGTCAGCATGGATTTGCGCTACCTGCGCCGCTGGTCGATCGCCTATGATCTGAAGCTGATTTTGAAAACCATTCAGGTCGTTGTGCGGCGGGACGGGGCTTGCTAAACACTCAGCGTTGCATAGAGGCAGGAGAGAAGTGTTTTTATAGGGAAAATGCTTTTCTACCAGTCCCCATCTTCCAGCCCGCTAATCACACTCTAACGTCTCGCGCGTGTTGCGTCCCGTGACGGGATTTTTGCCCTCAGCCACTTCGCAGAGCAGATCATGCATATCTTCCCGCATTAGCACATTGGTAAAATCGGCTCCCGCGATCGCCGCTCGATTAAATTTGGCATTGAAGGCAAATGCACCTTCCAAAATAGCGTTGGTCAAGTTGGCATCAACGAGTCGCGCAGAATCTAGGGTGGCGTTGGTCAAGTTGGCACCCTCCAGGTTTGCCGCTTCCAGATTAGTCCCAAAAAAGCGCACGCCCTCCATGTTGGTATGGCTGAGATTAGCGCTACGCATATTGGCTTTAGTGAATTCGTCGCCTGTCAAGTCCTGCCCCGAAAAGTCTTGACCCACCAAAAAAGCGCGGTTGAAATCTTCGGCGATCGCGACTGGCATATATAAGAACGAGAAGAGGCTGATCGCTAGACCTAGCGCCAGACTCACGAAAGAACGACATAATTTGACCATGATCGATCGACTCAAGATATTGAAATAACTCTATTAAAAGTAAGCGCTAGGAAAGTGAGTATCAGAGCCGCATGAGTGTTATCTGATCTTACTTGAATCTGCTGTCGCCCTGAAAATAACTCGTCCTAACTCATACCAATTTAAGACCCAAACAGGGCAGATGATTTTCGAGAGCCGCGCTCAGCGCGGCTCTCGAAAATCATCTGCCGCCTCATCAATTTAAATTGGCATAGCAAACTGGCGACAGCTATATCAATTACGTAATGCCATAGAAGATCATTTAAGGCGATCGGGCATTCTAAACTAGCTACCGATTCTCTACAGCCTCGACTATGCCTGATAAAGCGCTTAAATCACATCGGCAAGCTAGCCTGGAGCTAGGCAAACTGGCAGAGGATCTAGTGGCGCAATGGTTGATCGCTCAAGGTTGGGAGATTTTGCAGCAGCGCTGGCGCTGTCAATGGGGAGAACTGGATCTAGTCATCTATACTGCCAATCCGGCAAGTACCCAAACACCACTGGCTTTTGTAGAGGTGAAAGCCCGGAGCAGCGGTAACTGGGACACCAATGGGCTGCTTTCCATCACTTCTCAAAAGCGAGATAAGCTTTGGCGATCGGCACAATTCTTTCTAACCCAACACCCGCACCTAGCAGCCTTGCCCTGCCGATTCGATGTAGCGCTGGTTTCCTGTCGGCTTATCTCTGGTCAGGAGTCGCGATCGCCTCTGCTGAAAAAAACCTCAGTAGATATCGAAATTGGAAAGGCAGTGACGATCGATCGCCACTGCCTCACCCTTCAGCAGTATATTCCTGGCGCGTTTGACTAACGGCTAAATGACTAACGGCTTGCTAAAGGTTTATGCCAATGTCTCTGGACAGTATCCTAAGCCCTGAACAAACTGCATCCGAAACTCCTCGATCTCAGTGCGATCGGGGTTTCCGTGGGAGACGACAGCCACCTGATAGCGGCGCATCACCTCAACGGGCGATTGCCCTGTTTCTAGCCCCCACATTGCCATGCGCACTCGAATCTCAGGCTCGTAGGGAATGCCCAGTTCATTTAAAAAAGCTCGCAAGTCTCCGTCTTCTTGGGCATCTAAAGTGCCATCCAACTTAACCTTGACCACCCAGCCGTCGATTTGATGGATAACCGTCATGAAGCGAACTGGAAACCAGGGCATCCGATGCAGGTGTTCGACCACTCGTAACGTCAGGCTGGCATTCGCAAGGTAATAAATATATTCCATAGCGGACAGTCCTGGCAAATCCTACTCCTCTATAGTCACCGAAGATGAAGCCAAGCGGCTAGGGGAGAAATCCCACATCTCATAGGGAGTTTCACCCAACTTAATCCAGCTCCCGTCGCCCTTCCATCGCTCGTGCCAGCGTCACCTCATCGGCATATTCCAAGTCGCCGCCCATAGGTAGACCGAAGGCAATGCGGGTAACTTTGGTGAAAGGCTTGAGCAGCTGCCCGACGTAGAGCGTCGTCGTTTCGCCTTCCACGCTGGGGCTGATCGCCATAATCACTTCCTTAATGCTTTGCTTGCTGACCCGCCGCACGAGCTGGGTAATATTCAACTGATCAGGTCCCATGCCGTCCATCGGCGAAATCAGACCGCCCAGCACATGATATTTGCCGCTATATTCACGAGTTCGCTCCAGGGCAATCACGTCTCTAGAGTCACAGACAACGCAGATAGTGTAGGGATCGCGATTGGAGGCGCGGCAAATCTCGCAGACAGGTTCCGCCGAGAGGTGAAAACAGACCGAGCAAAAGCCTACCTGCTGTTTGGCTTCCAGCAGTGCCTGAGCGAGCGCCTGTACGTCGGCTTCAGGACGTTTGAGGATATGGAGTGCCAATCGCTGAGCCGTCTTAGGGCCGACTCCGGGAAGTCTCTGTAACTGCTCAATCAACCGAGCAAGGGGGCGTGTATAAACCGTCAGACTGCCTCCGAGTGCGTCTTTACAAGGCTTGATTCAGAACTCCATGATAGCGTTTGGGGGGCGATCGCGTTTCCCCGTCTAGCCGCTAATTTTAGGGATGATTGTTGAGAGGTGCCTATCCTTCAAAAGCCATCCCATGATGAAGAACTGCCAGCTACTTCGCCTCCATCCAGTTTTGTCCGGCGTGAATTTCGACTAGCAGCGGTACGCTCAGTTCTACCGCTGACTCCATAGCTGACTTAATCTGCGGCTGAAGTTCTGCCCACTCGTCAGGATGGACTTCAAACACGAGTTCATCATGCACCTGCAGCAGCAGATTGGCGCGGTAGGGCTTCAGCACTTCATGCAGCTTCACCATAGCGATTTTGATGATGTCGGCACTGGAGCCTTGGATGGGGGCATTAGCGGCGGCGCGCAGCATTTGGGCATCGTACTGATCGCGGGTTTTGATTTTGCCCAGGTCGATGCTGTGGGGATCTTGACCTCGAAGCGCCTTGAGATTTTCGCTGTTGAAGTTGAAATAGCGGCGACGACCGTGAATCGTGGTGACATAGCCATTGGCGATCGCCTCTCGCTGCATCTGCTGGAGATAGCCGAAGACCTGGGAATAGCGATCGTTGAAGCGTTCGATAAAGCCTTTGGCATCAGCAGATTTGAAGCCCGACTCGCGGGCAAACCGCTGTGCCCCCATGCCGTAAATCACGCCAAAGTTGATCACCTTGGCAAGGCGGCGCTCTTCGGAGGTGATGTTGTCCTTTTCAAACAGCAGTCGAGCAGTGAGGGCATGAACATCCTCATTTTTGCGGTAGGTTTCCAGCAGCACTGGCTCTTGACTCAGATGTGCCAGGATACGCAGCTCGATCTGAGAATAGTCGGCAGCCACCATTAGCCAGCCTGGTTCCGGCACAAAGGCGGCGCGAATTTGGCGACTAAATGCCGTGCGGATGGGAATGTTTTGCAGGTTGGGGTTGGAGGAGGAGAGCCGTCCCGTAGCGGTGATTGCCTGGTTGAAGTCGGTATGGACGCGATGAGTATCAGGACGCGCCAGCAGCGGCAGGGCATCCACATAGGTAGACTTGAGCTTGGCGAGGGTGCGGTTTTCGACGATCGCATCTACAACTGGATGATCGCCCTGAAGTTTTTCCAGGGTGGCGGCA
The DNA here is from genome assembly GCA_019359505.1 of Drouetiella hepatica Uher 2000/2452. Lineage (GTDB taxonomy): Bacteria > Cyanobacteriota > Cyanobacteriia > Elainellales > Elainellaceae > Drouetiella > Drouetiella hepatica. The sequence goes on along the minus strand of JAHHHD010000002.1, from coordinate 137,008 downwards.
TCGGTGGAGTAGCCCGTTTTCATCTTGCGAGACTTTTTGCGATCGAGTCCGAGCTTCTCAAACAGCAGGTCTGCCAACTGCTTGGGCGAACCCAGGTTAAAGGTTTGTCCGGCGGCAGCGTAAGCCTGCTGGGCGATGTTGTCCAAGTCGGTTTCTAGCCGCTTCGAGAATTGCTGAAGGTAAGCAACGTCGATGCGAACGCCGACATATTCCATCTCTGCCAGGACAGGCTCTACAGGCAGCTCGACTTCTCGGAACAGGCGATCGAGTTCGGGGGTGGGCTGGAGGAGCGATCGCAAAATTGGCACGAGCTGAAACACAACATAGGCATCCATGCCGCAGTAGAGAGCCACCTGATCGATGTCAATATCGGCGATGTCTTTGCCTTTGGGCACCAGATCGGTATAGCTCTGAGACTTGAGGCTGAGATGCTTGAGTCCCAAATCGCTGAGGTTATGACTGCTCTCCGGATTGAGTACATAGCTTGCCAGCATCGTGTCAAACACTACGCCCTGAAGGTTCACCCCCTGACACCGCAGAATCAGGCGATCGAACTTGGCGTTTTGCAACGCTTTAGGATGGTCGGCACTTTCCAGAATCGGGCGCAGCGCCTCCAGCGTTTCAGCCTTGTCGAGGTTCTGACCCGATCGGTGCCTCAGCGGAATGTATGCCACCTGATCATATCCGGCTCCCCAGCAGCAGCCGATTCCCACTAGGTCAGCATCTCTGGGATCGAGGGCAGTGGTTTCTGTGTCCCAGGCGACGGGGGTGGCTGGATCTTGCTGCGTTTGCAGGAGCTGGATCAGGGTGGCTAGCTTTGCGGGGGTATCAATGACTTGGGGGGCGATCGCCGCTGTCACTAACTGCTGGCTGTCCTGAGTGTCTTCGGGGGTGAAGAACCAGGTGTCGTCGTTGAAGGAGGGACGAGGAGCCGGGAGCCGGGAGTCAGGAGTCGGGTCTACGGGTGAGTCGGCTGAGGATTCGCCGCTGAAGACGCGCTGAATTTTTTTGATTTGCCGTTGAAAGGTGCGTAGCTCTAGCTTTTCTAGCAGCGGATCTAGCTGAGTGGCATCGAAGCCTTGCAGCTTGCAGTCTTCAAGGTTGACTGCAACGGGCGTATCTAGATGAATCTGCGCCATGTATTGCGAGTGGAGAGCTGAGTCTTTGCCTTCCTCCAGCTTTTTCTTCGTCGCGCCTTTGATCTCCTCTAGCGAGGCGTAAACTTTTTCGAGAGAGCCATAGGTGTTGAGCAGGGTCACGGCTGTTTTGTCGCCAATGCCCCGCACTCCGGGAATATTGTCGGAGCTATCGCCACACAGCGCCTTATAGTCCACCACCTGCGATGGCAAGATGCCCATCTTGTCTTTGACTTCCTGCGTACCGAATTCTTTGGGCAGCGGCGTACCTTTGCCGAAGACCGTGCTGAGGTAGAGGATTTTCACCTGTCCTTCAGGGTCGATGAGCTGGAAGAGATCGCGATCGCCTGACAAGACCTTTACCTGAAAGCCGTCTTGACGGGCGCGGTGGGCGAGGGTGCCAATAATGTCGTCTGCCTCGTAGCCGGGAGCCGTCAGCACGGGCAAGTTTAGCGCTTGCAGCAATTCCTGAAGATTGAGCATATCGGGGGCAAAGTCTTCGGGGGCTTCGGGTCGTCCGGCTTTGTAGGTGTCGTCTGCCTCATGCCGATAGGTGGGGCCGCTGAGGTCAAAGGCGATCGCCAGATACTCCGGCTTTTCGGCTTCCAGGGTGTCTAGTAACGCCTTGAGAAACCCGTAGGAGATGCTGGTGGGGATGCCTGTGGAGGTGCGCAATCCGCCGTCTCGCCCTTTGGAGTGGGCAAAATACGATCGAAAGGCGAGGGAATGCCCGTCGATGAGGAGAATTTTGGGTGAACCAGCGGGAGCGACGGAGGACATAGGCGGCAGGATCAAATCGAGTAAGCCAAATCGAGAATAAGCCTACCGCATCTGAAGACGGCAGGGCTAGAACGCTTGTTCTGCTTCTCTATTGTACAAATTTGTGCAGATTTGATGCTGGGGACGATCGCGCCAAGAGTAAGACCTCCGAGGTTTTCAAAACCTCGGAGGTCTTGGTAGAGCTTGCCTATGGGCGGTCGCTCTCAGGTTTCTTTGCCTTCTTCGCCTGATGTTCTTTGACGGCTTGAGTCAACACATAGGTAGCAAGGCTGCTGATCGATCGGCTTTCTTCAGCAGCCCATTCTTCTAGTGCCTTCTGAATTTCTTCCGGCAGATATGCGGTTACGCGTCCGCGTGAAGCCATTGAACTCAGTCTCCTTTAGACCGTGAATCCTGCTGCCTAACCCACTCTTCTATTAATTCCGCAGCGACTTGACTCATATCCCTGTCTTGCAAAGCGCACAAGGACTTGAATCGAAGCTTTAGAGCTTTGTCAATATAAATCTTAAGCGAGTCTTGAGCCACGTCTAAGTCAAGCGTCAGGTTCCTTCTCAAAAATAGGGCACAAAGTAACTTATCTCTTGAATAGTCACTAAAGTAACTTGTCTCCTAGGAGACTAAGGTCTACAATTCTATTTAATCTAAAAAAGCTGAAAGCCAGCATTCCCAAGTTTCTCAGGCTCCGGGGTGCTGGCTCAGGCTCCATATTCTGCTGGAGACAAATTTATTATGACCTATCGAGATCGCCTTAACCATTGGGCGGTGATTCGGCTGCTGCCCAAAATGCAGCGCGTGGTGGTGGCGAGGTTCAAGAATCGATCGGATGCTGATGGCTATGTGATGACGTTGAGGCGGCTATTTCCTGACGGGGTGTTTGTGGTGGTGTTTGACCCGATCGGAGAGTAAGCCGTGTTTAGGCAGACAGCAAGCGACCTTGGGGTTCAGGAATCGATCGCCCCAATGCCTGAGCTGTTTCAATCCATTCCTGCATAATTACCTCTACGTTCTGAATTGCCTCAGCATAGGTTGAGCCGTTGGCTGCACATCCCGGCAGTTCAGGCACTTCTGCAATGAATGCCTGATCGACGTTGCTCCAATACAAAATAATTTCATAGCGAAGTGCCATCTTGACCTCCTAGCCTGTACTTGAGGATAACGACTTGACGCATTGCTGGATAAAAGGCGATCCCCCTAATCCCCCTTAAAAAGGGGGACTTTGAGTTAGAAAAGGGAAACTTTGAGTTAAAAAGGGGGAGTTTGAGCATATTTTGGTTCAATTCCCCCCTTTTTAAGGGGGGCTAGGGGGGATCATTAACGCTCGATCGCTTAACCGGGAAATATTGCAACGCTGCTAACTCAGCCGTTGAACCTTTGGACTCAGGTGACGCATCTCTGAACATAAGTGATGAGCTTTTGAGGTAAATCGCCCCACCTCCAACATTAACCGTCGAACCTCTGAACTCGGCGAATGAGGCTTTGAGGTGAATCGTTGAGGCTCTGAACTCGGCGGATGAGGCTCTGAACTCGGCGGATGAGGCTCTGAGGTGGAACGATGAGGCTCTGAACTCGGCGGATGAGACTTTGAGGTGGAACGATGAGGCTCTGAACTCGACGGATGAGGCTTTGGACTCGGCGAATGAGACTTTGAGGTGGAACGATGAGGCTTTGGACTCGGCGAGTGAGACTTTGAGGTGGAACGATGAGGCTTTAAACCTCATTCACCACAATATTTGCTGCCATCTAGCCATCCCCAAAGCTTTCATGCTACATCTGTAGCAAATTCTCTCCTAAATTTCCCCTACTCCCTACTGCCCATTCCCTACTTCTCCTCTTGCCTCCATGCCCTCCGATTTCTCTGGTCAAAACCTGCGCGGTCGCAACTTCAAGGGGCAAGATCTGACTGGGGCAAACTTCGCCAATACCGATATTCGAGGGGCAAACTTCACCAATGCGGTGCTGAGGAAGGCAAATTTTACAGGGGCAAGGGCAGGGGTTCAGAGGCGATGGATGATTGTTCAACTCGTCAGCTCTTTTTTGCTCTCTGGGGTGCTGACCTTCGTTTCAGTGCTGTTCAGTGCCGTATTTATTGCCTATTTCTTTACCTCTGATGCCATTCAGCAGTACACAATTTTTCCGGGTATTGCCGTTGTGTGCCTCAATGCTGTCACATTTTTGGCGATCGCCCGTCAAGGGTTGACCACTAAAGCTGCTGGGACAATTGTGCTGGCTATGGCGATCGCCATAGCAGTCGCAGGGGCAGTCGCAGGGGCAGTCGCAGTCGCAGGCACAGTCGCAGGGGCAGTCGCAGTCGCAGTCGCAGGTACAGTCGCAGGGGCAGTCGCAGGGGCAGTCGCAGTCGCAGTCGCAGGGGCAGTCGCAGTCGCAGTCGCAGGCACAGTCGCAGGGGCAGTCGCAGTCGCAGTCGCAGGTACAGTCGCAGCCGCAGTCGCAGTCGCAGTCGCAGGTACAGTCGCAGTCGCAGTCGCAGTCGCAGTCGCAGTTGCAGTTGCAGTTTTGTTACTCAGCTTCTACGTAGCATGGCGAGCCAACAAAGGAGACGAAAAATTTGCGCTAGTTCGCAGCTTTGGCGTAGCGTTTGGGGCTTTGGGCGGCACAAGCTTTTGTGGGGCAGACCTCACCGCCGCCAACTTCACAGGAGCCAACCTCAAAAGCACAAATTCTAATGCCAGTAAGCAAAAGCCGACTATCCTCACCCATGCCTGCTGGAAAGATGCTAAAAAGCTCGATCGAGCCAGAGTCGGCGACTCGCTCCTGGCAAATCCTGCCGTCCGAGAATTACTCGTCACCCGCAACGGCTACAAAAAGTCTTATGTTGAAGCTAAAAACCTTCGAGAAGCCAATCTCTTCGGCGCTAATCTCAACGAAGCCGTCTTGAAATGGACTGATCTGAGTGGCGCTAACTTGCAGCGTGCTGATCTCCGAGGAGCCAATCTCACCGAAGCGCTGGTCATCGGTGCAGATTTGACGGGGGCTGCGCTCACCGGAACTTGTCTCCAGTCCTGGAACATCGACACTTCTACAGTCTTGAAAGACATCGACTGCCAGTATGTTTTTCTGCTAGAGCAGCCCAACGAGTTTGGCAGCCGAGAGCGTCGCCCCCATGATCCCAACAAAATCTTTCAGCCTGGAGACTTCGAGAAATATTTCAAAGAAGTCTTGGACACCGTACAAATCTTGATCCGAGATGGCATCAACCCTGAAGCCTTCAAAACCGCGCTGCAAACGGTTCTAGAGAAATACCCTGAAGCCACCGTCCAAGGCATCGAGGAGCAAGCTCAGGATGTATTGCTCACCCTTAAAGTTGCAGAAAACACAAACAAAGGAGAAGTTGAACAAGACTGGGATGCCGTTTACCAGATCCGATTAGCCGCCGAAAAAAGCGCCGCCTTGCTGGAGTGCGAACAGCGCCATAGCCAAGATCTCAAAGCCATTACCCTCGCCACCGTCACCAACCTTGGCACACTTTTGTCGAACCTCTCCATCAACACCACCGCAGAGAGTAAAGCCATGAACGACAGTACCGACTCTAGCCGCAATCTCACCGTTGACGGCAACCTCAACGCCACAGGTAGCACCTTCAACCTGGGCGAAATCAGCGGCAACGTCACCAACACCCTCAACCAGCTCCAAGCCACCGCCACCCCCGAAGCCGCCCAACTCGCCGCCCTGCTGAAGGAATTACAGGAAGCGATCGCCACCTCTGACCTTACCCCTGCCGACAAAACCGAAGCCCTAGAGCAAGTCAATACCCTGGCAAAAGCCGGACAAAACCCCGCAGACGGCACCCTAAAAAAGCTCTCCGGAACCGCCGTTAAAGTGATCAAAGGGACGATCGCTGCCCTGCCCGACACCACAAAACTCGTCGAAGCTTGCAGTAAATTACTTCCGGCGATCGTCTCTTTACTGGGACTGTAAGCCTTGGAACTGTAAGCCCTTCATAAAAAACACAGCGCGGATAAGCTAGATTGGGAGATCGCCGACCCTATCCAAAACAGATCTAGCTAAATCCTCCATGACTCCATCGGTTCCCGAAGAAAATCTCACACTTAGTAAGTTAGCTCAAGAGCTAGCGAGAGACTTAAAAGCTTTAGATGACAAGCTCTCCAAGCGATTTATTGAACTTGACCCAGACGGCTATTTTTTGATTTATCTCGATCGCCCCACTCAATTAATTTGCGCCAAACACTTCGCCAATATCATTGACGACAAAGGCTTGGCTTGCGACCCTGAAACGGGTAAGCCTCTACCTACCAAAGGCAAAGCTCAGCATACCCACACGGCAGTCTATACGGGACGGACGGCAAAAGAGCTTTGTATCAAGATTTTTGAAGAAACTCAGCCCTGTCCGATCGGCTACCTAGACCATGCGGCATATCTGGGTCGAGAGTTTTTGCGGGCGGAAATTGCGCTAATCAATGGCGAAGAATACGTCCAAGATTAGCAAGATGTCCACCGGACACATAGTTTATAACTAAGGTGAGGGCTTCCCGTACCCGAAACTTTTTACCCCGTCTCACTACTGCCATGATGGAGCTATACCGTTCGGAAGACGCTCAGCAAATTTTGCAAATTGCGATCGCCCGCCAAGCCGAAGTGGGAGAACTGACCCGCACCCAGCTTTTTGAGATTGCCGCCGAGCTAAACATTGCCCCTGCTGACATTCAAGCCGCCGAGCAGGAATGGCTGACCCGTCAAGGAGAATCAGTCGAGCGTAGTGCCTTTGATCTGCAACGACGGCATCGCTTTCAGCAGCGTTTCGCCAAATTTGCGATCGTCAACGGTTTCCTGCTGACCGTGAATTTCCTCAACGGCTGGGGAGTCGGATTCCTGGTCTATATCTGCTTATTCTGGGGGTTAGGCATGGCGCTTGATGCCTGGAAAACCTTCAAGTTAGGCGGCGAAGACTACGAGGAAGCCTTTCTTCGCTGGCGGCAGCGGCGACAGCTCAAAAAATCTGTCTCTAGCCTAGTTAATCGCGTGCTGAGCATTGGCTAGTGATTTAGTCAAATAAGAGTGGATGAGTGGATGAGTGGATGAGTTTTTCCCATCGACCCATCGACCCATCGACCCATCTACATCCACCCGTCAGTTAATAATTGGCAAACCGCTATTGGTATGACCGATTCTCCTCAGTTCCTAAAACCGCTCCAGCGGCGGTGCGTTTTGGTGTGTCAGCATCGCTCCTGTCTCCGCAACGGTTCGGCTGAGGTGTTAGCAGCGTTTCAGGCGACTGTCCCCAATGGCGTATTTGCCAGCGGCAGCGAGTGTATGGGGCAGTGTGCATCGGGAACCACGGTACACATCATGCCCGATAACTTCTGGTATTGCCGGATTAAGCCGAGTGACGTACCGACGATCGTGCAGCAGCATTTATGGAGCGATCGCCCGGTCGAATCTCTTCTCCACCCTCGTTTCCATCCTCCGGCAGAATGGCTCTAAAGTTCACTGGTCTGAAAGGGGCGCAGATTTTTGGATGCGATCGCTCTCTACGATCGTATGTACCTGCCAGCTTGGCTCAGTATTGGGATAATCCAGTCGGTAATGTCCGCCCCGGCTTTCTTGACGAAATGCAGCGCTCTTGAGCATGAGGCAAGCCACGTCTAAAAGATTTCGGGTTTCTGCCCAGGCGCGGAATGTGGGAATAGGATCGGGCAAGTCGAGTCGTAGGGTCGAAAGCGATCGCACCTCTAATAAAGCCTGACTCAGAGGCAAAGCCGCAAACTCCTGCTGCCAGCCTTGGACTTGAGCGATCGCCCCCTCTAAAGTTTTCTGCTCTCGACAAATTCCGGCGCTCTGCCACATCAAGCGAGGCACTTCCTGCCGCCAGTGACGAATTTGGGCTTCTGAGTCTCGCCATTCCTGTAACAAATTCTGGGTCGTGGAAGATGGCGGGAGTTCTGCCGATCGCCACTCTGGCAGCTCTAGCTTCGCTAACTGCGACCCAAACACCAGACACTCCAGCAGAGAATTGCTGGCAAGGCGATTGGCTCCATGCACTCCCGTACTGGCAGTTTCGCCGATCGCATAGAGTCCCGGAATGCTGGTGCGGCACAGCGTATCTGTGGTGATGCCCCCCATCCAATAGTGAGCGGCTGGGGCAACCGGAATCGGCTGCTGAAACACATCCACGCCCCATCGCTGGCAGACCTGAATGATGTTAGGGAAGCGATGGCGAATTCGGTCTGGGGCGATCGGTCGTAAATCTAGCCAGACGTGAGCTGATGCCGGATCGGCTGCACTTTGCAGGTGGCTAAAAATGGCGCGACTGACCACATCTCTGGGGGCAAGTTCACCCGCAGGATGATACTTAAAGGCAAAGCGATCGCCTTGGTCATCAATCAGATGCGCCCCTTCGCCCCGCACGGCTTCGCTGATCAGAAATCGCGGTGCGCTTGGAACCGTTAGCGCGGTCGGGTGAAACTGCATAAATTCCAAATCGCGGAGCTGTGCGCCTGTCCGCCATGCCATCGCTACGCCGTCGCCCGTGCTGACATCGGGATTGGTGGTTTGGGCAAAGACCTGTCCGCCACCGCCTGTCGCCAGCAGCACGGCTCCTGCCCGTAGCCAGATAATTTGCTGTCCCTGCGGTTCTTGATACTGTGATGCTTGATACTGTGATTCTTGATAAAACAGCCGCACTCCCTGACAGCCGTTCTCCTCCATCCACAGATCCAGCACAAAGCTCTGGGGAATCACCCGAATATTTTTGCGGCTTAAAACCTGTGCCGTCAGCGTTGTCACCATGGCGCGTCCGGTGGTGTCAGCAGCGTGCAGCACCCGCCGCCGAGAGTGTGCTGCCTCTAGAGTCATGGCTAGCGCGTCTCCCTGGCGATCGAACCCCACGCCCATTTCCACCAGTGAGCGCACACATTCCGGGGCTTTTTCCACCAGCAGCGCCACGGCTTCTGGCTCACACAGCCCTGCCCCTGCCTTGAGGGTGTCTTCGATATGGAGCTGCGGCGAGTCATCTGGAGCGATCGCTGCCGCAATGCCGCCTTGTGCCCAGTCGCTTGCCGAGAGCGCCAGCGTATCTTTGGTGAGTAGCCCTACCTGAAGGTGCGGAGGCAAACAGAGGGCTGCATAAAGTCCGGCAGCACCGCCGCCAATAATCAGCACATCGAAGGGATTGGACGATAGATCGGTAGACAGAAGAGTTGCAACGCGATCGGGCACGATATTTAACCTACATAGCAACCGCCAAGGCGGTTAGGACGGGGACATTTTTGGATGAATTAACCTGAAGTAATTATTTTGAAAAAGTAGGCGTAGCCTACTTTTTCAAAATAATTACTTGGTTTTATTAAATTTGCGATCCTAAGCAAACTGGCGACAGCCATAGCAACAGGGTTTTGAAGCAGCATTTTGAGAATATAAAAAATTGCCCCTACAGAACCGTGGGCTTGGCTACCGTAAAGCTAGCAAGCACAACGCACAGGATGGGGGCAATTCTTGAAAGTAGTCTTGAGAAAAGTAGTCTTGAGAATTTGAAGACGGCCTTAAACCGCGAATCAGCTTAAGAGACTCTTAGCGATAGATACCATTATTGTAGCGATCGGCACCCTCTACAAACGTAGCTTCTGGCGCAGAAACCGTTAGTTTGTCAAGATTTTTGGTCAGGATATCCTTCTGGCGATCGGTCAAGCCAGGGATTTTTAGCACGTCATCGACGGTATCAAAGGGCGCGTACTTGATGATTGCCTTAGCAATGCTGGGATACATACCGGGATATTGGGTAAAAGCCCGCACATTCGTGTTGTTCAAATCAATTTTTTTACCAAAATCAGTCGCTAGCTTATCATCAGCGCTGTTCCGGGCTTCGGCTAAGACCAGAGATGAAGTATTGAAGCTAAGAACGTTAAACCCTGCTGCGTTTGCGGGTTGAGCGATGCCTAGCCCTCCCAAACAGCTAATCGCCAGCGCGATCGCCATCACCATGCCAAAGAATCGTTTCATTAAAAAGCGTCCTCCCAATTTCGACAAACCAAAATTCATATGTAAGCCCGTACACACAGCTATCTATATAGAGCCTACCACTTTCGACACCTATTTAACGTGAGATTAATTTGAGTCCAGACCGCACTCTTTCACTGGACGTTATCCCACAGACTTTCTGGGTATTCTAAGGACAACTTATTGTCCGTACAGACCGCTCTGTAGAAAACAATCTACCGGAAGTAAATTTATGGGAACGCGCAATCGTCCGATCGCTGATGCGGCTGCCAAGCGAGAAATTGAGCAGTTTCGTCAAGAGATGGATCACAAGCTAGAACATGCGATCGACCATCACGAATTCAAGATGGTATACATCGGCATTGCCACACTGATCGCATTTGCCGCCGCAATTTATGCCGCCTGGAAGCTATAGCGACAGTTTTTAGGGGCATTGCTTAATCTCAGTCGATCGCAAAGCTTACGTTCGATCTCCCCAACCCCCTTAAAAAGGGGGCTTCAGAACTCAAAGATCCCCTTTTTTCTAGCGTGAGCTTAATCTGGGTGTGAATTTTTTTGAAAGGGACGCGGAGCGCCCCTTTCAAAAAAATTCACACCTGAAATCAGCAGCGCCTTTTTAGTGAATATTTTAGAAAATATGCTGACCAACCTCTGGTATGCCGTTGAATTTAGCGCGGTGCTTGCCCAACAGCCCCGGCAAATTACGCTGATGGGCAAAGAATTTGTGCTGTACCGAGACAGTCAAGGGAAGGCGATCGCCCTAGACAATCGCTGTGCCCATCGCTCGGCGGCTCTGGCGCTGGGTCGAGTCGAGGGCGACTGTCTGCACTGTCCCTATCACGGCTGGCAGTATCAGGCGGATGGAGTCTGTGTCAACATTCCGGCAAATCAGCTTGGCATGGAAATTCCAAAACGCGCCCGCGTGGAGCCATACCCAGTGCAGGAGCAAAACGGATTTATTTGGCTGTTTGTCGGCGATCTTCCTGAAAGCCAGCGTCCGTCTCTTCCCGAACTGCCGCAGTTTGCCCCTAACTTCACAGAGTGGCATCAATCGATCGATGAGTTTTGCTGGAACGCAAACTATAGCCGCGTGATTGAAAACAATGTGGATGTTTCCCATCCTCCCTTTATTCATCGAAAATTGGGTCAGCGGGTCAATCAAGATGCCACGATTCAGCTTTTGCAGGTCGAGCCAGTTCAGGGGGGAGCCAGCGTGACGCTAACTGCCAAACTCGCTAAGCTCAAAGGCTTTTGGCAAATGCTGGTGGCACAGCAGGAGGAATTTGGCTCCACGCGTCGTCATAGCTTCTATCTCCCCAACTTCACCACCTTGGAACTCAATTTTGGCAAGTTTAAACTTGCGTTTTTAATGGCGCATGTTCCTGTCTCTGAAACCGTTACCGTTACCAAATCAATTATTCTGCGAAACTTCTTCAAGTGCCGATTATTCGATCGCAGCACCAACCAGTTTGGACGCAAGCTGCTCCGAGAAGATGAGGCGATCGTGAAAACACAGGTGCTCCAGGCGATCGGCACAAACCGCGAGCTGTTAGTCGCCTCAGATGCCATGATCCTGGCTTACCGCAAGCTCCATAAAGAACATGCCGACAAATACCCCACTCTCCACCCCTGAAGCAAGAATTGTTCTAAAATGGTGAGCCTGAGCTATGCCTAGACCTTGCTATGTTGAGACTGACAGAAATAAAGCTGCCGTTGGATCATCCTGAAGGGGCGATCGAATCCGCCATCCTCAAGAAGCTGCAAATTGCTCCAGAAGCGCTAATTCGCTACTCAATTTTCAAGCGTAGCTACGATGCCCGGAAGCGAGAAGACATTATTCTGGTCTACATTCTGGATGTAGAAACGACTCAGGAAAAGCAGATCCTTCAGCGACTCAGGAAAGATCAGCATGTGGTCGCCACACCTGACATGAGCTACCACTTTGAGGTGCAAGCCCCCAGGGACGCAATCAGTGAGGCAATGCGCCCGATCGTCATTGGCACAGGGCCTTGCGGTATGTTTGCGGGTTTGATGCTGGCGCAAATGGGTTTTCGTCCCCTCATCCTAGAACGCGGTAAAGCAGTGAAAGAACGGACTGCCGACACCTTTGGATTTTGGCGGAAAAAAGGGCTGAACCCTGAGTCAAATGCGCAGTTTGGGGAAGGCGGCGCGGGCACCTTTTCTGACGGCAAACTCTACAGTCAGGTAAGAGATTCCCAGCACTACGGACGCAAGGTGCTGACCGAACTCGTCAATGCTGGAGCCTCTCCAGAAATTCTGTACATCAACAAGCCCCACATCGGCACCTTCAAGCTGGTCAAAATTGTTGAGAATATCCGCAACACGATCGTCTCTCTAGGCGGCGAAATTCGCTTTCAGAGTCGTGTGGAAGACTTGGACATTGAGGAGGGGCAAGTTCGCGGCGTGACGCTAGCCAGCGGAGAATATATTCGCAGCGATTACGTCGTTCTGGCAGTGGGGCACAGCGCCAGGGACACCTTTCAAATGCTGTTCGATCGCGGTGTCTATATCGAAGCCAAGCCGTTCTCTATTGGCTTTCGGGTCGAGCATCCCCAGTCCTTGATCGATCGCTGTCGGTTTGGCACCCATGCCGGACATCCGCTGCTGGGCGCTGCTGACTATCGGCTAGTCCACCACTGCTCCAACGGGCGATCGGTCTACAGCTTTTGTATGTGTCCGGGGGGCATGGTGGTGGCTGCGGCATCAGAGCCGGGGCGAGTCGTCACCAACGGCATGAGCCAATATTCCCGCAACGAGCAAAATGCAAATAGCGCGATCGTCGTGGGCATCACCCCAGAAGATTATCCCGGTCATCCTCTGGCAGGGATTGCCCTACAGCGGCAGCTAGAAGAACGCGCCTTTGAGTTGGGCGGCGGCACTTATGAAGCTCCAGGACAGCTCGTAGGTGACTTTATCGCCAATCGTCCCTCTCAGGCGCTAGGTACCGTTACGCCCTCCTACACTCCTGGCGTGCATTTGGGCGACCTAAACGAGAGTTTGCCAGAGTACGCGATCGCTGCCATTCGGGAGGCGCTGCCTGCCTTTGAGCAGCAAATCAAAGGATTTGCCATGGCGGATGCCGTCTTGACTGGGGTTGAAACCCGCACCTCATCGCCGATTCGCATCAAGCGCGGAGAAGATTACCAGAGCTTAAACACAGCAGGGCTTTACCCAGCGGGAGAAGGAGCCGGATATGCGGGCGGCATCCTTTCGGCGGGGATTGACGGTATCAAGGTTGCCGAGGCAGTTGCCCTCAAGATTTCGGGGGGTGCTGTCGCTCAACTCTCAAGCAGTGCGCTCTGAATTAATTTCGTCGCAAGCCGATCGCCCCGGACAGGTCTGTGGCTAACGGCAAAGATCACGGCTTCCCCCTGACGTAATGAGACAATTTCTGCTTGCGACTGCATCCGGGGGCGCTGCATCTTATTTAGTTTGGCGCTGGAGATAGGGATAGTTCAAGGGGATAAGATCGATCGATCGGCTTACTGTGTTGGGATTCCTAATTCTTTGCAGTCGCGATCGGGGTTGACTTTTGCGCTTGGTGGTAATTTGGTTTTGCAAAGCTTGACAAATCTGAGCTTGGTACCTCTGAGGTCAGCACGGCTGATGTTAGCACGGCTGATGTTGGTATTGCTGAGGTCGGCACCTCTGAGGTTAGCACTGCTGAGGTCTGCAGCGCTAAGGTCTGCAGCGCTGAGGTTAACATCGCTAAGGTTGGCACGGCTAAGGTTGGAACCTCTGAGGTTGGCACTGCTAAGGTTAACATCGCTGAGGTCTGCACTTCTGAGGTCTGCACTTCTGAGGTCTGCACCGCTGAGGTCGGCTCTTGCCAGGGAAATTACAATCTGCGTTTTAGCTTCTCCCTTCTTAGGCTCGATCGCAATTAGCTTTAACTCTGATAAAAATCCAATCACTTGCCCCTTTCCGTTTCCGTCTAAGCTAGGGTCTTTCAGCAGCGCTAGCGTGGATGCTCTCGTCACACTCTGTAAGTCCTTATCCTCTTTGATTTTGCCGTCTAGGAAAACAGTTGTGAGCTGGCTCAAATAGGTCTTAATCGCCTCTTGCTGTCGAACCGCTTGATCCTGTTTATCCTTTTGCTCCTGGTAAGACTGGGTTGCGTACCACACCACCACGGGAATTAACAGAACCCCGATCGCCTCAAAGACTGGGCTAAGCCTCTCGACAATTTGGAAGAAGGCTGCGCGTTCAACCAGATTAGCCCCAGGCTCCCAAACCCGCTTCTCCAACATAAGGAACGGTTGATTCAGGAGGGAGGCAACCCAGCGCCAGCCCTTTAATCTTGCCGCCTGTTCTTTCTCTAATTGGAGCTTGGCTTCATTCCAGTCTTCCTCTGATGTGCTGCGTCTGCTACGCGATCGCCATAGCTCATGTGCCCTCTCTCGAATGGCTTCCTCCGAAATAGGCGCAAGGGGTTTTGTACTCTTTGTCTTTTTGGAGGGCTTTGGAGCGGTCATCGCGTATTTCTTTTCATGAGGCTATGCCTACTATTCAACCAGACGAAGTGCATGGGGATTCCGATCGTTGTTCGGTGATGATTCTCGGTCTAGTAATGCGCGCTTGCGCTCAACCCCCCATCGGTATCCGCTCAGCTCTCCATTACTGCGAACCACACGGTGACAGGGGATAGCGACTGCGAGTTTGTTTGCGGCACAGGCCGTCGCAACGGCTCTTACGGCTGTGGGACTGTCAATCTGTTGGGCAACTTCTGTGTAGCTTACAGTTGTTCCGGGTGGGATGGTCTGCAACGCTTTCCAAACTCGCTGCTGAAAGGCAGTGCCCTGGACATCTAGCGGCAAATCCAGCCCACGATCGGGGGTTTCAATCAACGCCATCACCTGCGCTACCCAACCGGAAAAGATCGCGTCTGATTCACGAATCTGGGCGTTAGGAAATCGACTCTGCAATTGCTCAGTCAAAGCCTTGGGGGTATCGCCAAAATCGATCGCGCAAATGCCCTTTTCTGTGGCTGCAACTAAAACCCAGCCCAAAAACGATCGCTCGATCGCAAACTGAATTTCAACATCTGCTGCCCCTGCCTTATATTGACTGGGTACCATACCTAACATATCGATCGCTCCTTCATAAAAATGGCTATTGGTGCCAAACCCTGCATCATAGAGGGTTTGAGTCACGGATCTCCCCTGTTGTAGACCGTCACGCACTCGCTTTTGTCGCTGGGCGATCCCATAGGCCTTGGGCGTGACTCCCACAATTTCCTTAAACAGCCGTTGAAAGTGATATTGGCTTAGTCCTGCAACTGCCGCCAATTCGCTCAATGAAAGCGAGATTTCTGAGGCTTCAATCTTTTTGCAGATTTTAGCGATTAACTGCACCTGCTCCGCGCGTGGCGATGTGGTGTTGGGTTGACACCGCTTACAAGGACGAAAGCCTGCCTGTTCGGCTTCGCTACAGGTTTGAAAAAAGTAGACATTATGGCGACTTGGCAATCGCGAAGAACAAGCTGGACGGCAGTAAACGCCTGTTGTTTTGACGGCATAGACAAAGGCTCCATCCGCCTGACGATCGCGGTTTGCTAATGCCTCCCAACGCAGTTCGTCTGTCGAAAAGAGTTCACCTGTCGCGCTTTGCATGATACGCTCTCCTAGAAATCGGCTAAAAATCGGCTAAAAAATAGTCTGCCTCTACCCGAAAAACCAAGCTCAGTCCGCCTTCAATCCTGATGTTACGGATTGGGGGAGCCAACTGCCATCTGATTCTTGCGGTCTAATTCAGCGGTCTAATTTAGCAGAGCCGATCGCGTAACCCTGCGTAGGTTGTATCATTCTTTTCTATGAGTAGAACCCTCTCTAAGCGAAAAACGATTGCCCAGATCTTAATTAAGTTTCGGCTGCTGTGGCTGATTCTAGTTGCGTTTTTCTTGCTCTCAGGCTGCGTTCGTGATGATATCAGCATTCGATTTAGCGATGCCAATCATGGAAGATTTGTGCAGCAGATTCGCATTGCTCAGCCTGTTACAGAATTGGAAGGCGTGATGGCGATCGCTTGGCTAGAGCGGCTGGAACACCAGACCGAAAGCCTGGGCGGATGGGTACAGCATCCTGGTAGCCAGGAGAGCATCCTGACCCTTCCTTTCTTCAATGTCAAAGATCTAGAAACCAAGTTTAATCAGCTATTTGCATCAGAGTTTGAGACTGGGTTTGACATGGGAAAGCTCAAAAATAACAAGTTTAAAGATAATGAGCGTGAAGCCTTGCCGACGATCGCCTCTCATCTCAAAATGCGATCGGGTAACTGGATTTTCTGGCAGCGAATGGTTTTGGACTGCGAGCTAGATCTGCGATCGCTCAATGAGATCTTTGTGAGAGGCGTTTCAGAACCTGGCGCGAGTTCGGGGATGGCAAAGGTGGCGATCGATCCGCGCCAAATCTTGAGTTTGGAGTTTCGCCTCAGTACGCCTTGGGGTGCGCGGGCGCTGGAGACGGCTCATACCCCGGCGCGGCGCAGTCAGGGACGGCAGCTCATCTGGAAGCTAGAGCCAGGAGAAATGAATCATATTGCCGCCATCTTTTGGGTACCCAGCCCAATCGGCACTGGTGCAATGCTGATTGTCTTTTTGATGCTGATCGGACTATACATCAAGGCTCAATCTCCCAAAGTTTTAACGGACTCGTAGCTAATTTTCCCTTGCGCGTTCCGTGGCAACGCTTCAACGATAACCCAGCGTTTTGGCTGCTTGAACCGACTAAGACGCGAAGCGATCGCTCCTTGAATCTGAGCTACCTCCACTTCTGGATGGCAAGGCACATAAACAGCCGTTACTCCTTCTCCCCACTGGCGATCGGGCAAACCCACTACACAGACATCGGCGACCAGACCCGTTGCCCGAATGGCAGCTTCAACTTCGTCGGGAAAAACATTTTCGCCGCCTGTGATGATCTTCCGGCTGGCGCGCCCCACGATATGCAGATAGCCTTCTGCATCAAGGTAGCCTACATCATCGGTTTGAAATGTCGTTTGGGGAAGTGCGCCCCAATTGCCGTAATAGCCCAACGCTAAGGATGCAGACTGAATGGCGATCGCTCCTACCTGTCCCCGCTCCATAGGCTGATTTTGCGGATCGACAATTTGAATTTTGGCATGGGGTAAAGCCCTGCCGCTGCCTGTTTTTCCTGCCAGGAAGTCTACAGGCTTCAGCGTTGCTACCTGCGAGGCGGTTTCCGTCATGCCATAGGTCGGCGCTAGCTGAATCTGATGCCGCCTTGCTGCCGCTAACAGGTCATCCCAGGCAGGCGCACCGCCCAATAGCACTGTGCGAAATTGAGACAGCCACGCGATCGCCTCTGGGTCTTGTAATAGGCGCTGGAGCTGGGTAGGCACGAGGGAGATAAAGAAGTCGGTTGGGTCAAATTCAGGCGGCTGTTTGAAATCTAGCTGCTTGAACGGCACGATCGCTAGCTTGCCACCTGTGAGGAGCGATCGCAGCATCTGCATTAATCCGCTGACATGATAGAGCGGCAGCGTGCAGCAGGAGTTGATGGTATCAGACTCAAAGTGTTGTTGAAATCCCATCACGGAAGCCGTTAGCGTTTGCCAGGTGTGGACGGCAAAGCGCACCTGTCCAGAAGACCCACCTGTAGGAATCATGATCCAGCCAGGTTCTGGGAGTTTCCCCTTCTTCGACCTTACCCCCTGAAATTCTTTTACCTCTCCCAGAATTACATCTGGCTGAATCTGCTCAAACACTTGCTGCCACTCCGCTTCAACCCAATGAGGATTACCCAAAAAAATCGGGCACTGCGCAGCACAGGCAGCAATAAAGCCTGCCACAAAATCCGCCGGATCGGGTTCAGCCAGCAGCACAGTCGGAGGTTTGCGATCGCCTTCCTGCATCAAGGTCTGCAACTGATCTTCTGCCCGTTTTGTCAGGCTGTGGCAGTCAAGTCCAATCAGCCAGGAATCGCGAGAACGCTGCCGTAGAAGTGCGATCGGAGAAGTCATGGCTGCTATTAAACCATGTATGGCAACCGCCAAGGCTGTTAGGACGGAAACATTTTCGGTGGGGCGCGCAGCGCCCCACCGAACATATCCTAAGTAAACTGGCGACAGCTACGTTAACTCAACCCCATAGCAATTAATCCTGAGCAATCAACCTGGTATCAACCCAGCAATTTGTCGGCTTTTAGCTCTCATTTAGCTTCAGGGAAAAAGAAGAAATTCTTAAGATAGGCTAATTTTTGTGCTTTTAGCTACAGAAATATATTAGGATTATATTAACAAAAAATATTCTTCTAAGAATTTAGCGTTTGGTACGAGAACTATGGCTACTGCACTTCATTTCAACCTGGACGAAATCGACGCTCAGCATCGGGCAGCGATCGCGGCTTCCTTGACCCGTCGTCTAGAAGTCGCTAAAGCGGCTCAGAATTTTCAGCTCATTGCGCTGTTAGAGCAAGAACAGCAACAGCTAGGGCTAGTCAAAAAACAGCATGGCTTGGCTCTTGTTGCCAAAGTCAAGCAGGTCTGGAATTCTTGGATGGATGCGATCGCCCATCACTCCATGCTTTCAATTGACCAAATTATGAGCGATTCTGGCACTGTTCTATGGCGCGCTTACGATCCACGCACAGGCAAAACGCTTTATGCAGAGTCTGAGTCTGAGGTCTTGCAATGGATCGAAGACAATGATCTAGGGCGGTAAGCTTTGGCTAACTCATTCAAGGGATGATTAGCATAGCCCTACGTAATTGAGTTAGGACGAGTTATTTTTTGAGAGCCGCGCGGAGCGCGGCTCTCAAAAAATAACTCATTGGATCTAAGCGCGTAACGCTACACCAGCTAATCATCCCCTGAATCTGCTGAAGTTTCGGCACGTTCGCACTGCGAACGTGCCGAAACTATTGGCATCCTATGCTTCCACCACTAACCGATCGACTGGGCGGGCAATGCAAGACAGGATGTAGCCCGCTTCCTGATCCGCTGCGCTGAGGGCAATAGGCTGACCCGCATACTGCACCTGACCTTCACGCGCCATAACCTTGCAGGCACCGCAGGAACCCACCCGGCAGGCGTTACGAATCGGGATGCCTTCCTGTTCTGCAAGCTCTAGAACAGAAGTATTGCCATCGGCTGGAACGCTGCGATCGGAGTTGGCAAACTTAACCAAGGGCGCAACTTTAACCGAGGTATTCCCCCCTAAAGGACTGGGCAGTAGATCGGGTGACTTGCTTTGACCATTGCGGCTGGGCGCGATCGAACTCTGAGCAGGCGCAGTTTTAGAAGGAGCTGTTTTGCTGACTTTAGACAAATTGGCAGCGCTGATAGTAGATGTATCCTGAGCAGAGACGGCAGGAGCAGTTTTTGCGGCTGGCTTGCCTCCAAAGCTTTCTTGCTTGTATTGCTGCATCGGAAAGTTGACGGACTCCAGCAAAGATTTGAAGGTCTGGACAAAGCCATCAGGGCCACAGGCATAGACTGCGCGATCGAGCAAATCGGGCACAACCACATGCAGCATAGATTTGGAGATCCGTCCCGTTAGTCCCAGCCAGGGATATCTCGCAGAAGGCTGAGTCGTGGTGATTGCCAAACGGAAATTTGACATTTGAGCCGACATCATCGCCAGCTCATCTCGAAAAACAATGTCCTCAGGCTTGCGGGCGCTGTGCAGAAATACAACGTCGCAATCTGCCAAGGTATCCTGTACCCACCGCGCCATTGACATCATCGGCGTGATACCGCTGCCTGCCGAAATCAGCAGGATCTTGGGTGGTAGATCGGGTAGACAGCTAAAGTGACCGAGCGGGGTACCCACAAATTTGACGCGATCGCCCACCTTAAACGAGTTATGCAGCCAGCTAGAAACCAATCCCGGTCGCACTTCTGGATGACCAGAGACTTCACGCTTCACGGTAATATGAATTGCATGGGGACGGGTTGGAGAGGAAGAAATTGAGTAGGGGCGAAGAATAGGCTTGCCGTCAATCTCAACCTCTAAGTTAACAAACTGTCCGGGCTTATAGTTAAACGTCACGGGCGGCTCGGCAACAAAGCAAAACGTTTTGACATCGGGCGTTTCGTCAATGATTCGGCAGCATCGTACCTGCAAATCACCTGATGTCCACTGGGGTTCCATTGCGGTAAGCGATAAGTCTCCCTCTGCAGCAGCAGGCGATGGCGGCTCCATCTCTTCAATGTGAATATAAGTCTCCCCAATTTGGAGCAAGTCTCCTACTCGCAGCGATCGCTTATCGTTCTCCTCAACTAGCTCTCCATTTAGCGATGAGCCGGAGGTGCTGCCATCATCCATAAAGTAATAGGTGCCATCCTGATAAATAATTTTTCCATGCACTCGGCTAACCTCTTGAGCAGACAGAACCAAGTCGCAAGTTGCATATCTTCCGATTACCCACTCTAGCTGTCCGGGACGAGACTGGGTCAGAATATGAGTTCCAAATTCTTGCTGCTCGAAGTTCACCGATTTGAGTTTTAACATATGTAGTCTCCCAGATAGTTTGTGTAGGATGGCGGTGCCGAAGCAGAACTCTTAAAGGAGATGCAAGCTAACGTCGCCGTTTTTGAGGGGGAACAGAGCGAGCAATCGTTCGGTTGGCAGGTTTAGCAACGGTTCTTGCCAGAGTTTCCGAATCTCCATCCGTAGCCGATCGCTCGGTAGAAGCGACCAATAGCTCTGGACGAGTGGTGGCGATCGTCTGGATGGCCGTAAAGTGATCAGAGTCTTGAATCTGGAGATCTTGACGCAGTTTTTTGCAGAACTCAAAACTTTGGGAAGGATCGGTGACGCGCTGTTCCAGCAAGTCTTGCACCACGCCTGTGTAGGTCTGCAACTGGAGCTGCTGCGAGACAGCCAACAAGACTTTTGCCAGTGTATACACCTCATTTGAGGTTAATTCTTCGAGAGAACGCCCATCCAACAGCTTTGGATCGATCGGGAACTGCTGGAGCTGCTTTCTTAGGCTGGTAGACATACTCTCCCGATTGTATTGAGCATGAGTCCGGCTCAGCGTTCGGTAAAGCCAGATTGCGCCCACCAAAACAACCAGCGCATTGAACCCCAGCAGGAGATAGGTTGGCAAGCGATTGAGGGATGGACGCGCACCATAGGAAAAGAACGTCCAGAAGGATATGGCAGTGAATAGTGTAAAAATAACGTGCTGAGCCTGTTCAGCTGAAGCAGGTTTCTTTCGCCATACCGTATATCGACGATAAAGCTTTTCTAAAATCAATCCCCAGACAAAAGTTATGGAAAGCAGAATGGCATAGGTGATGAATACGGCAATAAACTTGGGAATACCGATAGAGTGACCCTGAATGTAAAAGCCTGGATCAAATACTCTGCTCAGTAAATCTCGCTCATGCGTCCACATACCTGTGAAGTAGTAATCCCAATTTCCAGAGTACAGGTAATAGTACAGATAAAAGCCAATGACCATACCTAGATAACCATACTGCACCAGTCGCCGACCCGGTTTTTGCAGCTCTTGCCAGTAGGTTTTTTCAGCATCAATGTCGATACAGGGCAACTTGCAGCCGACGCAAGCACTCTGTTCTTTCCCAGTTTTGGGGTCTACTGTGCGGCACATTGATTGGGTAATACTGGGCTTTGGCGTAGTGTGCGCCTTGCTGCCCATCAGCGATCGCGGACCCGTGTAAATCATTTGTACAGGAGCCATCGGACAAAAGTAATTGCACCAGCTTTTCCCTGCGTAGAGATAGCCAATGAGCATAGCAGAAGCGATCGTCCCGATTAAAAAATAGGCTAGAGCGGTGCGATCGCCGTTGACAAACAGAATTCGTAGCCCCAGCCCCAGAAAAAACAGCCCAGACTGCACATACAGATGATTCTTTCCTAGCCAGGAATTCTCGCCAATTGTTACCAATTCGTACCGCACTGCCTGGGTGACTGGATCAATAACCTTGCGCTTACGCTGCATCCCCAAAGCGCGCGGAATCTGAGATAAAAAGGAGAGCGGGCAAATTCTTCGCCAAAACTCATGTCCAAATACCAGCAGAATAAAGATGCCTGCGGGCACAATCATTGCCCACCACATCAAAACACTCATCGAGTAAGATTCCTGCGGTAAACAGGTTTCTCGAATCTTGACGCACTGATCGAGATTGATGTGAAAGGGGCTAGCTAAGTTATCAGGATGGGTAAAGTGCGGCGTAATGGGGTCATAAAACAAGGATGCAATTAGCAGCAGCCAGCCCAGCGTCAGGAGCCACCGGACTCGGTGCATTGTGGTTTCTGGAACTTTGTTTAGCATCTGGATGTCTCTCTACGGGTAAGCTTCTCGTTACTTGGAAATCAGCATCAGTGGATGCTTTTATGGATTTTGCAAATCTCTAAGCGGATGGTTGAAAAGTTTAACTATGGGTAGCGAAACGTTTCAGATCCCCCTCAATCCCCGTGCTATCGCGCCGCTGCGCTAGAAAAAAGGGGAACTTTGAATTCATTTCGCCCCTTTTTAAGGGGGGCAGGGGGATCAACAGGTGCCTAAAATCACAGCCGACCACTTTTCAAACATCCTCTAACTTTTCAAACCTCTAACTTTTCAAATCTCTAACTCTGCCACTTTTAAGGGATAGCACGGGAACTAATCTGCCAGATTCGCAGTTGATTCTCTCGGTTCACTCCCACGAGATAGCGATGATTAGGGCCGAGGGCAACCGCAACATCTTGACCGCACTTGCTAGGCAACGTGGTCATCAAACTGCCTTGGGGACTCCAGACGCGGATGTTGCCGTCATTGTGAACGGTGACCGCGTGCTGTTTTCCTAGCAGCGTTGTCACAAGCTGGGCAGAATTCTGAGGGAATGCCCGCATCAGACCTTCTTGCTGCAAATCCCAAACCAGCGTCCGATCTTCGCCAAAGCTAAAGAGCATATGATCATCTGCCATACGGAGGCTAACGATCGCCCCTTTATGTCCGGCAAAGGTGCGACGGAGCTGCCCAGTTTGCAAATCCCAAAGCTGCAAATCGCGAGTACTGCCAGCCGTCACCAAACGGTTTGAATTGCCGCCGTAAGTCATTGCCGTTACCGGATTGTCGGTAGCCAAGCTGCGCAAAGGCGCTCCAGTTTGCAAATCCCAAACTCGCAGGGTTCCATCCTCACCGCTGCTGGCGATCGATTTTCCATCGGGACTCATCGCCACGGCTGCCACGGCTCCCGGATGCGCTTCAATGCTCCAGAGCAGCGTTCCGAGCGTCGTGTCCCAAAGCCGCAGGGTCTGATCTTTGCCGCCGCTGACTAATAGACGACCGTCCTGACTCATATCCAAAGCTGTCACTATATCCCTGTGCCCTGACAGAGTTTGCAGCGCCGCTCCGGTGGGCAGAGCCCAGAGACGCAGGGCATGATCCGCCTCTGCCGTAACTAGAAAACGGTTGTCTGGCGCAATCAACATGCGATCGACATTCGAGGGCAGCTTCATGTCATGCACCAGAGTAATGTCTTTTTCTGAGCGGGAGACAAAATGCTCTGCTTGAGACAGCATTGCACCCGCCTGTTCAATTCGGCTAGAGCCATACCATCCGCTCAATAGCAGCAGCGCTGCGACCGTGGGTTTCCAAAGCTGCCGAATAGATAGACTCTGCTTTAAAGACCGCCCTACAGGTTTTTGCTTCACCGGGCGCGATCGCAAATTTACCAAAACCTCGGCAGCACTTTCGTAGCGCTGTCGGGGATGACGCTGCACCATTCGGCTTAGAATTGCAGCCAGGTGAGGATCGATCGATTGCCCTTGCAAATGAACCTGCCAATCTAGCTCACCCGAAATCGGATTTTGCTGAAAATCTTGCGGGTGAACGCCTGTCATCATCTGAATAATCGATACGCCCAAAGCATAAATATCGCTACCAAACTCTGCCATGCCCAAGAGCTGTTCATCTGGCATGTATCCCGGAGTGCCAATGGCAATATCAGCGCTAGGTGCATTCGGCTCAGACACATAGCAAGCCGCTCCAAAATCAATAAGAACGATCGTATTTTTGCTGTAAATTAGATGACTTGGCTTAATATCCCGATGAATCACCTGCTGGGCATGAATGTAATCCAAGATAGGTAAGACTTTTTGTAATACGATGCTCGCCGCTTCTGAATTCAGGTATTGCCCTGGAGCGATCGCATCTTCCAAATTGTCGCCTTCAACATACTCCTGAATCTGGTAAATTCGTTCTTGTTCATGACAGTAGGCAAACAAGATTGGAATTTGGGCATGGTTTTGCCCAAACTGATCCAAAATCTGCGCTTCGGTTGCGAAGAGCTGTTGAGCTGTCTCCTGTGAAATTGTGCTGCTAGGCGATAGCTGAAAGCACTTGACAACGCAAAGCGGGTGACAGGGTAAATATTTATCCCGTGCCAAGTAGGTTTCGCTAAACCCACCCGACCCAAGTTTCTCTAGAATGAGATACCGTTCAGCTAAAAGTTGCCCAATCATATGTATCAAACCTCTGTACAGCCGTCCCGATGCCGAACTAATTTCTGCATCTGTGTTTTGAATAGATCCTTTCGCAAGGGCAATTTTGACAGCCCAATTGCGCTAACTGAGTTGAAAACGTTCAAAGCCTCATCTGTTCTGATGCCCCAAATGCTGCCTAGCAGTTCAGTAGACTGACATTGCTGAACTTACTTAAAGAAAGGAGGAGGGCAATGCTCGGCTCACTAGACCCACACCCAATGGCTGCGAGTCGCTTCTAGCCTGTCTTCTGCGCTTTGTTCATACTACTTATAACAGTTTAAACCACCGAAGATGTGATTTTAGTCACACTTCCAATTAAGTGCCTCTCGCCCACTTAATTGGAACACTATGCAAGATTGTATTCCAATTAGTGAAAAATTACCACTTTTGCACCAATCCGCTTTTGCTCTGTGATTGTCACGTAATTTCTTGCGGTAGCCGTCTATCCGGTAATTGCCCCGATCGCGCCAGCAGCAGCGACCGTTCAGCGATCGAACTGTATGATCAGGCAGATTGCCCCATTACGGATACTATAGACTAATTTTTTAATTGGAACAAGATCAGATAAAGTGTTCCAGACAAAATACCGTATCCTCTCACTGGTATAGCTGTATTCACAGCAGTTAGGACGGGGACATTTTTGAGGGCGCGCTCCGCGCGCCCTCAAAAATGTCCTAAGCCCGATGATTATGGCTACAAAGCTTGACAATAGGGCATTGCTTACAGCAATTTTCAATCGCATAAAACACAGTTATTTTTGTAGAAACCTCGCTCCGCGCGGCTTTTACAAAAATAACCCACACTCAACCAAGCGCAAAGCGCTGTAACAGAGGGATGTTTTTTTGTTGGAGAGGAGTACTCCGTGCTCCTCTCCAACAAAAATGGCGCTGCTGAATTGAAGTATGAATCTATCTGAGTTGACAGTTTTCTCGCCCCCTAAATCCCCCAATTCTGGGGGACTTCCGAGCCATTCAAAGTCCCCCAGAATTGGGGGTTGGGGGGCTTTCATACTTGTACTCAGCAACGCCCAAAAAATCATCCCAGAGATCACCAATGCCGACGATGGTTTGGGTCAGCTCTAATTCAGCTAATCTGGCTTCATGAACTGACTGAAGCTAAAGCATCCTGTAATCAGAAAGCATCTTTGATAGACACCCCACTATCCACCCCAGAAACATCTTCAATAAGGAGAATTTTGACAAGAGAGTTGCACCTGCTCAAAGATTATGAATAAAGAGCACTTCAAAACTCCCCGATCTACCTATCAATGCGACGCGCTTTTTCCATCCCATCCACCATCTCATGCGGAGGGGGTGTGGGGGACGTGCCCGTCCCCTGCTGGGGGTTTGGGGGAAACCCCCAAGGCTGTTGGCTCCTCAAGGCTGTTTCCCCAAGGCTATTCCCCGAAGCCATTAAGCCTAACCCAACACCCAATTCACCAGCGATCGCACCGGATACCCCGTCCCACCCGCATTGTTATAGCCACTCTCCTTATCCGTCCAAACTGGTCCAGCAACATCCAAATGCGCCCAGGGCGTATCCTTCACAAACTGCTTCAGGAACAGCGTCGCCGTAATTGCTCCTCCCGGTCGCGGTCCTGTATTCTTCATGTCCGCCACCACCGACTTCAGCCCCTCAAAATATTTCTCCTCGATCGGCATCCGCCAGAACTTCTCGCCCGCCAGATCTGCCGCCTGAGAAAACTGAGACGCGATCGCCTCATCTTCCGTCCAGATCCCAGCAATGTCTTCACCCAAAGCCACGACACAAGCTCCCGTCAGCGTCGCCAGGTCAATCACGGCATCCACCCCTAGCTTGTCAGCATAGACCAGAGCATCCGCCAAAGTCAGACGACCCTCAGCATCCGTATTGTTGACCTCGATCGTTTTGCCATTCGATGCCGTCAAGATGTCTCCTGGGTGCATCGCATGACCGCTAATCATGTTTTCCGTCACGGCGCTAATGAAGTGCACCTCCACATCCGGCTGAATGGCCCCGATCGCCTTTGCCGTCCCCAGAGTCGCAGCAGCACCCCCCATATCGGTCTTCATCATCTCGATGCCGCTACCTGCTCCCTTGATATTGAGACCGCCGCTGTCAAAAGTCACCCCTTTGCCCACGATCGCCAACTTCTTGCGAGGCGTTCCTGCCGGACGGTAGGTGAGGTGAATGAACTTAGGCGGCAAATCCGAAGCCTGCGCCACGCCCAAAAATGCCCCCATCCCCAGCTTCTCGCAGTCCGCTTTTTCTAAAATTTGTAGCTCTAAGCCGTACTCCTGGGCGATCGCCTCTGCTGCCTCTGCCATCATCAGCGGCGTAACGATATTTGCCGGAGCCGAAACCAGCTCCCGCGCAAGAATCACCCCTAGACTAATCTGACGGGCACGGGCGATCGCCTCATCTGCATTGGCAAAACCTTCATGACCAAACCCCAGAAGCTCAATCTGCTCCAGCTTCAGCTCCTTCTCTTCCTCCGACTTAAAGCGGCTGTCCTGATGTAGCGCTAGCTCGATGCCCTCAACGATCGCCTGGATGGTCAGAGCCGTATCTCCATTCCAGCTTGGCAAACTTAAGCCCAGGGTTTTCACCTTTTCCTTTTTACCCAGCCGCGCTGCCGCCGCCGCCGCTCGACGCAGAGCATCTAGCTTAAAGGGTTCAGCTTTGCCCAGACCCACGATCGCAATTTTGCGAATGCTGCTGCCGCCACCAACCCTGGTCACGGCGCTGCTCCCCTCCTTGCCCTTAAACTCTGCTTCAGCGATCAGTTCGGTTAATGTGCCGGACAGCTTTTGATCGAGATCCGTCAAATCGTCTGTCAGCTCGACAGCATCCTCAAACAAACCAATGACCAGACAATCTCCAGACCACTCTAAGCGCGGCGTATCTATCCCTCGAAGATCCATGATTGATGCGACTTGTAATTACGTATGGGTTAACTTGTGCTTCCAGTATTGCGCAAATTAATCTGCGGTTGTGTAGCAGTGAGCGATCGATTTTCAACAGAAGCGCTAGGATGGGGAGCCAGAGCCTTGTATATATTACGAGGTAGATTACTCGGCTGTAGATTGCGGGATGACTGAGCAAACGGATGGTAAATCAGTACAAGAAGCAGGTTTGGCTGGCGGGTATTGGGCTAACGGCGCTAACGGTGGGCGCAGGCGTTTCATCGCTCAATCTTGTGAGCGGGTTTCAAATTCCTTTCCAGATTCCTTTGGTGAAGGAATGGCTTTCGGTTGCCCCTGCTCCCGCCAATTTAGAGTTAACCTCAGACCCTAACTCGCAGGTTTTAGCCCTCGCCACTCAGACTGCCAATCGCGCCTCCAAACTAGAGGCGATCGCCAACGGACTGCCCTCGGTCGATCGGAGTCGTGCCCGCTACCTGTTAGCAACTGACTTGATTCAGCAAAATCATGGCGGCAAAGCGTTGCCCTGGCTAGCAGGATTAGAGCAAAACTATCCGGTGCTGGCGGCACAAATTTTGGCGAAGCGCGCCCAGGCTTACACCTCAACGGGCAACAGCGCCAAAGCCACAGAAACCTGGAAAGAATTGCTTCAGCAGTACCCCAAAGACTGGGCAGCCGCTGAAGCGCTCTATGCCCTCGGCAAGACCAGTCCGCAGTACTGGGATCAGGTGCTTGCGCAATTTCCTAGCCATCCCCGTGCCGTGGACATTGCCTCAGCGCGGCTAGAGAAAAAGCCCGATCAACCTCAGCTCTTGATGCAGATTGCGCGGCACGGCATTTACACTCCTGGCATTCTCAATGTGCTGAATCGGCTGAAGGAGGAATATGCCCCTAAGCTAACTCCGGAAGACTGGGAGGCGATCGCCTTTGCTTACTGGGAAAAAGGCTACTATGGCAGCGCGGGAGCTGCCTACGGTAAAGCCCCCAACACGCCGCTAAACATGTATCGCACTGGACGGGGTGCGCAGCTTGGCGGACGGGACAGGGATGCGATCGCGGCATACCAACAGTTGCTCCAGGCATACCCCACCACCAAAGAGGCAGGACAGGCGCTCATCAAAATCGCTGAACTGGTCGATAAACCTGAAGAAGCGGTTCCTTTTCTCGATCAGGCAATCAACCAGTTCCCCGACAAAGTTCCTGAAGCCCTAGCCGCTAAAGCCGATGTTTTGCTGGCGCTGAATAGTGCGGAGTCGGCCCTGCAAGCTCAGCAGTCCGTCATTACTCAGCATAGTAAATCAGAGACAGCCGCCAAGCTGCGCTGGGAGCAGGCAGAAGAGCATGTTAAAAAAGGCAACATCAAGGCAGCCTGGGAATGGGCACGACAGTTGGCACAGGAAAATCCAGACAGCGAATTCGCGCCCGAAGCCTCTTTTTGGATCGGTAAGTGGGCGGCTCAGCTAGGGCAGCAAAAAGCGTCCCAACAAGCCTTTGAATATGTGTTGAGCAACTATCCCAGCTCTTACTATGCATGGCGATCGGCAAGCTTGCTGGGTTGGGAGGTCGGCGACTTCACTACGGTACGCACCCAGTCGCCACAAATTGCTGGGTCTTTTCGGCGATCGACTCCGCCAGCCGGATCGGCTGCCACCAAAGAGCTGTATCTGCTGGGGCAAGATCAGGATGCCTGGACGCGCTGGCAGGCTGAATTCACCAACCGCGTTCAGCCGACGGTCGCAGAGCAATTCACGGATGGGTTGATGCGTCTGGGCGTTGGCGATAATCTAGACGGTATTTTTATGTTGTCTAACCTGTCCTCTAGAGAATCTGCTGCCGAGAAAGCCCAGTACAAAACGATTCGAGAACAGGCTGGATACTGGCAGGCGCTCTATTCTTTTCCGTTTGAGGATATGATTAAGCGATCGTCGAAGGAAAATCAGCTCAATCCAATCTTGGTCACAGCTCTGATTCGTCAGGAGTCGAGATTTCAACCCAAGATTCAATCTTCAGTAGGCGCAACAGGATTGATGCAGGTGATGCCAGAAACCGCTGACTGGGTATCTAAGCAAGCGAAGATTAAAGACTATAAGCTCGATAACCCTAGCGACAACATCAAGTTAGGTACCTGGTACCTAGATTATACCCATCGAGAATATAATAATAACTCACTGTTTGCAGTAGCTAGCTACAACGCTGGCCCCGGCAGCGTTGCTGACTGGATCAGCAGATTTGGCTTCAGCGACCCCGATAAGTTTATTGAGCAGATTCCGTTTCCAGAAACCAAAGGCTACGTTGAGTCTGTATTCGGCAACTATTGGAACTATCTGCGGCTCTATAACCCAGAGGTTTCCAAAAAGCTGGCTCAGTATTCGTCAGAGCATTCAGCTTTATCGAGTTCAGTACCCTAGAGTCCTGCCGTAATTTAGCCGTTACTCGGCGGAGGCGATCGCGCAAAGATGCAGTGGTTTGTAGATGAGCTTCTATATTTCCGAGGAATTGTGTTTGTCAAAGGCTGGGCTAATTGCCTAGAGCAACCCATTGTCTCAATGGCGTATCAATTTCCTGGCGCTGAGGCGATCGCCGTTCAAGGGTATGGATTGCCCAGCCCCGATTTAGAGCCGCAGTTTGGCGCGTCAGCTCTGAACAGCCGCTTTGAATTTCATGCTGCTGTTAATCTGCCCCCGAAACAAGTCAGCCAAATGCAGCTTATCTTCAGCTTTGCAGATGGTTCAACTCACACCGCAACAGAATTGGTTGAGCAGAAAATCAGTACCGATCCTTATCATGCGCTGCATCGGCGCTTCTTTGAGCAAATTCGTTCTCAACCGCCTCCCTTTAGAGTTCTCGAAATTGGATCGCGCAATCGATCGGGAAATGTTCGTCGATCGCTATTGGGCGATCGCATTGAGTATGTTGGCATGGATATCGTTGCTGGAGAAAATGTGGATGTCATAGGAGATGCCCATAATCTATCAGGTCTATTTCCTCATGGGAGTTTTGATGCCGTTTTCTCCATATCTGTATTTGAGCATTTGTTGATGCCTTGGAAGGCTGCTATTGAAATCAATCATGTCTTAAAGCCAGGTGGGTGGGTAATGATCGCCACGCATCAAACGTTTCCCCTGCACGAGGTGCCTTGGGATTTTTGGCGGTTTTCCGATCAAAGCTGGCATGGGTTATTCAACTCTCAAACGGGATTCAAGATTTTAGAGACTGCCTGTGGAGAATCTGCTGCCATTGTTGCCCACCTGCTCCATTCCGTAACGGCTGACATGGATATCCATCCTGCGTACCTTGCAACGGCTGTACTGTGTCAAAAAACTCAGGATACGACGCTTCGTTGGGATGCGGATCTACAGGACATTCTTGAAACCATTTATCCCGTTTAAGTGCTACTGATTAAGCCCACTGATTAAGCCACACTGATCAAGCTTTGCGCTCCCAGCGAAACTTGCGATCGGTTTCTAGAATCGGCATATCGTTAATGCTGGCTTCCCGCCGCTGCATCAAGCCGTTTTCTGCAAACTCCCACTGTTCATTGCCATAGGCGCGATACCAGTAGCCAGAGTCGTCATGCCATTCATACTCAAAGCAGACCGAGATCCGATTTTCAGTAAAGCTCCAGAGTGTTTTCTTCAGTCGATAATCCAGTTCCTTCGCCCATTTTCGCTTCAAGAACTCCCGAATTTCTTCCCGTCCGCTCAAGAATTCGGCACGATTACGCCATTGAGAGTCTTCGGTGTAGGCGAGGGCAACCTTATCTGGATTGCGGGTATTCCAGGCATCTTCTGCGGCTTGCACTTTGGCTTTAGCGGTTTCGATCGTAAAAGGAGGCAATGGGGGCTTAGTTTCCATGAGTTTAGGCTTGAGTTTAGGCTTGAGTTTAAGCTTGGGTTTAGAGGTGCCGATCTAGCTAATATTGGTCTAGCTAGTATTGATCTAGCTGGCATGTGCAGATTTTATGTCTAAATCCTGATCAGGGGCTAGTCCTACTCACAGCGCTTTGCGCTTGATGAAGTATGAGTTATTTTTGTAGAAGCCGCGCGGAGCGCGGCTTCTACAAAAATAACTGTGGTTTTTGCAATTAAAAATTGCTGTAAGAGCATTCTGAAACTTCTGGAACTATCGTGAGATTTAAATTACTGCAAATCCTTATAGGTCTTTTCCTATTGCTCCTCAGCGGCATCGGTCTGTTTTTGAGTGTCTGGATTGTGGTTCCGGCACCGACGTTTAGCCTGCTGCCGCTGGGCGTAGGTGCGCCAGAGATTAGTCCGTGGCTGTTTGGATTCAATGCGATCGCTCTCCTTCTGCTCCTCTTCAGCCATTCCAAGGGCTGGATTTTTTCGCTGGCGATCGCCTGTAGCGTTGCGGGGTTAGTTTTGACCGCTTATCCGCTCACACAGGTTGCCGCCGCCAGTCAACAGGCAAGCAACGCCATGTATCAGGCAATTGGCATTGATTATCTGGCAAAGATTCCGCCACCACTTCAGGCTCAGATGCGTCCACAGCCCTTTGTTCTGGCAGATGTATTTCGGGGCATTCCCTTTCGCAGCATTCCCTTTCGTGACAGTCCAGCGGCGAACAATCTGCGGCAGCGGGCTATTGAATTTGCCCAACCCGATGGCGTACCCCTATCTTTGGAAGTCTACCAGCCGCCTAAACCCGGCATCTACCCGACGATCGTCACTATCTACGGAGGCGCTTGGCAAAATGGCAAGCCCACCGCCAATGCAGAGTTCAATCGCTACATGGCGGCACAGGGCTACACCGTGGTAGCTATCGACTACCGCCATGCGCCCCAATACCAGTTTCCAGCCCAAATTGACGATGTGCGCCTAGCCTTGACCTACATTCAAAAAAATGCCAAGTCGCTAGAAGTTGATCTCGATCGCGTCGTGCTCATGGGACGATCGGCAGGGGCGCAGCTGGCGATGATTGCCGCATACTCAGCCGCCATGCCCGTCAAAGCGATCGTCAATTACTATGGCCCTGTAAACTTAACGAGCGGCTATCGCGAGCCACCCCAGCCCGATCCCATTAACTCAAGAGCCGTGTTGGAGGCATTTTTGGGCGGTACTCCCGATCAAAAACCTGAACTCTATGACAAAGCTTCACCCTACACCTACATCACGCCTAAAGCGCCGCCCACGCTGCTCGTCTACGGCGGTCGTGATCATGTAGTGCAGGCAAAATATGGCAGAGGATTGCGCGATCGCCTTCAAACCGCGGGCAATATTGCCGTTTATGTGGAGCTGCCTTGGTCAGAACATGCCTTTGATGCGCTGTTTAGCGGATTGGGAAATCAGATCGCGCTGTACTACACAGAGCGGTTTATTGCCTGGTCGGTTAGCGGTCAGTAGAGATATGCGGTGCTGCTGAAGGTCTGCATGGCAGAGGGACTTCCAGAACTCAAAGTCCCCCAGAATTGGGGAATTGAGGGGGCTGAGGGGATTAAGATATTGCACAGCAAACTTGTGTATACACAGAATCTTAGTGCAACATCTTAGTATAGATCTCCGTTTCCTGCTCTTCCTCTCTCCCTTCATACAGCTCTTGCATTAACACCGTGCTCATCTACATTGCCATTGCAGAGGGTTGCATTGCCATTGCAGAGGGTTGCAGTGCCATTGCAGAGCGTCACATTGCCATTGCAGGGCATCACATTGCCATTGCAGGGCATCACATTGCCATTGCAGCGAATCGCAGCGCTATTGTGGTAGGTTACAATGCCATTGCAGCGAATCACAATTCTGTTGTATAGCCTACGATGCCATTGCAGCAGGGTATAATGCCGTTGCACTACCGCCCATTGAGATTGCTTGAGAATGGGAAAGTCAGACTCCTCAAACGCTTTTAGAGATCGCTTCAATATTTCTAGATGGGCGATCGATTATCCTTGGCTCACGATCGGCTTTTGGCTGGCGGTGACGGTTGCTGGTCTGCTGGCGTTCAGTTCTCTGAAGTATGCGCTGTTTCCAGACATTACGTTTCCGGTCGTGGTGGTGAATGCCTCCGCGCCCCTAGCGGCAGTATTGGACACTGAATCGCAGCTGACTCAGCCGATTGAGCAAGAGCTGAAGTCTTTGCCGGGGCTAGATGAGATTCGCTCTACGACCTATCCGGGGCAAACGGTAGTCAGTCTGGCATTTGCGGTTGGCACTGACTTAGAAGAATCTAGACAGCAGGTAGAATCTGAGGTTAAACGCCTAGAGCTGCCTACGAGTACTGCATTTCAGGTGATTCCGCTCAACCTAAACGAGTCGGCGGTGGTGAGCTATGCGATCGAAAGTAGCCAGCCCTTGGCAGAGATCGTGCCGATCGCCCAGCAGCAGATTGTTCCGGCGATCGCCAAGCTCCCAGGGGTACTCAAGGTTGAGCTGCTGGGGGTTGCCTCTGCCACCAGTCCGGTGGCTGTTCGGTTCAATGGTCAGGAGGCTCTAGCAATTCAGGTGATCAAGCGAGGGGATGCCAACGCTTTAGAAGTTGTGAGCCAGGTTGAAAAGACGATAGAGGCACAGAATTTTCCTGAGATTACCCTGACTCAAGCTGCTACTCAAGCCGACTATATCCGAGAAGCAACCGACGCCACGATCGAAGCGCTAGGACTGGCGATTGTCCTATCCGTTCTCGTGATTTTCCCGTTTCTCTGGAACTGGAGAGCAACGCTGATTTCTGCCCTGGCGATTCCCACGTCATTGCTGGGAACCTTCATTGTCATGGCGATATTTGGCTTTAACCTGGAGACTATTACGCTGCTGGCGCTGGCGCTGATTGTTGGCATTGTTGTCGATGATGCGATCGTGGACGTGGAAAACATTGCCCGTCACTTGGAAGCGGGAGAATCGCCGCGTCATGCCGCCATTACGGCAACGAGTGAGATTGGGCTAACGGTGACGGCAGCAACTCTGACGATCGTGGCGGTGTTTTTGCCTGTAGGTCTGATGGGCGGCGTGATCGGTCAATTCTTCAAGCCTTTTGGCATCACCGTTTCCGCTGCCGTAATGGTTTCACTGCTGGTTGCCCGCACGCTGTCGCCTCTGCTAGCGGTGCGCTGGCTTAAGCCGCAATCCGAGCAGTCTTCGCCGCCGCAATTGGACTCTTGGAACAAATTTACGCAAGCCTACTACAGGCTGCTAGACTGGGCTTTGCGTCATCGAGGCTGGGTAATCAGCTTGGCTGTTTTAAGTCTAGCGCTGGGAATTGGGCTAATCCCGTTCATTCCTAAAGGGTTTATTCCTAAGCTCGATCGGGGTGAGTTTAATATTCGGTATACTGCGCCGCTGACGATCGATCCGAGACAGGCTGCTATTTCACGGGGTAATCCACCGAGTAGTTCGCCAAGCAATCCATCAGGCAGTTCACCGAGCAATCTACCCAGCAATCCACCCAGCAATCCACTCAATGATTCACTGAAGGTTGCTACAGAGCTAGAGGCTTTTGTAAGAAAATCTCCCCAAGTGCAGACGGTATTCACGATCGTCGGTTCACGGCAGGGAGCGCCCAATCAAGGCACGCTGTACGTCAAGCTCAAGGGCGATCGCACTTTGCCAACGGCGGAAGTCCAGGATCAGTTTCGTCAGCAGATCCCTAAGCTTGCAGGCGTAACCACCAGCATCGAAGATATTCAATTTGTGGATACAGGCGATGAAAAGCCGCTGCAAATTACGCTGCAAGGTAGCAATCTGGCTGCCCTAACGCAGACGGCTCAGGCGATCAAATCCCGGATTCAAGAGCTTCCGGGGTTGGTGGAAATTACGGCAACCGGAGATGACACTCAGCAGGGCAGTGAGCCGATCGCCGTTGAGCATTTGGGCACGCAGCGAGTTGCCTATGTCAGAGCTAATCTCAGTCAAGAATCTGAAATTGGGGATGCGACCGATCAGGCAGTGGCGATCGCCCAAACGCTGCTGCCGCCGGGAGTCTCGATCGATCTGGGCGGCGACTCTGCCCGAATCAGCGATATTTTTGGCAGCTTTGGCGTGACGCTTGCCTTGTCGGTTGGGTGTATCTTGCTCGTGCTGTTCCTCCTGTTCCGCAACTGGGTTGATCCGTTGGTGATTGCCTTCTCCCTGCCGCTTTCCTTGGCGGGTGCCATGCTGGCAATCTGGGCTACAGGCAGTCCGTTTGGCATGATTTCCGTGATTGGCATCATCTTTTTGCTGGGTTTGACCAACAAAAGTGCAATTTTGATTGTGGACTACATCAATCAACTGCGTCAGGGCGGGATGCCTCGAACAGAAGCGATTTTGACCGCAGCGCCAGTTCGACTTCGACCCATTTTGATGACGACCGCAGCTACAATTTTGGGAATGCTGCCGATCGCGCTGGGATGGGGAGCAGGCGCTGAGTTGAGAGCACCCATGGCGATCGCTATCATTGGCGGATTGGTGGCTTCTACTCTGCTGAGTTTGCTGGTTGTTCCCGTCATCTATGCTGTGCTGGATGATGTGCCATTCCTCAAACGGAGGTTTGCCCGGTGACGCGGGTGTTTGTCACAGGCGGCACGGGTTTTATTGGCGCAAATTTAGTGAGGCTGCTGCTGCAAGAGGGCTACAGCGTCAGGGCATTAGTGCGCTCTGAGAGCCGTCTAGAGAATCTGCAAGGATTAGAGATCGAGCGGGTGACAGGCGATTTGAATTCTCCCCAGCTCTGGCAGCAGATGCAGGGATGCCAGTTTTTATTTCATGTTGCCGCCCACTATTCGCTCTGGCAAGCCGATCGGGACTTGCTGTATCGCCACAACGTTTTGGGCACCCGCAATGTCTTAGCCGCCGCCCGTCAAGCTGGAATTGAGCGAACGGTCTACACTAGCTCTGTCGCCGCCATCGGTGCCGGACAGGCTGGGGCGATCGCCAATGAAACCTACCAAAGCCCGGTCGAGAGTCTGGTGGGGCATTACAAAAAGTCCAAATTTTGGGCAGAGCAAGAAGCCCTGAACGCAGCCCAGACGGGGCAAGAGGTGGTGATTGTCAATCCGACTAGCCCAATTGGCGCTTGGGACATTAAGCCGACTCCCACGGGCGATATCATCCTGCGGTTTCTGCGGCGGCAAATGCCTTTTTATATGGAGACGGGTCTCAATTTTATTGATGTTCAGGATGTTGCCTGGGGGCATTTGCTGGCGCTGCGGCAGGGGAAGTCGGGCGATCGCTATATTCTGGGACACCAAAATCTGACGCTGAAAGCCCTGCTGGATCAGCTTGCCCAGCTCACGAATCTGCCAGCTCCTCAGCGATCGATACCCGCATGGCTACCCCTTGGCGTTGCCTGGGTGGATGAAAAAGTCCTTGCGCCCTTGGGCAAATCTCCTTCTGTTCCGCTGGATGGGGTGCGGATGGCGCAACAGGTGATGTACTATGATTCTGCTAAAGCGCTTCAGGAATTGGGGCTTCCCCAAACGCCGATTCGGCAGGCTCTCCAGGAAGCGATCGCTTGGTTTACCTCACGGGGATACGTGCAGGAGGGTGAAATTGCCTCAAAATCATAGTCTCTCCATAATTCAGAGTCCCTTTGTCATGAGCGATTCATCTCTAGCTTCTAAATTCAGGTAGCCTCTAGATTCAGATCTTCTATTCTTTTTGTTCCCTCAACCATACTCCTGGAGCATCCAAGTTATTATGGCGATTCAACTCAAACAGGCTCTCGACATTGGCAAATACCTCGTCACGCAGCGATTAAAAGGACGTAAGCATTTTCCGCTGATCCTGATGCTGGAGCCACTGTTTCGCTGTAATCTTGCCTGTCCGGGCTGTGGCAAAATCCAGCATCCTGCCGACATCCTCAGGCAAAACCTTACCCCTGAGCAGTGTTTTGCTGCCGTGGAAGAATGCGGTGCGCCTGTCGTCTCCATTCCAGGTGGAGAGCCGCTGATGCATCCCCAGATTGCCGAAATCGTGAAAGGGCTGATCGATCGCAAAAAGTATGTCTACCTTTGCACCAACGGACTGCTGCTAGAAAAAAGCCTAGACAAATTTCAGCCCTCGCCCTACTTTGCCTTCACGGTTCACCTGGATGGCTTGAAGGAGCATCACGATCAGTGTGTCGATCGCAAAGGGGTATTTGATACGGCAGTCAAAGCCATTCGTGCGGCAAAAGCCAAAGGGTTTCGCGTCACGACCAACACGACCGTTTTTGAGGGCACCAATCCTGAAGAAATGCAGGAATTTTTCGACTATCTAGAAGTCTTAGGCACCGACGGCATGGCGATTTCTCCAGGCTATAGCTACGAACGAGCGCCCGACCAGGATCATTTTCTCAAGCGTGAACAAACCCATCAGCTTTTTCGGACGCTTCTGGCTCCCCTCAAGGCAGGCAAAAAAAACTGGGACTTCAACAATAGCCCCCTCTTTCTGGACTTTTTGACAGGCGAGAAAGACTACGAATGTACGCCCTGGGGTAGTCCTAGCTATAGCGTCTTGGGCTGGCAAAAACCTTGCTATCTGCTGAGCGAAGGCTATTACGCTAGCTTCAAGGAGCTGGTTGAGAAAACAGACTGGAGCCAATATGGTCGCGCTAGCGGTAATCCCAACTGCGCGGACTGCATGGTGCATTGCGGCTATGAACCGACTGCCGCTCTAGATGCCATGCAGCCTGCCAATATTGCCCGATCGCTCGGCAATATGCTGGGAATGGCTCACTAGCTCCATCTGAGACTCCATCTAAAACTCTACCTGATTGCCAGGTGCGCTATATTCAAGCTATGGCATTCAAGCCATAGCACACTTTGCTCAAGATAGATTGCTCAAGATAGATTGCTCAAGATTGCGATCGCGCAATGTTGTGATTGCTACAGACTAGATGAGGTAGTCTAGTTTAGAGCTTTACACGCAAAAGCTAAGAGTAAAAGTTAAGAGCAAAAGTTAACGGCGAATAACCGCAGGTAAAGGCAGTAGGCTGATTATGGGCACCCTCGCAAAACTCCGACTTCTGGGAACCGCAACCCTGGCTTTGGTCTTAGTCAATTCTCTCGGCTTAGGCATTTCCCAGAGGGCTGACGTGAAATATGGCTTGCCCGATCGATCGCTGGGGCTTGTCGCCGAAGGCGATCGGGCTGAAGCCCGCAGCTCTGGAGGTCGAGCGGGTGGCGGTTCCTTTAGTAGGCCTTCGGGCGGAGGCAGCAGCGCCCCTTCCCGGTCTGCACCCTCCTACAGCAATCCTGCCCCCTACAATCCTTCCTATAGAGACTCCTATCCGCGCTCTTATCCAGTACCTGTACCGATTCCAGGCGGCTATGGCGGCTACGGCGGCTATGGCTACGGAATTGGGGGTGGCTTTGGCTCCCTTTTGCTGCTGCTCATCGTAGGCGGTGGCGCAATTCTGCCGATCATGTGGATGTATTTCATGCGATCGGGCGGCAGAGGTCTGTCTAGCGGCTATGGCAGCGGCGCAGCGGCAGGCGAACTCGACAATGATATTGTTACCGTGACGCGGCTTCAGGTGGCTCTGCTGGCGCAAGCCCGATACATTCAGGAAAACCTGACTGAGCTGACGGAACAGGCAGATACCTCCACTCAGACGGGTCTTTCTCAGCTTTTGCAGGAAACGGTGCTGGCGCTCCTGCGTGCCCCCGAAAACTGGACGCATGTGCGCGTCAACTCTCAAACTGTCAAAAGCCGCGAACAGGCAGGGCAAGTCTTTCAGGAGATTTCCATCGAGGAGCGCAGCAAATTTAGCGCTGAAACGCTGGCAAATGTCGGTGGACGGGTGCAGCGTCAGGCTCCAGCCAAGAATGATGATGATGCGCCTGCTTCCTATATTGTCGTCACGCTGATTTTGGGAACAGCCGACGATCGCCCCCTCTTTACGGATAAGATTCTCTCTGCCCAAGATTTGCAGGCTGCCCTGAAGCGCATTGGCGGTATTTCGCCAGACTATCTCATGGTGTTTGAGCTGCTCTGGAGTCCACAAAATAGTGCCGATAGCCTGACTTATGATGAGCTGCTGACGGAGTATCAAGGGCTAGTGCAGATCACTTGAGTAGAGCGATTTGTGTCGCCAACAGGCTGAGTCCGAGCAAAACCTCTACGCCAGAGCCAACGCTAGGCCCTGCTTTTGTAGTAGTTGGAACTGCGCTCCCTAGCATCATGAGGAGCGCTCCCCAAAACATCCATGACCAGCCAAGCTGCTGCCAAACTACTGCACCGATCGCCCCCACGCAGAGTATGACTAAAATCACCGGAATCTCTTTGCTAGGAACCACTTCTTTATAGCGCAAAGTTCCGGCAAAGGTGATAGGTTTGAGATTAAGCTTGATCATCCGATCGCACACTTCAATAACAATGAGTGTGAACGCTAGAGCAACACTGAGGCGATCGCTCCAGGGAGAATCCCATCTGACATGAGCTGTATGAAGAACTTGTACTGCGAATACTAGAAGCAGCGGCGAGAGCAAGCCATGTAGCCAGTAGCGAATTTTATGGAGGAAGAGCAGGCGATCGCCCATCCCTATCGAGCCGCCGATAAAAATAATTAAATTATCGTAGACTAAGCCGCCTAAAACGAGCAGCAAGATTGCTAGGCTGGGGCTAGGAAATTGAGCGAAATGATAAGTTCCCCAAGCTAGAAGCGTCAGATGAGCCAGGGTATAGAAGGAATAAATGAGTTTACCGATCGAGAGCAGATTAAATTGCAGCTTCTGGGTGAGCATGGCGCAGGTTAACTAAAGTACAAACGAGAGCTAATAAGATAAATACCGTTCCAAAACAGAAGGGGAAGATGGCGCCTAGGTGATCGAAGCTCCAGCCTGCCCACAAAGGCCCTAGAATCGTCGCAATGCTTTGAATCCCCTGAGCGCTGCCAATGGTTCTGCCCTGTTCGCGATCGGATACGCGGTTAGAGATCAATCCCCGGAGGCAGGGCAGCAGCAAGCCAACTCCCAGGGACAGCAAGCCCTGACTGGCGTAGAGCGTCGGGTAGAACAGCACAGAGTTTGCAGGAATTAGCACAATTAAGCCAAAGCCGATCGCCAGGGTGATAAAGCCCGCAATCGTCAGTTTCGCTTCGCCATAGCGAGGAATGAGCTTACGAATTAAGCCGCCCTGCACAACGGTGGACACTACGCCGATGAAGACAAATACCAGTGCCGCAGAAGAGGCTTGGAAGCCGAAGCGATCGCTCAAGAACAGCACAAAGATACTGGTGAATCCAGAGAAGGCGAAATTGAACAAAAAAGTTGCCCAGAGCAAGCCCCTAATTTTTTCGTTTTGCAGCAGATCGGTAATTTGATTGAACGGATTTAAGTCTTGGAGGTGACATTTGCGACGCTTCTCAGGGCTGAGCGATTCGGGTAGGGTAAAGTAGCCCAAAATTACGTCTATCAGCGCCAAAGTTCCGGCAAAAAACACGGGCAGTCGGAGATCAATTCCGGCAAGTGCGCCCCCTAGTGCGGGACCTAGGACAAACCCCAAGCCAAACGCCACGCCCGTTAGACCAAAGTTTTTCGATCGCTCTCCTGGCGCAGAAGTATCGGCAATATAGGCTTGAGCCGTCGCTGCAACACCGCCCGTGATGCCATCAATGATGCGAGAGAGGAACATCACCCACAATGCACCCGCCCAGCCAAACATGAAGTAGGAAATGGCGCTGCCGAGAACGCAAATCAGCATCACCGGACGACGACCATAGCGATCGGAAAGGGCGCCGATCGCCGGAGTTGCGAGGAACTGAGCGATCGCAAAAGAGGAGGTCAGTAGTCCCAAGGTTAAGGCATCTGATCGAAACTCTGCGATAAGGAAAGGGAGAACTGGAAAGAGAATACTAATACCGATTCGGTTGATCAGAATCGTGAGGAAAATGAAAACGAGAGGCGATAGTTTTTTCAAAAGCTGCGGCTCAATGCAGGATATTAATCTTGAACAGGAGAGGCGATCGCCTTTTCACTAAACCACTCCAGCAACAGCGGATTGATCACTTCTGGGGCTTCGTCTTGCGGACAATGACCAATGCCCTCTAGCGGCATGAAGCGATCGACTGCCGCAAATTCTGCCAGCTTTTGACCCAGAGCAAACGGCTCCCAGGGATCGACTTTGCCCCACGCCAGCAAAACAGGACACTGAATCTGAGGCAGCAAGTCTTCGGGCAACGGCCCTTGAGAATAGGTGATGAAGGACAAAAACACATCTGCCGCACCCGGATCACGAGCGGGTTTCAGCAAAATTTCTACTAGCTCGTCGGTAACGGCTTCCTTACGTCCGTATGCTTTGAGCAACGCCTGCCGAATGACTTTAGGTTGGGCTAACTTAGAGAAAAAGAAACGTCCGATCGGGGGATAGGCAAGAATCTTTTGTATCCAGGGAAAGGTCAGCTTGCGATACCAGGACAGCTTACGCTGATGCTGGAGCCGTAGAGCGCAGTCTAGCAAGGCGATCGCTTTCACCTGCTTGGGCTGGAACACTGCTGCCTGGAGCGCCACCAAACAGCCGATGGAGTTACCCACCAGAAAGACCGATTCGCCAATCACCTCTCGGCAAAAATCATTAATTTGTTCGCCCCAGGTTTCAAAACGGTAGTTGATTGCCTCTCCGGGCTTTGGCTTAGCCGACTGCCCAAAGCCAATCAGATCGATCGCATATACCCGATGGTGTTGGGCGAGTGCTGCAATGTTTTTGCGCCAGTGATCGCTAGATGCACCCAAGCCGTGGATCAGCAGTACAGCATCTCCCTGAGTGCCCGCCGTCTGATAGCCAATGGAGAATCCGCGCCACTGCCAAAACTGGGTAGGGCAAGGGGATTCGATCGCGACATCGTGAGTAATCATAATATTTCTTGTGGAAAGCGTGTGTTTGAAGCCTCGAACCTAGTTCTCTAGCGCATCCCAAATTTTGCTGGGAACCTGCCGCCCGACACGAGTAATTAACCGAGGCTGATAGGACAATTCGCCATTTTTTTCGCTCAATTTGATAAAGCCCTCAGCCATTAAGCCTTCTAAAAGCAGCTCAGCAGCTTCAGGAGTTTGTGATAGATAGGCAACCAGTTCCGACAACGTAGCGCTCCGCTGGCGCAGCAGCCAATTCAGGAGCGATCGCTCTACCTCAGGTAAGAACAAAAGATCGGCGATTGATCGGGTAGGCGGCTGAGGCGTATTAGGTGTCATACGCAGCGTTACCCAATAATTTTTTTGGCGACAGCATGAACCTCTTGGCTAAAGGGATGATCGGGATGATGCAGCCAGAATACGCCGCTGCTTGCCAATTCCAGCATTTCCTCATTTTCGTAAAATAAGCCACCTACAGGAACACCGTAGCGGTGAGAAACTTGACTCATGACAGTATTGCGATCGAATACAGGCGGCGTTTTATTAACGAGCAGCAAAATCTCCGGCACATCTAACTTTTGTGCCACTTCTAGGGTGACTGCTGTTCCCAAAAAGTCTTGGCGATCGGGACGCAGAATAATCACCATGGCATCTGAAATGGCGATCGATAACAGCGTTTCTTCATTCAGTCCAGGATGGGTATCAATAAACAGGTAATCTAGATTGAGGCGCTCCGTTAATTCCTGAAAACCATCGTTGAGCAACCCCACATCAAATCCTTCTCGCAGGATCTTGGCAATCTCTCCTGCCTTCAAGCTAGAGGGCACAAGATAGACCGTACCTGACAGATCTGCCGTTGAGCCATTGCCCGTCTTCAGTTCTGACGTAACATCGTAAGCCGCTTTTTCAATGCTGCACTTGTCCCAAAGATAGTCATTTAGCGAATAGCTAAAAGTCTCTTCATCCAATCCAAAAATGATATGAATTCCCGGCGACTGAATGTCGGTATCGACGATCGCCACTCGCTTGCCCTGACTTGCAACTGCAACCGCAATGTTTGCAGTCAGGTTTGATTTGCCAGTCCCTCCTCGAAAGGAATGGACTGAGATAATTTGTGACATAAACAACTCCTACAGAGCGCGGTGGGCGGCATCAGTTAGCTTTTGTGCTGCCCGATAGACTTGGATACAGTATGGGAACAATAGCCGCAAAACTATCGCAAATCCGAAAAATATTAGGACTCATGGAAAAGCGCACCTACACTGCGGGCGAAGTCATCTACGCTGAAGGCGAGACAAGTCAAGCTGTTTACCTGATTAAGAGCGGCAAAATTGAGCTGATTGATACCTATCCCGAAACGGGGCAGGTGGTGGCTAAAGCGATCGGTGCAGGTAAAGTATTTGGCGAAGTTGAGCTCATCGATCGCAAAGTTCGCTCCTCAACCGCAAAAGCCGCTGAAGCGACTAAAGTGATCATCTTTAGCCATGAAGAAATTCTAGATACCTTGTTTAACCATCCTGAAAACAGCCTGGTGATGGCGCGGGATGTGTTCGATCGCCTCCGTCAGCTTTACAGCACGGACAGCCTGGATGCAGAGCTAACCAAGCTGCGAGAAGAGATGCATGAGACGATCAAGAAAGCGGTTGTCAGCCATGAATCGAGAGTGTTCAAGAGTCACAACGGCATGGCGGCGATCGCGATTCCCATTGTCATGCTGGTGGCGATCGTCATTGGCATTCGATTTTACCTGCATTAACTCAGATGGCGATTGTAGGACAAAAGCAGCTTATCCCTGGCATTTTGGGTGGGCTGGGACCCTTGGCGCACATTGAGTTTGAGCGGCGGCTAATTGCCAAAAATGTTGCGCGGGGAGCCTGTGCCGATCAGGATCATCCGGTCTGGATTTTGGTAAGCGCGAGTTCTATCCCCGATCGGACTCAGAGCCTCGCCGGACAGGTATCCGACTGTACCCCCTGGCTAGTGCAATATGGGCAAATCCTAGAACGAGCAGGTGCAGACTTTTTGATCATTCCCTGCAATACAGCCCATGCTTTCTATGCCCAGGTGCAGCCTCATCTACAAGTTCCCTGGCTGCATCTGATGCACTGCACCTCTCGGTTCATCGCCGAACAATATGACGTGAAACGAATCGGCATTTTAGCCACTGACGGCACGTTGCAGACAGGCTTATATAGCCGCAGCTTGCTGAATGTTGGGTTGATTCCCATCTGTCCGGCGATCGCTTCTCCCCCTCAGCAGCAGGTGATGCAGAGCATTTATCATCCGAAGTGGGGGATTAAATCCTCTGGCATTCAAGTCTCTAACCGAGCGCTGGCTCATCTAAAACAGGCGGTGGAGTGGCTGCAACACCAAGGGGCGGAGCTAGTGATCGCAGGATGCACAGAACTCTCCGTTGCCCTACCCCAAATTGCTGATCCGTCCTTGCCCTGGATCGATCCGCTAGATGTCGCCGCCGATCTAGCGCTGGACTTGTGTTGGGGCGATCGCGTTTTGCCGTTACTTCCAGAGGTTTACCAACCGCGCACCTCAACTGAACATTCTATATTTTGTCCTCCAGCCTCTCAATTTCTGCAAGGTTTGAAAAGGTTAGAAGTTTCTCAAAATCAGGGTGGTTAATTTTTTTTGAAAGGAGCGCTCCTTTCAAAAAAAATTAACCATGAAAGCAGCATGGTATGTGTATCTGGAGGAAGTGAGCATCAGTGCCCCCAGGAGGCGGTAGAGTGGCAGCGATCGCCAAAACTAGATCCTAAAGGTAAAACATGACTGAAACCACCATCCGCATCACACAAGCTCAGGTACCTAACGGAGATTTGCAGATCTCTGCCTACTTGGCAGAACCGATCGCCACCTCAACCTTCCCTGCAATTATCGTCCTCCAAGAGATTT
Source organism: Drouetiella hepatica Uher 2000/2452 (assembly GCA_019359505.1). Lineage (GTDB taxonomy): Bacteria > Cyanobacteriota > Cyanobacteriia > Elainellales > Elainellaceae > Drouetiella > Drouetiella hepatica. The sequence continues at coordinate 92,080 of JAHHHD010000002.1, read as the reverse complement.
TTGGGGTCAACGCCCACATCCGCGATGTTGTAGAGCGCTTTGCTAAAGCGGGGTATGTGGCGATCGCGCCTGCCCTCTATCAGCGCCTTGCCCCCGGCTATGAAAGCGGGTATGACCCTGAAGCCATTAAGCAAGGACGGATTTATAAAGACCAGACTCGCGCCGATGAGCTGATTTCAGATATTCAAAGTACGGTGGATTACCTTTATACTCTGCCTTCCGTGACAGGGGCAATCGGCTGTATTGGCTTCTGCTTTGGCGGACATGTTGCCTACCTAGCGGCGACGCTGCCAGGTATCAAAGCCACGGCTTCGTTCTACGGTGCGGGCATCCCCACCTTTACGCCCGGTGGTGGCGAACCGACGATCGCCCACACGCCAGAGATTCAGAGCATCCTTTACGCCTTTTTTGGGCTGGACGATGCCAGCATTCCGCCAGACCATGTGGAGCAAATTGAGGCGGCACTGCAACAGCACCAGATTCCCCACAAAATCTTTCGCTATGCCGGAGCCGAGCATGGGTTTTTCTGCGATCGTCGTCCTGCCTATAATCCCACCGCCGCCGCCGATGCCTGGACACAAGTTCTAGCACTGTTTAGCCAGCTTTAGAGTCTAGCTTTAGGCGATCGAGGCTTATAGCTTCAAACTATCTGGATTGTAGATTGTTGACAATCTACAATATTTCTTCTAGACTGACCTCTATGGTTTTGCTCTAGGCAAGTAATCTACAGGCAAGTATCTTATGCGCCAGTCGATCGATCTGACTCTCCAGAACTGTATGCCACCCGCAAAAGCCTTAGACGAACAGGCTTTGCGAATTCAGCTTGCTGCCACCTATCGGCTGATCGACAAATTTCGCATGTCTGATCTGGTCGAGACTCACATTTCGGTGCGGCTGCCCGGAACCGATCACTTTTTGCTGAACCCCTACGGCATGATGTTTCACGAGATTACGGCTTCTAGTTTGCTCAAAGTGGATCTAGAGGGAAATCTTGTTGAACCTGGCAGCCAGATCGTCAACCCTGCGGGATTTGTCATTCACAGCGCTATTCACGCGGCACGTACCGACATTTCTTGTGTGCTGCACACCCATTCCCGCTATGGCACTGCCGTTTCGCTACTAGAATGCGGTTTGCTGCCCGTTTCCCAATTTGCGCTTCAGTTTTACGATCGTCTTGCCTATCACGACTACGAAGGGGTGTCGCTTGATCTTGCCGAACGAGAACGCTTGGTGAACAATTTGGGGAAGCGTAAGGCAATGATAATGCGCAATCACCGGCTACTCACCGCAGGACGCACTATTCCTGAAGCTTTCATTCTCATGTACTACTTAGAGAAATCCTGCGAGATTCAAATCTTGGCACAATCCAGCGGCAGCAAGCTGGTTATGCCCTCAGCGGCAGTGTGTCAGACCTCAGCTCAGCAACAGGATATCGATATGGAGAATCTAGGACAGCTCCAGTGGGGGGCGTTGATGCGTCTGCTCGATCGCGATGATTCCTCCTACCGAGACTAAACTCCTGCACAATACTTTTGCGCAAGACCCCTGCACAATTGGGTAGTCCTCAAAGTGTAATGAATGTAAAGCGTAATGAATAAAAGTGTAATGAATACCAGTCCCCACAATTGAAGGTCACAATGAACGCCAAACAAAAGCCTGCCATTATTCCCCGTAGCCTCGATGTGCAGGTGGCAGATCTACTGCGAAATGAAATTCTTAGCGGCGTGCTGCCACCCGGTGAGCGCCTGTTAGAAGTTGACTTGTCCGATCGGCTCAGCCTTAGTCGCGGCACTATTCGATCGGCTTTGCAGCAGTTGACCCATGAGGGGCTAGTGGTGCAGTTTCCCTATCGCGGCTGCCTTGTGGCGGGGCTAACGGCACAAGATGCCTGGGAGCTTTACACGTTGCGTAACGCTCTAGAAAGCTTGGCAGCTCGACTAGCAGCCGAAACCATGACGCTCGAAAAAGCAGCAGTGTTAGAGGCGGCACTGCAAGAACTGATTCAGACTGCAAAAACGGCAGATTGGCAGGCGATCGCTGACGCTGATTTTGCTCTCCACACCACGATCTTTCAGCTTTCAGGACACCGCCGTCTTCAGCAGCAGTATCAGATTGTCGGACATCAAATTCGGCTCTATATTGCCTCCTGTAATGCCCTGCAAGCCGACCTGACAGAAATTGTGGCGCAGCACATTGACCTAGTGAAAGCCATTTGCTCCGGTAATTCTAGCCTTGCCGAACAGATTGCACGAGAACACAATACGGAAGGTCAAGCCTTGATTGATCAACTGCAAGCCGATGAAGAGGGGGGGAGGTAAGGGGAAGGGAGTGGATGGGTGGATGGGTAGGGTGGTCAAAATAGATATCAAATATGATAAATATCCTTCTCACTCATCCACTCCCCACCTATCCACTCCTCACCCATCCACTCCTCACCCACCCACTCCCCACCCATCCACTCCCCACCATGACTCATCCGATTCCTCGCTTTCATCTAGCATTTCCCGTGATTGACTTAGCGCAAACGCGATCGTTTTATTGCACCGTACTGGGATGTGCAGTCGGACGAACGAGCGATCGCTGGATTGATTTTGACTTCTATGGTCATCAAATTACGGCGCACCTAAAGCCCGAATTATGCGCTGCCACTGACACAAATCTTGTGGACGGGGATGCTGTTCCCGTGCGGCATTTCGGCATCATTTTAGAGTGGGAGATCTGGCATCAGTTGGTCGATCGCCTCAAAGATCAGACTTTCATAATTCCACCCCATATTCGGTTTACAGGTGAAGTGGGTGAACAGGCGACACTCTTTATTCAAGATCCCAGCGGCAACGCTCTAGAGTTCAAATCATTTCGAGATCAGTCGAGTATTTTTGCAGCTTAAGTTAACGCATTTCTACCGCTTAAATTACCTAATTTTTACCCATGCTGAATTTTGATCAATACCAGGTTCTAACGTTTGACTGCTACGGGACTCTGATTGATTGGGAAGGCGGAGTATTAACCGCTCTACGTGCCATTTTTGCCTCCCATAATATTCAAATAGAAGATGAGAAAATTCTTGAGCTGTTTGCAGAATTTGAATCCGCTGAGGAAGAGGAGTACAAGAGCTACCGTGAAGTACTGAAGGGGGTAGTCAGGCGGTTTGGCGATCGCCTCCACTTCCAACCTTCTGCCGCTCAGCAAGAGGCTTTGCCGAACTCCATCCAACACTGGCAACCCTTCCCAGACACCGTTGAGGCGCTCAAGCAGCTCAAGCAGCGATTCAAGCTGGTGATTATTTCCAACGTTGATGATGATCTGTTTGCAGGTACGGCTGAGCATTTGCAGGTCGAATTTGATCAGGTGATTACGGCTCAGCAGGTAAAAAGCTATAAGCCGTCCCTCAATAATTTTCAGGTGGCTTTCGATCGCATTGGCTTACCCAAAGCGCAGATTCTCCATGTAGCCGCCAGTTTATATCACGATATTGCGCCTGCAAATGCCTTAGAGCTTGCCAATGTCTGGGTCAACCGCAGAGTCGGCATGACGGGATCAGGAGCGGCAAAGGAAGCGATCGCGCAGCCCAACCTGGAAGTCCCCAATCTTCGTGTCCTTGCTGATTTAACTGCCGACGCGGGGTAGCTGAGCCTTTATCGCAACCGCCAAGGCGGCTAGGACGGGGACATTTTGGGTGGGGAAGTGCAGCGCCCCACCCAAAATGTCCTAAGCAAACTGGCGACAGCCATAACTTAAATAGTTACACCCGAAGGGAACTCGATAAAATAGGGAGTGCCCTCAATCCTCCATCTCCCTGTGACTCAACCCGAAGTTCTCCAAGATCTGCTCAACGCCGTGGCTCTGGGAGAAGTTAGCCCAGAGGCAGCCCTTGATAAGCTCAAACACTTTGACTTTGAGCCTGTTGCCGAATTTGCCAAAGTTGATCACCATCGATCGCTGCGCACAGGTTTCCCAGAGACAATTTGGGGCTTGGGCAAAACGCCTGAGCAGATTATTCAGATCATCCTGACCATGCGGCAGCGTAGCCCGATCGTCATGGCAACCCGAATTGAGCCAGCGGTTTACGCCGAGCTTCAGGCAAAAATTCCAGATTTGCGCTACTACAAAATGGCAAAAATCTGCGCTCTGCATCCGTCTGAGCTACAGCCAAAGTATCTGGGCACCATCACGCTGCTGTCCGCCGGAACGGCAGATCTTGCGGTGGCGGAAGAGGCGGCAATCACGGCAGAGCTTTCAGGGTTTCAGGTAAAGCGGCTCTGGGACGTGGGCGTGGCGGGTATCCATCGGCTGCTGGATAACCGCCAAGTGATCTATGATGCTGATGTGCTAATTGTGGTTGCAGGGATGGAAGGGGCATTACCTAGCGTAGTTGCGGGTCTAGCCGATTGCCCCGTGATCGCGGTTCCTACCAGCATTGGCTATGGGGCAAGCTTCAACGGACTTGCGCCGCTGCTGACCATGCTCAACTCCTGCGCGGCGGGCGTGGGTGTCGTAAATATCGATAATGGATTCGGAGCAGCCATATTAGCCGGACAAATTCTGCGCACGGCACAAAGGGTTGGAAAGTCTTAGCGCTTCCGTCCATACGTTCAAGCCGTAATTTTACAATCTTTATTTCAAAATCTCTACTGCCACCTGGGAGTTAGCCCATGCCCCATATCTCATGCCACATCATTGTTGAAGGCAATCCAGCCATCATTTACGCCAGCCGCAACGGCTCACCGGATAAAGTACTACCCACGCTGAGCCAATTTTTGGAAACCTTCTGGCAAGAGCGCGACACATTGGGAGAAATCTGCGATACGCCAGAGTGTTTGGTGGCTCAAATTGTCGTCAGGTTTGGGTTTGAGATTTGCGAGGACGATTACTCTAATCTGCGGGTGGGGGTGCAGTATGACCCAGAGGTGAAATATCTTTACTGGATTGGGAGCGATCGCCAACTTCAAGTCTGGACACCCGAAGCCCTCTACCGACAAAATCCCAGTTTGGGTCTGAAAGCCTGTCGAGAATTAGTTTTAGACGCAATCTGAGCCAACCTTATCTCAAGCATCGGGAACTTTTCGGCAGAATCTCGGTCACGACGGTCATCGCAGCTAGAATTTTGGCGAAAGCCAGAAGCTGTGTTGACTGACGCTTTTAAAAACTAAGATTTCAAATAGTGGAGGAAGGTTAATGGTATCTCTTCGATTTTGGCAGTCTGCCCATGCTTTTACGGGTGCTGCTATGGTAATGACGATCGCCTCGTCTCTACTTGTTCCTGTGGCGGCTGCGATCGCTCAGACCTCCATTCCAACTCCGCCGCCGCCATCGTTCCCCACACGAACTTCTCCAGCGCAGACTTTCCCAGATACCTGGCGGCGATCGGCAGTGCCCACCGGAACGCTGATTCCGCTACGCTACGACAAAGCAGAGAGAATTATTCTGAAAAAAGATGAAACGCTGCCTGTGACGCTGACCGTGACGCGAGATGTATTAACCGCAAGAGGCACCGTGCTAATTCCGACAGGTAGCCAAATTGAAGGCAAATTTCAGCCCGTAGAGGGCGGCACGCAGTTTTTCGCCGAAAACGTCATTCTTCAGAACAATCGCAGCGCCATTGATGCCACCTCTAGCCCTATCACGAAGACTGAAACCATCAGCAGGCGCAGCAATCCCGACATTCTTAGAGGTGCGGCGATCGGGGGCGGTGCGGCAGCCGTCTTGGCAGAAATCTTTGGCAAGATCAATCCTCTAGAAGTGATTGGCGGCGCGGGACTAGGCGTTTTGGCAGAAGTGCTTTTGCGCGGACGGCAGGAGGTTGAAGTGGTGGTAGTAGAGCCTGAAACCGATATTGATCTGCGGCTCCGCTCGGACTTTTCCCTAAATTAAAGGAAATTGTCGGCATTCTCGAAATTCTTGTTCCTTCTTTAGCCAGGATGACTATCATTTGAAGTCAGGGATCTCTGCTGGGTTTTGAGGCGCGACCCTTAAGTGCTCCTGAAAAATATGGTGAGGAAGGTTAACAATGAAGGCGCAATCGATGAAAATCAGGCATATCAGGATCAGACCGGGAATGAGAGTAAGCCAGGTGAGGCAAGTTGGGGCGATCGCCAGCACAGCTTTTCTCTTATCTGTAGCGGCGGGCTGCACCAGCCGCCCTGCCAACGTATCGACTCCCGAAGTGTCGCTAGAAAATGCAGTGGCTCCGCCAGCTATTCAGCAGCCTTTGACCTCGACGGCGCTGAAGCCAGTTCCTGTTCCTAACTTGATTCCGGCCACTGCCGCCCCGGAGCGTCTGCCGGAGGTGGTAACGAATCGCCCTGATCCCTTCGCCCCGCTCCTAATGGCTCCGACCAGCATCACAAGAGCTGCCGTTCAAACCCCGCCGATCGCACCTAGCGTTATCCCCCTTCCTGCGTCCTCTGCGCCAGCCACTGCAACGGTTTCTGTCCCTAGAACCTTCCCGGCATTCCAGCCTCCGGCAAGTGTGACCGCACCTACCAGCGCTATTCCTGCCGTGCCACCCATTAGCGCTGCTCAGGCGATCGAGGTTAGCGGAGTCGTTCAGGCTGGAAACACCACTAGCATTATTATTAAAGCTCCAGATGAGCGCACCAGCCGCTATGTCAGCGTGGGCGATCGTCTGTCAAATGGCAGAGTTCTGGTGAAGCGCGTCGAAATGGGCGCTGAGCCTGTGGTGATTTTGGAACAAGATGGTGCAGAGGTGATTAAGGCGATCGGCTCCCGTGGGTAGATCAGACCTACTAAGTAGCTGAGATAGGATAAGTAGCTGAGATAGGAGGATAGGTCTACAATTTGGACAGCACCTTAGCGATCGTGCCGTCTCAAACCCTATTTTTAAACCCCTTGCCCAAGACACCGCTTCAGCCTACATCGACCCTGCTGTCTGAGTCTGCTCTCAACTATCAGGACTCCTACGTCTGTCCGGTCTGTCGGCATGGTCAAATTTCGGCAATGACGCTGATGGATGCATTTGCTTGCAGCTTTTGTCGGCATATTTTTAGCGCCAATTTGCCCACCCAATCGATTCAGGTGGTCGATAGCTCTCAGCCGATGTCTTGGCGATGGAACGGTCAAAAGTGGCAATCGGTCTACCGAGATGCCCCTAGCCTGACGTTGGTGGTTTGGCTGATTGGCATTATTTTAGTGACGCTACCTGGCTCGATCGTCTGGCTGTCCTCAGCGCTCTTTCCGCCCTTACCCACCAGCACTTGGGCTTGGTTCCCAAAAGTCTGGGTCATCTGCACGTTTGGCATTCATTTTCTGATGGTGAGCTGGCTTGTGGTCGAGCATTATCAGCTACCGCTCTATGTCTCGACGCGCATCCGAGTTGCGCAATGGTTAGGGCGACGCTGATTGAGGGGCGCTGTGCGGCTCTGCAACAGGCAATCCTGCCTGAGAAACCTGCCGATTAAACAGCACCATTGTGGTACTGGAATTGCACTCAAACCCAATGCGCTCGTAAAAATGCTGCTGATGCGTTGTCATCAAATAAACGCGTTCCACACGATTCATGTGAGGGTGCATGAGGACGGTTTCTACCAGCTTGCGCCCCAGTCCGGCTCCTTGATAGTCGGGATGAATGACCACATCCCAGATTGTGGCGCGGTAGATGCCATCAGACGTGGCGCGAGCAAAGCCAATTAGCCGATCGCCATCCCACACGGTGACGACAGGCTTGCTGTGGGCGATCGCCGTTGCCCAGTCTTCAAGGGAGCGATCGCTTGCCCAGAAAGCCGTGACCTGAAATAAAGCCTGCAACTGGTTAAAATCGATCTCACGGGCACTGGATTCGCTGGCGCTAACTTGACTGGCGCTAACTTGACTGGCGCTAATTGGACTAATGCTTCCATCGTGGATGCAAAACTGCACGTGGCGACAATCGGTGATAGTCAATCTTTCTTCCTCCAGAAAAGCTGATTGAGGCAGGAGAAACAGACCTTGATTTTCGCTCCTTTTTGTGGAACCAATATGTAGCCAAGTTGCCATTCGGCTGCATTATGCCCCTTTAAATTTGCGATTTTGGATTTTAGGGCGATATTTTGGAGATCTACTCATGAGTTTGCTTAGGACATTTTGGTGGGGCGCTTCGCGCCCCACCAAAATGTCCCCGTCCTAGCCGCCTTGGCGGTTGCCATTGATGAGAGATGCGATCGCCAATCGGAAGAAATTCATGACAAACTGACCTTGCAGAGTTATCGTGCTAGAGACTTCTAGATTTCAGCCATAGATTTAGGTGGCACGCAAACTTATGCCATTTCGACTGCCTCAACTTAAGGTTTTGCCGCCCCGTCGCCAGTTTCGCCGCCGCCCTGTGATTCTGTTCTTCCTCGTTCTCTGTTGGAGCGCTCTCTTGGGCTGGGGTTTGGCTCAAGCCCAGATGCCTGCCGCAATCGTAGAGACGGCTACAGAAACAACCGACATCGTTCCGGCTCGCTATCAGCTTGGGCAAGAGCTTTATCTAAAAAACTGTGCCACCTGTCATGTCGCCTTACCGCCTGCCGTCATGCCCCTCCAGACCTGGGCGCAGCTCTTGCCGGACTCGCAGCACTACGGCGCTCAGCTTACAGTGCTAACTCAGCCTTCGCTAGAAATTGTTTGGAAATACATTTCAACTTATTCCCGTCCTACAAACCAGGGTGAGCAGGTGCCTTATAGGCTGCGGCAGTCTCGCTATTTCAAAGCGCTGCATCCCAAAGTCGAGTTTTCCCAGCCCATTAATGTGCAGAGCTGTGTCGCTTGCCATCCGGCGGCAGCACAATTTAACTATCGCAGCTTGACTCCTGAGTGGGAGAACGCGCCTTAGGCGGCAGGAGAAAAACCATGCAGATGGGCAAGATTTTCAAAAGCCTTTTTTCGACGGGAACAGTAGAAGGGTCGGCGGAAATCGCCAAAGCCACCTTTGAACTTGCCGATGCTCTGGAAAAGCCGGAGATTCGCAAACTTGCGCCGCTGATTCAGCAGGGTGGCTCTTTGCTAGAGGTGCTGAACTCGCCGCTGGCAGAATTGGCGGAATCGACGCTGCCATTCGTCAAGATTGCCACAGGGCTGCTGAAATTTGCCCTAAAGGTGACGAAAAAACAGCCGACCTTGGCACAGACGATCGCCCTAGTCAGTCAGGCAGCTTACCTGGAAAGCTTCAAAGTCAAGTTCTTGGATGTTCCCCAGTACCGAGAGCGGCTGAAGCGACAGGGTAACAAACCTGCTTCAGCACTAACGACACAAGAACTGCAACGGTTGGACGATTTGGAGTTGAGTGATCGCCAAGCGCAAGCAGCCCTCCTGTTTTTCCAGGATTCAACCCTGGCAAAGGCATATAACGCGATTTTGATCGCCCGCTTGCAGGAGTTGGGCGCTAAGCCAGAGGCAGCCCAAAAGCTTGCCAAGCAGGTGGCACAAGACACGAATCGCTACATGGATGCTGCCCTTGCTGAGATGGGTGAGGACGTACAGCGGTTGCGAGAATGGTATCGCGGCAAGAGTCGAGAGGAGTTTGAAAAGTATCTCAGCATCGACACCTACCTGGAAGAGCAGATTAAGCCACGACCAAGCGAACCCGTTTTCAACGAGTCGTTTACGTTTCGCCAGATCTATGTGCCGCTGAAGGCGCAGCGGCTCAAGCCAGACGGAGAGCCGGATCAAACTCCGCCGATCGCCATTGAAGACTGGGCAAGGCAGGCTTTGAACGACGATCGCCAGCAGGACAAAGTTCTCTTCATCCAGGGCAATCCAGGGCGCGGCAAGAGCGTATTTTGCCGGATGTTTGCCGACTGGGTGCGGCAACATGAGCATCCGCGCTGGACACCCATCCTGATTCGGCTGCGGGATGTGCGATCGCTCGCCAAAGATTTTGAGGAGACGCTGCGCAAAGCCGTCGATCGAGACTTTGCCGACAATGATCCGGGCTGGCTGACCGATCGCAATCTGCGGTTTGTGTTTCTGCTGGATGGTTTCGACGAGCTGCTGATGGAGGGCAGAACCAGCGGCGGCTTGGAGGACTTTTTGCGCCAGGTGGGCAGATTTCAGGAAAGCTGCGCCCAAAACTCTGAGAAGCGTCATCGGGTGATAATTACGGGGCGATCGCTCTCTCTGCAAAGCGTGGAGCGCCTGATGCCGCCCAATCTGGCGCGAGTCGAGCTGCTACCGATGGATGACGAGCTTCAGGCACAATGGCTGGGGCAGTGGAGCCAGCTCGTCCACACCAATACGGCTTACCTGACCAGTATTTTGCAGGATGAGCGGTTGCCCGATCGTGTTCGTGAGCTATCTCGTGAGCCGCTGCTGCTGTACCTGCTTGCCGCCATGCATCGAGATGGCGAACTGTCCGTCGAGATGTTTGAGGCGGCGGAGGGAACCAACGCCAAAGTCTTAATCTATGAGAAAACGCTGAATTGGGTGCTGACCAAGCAGCGTCCTGAGCTGCTGAACCGAGATTTGACCGAGCTGGAAACCGACGGACTGCGGCGAATTCTGGCGGAGGCGGGTCTATGCGTGGTGCAGTCTGGCGGCGAATGTGCAGCGATCGCCATGATCGAAGAACGCCTGAAGGGAGATGATACGGCGCGATCGCTTTTGGAGCAAGCCCAAACTCGCCTAAGCGAAAGTCCGCTGCGGAATGCCCTAGCCGCCTTTTACATGCAGCCCGGACGCAAAGGCAGCGGCTCCGTGGAGTTTGCCCACAAGAGTTTCAGCGAGTTTCTCTGTGCAGAGCGGTTGAAGGAGGCGATCGAGGATTGGTCTACTCAAATTGAGGTGAAGCGTCAGCAGCAGGACTTGATCCCTGATAGCGCCATAGCCCAGCAAATCTACGATTTGCTGGGCTATGGCGGACTAACCCCAGAAATTGTGGAATACCTGATGGCGCTGCTCACCCGCAGCCCAGAGTTTAATCCCGTGCGCCTCTTCAAGCGGCTGGAGAATTTCTATCTGCGCTGGTGCGATGGCGAATTGATTGATGCCCCGCCAGAAAATCTGCCGCAGAAAAAGATGCGGTTATTGAAGGAACAATTGAAGGATTCAGGAAAGGCGATCGGGTTGCGGCAGGTGGATGTGTATGCCGGATTGAACGTGATGATCTTGCTGCTGGAATTGAATCGATATGGGCGATCGAGAGAGGACTTGAAAGAGGCAATCGTTTTTTATCCTTGTGGTTTATCCAATACAACAGAGTTTCAAGCAGAGAGATTGCTTAAAGTCATTGGGTACAGTTACTGCGTTAGCACTACTGCTTTTAGATCAATTGCTGGGACATTTTTGAGTAACATAAACCTTAGCGATGCAGATCTTAGTAGTGCAAATCTCAGCGGCGTAAATCTTAGCAGTGTAAATCTCAGTGGCGCAATTTTAGCCAGTGCTGATCTGACAAATGCTAACTTATCTCACGCAGATCTTTTTCGCGCAAATTTGATTAGCGCAGATCTTTCCTATGCAAATCTCCAGAGTGCTGACCTCAGTGGCGCACTTCTCTATGATGCAAAGCTGTATGGCTCAAACCTAAGCCATGCAAATTTAAGTGATGCGACTTTAAATTATGCAAATCTTCGCAGCACAATTCTACAAAAGGCAAATCTTCATGGAGCAAGTCTCGATGGGGCAAATCTTGATAGCTCTAATCTTCGTAATGCAAATTTCCGTAGTGCTGGCCTTCGTAGTGCAGATTTAGGCGGTGCAGATTTAGGCGGTGCTAATCTTAGGAAAGCAGATCTCAGTGGCGCAAATCTCAGCGATACCAACCTTAAAGAAATTTTCTGGGATGAGGGTACAGAGTGGGATGAAGTTCGAGGATTAATGATGTGGAGTAGGATACCAGAAGCGCTAAAGCAACAGTTAGATCTAGAGTAAAGTGACTTCATCTAGATCCCTCACCTGACCCGCAGCGATCTGCGCCTCAGCCCGATGAATCAAGCCATCTAGCCGTCCTGCTGCAACGTCACCCGCAAGCTGCTGATCCCAATTTTCTTCTAGATAGTCTTGTAGCCACACAGCCAGCTTACGAACGTCAGGGTCAGGGAGTTGGGCGATCGCCTCTGTAATTTCCGCTAGTGCAGCCATATTCAAAGCCTTGCATTTATCTTTGTCGATCGTACTCAATCACTAGCGATTCTAGAATAGATGGCAACCATAAACTGACACTAATACAATCCATCTAGCTCCCCTGCCGATCGCTGCCCATGCGCCGAGACTCCATCTTTTACAGGCTGTTCCAGCAATCTCCAACACTCCTGTTTGAACTGCTCTCAACTTTGCCCGCCAATGCAGCAGACTATCGCTTCGATTCTGTCGCCGTCAAAGAACCCAAGTTTGAAATCGACGGCGTGTTTCTGCCGCCCGACACCGGAAATCCAGGAGTCGTCTACTTCTGCGAAGTGCAGTTCCAAAAAGACGAGCAGCTTTACGAGCGGCTGTTTGGCGAAGCTTTTCTCTATTTCTACCGCAACCGCGATCGCTTCTCAGATTGGCAAGCTGTCGTGATTTATCCAGGGCGATCGGCAGAACAAAGCGAGGTGCATCCCTATCGATCGCTTCTGGGCAGCGACCAGGTGCATCGGGTGTACTTGAATGAATTAGGCGACATCCGCCAGTTGCCCATGGGTATGGCGCTCATGCTGCTGACTACAGTGCAAGACAATCAGGCACCCGAAGAAGCCCGCTACCTATTGGAGCGATCGCGCCAGGAGGAAATAGCCCCCGGCACAAGTCGCTCCATAATGGAGTTAGTAACCACAATTATGGTTTACAAATTTACGCAGTTGAGCCGAGTGGAGGTAGAAGCAATGCTTGGACTGAGTCTTAAGGAAACCAGAGTTTACCAGGAAGCCAAAGAAGAGGGCAAACAAGAAGGACGGCAAGAAGGACAACAAGAAGGACGGAAAGACGAAGCTGTTCTCCTGATTTTGAGGCAATTGACTCGTCGGCTCAAACAGGAATTGCCTGAAGAGGTGCGATCGCAAATCAAAAGTCTATCTCTACCCACCTTGGAGGAATTAGGTGAATTCCTAGTTGATTTCGAGCGACTAGAGGATCTGCTGGCTTGGCTAGATCAGCACCGCACTCCATAAAGCCACTCTAAGCAAATGACTCTACAACTCCTGCATCAGCCGCAAGTAGTTCTGTTGCAGATTCGTGTGAGTTGCCACCATTTGCTCAGACATATCGCGCTCAACATCAGAGATTTGCTCCCAGAAGGCAGCCGATCGCCTTGCTGCAATCACATCCTTCCAGGCTAGAGCCAGCAATTCTGCCGCTAAGGGGTTCTCGATCGCCAGACTAGACTGAAGCTCGGCAAACAATTGGTGCGCTTCGAGATGTCGAGTAACGTCAGGTGCCAGCGCCAGACAGGCTTGAAATTGGGCGATCGCATCGGTGGAAATAAGAGCCATAGTGGAACCTCTGTTTTTGAGGAGACGGCGCTCCTACATGATTTGTGAACTGTTACATTTCTTAAACTATAGTTAATTTAGACCAATCGGTGTTGCGGAGCAATGTTCGGGTTAATGTTCGGGTTTCACTCCTCGGACAGAATTCTTTAAGCAAGGCGTGACGAATGGGCGATCGCTCAGGCAAAATGGCGAAATAATAGAGAGATAGGTGTTCACTGACAGGTCAAGTGGGAGTTTGAGTTCGTACCTATGGGCAAGCCGCGCATCTTTTCTGGAATTCAGCCAACGGGAGACATTCACCTAGGTAACTATTTGGGGGCAATTCGCAACTGGGTTGAAGGACAGAGCAATTATGAAAATTTCTTTTGCGTGGTCGATTTACACGCCATCACAGTGTCCCATGATCCCAAAGCTCTAGCGACTGACACGCACAAAGTGGCTGCGCTCTACTTAGCTTGCGGCATTGACCTAGAACACGCCAGTGTCTTTGTCCAGTCCCATGTTTCTGCCCATAGTGAACTGACTTGGCTGCTCAACTGCATTACGCCCTTGAACTGGCTGCAAGATATGGTGCAGTTTAAAGAAAAAGCGATCAAGCAAGCTGAAAATGTCGGGACAGGCTTGTTGGATTACCCGGTGCTGATGGCGGCAGATATTTTGCTCTACGACACTGATAAGGTACCTGTAGGCGAAGATCAAAAGCAGCATCTAGAGCTGACGCGAGACATTGCTGCGCGGCTAAACTATCTCTACGGCAGTGAAGAGCAGCCAGTGCTGAAGCTGCCGGAACCCATGATTCGTGCAGAAGGGGCAAGGGTGATGAGCTTGACAGATGGCACCCGCAAAATGTCGAAATCTGACCCGTCGGAGCTAAGTCGAATTAATTTGCTCGACCCGCCGGAGGCTATTCAGCAAAAGGTTAAGCGCTGCAAAACTGATTCGGTGCGCGGTCTGACTTTTGATGACCCAGGGCGTCCAGAGTGCCACAACCTGCTAACGCTCTACATGATTTTGTCCAATCAGACCAAAGAAGCTGTCACTCAAGAATGCGCTGACATGGGCTGGGGACAGTTCAAACCACTGCTGATGGAGACGACGATCGCCGCCCTCAAGCCCATCCAGGACAAATATCAGGACATTATGGCTGAGCCGGGATATCTGGAAAGCGTCTTGAAGCAGGGGCGAGAAAACGCTGAGGCGATCGCCAACCCCACCCTTGCCCGCGTTAAAGCGGCTTTGGGCTACTCTGTTCCGCTCTAAAATCGCTTCAAAGTGCTTCAGCAAAGCGTCCTAGTCGAATTCGGGTGCCCAGATGCTGGAGACTTCCATTTCCCACTCTGGCAGCAACTCTGGCAAAGCCAACACATCACCATCTCGAAGGACGATCGCTTCTTGTTCCGCATGGTGGACTTCTAGCGCATGGATTCTGGGATCTACCAGAATGCCAACCTGAGTTCCTAGCTCTAAGAAGGTGCGGATTTTGATGCGGAGTTTTTCAGGTCGATCGCTCTTTGAGGCAACTTCAAACATGAGATCTGGGACAAGCTGAGCAAACTCGCTGGTTGTGCGTTTGAGGCGATCGGCTCGGATAAAGGAAGCATCAGGGGCACGAACATCTTCATTAGCATTAGGCAAGATATATCCGGCACTAGAGGCGAGAACTCTGCCCAAACGTCGAGGACGTACCCAGTTGCCCAACTGCCGGATGATTTCGGCGGCTACCTCATTGGACTCAAATCCAGATGGACTCATAACAATAATTTCTCCGTCAACTAGCTCTAGACGGTAGTCAGGGTGATCCTCTTGAAAGTGCTGGAGATCCTGAATGGTAAGGGGCATGATGTATTTTTTCGGAGGAGGCAGAGGAGAAAACGATTTTAGATTTTGGATTGAGGCTAAAATCCAAAATCTAAAATTCTCATCTAGAGCGTGTAAGTAAATCCGTCCGCAAGAATGCCCGGTGCCCAAACTCCACCCAGCGATCGCTGATCATAAGTGCCAACCTCTGGAATGAATTCCTGGAAGGTAGTCAGCGCCACCAGATTATCGCCAAAGCAGCGATACAGGCTTTCGTCAAAACGCAAGTTTTCAATCGGTGCAATGATTTCGCCATTTTCTACCCAGAAACAGGCATAGCGAGTCATGCCCGTGACACGTCCGGTAGGACGATCGCTCCAGTTCAGATAGTGCAGATTGGAGAGATATAGCCCTGTGCCTAGTGCCTGTAGAATCTCTGCGGCGGGCAGATTGCCAGGAGAGAGATCGGGCGATCGCAATGACTCGATGCCGTTGGCTCCGTTGGCAGTTTTGCCATACTCTTTGGCGGTACGGGAGTTGATCAGCGTGTTAACCAATTCACCCTGTTCAATCAGGGGTAGCTCCATGGGTGCAATTTCTCCCCAGTCATTAAATCGGGGCACCAGCCCATGCCGAAAATTTTCGGTCAGGGTGAAGTGAGGAGAAAGCTTTTTCTCGCCCCGTTGCAGCATGGTCAAAGCGCTGTCTCCCCGCTGCAACGCCGATTCACTCACGCCGCCCCAGGAAAACATTCCTAGCAGATCGGCAACGGCAGAGGGCGCGAGATAGGTGCGATATTGTCCTCTGGGCACAGCTTTGGGCGATCGCCCCAGTCGCTCTAGCTGCTGCTTCGAGTCGGCAAGCTTGGCGGTGTATGCCTCTGCATTCCATTCGTTTCCGGCAAAGGTGCCTTTCACGGCCTGTCCATCTGCCGTAAACAGAGAATAGTCCAGCGCAAAAGACTCGGTGGCAAACCAGTGTTTTTGTCCGGCAGAGTCAGCAAAGGCACGAACTTGCAAACCCGCCGCGTAAATTCCCGTAAAGTCTAGACCCACCACATCAGGCAAAATAGCGCTCGTGACCTGCTCTGGAGCCAAGAGCTTGCCTGTATGAATATCATTACTGGTGGCATTGCCTGCTGGCAGCACTAAATAGGGATCTTCAGGCAACTGAGGCACTTCTTGCCGTAATTCAGCCAGTGCCATGCTAGCCTGCCGCCAATCTACCTCCCAATCTCCCGTAAACGGAAAGCTGCGATAGGCATTGCGGCGATCGTCCATCAGGGTCAGGCTAATCTCGCCGTCGGTGACGCAGCCCGTCTGCCGCACTCTGGCATTGTTAAACCGGACAAACTGGCTCTGTTCGCCCGTCAGCTCTAGCTTTGCCTGCTCACCCGACTGTAAGTCAGACAGCAGAGCTTCCACCAGGCGATCGAATATGGCTTCCCGATGGGCAATATCGGCGCTCAAATTTGCTTGCTCAACTAATTTCATGCCCCACCTCCAAACACTTCTACATCCGAAAATACGCAGGCTGGAGAACCATGCCCTACCCGAATTGCCTGATTAGGTTCGCCCTTGCCGCAGTAGGGAGTGCCGTACATTTGCCAGGTCGATTCGTCGCCCACGCGAGTCAAGCTGTGCCAAAACTGGGGAGTTGTGGCGCGGTAGTTGGGGTTGCGCAAAGTCTTGGTGAGTTTGCCTTTTTCGATGAGCTTGGCGTACTCACAGCCAAACTGGAACTTGTGGCGCTGGTCGTCAATTGACCAGGAGCAGTTTGACTCCATGTAGACTCCCGACTCAATGTCTCCAATCAAGTCTTCAAAGGAATCTGTTCCTGGCTCCAGATTGAGGTTCGCCATCCGATCGATCGGCGGACGGTTCCAGGAGGAGGCACGGGCGCAGGATACGCCCGGAATTCCGGTTCTCGTCTGGCTTTCCAGACTGCCTAAGCCCCGCAGCAACACGCCGTCCTGAATCACATGCTCACGGGTGGCGGGTGCTCCAGTGTCATCAAAGCTGTAGCTGGCAAACTCTCCGGCGATCGTCGGATTAAAGGTGACGTTCATCAGCTTGGAGCCATAGACTAGTTCTCCAAAGTCGGAAGCCTTGACGAAGCTGCCCCCGGCATAGTTGCGCTCGTCACCCAAAATGCGATCGAGTTCTAACGGATGCCCAATGCTCTCATGAATCTGCAGCATCATCTGATCAGGTGCTAGAACCAGTGTGGTGGTAGTTGCCGGACATTCTTCAGCAGTCAACAGCTCTACTGCCTGTTCGCCAACCTGCTGTGCCCGCTGCCACAAATCTGCTTTGGGGAAAAGCTCCCAGCCGCCCTGATAGCAGTGCGCCAAATAGCCATTATTGCTCCGCTGCTGCACGATCGCCCCGTCCTGAGCCGTTGCGCCATAGTGCGTTTCCAGCATCAAAAACTTTTGGTAGACCTCTGAGCCGTTGCTGCTGACAAACCAGGATTCTGTCTCATTAGCGATCGCGGTGGCATTGGTCTGCACAATCTGGTCAGACACCTTGAGGGTTTGACACAGCCGCACCAGCAAATCATTAATTTCGCCGGGAGTCATCGCGTCTAGGGGTTTCACAAAAGGCGAAAGGTATTGACCCACTACCTTGGGGCGAACGGCAGTCGTCAACGGGTGAAGAGACCACTCGCTGGCGGCTAATGCCTGTCGGTACGCCGTTTGAGCTGCCGATCGGATGCTGTCTAAGGTCAGAATATTGGTCGCGCCATAGCCAATTTGCCCTTGAGCTAGCACCTCCACCATAATTCCACGGTTAAGGGATTTACCGTTCGTTTGGGGATTGCCGTCCCGGACATGGCGATGCCCAACCGTTTCTTTGACTGCCCGCAGCCCGATCCAGTCTGCGGGAATATCCTCTAGAGCAACGATCGCGTTTGATAATTCAGGAATCATTAGAGTGGGGATATGCAACTTCGGAGTAGAGCACAACCTCAACCGAGCCTTTTGCCAGATGCGTTTTGGCAAAGGCGCTAGTAGAAGTCGTTATCTCTTCATCTTATCGATTTAATCTTAAGACTTTGACAAACCTATATTGAGACAATGATTTCTACAGATTTCCTGCCTGAGAAATTTCGCAGCGCTATTCAACTGCGAGCAACCTCAAAAAAGCTTCTTGGCTCTCTCCAAATTGGAAGATTGCAAAAGATTAAGAAAAAATTACTATAATGGTTACAAAACTAAATAATTTAATTATTTTTCTACCGGGGCGATGACTTGCAGGTATGTCACTAAGTTGAAGCTCAGAGGCGATGCCTGAAGTTCACACTCGCTTTAGATCTACGACTCTTCAAACCGCATCCCCAAACCGCATATGAGAACCATAGAGTACCGATTTGCGCTACAGCGCAGTGCCACCGTTTTAGCAGTTGCCGCCTTCTCCCTCGTCATTCTGGCGGGTGTCACGGGCATTTTGCTTTCTTTTTATTATGAACCTACCGCAGGCGGAGCTTTTACCTCTCTTCGTCGGATCACAGAAATGATTCCTAGCGGCGTTCTAATCCGCAGCTTGCATGATTTGGCGGGTAATGGTCTTATCGTGATTGCGCTACTGCAAATTGTCGTGATGTTTTTAGGACGGCAGTTTCGCCCAAGCTGGATTGCCGCCTGGATTAGCGGAATTTTCTATGCGCTTGTGGCGATCGGTCTCAGCTGGACTGCTATTATTCTGGACTGGGATCAGGTAGGCTATTGGCGCTACAAGGTAGAGCTGAAGACGATCGAGATTATTCCACTCATTGGCTCTTACCTGCGTGACATTCTTACGGGTGGCAATGGCGTAAATTCCATCACGGTTCAGCATATGTATACGCTTCACAGCTATGTGCTGTCTGGGGTGGCGATCGTGCTTTCCGTCATTCACTTAGGTGCGCTGATCTACCAGGAACAAGAGCGTCGTCAGGTGAGAACCCGTCTGAATACCGTAGTTTCGAGAGCCGCAGGATTGTCAGTGACAGAGGAGGAAGCCTCTGAACAAGCTGAAGCCTCTGTCTGAATTTTCTATGCAGTAGCTTTAGCATCTAGAGTTCAAAACAATGGGTTGAGGGCTGAGCTTTGACTAGATAGAGTCAAAGCTCAGCCTTTTGCCGTTATGCCACCTATGACTTCTGGCAAGGCATCTTTATGGGAGCAAGATTGGGAAGACTAGACTGAACACATTCTTCACCGTCGGGCTGCACCCCGTAAGTCTATGGCTTCCTTACGCGATCGCTCCGCCATTCTTCGGCTGACTCCAGAGCAATTGAGCCGTTCTGAGTTGCTGGTGGGATTGGACTCGTGGATGCGCCTTTCTCTGCTATCTGACATACAGGTTGTGGAGTTTTGCCAAAAGTACCTGACTTGTCCGGTGCCAGCTTATCCAGTCGCGATCGCGGAGCCTATTGCCGAGAGGAACCTTGCCGCTTCTGCAATGGCTTTGGAGCCTGTCGCCGCTTCTACAGATTTTGCCGATGCTCTCCAACGTCCTGACTCTTCGCCCCCTCCTGTCCTAGCCTCATCTCCTCGCCCTCCCAGCCGCTTCACCCGATCGCTCCGATCCTTTATGGCAGAGGTCAGCATTATCTGGCTGCTGATTCTGGGCGTGTTTATGGTGGTCGTTTCTTCAGGCGTTTTGGCGGCGACTCAGTGGCAGAACTTTTCGGCGATCGGACAGTATGGCATTTTGTTTGCCTACACGATCGCCTTTGCGCTAGCGAGTTTCTGGACAGCCCGACAGACCCGCTTGCGCCTCACGTCACGGATGTTGCAGCTTGCCACGCTGCTAATTATTCCCGTCAACTTTTGGATGATGGATGGCTTGAGGGTGGGGGCGAGTTTTGTTGGAGTGGTGGTTTGTGCGATCGCTGCTCTGAGCTTGACTGCCATTCTGCTACGGCTTTTGCATCCGCGCCTGGGGCTGACTTCCGGCGATCGCTTTCGGCTGATTGCGGTCAACAGCATTGGTTTAAGCTGGCTGCACTGGGGCTGGGGCTGGGAAAGCGTGCCGCTAATTGCCACCTATCTTGGCACGGTGGGAACAGCCGTTTTGCTGTGGAAACAGTCTCAGCTTCATCAGTCTCACCCTAAGCAGTTTCAGCCTAATCAGTCTCAGCACGCAGAGGCAGGAGGCTTAGAAACAGGAGAGACAAAGGCAGGAGGCGCAGAGCTGGGAAGCGCCCCGGATGTACCGCCTAAAAATGGGTCTGCTCAAGACTCTCCTTTACCCAACGTCGTCATTATTCTGGCGGTGCTACTGCTGATTGGTCGGGCTATCTTGGCGGCGCAGGTTCCTGTTGATCAGCTTGGGTTGGCGCTGAGCATTTGTGGCTGGGTGCTGGGCTGGCTGAACCGTCGAGAGCAGATGCAGATCTGGCGCTGGGTAGGAAGTGGGCTGTTGTTGCTGGGCTGGCTTGTGTCTATCTCTGCTGAGCCGCCTTGGCAAGCGATCGCCATTAGCGGCTTGATTCTGTGGCTGCTGATCGATGGGATGCAGTCTCAGCTTATGCAGTCTCGATCGAGCTTATTTACGGTAGCGGCAATCTTTGGGGTGGGGTTACAGACCTATGTTTTGCTGTGGCGCATGGTGCCGGAAGGCTTGCGACAGCAGATTGTCGAATGGGCAATTCAGACGGGGGGCGATCGCGGGATGCCAGATGCTCTAGTGGGAGTGGGTGGGTTTCCTTACATTCTGCTGACCTTGGGTGCAGCAGTCTGGCTACGGCGAAGATCAGTTTCAAACGAGATTTCAGGCGCAAGTTTAGCGTCAAGTTTAGCGTCAGGCTTCTCTCGATCGTCTCGTCAGGTAGAGGCTTTAGCGCTGATTTTGGGGCTGGGTCTAACGCTGATGAGCTGGGAGAATCTGCTGTTGCGATCGCTCAACCTGACGCTTTCTGCCCTAACGCTGTTTTTCGCCTGTCGCAAGCGGCGATCGCCTTTGCCTATTTTGTATCTCACTCACATCATCGCTTTGGTGGGAGTTCTCTGCTGGATTAAGCTGCTGTTCCCCGGACTGAGTGATCTAGCCAATGCCAGGATTTTGCTGGTGGGCATGGCGATCGAGTGGTTTTTGAGTCAGGGAACTAGCCGCTGGCAGCGTAGCGCTTGGCATCTGGGGCTTGTTTTGGCAGGATGGGGCTATTTTGCCCTATTCCTGAGCGCGAGTTCGGCTTACGAAAATCTGGTCGGCTTGCTGATTCCGATTGGATTGACGGGACTATCGTATTCCAGCCGTTCTCCCAACAGACGATTTGCCGCATGGTTGAGCGCGGCAATGCTAATCGCTCAACTGCTCTTGCTGAATGTATTGAACGCTTGGCTGATTAGCCTGGGTGTGGCAACAGTTTTGATGCTGCTTAATACCCGCCTTTTGCGCCGCCGATTTGCCGCTTTCTTAACGGTTGGGTTTGCCCTGAGTTTCGAGGGGGTGGCGATCGCTCTACAGGATCAGTTCACGGACATAGTTTCCTTGAATCTTTTGGCTGCAAATCTTTGGCTGCTCTGGCTGCTGCGAGACGGGCTGTTGCGGGGCAGATTGCCGTCACAAGACGAACTACAACGCCAGTCAGAGCAACCGATCTTGCTGGAACTTTATGCTTTTGCGGTCAATATTTGGGCGATCGTCCTCTGTATTCTCACTCTGTTAGTGCTGACTGTCCTTTGCCTATTTGAGCCAACTTGGAGCGTCGCGACAGCTGCCGGATTAACGATTGGAGCGATCGCCTATCGCATTTGGCAGCAGCCGACTAACCTCGGTTTCTGCGGCATGGCTTGGGGAACTGAGATCCTGGTGATCGCCCTAGTTCAGCTCAGTCAGGGCGGCATTACGGAAATGGCGATCGTCACTCTGGGTTTAGGGTTACTGACCCAGCTTGCTGGAGATATTTGGGTGAGACGTTCTAGTCAGCCCTACCGCTTTAGCTGGCATCTGATTCCGTTGGGCTATGCGGGCTTAGGCTGGCTGATGGGACACACCAGTTTCGCAGCAACCACAGGGCTATATACTCTGGCGACCGCGTTGATTGGCATAGGGGTGGGACGGCGATCGCTTCGCCTCAAGCCCTTCTCAGTTCTGTCCATTCTGCTGATCTCTGTAGCCGCCTACGAACTGCTGATCTATCAGCTCCTTCAGGCTAAAGGAGGCAGCACAGGCGATGGGGTGATCCTGCTTGCCGGACTAGCCGCCTTCATCGCGATCGCTAATCGGCTGTTATCGCGCTGGCTGGTCCCCTACCTGCGCCTTACCTCCGCCGAACTTCAGAGTATTGCCCATCTGCATTGGGCGATCGGCAGCGGTTTAGCTCTGCTTGCCATCCCCTTTAGCCTCAGTAACCAGGGCGCTGTTTTAGGGTTGGGCACAGTGGGTGCGCTTTCGGGCTATGCCTTAGCCATGGGTAGAGGCACTCCGGCTTCAGAAAGCTCGACAGCCCAAGGCTGGACATATGCCGGAATCTGGGAAGCGATCGCGGCTCTCGGCTATATGTTCTATCGCTGGGTTCCAGAGTGGGCGGGCTGGACAGGGGCGATCGCCTCTCTCCTAGCGATCGGGCTGTACTGCTTGCCCTGGCAGCGAGGGGGTTGGTCGGTGCGCCCGTGGAAAAACACTGCCGTCATCCTTCCAGGCATAGCGATTCTCTTGACGATCGGGACTATCACCCTTCAAAGCCTGCTGATTACGGCTGCTTTCTATGCTTGGTTAGCTCAAGCTACGCGCCGAATTCGCCTCAGCTATCTCAGTCTTTTGCTGTTCGACTGGGCAATTTTGCGCTACCTAAATCAGCAAGACTGGCTGACCTTACTAGGATTCAGCCTTGTTTTCGGTGGTTCACTGCTGTACATTGCCCAAGTCGATCCAGCTTTGCAAAGCGCTTCGGCAAGGCAGCAACGACACTGGATGCGATCGATCGCCACCGGACTCATTAGCCTTACAGCCTATTACCAAGCCGAGATTGAAACGGGTGCCGCCTGGGTCATGGGTGGCTTGGCGCTGGGGCTAGGGTTGGGATTAGTATTCCTGGGAATCATTCTGCGAGTGCGGGCATTTCTCTATATTGGTACTGCTGCCTTCATGCTGCGTATTTTGCGGTTGCTCTGGCTCTTCATCTACACCTATTCGGCGCTGCTTTGGGCATCAGGGATTGTCCTAGGATTACTGCTCATCTGGACAGCCGCAACATTTGAGGCGAGACGGAGCCAAATGAACGCGCTGTTGCAGTATTGGATGAGCGAATTAGCAAGCTGGGAATAGAAGCGATCGCTGGTTTGAAATTAGCGGTGAAAACTATTTCTGGAAATCGTCTGGAAAGCGATCGCTGGGTCAAGTCTTGCCTGTAAACATGGCGGTTAGAACGGGGACAGTTAGGGTGGGGCGGAAACGCCCCACCCTAACTGTCCAAGCAAACTGGTGACAGCTATAAAATCATTGACGCAGCCGTTGCCAGAAAATTGGGTAGATTGGCGATCGCGATTCAGTAGGCATACTCAATTGGCATACAAAGCGTGAAATAATCAATGGTTCAGTCCTTCCTTCAGTAGAATTGCAGTAGCTTGATACAGATTAAGCCCTGCCCTGATTGCCGTTATCTGTAAAAATCTGGCTTAGCTAAACGCCAGAGCGTCGTGGAGGCTTCGATGGTTCGGTTTCATATTCAACCGGATAGCGATATCCCTGCATCTTCTCAGCT
This sequence comes from Drouetiella hepatica Uher 2000/2452, assembly GCA_019359505.1. Classification (GTDB taxonomy): domain Bacteria; phylum Cyanobacteriota; class Cyanobacteriia; order Elainellales; family Elainellaceae; genus Drouetiella; species Drouetiella hepatica. The sequence goes on along the minus strand of JAHHHD010000002.1, from coordinate 68,207 downwards.
TTATAGTCAAATTCGCTTTGCGATCGCCTCTCGTCAATATCCGCCCGGTCATCGGTTGCCCAGCACGCGACAGCTGGCAATGGAAACTGGGCTGCATCGCAACACCATCAGCAAAGTTTATCGCCAGCTTGAAGAAGATGGCATTGTGGATGCTCAGGCGGGTTCGGGTATCTATGTGCGGGCGCAGGGCGACGAGGGCGGGAATGCTAAGGGACGATCGCCTTCCCCCATCATGGATCAGCACCCCGAAGCCCATAAGCTGGTGCAGCGCAGTCTAGATGAGCTATTGGGGCAAGGCTGTTCTCTTACCCAAGCACGAGAGCTGTTTTTGGCAGAAATTGATTGGCGGCTGCGGTGCAGTGCCCGTGTGCTAGTGACGGTGCCCACTCAAGATATCGGCGTGGGTGAGCTGATGGTGCAGGAATTGGAGCAGGCGCTCAATATCCCAGTGCAGCTCGTGCCCATGGAAGAACTGGCTCAGGTGCTGGATCAAGCGCGATCGGGTACGGTTGTCACCAGCCGCTACTTCATTGGAGAAGCGGAGGCGATCGCCTCTCCCAAATCCGTGCGCGTCATCCCAATCGATATCTATGACTATGCCCAAGAGATTCAAAAGCTGCTGAAGCTGCCCAAAGATAGCTGCTTAGGGCTAGTCAGCCTCAGTCCCGGAATTTTGCGGGCTTCGGAGGTAATTGTTTACAGCCTGCGGGGTGAAAGCCTACTGATTATGACGGCACAGGCTAACGACACCTATCGTCTGAATGCGATCGTGCGAAGTGCCCAGACTGTCTTTAGCTTTGATCAGGCAAGCTGTAGCGCGGTCAAGGCGGCAGTCAGCGTTGCCAGAGATGATCTGATTCGTGCCCCAAATCTCATCTGCTGCGACAACTATATTGGCGCAAAGTCAATCAGCCTCCTCAAACGAGAGCTGGGACTAGAGTAAGCTTTAGCCGATCGCCTGGGGCAGACGCAAGAACTGCCGTAGTTCTTGGAGGTAGGTTTCTGTATCCTCCAGCATGGGAAAATGCGCTGTGTTGCTCATCACCACCTGCTGAATGCGATCGTTTAACCCAGCTGCGCGTCTACCCAGCTCTGCTGGGATAATCTGGTCGTATTCCCCAGAGATCAGCAGCGTCGGGACAGGCAGCTGAGCGAATTCTTGGGGCATTTCCTCGGCAGCTCTTTGGCTAACCGCCGTGTAGACAGTGCCCAGAGCGGCCTCGTAGTCTGCGGCGACAAAATCTTCAAGGAAGGCTTTTCGAGCTGCTCCCGGTATGGGACGACGCAAGAACCGCGTCATGAACATCCGGTCAGCCCCTGGAACTTTGGTCATCCAGCCTGGACGAAAGCCCACCACATATTTGCTGGCCTGATGAAAAAGCTTGAACGATCGCGCCTCATATTCAAAAATGCCGCTGCACGTCAGAATCACCTGCTCAACCCGTTCAGGATAGCGATTGACAAACAGGACGGCGATCGAGGCTCCGGTAGAGTGGGCGTTAAGATAAATCCGTTTCAGGTTTAGGGCTTCTAGCAGCAGCGCCAAATCATCGGCGTAGCCCTCTAGCTCATAGCCCAAAGCCTCTACTTCTGCCGGAATCGGTCGGGGGAGGAGCGATCGCCCAAACCCCCGCAGATCGTACAGCAAACAGTCAAACTGATCAGTTAGCGCCCGTGCCGTGGTTTCCCAATAGCGTGTAGAACCTGCCCATCCGTGAATAAATACCAAGGTGGGCTTGTCTGAAAGCGGGTTTCTATCTAGAGAATTGTCGGCGGTAATCCATTCGTAGTAGTGATCAACACCGCGCACACTGATGTAAGGCATTTTGGGGAATGTCGGAGTTAGGCAGATTCGGGTTTCGGCAGTGAAGAAGGGTGAACCAACAGCTCAGCCGTCGATCGCTTCTCTACCATCTCACGGGTAATCGCACAGCGCGTTACATCCTTGCGGGAAGGCAGCTCATACATCACGTCTAGCATTAGCTCTTCCACAATGCTACGCAGCGCTCTGGCTCCCGTTTTGCGACGGTAAGCCTCTTTAGCGATCGCCCGTACCGCATCCGGCTTAAACTCTAGCTGCACGTTATCCATTCGCATCAGCTTCTGGTATTGCTTCACCAGAGCATTACGAGGTTCCGTCAGAATTTCTGAAAGCGCATCCTCATCTAGCGGATCGACGACCGCCATCACAGGCACCCGACCAATGAACTCTGGAATCATGCCAAACTTCACTAAATCGTCTGGCTCCATGTGCTTTAACACATCCGCCGCCCGTTTTTCCTTAGGCTGCCCCTCTCCTGGCTGTACAAAGCCGATCGATTTCTTGCCTAGCCGCTGCTCGACTGCCTTGTCCAGCCCCACAAATGCCCCACCGCAAATAAACAGGATATTGCTGGTGTCAATCTGGATGCAGTCTTGATAGGGATGCTTGCGTCCTCCCTGGGGAGGCACATTGGCGATCGTTCCCTCCAGCATTTTTAGCAAAGCCTGTTGAACGCCCTCGCCTGAGACATCTCGCGTAATTGAAGGATTCTCGCTCTTGCGGGCAATTTTGTCGATCTCGTCAATGTAGATAATGCCGCGCTGAGCCACTTCCACATCCAGATCGGCGACCTGTAATAGCCGCAGCAGGATGTTTTCCACATCTTCGCCCACATAGCCCGCCTCGGTTAGCGTCGTGGCATCGGCGACCGCAAAGGGTACATCTAGCATCTCTGCCAGGGTTTGCGCCAGCAGCGTCTTACCACAGCCTGTAGGCCCGATCAACAGAATATTGGACTTTTGCAGCTCCACCGTATCTTCTTGCTTTGCGGCTCCCTTGCTCTGAATAAAGCTCAGCCGCTTGTAGTGGTTGTAAACCGCAACAGAAAGCACCTTCTTTGCCTCATCCTGACCAATCACGTTCTCATCCAAATGCTTCTTGATTTCCCTTGGCTTGGGAATCTGATTCATGGAGAGACTGGGCGATCGCACCGGGCGTTTGTCTGAATGATTGTCACGTCGAGCCGAGGGCTGAGGCACCGTTGCGCTAGAGTCAAACAACTCCTCATCCAAGATTTCATTGCAGAGGTCAACGCATTCGTCACAGATATAGACACCAGGCCCCGCAATTAGCTTGCGAACTTGCTCCTGCGACTTACCACAGAATGAACATTTGAGATGGGAGTCATACTTAGACATATTCGCCCCTCACTTGACTGCGGTAATGGACTCTCCGGGCATGGGCAGGTTGTGGCGAACAACGACCTGGTCAATCAACCCGTAGTTTTTCGCTTCTTCTGCGGACATGAAAAAATCGCGTTCGGTATCAGCCTCAATTTTCTCAAACGGCTGTCCTGTATGATAAGCCAACAATTCGTTTAGCGTTCGTTTAAGATACAGAATTTCTTTTGCCTGAATCTCAATATCTACCGCCTGGCCCTGCGCCCCACCTGAAGGCTGATGGATCATGATGCGCGAACTGGGCAAAGACAACCGCTTTCCGGCTGCACCTGCTGCCAGCAGGAATGCGCCCATGCTAGCCGCCAGACCGTAGCAAATAGTAACGATGTCAGGACGAACTTGCTGCATCGTGTCGTAAATTGCTAGACCTGCCGTTACCGAACCGCCTGGAGAGTTGATGTAGAGCTGAATATCGCGCTCTGGATCTTCCGCATCTAGGAACAGAAGCTGGGCAATAATCGAGTCTGCTACGGTGTCATCGACAGGTGTTCCTAAAAAGACGATGCGCTCCCGCAGCAGTCGAGAGTAGATATCAAATGCCCGATCTCCTCTGCCAGATTGCTCGACCACCATCGGCACAACGGCTTCAGCCCCTCGCGAGGTGGACTGAGCTAGCACCCGATCGGATAAAGACCGCTCTGAAGGTCTGAAATCAGAGAAGGGGAATTGAGAAGACTGAGAATTTGCCATAAATTAGGAGAAAAATAAACTCCAAATAAGCGGATCTATTTGACCATTATGCCTCAACTGCACAGGCACTAGGGGAATCCAGAAAAATCCCCCGATTAAGAGCATTCCTTTAAGAAACCCACCTTACAGCAATTTTCAACTGCACAAACCACAGTTATTTTTGTAGAAGCCTCGCTCCGCGAGGCTTCTACAAAAATAAGCCATATTTAACCAAGCGCAAAGCGCTGTAAGGAGTGAACTGTCTGTGAAATCAAGGCAATGGAATCAGGCAGTCACACCTCAAAGGACAGGTTAGGACTTTGCTGACTTACCTTTCGGTTTTCCAGAAGGGGGATTTTCTAGAGGCTCAGTTGACTCAACTGCTGTAGATTGAGGCTCAACTTCAGCCTCAGCTCCAGCCTTAGCCTCAGCCTCAGCTTCAACTGTCTCGATCGCTTCTGCAGGAACCTCTACAATTGCCTCAGCACTCACATCAAGGGTTGCTTCTGCTGCATCGATCTCCAAAACTTCGTCGATCGCTAGCTCATCTACCGTTTCATCAGCCGCAGGCTTCAGGCTGCCTTCAGGCACAAGCTCGATGTTTGCCTCTGCTTCAAGCCAGTCGAGAATCTTGTCTCGTAACAGATCATCTTCAATCGCTTGACGAAGGCGATCGACATCAATATCCTGGCGATCGGCTTCTGGCTGACTCGCCATTTCAGCCATGACTTCACTGACTTTCGCCGTCACCTCCTCAGGGGTAACTTGAATAGATTCCTGTTTGACAACCTCTCCTAGAGCCAATGTCCGCTGAAGGCGCAGAATGGCTTCGGGTCTTGCCTGTTCGCGCAACATCGACACAATCTGATCGGTGAAGGTTTTGCGAATATCTAGCCCCTGCTGACTCAGGCGCATGGCGGTCTGGGTAATGGAGTAATCTACCTCTTGTTTAACCAGCGTTTCCGGCAGATCAACCTCCAGGTATTTGACCAGCTCATTTAGCAGAGCCTCTTGTTTATTGCTCTTAGTCTTAGCTGCTGCTTCGTCCTGATAGCGCTTCTCCAAAGATTCTCGCAGTTCTGCCAAAGTCTCAAATTCGCTGACATCTTGGGCAAAGTCGTCATCTAGCTCAGGCAGCTCACGCGCTTTCAAGTCTTTCAGCGTAATCGTGAAAACTGCGGGCTTACCTGCCAAATCTTCCTGGGCATAAGGGTCGGGAAATGTGACGGCAATATCCTTGGTTTCACCCAGAGCCATGCCAATGATGCCCTCAATGAAGCCTGGAATGAAGCCGCCTTCCACCAGTTCGATTTCAAAATCTTGGGCGCTGCCCCCCGGAATTTCGGCGGGTTCTGTCTCGCCTTCAGCTGTCTCTGCCAAGCGTCCGGCAAAATCCACCGTTGCCATATCGTTTTCCTCAGCTGGACGTTCCACAGGCACTAAAGTAGACGATCGCTTCCGATAACCTTCCAGCACCTTATCTACCTGCTCTGGGTCATATTTCACTTCTTCAGCTTTAGCTTCCAGCCCTTTGTACTGGCTCAGCGTTGCATTGGGAGCCACATCAACTGCCGCCAAGAAAGTCAGTGCCGATCCAGGTTCAAACTGGACAACTAACTCGTCAAACGAAGAACGCAGCTGAGGAGTGCCGATCGCCTCAATTTTTTCCTGGTCTAGCGCTTGCTTAATCCCATCCTGAATCAGGTCTTCTACAGCTGTTGCCTTAATTCGCAGAGAGCCAAACCGTTGAATCAACACCTGACGGGGGACTTTGCCCTTCCGAAACCCAGGAATATCGGCAAATCGAGTCAGCTCCTTGAGGGCTTTTTCGTAGGCTTGCTTCGACATCTCAGAGGGGATCTCAATTTCTAGACCAATTTGGCTAGCGGGTAATTTTTCCTGGGTAACTTTCATCGCAATTCTCGTCGCAGGTTGTATTAGACTGCTAAGCAAACTATCCGGGTAGACCGCTGAATAGACATGGAGAAAACTCAGCTTTGCCGCAATTAGTTATGTTAGCCGATTCTGCCTCTAACGAAAGCTAGACCGCAGTAAATCTCATTAACTTCTCACCTCTGAGGGTTCAGCGCCCTATGTTTCGGAACGTGAAGGAGAGTAGAGCATGGTATAAGATAGGCTTGTAGGCATCCAAGGCTTTGTGAGCTAGCGGCGATCGCTCCATGCCAAGCTAGGCTCAAAGCTACTGGCAAGTTCAAGCAGCAATAAGTTAAGCAGCAACAAGAGAATAGTAGATATTGATATGAGACTGACTGGAGGAAATTAACTTGCCCCGACCTTACCGAGTTGCTATTCTGGGAGCGACGGGCGCTGTGGGTACTGAACTACTCAGCATCCTAGAGCAGCGCCGCTTTCCAATCGCAAACCTAAAGCTTTTGGCTTCTCCTCGCTCAGCCGGACAGCGGCTAAAATTTTCAGGCGAAGACCTAATCGTCGAAGCTTTGGACAATCGCGCCTTCGAAAATGTTGATCTGGTCTTGGCTTCGGCGGGTGGCTCTATTTCTAAGATCTGGGCGCCTAAGGCAGTTGAGGCGGGCGCAGTTGTCATTGACAACTCCAGCGCTTTTCGGATGGATGAACAGGTGCCGCTGGTGATTCCTGAAGTTAACCCAGAGGCAGCGATCGCCCATCAGGGCATTATTGCTAACCCCAACTGCACGACCATTCTGATGGCGGTTGCTATCTATCCACTCCATCAGGCTCAGCCGATTCGCCGAATTGTGGCTGCCACCTACCAATCAGCAAGCGGTGCAGGGGCGCGGGCAATGGAGGAAGTTAAGGTTCAGGCACTTGCCATTCTGCAAGGTCAGCAGCCCAAGACTGAGATCTTCCCCTATCCTCTGGCATTCAATCTTTTTCCCCACAACACCAAACTCAACGATTTGGGGTATTGTGAGGAAGAAATGAAAATGGTGAACGAAACGCGCAAGATTTTTGGAGTTCCTGGTCTGCGAATTACGCCCACCTGTATTCGGGTTCCCGTCTTGCGCGCCCATTCGGAAGCTATTAACCTAGAGTTTGATCAGCCGTTTAGCGCGGTTCAGGCGAGAGAGATTCTCAATCATGCACCCGGAGTTCAGGTAGTTGAAGATTGGGGAGCCAACTACTTTCCGATGCCGATCGACGCAACTGGCAAAGACGACGTGCTGGTTGGTCGTATCCGTCAAGACATTTCCAATCCCAATGGCTTAGAACTTTGGCTGAGTGGCGATCAAATTCGCAAGGGTGCTGCGCTCAACGCGGTTCAAATTGCTGAACTGCTAGCTAATCAGAGCTTAATCTACCCAACCCAGTCGGCTGTTGCGTCTACCTAGTTTTAGCCGGAGGGATGCAGCTAAAGAATTGCAGCCAGGAAATTATGACCGGATGTGCAGGGTAAAGATTTTTGACGTGAGTCTTTAGGACAGCGACCATCAGTGCAAGTGAGGAGTGAGTAGAGTGTGACGAGTTTTGGACGTGTTTCGACCGCTTTGGTCACGCCGTTTAATCAGGATGGTAGCGTCAACTACGATGTTGCCGAAAAGCTGGCGGTTCATTTAGTGGAGCATGGCACTGATACTTTGGTGGTGTGCGGCACAACGGGTGAATCGCCGACGCTGAGTTGGGATGAGGAATATCACCTGTTTCAGGTGGTGCAGGGGGCGATCGCCGGAAAAGCCAAGGTAATTGCCGGAGCCGGATCCAATTCAACTGACGAAGCAATTGCCGCCACTCAGAAAGCAAATAAGCTACAATTGGATGGAACGCTTCAAGTCGTTCCTTATTACAATAGACCTCCCCAAGCGGGTCTGTACAAGCATTTCCGGGCGATCGCCGAGGCAGCTCCTGAAATGCCTCTAATGCTTTATAACATTCCGGGGCGCACAGGTCAGAATCTACTGCCTGAAACGGTAGCCCGTTTAGCGGAGATTCCAAATATTGTTGCGATTAAAGAGGCTAGCGGTAATTTAGATCAGGTTAGTCAGGTTAAGTGCTTAACTCCTCCTGAATTTGATATTTACTCTGGAGATGACTCGTTGACGTTGCCAATGCTTGCCGTGGGGGCTTGCGGGGTGGTTAGCGTAGCGAGCCATCTGGTAGGTCAGCATTTGCAGCAGATGATCCAGGCTTTTGAGCAGGGGAAAGTGCAGAGTGCAACGCAAATTCACCTTCAGCTTTTCCCTTTGTTTAAGGTTTTGTTTGCTACGGCCAATCCTATCCCTCTGAAGGCGGCTTTGAGACTGCAAGGTTGGCAAGTGGGCTTGACTCGATTGCCACTTGAAGACGATTTAGGTAGCCTTGTCCCAGATCTTGAAGCTGTCATGGCAAATTTGGGATTACTAGAGGCAGCCTAGGCTGACCGATTGGCGCCTTTCTCGTCGAGCGCTTTTAGCAAGTACTGCTACGAATGCGGCGATCGCCTAACGCACAATTACAAGTTTCTAGACAACTAAATAGCTTTGTTTTCCCATGCTGTGCCTTAGACCGACAAGGCTGAGTTTTTGTAAAACCTCACCGAAGTTTTGTCTGCCCAGCATCGTCTTTTGTACCATTCACTAAATTCTTTTTAATCTATTGCTGCACTCCACTTCTCATCCTATTAGCCTCAAAAATAAAGTTTCTACACCTATTGCTGAAACAATGACACATATGAATCAAAACGGTTCTTCTAACGCTCTGAAAGTTATTCCCTTGGGCGGTCTGCACGAGATTGGCAAAAATACCTGCGTATTTGAATACAACGACGAAATTGTTCTTTTAGATGCAGGTCTTGCATTTCCAACAGACGGTATGCATGGGGTGAATATAGTTCTACCCGACATAACCTATCTGCGAGAAAATCGCCACAAAATCAAGGGCATGATTGTTACCCATGGTCATGAAGACCATATTGGCGGCATTGCCTTTCACCTAAAGCAATTTGATATTCCCGTCATTTACGGGCCTCGGTTGGCAATGGCGCTGCTGCAAGACAAGCTGGAGGAAGCAGGTGTTTCCGATCGCACTGAGCTACGCACGGTTCGCCCCCGCGACATGGTAAGAATTGGCTCCTCCTTCCTGGTGGAGTATATGCGCAACACTCATTCCATGGCGGACAGCTTCACGGTTGCTATTCATACTCCTGTTGGAGTGGTGATTCACACCGGTGACTTTAAGTTTGACCACACTCCAGTAGATGGCGAACATTTTGACTTTCAACGCTTGGCTGAGCATGGTGAGAAAGGTGTGCTTTGCCTAATTAGCGACTCAACCAATTCTGAAGTGCCAGGTTTTACTCCATCGGAGCGATCGGTTTTTCCTAATCTCGATCGCGTTTTTTCTCAGGCTGAGGGTCGGCTACTGGTGACGACGTTCGCGTCTTCAGTTCACCGCATCAATATGATTTTGGAACTCGCCAAGAAGCACAAACGCGCCGTATCGGTCATCGGTCGCTCGATGCTCAACTTGATTGCCCATGCTCGTAACTTGGGCTACATCAAATGTGAGGACGATCTGTTTGTGCCGCTGAATGTGGTTAACAAAATGCCTGACAGCAAGGTGTTAATCTTGACGACCGGATCGCAAGGTGAGCCAATGGCAGCCATGACCCGGATCGCCAATCAGGAGCATCGTCAAGTGAAAATTCGGGAGGGCGACACGGTTGTCTTCTCGGCAAACCCGATTCCTGGAAACACGATCGCTGTCGTCAATACCATTGATAAGCTGATGATTTTGGGAGCCAAAGTTGTCTACGGACGCGACAAAGGTATTCACGTTTCGGGTCATGGTGCTCAAGAAGACCAGAAGCTGATGCTGAGTTTGACCCGTCCTAAGTTTTTCCTGCCTGTGCATGGCGAGCATCGAATGCTGGTGAAGCATTCTGAGACGGCTCAGAGTATGGGCATTCCTGCCGAAAACATGGTGATCATCAACAATGGCGACGTGGTGGAGCTGACTCCAGAAAGCATAGCTGTGACTGGCAAGGTACCTTCTGGTATTGAGCTAGTAGATTCTTCTCGTTCAGGAGTTGTGATCGATCGCGTTCTCAAAGAACGGCAGCAGTTAGCTGAGGAAGGTATTGTGACGATCGCCGCTTCGGTGGGCTGGACGGGTGAACTGGTCGCTACTCCAGAGATTCACCTGCGTGGCGTTGCGGCTGCTATCGACAAAGCTAAGCTAGAAAAGACGGTTGATCAGACCATCAAGCACATGGTGAGCGATCGCTGGTCGGAAATCTCTCAAACGCTGAGCAATGGCGTAATTGACGTGAACTGGGTAAAGCTTCGCGCTGATGTTGAGGCTGAAATGCGCCGTCTGCTGCGACGCGAGCTGCAAAGCAATCCAACTTTGGTCTTTTTGCTGCAAACTCCGATCGAGCAGCCAGCCAATGTTACCCGACGGCAGCGATCGGGGGCTAAAGTGGCTTCTGTTGCCTCTTAGACTCACCTCATATAGCAACTGCCTTGGCGGTTGGGACAGGGACATTTATGCACCAAAAGTGTCCTAAGCAAACTGGTGATAGCTATGGTTGATAAAAACTGCCGTTCCCTTAGGGAACGGCAGTTTTTTGAGTGGAGTTCAAACCCGTAGATCCTCTGAGATGACTGACGTTTCTCTGGCGAAATTTGAGTAATCCTACAGGCTAAAAGCGATCGCGGCATTGGGCAAGATTACAAAGTCAGCGTACCTAATGTCTGCAAACGCGACCCAAACTTGAGGAAGCTTGCGAACTTTATTTTCGGTAATTGCGTCTCCTAGCTTGTAGATAATCTAGGAATTCCAATAGTTTTTGCTTCCTATGTACCGTATCCCGGAGTAGAGGAAAAGATGATGCCTGCATTTGAAAAACATGAAACGGCAGATAGCGCTTTTGTGAGCTGGGGGTGGATTAACCCACCTGATGCTGGCAACGATGCCGACGCAGCTGCTCATGCCGCTCCTCCAATGCCATCGCGATCGTTTGATCTTCTAAAGCCTATCCGGCAGCGCTTGGATAACATTAAAGTCCAAGATGCTGAATTCGCTAGATTCCTATGCAAGCGAATTCCTTCGCAATGTCCCTTCGAGCGCGATATTAAGCTTTTTGGCTACACAATTCTTCATATTCCACCTCTTTGCAAGCTCAACCCCCTCTACGACGAGGTTGTGGCACTGCGCTTCCGCGCCCTCTGCTATTTGGCAGATAGCTGTGGTGAGGATGTCACTGTCTACTGCTAGACCCTATATTTTTCATTGAATTTCATTTTCCAGCTCTCCTCCAAAAGTCAAAGTGCAGAATCCTAGGATTCTGCACTTTTTTTAATGAGTCACGCGATGTGCGCCTCTTTTTCCAAAGCTCTTGATCTACGTGGGGCAGGTCAAGATGCCTACCCAGATTCGGACGGGCAAGATGCTCATCCTACAAGACTTTCAGACCAAACACTATGTTTTCCAGAAGAACTTCTGGCGCGTACAGAAACTGGTGAAAAGGGCGATCGCCCCTGTGTAAGCAACTCCTTTCAAAACGCCCAAGATCGGCGTTCCAGTTTGGGCGATAATCCAATCTTCAAGCCCTAAAAGTTGCAGAATCGGCCAGAGTAAATTTGCAAAGGCAACATAGGCAATCATCGGATTTTGACCATTTTCAATGAGCAGTTTGAGAAACCGCTTTTGATTAAAACGCTCAATCAAAATGGTAGATATTATCAAGAGGAAAAAGGCGATCGCGATTGTCACAAAATAATAGCTATAGGTAGAGGGGTCTTTCTTGATACCCGCCTGAAAGGGTTCAAAACATAGTCCTAATGCCAACCAATAGACCCCCCACTGATAGAACTGCTTAATGATCTGCTCAGTCTCATGCTCTGTTTTTGTAAACAATAGGCTAATAGCTGCTGCCATAACGCCGCTGATCAGGGTCGTTTCTAATGTCCATCTTGCCTGTAATCCCACCAGCAACGTAATGCACAGCAGCAGCAGCGAACCTATGATTAAAATGAGCTGCGATCGACTCCAGGCTGTTGGAGCGGATTGAGGATGATCAGGCTCAAAGGCTTCAGTTAGAGCCGTTTCGTTCTGCGCCTTTTGGAGAATTAAATCTCCGGCGATCGTTCCGGGAATTACGATAAACAAATACTTGAGATAATAGAATTTAAAAATCCAGGGAGCTGGGGAAAATCTCCAGAGGTTTTGCACCCAACCTTCTGAGCCTGATGCAAATTGCAACGCCAATAAGATTACCAAGCAACCCAGTCGCAACATCCAATTTGAGCGGGTGAATAGCCAAAGAAGAGAGCCAAAAACCGCCATGTTTGCTAGCGATATCAGAATCGGATCACTGCGATCGAGCGAGAATCTCTCACCGTCATAGTCGAGCTGCGACAGCAGAACAAAGCAAGCTGCCCAACCTGTTAATGTGATCAGTCCTTGATATCGACTCAGCTTCCAGGAAGCAGGTAAACGACCGAGCATTAAACACAGCAAGGCAAACCCTATCATTGCCAAAATCCAGGTTTCGCGAGTAGGTTCTGCATCCATTACAGAAGGACGAAGGTGCTGTAAGATGATGGCGAATGCTCCTAAAATTGTCCCTCGCCTGAAAATTTGTAGAATAATTTTTGGCATTGACCAACCTTCAGCTATTCGTCGGGACAGCGCTAGGGGAATAGCTGCTCCCATAGCAAACAGGAAGACCGGAAATACCAGATCAACCCAGGTTAAACCCGGCAAAGTTTTATTGAAGACATGATTGGGAGGTGGCACTTGGGCGTGATACATCCAGGTGGGCAAAATTTCGTAGCGAATGGTTGCTGAAAATACCATTGCCAGAATTGCCAATCCTCTAAGAGCATCTAATGCGTTCGCGCGAGGCAAAGCGTTTGTATTTTTTAGGGTCACAGAATTTCCTCTTTCAGTCCCATAGCAAACTTTTCCTATGATATTTGAGGAGCAATGTTCAAGTAATGATTTTTTGTTGTGAAGCCAAAGCCTCTACAATAAAAAATATCATAGGCATTCAACTTATCTAGAGCAGGGTTGATCACGTTTAATTTCCATGGCTTGATCTACTACTTGAATGAGGCGATCGACTGATTTATTCCGATTTGTAGTCAGCCGAGAAATGCGATAGTGATCTTTTAACCAACAAAATCTTAGGATTCTACTGTTATAAAGATAGCCTGAATGATAGTACTTAGAGGCTACTGATGCTACATGATTGTTCATGCTGCCATAGGGATAAGCCAGATGAGCTGCGATCGCTTTTTCAGGCGCCAATCCTGCCATGCAGCTACGCAACTGAGTCTGAGCCTGCACTAATTCTTCTAACAGTTCGCGATCGCTAATCTTTGTCAGATTCTTGTGGTTTTGTCCATGGGATTGAATATCGTAATAGCCTTTTTCATATCCTGACTGCAAATCTTTGCAGCTTAGATAAAGGGTAGAAGGGTGATTGGGTTTAGCCAGCGTTCCTGGGTTAATGAACAGCACCATTTTCGCCTTGTGCCCGTACTGTTTTTCTAATCTCTCAAGAATTGGAATAACGTTGGTATATACCGTTTTATAACTATCATCAAAAGTCACCATGACAGGTTTTTGACTCTTGTGATCTGCGGGAATAGACTGCGACTTTTCTATAAAAAAATCCTGCATTTCCTGAGCCGAAAGAAACCAATAATGACTGCGGACTAAATACTCTAGAAGCTTCTCTAAATCCTGCATTGGATAGGTCATGCGTTGAGCCGTTGGATTCAGAATGGCTCCCAAAGCAGGATGTGTTAAATCGATAATGCCATGAAATCCAATAATAGGAATTCTGGGCGTGACCCAGTAGGAAAACAGCAGCATCAGAAGCAGAAAACTGCTAATAAATAGAACGATCGCTACGGTCAGAGATAATTTTCTTCTTCTCTGATGTCTGTGCATAGGCAGCATATATGCCTCACGTTTGTCAACACTCCATAGACCGTTGCGCTTCAAGTTATGGTGTCACGGTCAGCTTGAATATTATCGCAAGCTAGAGAAAACGCAGAAGAGTATTAAGCCAATGACAATCCCCATTTCCGATGTCCAGACACTACGACGTCAAACAGCCTCACTTTTGCTTTACCAATCTGTTCTAGAAAATGACGTAGGCAAAGCCTTTCTAAATTTGCTGCAAGCTTTATTAGAACCCCATTCGGCAGAATCTAATGACCGGGCAGTTCTCTGTTTATGTGCCTATGGACATTGGTTTAATCTGATGGCTTCAAGCAACATAACCTGGCAGGCGTATCTGATTTCTAAGGTGCTGGAAGCGGATAACCCTTTTAGTCGGCAGGTACAGCAGGCTGAATGTGGCGCTCTTCCAGAGGCATTACTGGCAGCAGCACGACAAGATTTGCGATCGCTCCAAGCTCTCTACAGCTGCCATTGGCAGATGAGTCACTGGGTGCAAAGGGCGGCTGAGCTACCTGATGCTCCTATAGCTTGGGATTTGCCGCGTCCGTCTACCGCTGTCCTAGATACGAACCTGAGCGCAAAGTTTGCCGCCTCAGACGATTGGGCAACGCTACTGGAGCCTTTAGCTGCCCATTATCGTCAAGTCGGTACGGGCATATTTGCCGCCTTCCGCGCCTTTCGCTGGCAGTCAGAGCTTGTGGGCATTGCCTACCCTGACCCCATTCAGCTGCAAAACCTTACAGGATACGAATGGCAGAAAGCGGCTTTGACCAAAAATACGGAGGCTCTGCTGGCGGGCGCTCCAGCGCTGCATGTGTTGCTGTATGGCAGTCGCGGCACGGGCAAATCTTCTTTGGTCAAAAGTTTATTGGGGGAGTATGGCGATCGCGGTTTGCGGCTGATTGAAGTTACTAAAACCGACCTACAGGATTTGCCTACTATTGCCGATCGCCTCCGTACCGTACCCCAGAAATTTATTCTGTTTGTGGATGATTTGTCTTTTGAGGAAGATGAGGATGCCTTCAAAGCCCTCAAGGTTGTTTTAGAGGGCAACCTAACGGCGCGTCCGCAGAACGTTGTCGTCTATGCTACCTCTAACCGTCGCCACCTGATCCGCGAGTTTTTTGGCGATCGTCCTGCGCCAAGAGACGCTGACGAAATTCACGCCTGGGACACGATTCAGGAGAAGCTGTCCTTTAGCGATCGCTTTGGCTTGACCCTGACCTTTGAGCCAGCCGACCAGACAACCTACCTCGATATCGTGCGGCACTTGGCTCAGCAGAGCGCAATCGCCCTTGCGCCTGAAGAGCTAGACCAGCGGGCGCTGCAATGGGCAACGCGCCACAACGGGCGATCGGGACGCACTGCCAGACAGTTTATTGATTTCTTGCAGGCAGAGCTACGACCCTAATCACGACAACGTTTGCCAGTCTCTGGTCCTGCCCAGACGCTGTTAACCATTCGCCCAAAGGTTACAGGGCGATCGTCTGTCACTGCGATCGTCTGCCCTGTGGTATCGACGGCGTAAAGCGACCAATCCCGATCGCCCATCATCCCCGCCCGAAACAGAACGCGATCGGGATAGCACTGGCTCCAGCCCAGCAAAATGGCGTTGGTATACTGAATCTTGTTCGGCATAATCGTGTGTGCCCGATTCGATCGCTGCTCCCAAACCACGCCAAAATCTGAGGCAATATCGCTGCCTAAAAAAGACTCAAACTCACGAGCCAGAAGACGATCGCCCGTTTCTGACCAGGCAACCGGGATCAGGATGGCAATGATTCCTGACCGATCGACCTCTACTGGCTCTACACCATCTGCACTCAATGAATCCTCAGCAAACGGATTATCGGCAAACGGAGACGAAGCCGCGATGTTCTGCAAGCTGCCCGTCTGCAAATTCTCTAGGAAAAGGGTGCTGCTAATGCGGCTTTGGGTGAAGTCCCTAGCCAGCTTTATTTGAATGCGGCTATAGGCTGCATACCGACCGTCAGGTGACAGCAGCGACTGGCTGCGATAATGACGCACTTTGGGGAATGTCGATCGCTCCGACAGCATTGACATCACCCACTTCCAAGGAACGGGATGAGGACTACCCAATGGATCAAGTTGAAGAGGCTGAGAAATCATGGCAAGGGGATAAAAATGGGAGGACAAATCTGAAGCACGACCCACCCCACACAAACTTCGAGAAACTGTTCAAATGCTGTTCAAACAAAGGCGGAGACAGTTGCTAGAATCTTTTCACGTAGCCGATCGCTGCACCCCTGTATCGATGGCTATGGGCATAGACGCTCGACAGAGCTAAATTTAATGGCTGGCTAAATTTAATTTTTGAGAACGCAGCAGAGCTAAGCGGTAGATATGACCTAATGGTGTATCACAGAATTGAGCGATCGCCCCACTCATTTCAACCAACTTCGCTAATCTTAATTAAGGTAGTTAAGGGCGTATTTCAAATCTGTGGCAAGCTATCATGGCATGGCATCTGGAGGTAAGCTATATGACCCCATCCTTAACGCCCCAACCCTCAGTCTCTCAGCAAAAACCGCCTCGGTCTTCAGCAGGTTGGGGATTTTTGGTCTTCATTTTCAGGCTTTTGCTGCTGGGAGTCGGCGGCAGTTTTGCGGCTTTGTTGGGGGTAGCCATCGCCCAATTCTACCCGGCACCCAAAACTCAGGAGCCTCCCCTGGTCGAGAAAGTGATGCAAGGCTCGCGTGCGCTGTGGTCAGAGCTACAGCAAATACCCACAACGCTAGGTCTAACGCCGCCCAGCGCGATCGCCCCTTCGACTGCCAGCCCAATTCCCTCTACTCCTTCCCGTTCTGAAGTAGACAAGCAGCGGCTTCAAACCGAGCTAACTCAGATGCAGGAGGAATTGGCAAACTTGCGCGCTCGCCCTCAAATTGCAGAAGATCAAATTGCAGAAGATGAGCGGGCAAAACAGGCGTTAGTTCTTGAAGAACGCATTCGATCGCTTCAGCAACAGCTTGACCCGACTGGATTTGCCGTACCCATGGTGCCGCCCGCTGGAGGAGCTGCCGGAGGAGCAGGGCAAACGGGCATTCCACCCGCCACGACCAGAGTTTCGAGCAGAGATACGCTGATGGTGACGCTCCCCACAGACGCTTTATTCGATCGCGTCGGCGACCAGACGACCCTCCAGCCCAATTCACAAGCTATCCTAGACACTATCTTGACGGATTTACAGCGCTATCCCGGTGCCACCATCCGCGTGGCAGCTCATAGCGACAATCAAGGCTCTGAAGGGGGCGATCGTGCCCGTACGTTTGCGCAAGCAACTGTCGTTGAGCAATATCTCTCAAGCAAGCTGGGCGAGGATTATTACTGGACGGTTGCCGGATATGGGCACAGCAAGCCTCTCGTGGATGACGCAACTGAGGTGAGCCGCCAGCGCAACCGCCGCGTTGAAGTTGTGATTGAACCCCGTCGGTAGGGTCGGTGCTCAGTAGCATTGGCGCTTGGTAGCGTTGGCGGATAGAATCTCTGCGAAATTGCAAATGAAAATTGTTTTCTTGGGTACGCCTCAATTCGCGGTTCCTAGCCTGGAGCGGCTGATTCAACATGAGGCGTTTGAGGTAGTGGCTGTAGTGACACAGCCCGACAAGCGGCGTGGGCGCGGTAATGACCTGATTCCCTCTCCGGTAAAGAGCGTCGCTCTCAGCTACCAGCTTCCAGTCTGGCAGCCGCGTCGCATCAAAAAAGACGAGGAGGTGTTAGCCCAACTCCGGACGGCTAAAGCAGATGCCTTTGTGGTGGTCGCCTATGGGCAAATTCTTTCACAAGAAATCTTGGATATGCCGCGCTTAGGCTGCATCAATGCCCATGGTTCCCTATTGCCTAAATACCGAGGAGCCGCGCCGATTCAGTGGAGTCTCTACCATGGCGAACTGGAGACGGGCATTACTACCATGCTGATGGATGCCGGAATGGATACAGGAGCCATGCTGCTGAAATCTGTCACCCCGATCGCTCCCTTAGACCATGCGCTGGATCTGGCAAAAGCTCTGTCTGTTTCTGCCGCAGATTTGCTGGTGGATACGCTGCTGGGTTTGCAAGAGGGCATTCTTCAGCCCGTACCGCAGGATAATGATGAAGCAACCTATGCGCCGCTGATCCAAAAAGCCGACTATCAACTGGATTGGGCAAAACCCGCGATCGCTCTCCACAACCAAATTCGAGGGTTTTATCCCCACTGTGTGACCACACTCCGAGATCAGTTGCTAAAGGTGACGGCTACAGCGCCCGTTGAGCCTGACCCTATTAAGCCTGATCTGCTTGAGCCTGATCTGCTTGAGCCTGATCTCCCTGAACAATCTGAGGCACCTGGAGCGGTAATTGGCTTGCTGAAGGGACAGGGGGCAGTAATTCAGACAGGCGACGGCGCACTACTGCTGAAAGAAGCGCAGCTGGCGGGAAAGCGATCGCAGTCGGGCTGGGATTTTGCCAATGGCGCTCGGCTGCAAGTAGGAGAGATCTTGGGTGGTGCGACATTAAGCTAGCGGCAAACTCAAACTTTTCCTAATATTGCTGCCCATTCTAATAAAAGGGTGTAATGCTAAAATTAGAGGTGTGTTTGGAATTCACCGTAATTCCAATCGGAATACCGTTAATAACAAGATTTGCTTAGCTAATAGAAAATGGTTATTACTCCTGCTGAAGTCCTCAAGGCTGACAAAGTTTCCAAGGTCGAAGGCATCAAAGAACGCAGTCATGCCCTGCGTGAACCTGTCGCGACTGAATTGCTTCAAGACACTACACACTTCAGCGAAGACGGCATCCAAATCCTCAAGTTTCATGGTTCATATCAGCAGGACAACCGCGACAACCGCGTTAAAGGTCAGGAAAAAGATTTTAGCTTCATGCTGCGCACCCGCAATCCGGGGGGCTACATTCCGGCTCAGCTTTACCTGGCGCTAGATAAATTGGCGGATGAGTATGGCAACCATACCCTGAGAGCCACGACTCGCCAAGGATTTCAGCTTCATGGAGTGCCCAAGCAAAACCTGAAAACGGTGATTTCTAGCATCGTTCGTAACCTAGGATCGACTCTGGGAGCCTGCGGTGATGTTAGCCGCAACGTCATGGCTCCAGCGGCTCCCTACAAAAATCGCCCTGAGTACGTGCTGGCGCGTGAGTATGCCGATCGCTTTGCCGATTTGCTCACTCCCCAAACCGATGCCTACTACGAGATTTGGCTAGATGGCGAGAAGGCAATTACTGCCGAGCCGCATCCTGACGTGATTGCTGCCCTGCACCGCAACGGCAACGGCACGATCGTTCACGACACCGCCGAGCCGATTTACGGCGTTCACTATATGCCGCGCAAGTTTAAGGCTTGTGTCACTGTTCCGGGTGACAACTCGGTAGATTTGTTTTCCCAAGATCTGAGCCTAGTGGTGATTACCAACAGCCAGGGCGAGCTGGAAGGATTCAATATCTATGCCGGAGGCGGTCTGGCGCGCACCCACAACAAAGAAGAGACGTTCCCCCGTCTCGCTGACCCGATCGGCTATGTGGACAAGGAAGACGTATACGATGCGGTTAAAGCGATCGTGGCGACTCAGCGAGACTATGGCGATCGCTTTAACCGCCGTCATGCCCGTCTCAAGTACTTGCTGCACGACTGGGGTGTAGACCAGTTCCGCGAAAAGGTGGAGAGCTACTTGGGTAAGCCTATGCATCCCCTCAAGCCCACGCCAGAGTTTGAATATAAAGATTATTTGGGCTGGCATGAACAGGGCGACGGCAAGCTGTTTTTGGGGATCTCGATCGAAAACGGTCGGGTGAAGGACGAGGATGCTTGGCAGCTTAAGACGGCGCTGCGAGAGATTGAAGAGAAGTTTCAGTTGCCCATTCGGCTTACCCCTAGCCAGAGCTTAGTGCTTTACGAGATTGACCCAGCAAACCAGGAAGAGATTCAGGGTATTCTCGATCGCGCTGGCATCAAACGCCCGGAGCAGGTCGATCCCCTAGTGCGGAATGCCATGGCTTGTCCGGCACTGCCTACCTGCGGTTTAGCCGTTACTGAGTCAGAGCGAGTCATGCCCAGCATTCTCGATCGCATTCGGGTTTTGCTAGACAAAGTAGGTCTGCCTCAAGAGAGCTTCATTACCCGGATGACGGGTTGCCCCAATGGCTGTGCCCGTCCTTATCTAGCAGAGCTGGGCTTTGTGGGTCAGTCTCCTGAAGCCTATCAGATTTGGCTAGGGGCTGCCCCTAACCAGACTCGGCTGTCTCAGGCTTATGTTGATAACATGGCGATCGCTGATTTAGAAGTCACGCTGGAGCCGCTGTTTGTCTACTTCAAGAAGCATCGCAAGCAGGGCGAGAGCTTTGGCAACTTCTGCGATCGCGTCGGGTTTGAAACCTTGCGGGAGTTTGCTGCCACCTATGAGTCGGGAAATACTGGACTGAAGGCGCTAATCAGCGGCAAGCCTCGCTATCGGGTGGGCATCCGGGATGGCGTATACGATCGGCTCAAGGCAGCAGCCGTTGAGCAGGGCAAGCCAATGACGGATATTGTTAATGAGGCGGTCGAAGCGTACTTGCAAAGCCTGAAGTAGTTACCAATAAGCAGATGCGTTAAGTTCCCACCTAACGCATCTGTTTGTTCGGTTGCAAACGCAGCATTAGACTAAAGACTTTTCATAGATGCGGTAGGTTTTACAGATTTTGCCTCCTGCAGCTTCCACCACTTTGCGAGAAGGCATATTGTCTTCATACACATACCCCAGCTCCGATCGCTTATAGGGCTTCCCTTTCTTAATACAGCCTTGCATCCCCAGATAGACCAGTGCCAAGGGCACCATTTTGCGACGCAACTCTGGCAGCGCACAAATGACCAGCACTCGCCCTTGGTCAATCTGACGACGGAACCAAAGGAATTTTAGAATGCCCAGCCAGTTTAGCTTGCCACCCACTTGCTTCAGTGGAATGTTGTAGTCGGGCAAGCTCATGAAGAAACCCACCATTTCGCCCTTATATTCGGCGATCGGAAACACATCTGGATCAACCAAAGTTCTCAGGTCTTTTGCCTCTTCCATGAACTCTTCTAGGGTGCGAGGCGTAGCGCTATAGTTGTTGGCAAACAGAGTGTTAAACAGGTGATACATCTTCGTCACATCCTGCTCAAAGGCTTCTCCCTCCAGGTGAATCGGGCGAAACGTCACGCCTGATTTGCAAGCAATCCGGTAGCCTTTCTCAAACTCGCTGGGTAGCCCTGGCCCCAAGGGCAAACCATAGGAGTATGCATCTTTTGCTTTCGTCCAGCCATCCTGCTCAATGAACTGCGGATAGTAGGGTGGGTTGTAGGGCATCATCACCATGGGCGGTGAGTCAAAGCCATCTACCAAAAAGAGGCAATTGTTGTGGGTTGAGAGATCAATTGGCCCTCGCACTGAGGTCATGCCCTGCTGCCGTAGCCACTCACAGGCAGCTTGCCAGAGTGCCTGCGCCACGCCGAAGTCATTGACGCATTCAAAATAGCCAAATATGCCGACATTCTGCCCCTGTCGCTCAACCAGACGATCGTTCACGGCAGCTACAATTCGCCCGATCGCCCGCTCAGTATCAGGTGCGATCGCAATGAACCGCTGCAATCTGCCGTACTGAAAAAACGGACTTTCTGGCGCTAGCTGTTTGGCAATGCTGCTGCGGAGGGGGGGCACCCAGTTTCGATCGCCCGCATACACTACAGCCGGAACGTCCAAGAATCGCTCAGCATCTGCTGGAGTCGTCACGACACGAACCTGAACAGTGGAAGCGTGAGCAGAAGCGCGACGAGATTCAACCATATTTCCCCTTACACCCTGTTTAATCTAGGAGATTACAATCTGGGATATTCAGTTAATACAAGCTAGCTAGACAAGCTGTACTGCTTGATAATCCTTTCTAGCACAGCCTCAAGCTCTGCTGAAGTGGTGCGAAAGTCTTCACGACTGTAGAACTTTTCCATCCGGCATAGGACTTTGCCCTCATCAAACAGCATCACCATGGGTAGCGTATTCAATTTGTAGGTGCTAACTAGCTTCAGGTTTTCATCGGCATTGATGCTGACAAGCTGAAGTTGCCCTTTCCACTTTTCCTGAGTTTCCAGCAAGATCGGGTCAAGCAATCGGCAT
Organism: Drouetiella hepatica Uher 2000/2452; assembly: GCA_019359505.1. Classification (GTDB taxonomy): domain Bacteria; phylum Cyanobacteriota; class Cyanobacteriia; order Elainellales; family Elainellaceae; genus Drouetiella; species Drouetiella hepatica. Next base: position 46,278 of record JAHHHD010000002.1, on the reverse strand, counting down.
AGCCCACACCAAGGTGCCCAGAAACTGACCAGAACAGGAATAGAAGATTCTAAAACTTCTTGTTTGAATGTTGCTTGGCAGACCGATAGCGCCATTGATACCTCTTGTTAATTTGCTAGTTTTTTAAAATGAATTAACTGGAACTAAATTTTGGGTCTGAACTTGGTGTCTAAAACTCAGTTTCTAAAGGGATCTTTAAAAAGGCTTGGGATCATGCTACCAGGCTATATTGCCAGCTGCACGAATGAATAGTGGGTGTGCCCACCAAAATAACAGCACAAATGCTGTCACTCCCAAATACGCAGGACGCAGAAACTCTTGCCACTTCAGCGTTTGACGACCTTGCACAACCGCCAAAAATGGAATTACGGAAGTTCGGGATCTCAAGGAATCAAAGGATTCTCCATAGCGGGCAGATAAACGGCGATCGCCATGCCAAACGGCAAACAGGTGATGCAAAATCAGCCCCAATGAGGTTACAAGCGTGAAGCTGGTTCCCACCCAAAGCAAATGGGCAATGCACCAGATCACCTGACCCACCATCTGAGGATGTCTCGTAATCCGAATGATCCCCGTTTCGTAGATGTGAACCTGCGGCTTCTGAATGGCTGCCACCTCTAGTAGATTAAAAGTAGCTGGATAGAGAAAGAGGAACGAAACCGCCGAAAGCAGCCAGACAAAGGACTCAACGCCTCTCACGCCCTGAACATTCCAGAATCGCAGTCCGTCGTAGCGGTGATTGATGAAATAAGCCACCAGAACGATCGCGAAGGGCAGACTCACCCCTGCAAAGAGGACTCGATACAGGCGGGCACCAATTTTCTGCTCTCCCCAAGGTCTTAAAGCTGCCAGACCGCTGTGGGCGATCGCAAACCCTAGCAGTAGCCCAAAAATAACAAAGTGGCTAGGAGTTAGCCAATCATCAGGCATAAATTCGTGTTTCCAGGGAATATCTAGTGTTAAATTCAGACCCTGACTCGGACTGTAAACGATCCGGACTCAAGTGTAAATAGGAATAAACCACTTTGGGATCAACGTTTAGATAGAGACTAGGTTATTTTGTGGGTCATTTCGACTAAATCTGTTGGGGATCGCAATCGCGGTTCACCCATTCCCTGAATTTGTTCCCGAATTGGAGTTGCAGTGTATCTCCTTTAAGGGTTAAAATCTTAGACTGTGCTAAATCAAAAATAGAAACTACCTCAAGCTCATGCCAAAGCTTAAGACTCGCAAAGCAGCCGCTAAGCGGTTTCAGAAAAGTGGTACAGGTAAGCTGATGCGTCGTAAGGCGTTCAAGAATCACCTCTTGCAGCACAAAACTGCAAAGCGCAAGCGCACCCTATCCGGGATGGCTGTCGTGAATGAGCGCGATGCTGAAAACGTACAGCTCATGCTCCCTTACCTCTAAACATTGGAACTCGTCAGTTCAGATTCTTAAGGATTCCTTTCTGGTCTAGCTCCACAGAACACCATATTCAAGGGATCGGGTTTTCTCCGCCACCTGATACCTGAAGAACACGACAAACGCATTCACATAACCCATACGGCATATACGCCATAAGGAAGTCTCACTATGACACGTGTAAAGCGCGGTAATGTTGCTCGAAAACGCCGCAAAAAAATTCTTAAGCTTGCTAAAGGCTTCCGGGGTTCTCACTCCAAGCTCTTCCGCACAGCAAACCAGCAGGTGATGAAAGCCCTGCGAAACTCTTACCGCGATCGCCGCAAACGCAAGCGCGATTTTCGTCGTTTGTGGATTACTCGCATCAACGCTGCGGCTCGTCAGCACGGCATTAGCTACAGCAAGCTGATGGGGGGTCTGAAAAAAGCAGACATCCAGATCAACCGTAAGATGCTGGCGCAGATGGCGGTTCTTGATCCGACTGGCTTTCAGAAAGTGGTCGAGATTGCAGCAAACCCTAGCTGATAGCTTTAGAGGGCAAGTATCTCTAGCAATTTGGAGGCTATCAGAGTTGCGCCGTAAACTACTTCTGAAGCTGTTAACAGCTCTGATTTTGGTAGCTAACGCTGGGATATTTGCCCAGACTGCCTCAGCGGCAGAACTCCAGGAAATAATTGAACGAGGTCATTTGGTCGTGGGGGTGAAAGATAACCTGCGACCTTTGGCTTTTAGAGATGCACAGGGAGAGTTCAAGGGCTTTGAAATTGACCTTGCTCGTTATCTAGCTCAAGAGCTACTGGGGGACTCGGAAGCCTTGGTGTTGAAGCCCTTAGCCAACTCAGAAAGACTGTCTGCGGTGCTGGATGGAGAAGTTGATGTGACGATCGCCCAACTTGCCACCACCATGTCTCGATCGCGCCTTGTTAGCTTCAGCACTCCCTATTATCTAGACGGCACGGCATTTCTGACCCACCCTAGCATTCAAAACTTCAAAGATCTGCAGAATCAGACGATCGCCGTTCTAAATGGCTCAGATACCATAGCAAAGGTGCGATCGCTTTTCCCCAATGCTGTACTGATGGGCGTTGTGTCTTACCAGGCAGCAAAAGATGCTTTAGATTCTGGTCAGGCGACTGTCTTTGCTGCCGATGCTAGCGTTTTAACGGGCTGGGTACAGGAAGACCCGCGCTATGCTCTCCTGCCTAATCTAATTAGCGCTGAGCCGCTGGCAGTGGCGCTGCCTAGAGGCGTGCAGTATGACGAGCTGCGTCGAGGGATCAATCGGGCGATCGATCGCTGGCAAACTGAAGGAGCTTTGCGACAGCAGGTGATCAATTGGGGCTTGCCTGATGCAGGTGTACCTCGCCCTGCTAATTCACCAAATTTTCTGAACGGTAGTTGATAGCTGTAATCAACAACAGGTTGTGAGCCACAAAACCCTAAAAGCTGGATTTCAAAGGCGCTCTGCGCCTCTGAAATCCAGCTTTTGGAAAAACCTAGGATGACTTTGTGATCTAACGCGATGTGCAACTTGGGCTGAAAATCTTGTAGGACGGGTATCTTGCCTGCCCCACGCAGATCAAGAACCTTAGGAAAAGAGTCGCACATCGCGTAATCTACTGAACATTCATTGGTAGAGGTGAAGGACTAGGCAAGGCATTTGCAGGAGAAGCGGATTCTGTGGCTTCAGGATTTTCCACTGCAGGAGCTGAGGTTTCAGAACCCAAAACAGGCAGCGCATCTTGCCCCAAGCGAATTGTGATATCTGACTCTAAGTTGCCTGTACTTTCGGTAAGAACTTCTCCAAACCCTAAAACTTTGTGAATGGCTTCACCTGCCGATGCATTGCCCTGTTGCACAATAATTCGAGTTTTGGCTAACGGTTGACTCCAGGGATTATCCACAAATGTGTTGCTGTAACCGTCCTCTCCTAGGGATTTCAGCGTTGCTTGCGCTAGCTCAGTCTGTCCAGTGCTATCTTGCAAGGCGATTCTGACCAGAGGTGCGGACAAGCTATCGCCAGCATAATCTGGTGCAGGAATGTCGAAATAGTGGCTCACCAGAGCAGTAATCTTGTCCTCACTAGGCAACCAGTAACTTGTTTCAGACTGGTCGCTGGAGCTAAAGTCTCCAGGCACCATGAGCATTTGAACTTTAGCGCGATCGGTTTTGGCAGCAAATCCCGTTAGAGCAATTAGTTCCTCGATGCTGAGATTTGTATCAATATTGGACTGGATGACGGCAAGAATTTGAGGCAGCTTAGCAACCGTTGCAGGTTTTAGCGTTTGTTCCATCAGCGATCGCATCAACATTTGCTGGCGCTGAATTCTGCCAATGTCGCCATACTGATCATGGCGAAACCGTAAGAGCTGAAGCGCCTGGTCGCCATTAAGATGCTGTTCACCTTTCTTCAAATTGATGTAGAGATGCTGGGTATCATCCTGGTAGCGCATATCTTGCGGCACATAGGTCGTTACGCCCCCCAGAGCATCTACCAGTTTGCCGACGCCTAACACGTTGATGCGAACATAGCGATCGATGCCAACTCCCCCTAATAGATCACTGACTGCTTTAGCGGCTGAGGCAGGTCCCCCTACTGCGTTGGCTTCGTTGATTTTGGTTAGCCTTCCTGCGACCAAAGTGCGCGTATCTCGCGGGATGGACAGGGCGATTAGCTTCTGATTAGCGGGGTCAAACCGCAGCAGCAGCAGCGTGTCCGACAACCCCTCCAGAGAGTTAATCGTGGGTTCATAGCCGAGGTTCTTGGAGCTACTGGGTGGATTGGCAACATCTGAGGACAGCACCTTTGTGCCCAAAATCAAAATATTGACTGGCCGAGTCAGAACAGGCAGTTGCAAATCGCCGCTAGAAATTTCTCCCTGGTTGAAGACTTTGGCTTCCTCTGATGTCAAATGCCGCTGCGCTAATGGCTGACTAGACATAGATACTGCCAGTAGCGCCCCGGCTGTAGCCGATATTGCGGCAACTCCTACTATTCCTAGCGTTAGCCATAGCCAGCGACGGTGCTGTACCTGCTCTGGCGGTGGTGTAGGAGAAGGAGAAGAATTAAAGACGTTCAGGGTCACGGACTTCCTCGCACGCTAGGGGTAGGGAGAGCATAAGAGCAAACGAGATTCAAGTCTAGTCTGGAATTGGCAAATTAGAACTTGAAACTCACAAACTTAAACTTCCCTACATGGCTGTCGCCAGTTTACTTAGAACATTTAGGGTGGGGCGCGAAGCGCCCCACCCTAAATGTTCCCGTCCTAACCGCCTTGGCGGTTGCTATGTTTGCAGGAAAGATTTCAAGGAAGGCGATCGCCCCATTGACTCAATCCCGGTAGGCGCAAAGCCTTGTGCTGCCAGAGCCGTACCATCAGCACAATATTGACCACGAAGTAGCCAGAGGTCAGCAGGCTTGCCATAATCAAGAGCTGAAGGCTGATGCCGTCGAAAGCTGTGGCTCCGGCTCCTAGCAGCAGATAGCCTAGCAGCCAGCCTCCTGCCAGGGTCACAGTCAAGCGACTGGCATTGAGCAGCTCCCGATCGCCTTTGCCACGATAGAGTGTCCAGAGAGCCGGAAAAAATCCCACGACCGGAACCAAATAGATAAACATCTGGAGGCGTTTCAGATTTTCTTCTTTGAGGCGATCGGGATTGTTCATAGATTTCTATAAGAGATGTGAATTTGGATACAAAATCAGTCTCCATAGCAAGGAATGCTTAGAGACTAATCAGTTGAGTATCGCTAGCTATCTAGCAGGAGTTCAGACCAGGAGTGAAAATATGCGATCGGGCAACCGCCATAAGTTGCATTTTTCAACGCAAGCTATCGCTATTGGCTAGAGAGACAGTAGGATATCAGCTAAGTTAGCACTTGAACTGTGGGGAAATTCTCTCACCAGGTGCTGGTCAGATTCTAGAGATAGTCAATTTCTGTAGATAATCTTCTGTAGTTAATAAGTTTTCTTTTCCAGTTGTAAGGAGCTAAGTACAAGAACATGCGTAAGTGGAATTCTACACTGCTAGCTGTTTCGCTTTCAGTGGCAGCTTTAACAGCCTGTGCTGCGCCAACGACAACAACGACTGCCTCTCCTGCCGGGTCCGCCTCTCCTGCTGCCGGGTCTGCCTCTCCTGCCGTTACCGGGTCGCCTGGTCGCCTGGGCACCATCTTGTCGCGGGGCTCACTGATTTGTGGCGTCGAAGGTACCATCCCAGGATTTAGTTTCGTGGATTCCAGCGGTAAATACACCGGACTGGATGTGGATGTGTGCAGAGCAATTGCTGCCGCTTTATTTGGCGATCCTGAGAAAGTTGAGTTTCGCAACCTAGACTCGACTGCTCGCTTTCCGGCAGTAGCGAGCGGCGAAGTAGATTTGCTGTCTCGTAACACCACCTGGACAGCCAGCCGCGATGCTGCGGGGGGCAATGGTTTAGAGTTTGCTCCCACCACTTTTTTTGATGGTCAAGGGGTGATGACTTCTAAAGCTAGCGGCATTACTGACTTTAGAGGGCTAGATGGCAAAGCCGTCTGTGTTGAGACAGGTACTACAACTGAACTCAATCTGGCAACCCGCGCCACAGAGGCAGGAATTAAGATCAACGAAGTCAAATTCCAGGACTCCAACGCTGGCTTCGCGGCATACCAGGAAGGACGCTGTGAGGCGATTACTTCCGATCGCTCTCAGCTGGCAGCTAAGCGGACTGCCCTGCCTAATCCAGATGACAACATTCTGCTAGAGGATGTGTTGTCGAAGGAGCCTCTAGGTCCTGTCACCGTCAATAACGACTCTCAGTGGTTTGACGTGGTGCGCTGGGTGACCTATGGACTCATTCAAGCCGAGGAGTTTGGCATTACCCAAGCCAATGTCGAGCAGAAGATCCAAGATAAAAGCCCAGATATCAAGCGCTTCCTGGGAACAGATGGCGACTTGGGCAAGCAGCTTGGTCTGGCACCTGACTTTATGGTCAATGCCATCAAGGCAGGGGGCAACTACGGCGAGATCTATGAGCGCAACATCGGTGCGGGTTCTCAGCTGAAGATCGATCGCGGTTTGAACAAGCTCTGGACAGATGGAGGGTTAATGTACTCTCCGCCTTTCCGTTAAAGGGTTAAGAGCCTTCTACAGCGTCCAGACGCTGTAGAAGGCTCTCCTTAGCAATATTTCTTAAAGTCTTTATTTTTAAGAAAGTCCCTATATTTTAAAAATCAGCAAGAATCAGCGTTCTTCACTTTGCAAAGCCACGCAGTATGACCTTATCTAACGACGGCAGTGAGAAGATTCCTTTTTGGCGAGATGATCGCTATGTACGGATTGCTGTACAGGCGATCGTAGTGCTGATTCTAATGGCTATCTTCAGCTTTTTTAGCGGCAATATGTTCCGCAATCTAGAGCAGCAGGGGCGGCAGTTTAATTTTTCCTTCTTGCAGCAAGGGGCAGGCTTCAATATTGGGGAAACCGTCATTCCCTACGAGACTAACTCTCCCTACTATTGGGCTTTTGTCGTTAGTTTGGTCAACACTCTGCGGCTCATCCTGGTTGGTTTCATTGCCACGACGATCATTGGAGTCGTAGCTGGAATCGCCAGTTTCTCTGACAACTGGCTGCTGCGAAAGTTGAACCTTGCCTATGTGGAAATTGTTCGCAACACGCCGCTGCTACTTCAGCTCTATGTTTGGTACTTTGCGGTTTTCTTCGGCTTCTCGGACAAGGGCACTGTGGCAGAGCTGCCGGGTTCTATTTTGGTCAGTAAAAAGGGGATTGTGATTCCTTGGTCGAACGGTTCGCCGATCGCCTGGATTTCTGCGGCAGCGCTATTGATTGGGGCGATCGCCGCTTTTTTCATCTGGCGACGGCGGATCAAAATCATGGAGGAGCAGGGCGCATCCGGACAGCGTGAGTTTGTTGCTCTGTTGAGTTTGGGCATTGTGGGGCTGCTGCTTTTCCTATTTGGCTTGGGCTGGCAGTTTCCTAGAATTGCGGCTTCTGGCAATGTTGAAGGCGGTCTGCGCATGTCTTTGGAATATGGATCGATGCTGGCAGGTTTGGCTTTCTACACGGGAGCATTCATTGCAGAGATTGTCCGAGCAGGCATTCAGTCAGTGTCTAAGGGGCAATGGGAGGCGGCTAAGGCTTTAGGGCTACAGCCTGCTTCCTCCATGCGGCTGGTGGTGTTTCCTCAGGCAATGCGGGTGATTATTCCCTCCCTCAGCAGCCAGTATATGAACTTGGCGAAAAACTCTAGCTTGGCGCTGGCGATCGGCTATCCCGATATTTTTGCTACCTCCCAGACCAGCCTTAATCAGACGGGTCGAGCAGTTGAGGTGATTCTGCTAATCATGGCAATTTATCTGACCATCAGTTTGATTATTTCCGTGATCATGAACTTGCTGAATAAAACCGTGCAGTTCACAGAGCGATAGATGATCAGTTTCTAGCCTTTGTTACCTCCATACCTCAGCAATTTCACTCCCTTCCCATGACTACTGCTCCTCCGTCTCTCTCCTCCACGCGTCCTCCTGCTGCTCAGGTGGGCGCGATCGCCTGGCTTCGCAAAAACCTGTTTAGCAATTGGTTTAGCGCACTGCTCACGGTTGTCCTAGGGCTGCTGTTAGTCAGAACCTCCCTGGGATTTCTGACTTGGGCAACCACAACGGCTCAATGGGCGGTTATTCCAGCCAACCTGCCGCTGTTTTTTGTTGGACGCTATCCGGTTGCTCAGTATTGGCGCATTTGGGCAATCGTCGGCATCTTAGCAACGCTCTCAGGGCTATCTTGGGGCATTCTGTCGCGCAATTTGGCTAAGCTGTTTGACCGCAATATTTTGATCGGGTTTGGGGTGGCTGCTGCGATCGCTGTTCTGATTCCTGCGCCGATTCCTTACCGGATCTTGCTTTTGGCTCTTTTGGGGCTAGTATTGGCGAGTGCTTGGATAGGTCGATTGGTCGGTCAGCGCATGCCACAGCTGGGGCAATGGCTGTCTCTAGGCTGGGGATTATCTCTTTTGGTGGTGTGGTGGCTGATTGCGGGTGGTATTGGTCTGCCGGGGGTGCGAACCAATGACTGGGGCGGCTTGATGCTAACGATGTTTATGTCGGTGACCAGCATTCTGCTTTGCTTCCCTCTGGGAATTTTGCTGGCATTGGGCAGGCAGAGCAAGCTGCCTGTCTTGCGGTGGATTGCGATCGCTTTTATTGAGGTAATTCGCGGCGTTCCTTTAATCACGCTGCTGTTTGTGGGAGCCTACATGGTGCCACTGTTTTTGCCAGGAGGTATTCGACTCAATCAGCTGCTTTTGGCGATTATCAGCTTGACGCTCTTTAGCGCGGCCTATCTGGCAGAAAATGTCCGGGGGGGGCTGCAATCAGTGCCTCGTGGACAGGCAGAGGCAGCAAATGCTCTGGGCTTAAACTCTGTCCTGGCGACTATTCTGATTGTCCTGCCCCAAGCGCTAAAAGTTTCGATTCCCACAATTGTCGGTCAGTTTATCAGTCTGGTGCAGGATACGACCCTCGTAGGGCTTTTGGGTGCATTTGAGATGCTGGGCATTAGCCGCTCGATTTTGGCTAACCCATCGTTTATTGGGCGCTATGCTGAGGTATATCTGTTTATTGGAGCGATCTACTGGGTGCTGTGTTATGCCATGTCGCTGGGTAGCCGTCGCTTAGAGAAGCAGCTTAATACGACGCATTAATGTCTTGCGAAATGCCTTATCTTGCGAAATGCCTTATCTTGCGAAATGTATTGCAAAGGCGATCGCCCCTTTCGTGTTGCCACCTTCATATCGCCAATTCCTATACCGTATAAGTTAGGCGCAACCAGTAAGCTACTGAAAAGCGCAACTCAATCTTCTAGACTTTTGCAAGCTTGAATATTTGACTGATTCAGGAGACTCCATGACCCAACCTCAAACTGAACTAATGACTAGCTCCACAGGCACAGAGACCATGATCGTTGCTGAGAATGTTGAGAAGTGGTACGACAACAACTTTCACGTTCTGCGGGGAGTAAGCATGACCGTTGCCAAGGGCGAGGTCGTGGTCGTCATGGGGCCTTCTGGCTCTGGAAAATCGACGTTTATCCGTACCTTTAATGCCCTGGAAAGCTACCAGAAGGGAAGCATTACGGTCGATGGCATCAAAATTTCCCATGATCTGAAAAACATTGATACCATTCGCCGAGAAGTGGGCATGGTGTTTCAACAGTTCAACCTGTTTCCCCATCTCACGGTGCTGCAAAACGTGACCCTATCCCCCATTTGGGTGCGGCGATGGCCCAAGGCAAAGGCTGAAGAGGTTGCCATGCAGCTTCTAGAACGGGTCGGCATTCTTAGTCAGGCGCAGAAATTTCCGGGTCAATTGTCGGGGGGGCAGCAGCAGCGGGTGGCGATCGCCCGTGCCTTGGCGATGCAGCCCAAAATTATGCTGTTCGATGAACCGACTTCAGCACTTGATCCTGAGATGGTGCGAGAAGTGCTAGATGTGATGCGGACTCTGGCAGATTCTGGCATGACGATGGTTTGTGTCACCCATGAGGTCGGGTTTGCTCGTGAAGTTGCCGATCGCGTGGTGCTCATGGCAGATGGATTGCTGGTGGAAGAAGGCACCCCAGATGAATTTTTTGGCAATCCTAAAGAGGATCGGACGAAGAAGTTCTTGTCGCAGATTCTTCATTGAGAAGCAGAGGCTAGAATTGAGGGCATAGCAACCGTCCAGGATGTTGTCTGTTGCTGATTTTTTACGCCCTGGCACCTAATCTTGAATGGCAACTTCTGAATTGTCCGCACAGCCGTTGGATCCGCTTCGTGAAGATAAGCCTGGGGATCGCAGTCATAGGGATCATGGGCAAGGGGATCAGGATCATGAGGAGCATAGCCATGAGGGCGAGGCGATCCATGTCCATGTCCACAGCGATGAGTCGCTGCGACGGATTGTCAATCGCCTATCGCGGATCGAGGGGCATATCCGTGGCATTAAGACTATGGTGCAGGAAAGCCGTCCTTGCCCTGATGTGCTGGTACAAATTGCGGCAGTCAGAGGAGCGATCGATCGTGTCTCTCGCGTCATTCTGGATGAGCATCTGACTGAATGCGTGGCACGAGCCGCAAAAGAAGGCAATATTGAGGCAGAAATTGAGGAACTGAAGACAGCACTCGATCGGTTTTTGCCTTAAAAACTCAGCATGTTTTGCAGGATCAGGGGAAAAAGCGATCGGGGTGGTGTATCTAGGCAGAAGAATGGGAATGCTTGGCAATATTTGCCTAACCTCTATGAATTTGATTGTCTATGCTGTGAAGCAAGCCTTGTAGCTGCTGGCTTTCGTATAGCCATCATTCAGAATCTCATGACCTACTCACGTCTTAGGTAATCTCTTATGCCGTTGACTCGCATTATTCAAGGCGTGAATCAATTTCATGAAAATTATTTTGCGGCTCATCAAGAACTGTTTGAACAACTCTCGCAAAGTCAATCTCCAGACGTTTTATTTATTACCTGTTCAGATTCTAGAATTGACCCGTTCTTGATTACGCAATCTCCGCCTGGTCGCCTATTCGTGATTCGTAATGTGGGCAATATTGTCTCAACCTATGGGTCTTCCAGCATTACAGAAGCCGCTGCTATTGAATATGCAGTTCAGGCACTAGGAGTCAAAGAAATCATCGTTTGTGGACATTCCCATTGTGGCGCAATGCGCGGACTGCTCCAGGTCGGCAGTCTTGTGGAAACAATGCCCATGGTGTACACCTGGCTGCGGACACATGCTGAAGCCACTCGCCGCCTGCTTATCGACAACTATCCCAATGAGACCCCAGAGCGTCTATTGAAGATCGCGATCGAACAAAACATCTTGTCGCAGATTGAAAACCTAGAAACTCATCCCGTCGTACGTTCTCGTCTCCATGCAGGTACGCTTAATCTCCATGCCTGGATGTATGAGATTGAAACGGGCAGTGTCTATGCCTTTGACGCAGCCCATCACAAGTTTTCACTTCTAGAGCAGCGATCGTTCCCGGTTCCCGACCCACTTATTCTAAGATAGGCAGAAGATAATACGCTCGTATGCGCTCATACACTTACCGAGAGATTAACGGCACTTCTAAATCTGGCTATAGCAATCGCCAAGGCGATTAGGACGGGGACATTTATGGTGAGGCGCGAAGTGCCTCACCATAAATGTCCTAAGGATCGTGGGTTAAATAGCCTGTACGATCGATCTGACTATGGGCTTAGCATTGCTAAGCCCGTACCCCAAGAATTACATCTTGTTAAATCCATGTTCCTAAGCAAACTGGCAACAGCTACAAATTAGGGAACTGAATTGGGCGTTGCTGAATCTCGGATATGCTCTAAAGTCAGGATGCCGACGGGTGAACCTTGGTCTAGGACGGTCAGCTTTTTAGCGCCCGTTTTCAAAATCAGCGAGAGCGCGTTGCGCAAGCTATCCCGCTGCTCAACGGTCGGTTCCCCATTTAGGCTAGCCCCCGGCGATCGCTGCATGGCGGTTTCAACGCGCAGCAGACCGAGCTGACGCACTCTGTCATCTGCACCCATCAGGTGGTAGACAAATTCGTTGGCAGGTCGAGTCAACACGTTAAAAGGCGTATCGTATTGAACAATCTGCCCTTTTTCCATGATTAGGAGGCGATCGCCTAGCCTCAAAGCCTCCTCCACATCATGGGAGACAAACAAAATGGTTTTCTGGAGCTGACACTGAAGCCGCAGCACCTCATCCTGGAGAGTGGCGCGGGTAATGGCATCGATCGCCCCAAAGGGTTCATCCATCAGCATAACTGCCGGGTCGCCTGCCAAAGCCCGCGCCAAGCCCACGCGCTGCTGCTGTCCACCCGACATCTGTGCGGGGTAGCGATCGCGGTATTCCTGCGGCGGCAGCTGCACCAAGGTCAGCAATTCATCGATTCGCGCTTGAATTCTAGAACGCGACCAGCCCAGCAGCTTGGGCACCACGGCAACATTCTGTGCCACCGTCATGTGAGGAAACAAACCCGACTGTTGAATCACATAGCCAATTTGCTGCCGGAGCTGGGTTACTTTGACCTGACGGATATCCTGTCCATTCAGGTAAATCTTGCCAGATGTCGGTTCATACAGTCGGTTCACCATCTTTAGCAGCGTCGTTTTGCCACAGCCCGAAGGCCCCAGAATGACAACCAATCTGCCCGTGCTGATCTCACAGCTACACTGATCTACCGCAGGACGAGCCGCACCGGGAAACTGGAGAGAAACTTGGTCAAACTGGATAGCGCTCACGTAAGGATGGGGGTAAAAGAATTAGCTAAATCATTCCGGCTTTAGTTAAGAACTCTTTGGCAACTTCGGCAGGCTCTCGCTGCTTGCCGCTGACTTCATAGTTGAGCTGCTGCATGATTTCGTTGGTCAATTGGGGCGCAAGAGCATTTAGCGCTTTCGCCAGCTCTGGGTTTGCATCTAGAGTCTGCTGCCGGACAACAGGGGCAACTTGGTAGGGTGGAAATAGGTTTTTGTCATCTTCTAAAACCACGAGCTTGAAGGCGTTGATCTCTCCATCTGTGCCGTAGGCAACGGCAACATCAGCTTCGTTATCTGTCAATCCTTTGTAGCGCAAGCCAGAATCTACTGCTTTGTAAGCCTTGAGCTTAAAGTCGCCATATTTCTTTTTAATTCCAGGCAAGCCGTCTTCTCGTACCTCGAATTCTGGCGCACCAATCATGGTGAGTTGATCTGCTTTTGCCGCCATCTCTGAAATGCTCGTGATGCCGTACTTTTTGGCTCCTGCTGCGGTCATTGCCAAAGCCTGAGTATTGTTCATGGGGGCGGGATCAAGCCAGGTCAAATTGAACTGCTTTTTGTACTCAGCGGCAACGGTTTCAAAAACCTGTTTGGAATCGCTGCTCACAGGAAGCTTCAGCACAGTCAACAGCCCCGTGCCCGTGTACTCAGGATAGAGGTCAATCTCGCCGCTGGTGAGCGCTGCCTGCGCTACCGGGGTTCCGCCCAGGTTGAGCTTGCGCTCTACTGTGAAACCTGCCTTCTCTAGCACTAGCGAATACATTTCGCCCAGAATGAACTGCTCGGTGAAGTCCTTAGAGCCAACTTTGATAGGCGCTTTGGCGGTCGGGGTAACGCCTCCAGCACAGGCAATTAGGATCGATGCAGTCACGATCGCCAAAATCGGCAGAATTAAAAAGCGGCGAAATCTTTTCATGAACGGTGTTCTCAACGAGAATAGCTGGAATCTTAACAAAGCTAGTCTTGACATCATACCGAGACTTGCAGGCAAACGCTCTTTGAAAAAACAAGAATCCATTTCAAGAAGCCACTTAGGGAAGCCACTGGGGTCGCAAACCCATTAGCCCCACCTCTTGAGGCTCGGCCGGAAGCGGTCTTCCCTGCGGGTCTTGTAGAGCCGGGACAAACCAGAGCCTGCTGGTGGCGATCGCCTTCCCTTCACTGCCTCTCACTGCTCCCGCTTGCTGAGAGCTGGCGGCATCCGTGGCTTGATCAAACAAAATGCCTAGCCCGTCTGGAGAAAGACTCATCTGCACATCGCGCTGAAGGGGCAGCTTCAACAGGTCAATTACTTCGGGGTCACTGGCTTTGGGATTACTGGCTTTTGGGTCATTGGCAGTCGGTAGATGAATTGCCGTCAGGTAGGGCTGCTCTTGATAGACATCGCCAGGAATGCGGCGAGTCATTAGGCAGTAAAGATTTTTCTTAGCAGGATCGAATTGAGCGCTAAGAATTGCCCCGTCGGTTTTCAATAGCTCTTTGTCAGTGCCCTGATTGTTGACCAAAAAGAGCGATCGCGTCGGATTTGCCGGATCGGTATTAAATTTCACCATGGCGGCAGCTGAGCCATCGCTGGCAAAGGTCAGCACTACGCCAAATTTGGGCAAAAAATCCATCGCTTTAGAGGTTTCGGCTGTTTGAGTTGAGTCAGCTTGAGCTGAGCTAGCTTGAGTTGGATTAGCTTGAGTCGGGTTGGCCTGAGTCAAGTCAGCCAGAGGCAAAATTGCCATTCCCTGCCCCTGAGACATGGCTAAAGCCTTGCTGTCTGGCGTGATCATGAAATCGCCGCCTGGTTCTGTTTTTATAGGCTTAGGTGGCGCTCCGGACTGCAAAAGCCAAATGCCAAACTGTCCAGGATCTTGCCGATTGACGCGCTGTACGAGAATGCTCTGCCCATCGGGAGATAGATCGAACTTAAGATTTTGAAATTCTTTGTTATCTAAGAGAAGTTCTACTATTTTGGCTGGCTGGGAGGTGCGTTGAACAGCGCTAGGTGCAATGCCACCCGGTGTGCTGGCGGTCGGCCGGATCTGAATACCTGTGGTCACGGTGTAGAGCTGTTGATCCAGTAGACCCGCTTGAGTCGTACGCTCGATCGCTGAAAACAGAATCCGATCGCCCTCCGGGTAAGGCTTGAAATCCATCACCACCAAATTTTCAGGCGTTAAAACTTCCTGCTTCTGGGAGGTCAGATTTTGCAGAACCAGCCGCCCTGTCTCACTGCCCTCTACACCCAGATACACAAAGGCGCGATCGCGAGTGCTGAACTCTCCCACAAATGGCTGCATCTGGCTCCGGGCATCCTCAGTTTTGCTGAAACGATCGCGTGCCCCCTGAAGCTCTAGCTTAAAGGTTTTGCCATAGGGCGCTGGCGCGTCTAACGTGTATGCCATGCGTCGCCCCGCCCAGCTAAATTTTCCGGGAACAGGAGGGTCAATGCGCAGGTTTTGCTCAACGCTGGGCTGATCCATAGGGCGACTGAAGGTGAGGACAAATGCCGCATCTTCCGCCCCCACCTGCCGATTCTGCCAGCTAAACTCCCGCACTCTCGGAGCCGTGCGATCGCCCTTCAGCACAAGTCCACCAATCAGGAGGCTCAACAGCAAAATGAGTAAAATTGCCGTGCGATCGAGCGGCTGGAGAGATTTTCGCAGGTTAGTAACAGGGTTAGACATATCGCAGGATTAGACTTATTGCAGGATTAGACTTATTGCAGGATTAGACCTATTGGGAAAATTGACGAACGGTTTGGCAATTAAGGCTTTAGCAATCAAGGCTTTGGCAGTCAAGGCAATGTACTAGGCGATCGCCAGTCTCTCAAAAACAGGGACAATGCCTATCACTTTGGCATTGAGCTTTAAAGGAAGATTTCTAGCGTAATATCTCGCGTGACACAAATTACTTTACCCATTCGTGTATTCATCACCTTTGGTGTGTTTCTTCTTCTGCTACTTTTGACTCCCCACTTCCCCTTTCTATAGTTCGTCTAAAGTTAAGCCGCTTCTTGAGAATGCCTTCCTAATATTAGAGAGTGGATCAAGATATGAAAAGCGAATTCAGCAAAACTAGACGAGGCTCAAAAATTTCCTGGCGGGAAGAAAACCGCTGGTCAAGCTGATCAGTTCAGGCTGGTAGACCCTTATTCTCTGTGGTAGTTCTCTGTTGTGGCGATCGCTCTCAATCACTTAGTAAGACCTGATACAACACTCTTCAGACAGTTCCCTGTTACTATCAAAGCCGATAGCCTACTGTTTCTCATGGGTCGGTTTTGATACGCCACACCTGCACTGAACGCTAGATTTTGTAATCCAGATTTCCCCTAACCCTAACCCCGGATTTCTATGATTTCTTTGATCGAAAACCCCCTTCGCGTAGGTCTCCAACAAGACCGTGTTCCTGAGCCTCAAATTCTTGTAATCTTTGGCGCATCGGGCGATCTAACTCAGCGCAAGCTGATTCCGGCGCTCTATCAAATGAAGCTGGAGCGTCGTCTGCCTCCCGAAATTACTATTGTGGGCGTGGCTCGGCGGGAATGGAGCGATGACTTTTTCCGCGAACATATGCGCGAAGGAGTCGAGCAATTTGGCGGCGGTCTGGGTAAGCCAGAAGTTTGGGATGACTTCGCGCGGGGTTTGTATTATTGCTCTGGCGATATGGACAGCCCCGAAAGCTACCAAAAGCTCAAGGATCTCTTGAAGAGACTAGATGAAGAGCGGGGCACACGCGGCAATCGAGTCTTTTACCTGGCGGTGGCTCCGCGCTTTTTCCCGGAAGCGATTTTGCAGCTCGGAGCGGCAAATATGCTGATCGATCCGGATAAACAGCGCCTAGTGATTGAGAAGCCGTTTGGCAAGGATCTCAACTCTGCTCAATCTCTCAACAAGGTGGTGACGCAGGTTTGCTCGGAGCGGCAGGTTTACCGGATTGACCACTATCTGGGCAAAGAAACCGTACAGAATCTGATGGTGTTTCGGTTTGCTAACGCCATTTTTGAGCCGCTGTGGAACCGCCAGTTTGTCGATCATATTCAAATCACGGTATCGGAAACGGTTGGTCTGGAAGGGCGGGCAGGCTACTACGAGACGGCAGGGGCTCTGCGCGACATGGTGCAAAACCACCTGATGCAGTTGTTCAGCCTGACGGCTATGGAGCCACCCAACTCGCTGGATGCCGACAGCATCCGAAATGAGAAGGTGAAGGTGCTGCAAGCTACCCACCTGTATGACATTGAGCGGCTTGATCTCTCGGCGATTCGTGGGCAATACACTGCCGGATGGCGCGACAACAAAAACGTTCCTGGCTATCGGCAAGAGGAGGGAGCCAGCGCCGAATCGACTACGCCTACCTATGCTGCGCTGAAGCTGAGCATCGATAACTGGCGCTGGAAAGGGGTGCCTTTCTTTTTACGCACGGGAAAGCGGATGCCCAAAAAGGTTTCAGAGATCGCTATTCAGTTCCGGGAAGTCCCGTTTTTGATGTTTCAGTCTGCCTCTAAGCAAGCTAATCCTAACGTCCTAGCGCTCCGCATTCAGCCAGATGAAGGGATTTCGATGCGCTTTGATGTCAAGACTCCGGGCACGTCTCTGAGGACGCGATCGGTTGATATGGAATTCCGCTATGACACTGCCTTTGGGCAAGCCAACACCGATGCCTATGCCCGTCTGCTGGTGGACTGCATGTTGGGTGACCAGACTCTCTTCACACGCGGCGACGAAGTTGAGGCTTCTTGGCGGATTCTCACGCCATTGCTGAGCGTTTGGGATGCCCCTGCCGACCCTGAATCAATTCCGCTCTATGAAGCAGGCACTTGGGGCCCGATCGAAGCTGAGCTGTTGCTCAATCGAGATGGGCGGCGGTGGCGCAGGCTCTAGGCTTGGTTTAGGGTTGGGCTTTAGGCTTGGGCTTTAGGCTTGGGCTTCAGGTTTCACCGATTTTCTGACTCTTCCTGATCAAATAATCTAAAACTCCCAGACCCATGACAACGACACCTCTTGTTACCTTACAAAAGCCTAAAGATATCTCTCTGAGCGAAATTGAGACGGAGCTAAGTCAGATTTGGCACAGCCAAAATGGCGACAAAGGCGCTCCGGCTGCGGTTCGAGCCACAACTTTTAGCATGGTGGTCTACGAGCCAGAAGAATTTCAGCAGCTGCTGGCCATTCTGGGATTCTATACGGGGCCGATCGATGGTATTCATGGCCCCTCGACTAAGCAAGCCGTGATGGAGGCTCAAAAAACGTTCGGTCTGCTGATGACGGGTCGGATCGATCCCGACACCTTGGCGCGGTTGCGGGAGGAAGTGGCAAAGCAGCCTGCCGATCGCCTCAAAATTTCCAACATGAATGCCAGAGGCTATAACCTCAGCGATGCGATCGCTGTCCAAAACCCCTGTCGCATCATTACTCTCTGCCCGATTCTGGGCGAAGATGAGGGCGTAACCGCAGAAGTTTCAGCCTATTGCCCAATTCAGAAGACCACCTCTAATGGCAGCTTGATCTGCTGCGAGTACATTACGCTGCGGGGCACTAAGAGCGCCCTGAACCGCGTTGGTAATACGGTAGCTTCGCTGCTAATTCCAGGATTGCCCAAGTTCGTTTGGTGGAAGGCTACCCCCAACCCAGAGCAAGAGCTGTTCAAAAAGCTGGTGGAAAGCTGTAACTGCCTGATTCTGGACAGCTCCTACTTTAGCGATCCCGAATCAGAGCTGGTAAAGATTCAAGAGCTGATCGAAACCGATAACTATGTGGCCGATCTCAACTGGCATCGACTGGCACTCTGGCAAGAGTTAACGGCTTCTGGCTTTGATCCACCAGAGCGACGGGCGGCCATTATGGAGGTCGATCGCGTCACGGTGGATTACGAGAAAGGCAACGATGCCCAAGCGCTAATGTATGTGGGCTGGTTGGCGAGCCGCCTCAACTGGGAACCTACCTCCTTTGTGGAGACAGGCGGTGACTATGATTTGAAGCATATTCAATTTACTGGGCAAGATGGGCGCGTAATTGAAGCAGAGCTAGCGGCTATCCCGATCGCTGACACGGGAGAAATCTTGGGCGACCTGATTGGCATTCGTCTGGCATCCACCAATCTGCATGCCGACTGCTGCACGATTCTCTGTTCAGAATCGACAGGCTGTATGCGAATGGAGGCAGGAGGCAGCGCTCAGGGGGCACGAACTGAGCAAGTAACGGCTGTCAACGACCAAAAAGCCGAATTCTTGCTAGCTCAGCAGCTTCAGCGCTGGGGTCGTGACTCGTTGTATGAGGAAAGCTTGGCGGTTGTTGCTGCGTTGCTTAAGTTACAGCATCGGTAAATTTGGCATCAGGCTTTTTTGAAGGGGTTGCTCTGCGACCCTTTCAAAAAAGTCCCAGCGGTGAGTTAGGGAATGGCGATCGATCGCAGCAATCTCTCCATAATCAGCTTAGTTTTGCGTCCGCCTGTAGGAATTATCCGGTGGCATAAGACATAGGGGGCAAGAAATTTCACGTCATCTGGAATCGCGTAATCTCGCCCTTCCAGAAAAGCAAAGGCTTGTGTTGCCCGGTGTAGCGCCACCGTGCCTCTGGGGCTGACTCCCAGCAAAATATCTTCATCCTGACGGGTTGCCCGCACCAAGTCCAGCATGTATTGCCGGAGGTGGGTTTCCACTTTGACTTGGCTACATAAACGGCGCAACTCCTGGACTGCAAAGACCGAGATGCAAGGCTGAAGCACTTCAGCGTTGGCAGTGCCCAATCGCTCCAACATTTGCAGTTCCTCTGCCTCGCTGGGATAGCCCAAACTTAAGGACAGGGCAAACCGATCCATTTGCGCTTCGGGCAGGGGGAAGGTGCCCTGATATTCCACAGGATTTTGGGTGGCAATTACAAAGAAGGGATTGGGAACCGATCGCGTTTTTCCATCGATCGTGACCTGGTGTTCCTCCATCACCTCCAATAACGCTGACTGGGTGCGCGGCGTGGCTCGGTTAATCTCGTCTGTGAGCAGCACGTTAGCAAACACTGGCCCTGGCAAAAACTCAAATTCGCCCTGGCGCGGATTCCAGATATTGGTGCCCGTCACATCGGCTGGCAGCAGGTCAGGCGTACATTGAATTCTCTGAAACTGTCCGTCGATCGATCGCGCTAGCGACTTTGCCAGCAGGGTTTTGCCAACTCCCGGCACATCTTCTAGCAGGACGTGCCCCCCCGAAAACAGCGCCACCAGCATCAGGCGAATCGCCTCCTGCTTGCCGACGATCGTCCGTCCTAAATTTTCGATCAGCAATTCAATGCTTTCTTTCATGGCACCTGGGGCGACTGAATTATATCTGGCTGTTTTTGAAACGCAGCGATACCCCTAGTATGCCCTTAGCCTAGCGAATCTACCGCAGCCGCGATCGCGCCACCTCGCTATCTTGAGCAATTTGCGTCTTCAATTCCTCCAGCGAAGCAAACTTTTGTTCCGATCGCAGAAAGCTCTCCAGGCTGACTGCCAAGGTCTGCCCATACAAATCGCCCGCCCAGTCCAGTAGATGCACTTCGATCGTCTGCTGTATGCCGTTCACGGTCGGACGGTTGCCAATGTTCATCACGCCAGGTTGCGCAGCGCCCTCGAAGCCGCCAATCTGCACCCAAACGCTATACACGCCCTGCCGGGGCAAAAACTTTTCTACTGGAACCTCCAGATTTGCTGTGGGAAAGCCGATCGTTCTTCCTAACTGCTGTCCCTGCGCCACCTGACCTAGGAGCGTAAACGGTCGCCCCAACAGCACATTAGCCTCTTGCACATTGCCTTGCTCTAGATTGTGCCGAATTGCCGAGCTGCTGATCCGCTCCCCCTCGCAGGTCTGCAAGGGCGCAATCCTGACTGGAATTTGGTAAGAGGTGGCGATCGCCTCCAAATCTGCGGCAGTGCCAGCCCGCTTTTGCCCAAACCTAAAATCTTGACCGATGCTAATCTGCCTAACCTGAAGCCGCTGAATGAGGATTTTCTCGACAAATTCTTTCGGGCTGTGGCTGGCAAGCTCTTGGTCAAAAGGCAGCAGAACAAGCTGCTCTACGCCGATCGCCTTCAAATAATGAATCTTTTC
The DNA here is from genome assembly GCA_019359505.1 of Drouetiella hepatica Uher 2000/2452. GTDB lineage: Bacteria > Cyanobacteriota > Cyanobacteriia > Elainellales > Elainellaceae > Drouetiella > Drouetiella hepatica. The sequence goes on along the minus strand of JAHHHD010000002.1, from coordinate 25,518 downwards.
AGCCAGGGGGGTCAGCAGCAGACGGCGCGTCCCGGTGAAAAATTCTTGTGGGTGAGGGTAAAAGCTAACCACGGTCGCCAAGGGTGAGGCAGAGGATTGGGCGATCGCGGTTTTGCCTAACCGATCGCTTCCTAGAGCCATCGAGAAAATTGGCTGAATGACCTGTCGATGCCCCTGATGTACGCCATCAAAATTTCCCAGGGCAACGGAGGTTGGAGTTTTAATCGTATCGAGAGAGTCGGCAATCCACACGCTTTACATTCTGACACATTTCCAGCTCTGAGCCGAACCAAACTTTCCGAGCAAAATTTTAGGCTGATTACTTTAGGCTGATTACTTTAGGCTAATCGCTTCAGACCGATTACATTAGACCAATTAAATGAGCGACTGCAAATCCAGCTCCATCCCTTCCCAAGCCACAATGCTGTTAGAGAATTCGCGGGCGGTATCCTCTTTGAGCTGATCCATAAAGTTATCATCGTGCAGCGGATCGTGATGGAAGATCACCAGCTTTTTGACGTTGGCAGCTTTTGCAACTTTCACCGCTTCTTGCCAGGTCGAGTGCCCCCAGCCCACCTTGCTCGATCGCGGGTCATGATACTCGGCATCGGTATAGGTAGCATCGTAGATCAAAATATCGGCATCCCGCGCCAGCCACAGCACATTTTCATCCAGGCGATCGGGAAAATGCTCGGTATCTGTCACATAGGCCGCCGCATGTCCATTCCAGCTCACCCGATAGCCGATCGCTTCCCCAGGATGATTCAGCAAGGCATTCTCTACCAAAACATCGCCCAACTGCACCGCTTCGCCTACTTCTAAATCGTAAAACTTGAGATCAGCTCCCATAATTTGCAGTGGCACTGGAAAATTGGGATGCAGCATCTGGTCATTCAGGCGTTGCTCGATGGTGGAGCCGTTAGGGGCGATCGCTCCATAAATATGAAAGCGGTTAATCTTGACAAAAGCCGGGACAAAGAACGGAAAACCCTGGATGTGATCCCAATGGGAGTGCGTAAAAAACATATGGGCTTCGATCGGCATTTCGGCTAACAGCTTTTGTCCTAGCACCCGTAGCCCTGTGCCGCCGTCAAACGTGAGCCGATGTCCGCCGACGCGCATCTCAACGCAGGAGGTGTTGCCGCCATAGCGTACTGTATTTGACCCCGGACAGGCGATACTTCCCCTAACGCCCCAAAAATGAACTGTAAATTGATCTTGCATGTCAGACATTTTTAGGTTAGACATAAGCGTTTTTCGCCAGATTCCCCCAAGTCTCGGTCAAAGCATCCTGTGTTTGTAGCCTGGTATGCTGTCCACTGCTTTATACCCTTTGCCACTCTGTACCATCTGTCACTTCTGGGGATAAACTTTGCCTGAGGCATCCTTTGTCCATTGTGCCCAAACTTTTACCAAACTATCTCCTAAGTTTCGGTAATTTCAAGGGTAGGTGTTAAGTGACATGCTTAGCGCGATCGCTTGTGACCCGACTCAAGACCCCGACTCAAGGCAAGTGACTCATCTTTCAGCTCTTCACTTCTGAGAACTTCACCTCTTTACCCACAAACTTACCCTAAATCTTCAAAGATAGACTGAGGTGGTAAGCTCCATTTCAGACGTTTGATTATCAGGTCGAGAATTACCTTTTCTTACCGGGATGGGCTAGAAGTTTCAGGATCTACACAGAAGATTTATTGAGAAAAGCTATCCTGCCAGCCCTGTAGAGAAACTAAACCGGATGCACAGGTCAAATTGTATTGCAGTGGCGTAATTGTGATGTAATTCTGTCGAATTGCCTGCACATCTGTGGGTGCTTTCCGAAACCACTCTAGCTCAATTCCTGCCGCTTTTAGGCTCGCCATTTCTGGTGAGGCTGGCTCAGCCTCATCTGTATCTTCGATGACTTCGCCCGATAGCCAGTAGTAAGTCTTGCCTCGCGGATCAAGACGTTTCTCAAAAACATCAAAATATCGGCGAATGCCTTGGCGAGTCATGGCAACTCCGGCAATGTCTTGTTGTGGCACGGCTGGAATATTGACGCTAAGCAAGCTAATCTGCGGTAGAGGATGCCTGTGCAGGTGAGTGGCTAGCTTATTGGCGAAGTCTGCAGCAGGCTGAAAGCCTTGAGAAGAATAGCTGGCAAGGCTGAAGGCGATAGAGGGAATTCCCTCAAGTACGCCTTCCATTGCCGCCGATACTGTGCCCGAATACAGCACATCTGTGCCCAAGTTCGCCCCATGATTAATCCCAGAAAGCACCATATCGGGTGGGTTGTCTAGTAAGGTTCCTAATGCCAGCTTGACGCAATCAGAGGGCGTGCCTGAACAAGCCCAGGCTTTGATGGATGCGTGAAATGCAGATTCTACGACTTCTGCCCGAATTGGATCATGGAGCGTCAATCCGTGACCTGTGGCAGACCGTTCTCGATCGGGGCACACAACCGTTACCTGATGTCCGGCGATCGCCAAGGTATTTGCCAATGTCTGCACACCCAGGGCAAAAATGCCGTCATCGTTACTCACCAGAAGATTCATGGAAGAAGAAATCTATAGTCCAGCTCTAGTGTAGTCAGCGCTGTCAAGGTAGAAAAGCGCTTAAGGTCTTTGCAGTGATAGCGGATACAGTTCCGCTGAGTGGCTCTACTCGACTTATGTGGGTTTAGCTAGATTAAAGAAACAAAAATGTCTGTAGCGATACATTATTCGCCGTCTTACTAATTTGCTGTCTTATCTATAAAGCTGCTGTGTTTAGAGAGTGAGTTTTGACCCGTGAATGACCACGCAAACGCCCAAATCTTGTCGGACTTTTATCAGGGTTGGTTGATTGAAATTTCTTTTGCAGAAGGTGGCTTTCAGATTGTTTGCTTTTCTCCCTGCCGAGAAAGAATCAGAGATTTTATTCCCTGTAAGTCTGTAACGGAAGCTCTAAAAGTCGCCCAAGATGCTGTTAACTGGCGGATGGCTTGTCAGGCGTTATCTGGTTTTTTGCGAGAGCGCTTTGAGGCGAAGGGCTTGTGTTTTGAGGAGTGGCGATCGCTTCACCAGTCGCTACTGGGCATTACTCAAGCCTCTTAGAAATTCAGGGCATTGTTTCATAGCTAAAATCAGCGTCACCAGATTTAGGCACGGCTGCTCAAACAGCCGTGCCTGAATCTGATTCAAACCTGTGAAACCTTTGACCCAGACGGGATTATGGCAAAGGCGATTAAAGCCGCTACCCACAGGCTGGAGGCTGACGCAGAATTGGGGATTGGCTTCATTCAGATTGGCGAGGATATGATTGCCAGAGGCTTATCTTCTCAGCGTGCTATTCCTTCCCCTGTTGAAGGACGGTTTTGGAGGCAATCCGCGTTTTCTTGCGGTCAGCATCAGACAAGTCCTCGCCAGATTGCAAGCGAGTGGCGTTGTCTTGCAGCACGGTAGCTGCGTTTTTATCGCCCATTTGCAGGGCAGTTTTAGCAGCAGATTGCAGCATAGTGGCTGCTCCAGCGCGATCGCCCTGCTGTAGCTTCGTTTCAGCAATTTGAGTTTGACGATACTTTGCCAGCGCTAGGATATGCTGCTGCACCTCGGCATTGGGAGCAGGCTGATAGAGCCGCAGAGAGGTCACCTCAATTGGAATGCTTTCAGAGAGTAGACCTGTCTGACCTGTCATTGGATTGTCGTAGCGCACCTGAACTTGGGCGATCGGATGGATGCCCTCTGGCAACTGCCGAATATAGAGGTTTGCTAGCACGACTCTGGGGCTATCTGTCATCAGATCGCCTAGCCGCACGACATATTGCCCATTTTCTGGAAGAGCAGTCAGCTCAATGGTGTCTGGAACGACTTGGGCGATCGGCTTTAGCTCCGCCAGACTCGCCTGGGGCGTGAGGGAAAGCATCAGGTGAGCATTAGTCAGCCCCACCGACTGAATGCGGGTGAACAGACGGCTAAAGGCACTAACGGCAGCTTCGGGCTGTTGAATGTAGGAAAGAGAGCCGCCCCCGGCATCGGCAATTTTCTCCAGGATGTCCTGGTTCCAGCGATCGCCAAATCCCAGCGCGTTGAGAGTAATGCTGTAGTTAGCCGCTAGACCTGCCAGCTTTAGGCAGCGGGAATTATCGCCATGCTCGTTTTCGCCATCCGTTAGCAAAAAGGCTTGAGAGATGCTGTCTTTCTTGCCCTTTGCCAGTTCCTCAATGCCAAGACGCATCCCTTCATCGATCGCCGTACCACCGCTAGCCTGGAGGCGCTGAATGTCTCGCTTGATGTCTGCCGGATTGTCGATGAGCTGATTGGGCACCAGCACTTTGGCATGGTGATCGAAGACTACGATTGAGAGGCGATCGCCCGGTGAAAGGCTGTCTACAATATGTTGCGCCGCCTGTTTCACTGTTTCCAGGGCGCGCCCGTTCATCGAGCCGCTGTGATCCAGAATCAGGCAAAGATTGAGGGGAGCAGTGCGATCGCTCCCATCGGCAATTGCCGATAGCGAGACGGCTAGCTGTCTCTGGCTGCTGGCTTGAGTGGCATCTAAATTGACATCCCCCAACGCAGCTTGCAAACCGACTCTCATGGCAAAAAGCTCCAACGTTAAAGATTATGAGATGTTAAAGATTATGAGATTGAGAAGAGCTGCTTTAGGTAAAGCATGGGGTCAGAAGAATGTTCACGGCGCGTCTTAAATCGAGACGTTTAGATGAATGCTTTGGATAAAAAGTTGGTTTTTTGCAGCGCTTTTTCAGAAAATTCTCTCATCGGCTTGAGATGACCGACTGACTGAATCATCTTCAGATCATCTGCTGAGATAAGACACTATTACCAGATGTAGCTTCATTTTGCCATCCTAGCTTTACGGAGAGATTTTGCGACTAGCCGAAGGTCTGAAGGTTCGGATATCCCTAGCTGTATCTCTTCTGTAGGCGGCAATGGTTGCCCATGGCTTTACGTTACTATGGTAAAAACAATGCTCCTTTTTCAGGTAACAGCACGCTATGGGTTCTATTAAAGCTGTTCAGTCTCAATACTATGGAGATGCTTCTTATCGCACTCCGCCGCCTGACCTGCCTTCACTGCTGTTGAAGGAGCGCATTATTTACCTAGGGCTACCATTAGTTTCATCGGATGACTTCAAGCGTCAGTTAGGTGTTGATGTCACAAAGCTGATTATCGCTCAACTGCTGTATCTGCAATTTGAAGATCCCGATAAACCGATCTTTTTCTACATTAATTCGGTGGGTACTTCTTGGTATACCGGAGATGCGATCGGTTATGAAACTGAGGCATTTGCTGTCTGTGACACCATCAATTACATCAAGCCTCCTGTCCACACGATTTGTTTAGGTCAGGCGATGGGTACAGCAGCCATGATTTTGGCGGCGGGTGCAAAAGGCTTCCGAGCCAGTCTTCCCCATGCCACGATCGTCTTAAACCAGCCTCGCACAGGCGCACGGGGTCAGGCAACCGATATTCAAATTCGGGCAAAAGAAGTGCTAGAAAACAAGGCGGCAATGCTGGACATTTTGGCTAAAAGCACTGGACAACCTGCCGAGAAGATTGCCAAAGATACCGATCGCACTCTCTATATGACTCCCCAGGTGGCAAAAGAGTATGGGCTGATCGATCGCGTGCTGGAAAGCATCAAAGACTTGCCTAAGCCACTCCCTGCAATCGTTTAAAGCCTCTACTCTTTACTTTTAAGCAGGGGTTGTTCACATCCTCTATTTTCTAGACCTATGTCTGTCGATGATGTTTTACGGGTTCCATACAACATTCCGGGTAGCCAAAACTGGCAGTGGGTGAATATTTTCACACGCCTGAGCCAGGAGCGGATTATATTCTTGAATCAGCCCCTGACAGACGGCTTGGCGAATTCAATTATTTCCGCGCTGCTCTACCTCGATTCAGAAGATCAGACCAAGCCGATTCGCCTTTACATTAATTCACTGGGTGATCCGGTGGATGCCGGGATGGCGAATATTACGGCTGGCAACATGTCGATTATGGCGGGCATGGCAATCTACGACACCATGCGGCATATCAAATCACCTGTGATGACGATCTGTCTAGGTCAGGCAGTGGGCATGGCGGCAATGCTGCTGGCAGCAGGTACGGCGGGCAATCGCGTGAGTCTACCTCATTCCACGATCGTCCTAGATCATCCTCGAATTGGCGGTCAAGGACAGGCGACCGATATTGACATTACGGCGAAAGAGGTGATGTCCAAGAAAGCGCTGATGCTGGAGATTCTTGCTCAAACGACAGGGCAAACGGTTGAGAAAATCACGCTGGATACAAATCGCACCCTGTACATGACGCCCCATCAAGCAAAAGAGTACGGATTAATCGATCGCGTCCTTGAAAGCCCCAAGGATCTGAATATCCCTGCAGCAGTTTTAACCTAAATTCTTCTACCTCTATCCCTCTAAACCTATGCCTATCGGAGTTCCCAGCGTTCCATACCGTCTTCCAGGCAGCTCCTACGAGCAGTGGATCAATATCTATGAGCGCCTGTTCCGAGAGCGGATTATCTTCCTTTCTGAAGAAGTTGATGATGGCATTGCTAATGCGATCGTTGCCTATATGCTCTATCTCGATTCAGACGATCAAAACAAGCCCATTTACCTGTACATCAACTCTCCAGGTGGCTCGGTAACGGCTGGCATGGCAATCTATGACACCATGCAGCATATCAAATCAGAAGTGGTCACCATCTGCGTGGGCTTAGCGGCTTCTATGGGTGCATTCTTGTTAACCGCTGGCAGCAAAGGCAAGCGTCTGGCTTTGCCCCACTCGCGGATCATGATTCACCAGCCTCTAGGCGGTACAGGTGGCCGTAGACAGGCAACCGATATTGATATTGAAGCCAAGCAAATTCTGCGTGTTCGCCAAGAGCTAAACGAGCTAATGGCGCACCACACCGGAAAATCCGTTGAGCAGATTGCCAAAGACACCGATCGCGACAACTTCATGTCTGCCGAAGATGCCATGGCATACGGATTGATCGATCGCGTTGTCTATCAGACTACTTAAGTCCAACCACCTAAAGTAGACACCTGAGTCCGATCGCCCAATTTTTATTTATCGCGAGTGGCAGAATTATCGATAATTCTGCCATTATTCATATTGATGGAGATTGTAGACTGTTATCGAGTTTTGGGATTGAGAATGGGGGCTTCCTACGAAGACATCAAAGCCTCCTATCGTCGTTTGGCAAGAATCTACCATCCAGACTCCAATCCAGAAAACCAGCAGCAAGCAAAAGAAAAATTTATTCAGCTCACAGATGCTTACCGACAGCTCATTAGCATTATCCAGCCGCCAGCAGATGGAGTAGACTCGCCCACCGTCAATCTCACTCAACGATCGTCACCCTCCCAGCCGCCGCAAGTTAAAGTATCAGTCAAGCCCAAATCGCCTCCCCTACAAAACTCTCCAGAGCTATCGCCTACCGATCGCAAGCTCAAGCGAGATGCCTACATCCAGCTTCAGCAGATGCTAAAAGAGCAGCGGTTCCCCAGAGCGATCGCCCTAGTAGAAGGACTCTCACAGCGACTACCAGAAGACCCAGAAGTACGCCAGTGGCAAGCCATCACCTATCAGCGATTTGCCCGATACTTGATTCAGACCCAGCAGGGTGAAAAAGCCAGAATTTACCTCAAAAAAGCCCTACGCACCGATCCCCACAACAAATCCCTTTGGCAAGAAGTCAATCGAGACTTCCTGCGTCTAGAGCAGCTCGATTTGTTCTAGTTTTTACTCAATCCATGAACTCCTTACCGCCTATCAATGCGAAGCGCTTTCTGCTGCACATCCACTAACTCGTGCGGAGGGGGTATGGGGGACGCGCCCGTCCTCCATCGGGGGTTTGGGGGAGACCCCCAAGGCTGTTGGCTGTTGGCTGCTAGCTATGCGATCGCCGCTTCCTGTATCTGCCGAGGCACCAGCAACTCGTCGCTAACTCCGTAAACCTCACAAGAATTATTTGGGCTTTCAATCAGCTTAATTTTGTGAAGCGTCGCACCGATCGCCCGAATCGGCTCCTGAAGCAAATCCCGAATATGAATCGCAATATTCTCTGCTGTCGGCACCACCTGCTCAAAGTAAGGAATATCTTTATTCAGAAACGTGTGGTCAAACGGCTCAACCACATAATCCTCAACCGCCTTCTGAAACGCTACCAAATCCGCAATCATCCCCGTCCGCGCATCCATCTCACCCTTAATCGTCACCTCTAGGTGATAGTTATGCCCATGCCCATTCACCCGCGCGCACTTGCCGTAAATTTCAGAATTTTGCTCCAGCGTTAAAGTTGGCAACGCCAAACGGTGAGCTGCGCTGAAGTGAGTGCTGATAGTCAGATACGCTTCCATGTCATTTCCCTCATAGTCTGCCCAAAGTTCAGGATGTTCAAAAAGTTGGATACGGGTGATCGGTAAATGTGGAGCCAGCCTTGTCCAGATCACCCGCGCAATATTTTCGGTCGTCGGCAAAGTCTGTTTAAACTCCTCCCACGCCTGATTGAGATAGGAAAAATCAAGCTGACTTGTCACCTCTCGCTTAATCACCTGCTTCACATCAGACAGGTTTAAGACCATACCGTATTCATCCAGATCTCCCTCCATCGACACATACAGCACATAGTTGTGCCCATGTCCGGGCGATCGGACACAAGGCCCAAACTTCTCGGTATTCTCCGCTTCACTTAGCTCCGGCAGCCAGTAGCGATGGCTCGCCGAAAACTCTGCCCGACGATTAATGATGCACTTCATATCACCTGTTAAGTTATGTGAACATCCCTTCAGGATAGCAGGGGAGCGGTTGTTCTAGAGCGATTCTAGAACGGGAGCGGCAGGGTTAAGCCAGCGTTAGCAAGACCAAGAGCCATGCCTCTGTCCATTCGACCACTGCTCCATAGGTATCTCCAGTATGCCCCCCCAGCTTTCGATGAAACCAGGCGGGAATGAAGAGAGCGATCGCCCCTCCTCCCAAAATTAGCAGCAAACTCAGATCAATATTGCTTGGATGAACTAGAGCAGGAATCGCGCTCAGCCCCAGCAACATTCCTAAGCTAGGCAACGTCTCTTGAAAGGAACGAATAGCCGACTGATGAAATGCCCCTTTACCTGTGGGCTTTAGGTAGGGATAGCGGGCGATCGCCACCTGCTGTCCCCAGCGCCCCCAGCCTGCCACCAGCATCAGCAATAGCCATCGCTGGGTAGACAAGTCTGTGAGAGCAGCGGTTTTTAGTAGTAGCAGGGCGATCGCTGTCATTGCGCCAAAGGCTCCAGTCGCGCTATCAGACATCACCTCCAAGCGGCGTTTTGGATCGGTCACTGCCAGTCCATCGGCTGTATCCATTGCGCCATCTAGATGTAACCCCCCCGTAATGCCGACCCAAGCCAACACAATGACGACGCTACGGGTTAGAACGGGCATTTGAATAGCCTGTAGACCGCAGTCCATTAGACCCAGCAAGCCGCCAATGAACAAACCTATACTGGGTGCAAATCGAGCGACAATCCGGAAGTCTCCTACCCACTTAGCAGGGATAGGGAGACAGGTATAGAAAACGATCGCTGCCATTAGCCTCGCTAGCACTTCCATGTCATCCACTCCGCTTCATCTAGAAGTGCTTAATCTAGCAATACTGACTTCATCGATAACAGACCCTTAATCCTCCACCTTATCGTGTAATGTGAGTGGAAAAAGTAAAAAAATTGCAGTAGCCTATGAAGAGTAGACCATTTCTTTTGGAAATTCCTTCTATTTCGACGCTGCATAAGTTTAGGCTGATTATTTCTTGAGCTTTATCCAAAGCAGCAGTCTTTGAAGCAGTAATCAGCAGCACAGGGTAGCTACCGCGCATTGGGTGCCTAAAAACGATTCTTAAGGCAAACATTTTGATGGGGTAGGTGCTATGAAGAATACTCGCAAAGATGAAGTCATTTGGCTATATGAATTAGGAGAGCGCAACTTCCAGCGGCAAAATCTGAGAGGAAAATGCTTCAGAGGAGAAAATCTCTCAGGCGCAGACTTTAGTGGGTCTGATATTCGAGGAGCCGATTTTACAAATGCCATCCTTGAGGAGACTCAGTTTGTCAACGTAACTGCAGGCTTACAGAAGCGGCAAGCCACTATTCTTTTAAGCCTTTTGTTTCTATTTGCAGTTTTTCTAGGCTCAGCAGCAGGATGGGTTGGCGCATTTGCTGAGGTAAGATTCTTTGCTTTTCACCAGACCGAACAAGCCAATTTTGCTTGGATCACGCCGATTATTATTATTGGATTTACCTTTGTGGCGCTGACCCGCAGCATGGCGATCGGATTTAGCATCTTTGGACTCGCATTTCTGGTTGCGACATTAGCTGCTTTAGCCAGTTCGGCGGCTATACCCATAGCAGGCAATATCGCCATATTAGTGGTAGTCAACGCGATCGTCACCTCTGCCACAGCCGCCATGAGTGCTTTAATGGTTGCGGCTGTCATGGCGTTTAGAATTACCGTGGCATTGCTGCTAGCTCTAGCTTTCGTTGGGTCATTTGCTTTAGTCATTGTGTTGACAGAAACCTTTTCACCCAGCAGCAGCATTAATTCTGCGATCACCGTGGCATCGATCGTGCTGCCTCTGGCGGGTTACATTGGTTGGCGAACTTTGAAGGGCGATCGCAAACATACTGTCACCTGGCTCATTGCCAATTTCCTATCAACCAAGTGGGGCACCAATTTTCGGGGTGCTAACCTCACCAATGCCGACTTCAGCAGAGCTGTCCTTCAAAGCACAGACTTTAGCAAAGCTAACGTCACCAACACTCGTTGGGATAAGTGCCAATGGACTGGAAACTCTCTTAGCTAGATATGGCTCCAGTTGGCTTAAGACATTTGTGGTGGAGCGCGGAGTGCCCCACCACAAACGTTCCCGCTCTAACCGCCTTGGCGGTTGCCATATCCCATCTGCAAAATCATTCATTGAGCCATTCAAGCTGATGCTCAAATGTGTTTTTGATTCTTGCGAAGAACCCAAAACACGCTTGAAACACCGCCCTATTTAGCCGCAAATCTTCCGGATAATCGATCGCTACCGCTGTTCAAATTAGAAGCCCTTTATGATGAGGGGTTTTGCCCCCTTAATTTTCTCTCGCGAATAGTGCATTCTTAGATGAGTTGAGCCTAAAGATCTTCCATTAGGCTCTTGACAAAAGTATGGACTTTCACAACTTATTAAGACGAGGTGCAGATCAATGAGGTGTAGACAGTGAATTCAGCAATGATGCTTAATCCGTCGCGTCCGACAACTTTAGAGCAAGCTGCCCGACGCATTCTATCTTCTGGCAAGATCACGACCGCCGATCGCACTTGCCTACTACAGGTTGCCCTGACCGATCACCCGATTTTGCCTCAAGACTCTGTTCAGGTAAGACAAATTCTCGATCGCCTCCAGATGGGCTTACTGAGAATCGTTGATTAGCCTTTAGAGAATGACTTGCCACAGTAGCATCGTAAAGCCCAGAGTTGTCATGTGCTGTGATACTAGCGATTGCCACGACTGATGGGCAATTTTTTGGGTCAAGATGATGCTGAGCAGTGCTGTTGCTATCATCACTGTGCCCTGAAGAAAGGCAATGACCGCCGGATCAGCCACAATGACCGGAGCCGAGATTCCGCTAAGACCGATCGTTGCCAGGGTAACAGGAGCTACGCGCCCCATTTCACTCAAACCCAGATGCAGGTAGTGCGCTATGTTTGCCCCCAGCACCAGCGGCAAGTAGCCATAGGCAAGCCTGACAAAATTGAAAGATTTAACGTTACGCGGATTGAAGAGACGAATGAGCTGGTGGCAGAGAAGAGCGATCGCTCCTGGTGCTATTAGCATGACGATCGACAGGCTGACGTGGATGCCAAACTGCTTTAGGTCGATCGGCAGACCGATGGCGCGACTGAGCCAATCGGCAATTTGAGGCAAGTGGTGCAGAAAAACCGCTCCCAGCAGCAGAAACAGGAGGGCAACCTCATGAGGGGTGGGTGTGTGGGTTGTCCAGAGTTCAATTCCCGGTGGGCGCAGGTTTAGCTCAACCGATCGATGGGGACAGGCTTTGAGGCAAGTCATGCACAGTACGCAGTCGCGGTTGTCTTGGAGCTGTGCCGGATGAGAATAGACCGGACAGCCGCCCGTTTCTAAACCTTCGCCTTTTTGAGGACCGCCCTTATAGCATTGATAGGTGGTGCAAGATGCGGCGCAAATGCCTTGCTGGGCACGCAGCTCAACCATGGCTAGCTTGCCAAACATACCGTTCATACCGCCGATCGGACAAAGATAGCGACACCAGAAGCGGCGCTCGAACAATGCCGAGAAGATCATGGCTCCAGCAGTAATCAGCAGCAGTAGACAGGCAGACAGATAGGCAGTATTTTCCAAATTCCAGAGTTCTTCCCAGAGTAAAATTAAAGCGAATAGCCCGTACAAGAACCAGCCGCCCCACTGTTCTGCCTGCTGACGAGGCCAGGGGAGCAGCTTGCGCGGAAATAGCTTCAGCGAGAGCTTTTGAGTCAGTTCGCCGTAAATCATAAAGGGACAAACGGAACACCAGAGCCGCCCGACAAACGGAAATGCCACCAGCACCAGCAGCCACCACCATGCCCAGAAAAAATTCAGGGCAATATTGGCATCGCGGCTTTGAGGACCTAGAAACAAAACGGCAAGGACGATCGCAAAAAACCAGGATGTAAACCCATAGTTAATGCGATCGGGCCACCAGGGACTCCTCAAAAACTGCCGTAAATTGGGATAGGCATTGAGCAAATTCAGCCGAAACCTTCTACCCTTGGTGCTCGTAGACCAAAACACCTCTTCAGTTAGGACGGGCGCACCGTTTGATTGAATGATGGCTCGTCCTACCAGGCTTTCCAGCTCCGCCAGGTTGCCGGGAAAATCGTAGCCTTGCAAACGGCGCAGAGCCTCTGGCGCAACTTTAGGCTGAGGCAATCCTTTACCGCGACAGAAAAGGCTGATGTAGTAGGTGACTTGTGCTGCAATATCGGCTTTGATGACGCGCAGGGGCGGCACTTTGATCACCTGAGTTCCCAGCTTTTTGTCGTCCAAGGCGGTTGGCAGATTGCGCTCGGCAGTCATTAGGATGCGGGCTTGCGATCGCTTCACTTCTAGCGCTTCCGCCCCTTCTCGACTCACAGGCAAATACTCTCCGGTGGCTAACACCTGCTGAATTTTGCTTTCTAGATCTTTGGGCAAGTCCTGGGCATTGTTGAGCATCAGCGTCCCTGTGCCCAGCCACTCCAATAGCCCTGGCTTGCCGCCCGATCGCCCAAACAGCTCGACTCCGTTAGGTTGTAGCGTGTCGCAGTTGACTTTGATCAAGGGCTGCTTGCGGTCACTGGAGCCGAAGTGAATTAGGGCAGCAATATTGTCTTTGCCTAGCCCCGGTTCGCCAAAGATCAGCACAGGCTGGCGATTGCCAGAAGCTTTACGAACCTCTTGCCGCAATCGCACGGCATAGCGACTTGCTCCCACCACACCCTGCCTCACTTTGGGCATAAGATAGGGACGCAGTGCGGTCTGCCGCTCTTGTTCAAAGGCAAGCTGTGTGGTTGCTTGCTCCAGTTCTGCTGCCAACTGCTGCGAAAAGCTGCGGCTGATTTCGGGATATTGCTGGGCGATCGCTACAAATTCCTGCCGTGGAATTTCCCAAATTTCGCAGTCGCATAGAGTGATGACTGTTTGCTCTGCGGGTCGATCGAGCAGCAGCTCTTTCAGATGTAGCACGGAGCCGGGTAGCAAACTGCTGGCATGGGCGAGACTGTCGGCGCTGGTGCGATAAGCCTCTAGCCGTCCGGATTTGAGAATATACAGCGCGGCTGGAGACGTGTCTTCCAGGGCTAAGCGGCGGTTCTCTTGCAGGATTTTGACTTGCAGGGCTGAGGCGATCGCTTCTATCCCCTGCTCAGACACAGAGCCGAACGGAGTATTTTGCTGTAGCCACTGGATGCGATCGATCCTTTCCATGCTTCTGGCTCCTCAGACAAGATCCGTTCTTTCAGGCTATGCCGATCTGCCTGGAGGTGTCGTTAAATTTGTTGAAGCTCAGTAGATCACAAAACCCTAAAAGCTGGATTTCAAAGGCGCAGAGCGCCTTTGAAATCCAGCTTTTAGAAAAAATTAGGAGGACTTGTGATCTACTGAAGCTAGCTTGCCTTGCTTTTCTCTAAAATACGTACCCCAATTACGGGCGCATTGAAACGATAGGTCTGTCCCTCTAGCTCCATCGGTGTGCCAATTTTGATTTTGTTGTTGCCGAGCACAGGCCCATCGTTCACAATTTGCGCATCGCCGCCCAGCGTCACGACCATATCCAACGTGTAATTTAGCTCTGGGCGTGGGTCAGGTAGCGGCTTCACGGAACCATCAGGTTGAGGCACAGCCACGGTGCGCGGTAGCGACTTGACGTTGAGAATTTTGACTTCTCCATAGGGCTGATTGCGGATGATGATGTTGGTTTTCTTTTCATCTGCCAGCGCTTTCAGCATCACTTGAGGTTCGGCTACCGTTAGTCCCCGCACAATCACATCAACTTCGATCGGCTGAGTGGCACCCGTCTGCACGATAGAGGAGCCAGAGCTACCGGGCAATAAAAATAGTCCGCCCACGACGAGTAAAATGACCAGTGCCGCCCCAACGTCCAGGAGGCTGACTTTGCCGAACAAGCGACCTTTAGAATCTAAAATAGACATGCAGCAACGTTCCCGCTAGTGAAACGATATAAGGCTTTCGCGAAACTCTCATCACAAGATGCAATTTAATATGCATCAATTCAATTTGAACTTTAGCAGCAAAGTTGCCTTACAGAGCAAAGTTGTCTCGGAGATTTATAGCTGCCGCCAGTTTGCTTGGGACATTTTTAGGGGAGCGCTTAGTGGTTGCCATCCCTACAGGAATACCAGCGTTAGGGTGGTAGTAGGCAAGTGTCAGCGGGGCACAATATCAATACAAAATCAAAAATATTATGATCCAGTACAGAAACAAAAGGATGGCGATCGCCGTCTCTATCTACTGAATCTCTCTACCTTGAGTCTTTTTCTGCGTAATCGCTCTGGTTGTGATCCTGGATTTTATGATAGATTTCTTGGCTAACTTTTCTGCTCAACTGCGTCGGCGCTGGCTCTATGGGATGATCTCAATGACGATCACCCTAGGTTTAATTATGGGTACGCCCAGACCTGCTCCAGCGATCCCCATCATAGAGCTGCTGTTTCGCGGAATTCAGCTCATTCAGCTTTCCAATATGTCGGATTCCCAAGAAGTTTCGCTGGGGTCGCGGATTAATCAGCAGTTGACCAGGAGTGAGCTAAAGCTGTACTCCGATCGCGCCGTCACGGAGTACGTTAATCAAATTGGGCAAAAGCTAGTGCCTCAAAGCGATCGCCCCAACATTCCCTACGTGTTCCAAGTCGTAGACATGGATGCCGTTAATGCTTTTGCGACGATGGGTGGCTATGTATACGTAACGAAGGGCTTGATGAAAACCGCAGACAATGAAGCCCAGCTTGCTAGCGTCATTGGGCATGAAATTGGGCACATTGCGGCGCGTCATGCCGTTGAGCAAATGCGGCAAAAGGCTCTGGAGGCAGGTTTGGCTAGCGCGGCAGGACTCGATCGCAATACAGCAGTCAATATTGGCGTAGAGCTGGCAATCAACCGTCCGAACAGCCGTCAGGCAGAGTTTGAAGCTGATCAGAAGGGCTTAGTCAACCTGGAAAGAGTGGGTTATGCCCCTAGCGCCATGGTGGCTTTCATGGAAAAGCTGCAAAGTCAGCGCTCTGTGCCGACATTTCTTAGCACTCATCCGGCGACAGGCGATCGCATTGAAGCCCTTAATCAGGAAATTGATCCGGCGACAGCTAACAGCGGTACCGGGCTAGATACAGCCGCCTATCGCTCAAAAATTAGCTCAATTCGCTAGGACGATTTTGCCAAAATTGTCCGAATTTCATTTACAACGGCTTCAGATTGCTCCACCATTGCCAAATGCCCACAGTTGGGAATTTCAACGACGTTGTTGCCGCAACAGGCAAAGGATGGATGAAAGCTGGCGAGATGGCTCACGTACTGGGGTTCCATAATTTTGTCGTTAGCACCTGCTATGAAGTAGGTAGGTTGATGCAGCCGAGACACAATTTGGGGCAGGTAGTGAACTTCAGTTTCAGTCGTGGAGTCTAACAATGTGCCGATCGCTGCTTCAGATTGGGCGTTCAATAGATCCAGCAAGCGCTGTCTCCCCCAACGGCGAGCGACTGGCTGAGCCACATTCATGCGAGACAAAATGACATCTAATAGCGGAATGTAGGCAAGCCACTGTCGGCGCAGATTAATGATCTGCTGTCCGGCAACGCGAAATTTCTCAAATTCTTCTTTGATGTAAATGCCACCGCCGACATTAACGCAAATTACGCCAGCGATCGTTTCGGGTAACTGATCTGCTGTCCATAGCGCAATGCTGCCCCCCAGAGAGTGACCCACCAACCACGCCTTTGCAATCTTTAGCTCTTTAAGCAGCACGGCTAGATCTTGGGCATAGGCTGCAAGTGTGTAGCTGCTGGGAGTACTAATAACCGCCACAGGTGTTTCTGCCGCGACTTCTGTAGCCGCGACTTCTGTAGCTGAAACCCTGGAGCGCCTAGCGAGCGAGGGCTGAGGGGCGATCGCCTCCGGGGCAGCTTCTTTAACGCGGCTGATTTGAGATTCCCCAAAGCCTCGCATGTCATAGCTTAAGCATGAATAGTCTGCGGAAAGCCTCTGAATCACAGGCTGCCAGTAGGCACGGCTCAGCAGCCATCCATGTAAAAACACTAGAACCGGGGAAGAGCTAGGAGGAGATGACAGCTCGTAAGCATGAGGGAATCCTAGAATGTTGATGGTATTGACCATACAGGTGTGGCGTGTTCCGTTGCTTTTAGCTCAGCTTGCTATCTCCATCATAAATTCGCAAAGGCTTTGTTTCCAACCGGATTAGACGGTATTGGCTAGGTACTAGATGTCACGCTTGGCACGGAATGACGCTACCTAGCCTAACGATCGCCAACCTCTTCAGGTTGCTTGTTTCAAAAACTGTGACGGTTTCATTAGGACAAACTGCTCAGAAAATCATCTAAAAAGATTCCCCACATGGGCACTTGTCTACTTCTCTCTGCGTCTAGGCAAACTAAGCGCGGATGATCTAACTCAGATTTTTATTAGCTCAGATCTCTACGGGTTCAGATTCATAACTGACCCCAAGTTTCATAACGGGCATTGCTGAATCTGGGTATGAATTTTTTTTGAAAGGGACGCTCCGCGCCCCTTTCAAAAAAAATTCATACATAAAACCAGCAACGCCTCATAACGCATCGTGACGGTATTAGGTATCAGATGTTACGGGAAAAGCTATGTCAAGAACCACTGATAATAGCCTGAAGCGGGCAGAGGCGATCGCCCTCAACCCCCAAGGAAAAGGCTTCAAGAACGAATTTGGTGACGCTGCTACCCAGGTGTACAGCGTCCGGATCAAGCAGAAAAGCAGCTTTAATTTGCGGCTGACAGGGAATGCCTCTGCTGAGCTGGTGCAGGATCGCAATCGCAATGCCCGAATTGACTCAGGGGAGACTCTGGGACGCTCTCAGCTCAGTCAGGGTAAGAACTCTCTCAAGCTCAATAGCGTTAATAAAGGAACTTATTTCCTCAAGGTGAACGGGGGAGGCGATCGCCCTGCTACCTATCAACTGACTCTATCCACTCAACCCGTTAGCCTATCTAGCACCTCGCAGTCTGGAGGCTATCAGTACCTAAAAAGCTCTTCTAGTCAGTCTCGTGGTCTCTTGAGCGATTTATTTGGCAACCTATTTGGCGGGTCTTCCAGCCGATGGAACGGTAGCTTTATTAACCGCACTGCTGGCAATGTAGACGACTACAACAGCTACAACTTTAGCCGCCCGGATCTGAAAAAAGATTTAGGTGGACGAGGTAAGAGCGGCAAGACTTTGGCGCGGTTAAAACTCAACTATGGGTCGGGTAGCCCCGGATCGGGCATTAACAGCGACAACTATGCCCTTCAAACCTCGACGCAGGTTTCGCTCAAGGCGGGCAAGTTCTACGAGGTCAAGAGCGATTCTAATGACGGAACGCGGTTTTTCTTTCGCAATCGCCAGACGGGAAAAGTCGTGACGAGCCTCAATGGCGACTGGCGCGGCAACAGCAGCGGAGCTTGGACGCAGTTGTTGAGCGTCCCTGAAAATGCGGGTGGCTCATTTGATTTCTATGTTCAATACTATGAGCGGACGGGTGATTCGGCGATCGATGTTTCCCTTAAGGAAGTTCAGCCCACCGCCAAAGTGGTGACATCAACGCTCAATCTTCGGTCAAAAGCTTCAACGGTGAATAATTCGCCGATCGCAGCCTTGAACTCTGGTACAAATCTCAAAATCCTTGGCAAAGTGAAATCCTCAGACGATACAAGCGTTCCAGACTGGTATCAGGTGAGTACGTCTGATGGTAAACGAGGCTACGTGGCGGCTCAATCTAACTTGGTGCAGGTAGATGGCAATAGCAGCATTGCCAATTTTGGCAACGGCAGCAGCAATGGCGGTAGTAGCGGTAGTAGCGGCAGCAATAATAACAACACCAACAATAACAGCGGCGGCATCCAGTCTGGGGGTACCACCAGCAATCCCACTCCGCGTCCGACAGGAGGCAGCGGCAGCTCTGATGGCAGCATTAACTCCAAAGGTTTGAACGTGCTTAAATCTTTTGAGGGGCTGCGTTTAGACTCCTATCTTGACCCCGTGGGCGTTTGGACGATCGGCTATGGCACTACCTCTGGAATTAGAGCCGGAATGCGCATTACTGAAGCGCAAGCTGAAAGCTACCTTAAGCAAGACTTGGATAGATTTGAGCGGGCTGTGAAAAGTGCTGTGAAAGTGTCCTTAAACAGCGATCAATTCTCGGCTCTAGTCTCGTTTACCTACAACGTGGGTGAAGGGGCATTGAACAGCTCTACGCTGCTCCGTAAGCTAAACCAGGGCGATTATCAGGGTGCAGCCAACGAATTTGCCCGATGGAACAAAGGGGACGGAGTAGAGCTGCCGGGACTGACGCGCCGCCGTAGCGCAGAGAAGGCGCTGTTCTTGGGGCAAGATTACACTGCCTTTCTGTAGTCTGCGTCTTTGTGAACCGCAATTTGTGAACCGCAATTTAGTGGATCAAAAGGGGTTGTAGCCCACTCTGCCTGAAGCTTTGATTCCTCCTTGGTTGAGCCAGCACCTGATAAAAGAGCGCTAACGCTACTTTGTCAGGTGCTTTTTTGAACGAAATTCTGCCAAAACTGAGACTGGCAGAATAGTACAAAAATACTTTATCTTTAGGAAGTTCAGTCTTTAGGAAGTTCAGTCTTTGGGAAGCAATGCCACAATCTGATCCACAAACTGCTGGTGATCGACAACAGGCTTGGAAATATAGTCGTCTGCGCCGCTTTGTTTCAAAAAGTGTTCGCGATCGCCTTCCATCGCATGAGCCGTTACCAAGATAATGGGCAGATCAGCCGTTTGCGGATCGGCTTTCAACATTTGAGTAATTTTGATGCCATCCACAGGCTTGCCCTGGTACATGCTGTGAGAGAGGGAAACATCCATCAAAATAATGTCGGCAGTTCGAGCCTGAGCAATTTCCATCACTTCTTCCACATTTTCAGTGTGCTTAACTTCTAGCCCACCTCGTTTGGTCAAAATTTTGGAAAAGACGCGCGCATTGATCAAATCATCTTCCACAATTAGAACGGTCTTCATATCGCTTTTCCTATCTGCCTAATCCAGTCTAATTTCAGCATGAATGATCTTTGTCGTCGCAGTTTGATACTACTGTGAAATTAAAGTGAAAGTTATGTGCCATTTGCTGAAATCCCTCCGCCTGACCGAGAATTCTTAAACTTTCCTACAATCGTGACCCGCAAATTTGAAGGACATAAACCGCATGGCTGAACAGTTGAGCATCCTTACGGCAGGACAAATCATCCCAACTGCCTTGCATACGGAAGTCCAGCGCTCATACCTTGAGTATGCCATGAGTGTCATTGTGGGGCGGGCGCTGCCTGATGTGCGAGATGGATTGAAACCTGTGCATCGGCGAGTTCTGTACGCCATGCACGAGCTGGGCTTGACTCCCGATCGCCCCTATCGAAAGTGCGCTCGTGTGGTGGGGGATGTACTAGGCAAATATCATCCCCACGGCGATCAGTCGGTCTATGACGCGCTGGTGCGCATGGTGCAAGACTTTTCCAGCCGCTATCCCATGCTGGAGGGACATGGCAACTTTGGCTCGGTGGATGACGACCCTCCAGCCGCGATGCGCTATACCGAAACTCGCCTTTCGCCTGTCGGCAATGAGGGACTGCTAGCTGAAATTGGTGAAGCTACGGTAGACTTCATCGGCAACTTCGACAACTCCCAGCAAGAGCCGATCGTTTTACCTGCTCAGCTGCCTTTCCTGCTCCTCAACGGCTGTTCGGGCATTGCGGTGGGGATGGCAACCAATATTCCGCCCCACAACTTAGGCGAGGTAATTGATGGCTTAATTGCTCTGATCGATCGCCCTGACCTCCCTGACAAAGAGCTGTTTAAGCTCATTCCTGCGCCCGATTTTCCCACAGGCGGCGAAATTACGGGCAGGTCTGGCATCGAAGAAGCCTATAGCACCGGGCGCGGAAGCATTTCGGTGCGTGGCGTGGTTCGACTAGAGGAAGTTCCTGTGGGGCGAGGGCGGCAGCGGTTAGCCATTATCGTCACAGAGCTGCCTTTTCAGGTCAACAAGGCAACCTGGATTGAAAAAATTGCTGAATTGGTCAACCAGGGCAGGATTGAAGGTATTGCCGATCTGCGAGACGAGAGCGATCGCGACGGAATGCGGGTCGTCATTGAGCTGAAGCGAGATGTTCAGCCTGCCGTGATTCTAGAGCGGCTTTATAAGCTAACGCAGCTACAGTCTAATTTTGGTGTCATCATGCTGGCAATTGTCGATGGACAGCCGCGTCAGTTGCCTCTGCGGGAGATGCTTCAGGAGTTTCTTAGCTTCCGGGAAACGACGCTGACCCGGCAATATCGCTTTGAGCTGGATAAATCAGGAGAGCGGGCGCATGTGCTGGAGGGCTTACTGCGATCGCTCGATCGGCTAGATGACGTGATTGATATCTTGCGCCACGCTCCCGACGGCAGCACCGCCAAAGCTACGATGAAAGAGCGGTTTGAATTTAGCGATCGTCAAGCTGACGCGATTTTGGCGATGCCGCTGCGCCGTCTCACGGGACTAGAGCGACAAAACCTACAAACTGAATATGACGACCTGACTCAGCGAATGCAGGAACTTCAGCGGCTTTTGGACAACCGCAAGGAGCTGCTGAAGTCGCTGAAGAAAGACCTGCGCACCCTCAAGCGCAAGTACGCCGATCCCCGCCGAACTCGCTTGCTGACTGCCGAAGAGCAGGCGATCGAACTTGCCCAACTTGCCGAAGTGGTTGCTGAAGGAGAAGCAGAGACTCAAGAAATTGTCTTGGAGTTCACCCATCGCGGCTATGTGCGTCGGTTGTCACCCAAGGTCTTTCAGCGTCAGATGGCTAAGCAAGAGTTGCCGCCCGTTCAAACCCTAGTGCAAAACGAGGACTTCACCACCCTTGTGGAAATGGCGACTGCCAACCAGGAATTGCTGGTGCTGACCCGTAGCGGCAGAGCGTACACGGTAAAAGTCAGCGATATTCCGCCTACGACTCGGCAGTCTAAAGGTACGCCGCTAGTAACTCTGCTACCTGCCACTGCTCAGGGCGATCCTGAAACGATCGTTACCCAGTTTGTTCTTTTCCCAAATGATCTAGAAACGCTCGATTTGATTATGCTGACGCGTCAGGGACGGCTGAAGCGAATGCCGCTCTCAGAATTTACAAATCTCACCGGGCGAGGGTTGGCGGCACTCAAACTCAAAGACGACGACGAGCTTCGCTATGTGACACTAGCAGAAGTAGGAGAGCAGCTTGTTTTGGCAACTTCTGGCGGGCGCATTTTGCGGTTTACCATCAATGATGAGCAGGTGCCTGTGATGGGGCGATCGGCTCAAGGTAATTTGGCTCTGCGCTTGCCAAAGCAAGAAGAGCTAGTAGGCTGTCTGGCACTGACTGCATCCGATGATTTGCTGCTCATTTCTGCCCAAAGCAATGCTAAGCGTATGCCCATCAGCAATATTAAACCCGGCAATCGAGGCGAAATTGGAGTTCAGGCAGTTCAGTTTTCGATCAAAACCGATCGTCTGGCGGGAATCGCGCTAGCTGCCCCTGGTATGGAGGTAAGAGTGCTAACGGATGTCGATCGCATGGCTCGACTGCTTCCAGAACAGATCCCGGTACAAACTAGAACGGGTAGTGGCGATCGCCTACTCAACTTAGACAAAAAAGAAAAGGTGGCGGAATGGGTGGTTGCTTATCTGCCTCTTCTCAACGGTGAAACTCAAGCATCAGAAGAACTGGCTCATCTCAAAACTTCCCCTTAAACCTCACTTCCTAACGTCGCTGCCTGTTTCCATAACCGATTTCCATAGCTGAAATCTCTGTGGCTCTACTAAAATGGCTTTAGCAAGATTTAAAGAATCAAGCTAAAGTCATAGGTAGGATATCAACTGCAAAAAAACTGAATCCCTTTTGGGTATGTAACGCAGTATGGCAAAGTGGGCAGATACAGATTTTCTAGAGCACCGATCGCCTCAGCCGATTGTTGCGGCACTGTGCCTTCCAGCTATTTACCAACTTCCACTTATCTCTCAACTTTTATTTAATCATCTTCAAGAGCACTTCCCCGTGGAGGATTCTGTCGGTTAACCCTTATTCACCTGATCTAACGGAGGCTGAGGATAAATCACCTGCCTCCGTGGTTTTGTTGACTGCTCAAGCTTCTGCCGCCCTGCCGCCTATCGATTCAGTGGCAGTTGACGGGTTGGAGGCAGACACAGTCGCAAATTCAACGGAAATTTGGCTGACTGACGAAGTTTTATTTAACTATCAGCGTTGTCCTCGTCGAGTATTTTTAGACCGATACGGCGATCGCCAACACCGCGCTTCTGCGCCCGACTACTTGCAAAAACTGCGCCAAGATAGCTATTTGCACCAGCGAGAGGTTCTCTCTCAAGCCTCCTTCCACGAACCAAGTTACCCAAAGCGAGATTGGGTAGCGGGAGCTGCCGCTACAACAGCACTCATGCAGCAAGGAGTCGATCGCATTGCCAATGCCGTTCTTCAAATTACCTTAGAGAATGGCATTCACTTAGTCAGCTGCCCCGATCTCCTGGTTAAACAGCCAGGGTATTCCATCTGGGGCGATTGGATCTACGCTCCCATCGATATTCGTCTCGGCAAACGCCCAAAGCTGGACTATCAGGTCGCGGTTGCTTTTCATGCCTATGTGCTAGCTGCCGTCCAAGGCATGTGGGCAGAAACAGGCTGGCTGATCCTGCGACAGCGCGGCACCTATGGGGTTAGCCTCGTGGATGTGCTGCCCCGTATGGAAGAAATTTTGCAAAGCTGCATGGAAACTTTGCTTCAGCAGCAAGAACCTGAGGTCTTTATTTCCCACAGCCGCTGTGATCTTTGTCATTGGTTTAGCCGTTGCTATGCCCTGGCTCAGAGCGATCGCCACCTCTCCCTTCTCCCTGGCATAACGCCTAGTCGCTATGTCCATCTCAAAGCCCTTCAGCTTAAAACCCTGGAAGATATTGCGATCGCCCCTCCCAAGCAGCTTGAACCCCTACCCGGATTTGGGGCACAGGTTGCTCAGCGTTTAGTCAAACAAGCCCAGGCTGCGCTTCAGAATCGGGCGATCGCCCATGTAGAGTTTCCGGTTTCGCCCACATCCCCCCTGCTATCCGAAGCAGAGCTACCCACTGCAAACGTAGAACTCTACTTCGACATTGAGGCAGCGCCAGAGCAAAATTTGGTCTACCTGCACGGAGTTTTGGTGGTCGATCGACTAACTCAAACCGAAATCTTTCACCCCTTCCTAGCTAAGTGTCAGGATGATGAAGGCAAAGTCTGGAACCAATTTCTGGAGTTAGTCTGGCGCTATCCCCATGCCCCCATCTTTCACTTCTGTCTCTACGAAGCTCAGACCGTTAAGCGGCTAGGTGAATACTATGGCACGCCCAGCGATTTAGTTGAGTCATTGCTGAGCCGATTTGTCGATTTGCATGAACGAGTGACACGAGTCGCCATTTTGCCGATCGAAAGCTATGCCCTCAAATCGATTGCCCGCTGGCTTGGCTTCAACTGGCGAGACTCAGAAGCGAATGGCGCTCAGTCCATCTGCTGGTACGACCAATGGCTAACCACAGGTGATCACACTTATCTAGAGGCAATCCTTCGCTACAACGAAGACGACTGTCGAGCAACCTACCGAGTGAAAGATTGGCTTGTGCAGTTCACCCAGCTCGATATTGAGTCATTTTCCTAACCTCCGCTCCCTAACCTCCGCTAACAGGAGGGATCAAGACGACTTCATCCCCATCTTGTAAAACAGCGCCAGGTTCTACAAACTGAAGATTCAAGCCAAACCGAGTCACGTCACGCCATTGCTCTAACTCAGGATATTGCTCAATTAGGCGATCGCGTACCTGTCCTACAGCTGCCCCAGAGGGCAAATGCAGAATCAATGCTGGTACCCCACACGCCTCCTGATAAGCTGCAAAAAGTTTCACCATCACTTTAATTTGATCGCTCATTGACTCTCCTCCGTTACGCTGCAACTCTTTGTTAGCCTGTAAACACAGATTAGCCTACCGCCTTTACCGCTAAGTCACTAAAGTACAAAACTCAAAATCCACGACCTATCCTGAAATTAACTATGCTTGGCACCTTCCAACAAAGTAACCTTCGTATTGAAATCGCTGCCTCAGAACAAAAAATCTCTGACAGTCTGCTCTGCCCCAGCCAATTTCAGCAATGGCTTTTCCCCCAAACATTCTCCCCAGGAATGCCAGAGCGGCTCGATTCAGGAACCCTCTTTACAAGCTGGCTTGGTCCTGTGCCAATTCAGCATCAGGTAAAAACAGTTAGCTCCAACGAACTGCAAATACTAATGAGCAAAGGTGTCGATGGCTATCAAGAATGGCACTGGGGCGAGGGATGGATTCAGTCTCGTTTAGCTGGAGTCTCTGCTCTGCAGCTCAATCTGGGACAGACCGTAACTTTGCTGCGCCTAAAGATGTTCCTAACGCGGTAAGCCTGTCTCTGCTTTGCTCTGGCAAGCTTGCCAGAGGCACAAGCAACCAATGCTCAGAAGCATTACCTACTAGCCGTTTCACGGCTTACTGAAAATTCCTTGACCCAAGGGTTGACACCCCAGTAATTTCTCCGCTATATTGATAAAGCGGTCGAGGGGGGACGAAGCGAAGCGAGAGCGGAGCGGAGGATTTCCGAGACAACCGAACCTAGATAACTTAATAGTTTGAAAGTCAGTATAGCACTAATAACCTGGT
>JAHHHD010000048.1 GCA_019359505.1 Drouetiella hepatica Uher 2000/2452 | reverse complement strand
CAAAATTCTCGTGAAAAACTTTGAGCGGACATTGCCGAATGCCACGACCAAGATTCACCTCTGCTTCGTTAGGCTAATGGTGAAGAGGCTTGCAGCATCTTCTTAAGATCTCAAATGGGTTCTATACCAAGAAATCAACAGCCTGATTGCCGCCCAAGTCCACAATTCGCAGCGTTTGCCCTTTCTTGATCACCTGCGCCCAAGGTTTGCGGGCAGGCAGCACCTGATCATAAATTGCCAACTTCGGATCAAGCTGCGGCATAAAAGTTGAAGTCATAGAAAGGCTCCTGTTTATTCTCAAGGTTCTGAGGTGGAAGTTTCAAGCAGGGGATGCTCATGCAAACAGGGCATCCGTATTTTGAAAGCCCCGAATTGCCTCAGGATTGCCTATTCTACAGCGATCGTCATCAGCAGGAAGCGGCGATTTCCAGACGATCGCCTGAATGGGCTTGGCATCGTAAACCGTACTAGGATCGAGCGGATGTGGACAGTTGGATAGAACCGCCAACACATTCATCTCTGCCCGTAAATCGATAAAGTTTCCAGGCTGAGCTGTTTGTTCTGTCCAAGCTAAGTTTCCTTCTGGATCAACCGCAATCCGAGTGAACAGATTGAGGTTAGGCATGATGTCTTTTTTGCCCAGATTCCGCTTAGTTAACGCCAGCATGAAGTTATCGCGTGAGTTCTTAAAATCACCTTCGCCGTACTTCGCATTGGTCACGACGTTACTGCATCCGCTCAGCATATCGTGTAAGCCACAGGTATCTTCCGTAATAGAGAACAGTACGCGTCCCATATCGGAGTAGAGCAGCATTCCCTTCTTCAAGAACGCATTGAACTGAATTTTAGCGGTGTCAGCAGCGTTATATCGCTCGATCAGATTATCGGCATTGTAGCAGAGGAGAGCAACGCCTCTAGAGCCTTCAGGTGCGGCAATTCGCAGTGTTGTGCCATGTTGAATCATGCGAGACCAATAGGCTCCGCCAGGAATCATTTCATTCTCAACAATCAGCGCTGAATCGAGAGCCATACTTTGCGCATCAGATTCGGTAGACATGATCGACTCCTGAATTCATTCTTTAGATTGGACAGAGCATGGCAATTTGGCATGGTCTCTATTTTACAGAACGTGATACAAGCGCTATATTGATGCCATTCTTGATGCTTGAGCTTCAGACAGTCAGTGAGGGAATCTCCACTCAGCGAATCCATTCAGCGATCGCATCCGCACCTGATCCAATTCCAGGCACTACAGCACATCTAACAATAGAGTTGTTGAGAGATAAGACCATACTCTCAAACATCAGGAAATTTCATCCTTCCAAAACTTATACAGCGTCTAAGTAAAAGTTTTATACCTCCACTACAACCAATATTAAGCGTCATCAAGACCAATTATTCAACTCCTATGAACCGGAGATATCGCATTATAATGCTTGATATTGCATGAGCATGTTTGACACGTTGACGACTCAATCGTTGTCAAACTCATTTTGTAATCCCTGAAATCCTAGATTTCTCCTAATCTACACCTCGTTTTCAATAAAATCGGTGACTTCAGTTTCATTGAATTGCCGTGTGTTAGGCATAGTACCAGACCTATCTTTAGGGTAGGTAAGCAGATTATTCGACACAGTTAGCAAATGAGTAGCGCAATCCCTAAGCCCTTGCTCTTGCATCAATCTCGCTAACTTCCTTACCTCCACAATCTTTCAATGACCTCTACCGCCTAATTACTCTAAAGCCAGTTGAGGTAGAAGTTGTAGATGTTCATTCACTATACCGCGCATTTTTTATTCGCGCCATTATTCCTGTTTGCCCGCAACAGTTGAAAATAATACTCTCAATTGCAAAGAAGGAACCATCAGGATTTATGAATCCGTGGTGCAATTAACTCCGATTTTCTGAGATTAAAAACTTAACACTTTCTCCCTAAAACTCAACCGGATAGCTATGTCGAGGAAAGGGTGTACTTGTATTCAGCCTTCAATAGTTTCAGGATGAAGTGTGAGTCATGCTGAATGATTCCGGGGATGCGCTTCATTTTCTCAAAGAAAGCAGTGACTTCAGTATAGTTACCAAAAAATACATCTGCGATGATGTCGTAGTGTCCAGCTGTGATGGCAACAAACCGTACTTCCACCATCTGTTCTAAGGCTCTGGCGATCGAGTCAATCTGACTATTCTCAACAATTAGCGAGACAATTACAACGTGAGGAGTGCCTAGTTTTTCTGGGTTAGGCCACGCGATAACTTGAACAATCCCTGATTGCAGAAGCCGCTGCACACGATAGCGAGCCGTAGCTTCTGGTATATCTAAGCGTTTACCGACTTCGGTGAATGATATTCTTCCGTCAGTCCGGAGCAGATTAATAATATCTTGGTCAATTTCATCTAGGACTGCAATTGCGTTAGGTGTAGATTCAGGCTGCATCATTCTATTCCATAAAATAGTAGGATCTAAACCTATTTTCTCAGATTTTAGCAAATATCTATTAGTAAATTATTTTTGTATTAAAGAAAACAGTTTAAGCTTTAGGAATTCATTAATTTGAGTTGTACAGAAATTTTTGAAACGCTCTTATTAGCGGAGTCTTTGATGTCTGCACTTTCTGCCGCTCTAAGTTCTAGGATTAGTCAACGTCGTAATTGGATTAATAGGCTTGTCATAGCCTATGTTTTCGTTGGCTATGGCTTTTCTATTGCCTGCATTAGCTCTCAATCTTGGGCGGCAAATATTTTAGGTGTTCTGCTCTTGATTCACACGCTGTTATGGGCAGCTTACTTTGTTCATGAATTTGTACATCATACGGTTTTCCGGCAACCTAGACTGAATGCATTACTGGCAAGCATAATGCTATTTCTCACGGGTTCTTGTTATTGTCACTTTCAAGATTTAGCTCGCAATCATCTGGCACATCATAAGAATCGAGCTGATTTCTCAGCGTTCTCAATTGGCGACTTTCTCAGGTCACTACCAAAGCCATTGATGCAACTCATTACTATCCTAGAGTGGCTGTATTTTCCGGCAATCAACTTCATCCTGCGCTGGTTCTGCGCATTGGCTCCATTTTTTGGGCAGGCTCGTCGAGATGAACGCTGGCGGAATGCTGGATTATTAATGCTGAGAGGCAGTTTATTTACACTGCTGGGATGGCATTCGTGGCGATCGCTCCCACTTTACTTCCTCGCCTACATCTGCTTTATTAATATTTTGCGATTCATGGATTGTTTCCAGCATACCTACGCAGTATTTCAATTAGGACAGTCCATTCCTCAGTACAACTTAGACTACGAGGAGGCAAACACTTTTTCTAATCTAATGCCCGATCGCTGGCGCTGGCTCAATCTGCTGTTTCTCAATTTTGGCTACCACAATGCCCACCACCGTCTAATACACTGTCCGTGGTATCTACTGCCTCAACTAGATGCTGAGCTATATAACTCTGAGTATCGACAGCGTGTAACGCTCAATCGCTTGGTGAGAAACTATCACCAATTTCGGATTCATCGTTTGTTTCACGGGGGAGGAGCGGTTGCTGACATAAGCACAGGATTAAACCTTGAGCAGTTCTCAGGGGGAGTTGGCGTTTCTTTTTTAGTCTTAAGAGAGCCTTTAGATTGGCTAAAACTAAATCCTGAGACTGTTTAGAACACCTGAACAGAATCTTACTATCTTCTACAGGAAACAGGAAATTTATATGACCGCAAAACATAGTCGTCGGACTTTTATTGCCTACGGTTCTGCCGCTTTAGGAACGAGCCTACTTCTAAAAGCTTGTGCTAACCAGTCTGCTACGCCCAACGCAGCAGGTGACAGTAAACCCTTCAAAGTTGCCGCCGTCTTTGTCGGACTTGTAACTGATAAGGGTTGGAATCAATCTGCTTTTGAAGGCTTGAATGCTGCTAAAAAAAAGTTGGGATTTGAGTTTGCGTATGTTGAGCGAACGGCTGCACCTGATCAGGCTGAGGCATTATCAGAATTTGCACGACAGGGATACAACGTTGTGCTAGGACACAGTGGTGAATTTGTTGGACCCACCCAACAAGTTGCGGGACAGTTTCCCAATACCCTCTTTTTGGTAACAAATGGCGGCATTTCAGGTTCAAACATTGCATCCGTGCAGACTAACAATCTGCAAGCAGGCTATTTGTCAGGCACAATGGGTGCTTTAATGACACAATCAAACAAAATTGCTTTTGTGGTTGCCAAGCAGTTTAAAGCAATGGATCAAATTCTGCGGGGATTTGAGTTAGGTGCAAAAGCAGCTAATCCTGCTGTAGTAACTACAGCTAGCTACACGGGAGATTGGGATGATGTGGCAAAAGCAAAAGAAGCAACAACTGCGTTGATTTCTTCTGGCGTGGATGTCATTTATTCTTATCTCGACAATGGCTATGTTGGTGTTTTGGAGGCTGTCAAGGAGCAGGGAGTTTACTTGTTAGGTAATACCAGCGATCGCCTAAGTGATGCACCCAAAACAGTTCTTACCAGTGTGGTCCAAAATGTGGGAACGGCGATCGCTAGTGTGGTGGAGCTTGCTCAAAAAGGTGAAGTTAAAAATCAGGTTTATGTCGTTGGGGCAGAAAATCCGGAAGTGCTTTACCTGGGACGGTTTAGTGAAGCAGTGCCGCTACCGATGAAACAAAAAGTGACGGAAGTGGAAAAACAATTTAAAGAAGGGGCATTGGCATTTAAAGACTGTTCAGTAGATGGCAAGGAAAGCTGGTGTCTGCAGGGAGCTACTTCAACCTAATCTTTGAGACTTGCCAAAGAACTGACAGAATACGACTTATGGTTCACCTACGTCTGGAAGGTATTACGAAGCGGTTTGGGTCATTTGTTGCCAATGACTCAATCAGTCTGGAAGTTCAGTCTGGGGAAATCCATGCAATTCTGGGTGAAAATGGAGCAGGCAAAACAACTTTGATGAATGTCTTGTCTGGGTTATATCAACCTGATTCTGGGCAGATTCATCTAGAAGGTGTGCCTGTTCATCTAACGTCAGCTAACGATGCTATTCAGCATGGCATTGGCATGATTCATCAGCATTTTATGCTGGTTCCCCAACTTTCAGTTGCCGAAAATATTGTTTTAGGAACGGAATTTGGGTTGCGCTTGAACTTGCGTCAGAAAATGGAGCAGGTGCGATCGATGTCAAACCGCTACAGGTTGCAGGTTGATCCGAGTGCGATCGTCGGAGATTTATCTGTCGGAATGCAGCAGCGGGTAGAAATCCTCAAAGTCCTCTATCGCGGTGCCAGAGTCCTGATTCTAGATGAGCCAACGGCTGTGTTAACGCCGCTTGAGGTAGAGTCACTGTTTATAATTTTGCGTCAGCTTGCTGCAGCAGGACATACGATTTTATTCATTAGCCACAAGTTGGATGAATTGCTCAACCTATGCGATAAGGTAACAGTTTTGCGACAGGGGCAGGTGGTTGAAACCTTACCCATTCAATCTGTCACGAAGGAAATCTTGGCACAATTAATGGTGGGTCGTAAAGTATTGTTCTCGCTTGACAAAGGCATCCCTAACCCTGGCTCTACTATTCTGGATGTTCAGAATCTGTACGTCAAAGATGATCGCCATCTACCCGCTATTGAAGGCGTAACGTTTCAACTGCGGACAGGCGAAATCTTGGGAATTGCTGGAGTGGATGGCAATGGACAAAGAGAATTAGCAGATGCGATCGCCGGACTACGCTCTGTTGCTGAAGGAAAAATCTGTTTAGAAGGCATAGACATTACAGAATGGTCAGTACGGCAGCGGATTCAACAGCTTCACATAGGCTATATCCCAGAAGATCGGCAAAGAATTGGCTTGGTGATGAACTTGAGCATTGCCAAAAACCTGATTCTTAAGGCGTTTAAGCAACTGCCATTCTGTAAGAACTGGCTGCTGCAAGACTCTATCATTGATGCCCACGCAATTCATGCTATTAAACAGTTTGATGTTCGAGCAATAGACGAACAGGTCAGCGTCAGCAACCTGTCAGGAGGAAACCAGCAGAAAGTTATTTTGGCACGGGAGCTGTCTGGACATCCCAAATTAATTATTGCAATGCAGCCGTGTCGAGGTCTGGACGTAGGGGCAACAGAGTATGTGCAGAAACAACTCCTGATCGAACGGCAGCGGGGAGCTGCAATTCTGTATATTTCAACAGAATTAGAAGAAGTAATGACCATGAGCGATCGCATTGCTGTAATGTATCGTGGTCAATTTATGGATATTTTAGATGCAGCTCATGCAACGATTGAAACAGTTGGAGTACTGATGATGGGCGAAAAAGTATCTAAGGTGCTAGATACTATTCCTGCTACTACGTCAACCTAAGTTACCTGTGTGAGTGAAAACATGAAAACAAATCAGGTATCTAACGCTTTTCTTCCCTTTCTTGCGCCGATGTTAGCTATTGTAGCTGCCTTAATAGTTGGTGCATTTTTGATTGCTCTAACGGGTGTAAATCCGCTGCACGCCTACACCATTCTGTTTCGCGAATCTTTGGCAAACTACTATGGCATTGGCAATACACTCACAAAAATGGCTCCTCTGTTACTCACTGCATCTGGCGTGCTGGTGGGATTACGAGCTGGACAACTGAATATTGGAGGTGAAGGGCAGATTCACATGGGTGGATTAGGTGCTGCTCTGGTGGGGCTATATGTTCATGGATTACCGATGTGGATTCATATCCCCTTAGCGTTGATCGGAGGCTTTCTATTGGGTGCAATTTGGGGGGGCATTGCAGGCTATCTGAAAGCATTTCGAGGCGTGAATGAGGTAATCACGACCCTACTATTAAACTATATTGCCTTGAATATCATCAGCTATTTAGTACAGCGCCCAATGATTGAACCAGGAGCCGCCAGCCCATTTACCCCGATCATTTCAGACTCAGCAAAGTTGCCTATCTTGATGCCCGGAGGACTCGCCCATGCCGGAATTTTTATCGGGTTAATTGCAACTATGGTGTTGGGCTGGTTATTTCGGCGATCGCCCTTGGGCTACCAAATTGAAGTAGTTGGACAGAATCCCACTGCTGCTCGGTACGCCGGAATGTCGGTGAGTCGCACGATCATGTTTGTGATGGCGCTAGCAGGAGGCTTGGCGGGCTTGGCAGGTGCAGGTGAAGTGATGGGGCTAAAACATCGCCTGTTTGAGACGATTTCTCCTGGATATGGCTATGAGGCAGTGGCGATTGCCCTCCTCAGTCGCGGCAGTTTTACAGGTGTAATTTTTACCTCACTTTTTTTCGGTGCTTTGCGGAGCGGAGCAAACGTGTTGCAGCGGGAGGCAGGCATTCCTTTTACGATTGTCTACGCAATTCAGGGCTTAACGGTATTGTTCATTGCAATTAGTCTTGCGGTGGAATCAAATTTACTGCATCGAGTCAGCCTCAGAATGAACCGACTGAAACCAGCAGGAGTAAAACTATAATGGCATTGAATCTAGGACTACTAGCCATCAGCGGCACTCAAACAGCAAATCATCCAATCGCTTTGGTAGATTATTTGGTTGCTAGTCTGCGGCTATCGGTGCCGATTGCATTAGCTGCACTGGGTGGGCTGTGGTCAGAGCGCTCTGGAGTGATCAATATTGGGCTAGAAGGAATGCTGTTGAGCGGAGCCTTTGCGGGTGCGATTGGGGCGTTATTTACCAATAATGTCTGGGTGGGAATGGTGTGCGCGATCGCGGCAGGTGGATTAATTGGACTGCTTCACGCCTATCTCTGTGTGACTTTGCGAGTTAATCAACTCGTATCAGGCTTAGCCATTAATTTACTGGCAGTTGGCTTAACTTCATTTTTTGTCCGCCTTTTATTCAAAGAAGGTACAACGCCCAGGCTACCCGACGTTCCAATCATTGGCATCCCTATTCTGCAAAATATTCCAATTGTTGGCTCACTCTTATTTCATCAGGATGTCATTTTCTACTCGCTCTTGCTCTTGATTATTCTGAGCACCTATATTTTATTCTTCACAGGACATGGATTGGCGATACGAGCCGTTGGCGAATATCCTAAAGCGGCAGATGCTTCTGGAATTAACGTTGCTTGGGTTCGTTACATTAGTGTGGCTGCAAGTGGGTGTTTAGCAGGTTTGGGAGGGGCATATTTAACGTTGGGTCATGTGAAGTTCTTCACAGAAAACATCAGTGCCGGAAAAGGATTTATTGCACTGGCAGCCCTGATCTTTGGGAGATGGCATCCGGTTAAAACGGTGTTAGCTTGTCTGTTATTTGGTGCTGGTGATGCGTTACAGCTCAGAATTCAAGCACTTGATATTGATATTCCCTATCAATTTTTGACAATGCTGCCCTACTGTATTGCATTGATGGCATTGATCGGGTTGGCAGGTAAATCAGCCCCACCTGCGGCGTTAGGCATTCCTTACATGAAAGAAAGTTCGGGGCGATAAACTGCATCATGTCTTTCTCCCTCGTTCGTGGTAAATACATCATCTGCAAAGCAATCGGTGATGCAGTTGAAGTTGTTGAGAACGGTGCGATCGCCCAACAAGATGGCAGAATCATCGAGATTGGCAATTATGCAGCCTTAGCAGATAAATATCCAACGACTCAGGTAATTGGGTCTACTGATGATGTTGTGTTGCCCGGATTTGTCAACGGTCATCACCATACCGGACTCAGTTCTTTTCAGTTAGGCTCTGCGGATGCGCCTCTAGAGCTTTGGTTAGCCAACCGGATTGCCCATCGCCATGTTGATCCTTACCTCGATACGCTTTATTCTGCCTTCCAGATGGTTGAATCAGGGATTACCACGGTTCAGCACATTCACCGCTTAACAGGACGCGATCGCACGGTTTGGTTGGAAACTGCCAACCAAATCCTCAAAGCCTATCAGGATGTGGGAATGCGTGTGTCGTACTGTTTCATGGTGCGCGACCAAAATCATCTTGTCTATGAAGCTGACGCTGATTTTATCCAGCGCCTTCCTCCAGATATCGGGTTAGAAGTGGAAGTCATGCTTCAAACGCAAACTGCGCCGCTGAATGAATACATGGAATTCTTTGTGCAGTTGTGGGAAGGGAATCAAAACCAGGGCGATCGCGTTCAGATTCAACTTGCGCCTGCTAACTTACATTGGTGTTCAGACACGGCTTTACTGGCACAGAAGGAGTTTGCCGATCGATACCAGGTCAAACTTCACATGCATTTATTAGAAACGCCTTACCAAAAAGAATATGCAGAACGACGATTTGGGACAACTGCGGTTGAACATTTGCACCATCTAGGTTTGCTTCATTCAGGTCTGACATTAGGACATGGTACCTGGATGAATGAAACCGATATTCATCTCATCGCCAACACAGGCACGATGATTTGCCATAATGCTAGTTCCAATCTGCGGTTTCAGAGCGGTATTGCGCCACTTAATCGCTTCTTGGATGCAGGAATAAAAGTGGCGCTCGCCCTTGATGAAGCGGGGATTAATGATGATCAAGATATGCTGCAAGAAATGCGTCTGGCCTTAAATTTACATCGGATACCGGGAATTGATCAGAGAGTTCCAAAAGCGGCTCAGGTATTCCAGATGGCAACGGCACATGGTGCAGAGACGACAGGATTTGCGGATAAAATTGGCAGCCTTGAAGTTGGGAAAGCAGCTGATTTAGTACTGCTAGATTGGCAGGCGATCGCCTATCCGTATTTAGACGACAACATTTCTATTATTGATGCGGTTGTCCATCGAGGGCGTACATCTAGCATCAAAACTGTGATGGTAGGTGGTGAGATTATTTTTGATTCAGGCACGTTTACCAAGGTTGACAAACAAGCTGTACTACAAGAATTAGCAGCTTCTTTACAAGTGCCACTTACACCTGAAGAACAACAGCGTCGTCAACTATCGCGTCGATTGTTTCCCTATATCAAACAGTTTTATCGGGATTGGTTGAAATCTCATCAGTTTACGCCGCACTATTACCAAAATTCTCGCTATTAGGATGATTTGTATCATGCAGCCGAATACTGTAGTCACAAAAATTGTCAATGGCACAATCGTCGCTTTTGATGGTCATGAGCACTGTCTGCTGGAGAATGGAGTCCTGGTCTATACAGATGACACCATTACCTACGTCGGTAAGCACTATCAAGGAGAGAGCGATCGCACCATTGATGCCACTGGCAAACTGATCATTCCTGGACAGATCAGTACTCACGCCCATGTTGGCAT
Organism: Drouetiella hepatica Uher 2000/2452; assembly: GCA_019359505.1. Lineage (GTDB taxonomy): Bacteria > Cyanobacteriota > Cyanobacteriia > Elainellales > Elainellaceae > Drouetiella > Drouetiella hepatica. Next base: position 26,108 of record JAHHHD010000048.1, on the reverse strand, counting down.
TCAAGAAGGCTCACGGGCGATTCTTGACAACGGTAAACCAGAATTTTCTCGCGCTTTTTTTCTCAACTATCTACCCACAAAGCTGAATAGTGGCTCAACTTATCTGGGTTCGATAGACAGCACTGCCTCAGTTCGTTACGGAATGGCTTCTCTGATCCGTCATGGCGTGACTACAGTGATAAACTTTGCACCCGGTGGCGTTCAAGCAGGGCTAATGATGGCAGATCTGGCAACCGAGTTTGGGCTGAGGCTTTACGCTGCACCGATTGTCACATCCGGCAGCTATCATTTCGACAATCAGGGGCGATTAAAACAGTCCTGGAACGAAGCCGCAGGTTTGAAAGCTTTGGAGGGCGTAGTAGAATTCGTCGAACAACTCACCCCTAAGCAAAAGCAATATGTCACGCCCATTGTCACTGTTGATGAGGCATTCTTTATCACTCCAGAGTTGCTACAACGTGCTAGAGAATTGGCATCCCGGCTAAAGCTTCGTCTAACACTCCATGCGGCGGAGCAGCTTTTTGAGTTTCATGATGCAATTCGTCAGCAGGGCAAAACACCGATCGGGGCGCTAGCAGATGCAGGAGTCTTAGATACAGATGTAATTCTGGCGCACTGCATTTACGTTTCTGGGCATAGTGCCACCGGATATCCGTTTGGGCAAGATCTGGAAATTTTAGCCCAAAGTGGGGCAACTATTGCTCATTCTCCTACAGTACAAGCCCGGCGCGGCATAGCGTTGGAGAGCTTTCAACGCTATCTAGATGTAGGCGTGAACGTGGCATTGGCAACCGATTCATACCCGCTCGACATGATTGGTGAGATGCGATCGGCGGCTCAAGTGGGTAAAGTTACAGACCAGCGCTATAATGTTGCTCGATCGCAGGATATCTTTAACGCTTCCAATTTGGCGGGTGCGCGTGCACTAGGTCGTTCAGATTTGGGTCGCCTAAGTGTAGGTGCAAAAGCTGATATTGTGCTGATTGATTTTGATAATCTGGCGATTGGTCCCGTATATGATCCTATTCGATCTCTAGTTCATCTTGCCAGTAGCGAAATGGTAGATACGGTGATTATTGATGGACGAACTTTGTTGGAGAATAAGCAACTGCTAATTTGTAGTGAGCAGGAGATTTTACAAAGCGCCAAAAAGTTTTCTCAAGAATATTGGTCAACAGCAGCCGATCGCCATTGGGCAGGTGAGACAGTTGAAACGCAGTTTCCGCGATCATTGAAAATTTGGGAGGAAACAGTTAATGAAACTCAAGCTAGTGCTTAGGGAGTTTCAGAAAAGCGCTTACCAAACCGCTGTCGCTGTCGTTCTGCTATCCAGCAGGTAGTATCCCAGACATCTCCAATAGGCATTTTGGTGAATGGTAGTGTTTGCATATAGCCATCCCACAAAAACTCTGGATTCATCGTCACTTGAAGCATGCCGCGTTGTGATTGTGCTTGCCAAATTAAATCCCACCAACTTTCATGAGCAGCAAGCACGGTAGCGTATTCTGGGGCTCGTGGATCAGTGACCTGAGCGTGCTGGGCATAGCCAACTCGACAATGAATGTGTATGGCACGCTGAGCGCACTGTTCTAGAATCGCCCATTCACTGTCCACCAGTCGCTCACACACCACACACCAATGGCTGAAATCACAGGTAAGTTTCATCTCTAGGAATTGCGCTAACAAATCTCTTGTAATCCAGGGATTAAAGAGCGATCGACTGCGATGAGTTTCAAAACTGATGGTTATACCTGATGCACGCTCCAATTCAAGAGCTTGCCCAAAAAAGTCCACGTTCTGCTGCCATGACCAGGCATCATATCCGCACATAGTCGAAACGAATAATGCTCCCATTACTTCCGCTCGATCGACTGTCCACTTCAGGTCGTTGAGATGATCTGTAAGGGTGCGATCGCTACGAGGTATCCACCAATCAGTTGCGCTATCAGAATCAGTACCTGTTGTTGCCTCCGCGATGAACGCTAAGTGCCTATCACTCAAATGTTGGCGAAGTTCGCGCTGTTGTAACTCATCTTTGGGAATGGGTCCTTCAATTCCATTAAACCCATCTGCAACTGTTTGTTCGATGAGTTCATTTAGATGATGTGACCCTGACCAAACAGAACGAAGTATGAGTAATTTCATTTTTATCTGACATATCGACTTACGACAAACTTTAGGAATGATGAGCTGAAAAATTTAACCCAACTACACCAACAAGGATCAGCCCAATGAACATGGCTTTTGAGAAATCAATACTTTCATTAAAGAATAAAATGCCAAACAGGGTGGTGCCAACAATTCCAATGCCAGACCAAATGGCATAAGCAATGCTAATGTCAATACTCTTGAGTGAGAAACCAAAAAATGTAAAAGCCAGGCTATAAGCAAGAATGACGCTGGGGATATAAATTACCTTGCTAAAGCCGTTGCTCATTTTGAGTGAATAGGTGCCCGCAATTTCAAAAAAAATGGCTAAGAACAGAAAAAGTTGATCCATTGTGATGTGTAGGCTAAACGCAATTTAGATTGACTGGCTTTTAGGCTTTATTAACTGCCCAAGGAACAGCCAGCCTAAAAATTAGCTTAAAGATAAAGTCAATTCCTAAGCCAATCACACCGATAAGGATGATACCCACAAAAATCTCATCAGTTTTGAGAAAGCGTTGAGCCATCATGATCATGTTTCCTAGTCCTGAATTAGCTCCAATTAATTCTGCCACGACCACAAAATTCCAGGCTCCTGCAATATTAATCCGTAGGGTGTCGATAATATTGGGAAGCGTAGCCGGAAAAATCACATTGAAAAATGTATCTTTACGGCTCGCACCTAACATATAAGCGGCTCTGAGGAAATCAGATGGGATGAATTTTACTGCATCTGCAATCATTAATGTGTTGTAGAAGAAACTGCCCAAAAATATAATTGCGATCTTTGAAGGTTCACCCAAACCGATCCAAAGAATGATGAGGGGAATAAAGGCAGCAGCAGGCATATAACGTAGCAGCGCTACAATCGGCTCAAGGAGTCCCTCCATGCTCTTGAAGGTGCCAATTAACAGCCCCAATGGGACGCTGATCAATGCAGAGATCAAAAAGCCCCAACCTACCCTAGAGACACTCGCCGCGATGTCATGAATTAGATCCCCGCTCTGCAACAGGTTAAAAAACTGCTGAATTACTGCGGTTGGAGTGGGTAGAAACAGCGGCTCTACAAAACCACCATAGGTCAACACTGACCAACTCAACAGCGGTACTAGCATTGATACAGCGACCATTGTATAGTAGAGCCGTTTCGGAATATCACTGCGAATTTTCCAGAACACAGAGCGGGTTTTGCGCGACAAAGTTGTTCGCCTACCCTGTTTAGGTTCAGACTTTAAGGAGGTCAGCGCTTGTGGAGATTGAGTTTTCATCGGTTAAGAGCTGAGAAAGCCGAGATCGAGACTGATTTTGGGCGTGGAGATCGTCAAACTGCTGCTAAGATTTCATCTCGAATCAGGTGCAGAACATCTTGACGTTTGCGCTGAAAAGGTTCGGTTCCTTTGATAGACAAATCTCGATGTTCATCAAATCCTAGATTGACCTCTGCTTTGAGTTCACCAGGGTGCGAAGACAGCACATAAATTCGCTGCGACAAAAATACGGCTTCTTCGACATCGTGCGTCACCATTAGAATTGTCTTCTGAGTTTGCCGCCAGAGTTGCAGCATGAACTCCTGCAAAACTTCCTTGGTCTGAGCATCCAACGCGCCAAAAGGTTCATCCATTAAGAGAACATCTGGCTCGTTGGCTAAAGCACGGGCGATCGCTACTCGCTGTTTCATGCCACCCGAAAGCGTCCTCGGCAGCGCATCAGCGAATCGCGTCAAGCCAACAATCTCTAGGTAGTATTTCATACGCTGCTGTCGCTCAGCAGATGGGATCTTTTGCATCTTCATCCCAAACTCAACGTTTTGAGCAACTGTGAGCCAGGGATACAGCGTGTAGTTTTGGAATACCATGCCTCGGTTTGTGCCAGGACCATCGATTGGTTCCCCTTCTAGCAAAATTTCTCCAGATGTCGGCTCTTCTAACCCAGCGATAATATTGAGCAGGGTAGATTTACCACAGCCAGATGCTCCAACGACGCAAACAAATTCGTTGCGATAAAGGGTAAAGTTAATGTTCTTGAGGGCAAGTATTGAACCCTGTTTGCCCGGAAAGCTTTTGCAGAGATCATGGATAATCAGTTGAGGATGGTTCATGGAGTTTAAGGCATGGTAGATTGGCAAATACAAAATCGTGAAAAATTATCCTTTCAAGTAATGTTCAACAAATTTGCGATCAATATAGGGTTCGATGGAGTTCGGCTGACTAGAAATCAGTTTTTCTCCTAACATAAACTCTCCAATGGCTTGTGATGCATGAACTACAGATTCCATGGTGTCTCCCGGCTTAAACGCTTTGAGACATTCCTCTGGGGTTAACCACTTAAACCCTTCGAGGATAGTATTGTATTCTTCTAAAGAAACGCCTGCTTGCTTCGCCTCAATGGACAACACCTCGCTTAGATGAGCCTTTCGATATTCTAAGGTTTGATACCAAACTTTTATCAATGCTTGCACTGCTTCGGGCTTCTCGTTCAACACTCGCTCATGAATTACCAGCGGGTCAGGAATAATTCCCGGTATATCTTTGCTCGAAAAGATCACTTTGCCTTTGCCTGATTGCACAGCTTGGCTGACAAATGGTTCATAAGAATAAGCACTATCGGTTTTTCCTGCAATTAAAGCTGCGGTTGCGGCATCGGCAGCTTGGTTAACGATTTCAACTTGGTTAGCTGATACACCCCCTTGTTCCAGAGCTTTGAGAAATAGCATGTGTCCAACTGTGCCAATTTCTACAGATGCTCGCTTGCCAACAAGGTCTTTGATAGAGTTGATGGAAGGTGCAGCTAAAATCGCATCAGCGCCTAAAGAGATATCAGTAATCGCCAAAATCTTTGTTTTTAACCCACCTGCCAAACCAGTTAAAAAGTCAGATAGTGTCATGCCTGCAACATCTAGCCTTCCAGCGTTAAACGCATTGAGTTGGTCTGATAGCACTGGAAACCAAGTCAATTCAGCATTTAAGTTATTGGCTTTAAAGAATTCCCTTTCCTGCGCCACCTTCCAAGGCATAAAACCAGCCCATAAATTCATTCCAATCTGAAGGGTTTGGGTTTGGGATCCTTGCTGTGAGGCAGACTGTCTGCCACAACTTGCCGTAGCGATCGCTGCTACCACTGACAGAGAAGCAGAGCGTAGCAATGAACGACGGGTCAATGCAGTTGAAAACGGTAAACGATCAGGCATAGAGACAACTCCTAAAGTTAGGCTGGATTGCGGGATACATAATCTTTCATAAAGCGATCGTCAATTAACGTCTCAGTTGTAGGAGGCGACGTTTGAAGCAGCTTTTGCTCTAGCATGAAGTCAGCAACGACTTTACCTGCGTAGATCAACGATCGCGTGGTATTACCCGGTTTGAAGGTTTCTAGGGTTTGCTCAGGAGTCAACCAATCCAGTCCCTTTTGTAAAGTTGCATAGTCTTCAACCGACACCTGTGCTCGCTTTGCCTCGATCGCATAGGCAGCGTCTTGATTCTTGCTGCGAAAATCCAGAACTTGATGCCACACGTCAACCAGTTTTTGTACCTCTGATTCTCGATTGTCAAGTAATGACTGATGAGCGACAACCGTATCTGCTAGCAATCCAGGAACATCCTTACTTGAAAAGATGACTTTCCCTTTACTACTTTTCAAAAGTTGCGTGATGAACGGATCGTAGGAATATGCCACATCCAATTTTCCAGCAATAATGGCGCTAACGGCCGCATCTGCCGCCATATTTACCATCGGTACAGACTGCGGGTCAATTTCGTTTTTAGCTAGCGCCTGTAGAAACAGTAGATGTCCAATAGTAGCGATTTCAATTCCTGCTTGCTTTCCAACAAAATCTTGAACTGAGTTGATTGAGTTGGAAGCAACGATCGCATCTGCACCCGCGGAAACATCCGGCATCAAAATAACCTTACTAGAAACTCCATTGGCATTGCTCAAGAACAAGTCGTTTAACGTCAGGTTAGCAATATCAATCTTGCCAGCATTAAAGGCAGTGATCTGATCCCCGAGCACCTGAAACCATGTAATTTCAGCATTCACGCCGCTCGCCTTGAGAAAGCCCTGATCCTCAGCGATTTGCCAGGGAATTGCACCAGGCCACAAGTTTAATCCCAGACGAATGGGTGAACTAGATGAGTTGGAAGAACCAACTTCACTGGGTGAATTAGACGGGCTACTAGACGAATCAGTTTGAGTTTGATTACAGCTAGCAGCTAAAAATGCGGCTCCCGCTGCTAAAGTAGAAGAACGAATAAATGAGCGTCGTGAAAATAGATTAGGCACGGCCTTAACCTCATTATGGTGAATGGAATAGTAGTCAAAAATCTTTAGACAGTTGTGCGCCCACCATCAGCAACGATCGCCGCGCCATGTACAAATTCGGCATCGTCACTAGCGAGAAACAAAGCAACTTTTGCAATATCTTCGGGTACACCTAATCGTCCGACTGGAATTGATTGAATAGTTGCAGCTCTTTCAGCGTCTGGGTTAGCCGCAAGCTCAAACTCAGCATTTAGCATCGGAGTTTTGATAGGACCTGGACAAACGGCATTAATCCGAATTCCTTTAGAAGCCCATTCCACAGATAAAGCGCGAGTGAATGCTAAAACTCCGCCTTTGGTGGCGCAGTAAGCACTGTAGAGCGGTTGACCAACAATCGCTAACTCAGATGCCGTGTTAATAATGACACCACCCCCCTGCTGCACCATGTAAGGAATCGCGTGCTTACAGCCAAAGAACATGCCTTTAAGATTGACTCCAAACAGAAAATCCCAATCCGCTTCAGTAGTTTCTGTGATGGGCTTAAGAACGGAAACACCTGCATTATTGTGCAGAACGTTCAACTGACCAAAATGTTCAACAACCATTGCAATTGTTTGTGCAACCTGTTGTTCTTGAGTAACATCCAAAGCAACTGCCCGACCGTTACCCCCTGATTGTTCAATCAGGTGCTGCGTTTTTTCCGCTGCTTGTAGATTGCGATCGGCTGCAATCACGATCGATCCCTCACTAGCAAACTTTAAAGCAGTGGCTTGTCCAATTCCAGATCCCGCCCCAGTAATTAAGCTGATTTTATTCTTTAATCTCACAGCTTTACCTCAGAAGCTCTTATCAGTGATGAGCATAGACTGGAGAATTAAAGCAAATTGTGATAGCAGATACACAAATTTAATGTTTTTGCTAAATCCAGATAAACAAGTCTTAAACGATTCTTTTTTCGGATTTTTGTTTAACAAAAATCTCATGATTTATGAATCTACTAGCCTAAAACATCAGAAATCGTTAATCTATAAAAATTCATAATTTAATAAAATCATGGAATCGTGTTTTGCTGAGAACCCATTACCGTATAGGTTTTGAAGCTTCAGATTGAATGTTGTCTTGTGATGCACTTAAACCTGCCTAAGATTTAAGGCGAAGTTGAGGCGCTCGTTCAACAGTTGCATGTAAAGGCTCAAAGAGCCTCACAGTTAACCTGCGCCAATCCAGGAATACAGAATTTGCAAGGCTATCAAAGTGCTCATAAAACAACAGGTTCTTCTCTGCCTGACTCCGGATTTAGGAGCTTTTACATCCGTAGATTAGTTTGTAGCGTAAGTAACGAATTATCATCTTGACATCTCATAGGTTAGCAATGGCATTCACTACTTCCTTCGTAAAATTCAATCGATCGCTTTTAGTGAATTTGCCAGGTGCACAGTTTTTTAGTTAAGTCAGGAGTTTTGTCATGCCATTTGCTTGGTCTAAAGGAATTCGTTGTGCGGCTGTCCTAAGTTTTGATGTTGATGGAGAGTCTGGGATGCTGCAATCTGATCCCAAAAATAAAGATCGACTTTCCGTGATGTCTTGGGCGCGTTACGGTCCTAAAGTCGGTGTGCCTCGTATTCTAGATATGCTTCGGGTAAAAGGCGTAAAAGCAACTTTTTTCGTTCCAGGTTATACGGCAGAGTTGTATCCCCATTTAGTTAAGCGGATTTACGATGAAGGTCATGAAATTGGGGCACATGGCTATCTCCATGAGCCTGTTTCCACTCTTAACCCGATCGAGGAAGAAGCTGCGTTAGTTCGCACCTGCGCCATTCTAGAGCAGATTACAGGTCGCAAACCTGTCGGCTATCGTGCTCCGCTTTGGGAGGTTAATCCTGGCTCTGCTGCACTTCTAGCACGTCATGGACTGCTCTACGACTCTTCGTTGATGGACGACGATCGCCCCTACACTTTTTCAACCGAAGCAGGAGATCTAGTGCAGATCCCAGTTCATTGGACGAACGATGACTGGGAGCAGTTCGCATTCCTCTATGAACCCCGTGTAGGCAGCGGTGTGATTGAAAGTTGTGAAAAAGCGCTTCAAGTCTGGAAAGAAGAGTTTGACGGCATGTATCACTACGGCGGCGCGTTCGTGCTGACCATGCACCCAGAAATAATTGGTCGTCCAGCACGGGTGCTGATGCTAGAACAATTGATTGATCATATCCGATCGCATGAAGGTGTTTGGCTGACAACCTGTGAGGAGGTTGCAAAATATCAATCTAGCCAAAAACCCAGTTTAGTCAGTGCAGAGGCATAGCAAGTGATGAAATCAGCTCGGTTCAAAAACGTTGGAGCGATCGCTTATACCCTGAGCATATACTGCCTCGGTGTGGTCTTGATTGTACTTCAATCCTGGCAACTTAATGTCTTAGGTGTTGTTTTGTTGATTCACGCGTTCCTGCTAACTGCTACCTTCACGCATGAATTCATTCATGGCAATATCTTCAAAGACCGCAAGTGGAATGCTTTTTGGGGACAGGTCATGACCCATATGAATGGAGCCTGCTATGCCACATGGGATGCTTTAGTCGAGCACCATTTCAATCACCATTTGCACCACGCTGATTTTGTTGGATTCGATATCCTGAAGTATCTCAACACAATGAATCCTCTGCTGCGGTTGGTGTATGTGATCCTTGAGTGGCTTTACTTCCCTATCCTTGAGTTTGAGATGCGTTGGCGAGTCATTTTAGCGCCCTTTTTTGAACCAGCCAAGCGATCGCTAGTTTGGCGAACCTTCGCATTCATGCTCTACCGAACTGCTGCTTTTGCGCTTCTTGCCTGGGTTTCCTGGAAAGGTCTATTGCTCTATTTTTTGGCTTACGTCTCATTCGTGAACATCATGCGCTTTGCAGATGCCTTTCACCATACTTATGATTACGCCATTGTGGGGCAAGACTTTCCGAAGCGCGATCGAGTCTATGAACAGGAGCATACATTCTCTAATCTAGTTTCATTCAAGTATCCCTGGCTTAATCTACTGTTTCTCAACTTTGGTTATCACAACGCGCATCATCACAATATGAGTGTGCCTTGGCATGAGCTGCCAGAATTACATCAGAAACTGTATAGCGAAAAGGGCGGTGGGCTTCTGCCTTTACCTCGACTCGTGAGTAACTATCATCGCTTTCGCTTATATCGGTTATTTTCTGGGCAGGGCGATGCAATCCTGGAGTCGGAGTCAGCCCTGGATTCATTTACTGGAGGTGTAGCTGTCTCGTTCTTAACTCCCCCATAAAGTACTGTAGTCAGCCTGATTACTTTTAATGCGATCACCTAGCTAATGAGAGTATCGCTTTATGACAATTGCACCGAACTCAGGTGAAGATGAGCACAGGGTTTTAGGAGCCTGTCCTCATGATTGTCCCGACACTTGCTCCATGATCACGACCGTTCAAAACGGACAGGCAATTGATGTGCGCGGTAATCCTGACCATCCGTTCACACGCGGTACTCTTTGTGGCAAAGTCGATAAGTTTCTCGATCGCGTCTATAGTCCCGATCGAGTGCTGTATCCCTTACGCCGATCGGGTGTAAAAGGCAGTGGACAGTTTGAGCGCATCAGTTGGGATGAGGCACTCAAGGAGATTGGCGACCGCTTTCAGAGCATCATTGCTAAGTATGGTGCAGAAGCCATCATGCCTTATTGCTTCTCTGGGCATCAAGGAATTCTTAACGGCTTAATGGTTAGCGATGCGTTTTTCAATCGGTTGGGGGCAACGATCGCGGAAAAGACGTTGTGCAGCTCTGGCTGCGCCACTGCATTTGAACTGTCTTGTGGTTTGACCTACGGACTTGATCCAGAAGCCTTCGTTGAGTCTAAGTACATTGTGCTTTGGGCATCCAATGTCATTACCACCAACATCCACCTGTGGCATTTCATCACCGAGGCGCGGAAGCGTGGGGCAAAGCTTGTCGTCATTGATCCGATTCGCACCCGCACTGCTCGCCAAGCGGATTGGCATCTTGCCCCTCGCCCTGGAACCGATGCAGCATTGGCGCTAGGAATGATCAACATTATCATTCAAGAAAATCTTGCAGATGCTGACTATATTGAGAAATACTCAGTGGGCTATGCCGAACTGAAAGCAAGAGCGAGTGAATTTCCAGTCGATCGCGTCTCGCAAATCACAGGGATTTCAGTAGAAGATATTCAAACCCTGGCACAGGACTATGCCAAAATTCAGCCTTCAGTCATTCGTCTTGGCGTAGCCCTAGAACGGCAAACAGGAGGTGGTAACGCAATTCGGGCAATCTGCTGCCTGCCTGCTCTAGTTGGAGCTTGGCGTAAACTAGGGGGTGGGCTAGTACAAGCGACGCTATGGCCGTTTCCGCTGAATTTTGATGTCATTCAGCGTCCAGACTTCATTCGACCGAAAACACGAATTGTTAATCAGTGGCATCTGGGTAGGGCGTTGACTGGAGAAATGGAGTTAGACCCGCCTATTCAAGCGCTATTTGTCTGCAACAGCAACCCGCTTTTGTCTGCTGCTGACCAGGACAAAATGGTTGCTGGTCTATCGCGCGAAGAACTGTTCACAGTCGTAAGTGAACAGTTCTTCACTGACACAGCTAGTTTCGCAGATATCATTCTGCCAGCCGCAACTCAAATTGAACAGCTTGAGATCATGTTCTCTTGGGGACATTTGTATTTGACTTATAATTCTCCTGCTATTCAGCCTTTGGGAGAAGCGGTTTCTAACACAGAGCTATTTCGCCGCCTTGCTGCCGCAATGGGATTTACGGATGACTGCTTTCAGCTCAGCGATGAACAGATGGTGCAAGAGTTTTTAGACTGGAGTGCACCCGTTATGGAGGGAATTAGCCTTGAGCGCCTACAACAGCAAGGGTATGCCAAGCTCAAGTTGAGTCAGTCTCCCCATGCAGAGGGTAATTTCCCAACGCCTTCTGGAAAAATGGAGTTCGTTTCCTCATTGGCTCAGAACGGCGATTTTGTAATTCCTTCTTTACGACAAGGGTTAACCGATCGACAGTCAGGTGAGGTAGTCGATCGAGTGCCAAATTACATCCCTCCTGCCGAGTCCGTCCTGAGCAACCCAAACTTAGCGGCGCGATATCCTCTCAGCTTATTATCAATCAAGCCGCATTCATTTCTCAATTCTAGTTATGGCAACTTGCCTAAGCATCTTAAGCTCGAAGGTTCTCTCAAAATATTAATTCATCCTCAAGATGCTGAAGCGCGAGGAATTGTTCACAAACAATGTGTTCGAGTGTTCAACGAACGAGGCGATTTTCAAGCGATTGCCCATATCACCGACGACGTTCAACTTGGAGTAGTGGCTTCTCCATTGGGACAATGGCGGAGACTCAGTCCTATATCCAAAACTCTAGCGGCTCTGGTGGCAACCACCTATTCAGATCTAGGCAAGGCAGGTGCCGTTTCCGACACATTAGTAGAAGTTATAGTGGTTGTATAACATCCTACATGGCTCAAAACTGTCAGATCTGAATACTCAAAGCGTGGCTTTTTTGCAACTTTTCATCATTGCAAGCTTTTCCCTTCCTATCTTCAATTAGATGACTTGAAAGAGTTCTTGCAATTCATTCACTCGTTTAACAAATTGTTCCCGTTGCTTTGATAGAGACACCAACTCTGTTATTTTTGCTTTGGGTCGCAAAAACTGCTTCACTTCATCTAAACGCTTGACAAAATCGTTTCGCACTCTCAATCGCTCCAAAATCAAGCATCAGATAGTAACGTTGCTTGATCCTTCAATGACTCTGTTCGATCGGGTTTCCTAAACACCCTCTAACTGGAGTGGGTATCAAAAGCCAGTAAACTCGTTAGCTATTTTCTCTTTCGCTTACGAAATTTCGCCATTTGAGGGCTTAATCCAGTCAGCTTTGCCGCCCTAGTTTTTTTTAACCTGTTCTCGGGCTTGTTCATGTAACACGCTCATGAGTTGTTCAAACACTCCTGCGGCTCGCCAGTGCTTGTAGTGCCAGTAGACAGTCGAGTAAGGAGGAAAATCTCTCGGCAAGTCACACCAATTGCAGCCATTTTTCAGTTGATAGAGTATTCCATTGACGATTTCTCGTTTTGTCCAGTTGGAGGGACGTGTTTGTTTCTTCTTCGGTAAGATTTCAAGCAACAGGGGTTCAAAGATTTTCCATTCTGTATCAGTGAGATTGCTGGAATAGGGCATGGCATCTAAACTAGGTAAGTTAGAGCACCTAATTCCTATTCTAAAAGATCTCAAACAGGCTCTATACCGGGAACAAAGTAGTCGAATCCGAACGGGTGGATCTTCAGTGCTGGAGCGCTAGCTAGTTGAAATCTTGGCGATATTGGCTGGGTGTGCTCCCCAAAATTTTGGAAAAACTAGTTGTGAAGTGTGATTGGCTGGAGAAGCCTGTCTCTTGAGCAATCTCTGCAAGCGACTTTCTACGATCTCTAAGTAAAATCTTAGCTCTCTCAATTCTTTGCTGAATCACGAACTGATGAACCGACTGACCAACAGTACGCTTGAAGATGGTACATAGGTGATTGACACTCATATTGGAAGCAGAAGCGATCGCTGCCAAAGGCAAGTCCTCGCCCAAGTGAGACTCAATGAAATCGATCGCATAAGCAACACGGGTATCATCAGGTTTTGACAACGCTGTCTTTTCTGCAACTTTTGCAGTTGAGTAATGCGTAACCAAATACATAGCTAGGCTGCGAGTCAAAGCATCGATGTAAGTTTTGCCATGCGGTGAACCCGTTTCTAGTTCAGATAACAATTCTGTTGCCAAGGCAGACAGAAGAGGCACGGATGTTACATCGTGTTTTATTAAACAGACAGAATCTGGATCGCCTTTAACGAGATCCTTACTGACCTCTCTGATCAACAGGGGTGAGATAAACAGATTTGCCGCAGCAAGAGGGCTGAGCCATCGCCAGTGGTGTGAACAACCTGCGGGTATAATCGCAACATCACCTTGACGCAGAACCATTGACTTAAGACGCTGATTATTCAGATTTTCATACTGAGTCTTGGGTAGTAGACTTACAAACAGAAGGTTTTCAGCCAGTCCAGGAACATCGATTTCACCGGGTAGGAGCGAGTGTTTCAGCAAGATGATGTCTTGCCAGCCTGCTACTTCGCTGCTTTGCTCTGGAGCATATGGAACTTGATGGATAAATTGCCGAATCGAGACCAGATTTGAAGCTTGCATAACGTGAGTCATTTACAAAATCTCACTGCTCGTAATCATATTTTTTTGAAAGACAAAGATTTTGCTTAACCGTAAACTCTGATCTGAAGTACTTTAATCCATCAGATATTGACCAGTATGACAAGTCGTAATCCCTTCGAAGAGCCATTGACACCCGATAATGCTGCAATGCTCTTGATCGACCATCAAGTAGGTCTCTTCCAATTTCTTCCCTCAGTTGAGCCGCTGAAACTGAAGAACAACATCATTGCGCTCGCAAAAGTTGCTAAACGTTTTAACTTGCCAACGCTGCTGACTACTAGTTGGTTTCAAGGTCCCAACGGACCGACCATGCCAGAGTTGGTTGAACTGTTTCCTGAGCACGAAATTATTGAACGCGACACCGTAAAATTTTGGGATCATGCCCCTTCTGCGGAAGCAGTTGAAAAGATGAATCGCAAGAAGTTGATCATTGCTGCGCTAGACACCACCACTTGTCTAGCTTTTGCTGCAATTTACGGTGTCCAGCGAGGCTATGATGTTTACGCAGTAATAGATGCTTCTTCAACCTTTGATGAGTTGAATCAACAAGCTGCGATGATGAGAATGTCTGCCGCTGGTGTTGTGGTAACAACCTGGATTCCCGTGCTGGCTGAACTTGCCAATAACACAGTTAAGAATGGGGTTCATATTGCTGATTTACTGGCTGAACACACGGGCAGCTATCACGGTGCTTGGAGTAACTATACTGCGACTGCTAAAACAGCGGATCTAGTGCAATCACAGTTGAATGAAGCAAGAAAAGCATTGAATTTGTAGAACATTGTGGTGGTGAGCGGCGTAATTGAACCGAGGAGAGCATTCAACTCTCCTCGACCGCAGCACAGGGTTCACAATAGGTAGTTTGGGGGCGGTCTAGACGTGTTGTTGCGTTCTGTAGAAAGCCTACCTAGTTGCACCTCTGGTTCTAGCAATATCTTTGAAACACCACCAACTTCTGTGGCTTTAGCAGTTGCTCTTACTATGCCAAAGCCAGCAACCATACCAATCAGCATGAGTGGGATGTAATTAATAAACATCAGTTGCCTCGGTTATTAGAACATGAACGTGGCGCGGATTGTACCAATGTAGAGCGTGTCATGATTACAATCATGTTCAGGATTGGTGATGACTAGTAGTTCTGGTGTGATGGAAATGTAGTCATTAATTTGAAAGCGGTAAGAGGTTTGGATATTGAGCGTCTCTGGGATTGGTTCATACTGTTTGACATCTCGGTTCAATCAAAGCAAGAAACATAGCACCTCATAACTTTTCTCAATCTCTTGATGAGGCTCATTCCGTTGCGCGGACGGCAGAAGTGCCACGCAAAAGTAATAGGTTCAGCCAGTTGCAACCCGTAAGATTACGCTTGTAAGCTACCAACTTACTGTACTACTGAGTCCAAGCATTATGTAGTATGTTTTTTGACTGATTTACCCCACTTATCGATGCAGTCTTGAAGTCTACAAAGTCCTTAACGTTGTTTTCGGTCCAATTGCTACGGGAATGCCTTGCTAGGCAGTAACTAACATGGAGAGATGAGAATTGCGGTTTTTTAGGAACGCTAGCAGTCGTTCTGGATAGTCAGCGGCAACAGCCGTTTGAATAGAGGAGCGGGCTTGTAGCGATCGCCGCCACTGGCTTACCTGGGGCGTATCTGTAAAAAAGCCGCTGTTTGGAATGGTTTCTAATACATCGAAATAGCGAAAGATGGGTCCATAGACGGCATCCACGAGTGAGAACATTTCTCCACCAAAATAAGGATGCGCTGTGAGATTTTGTTCTAACCAGACAAACTTATCAACTAACTCCTGCCGTTTCTGTTCAAATGCATCTGCATTAGGCGCATTGTAGAATCCAGCAATCGTATTGAGGACACTGGAGCCAAACTCAATCCATGACCGATGCTTGGCTTTCTCAAGTGGATCAGCCGGATGTAGCGAACCAGGTGTAATTTCATCGAGATATTCGCAGATCACCGCTGATTCAAACAACACATCATCACCAACACGCAGCACAGGCACCTTTCCTAAAGGCGAAAGTTGCCGAAACCAAGCGGGTTTGTTTGCCAGGTCAATATAGGTGCGATCGTGAGGAATATTTTTTTCGACCAATGTGATTACTGCCCGCTGCACGTAGGGACAGAGGTGATGACTCACCAGTTCAAGTTTAGGCATTGACATGAGAGGATCCTCTTTTATAGAAACCGCAGACTCGGCGCGATCGTCAAGACTGGGTGTATCGACATGAGCATGAAGGCAACACTGGCATTGGGCAAGGACTCTGTGTAAACGTGAGCGCTGGCAGGGCCTTTAGCTTTGACTAACAGCATTTTGTCAAGAGCCAGTGCGATTATCTGTTAGAGAGGCTACGCCAACGAGAAAGGGTGAAAAATTAGGAGCCGACCAGCGCAGAGGCAAGCTGCCCTCCACGCGATACCCAGCCGAGAGATGAAAGCGGAGTAGCCGCTCTGCACCTTCAAAAGACTGGATTTCATCGCCATCCCAAATTACCTCAGCCGTGCCCGTCAGGTACATCAAGCTGCCGCGATCGAAATCTATAAACAGTAGACCCGCGTGAGGATTTAGCAGCAAATTATAGCCGTAGCCAACTAAGTTAGGACGTAAACTATAAGAATTCCCATAGATTCCATCCTAGTGCAATGGCTCAACCCTACAGTGATGATTTCCGGCAAAAGGTGATGGAAGCGATTGAGTTGAACGGCTTTAAGAAAAGTGAGGTGAGCCAAATGTTCAATATCAGTCGCAATACGATTAACTTATGGTTCCAGCGTCGAGCCGAAACAGGGGATGTTAAACCCAAGCCGAGACCAACCTCCTCTCCAACAGCCAAAATCACCGATTGGGAGAAGTTTCAAAACTTTGTCAAAGAGCATGGGGATAAAACCCAGAGCGAAATGGCAGAGTTATGGGAGGGGGAGATCAGTCAACGAACCCTTTCGCGGGCATTGGAGAAGATTGGGCATAGCCGTAAAAAAAACATACGGATATAGCCAACGCGATGAAGCTAAGCGGGCAGACTTTATAGCGCAACTGGAAGACGCTAAAGCGCCTCACTTGATCTATGTGGATGAATCGGGCAGGGATGAACGCGATAATTATGGCTACGGGTACTCTCCAGTGGGGGAACGCTTCTACGACCTCAAATCGGGTCGGCGGCAGGGGCGGGTGAATATGATCGCTGGGTACCGTAATGGTCAACTGATTGCCCCTTTTACGATCGAGGGAGCCTGTAACCGGACTGTGTTTGAAACCTGGCTCGAAACCTGCTTGATTCCAGTGCTACAACCGGGTGAGTGGGTGATTGTCGATAATGCGACGTTTCATCATGGCGGTCGCATTGCCCAATTGATTAAACAGGCAGGGTGCAAACTCGTTTACCTGCCTCCCTATTCGCCAGACCTCAATCGGATTGAAAAGTGTTGGGCTTGGCTGAAGAGTCGCATTCGCAAACTCTTACGCGACTCCGATAATCTGCGCGATGCGATGGAATCCGTTCTCAAACAAGCAGCGTCTTAATGAAGGTGGCTACGGCTATACTAAACGTATTGAAGTGAAAGTTGCCAACAAAATCGGGAATTGTTAGCGTGTGAGCATCATTCATCCGCACAAATCCCGGTTTGCCGCCACGGTGCGACACATCCACGCCTTTGGCAGCACCTGCCTCCTTTTCCTGAAACACCGTGGCAATGAAGAATGTGTCAGCCGCAGCGATGATGGTACGTTCAGGTTCACCCAACGATTTGACTTCATGAATCGGTTGAGGAGTCGTTAGATCAGATGAATTTAACTCAAACATCCGAGCTTGAATGTACTGGGGGCAGTTGCCGAAACTTTGACCCACTTGCACAGTAAAACCATTGGTATCAATCGCTGTAACAGTTCCATTCATCCGGTTGCGCAGGCGAGTGTGCAGTTCAATCCCCAGTAAACCAATGTTAACTCCTTCGGCGAGAGTCATTGATAAAGGATCGCCAATTAGAGGCTTGCTGGCAATCTGTAACATGCGATCGTTGGGCGAAGAGACAAAGCCGGGTTCCCCCACCAGCATCGAAGCCCAGGGACGACCCGACGCATCCACCGTACCCACAAGCAGGTAAGGCAGTTGGCTGTAAAACTGCTGATGCTGCTGAGGCAGATAATCGCGAACGACTCGCCGCGCCTGCTTGTCCATTTGAGATTGAACACCCAAGCGGGCTTGAATTGCCAATTCACCCGCGTGAAACGGTGATTCTATGTATGACCAACCTGGTGCCATAACGAGACTCCTCGCTGCGCTCAGCAGCATGTCGCAGTATGTTTAGTCAGAGTAATCGCCCTCAAGAACTTTCTACAGTCCTGCCATTGGAATGTAACCTGGCAATTGCTTAACTCGTTCAATCCATGTCAGTACATGAGAATAAGTATCGAGATTGATCTTGCCACCCCGCACCAGCGCCACATAGGGAAAGACAGCAATATCGGCAATAGTTGGACGGTCGAACTCTAGCCATCGTGGTTTATTTTTTAGCATAGGCAACAAAAGAAACTCCAATCATCACCAATACAACTCCAGCAATGCGTAAAGGGTTGGCTGAAACTTTCGTCAGTCCAATCACACCGTAGTGATCGAGAAAAAGCGCACAAATCATCTGACCCGCGATCGTCAGTGCTAGCGTGAGCGCCGTACCAATCTTTGCGGCCGCGAAGATAGTTGACCAGACATACAGCGTTCCGAGACAGCCGCCGAGCCACATCCACCAAGATGTTTGTGAGATCGCGGCTGTAGCAGGTAAGGGATAACGCGCAAACCAGCAGATGGCAAGAGAGGCGAGTGTACCAGCGAGGTAAGAGATAAATGTCACCTGCATCGGCTGCCCCACATATCGCCTCAGCAGAGCATTGAGAGCAACCTGAACGGGCAACCCTGCGCCTCCCATCAGGGTCGCAATGAAGTAGATGCTTTTGTCATTCATAGAATTCTCTTGAGTTTCAATACTGATGGACTATGATCGCGATCGCAACGGTGACACCAGATTGACCGCTAACGTCGCAAGATCTTCAAGCCAGTATTGGGAAATAAGCCAGTGACTACCGCTGTTTGCACCCAGATAGAAGCCAAAGCTTCAATCGATCTCGCCTTAATTAATCCACCTGCATCGATCGCGTCATAGCCGCACTCTTCAATCAAACCAGCAGTGATCGCTTTGGCATCAGCATCATCACCGCAGTACGGCAAACTGGGGCGTTCCGTCCCAAACTGGCGTGAGTCAGCTTGGAGCAGTTCAGCAAAGGTGAGGTTAAACGCCTCAACCACTTTCGCACCGGGCGCGAGTTGGGCAATCTGCTCAGCGACTGAAGACGTAAGTTCGGTTGGTAATCCCAACGTTTGCCCCTGAAAATCCGGTCTTAGACCACTGACGCAGGTGATCAGCACTTTGCCCTCTAGCGACCCCACTGCTTTGAGTGCATCTTCTAAAACCGCATATTGCACCGTCAGCATAATAACCTCTCCAAACCGGGCGGCTTCGGCGGTTGTTCCGGTGCGGGCGTTGCTTCCTGCTGACTCGGCGATCGCGTCAAGCTTTTTCAGATCACGGGAATAGCTGAACATCACTTGATGCCCTTGCCTCGCCCAAAGCTTGCCGATCGCGCTGCCCATGTTGCCAGAACCAATCATGCCAATATTCATATTTTTTCTCCTCGCCGTGTAATTAGAAATTAGGATACAGCCAGCGTTGGAATAGCTGGGTCAGGCGAGGCATAATCACATAGGTAAGAAGGGCAACCACCAATCCCGTTGTGAGCAGTTGATTGAGCAAGATTGGTAGGTTGGACAGAATCGGAGCGAGTAATCGACTGACAACAGTCAGGGTAACGAAGACTCCCATCCAAGTCACGATCGCCATCTTGTAGCGAGGGGGCGGAGATTTGAGCGGCTGATTAGGTAGACTAAACCAGGTTTCCAATCCGGTGAGAGTTTGAATGGACTCTGGCTGTTCAATCAGGGGTTGTAATCGTTCAATCCATTCGTGCCGAACATCGGACTCTAGCCAGGTTTTAAGGTTGTCGTAGCGATCGAACTTGAGGATCACTACATACTCAGGATGGGAATGATCTTGGGGTCGAATCGTGCTGACACCCAAATGACCCTTAAATTTTCGGGCATCGGCGGCGATGCCATGAAACCACTCTTCGTAGCCTTGTTCTCGCCCAGGACGAACGACATGAGAGATAATTGCCGTGACTTGAGAGTCTTCATCTGTGCCGATGGTTAAAGATTCTTCCAACATCGAATTTGTCCCTCTTGATTGTCATGTTCAAAATAGAAAAACGGTTCTAATCGTGCCCGTGACGATCGTGCCGTTTGCATCTTGATTTCCGGCATTTGTGATCACCTGAATCGTAGGCGTGATGCGAATATTGTCATTAATAGAAAAGTTATAAAATGCTTCAAAATTGGTTTGAGTCGCGTTGCCAATCTCAGAGGCAATGATCGGTTGACCGGCAGCAATGCCTGCGATCGCCCCTTGTTTAAACAAGTCGGGAAAAGAAACGCCAGCCATCCAGTAATTCAGAGTGGCATCATCAAACGCCGTGTTGCGATAGGTGCCGACTCCATACCTACCAAAAACAGCGATTCCAGTCGTGAGGCGAGCTTCTGCATTTGCGCCAAACACATCAAAGCGATTGTCAAATACTTCTCCACCACTGTATTGCAAGCGAACCGCCACGTTACGGGAAGGAGCATATTCAGCTTCAACTGTGCCTTGATAGGTATCACCAAACAAGCCTCGATCGCCCAGTGCTGCTGGATTCGTAACGCTGGTGGGATATAAAACTCGTGTGAAAGAAGACGTGCCTCGAATGGGTTGTCCACTACCAGGATTGGCAGCATCGGCGGCAGCATACAAAGCACGCAGGCTGAAGTCCCCCAGGTTCCAGTCGATCGCTGCTCCGGCACTGGGGCCGTTGACTGGAAACAGAATAAAATTGTTGACCAGTGCCAGGGTGCTGAAGTCCCGAAAGCTGGCGTTGGCGTAGCTGTTGCGATCGACGTAATCGGCGGTGCGAATACTGGGCCCGATGGAGACACTCAAATTCTGTAACGGTTGAAAGGTGTAATAGATTCGACTAATGCCAAAATCATCATTGCTAGGCGGTTTCACCGAGTAATCTAACACGCTGCCAAAGTTTGGCTCTAAAACACCCGTAACATTGTCGTTTGCCCCATTACTGCCCGTGTCAATCCGAATTTTAAGTAAGTCGGTGCCGGTGAAACTGGTATTCAAGTCGAGGGAAACTCGATAGAGAACCGTTGGGTTCAAGTCCTGATCAGCCAATACTCTTCCCGCAGGATCAACAATACTCTCTCCCGCAAAACCACCGCCATTGACGGAGAAAAGAACTTGTCCTGTAAGTTTGGTGGTAGTCGAAAATTGTTGAGCTTCTAAGGTTGCAGTTTGAGCTTCAAGGGTGTCTACTCGTCCTCGCAGCGTTGCCAGTTCGGTGGTGAATTCCTCCTGAAGGCGTTGCAAGGTTTGCAAATCTTCGGGTTGAACGAACTCTGCTGATGCGCTGGCAAGTAGCTGATTGATACGCTCGATGCAGGCATTTAACCCCGCCGCAAACTCGTAGCGGGTAAGCGATCGCTGCCCTCGAAAGGTTTGGTCAGGGTAGCCAGCCATGCAGCCATAACGTTCAGACAGCGATTGCAGTGCCCCAAATGCCCAATCAGTCGGTTGCAGATCTGCAAGCTGGCTCACAGATGTCGCCTGACCACTCATCGTCTCCTGAGCAGCTGCTTCAGGCAAAGTGAATGGAACGAGAAACAGTCCGCTGATTGAAGAGAACAAAATAAACCGAGAGGAACCTTTCATGTAAAGCAATCACTCATAAACAAAACAGAACTGCCAGAAACTACCCAACCGCAACAGCGCGATGGATTGCGGTTTTTGCTGCTGCCAAAGACTGCTGGCGGACATCGTCACCACCCATCAAATTGTCGGCATGAATCACCTCCACATCGGTGATACCCATGAAGCCGAAAATCAGGCGGAGGTAGGATTCCTGCATATCGTAGGCAAAGTAAGGCGTATCTTTAGGGTAAGAACCGCCCCGTGCCGTGATTATTAATACCTTTTTGTCCCGCACTAAACCCTTGTAACTGCCATCGGCTTCGACACTAAAGGTACGACCGGCGCGCACAATTTGGTCGAGGTAGGCTTTAAAGCTGGCAGGAATGCTGAAGTTGTACATAGGAACGGCAAACACATAGCGATCGGCTGCCAAAAACTCATCCACAAGCTCATTTGAGGGACGAATGGCAGCAGCTTGTTCGGGCGTATGTTGGTCAGGTGCAGAGTAAGCGGCAGCAATCCAGGGTTCATCAATTAGGGGAACGGGATGATGTCCTACATCGCGATAGGCCACGGTATCACTGGGATGTGCCGCTTTCCAGCTGGTGATGAATTCTTTTGAGAGGGTGCGGGAGATCGAGCGATCGCCACGCGGGCTGGCGTCAAGATGAAGAATATGAGTCATGTAATTAGCTTCAGAGTGCGAAATAGTTTAGAGGAGACGAAGACTTGCAATCAGTCACGTAAGAGATATCAAAAATACACTCCACGTGACTGGCAGTGAGGTGCTTGTCTTCGCTAGGCTTCAAGGAAAACTGGTAACCTAACGGAGACAAAGTTAACTCGGTTACGCACTAGTTAAAGCAGGTGCTTTTTCAGGACTTGGAGATGCACCATTCTGGGCGACTGCATAGCTAGTCATTAGATTCTTGTAGTCAGGAATATATCCTGCCAGAAGGTTGCCCAATCCCTCAACGTCGTTGCGCCAATCGCGGTGTAGTTCACACGCAACGCTAAACCAGTTGACCAATTGAACACCCGCACTCGACATCCGATTCCAGGCAGCGTGGCGACAAACTTCATCGAAGGTGCCAGACGCATCAGTCACCACAAAAACGTCATAGCCAGCTTCGACTGCTGATAGAGCGCAAAATGCGACACAAACATCCGTCACGATGCCAGCAATGATTAGTTGCTTCTTGCCCGTTGCTTCTACGGCTTTAACAAAATCCTCATTATCCCAGGCGTTAATCTGTCCAGGGCGAGCAATGTAGGGAGCGTCTGGAAACATATTCTTGATCTCCGGCAGCAGAGGACCGTTTGGACCTTGCTCAAAGCTGGTAGCTAAAATGGTGGGTAGGTTAAAAAACTTGGCTGTACCAGCAAGTGCGAGCACATTGTTCTTGAAATCGCTCGCACTAAAGTCCTTGACCAATGAGAAAAGCCCTGTTTGGTGATCGACCAGTAAAGCCGCAGCGTTGTTCTTGTCGAGACGGTTGTACTTAAAAGTAGACATAGGAAGTTTCCTCATTAAAGTGGTTCATGGTCTGTTGCAGCATGGAATAAGGGATAAGAGGTTATCTTCCCTGCCATACTCTTTGTCATATCAGCGGAGACAAAGACTGTGTGTTTGTGAGAGAGGATTCGCTCGCTAATCCTCCGATTCAACCTTCTACAAACAAATCTGTTTAGAGCGTCATGCTTTATGCTTACTCTTTGTACGCTATCAGCCTCTGCCATTTATGTTGAGTGGCACAGTAGATGGATGCTATGACCGATGTCTTATTTAGTCTGAGGATAGTCAGGCAGTAGAGTCCATCGGCAGGTTATTTCGCCATCAGTGAACGTCATAATGTGGTCAGGAATTCTACAAGCTGCTGTGGGTTCGCAGCAAAGGGAGAATGGCTGGTCGCCATTGTCAGAACTTTTTGACAGGGTAAGGCGGCATACATCTTCTGCTGAATGATGTGAGGCACAGTATTGTCCCGAGTTGTTTCAATGTAGAAGCGCTTTTCAGCATATTGTTTGGCATCAGCATGCACTGTCAATGGTGTAGCCAAAGGGGCGATCGCCTGTTCCCGCATCTTGGCTTGAATCACTGCCACATCAGTATCACTACAATCAGCGCAAAAGACCTCTTTCACCCCATCAGGGTTAACGCTGGCAGCTTCAGGTGACGTTTGCACCCAGTTTGCAAACAGTTTGGAACCTGCGTGTTCCGGTTCCTGAGTTTTACCATACAGTGACTCACCCGCTTGTAATAGGTAAGCACTGATGTAAACGAGTTTTTCTACACGATCGGGAACCACCTCATTCGCCTGGGAAATGACAATGCCGCCCATGCTGTGCCCCACCAAAATTACAGGTTGTGCCTGCGCGTTGATGGTTTCCACCACTCTATCGGTATAACCTTGCAACGTGACTTGTGCAATCGGCGTTTGATCAGCACCACTGCCCGGCAGATCTAGTACAACAACGTCATGCCCTGCGGCAGTCAGCAGCGGTTTGACCTGATCCCAACACCAAGCGCCGAGCCATGCACCATGTACTAATACAAACGTTTTGTTTGACATTGCGTTTAAGCTCCTATTGCATCATTCAGCGGTCAAGTAAGTTAAATGTCGAGCAACGATTAAGGTCAAGTAAGTTGAATGTCGAGCAACGATTAACGTCTCGATAGAAAGTAGCACGGGTAACTATTTATTACCGAATAGATACTAATGGAGGTATGTGCACTGCCACCCCAGATACTATGCCGCCATGTCAAACAGCAACACTTCAGCAATATCAGACGCACCTTGCAGCGTTATCTGTGATTCCTGAGCGATCGCAGCCCCATCACCAGCGGTCAGCGTTTGACCATTCAGTTCAACGGCACACCGCGCCACTTGCAACCAGGCAACTCGTCCATTGGCAAAGGTATGGCTGATGGCATTATCCTCGTTCAACGCGGCAGCGTAAAGGTCAACATTTTGGTGAACCGTAATGGAGCTATCACGACCATCACGAGAACCAACTAGACGAAGTTTCTCAGCGTCAGTAAAGATTTTCTGTTCTGGCAAAATCCAGATTTGTAAGAAATGGACTAGCTTGGTTTGGGAAGCATTGTACTCGCTGTGCTGAATGCCCGCGCTAGCAGACATCCGCTGCACATCTCCAGGACGAATCACTGAACCTGTACCGATGCTGTCTTTGTATCCTAAAGCCCCTTCTGACACATAGGAAATGATTTCCATATTGCGGTGCCCGTGAGTACTGAAGCCTTGTCCAGAAGTTACTTTGTCTTCATTAATCACACGCAAGTCAGCGAAGCCCATGTGATTGAGATTGTAATACTTACCAAAGGAGAAAGTGTGACGACTATCGAGCCAACCAAAATTAGCAGTGCCACGATCCTGAGCTGGTTGGATTGCAATCATATCTCGTAATTCCGAGTGGGTGGGAGCAATTTGTTTTAGCAACATCGCTATTATGAGTTGAACTGAAATAAAAAACAATGTGCTATTTTGCGCACAGACTGTCTCTAAAAAATCTACAATGCTTCGCCAATGGATAAGTTTGAAAGTATTCGTGCCTTTACCCAAGTTGTGATTTCGGGTGGTTTTGCAGCAGCAGCGCGGGACATGGGAATATCACGATCGGTCGTCAACAAACTGGTGATTGCCCTGGAAAATGAACTGGGAGTGCAGTTGTTGCATCGCAGTACGCGGGTAGTGACTCCGACGGAGAGCGGGTTAGCGTTTCATGAGCGGTGCCTGGAGATTTTGACAAGCCTAGAGGAAGCAGAGCGATCGCTGACCCAACTGCAAGCAGAACCGAGAGGTAGACTAAAAGTGAATGCGCCGATGACATTCGGCACAATGCATTTGGCTCCTGCTCTTGCTGACTTTGTCGTACAGTATCCTAATCTTCAGGTACAACTGACGCTAAACGATCGCTTTATTGATCCGATCGAAGAAGGGTTCGATGTCACGGTGCGAATTGCCAAACCCCAGGAGACTGCGAGTTTAATTCTGCATCCGTTAACCGCAGCTCCACAATCACTTTGTGCCGCTCCCAGCTATTTAGAAAGACATGGAACTCCCAATCACCCGGATGAATTGCAGCACCATTCTTGTTTGCACTACGGTCAACTTGCGGTAGAAGATCAGTGGATATTAATTGGATCAGAGGGAGAACAGACAATTTCGGTGAATGGAGTGTTGTGTTCTAATAACGGCGAAGTCCTGAGGGATGCAGCTGTTCGTGGGTTGGGGATTACGCTACTGCCGACATTTATTGTCGAGCAGGAATTGCAACAAGGGACGCTGCAAATTGTGTTGCCCAACTATCATCCACCTGAACTTTCGATTTCGGTGATCTATCCGGTCAATCGTCATCTATCAACCAAGGTGCGGTTACTGG
This sequence comes from Drouetiella hepatica Uher 2000/2452, assembly GCA_019359505.1. GTDB lineage: Bacteria > Cyanobacteriota > Cyanobacteriia > Elainellales > Elainellaceae > Drouetiella > Drouetiella hepatica. The sequence continues at coordinate 196 of JAHHHD010000048.1, read as the reverse complement.
TTGATTTCCTTCAGAAACAGTTTGGTGAGCAATCGAATTGAACTCTGTAGGTCAAGATGACGTTGAGCCGATATAGCGCTACGAGAACGAGTTAGGACATTATTGTAGAGGTAGAGAAGCGTTCAAATACGACTATGCCTGCTCCTTACAGTTACGACCTGCGCCAAAAAGCAATCGAAGCCGTTAAAGGCGGTGA
>JAHHHD010000047.1 GCA_019359505.1 Drouetiella hepatica Uher 2000/2452 | reverse complement strand
GATGTATGGACGAGCCAATTTAGACTTACTGAGCAAACGCTTTATCCTTACTCCACAGGCCGTACCTGTAGAGTAACAAACCTTCTGAAAAAGGATTTCAGGATCACCAAAAGTTGGGAAGAGCCCAAGGCGGTTGCCATAAGTTGGCATAATCCAAAAAATTGAGTGCTGTCCTCCGGACAGCACTCAATTTTTCGAGACTTCTATTTAGATATAGCCCTACGTAATTGAGTTAGGACGAGTTATTTTTTGAGAGCCGCGCGGAGCGCGGCTCTCAAAAAATAACTCATTGGATCTAAGCGCGTAGCGCTATACCTGTTTAGATATCTGTACCTGAGACTTCTGTGCCTGAGACCTCTGCTGCCACATTGAGCTTTGCATCCTGAGCTACGGGCTGAGCGACACGAGCAAACTGAAGTAGAGGAGTACCAACAACCGAATCATTTGCCAGAGTGAACAGCGGATTAGACAAAACGCCTGCTAGCGAGGTGGCAATCAGGCAAACGATTAAACCCACCTGCAAAGGGCGCATTCCGGGCAAATTCCATTGAGTTGGCGGATAGTTTTTGACCGCCTCAGACATTTCTTCCGGCTCTTTGACCACCATCATTTTCACCACACGAATGTAGTAGTAAATCGAGATGACGCTCGTCACCAAGCCCACCAGCACCAGACCATAGGAACCTGACTGCCAGCCTGCCCAGAATAGATAGAGCTTGCCAAAGAAACCTGCCAGAGGCGGAATGCCACCCAACGACAATAAACACAAACTCATGCACAGAGTCAAAAGCGGATCTTTCTGATACAAGCCGCTATACTCAGTAATTTCGTCGGTGCCCGTCCGCAGAGTGAACAGAATAATGCAGGCAAAGCCGCCTAGGTTCATGAAGAGATAGACCATCAGGTAGAACAGCATACTGGAGTAGCCAGCATCTGTGCCGATAATCAGTCCGATCATGACGAATCCGGCTTGAGCGATCGACGAGTAGGCCAACATTCGCTTCATGCTGGTCTGCGCTAGCGCCACCACGTTGCCTAACACCATGCTCAAGATCGCCAGGGCAGTTAAGACAAAGTGCCACTGCTCAATTACAGTTGGGAAAGCGTTGACCAGTAGTCGGGTTGCCAAGGCAAACCCCGCGGCCTTAGACCCAACCGACAGAAAAGCCACCACAGGAGTTGGCGAACCTTCATAGACATCGGGAGTCCACTGGTGGAAGGGCACCGCTGCAATTTTGAAAGCAATTCCAGCAATTACGAACACTAGGGCAATGACTACACCCAGCGGCTGCTCCCCATTGTGGGCAAGCATGCTAGCTGCGATCGCCCCCAGTTTTGTCTCACCCCCCGATAGCCCATACAGCATGGACATGCCGTAGAGGAAGATCGCCGAACTGGCTGCACCGATTAGCAAATATTTGAGCGCCGCCTCATTCGATCGCGGATCGCGCTTCATGTAGCCAGTAAGCAGATAAGAAGAGATACTCAGGGTTTCTAGCGAGACAAAGATCATCACCAGTTCATCAGAACCAGAGAGAAACATTCCCCCCAACGTCGCTGTCAGCAGAATCACGATAAATTCTGCCAAAGACGTTCCAGACTGCTCGACATAGCGGATCGACATCAGGATAGTCACTGTTGCCGCAATCGCAATAATGCCTCGGAAGATGACGCTGAGGTTGTCGCTATTGAAGCCTCCAAGAAAGGCAATTGGGGCAAGGCTATTCCACTGAAAAAACAGGGCAGCGATCGACCCAAGCAATCCAGCGATCGCCAGGTAGGGTGTCCATCGAGTAGAAGACCGTCCCGTAATTAAATCAACCACCAGCACTATGAGCAGAGTGGCAATCACAATGGCTTCTGGCAGAATCGCTCTGGCATTCAACTGAGCTGCAAGATTGGCAAAGTCCATAGGAATAAATTTCTGGTATATGAGTGAATCATACCTTGGGAACCCAAAAATCTTGAGATTCCCTCAAAATCTTGGTGCAAATTTGGCGTAAGTTCTAACCCATTTTTTTCACCAATCTATAGAATTCACCCTAGTTTTTACTGATATCAACTATAAAGAGATCATTGAGGGCGAATGAGATTGAGGGTAAGTTAGAGACAGTTCTGTCTGGCTCTGAGTCTAATTAACCTTGGCAATTAGGCGGCAATTAAGCCTCAGCAGCAGCTCTCAATTTGTTCAGCCGTTTAGATTGTCGTTGGAACACCATCGATCCCATGTCAACTCTTGTCATTGTCGAATCTCCCACCAAAGCCAAAACTATCCGCAATTACCTACCCAAAGGCTATCGTGTCGAAGCCTCCATGGGTCATGTGCGGGACTTGCCGCAGTCTGCCAGCGAGATCCCAGCCTCAGTAAAAGGTGAGGAGTGGGCGAAGATTGGGGTGAACGTGGGCGCAAATTTTGAGCCGCTTTACGTCATTCCGCAGGACAAGAAAAAGACGGTCAAGACGTTGAAAGACGCATTGGCTGAAGCTGACGAGCTAATTCTGGCAACGGACGAAGACCGTGAAGGAGAAAGCATTAGCTGGCACCTGCTACAGGTTTTGAAGCCCAAAGTGCCCATCAAGCGCATGGTGTTTCATGAAATTACTGAAGAGGCAATCCAAAGAGCCTTAGCCGACTGCCGTGACGTAGATGAACAGCTAGTTCATGCCCAAGAGACTCGACGAATTCTCGATCGCCTCGTAGGCTACACCCTATCGCCCCTGCTTTGGAAAAAGATTGCTTGGGGCTTGTCAGCAGGTCGGGTGCAGTCTGTGGCTGTGCGGCTGCTGGTGCGGCGAGAGCGAGAGCGGCGCGCCTTCCGCAGAGGAACCTACTGGGATCTCAAAGCCAGTTTGAGCAAAGATAAAGCCCCTTTTGAAGCCAAGCTGGTGACTCTGCGCGGCACTCGGATCGCCACCGGAGCCGACTTTGACGAAGCGACCGGAGGGTTGATCAGCGGTCGAAATGTCTTGCTGCTGGGTGAAGAAGAAGCTTTGGCGCTGCAAGCCCGTCTACAGGACAGCGCTTGGACGGTGACTAATCTAGAAGAGCGTCCAACAACCCGCAAACCTTCGCCACCCTTTACGACCTCGACGCTGCAACAGGAGTCTAACCGTAAGCTACGGCTGTCGGCACGAGACACCATGCGGACAGCGCAAAGCCTCTACGAACAGGGCTACATTACCTACATGCGGACGGATTCGGTAAGTTTGTCGCAGCAGGCGATCGGCGCAGCCAGAGAATGCGTCGAGCAAATGTACGGTTCCGCCTACCTCAGCCCTGAGCCGCGCCAGTATTCCACCAAGAGCAAGGGTGCACAGGAGGCCCATGAGGCAATTCGTCCAGCAGGCGGCACCTTCCGCACGCCTCAGCAGACAGGACTCAAGGATCGGGAGCTGCGGCTGTACGACCTGATCTGGAAGCGCACCGTTGCCACCCAAATGGCAGAAGCTCGTCAGACCAACATCACGGTGCAGATCCAGGCAGAGGATGCTGGATTTCGCGCCACGGGTAAGCGGATTGACTTTGCGGGATTCTTTCGGGCCTATGTCGAAGGCTCGGACGACCCAGATGCGGCGATCGAAGATCAGGAAGTAATTTTGCCCAGCCTGCAAGTAGGCGATCATCCTGAGTGTCAGGAGCTAGAGGCGATCGACCACGAAACCCAGCCGCCCGCCCGCTATACCGAAGCTTCCTTGGTCAAAACTCTGGAAAGCGAGGGCATTGGTCGCCCCAGCACCTACGCCAGCATCATTGGCACCATTATCGATCGGGGCTATGCCCAGATGACCAACAATAGCCTGGTGCCCACCTTTACGGCATTTGCAGTGACAGCGCTGCTAGAAACCTACTTCCCCGATTTAGTAGACACCAGCTTTACAGCGCGTATGGAGCAAACCCTAGACGAAATTTCTACAGGCGAAGCCGAATGGCTGCCCTATTTGCAGAAATTTTACCTGGGCGAGACTGGGCTAGACACGCAGGTCAAGCAGCAAGATAGCCAGATCGATCCGAACGAGGCTCGGAAGATTGTCCTGGAAGGTCTTCCGGCAAAGGTTCGCATCGGGCGCTATGGAGCCTATCTCGAAATAGATGGTGAAGAGGGCGTGGTGAAAGCCAACATTCCTCTAGATTTGACTCCTGCCGATCTGAACCCAGAACAGGTGCAAACCCTGCTTCGGCAAAAGACTGAAGGTCCTGACAAGATTGGTTTTCATCCAGAAACGGGCGAACCAATTTATCAGATGATCGGACCTTATGGCCCTTACGTGCGGTTGGGTGACGAAAGCGAGGCAAATCCCAAGCCCAAACGTGCCTCGCTGCCCAAAGGGGTAAATCCGCAGGATGTGACGCTAGAGATGGCGGTAAATCTGCTAGCTCTACCGCGATTGCTGGGCGCACATCCCGACACAGGGGCGAGAATTCAGGCAAATCTTGGGCGATTTGGCCCTTACGTGGTGCATGACCAGGGCAAAGAAGGGAAAGACTATCGATCGCTCAAAAAAGAGGACGATGTTTTGACCGTCACCCTAGAACGAGCGTTGGAGCTGCTCAACGAACCCAAAGCTGGGCGACGAAGCAAATCTACGACCCCGCTGCGAGAATTGGGGCCACATCCTGAAGATGGCGAACCGGTCAATATCTATGACGGGCCTTACGGAGCCTACATTAAGCATGGCAAAGTGAACGCCTCGCTGCCAGAGGGCGAAACGGTTGAGAATATCGCAATGGAAGTTGCGGTACAGGCGCTGATTGAGAAGGCGGGGACGACGAAGAAGGGCAAGCGATCGACCTCTAAGTCTACAGGCACTACAAAGTCTACAGGCACCACAAAATCGACGACCGCAAAGAAGACGACTAAGACGGCTGCAAAATCGACAAAGACCACAAAATCGACGACTAGCGCTAAATCGACAACGGCTCGTAAGTCAACAAAATCCCCAAAGTCTGAGCCTTCTGAGTAAAGTCACGCTGTCCAGATTTATAGCGGTACTCACCTAGGTTAAAACGGGGAGATTCAGGGTGGCGCGCGCCCCGCGCGCCACCCTGAATCTCTTCACTAGAATGAATGCAGGTTTGGGTTTTGGCAAGTTTACAAAGTGTGTTTTTCAAGACCTAGGCAGATTAAACTTTTTGCCCGATTCGAGGCTCTGTTCCTGCCAAAAGGCGCTTGATATTGGCGCGGTGACACCAGATGACGTAGAGTCCACCCGCGATCGTTGCCAGCTGAAAAGCAAACGGCTGTTGCCACACCACCATCAAAATCATGGCGGCTATGACTGTGGCGATCGAGCTAAGGGAAACAATGCGGAAAATTGCCAGCGCCACACCAAAGACGATCGCTCCCCCTAAGCCCACCTGCCAAGCCATACCGAAAAGCGCTCCTAAGCCTGTAGCCGCCGATTTTCCGCCTGTGAATTTAATCCAGACTGACTTGCTGTGCCCTAGAACTGCCATTAGCGCTGCCAGTGTGATTGCCCAAGTTGTCCAGGTTTGTGGATCAACGGTTGGAGGAATTGCAGAGGCGATCGCCAGCCCATAAAACCAGCGGGTAAAGGCTAAAGCAGCAATGCCCTTGAGCAGATCGACCAGCAGCACAATTAGCGCCGGGGTTTTGCCCAAGGTTCGCAGCACGTTGGTTGCTCCCGTAGATTTAGAGCCGTGTTCTCGAATGTCAATGCCTTTTAGGATCTTGCCTAGCCAGTACCCGGTTGGAATAGAGCCAAGCAGATAGGCGATCGCGGCTACAAGTAGACCGATAGGTATCCAAAGTAGCTCTGCCCCGGAATCCGTTGACCCAAAAACTACAGATAAAAGTTTACTCATCGGCGTTAATCTGAGCAAATTTGGCACAAGCCTAGTTTACTGGTAATTGAGGACAGCAATGGAGATCAGTAGGTTTCTGCGAACCGACTCTCCAGATAGTCGTGGGTCAAAATAGGGGGATAGCGAGAGGGACGATCGGCACTCTGACAGCTCTCCAGACAAGAAATTTCAACGTCTAGATTGGGATCGCAAAAGAGCGCCACAGAATAGCGCGATCGCTGAGCCGCCAATTCGGGCACGATGACGCGGTGCGGTGTTGAACACAAAATGTCATTTGTCCAGCGCTGCATGGCATCCCCCACATTCACCAATAGCGCATCTGGAATAGGGGGAGCCGCGATCCACTCGCCCTGACGAGTCTGCACTTCTAAGCCACCCACCTCATCTTGGAAGAGCAGCGTGATGCTGCCATAGTCTGTATGCTCTCCAGCTCGAAGTTGCCCTGGCTCAGGCGTTTGGTAAATGGGAGGGTAGTGGAGCATTCGCAGCACATAGTTTTGACCATGCTTGTCGTCAAAAAATGTTTCGGGTAAATGGAAGGCGATCGCAAAAGCCCGCAATAGGTTGGGGGCTAAGATAGTGGTGCAGCACCGATAAAACTCTGAAACGACCGCCTGAAAGCTCTCCGGCTGAGCGGGCCAAACGGTGTAAAGACCCACATTAAACGCTTCTTTTAAGTCCCAGGGCTTGGCGGCATCCAAGCGCTCTTTTTGAAACCCTACGTAGCCACAGTTCGTTTGGGGCGATCGCGCTACTTGTTCTTTGAGCGCAACAGGCAGATCAAAAAACTGCTGCGACTGAGTGAGGAGGCGATCGAGCAGCGGTTTTTTGATGCCATTACGTAGATACATGAACCCAATTTCGTGGCAGGCATCATAAATTTGCTCAACCACGCGCTGCTTGTCAGCCGCAGTGCCTTGGGTAAAAGGCGCAAAATCGATAATAGGGATTTGGGTCAAAGTGTGGGAAGCCGAGCTAAATAACTAAAAAACTATCCATCCGGTGCCATAGAGAAGCCTAGCACTGGATGAATAGTCTGACCAATACCTGGGATCGTGGATTAAATAACTGGTACAACCGACCTGCTGTAGGGGCTTAGCATTGCTAAGCCTTACTAGGTGGCGCGCTCTAGTTAAGCAATGCCCAAATCTGCCAGAATATCCGTCGCATGGGTATCTGTCTTGACACTATCGTAGACCTTAATAATTTTGCCCTCGCCGTCGATTACATAGGTAACGCGCTTAGAGTAGCCGCCACCTGCGACATCATAGGATTGGGTAAGAACTGAATCTACATCCGCCAGCAGGGGAAAGGGCAGATTAAACTTTTCGGCAAACGCCTTGTGCGAAGATTCGCTGTCCATACTGACTCCATACACCACAATATCTTTGCCCTGGAAGGCAGAATAGTTATCGCGGAAGCTACAGGCTTCTTTAGTGCATCCGGGGGTGTCATCTTTGGGATAAAAATACAGCACGACCGTTTTACCCGCATGATCGGACAATGAGACCGTGTTGCCGTTCGTATCTTTGACGGTGAAGCTGGGAGCCGTTGCACCTTCTTTCAGAGACATAGATTTAATCCCTCATATTTAACTGGGCAGTGGTTTGCGTAAAGGTTTTTGCGGCGTGAGCTTTGCCTACGCGATGAAGAAGCCTCACCCTTTCAGGACTACCTTTAACTGTATGTCCGGTTACAGATTGTAACTTTAATTCTGTCGCACAAACGAGAGTCGCAGAGATGAAATAATCTCAGCGACCTTCATTGAGGTTGTCCGCGATCACCGGGCTTACTTTAGCGCGATACAGCAGCTTCTCACCTTGACGATACCCGGTGTAGCGGACTTTGACTAAATCTCCTGGCTCAGCTTGGCTCTCTAAAAGCTGATGGATTTGAGGATCGTAAGGAATTTCTGCTCCTACAGGCGCGATCGCCTCCACCCCCCAACCTTGCAAGAGCTGCTCTAACGGACGGATAAACGGCAAAAAGTTCTTAGCTGGAAATTGAGGATTTTGCTGGGCAGCGTAGACCAACGTTGGAAACTGAATCAGCCAAGACTCCAGCGATCGCAGGCAACTCTGCTGAAACTCGTGCCGCAAGATTTCTCGCTGCTGCTCCATTTGAAGCTGTAGGCGATCGTACTCTTGCTGCATACGCAGAATATCAGCACTTAATGCGTCTCTGTCTGACTCAGTATCCGGGATGGACTTCGAGGTAGCAGCTTCAAGGCTATGCAGCTCCGAAAAATCCTCTAGGAGTCTAGCCAAGGGGATACTCAGAGCGCGACTCAGCTTACTCAAAGCCGCAAGCCGCATCCGATCAGCTTGACCCCGACGCAACAGATCAATCTGCCAATCTGAGACTTGCGCAGCTCGACCTAGGGCTTTGAAACTAGCGATGTCAGAAGCCTGCATCAGCGATCGCAGGCGAGCGCTATAGGTTGAGTTGCTACTAGACTTCATTCAAAGCTATGATTGGCTCGAACCGCTGCTCAAATCTCTGTAGTGGATCTGTAATGGAAACTTCTAGAGTCGAGCGCTTAGCCTACTCGTAGTGTGGGAAGAGACATTGCGCGGCGAGTATCCACAAAACGGGCAACTTCGTAGCCAATTGTGGTTTCAGGAAGTTGACGAAGAGACTCCAGGGCTTTGCTCAATTCTTCATCAGACTTCGACTGAGCGTAGATAGCTTCAGCAAGGTTCCGAAGGATTTCTCTGGGGATTCTTACCATTTGCATAGTAGTCACTCGCGTTCTTGTTACTCGCTTAAAGGTTAGTCGTTGTCTTTCTTGATACTAACTTAACTCAACTGGATGGCAAGTTTACTAAATCTTTAAAAAACTACTTGAACTTACGCCGATCGCCGCAGTCTCGCCACAAAGAAACCATCCATGTTTTCCTGCTGAGGCAATACCTTGAGCCAGCCTTGCGGAGTGATAAATCTAAAAGCCGGATGATCTGACTCTGGCGGATCAATTTTCCAAGTTGCTTGCTGATGGGGCTGATCAGCAGAAGCATTTTGCTCCAGGAACGCCTGGACGATCGCCTCATTTTCAGCCGGATGCAGCGTACAGGTAGCATAGACTAAAGTACCTCCCGGCTTAACCCAGGTAGCTGCGTGAGTTAATAGTTCCATTTGCAGGTGCGAAAGTTCCCGTACCGTTTCAGGTGTTTGTCGCCAGCGGGCATCCGCATGACGATGTAGGGTTCCCAAGCCCGAACAAGGCGCATCAACCAAAACGCGATCGGCTTGTCCCGTAAACTGAGTAAACTCGCGGCTATCTCCCACTACTGTTTGAATTGAATGAAGCTGTAACCGGGCGGCATTTTCGTGCAGCTTGCGCAACCGCGAGGCATGGCGATCGCAACCCCAAACCGTGCCCTGATCCTGCATCAACTCCGCTAGATGCGTCGTTTTCCCTCCCGGAGCCGCGCAAGCATCAATCACCACCTCTCCCGGCTGCGGAGCCAGCAAATGACTAACCAACTGAGCGCTGCTATCTTGCACCACCCACCAGCCCTCCGCAAATCCAGGCAGTTGATGAATCGCCCCCGCCCCAGACGGCAACCGTAATGCCTGAGGCAGAGAAGCAACCCGACACACCTCAACGCCAGTTTCCCTAAACGCCATTTCGACCTGCTCAAGGGTCGTGCGCAAAGGATTGATGCGCAGATCGATCTGAGGCGATCGATTTAGCCACTCACAGAGCAGCTCCGTTGAGCGATCGCCAAACTGCTCTATCCAGACCTGCACCATCCAATCAGGGTAGCTATGCTGCACCGCAATTCGACCCACCGGATCGTCAGGCAAAACCAGCGGATCAGACACCTCCATGAGTCGGGCATATTGCCGCAAGATACCATTTACAAATCCCGCCAACCCCGCCAGACCATTCGCTTTAGCCAACTCCACCGTAGTATCCACAGCAGCGCTATTCGGCACCTGATTTAAATAGCGAAGTTGATATAGCCCCAAATGCAAGATCAGCCGCAGATCAGGAGACTGCTGAGACTTCTTAGTTGCCAACTGATCGATCAGAGCATCGAGCGTCCGCTGACGACGAATCCCGCCATAAAGCAACTCTGTTGCAAGTCGGCGATCGCTCTCCCCCAGCTTCACCTGCCGCAGCGCCCGATCCAGCGCCACATCCGCAAACGCGCCCCGATTCACCGATCGCAACGCCAAAAAAGCCACCTGCCGCGCCGTACCTTTCATAACGATTTTAGATCTTAGATTTTATAGCAACCGCCAAGGCGGTTAGGACAAGGACATTCATGACGCTTCGCGCCCCACCAAAAATGTCCTAAGCAAACTGGCAACAGCCATAGATTTCGAGCCAATGACCGCCCGATCGCCCACCCATGCAACGCGCCCTCTGCCTCGCCTCTAAAACCTAATGCGGAGGGGGTGTGGGGGAAGTGCTTCGTCCCCCGCCGGGGGTTTGGGGGAGACCCCCAAGGCTGTTGGGTTTCAGATAGCACTTGAGGCTAAGCCCTATAAATTCACAAAGCCCTATAAATTTACAAAGCCCAAGCCATCCATATTAAACCTCTTGCAGATTAAAGTTTTGGGATTAGGTTGAGTAGGGGCGCAGCCCCTACTCAACCTAATTTGCAAGATATCTATTTTATGAAGACGACGCAGGCGCAATCACCGCCTTCGGATAAGGAATCCGCTGATGATTAAACTGAAGCCACACCTGAACAAAAATCTCAGCAATTTGAGTCATATCCGAACGAGACAGCCCCGAATCCATAAGCTGATTATCCTGCCAGCGCGCCCGAAGAATCCGATTGACCATCGCCAACGCCTCCTCAGAACTGGCATCCTTTAGCGTTCGTAGAGCCGCCTCACAGGAATCGGCAAGCATAACGATCGCCGTTTCGCGAGATTGAGGAATTGGCCCCTTGTAGCGAAAGAAATCCTCATTTACCACGATACCTGGCTCAGCCTGAGCCAACTGCTGCGCCTGGTGATGAAAATAGGCGATCGCCATTGTCCCCTGATGCTCAGGAATAAACGCCTCGATTGCCTTAGGCAAACGATATTTGCGCGCCATGACAATCCCTTCACTCACATGCTTCTTAATCAGCACCGTACTTTCCCAGGGATCATTAATCGCATCATGCTTATTAGCACCGCCCATCTGATTTTCAATAAACCCCAGCGGATCATGCATTTTGCCAATGTCATGGTACAGCGTACCTGCCCGCACTAACTCTACATTGCAGCCCAAAACCCGCGCAGCAGCCTCCGCCAAAGTTGCCACAAACAGCGTGTGCTGAAACGTACCGGGAGCCTCAGAAGCCATCCGCTTGAGCAGCGGACGATTTGGGCTAGAAAGCTCAGCCAACCGCATCGGCGTGATCAGATCAAATAGGTGTTCCAGATAAGGACTAACGCCCAAGGCAACCACACTCCAAGCGATCGCCACCAAGCCTTGAAAAGCAGCCGTAGTCAGCACAATGTACCAGACAGGAGTCGTCGCCGTACTCGAAATCAGCGTCAAGATTAAGTAGACTAAGCCCTGAGTAATGCCAATGATGCCCCCCAAAAGCGCTAGATCTTCGCGAGAACGCGATCGACCCGCAACCATTGCTCCCAGTAAACCACCTACAGCGCTAGCGATAAAACTCGTCCAGGGAACCTCCATACCCACTGGTAAGATCACGCTCAACAGAGCCACCGTGATGCCGCCCAATGCCGAACCGTAGAAGCTGCCCACTAACAAACCCACAGCAGGTAGATTAGTCACCGGAACGTTGAGCGCCATTACCAGAGGCGTGCTTAGCGTCAGCAGCAATACCAACAGATGATCGCGATGGCGTAGTCCGGGGTGAAATCGCCGTTCTACCCACAAAAACAGCCCAACAGCGCCACTCACCAAACTGCCAAATCCCAATAGCCCTAGTCCATTGATACGGCGGCGGCTCATATGAAAATAGTCCAGCAGGACAAAATCCTCTTGGGTGATGGGTTGACCCGCCTCGACAATGACTTCACCTTGCCGAATGTCTACTCTCACCTCTTGAACCGCTTGGGCTGCCTGTTCAGCCAGTTGCTTCGTTTGCTCTTGATCCTGAACAAGGTTAGGTTTAAGAACTCCCATTAGGATACGAGTTGCCAAATCGACGATATCCGACTCTACTTCTGCCTCTATCTGGGTTTTTACCGCCACTTCCAGGAGGGGCTTAGGCATACCTGCGGCTATGCCTTGCCTCAAAATACGTTCTAGGACAGTGCGAATCGAAGTTTGTGTACTGACCCATTCAGCATCTGTCAGATTGAGCAGCCTCACATCATAGAGAGCATCTGCTTTGTTGAGCGAATCTGTTGACAGGATAGCCACAGCATTACCGTATCGGTGACGAGCGCGGATAATTGCCTCCTTCAAAGCTGAAAAGTCTTCTGAAGAAGCACGACGATAGGACTGAAGCTCAATAATGGCGATTTGTAGAGAGGAACTCCTGGGAGCATTGGGCTTAGCATTAGCGGCTGAAGTTGCCGATCGCTTCAGGTTTACAGGTTCTCCCTCCACTGCCGCGATCGCCGATCGCCAATCCCATTCTTCCGCTTGCCGCAAATACTGCTGCGCCGCCGTAGACAACACCGAAGTTTCTACAAAGGGAAAAGAACCTGCCGCCTGACGGAGTTTCGCGCCGCGATCGAGCAACCGTTGCAGCGATCGATAGATTTCCTGATTCGTCCCTGGATCAATGGCTAATACTGGAATTGCAGCCATACGAGCTGCCTTTCGGCTGGCATCAGTGGTCTTGGTATCGACAACGCTGACTGAAGCCGTTGCCCTCAGAGTTTGGGGCGCGATCGTATCCACATCAAGCTGCGGCTCGTTGTAGAGTCGGTAGCCAATAGCGCTAGTTAAAGAAACCACAGCAATGAGCAGTAGCAGGCGCGAACGCACTCGTTCATTGGGGCGGGTCTTTCGCCGTAGCGGATTGGGACGCAGGAGTGAAGCTAACAAAACGTCAGGATGAAGGTATTCCTGAGCTTTTTTGCCAAAGGATGCTGCCTGAGCTATCCATTTTTTTACTAAATTGAGCGCTAACTGCTCAAACATTGTGGGTACAGCAGAAGTATCTGAAGAGAGACATTGCTGCCGCCATTGAGCAATCCGCTGGGTTAGCGATCGAAGGGGTTTCATCAAGCTGCACTAAATAGCCATATTGAAGTTAACTACCGAAACAACTGAGTCTATCAAAATCTAAGTTCGTCAAGGGCTAGGCTTATCAAAATCTGATATCAAACTGAGTGTACGAGCCGGATAAATGCGGGTGGAGGATGCCCTATAAGCAAAGTTCCCATAGCTCATGCCTTGCAACAACAGATCACGCCTCGCAACAGCAGACATCAGCGTTTTTCAGTCTTAGTATACCTGAGCTACATTTCGATGAAATCCATTGTTTCACCTATTGATATATACACAATCAAATAGGTCGAATGATTCGAGGGATGGACACAGCCACAGGGGGGTTAGAGTATAAATTATGGCGCACTGGGTTATGCATTCCTGACCAAGCTGAGACAAATCTGTTAACACACTCTAAAAGCTCACTCTCAGATCTCACATCCCACGAAAGGGAGAGAGGCGATCGTCTCTCTAGATTGTCACGAACTAGGTTGTCACGAGCTAGGTTGTCACGAGCTAGGTTGTCACGAGATAGGTCGTCACGAAGCAGTCTACGCCAGTCTTGAGGCAATCCTCCCCTACCGTTGTGCGCACCCGACAGCGCGGCAGTTAGGCTACAGGTTAAGCGATGGACACAAGCATTCTGACTCGGAAACTGAGCAACGCGTAGTAGGGAAAGACGAAAATCTTCAGGCGTACTTAGAAAAGCATATAGGGCAAGGGCGATCGGAATTGTCTCCAGCGAAACCAGCGTCGGAGAGACTGAGATAGAAACGGGCAGGGAATTAACCCCAAAAAGCCTGTGAGCTGAAAACTGACTGGCGATCGAGGCTTCAACTAGCCAGCTCTGTACCTGAGTCAATGTGTCTGTCAGCGCAGCTGAGTCAGGCATCTCTGCCAGAATTTGAGGAATTAGGTCAAGAGGCTGAACTTGCTCTCGAAGAATCAAGCTAATGGCGTAACCGATCGCGATCGCGCCCATCCCCGCTTCGCGTGGCATCTGCCACTGATCAAGCCTTCGCTGCACTTGGCGGTTCAATAAATGGGAATCTTCGTGGTAGAAAAAAGCCAGGGGCAGCAGAGCGATCGCCAGCCCTGCCAATGACATCGGCGGTTTGGTCGGCGGTTCAGAAAACGCTGAAGGAGAACGGGTTAGGCGACACATTTGGTCGATCGTCCATTTTCCCCAGTGCGATGCTAAAGGCTCTGATGCTAAAGGCTCTGGCGCACCAAGCGATCCCCCGAAGCCTATCTCAGCCCAAGCCCTTGCCTCAGATGGATGAGCCGCCAAACGAGCCGCCAGTATCTCTCCAATTGCTGCACCCAGGAAACCACCTTGAAATCGACTCGATAGGGTATGGCGCATAGCAGAGACAATCTTGGGTTATTGACCTATAGCAACCGCCAAAGCGGTTAGGATGGGGACATTTTTGGTGGGGCGCTGCGCGCCCCACCAAAAATGTCCTAAGCAAACTGGTAAGCAAACTGGCGAGTAAATTATCTTAGGTAAATTATTTCAAATAAATCAGAGTGAGCTATAGTTCATAAGCTTACGAACCAGAATATGAGCTTATGAATCGGCTTATAAGCTTGTGAAATAAAAACTGGAATCCACAAGACTACTTAAAAGACGGCTGTTCGTATGATATCTCAGGCACTGTTCTTCGCTTTTTTCGCTCATCCTCGGTTTGTGCTTAGAGGAGCGATCGCCTCTCTGAGCCTAATGTTAATAGTGGCATCGAATCCTTCACCGACCTACGGTCAAGAGCAAACCGGAGGTTCTCAAACTTCTGCTTCTCCGACTGCCACTCCATCAGTTTCAGGCGATGCATCTGGCGATCGCTCTATCTTGAAACAGGGTAGTCAGGGCGAGGCTGTCTCTGATCTGCAAGCCTTGCTGAAATTGCTGGGATTTTATGGGGGAGCGATCGATGGCGTGTACCAAGATAGCACCACAAGCGCTGTTGCGGCGTTTCAGCAGGCTGCTGGATTACAGGCAGATGGTATAGTCGGCTCAGAAACCTGGACTCGCCTACTGCCACCCTCGCCCGTCGTCAGCGGCAGCAGCACAGCAACTGCTCCAGACGCAGGGTCTACCAATGCGGCTTCTCCGCTGAATGGGGGAGCGATCGCTAACAGCAGTGCTACTCCGCCAAGCAGTTCTTTTCCCACTCCAACGGCTGCGCCAAGCTCAACGTTTCCGTCGCCTACGGCTCAGTCACCCTCTACCTCAGTCACGCCTCCCGCTTCTACCCCCGCCGTACCCCCTGCTTCCCAAACTCCCGCCCCCCAAAGTTCTCCCCAGCCTTCTGCTCCCCAGACTCCCACTCCCCAGCCTTCTGCTCCAGTCTCAGTAGACCTGCCCATTCTGCGGGTAGGAATGCGCGGTTCTGCTGTGAACGGTCTGCAAGAGCGTTTGAAAGCCATTGGCGCTTTTAAAGGAGCGATCGACGGCGTGTTTGGCTCAGAAACCCAAGAGGCGGTCAAGTCAGCACAGCGGAGCTTCAACTTAGAACCCGATGGAATTGTAGGCCCTGCAACCTGGACAGCCTTGCTACGGTGATGCTCTTCACCTACCTTGCCTAAGATGAAAAATTTCTTTGTGCAGTGATAAATTTCTGCTAACTTTTGCCAACTTTGGCAAACAGAAGGCTTGTTTCCTCAGAAGCAGTGCTAATTTGAATCTAGGCACACAAAAGCAACCCCAACATTCCTCGGTTTAAGCCTAGTGCCTCCTGCTTAATTCCGAGCACAGCATTCGATCGTGGCAAAGATACTACCAGATCGAAATGATCACCCTGTAAGCAGATATTGCGTCTGGCTTGGCTTCTAGCCTTTATCTCCCAAGATGCCAAAACGCAAATCGCCAAAGCTACAACCTCCTAAAGAGGTAAGGATTATCTCCCCAAGCGATAGGGATGCTGTGGTTTATCGTCCACCCTACTCTTAAATTTGAGTGCAATCAACAAAACCTTAGGGTCTGGTCACAGTGATCAGACCCGCTGAGTTTTAAAGGCTTATTGCTTGAAATGCTTAGTTTTTCAAGAGAAAGCTTAACGAGAGCTATAGCGTTCTTCTGCCCAAGGCTCGCCGCGTTTGTGATAGCCATTACGCTCCCAAAAACCGAGATCCGGCTGCTCCAGAAATTCCAAACCGTTCAGCCATTTGGCACCCTTCCAAGCATAAAGGTGAGGAACAATTAAGCGCATAGGGCCACCGTGATCGGCAGGGAGGGGTTCGCCAAACAGCGTGTGGGCAAAGAAATTTTCCTCGCGTAGGAAATCTTCCATAGCAATATTTGTGGTGTAGCCGCCGTAGGCATGTTCCATAATGTGGACGGCTTTGGGGTCAACCTCTATGTGCTTCATGAAGTCGGTTACAGTCACACCTGTCCACTCCACGTCTAGCTTTGACCAAGTGGTGACACAGTGAAAGTCTGCCGTGAAGCTCTTTTGAGGCATCGCCATCAAGTCTGCCCATGTAAATGTTTTGGGCTGTGCGAGTCCCCAAACTTTCAGCTCCCAATTTTCAGGTGCAACGGTTGGAGTATCACCATAGGTTAGGACAGGAAAACCCTTGGCAAGATGCTGCCCTGGCGGAACGCGATTCTGAAGCTCAGGATCTGGCTTATGGAAGAATTTGCCCAGCATAGGTTGATCTCAGTGAGTGTGGAAGATCAGTGAGTGTGGAAGACAAACGAAGCCGACAGTCTTTGACTCTAATAATACCGAGAAATAATCTTGAGACGCCGCTGAGAGAAGCAACGCTTGGGACAGCATTCTAAATTTTCAGCAAATTTCGACCCTTCAAAAATTTCCATAAGTTTGGGCACGGAAAACTGTTTTCTCCGTACCTAAACTCTACTACAAAATAAATTGAGCGCTGACCTACGTCTAGCAAACCTTACTCTTCTTCTTCTGTATCAGGTTGGGGATATACGAACCCAGTGGAGCGATTGGTAAGGACAGATTTACCTAGGGAAAGCGCCTTTTGGGCTGCAACAGCTGCTTTATGCTTCCAGGTTGCTTTCCGCTTGTCCCGCTTAGAGCTGGAGGTTTTCTTCTTAGGAGTAGCCATGACTGAAGGTACCGAAATTTTTCACAGTCTTACTATAGTAGCTGCTGAGCCAAAAAAATGTGAAGGGTTCGCGTCGATCGCCCATTTCGCACCGGGTTAAATATAATAGGTCGTCAGGTTGATGAATGTTCTGACGGTGTTTTAATTAGGCTGACTGAAAATGACAAACCATTGGGCGATCGCCATCGGCATTAATCGGTATCGCAACTTCCAGCCGCTGAACTATGCCGAGCGCGATGCCCAGCTCTTTCGAGATTTTTTGGTTAGAGAGGCAGGGTTCTCTCCCAAGCGCTGTTTGCTGCTGACCGACACTTCTCCAGCAATTGAGCAAACGGCAACTTACCCCAGCCGCGACATCATTCAAGCCTACGTTAAGCAGCTTTGTCACACGAGGCTTCAGCCTGGAGACTTTCTCTGGTGCTTTTTTAGCGGCTATGGCGTTCGGCTTGGGGGGAAAGATTATTTAATACCTGCGGATGGTAGCCCTGATGCGATCGCCTACACAGCTATCCCGATCGAGTTTCTGTTCAATACCTTTGCTTCTGCACCCACTCAAAATGTTTTGTTAACCCTCGATGTAAACCGCAGCCAGAGTGTCTTAACAGGAGAAGGGGTGGGCGATCAGACAATTCTTCTAGCCCAAGAGCAAAACATGGCGGCAATTTTGTCGGCGCACCCCGATCAGTTTTCCCATGAGACTCTGGCTTTAAGGCAGGGCTTATTTACCGCCGCCTTGATTGAAGGAATGCGCTATCGCGGCTGTCTATCGCTAGAACAGCTCGTCCAGTATTTGAGCGATCGCCTACCTGAACTGAGCGAACACCACTGGCGACCTCGACAAGATCCCTTGGCAACAGTTCCTGCCGAGAAAAAGCATCAGTTGATTGTGCCTGAATCAGCTGCCGCTACCGGACTGGTGGAAGGGCGGCTCTTGGGGGCGGCAGTAGGTGGAACCCCTCCAGTCTATCGAGGCTTCGAAAACCAGGCTTCCAGCACCTCTTCAGATGCAGCCTTGCTAGAGCGATCGCTCGTAGCTCCCTTCCCAGGAGACTCTAGTGTGCTTGTCCCAGAGACGATTCTGATGCCGCAACTCAATCTGCAAATCGAGCCGCTGGCTCAGGCTGCAACTGCCCAGGCTACGACTGATGAGGTGATTGTGCCTCAAAATTCACCTCACGCGATGCCTAATCAGGCACCCAATCAGGCAGTGGATGCCCAATTTTGGCGGCGGCTAGTGGTTTGGGGTGGGGCGATCGCCGCTGTTCTTCTCCTATCCGTCGTAGCACGCAACTGGAAAACTCTGACAGCCTCTCCGCTAACAAAATCAGAGGCACCCCAACAGGCCATTAACCCAGGCTCGTCGGATTTAGGCTCACCTGCGGCAAGCCTTGCGATCGATCCAGCATCGCCATTGGGGTCGGTGCAAATTGCCATTCAGTCTGGACAATATGAAGACGCAAGGCGGCAGCTTCAGGCAATTCCAAAAGAGCAGCAAAACGCCGACTACTTAAGCTTGCTGCAACAGGCAAATCGAGGAATCCTGAGCGAAGCTCGGACGATCCTCAGCCGATCGAGAGAAGCTTCAGCCGAAAACCAAGCCTCTGATTTTGCTGATGCGATCGCCAAAGCTCGGCAGATCAAGCTGGGTCAACCGCTGTTTGAAGAAGCCCACATTGATATCGATCGCTGGAGTCTGATTATTTTGGACATGGCTCAGGGGCGAGCCGATCGAAAAAATGGTAGCTCTACACCCACGGCTGCCAGCAACTATGGTGCCGCTATTGCCTCAGCGCAGCTTGTTCCTAACGACAACCCCCAAATTTATGCCCAGGCTCAACAGGCGATCGCCCAATGGAGCCAGTTGACCTTAGGTTTGGCTGAAGATCGTGCCCAAGAGGGAGATTATGATTTGGCGATCCAAGCAGCCCAGCTTATTCCTCAAAATACGCCCAGCTACGCTGCCGCTCAAGAGGCGATCGCGAAGTGGAATTCACAGCTCTGATTCATGGAGCGCTGAAGATTGGCATCAGGAAATTTCTCATGCTCCACTAAGCGTTCTGCTCGTGGGTCTTCTCAGATGTTTGAAGTCTTGAGCAAGGGCACAGAGGACTGAGAGGGCTGTAACGTGAGTGGTTTCCTAAATTATCACCTCTGATCTTCACATCTAGAGTACGTGTTTGCTCTGCTAGAAAGTTAAACCCTCTTGCTCCCTCTGTTCTGACTATGCTACAGTTAGTGACTGTTCCGGACGCATAGCTCAGTTGGTTAGAGCACCACGTTGACATCGTGGGGGTCACTGGTTCGAGTCCAGTTGTGTCCATAAGTTGTTGTACAGTGACTAATTAAATGTCATCGGTGACAGATTAGTGTCGTCGGTGACTCTTTAATGTCATCTGGACAAATTAGTGTCATTAAATTGCTAGTGACAAATTAGTGTCATCTAGAGTGTCAACGTGGTGCTCTCTTTCAACCCGCTTTTTAATTAAATCAAACTTCCTCGATCTGAGAAGCTAAGGGCTTCCAACTTTCTCGATTAGAATAGGCGCTCGCGACCAGTTGTCGCCTTCGCCATCTCGGTTTGCAGGCTGCTTTCAACCTGCTCCAATTCGGACGGGCGATTGCGACCACCCCTTCAAGAGTTAGAAATTGGCTGTCAGATACCTTTCAACCTGCCCCAATTCGGACAGGCGATTGTAACGCTTGTGCCTATTCGGGATTCTAAGCTTCTCCTGTCCTTTCAACCTGCCCCAATTCGGACAGGCGATTGCGACGCGATCGCGATCGCTTTCGACTAGAGCCGAATTGCAACCTTTCAACCTGCCCCAATTCGGACAGGCGATTGCGACACGGCTATCGCTCAAATTTGGAATCATTGGGATGCTTTCAACCTGCCCCAATTCGGACAGGCGATTGCGACGGTTCGCAACATTGCTAAAGAGGTCGCCGCCTATCTTTCAACCTGCCCCAATTCGGACAGGCGATTGCGACTTCAAGGGATTGAAGATATCGGAGACATCGCTAAAGCTTTCAACCTGCCCCAATTCGGACAGGCGATTGCGACTTATCAACATCCCCAGTACCATACGCGGGAGGATCCTTTCAACCTGCCCCAATTCGGACAGGCGATTGCGACGAACTCCGTACGATTAGATAGAGGCAAACCTTGTGCTTTCAACCTGCCCCAATTCGGACAGGCGATTGCGACAAGCGATCGTGTTTGGAGTTGTAACAGCCATATAGCTTTCAACCTGCCCCAATTCGGACAGGCGATTGCGACAGCGCCCCTCTGAAACAACCTTTTATCAGTAGTATCAGGAGCTATTTGCGCGGTTCACGTTACCTGTCCCTCTCGAAACCATTTCTTTCGGGAAACTCATTGTTAGTTGAACGGTCAAAACCAATCACCATACGAGTTTCCCAAGTTGCGCGGAACACACAAAATTATTTGCGGTTTCCCAATGGTTGAAATGAAGAATGGAAGCGGGTTCCCCCTTGATCGGGGGTGGTTCGGTAGCCACTACAGCGGTACATCCGCGCCCTTATTGCTGGGAGCGCACCTATCCTGTCTCAAGAGACAGCAGCATCGGGGTGAGCAGCTACCAGGGTCAGAAAGCACGACTGTCTTCCAACAGTCAAACTAACCCATTACAGTTCAGAGGCTGTAAACAACATGAACGGCTGCGCTATTACATATTCAGGTTTTCAAGGTGCAAATGTTTTGAAGCAATCCCATTTACTTTTTACGGGATTGATAGGCTGCGATCGCCACTCCTTTTGCTCTTTCTTCTAAGCTTCCTTGCAGGGGTTGCCGTCCTTCCTCAAGCGCAATTCCATCTTTAGCCGCTTGGGCACGAATACTTTCAATTAGTCGGCTGTAACTCCAGCGATGAACATTGATTCGATACTGCTTGGCATACTTTTGCTGTGCTTCAATGGAACCTGGAATTTTTTGCTCTGCCTTGGCTTGAATTTCGCTTTGAACAATTTCCCGCATATCGCCTAACTTGGGGACGACGATACTGCTAGCTCTGTGGGTTCTAGCCAGTTCTACCGTTGCTTTCGCCAAAAGTCGATCGACATATTGCCCTAATTCGGACTCACCCAGTGAACGAGGAGCATCTCGTTTTTGAGCTTTGTGACGCTGGTGGGCTGTTCGCTGCTGTTCGCGACGCCGTTTCAGGAGGAGGGCATAATTTCTGCCGAGCAGTTGCCGGACAGTTCGGTGGGTTAGAACTTGATTAGTGTTGATATCTAGAACAACAACTGTGGCAGGCTGTTCTAATCCCAAACAAATGCCAACCAGGATATGAGGCAGAGGTTGATAGAGAGATTGACTGGGGCGATCGAAAGGGCTATTGATCCGAGTCAAGCTGGAATCTAATCGTTTGATATAGTCTTGTTGAGTCTGTGACAGACCTTCCTTTTCCTTCATGCGAGTGAGGGTTTGGGCAATTTCTATTGCCTTTTCGTTACGAACCTGTTCTGTGCCTTCAGCCGTCCATAAGCGAGTATCGACGGTGCAATAGAGGATTAAACGATTTGCTTTCCAAGGTTCACCCTTCTCCTTGCCTTCCTGCCAAGCGAGGCGACCAGAGCGCAAGGCAAACAAAGCGCTGGAATGCTGATTTTTGCCCTCTCGTTTAGTTTGCTGGTCTTCTAGAAAGCGCTTGAACCAGGGAAGCTGTCGTTGATCGCAGGCAATCTGGAAGGTATGCTCACCTAACCCGTTGAGGCGAACAGAGATACGCCCCTTCTGATTGTTTGACCACACCAAGTCTTCATTCGTTTCAAAGGAGACAGGGAAAGGCAAAGAGGTAGATTGGGTCAAAAGTTTGTCTTGCCAGCGTTTGGCTTCTGCATTATCTACAGGAACCGTTGAGGTGGCGATCGCCAAAGTATTGAGCCAACTTTGACCTGTTAGATCGCGTCCTTTAGGCAGTCGCCCTTCAATTTGGTCTTGGAGCCGTTGAATTTGAATCTCGACCTTGCGCCGACGCTTGGCAAACTTGTCGGGATCTTCTTCGCGATCGCTAACTTTACAGCTATTTTTAAGCAGATAGCAAATGGCACATTGGCTGAGAATGTCTTGGGTGTTGCGGTGAGCTTCAAACAACAAGCTGGACACTGTTCGACCAGGAGCAGAATCTTTGGGCTGCTTGGATTTCCTAGTTTTCTGAGAAGGTTCAGTCCCTCCCTGCTGAGATTTGTTTGTAGCAACCGCGAGAATTTCAGCAGCTTTAGCTCGAATGGTTGCTAAATTACATCCGCTTAGTTCAACTAGCTCTGGATCACTTTTGAGCATTTCTGACCAGCGAATTTTTCGCTGTAATGTATCGCTTAAGCGTTTTTGCAGCGCTAGCCAGGATTTGAAGGTGTAATCTACGACATGAGTGGCTGATGTGTAAAACCGGGCAGGTTGACCTATGAAACGCGGATCAGTTTTGAGGGGCTGACAGAGTTGGCTAACCACACTGGAGGGAATTTTGCCTTTAAGCTTCCAGGTTTCAAAGTCAGAGTGTTTGGTGACTTGCCCGATGAGTTCGTTGATCAGAGGAGTATTTTTCTCTGCCATCAACGCCCAGAGATAAGACCGAGTGGCTTCGTTAGCTGTTAACTGGCACTGGATGGTACTTTGACTCATAAACTTCTCTTGCAGTTGAGTCGATGGAACAAGAGTACTATAAACACATAATGTTTTCAAGAGGGTAGATGTGTTTTTTGACAGGTTTTTGTACGATGGACTTTATGGAAGAGAAGTTCTTTACAAGTACAGAAGCTGCCGAAATTACTGGATGCTCTCGGCGGCAATTGCAGTATTGGCGGGAGAGAGGGGTTGTAGTACCTACAGTTAACGCGACTGGCAAGGGGCGAAACGTTTACTATGCTGTCTCCGATCTGCTGGCGCTGACGGTGATGGAATATTTGCTGTCGATCGGGCTAAATTTTGAACTCTGTTGCAAAGCGCTGGAGACGTTGAGAGCTAGCGAACCTTGGTTGTTTGAAGCATCGGTGAAACCGAAAGAGGTAAAACAGTTGATGTTTCTATCAGTCTGTTCGAATCAGCAACAGTTGGAGCTAACAGCGTTTGATCAGAAAGCGGCGTTTACAGCCCTTTGTCAGGAGCAAGCCGTGGTTCCTTTTAGAAGCGATAAGGTGCGATCGCGATTGATTGAGAACTTAAAGAAATTTAGGCGATCGCTCTCTGCCTAGCGAAGGGGTGAGCCAAAGGCTGCACACAAGGAGTGCGTGACTGCTACATAGAACTGCTAGAGTTGAGTGCCGATGCCTTCGTTCAGCAAGGAGGTTGATTTTCTGAGCTAAGGCAGCTTCTTTCAGTACACTTTGGTTGTTTACTTGTAACGCGATCGCATGACTGCAACCCAGAAGAAAACCCGGAATGGCAAATCTAAAGCGGATGCTAATGGCGGCACCGAAAAATCGATGGAGTCGTGGATCTGGGATGCGGCTTGCTCGATTCGTGGGGCGCAGGAAGCCGCGAAATATAAGGACTTCATTCTGCCGTTGATTTTCGTCAAGCGCCTCTGTGACGTGTTTGACGATGAGCTGAACCGGATCGCCAAGAAGGTGAAGACCCGTGAAAAGGCGTTCCGCATGGTCAAGGCGGATAAGAAGCTGGTGCGCTTCTATTTGCCACTCCAGCCGGAAGATCCAGAGCAGCCTGTATGGTCGGTGATTCGTCAGCTTACAGACAAAATTGGGGAGACGCTGACCACCTATCTGAAAGATATTGCCAAGGAAAACACCCTGCTAAAGGGGATTATCGATCGCGTCGATTTCAATGCCACCACCCACGGGCAGCGGGATCTGGATGACGATCGCCTCAGCAACCTGATTGAAAAAATCAGCGAGAAGCGGCTGGGGTTGGAGGATGTGGAGGCGGATATTATTGGTCGCAGCTATGAGTATCTGATTCGCAAGTTTGCCGAAAATAGCGGACAGAAGGCGGGGGAGTTTTATACGCCGCTGGAGGTGGGGCTGGTGATGGCGAAGATTATGCAGCCAGAGCCGGGGATGGAAATTTTTGACCCGTGCTGTGGGTCGGCGGGGCTGCTGATTAAGTGTCAGCTAGAGCTGGAGGGGCGGATGCAGTTGGCGGGCAAGGAGCAGTATGCGCCACTGTTGCTCTATGGGCAGGAGTACACGCCCAATACCTGGGCGATGGCGAATATGAACATGATCATCCACGACCTGCAAGGAGAGATCGAGATTGGCGATTCGTTCCGCAAGCCCAAGTTTCGGCAGGTAGGTGGGGTGCGACAGTTTGATCGGGTGGTGGCAAATCCGATGTGGAATCAGGATTGGTTTACGGAGACGGATTATGATGCGGATGAGCTGAATCGGTTTCCCAAAGAGGCGGGTTTTCCGGGCAAGTCTTCGGCAGATTGGGGCTGGGTGCAGCATATTGCCGCGAGTTTGAATGGGACGGGACGGGCGGCAGTGGTGTTGGATACGGGCGCAGCGTCACGAGGCTCTGGGAATGCAGGCACCAGTAAGGAAAAAGATGTGCGGAAGTATTTTGTGGAGCAGGATTGGATCGAAGGGGTGATTTACCTACCGGAAAACCTGTTCTATAACACCAGTGCGCCGGGAATTTTGTTGTTTTTGAATCGGGACAAGCCGCAGGCTCAGAAGGATAAGCTGTTGCTGATCAATGCCAGTTTGGTGTTTGAGAAGGGCGACCCGAAGAACTTTATCCCGGATGTGGGGATTGAGCGGATTGCCAGGACGTTTGTGGAGTGGCGGGAGGAGGAGAAGTTTTGTCAGATTGTGGACAGGGCGGAGATTCGGAAGAATGACTATAATATTTCGCCGAGTCGATATATCCATACGAGAGAAGAAGAAGATTTTCGACCACTTTCGGAAATTATTTCTGAACTAGAACTAATTGAACAAGAATCCGCCAAGGTAGATAAACAGCTTATGGCTATCCTTAAAAAGGTAGTGCTATGAATCGAAATGAATGGCACTCTTGCCAAATTAATGAATTGGCGGCGGTCAAGGGAGGAAAGCGCTTAGAGAAAGGAGAGAAATTCTCTGATAAGCCAACTCCTTTTCCATACATTCGTGTATCAGACTTCAAGAATTTTTCAGTTGACACATCAAATCTTAAATACTTAACACCAGAGATTCAAAGTCCGATCAGTAGATACATCATAAATAAAGAAGACGTTTACATTTCGATCGCTGGAACTATTGGATTAGTAGGCGCAATTCCCGCATGTTTAGATGGAGCAAATCTGACAGAGAATGCTGCGAGAATAGTTCTGAATTACTCAGAAGAAGTAGACAGAGAATTTCTTGTGTACTACCTCGCCAGTCCTGAAGTTCAAAGAAATATTACTGCCAGAAAGTCAAAGAATGCACAACCAAAACTGGCACTGGCGCAAATAAAAGCCCTAGAGATTTTGCTTCCCCCTTTAAACGAGCAGAAGAAAATTGCTTATGTGCTTTCGACGGTGCAAAGGGCGATCGCCCAACAAGAGCAACTCATCCAGACCACCACAGAGCTGAAAAAAGCCCTGATGCACAAGCTTTTCACCGAAGGACTGCACGGAGAGAAACAGAAAGAGACGGCGATCGGGCTGGTTCCTGAAAGTTGGGATGTTGTTGAACTTAGTTCTTGTTGTGAATTATCTACTGGTACTACTCCATCGACAAAAAACGCCGATTATTATGTTGGCAATAATCCATTTATAAAAACAAATCAAATCGTTAATTCCAAAATTTCTCAAGCAGAAATTCTCGTGAGTGATGAAGCCGTCGATAAGTACAATCTAAAAATATTTCCTCCAGGTACGGTTTTAGTTGCCATGTATGGACAAGGTAAAACTAGAGGGCAGGTAGCCCTTCTAGATATAGCAGCTTCAATTACGCAGAATGCTGGTGCTATTACTCCTCGTAATTCCATAATTCCTGAATTTCTCTACTACTATTTGCTTAGTCAGTATTCGCGTTTACGAAGTTCTGGAATGGAAGGGCATATATCTCACTTGAACTTAGGATTTTTAGGAAGCTTCAAAATTCCGCTACCGTCTTCAATTGATGAACAAAAGGAAATTATTCGGATAATTGCAAGCCTTATCAAAAAGATTGAAGTTCACGCGAGCAAGCGAGATGTATTACAAGATCTCTTTCAAACCCTTCTCCACCAACTCATGACTGCTCAAATCCGCGTTCACGACATCGACCTCCCTGGCTTCGATGACCTAGAAAATATCACCCCACAAGGTTCTATCCAGGGATCAAGCTGACAGATATAATCCATACTCAGAACCCTAGCCAACCGCCATGAGTCCGCTGCCCAAGTTCAGCCTCAATCTCAACGAGGAATTTCCTCGCCTGAAAGCCGCCCCCAGCATTGAGGCGGTGATTCACTGGCAGGCTCATGCTGGCAAAAAGCTAGAATCTGAAGCCCTCAAAGCAGAACTGACCCAGCGTTTACCAGACTATCCCATCCTTCAGCCTCAGCAAGATGTCCAGATTGGTGCTGTAGGCGCACCTGATGGTTCTTCTGAAGTCTTTCAGCGGATACAGTGGAGCGGTTTTCGCCTCCAGGATGAGCAGAATCGCCATGTGGCACAGTTCACCCTTAATGGAGTTGCCTTCAGTCGGTTGGAACCCTACGAAGAATGGATAAGCTTCCAAACCGAAGCCTTCCGGTTTTGGCATATTTTCCTGGAATTAGCAGAGCCAACCGTCATTCAGCGCTTAGGCGTGCGCTACATCAACCGCATTCCTCTGGATAATGGCGAACAGCCATCCCTTTATCTAAACACCGTCCCTCCCGCCCCATCAGGGCTAGAACTTCCTACAGAGTCCTTTTTCCATCAGGATACCTATCGGGTTCCCGGCTACCCCTATCACATCAATTGGGTCAGAACCATTCAGCCTGAAGGGACAGACCCAGCTAATGGACGGGCGCTAATTGTTGATATCGACGTTTTTACGACTGAACTGCTTCAATTAGATCAGGACACCCTGATTCAACAATTGAAGGAAATGCGCTGGCTCAAAAATAAGGTCTTCTTTAGCTGCATCACTGACACTGCCCTAGCACGATTTGGAGCCACACCATGACCACAACCATCATGTCTAGAGGCAATAGTTCCACTGCGGCGTACATCGACAAAATCAGTCAAAACAATCAGCAGTACTTCGCGCAGACCGCAGCCTTCAGCAAGCAACCCGCTATTGACGAGCTGGCAGCGACTTGGGCAGAATGTGAAACCTCTAATTGGGATGGTTATGATGCGTTCCCAGTGAAAGAATCAACTCTGAACTACGCCTACGCTGTGATTCAGGCTCTGCCTTTGGGGTTTCCTTTACCTTCTGTAGGGGCAGAACCAGATGGTCACTTGACTCTAGACTGGTATCGCGATCCCCACTGGACAATCTCAGTCAGCGTCAGCCCCGAAGGTGTCCTTTATTACGCGGCTCTTTTGGGAAACAGCGACCCGCGTGGCTCAGAGCCATTTCTAGGGGAAATTCCCAAAAGGCTTCTCAGCTTAATTCAGGAAGTTGCTCTATCCAAGAATTAGAAGTTCATGCTCGATCCAGAGAATATTCCCCCTGTTGAGGAGACCGAGTTACTCGCCCGCTACGTGATGCAGAATGGTCATTTTCGGAGCGATCGCACCATAAAGCCCAACCTGTTCATCCCCCATCCTTACCAAGAGCTGTCCGTCACCCGCCATCGCGACGCAACAGAAGCAGAAATTTGGCAGGCAGGGGTCAACGTAGCAACGCAACAACAGAGAATCCTTCACGGACGATCGGATATTCCGGCTAAGAATTGCCTGGTAGACTCCCTGCGAGTGACAGCCCAACCCTTTCCTGATAACCCCAATCACGCCGATATTGAAGGGTGGCCGACTGCGAAAGAAGACCAGAAAGCGATCGCCCTCAAACTGGCTGCATCTGCTACTAAACTCATCCCTCCACCTTCAACGCCTTTCTAATTTGGAGAGTAAAACGGGGAAAGCTAGCTTATCTGGAGAGTGCAACGCTTCTAATCTGGAGCGTCAGACAGCTTATCCAAAAAGTAGTACATCGCAACCGTAGCCGAGGAAATGATAGTGGAAGCTCGTAATCGCAATATCCGAGATTGGTACGGTAAGGTTCAGCGAGGTGAAGTCAAGCTGCCCCGTTTCCAGCGGTTTGAAGCCTGGGATCAGCAGCGGATTGCCAGCCTCATCCAGACGGTCATCCAAAACTTACCTCTGGGCATTACCCTCATCCTCGAAGTGGGTGAATCAGAAAAATTTATCTCTCGCTATCTTAAAACTGCCCCAGAAACACACAATAAGGTTTATGAGCATTTGCTAGACGGACAGCAACGCCTTACAGCCCTCTGGCGCGTACTCCACAATAACTATGAATGGACAGCCTATTTCATTTATATCCAGGCGTTTGATAGCTACGCTAAGGATAAATCCCGCGACAATCTGAGCGTTTATTGGAAGGGACGCTACATCAAGCAAAGTACTGGCGAACGATTTCCCCTCTGGTGCGATAAACCTGATCAATGCTTGCAGCGGGGTCTTATTCCCACTCACCTTTTGCGCCCTGAAGACATTCAAAGCGACATCGATGACTGGTTGAATAAAGCCTTACCTAAGCCATCACCCGACTCCGCGATGGATGAACTCCAACGATATTTTGAGTTGCGGCAACAGGTTAGTGACCAGATCAAAGACCTGCGGGCCAGTGTTGCCAACTACAATCTGCCCTATCTTGCCCTCCCAGCCCATACCGACAAGTCCGTTGCTCTGAGCGTATTCATCAACATGAATACCAACAGCAAGCCTCTGTCTACCTACGACATCATCGTTGCCGAAGTCGAAAGTGTCATGGGTCAATCGCTCCATGACCTAGAAACCAAACTCCATCAACGCCATCCCCACATTGCCCGCTACGCGCCCCTCTCTGACCTAATTCTCACCACCTCTGCCTTACTTCAGGACGATTTACCTAACCAGAAGGGTGCCTGGAATATGGACAAGAAGCGCATGGTGGAGCACTGGGATACCCTAGAGCGCGGTCTCAACCACATGGCAGAGTTCCTCAACAACGAGGGCATTTATGACGCCCAGCGCCTCCCTACCAATGCCGTGCTGGCTGTAATTGCCTCCCTCTATGCCAATATCCCTGATGCAGGCGATAAACGCGGTCGCGATGAACTGCTGCTAAAAAAATATCTCTGGCGCGCCTTTTTTACCGATCGCTACGAAAACTCAGCAGCCACCCATGCCTTTGCGGATTTCAACGCCCTCAAAAAAATTATTACCAATCAAATTAAGGCAGACGGTACTCCTTCCAGCACTGATGATGTCCCCATCTTTGCCAACCATAACCTGGTCGAAGTTGAGGAAATTCTCACTGCTGAATGGCCCAAGCGTGCCACCATTCGGGGTCGAGGTGTTCTCGCTGTGCTCTGTCGCCTGGGAGCTTTGGATTTCGCTACGGGAGAGCGGCTAGATGCTAAAACAATAGAAACCCGTCATTATCACCATGTCTATCCCGATGCGCTGCTTAAAGAAGCGGGGATTCCCAGCTTCTTGGCTCTAAACTGTGCGCTGATCAAAGACAACACTAATCTCACCATTGGGCGCAAAGACCCTCTGAAATATCTCAAAGATCGCTATACCTGGACTTCTGAGGCGATCGTACAGGAACGCCTTCAAGCTCACCTCATCCCTATCCCAGAACTGGCAAATGGCGGCTATGAAAATCTTTCCGATGAAGAAAAGACTACTAAGCTCAAGCAGGATTTTGACGCCTTCCTACGCAAACGGGCTGACCTAGTCATGGCAGCAGTGAACAAGTTAATAGACGGTCGGCAATTGAGTCCATCGGAACTGTACAGCGAGGTATAACATGCCTAAACCCGGAGAACACAAGACCGTTCAAGCTCGCCTCCTCAAGTACGCTGAGGAGATTGGCTGGACGTTTGTTCCCCGCGCCGAAGCCCAACAACGGCGGGGCTTCTCGACCAAAGGTTCTCCCCAAGAAGCTTGCAAAGCAGCTTCTCTGTTTTTTGATGACGTGCTCTATCAGCAAGTCAAAACCTTTAACCCCAACTATACCGAAACGGCTGGAGTCCTAATTGCTCAACTCAGCAGCTTCAAAGCCGACATCTATGGCAACCGCAACTTCCTCTCGTATCTCCGCAACGAAGGCAAATTTTTCTATGTGGAAGAGAATCGAGAGCTAGATCTGAACCTGATTGACTACGGCGACCTCACCGCATCCCCAGACCAGCGGCGCAACCGCTATGAAGTCACCGAAGAGTTCTATTTCCATAACGGGCATTACGGCAATCGAGCCGATGTCGTCTTTCTGATCAACGGCATCCCCATTCTGGTAATCGAATGCAAAAACGCCAATAAAGAGGAAGCAATCGCGATTGGCATTGACCAGCTCCGCCGCTACCACAACGAAACCCCTGAGCTACTTGTCCCCTATCAGCTCTTCACCGCCACCGAGGCGATCGGCTTTGCCTACGGCGTCACCTGGAACATGGTACGGCGCAACATTTTTAATTGGAAAAGCGAACAGATCGGCAACCTGGAAGCCAAAGTCAAAACCTTCTGCGATATTCCCAACCTGTTAGGGCTGCTGAAAAACTACATCGTTTTTGCCGAAAAAGACGAAGACCTTAACAAATACATTCTCAAACAGCACCAAACTACGGCAATCGAAAAAGTACTGGATAGAGCA
The DNA here is from genome assembly GCA_019359505.1 of Drouetiella hepatica Uher 2000/2452. GTDB lineage: Bacteria > Cyanobacteriota > Cyanobacteriia > Elainellales > Elainellaceae > Drouetiella > Drouetiella hepatica. The sequence goes on along the minus strand of JAHHHD010000047.1, from coordinate 7,159 downwards.
CTCGATCCTCAAAAGACTCGTGGACTCGTTTGGCATACCCAGGGCAGCGGTAAAACCTACACCATGATCAAGTCCGCTGAAATGTTGTTCAAGGCTAACGCAGGCGATAAACCCACGATCTTGCTGATGATCGATCGCAACGAACTCGAAGATCAGATGCTGAAGAACCTGGCAGCCCTGGGGTTAGAAAATGTAGAGCACGCTAATACGATCAAAGCGCTGGAGAAGCTGCTAGAAAACGACTATCGCGGCATCATCGTCTCCACCGTCCAAAAATTCCGAGGCATGAAGCCCGACATCAATCCTCGCTCTAGCATCTACGTTCTGATCGACGAAGCCCACCGCAGCACGGGCGGCGACTTGGGCAACTTCTTAATGGCTGCCGTCAAAAATGCGACCTTCATCGGCTTCACGGGCACCCCGATCGACAGAACCGCCCACGGTAAAGGCACCTTCAAAACCTTCAATATGGACGCAGAGGGTGCCGCCATTGACGAGCCAGGGTATTTGCACAAATACTCCATGCGCGACAGCATTGAAGACCAAACTACGCTGCCCCTCTACTACAATCTTGCCCCCAACCAGCTTCTGGTTCCTGCCGAAGTCCTAGAGCAAGAATTCCTCTCCCTAGCTGAAACTGAAGGCATTTCCGACATCGACGAACTCAACAAAATCCTCGATCGAGCCGTCAACCTCAAGAACTTCCTCAAAGCCGAAAAGCGCATTGAAAAAGTAGCTAAGGCTGTCGTTGAACACTACACCCAAAATGTTGAACCTCTGGGTTATAAAGCCTTTCTTGTCGCAGTCGATCGCGAAGCCTGCACCTACTACAAAGACGCCCTCGACCAGCTCCTACCCCCTGAATATTCCGAGATTGTCTACACGGGCAACCACAACGATAACGAACGCCTCAAACGCTTTCATTTAGACCCCAGACGCGAAAAGCAAATCCGCAAAAGCTTTACTAAACCTGGCGAATTCCCCAAAATTCTGATCGTGACCGAGAAGCTCTTGACAGGTTTCGATGCCCCGATCCTCTATGCTATGTACCTTGACAAGCCCTTGCGCGATCACACCCTGCTCCAGGCGATTATGCGCGTCAATCGCCCCTACGAAAACGAAGCACAGGAAATGGTCAAACCCCACGGCTTTGTACTTGACTACGTGGGCATTTTCAAACGACTGTCGAAAGCTCTTGCCTTTGACAGCAAAGAAATTGAGGCTGTTCTCAAAGATATCAAACTACTGAAAGCCCTCTTCAAGATCAAGATGGAGGAAAAAGCTCCTCCCTATATCCAGTTACTTGAACACAATTTTGACGATCGCGATCTCAATATCCTATTTGAGCACTTCCGCGACCCAGACCGTCGCAAAGCGTTCTTCAAAGAATACAAAGAGATCGAGATGCTCTACGAAATCATCTCCCCCGATGCCTTTCTGCGTCCCTACTTGGACGACTACGCTACCCTTTCATCGATCTATGATGTCGTCCGCCAAGCTTACACCAAGCGCATCAACCTCGATCGCGAATTCCAACGCAAAACTAACGCCCTCGTCCAGGCTCATATCGATAGCACTGATATTCCAAACGTCACAGATTTTATTGAAATCAATGCCCAAACGATCGAAACCATTAGCCAGCAAGACAAAGGCGCAGCTACAAAAGTCATTAACCTGATCAAAAGCATTGAAAAGAAAGCCGACGAAGAGAGCGACGATCCTACCCTGATCTTGCTGTCTGCGCGAGCCAAAGCGATTCAGGAAATCTATGAAGAGCGACAAACCACAACTCAAGCAGCCTTGACTGATCTCTGCCAAGCGATCGAAGAGCACGAACGCCATAAGAAGGAACAAGCTGAGAAAGGGTTTAACGCTCTGACCTACTTTGTCTACCGCACGCTACTTGATGAAAATGTCCCTAACACCGATGAAGTCAGCAAGCAAATCGGGCAGGCATTTATTGACTTCCCAAATTGGCAACGCAGCGAAAAAGATCTCCGTCAAGTTCGCCAGGAAGCCACCTTTGCGATTTTTGCTGAAGAAGACAACGAAGACAAAGTCGCTGATATAGTAGAAAAACTCTTCACCTTACTGGCGAAACTCAACTAGAGCATCTATGACCGTTGCCTCAAAAGGTAAAACCAACTTCAAGCGGCGCGTCCAGGAATGGGCCGAAAAGCTGGATATTCGCGTTGCTTCGATCTCAATTCGTCCCATGAAAAATAAGTGGGCGTCCTGTTCCACCAATGGCCGCCTTAATTTTGACAACGCCTTACTAGACCTCCAGCCCGACCTCCAGGATTACGTCATTGTCCACGAACTTCTCCACTTCCGCGCACCGAATCACGGCAAAGTCTGGAAAGCCCTTATGATGGCTTACCTGGGCGACTACGAACAGCATGAAGCTGCCTTGTCTAAGATCGCCAGCCAGTCGCAATCTTGAATGTATTGACTCTCAGATGGCCACCAATTGCGAAGAGCAAGAACTCGTTTAGGGGCATCAGAATTATGCGCGGCAAAGCGGCGATCGACTGCCGTGAACAGCATTTCTTCAAGAGATAGCAGCAGACTATCACCCTAGCTGAACTTCACATTTACTCAGTCGGAATACTCGGCTAACTTTGTCTGCAAAACTTCCCAGATTTCAATCTGCCGTTCTAGCTCCTGACGACGATCGCCTTCCGCATTTCTCCCTTCATAAACTCCCTGCCCTGCTAACTCGTTTCTAGCAAGGGCAATTTGCTGGTTGAGAACTTTTGGATATCTCATGCCTATCCTCCTCGGTGAACGCCATAGGAGATACCGAAAGCAACCGACGCCCAATTTTATCTACCAGTTCACTCTTAGAGTGAAGCCCTAGCTCTTCAGCCAACTTTTCTAATCCTTGCGCCCCAGTGGGAGTAACTGTCAGATTGAGGCTTTTCTTGAGTTCGTCGTGATAGACGGGTTCTCCCTTCGTCCGCTTTTTCCCCTTCGGCATAGCTGTCCTGAGTTTATGCGCGTCTTCTCGGAATTATCCTATCATCATTACTTTTTCCTCAGTTAACGCGCATGTTCTATAATCTTGAATATTCAGTATACGCGCATTAACTAAATGCCTATGTTATGGGCTTTACGAAAATGTTCGTTGGCTGAATAAATTAAATGCCAGACCCACAGCTTTGGACGGCACTGGGTCTGGCACTCACTCCCATCACATAGGAGCTACTTCAATCGTATGCCAAAGGATCTAATTTCAGATGCGCCAGCGGGCAACTCTAATGAGCTGTGTAGCCTACCTAAATCTTCGCCCACAGAGCTATATCAAAAAGGCTACCAGCAAGCCTTACATGATTTTGCGGTCACTCAACTACTACATCACCTGAAAGATCGCGACGATTCCAATGGGGCATGGGTTGCCTTGGAAGAGCAGGAAGCAGAAACTCTCGCTGCTATCCTCATCCAAGCCTTAACTGCCCATCTCGACGCTCAACTCTTCGTCCGCTATGTAGAAGCGATGCGTCACAGTAAATTTGATGCATCCAACCGTCTCTCTAGCTTGGCATTATCTCAGCCAGCGTTGGACTTACCCTCTAAGTTTCCTGACGTAGAAATGCCTCGTTTTCTGTATGGCGATCGCCTGCGCTGGATTTCCAATGGTCAAGCAACCGATTGGGGAATTGCGATCGGCAGATTCTACAGCTTTGCGCCTCACTGCTGCCGTTGGGCGTGGTGTTACCTGATCTGGCTTGATCCAGATTCTCCTAGCTCAGCTTGGGTCACTGCTGACACTGCTTGGGAAAGCGACCTTGAACTGCTAGAAACGGAGGATGCTCTATGAACCCTCGTCCTCTAACTCAACGAGAACAAGACCTGATCGAACTTTACAGCTATTGCCAGCTTGGGATGACACCCCAGCAGTTCTATGCCAAATGGCAAGTGAATCAGGAGGCGATCGCTGCCATCTGTTCTCGATCGGTCTCCACTGTGCATTGCTGGTTTCGACGAGGCAGCAGCTATCGTCGTCCAGCCACAGCAGATTTGCGGCATTTGGCTCTAATGGATTTTTTGCTGGAACATTTTGAGCAAATTCCTGAACCGCTCAGGGATGTCTTGTGTTTTTCTGACCTGGAAGATAAACGCATTTAGATTCTTAAAAAAGTCAATAGCGCCGCGCTATTTTTTCGCAAGCCACCTACTCGCTAAGGTGGCTTTCATTGTTTGCGTTTGAATCTATCCACACATCCACAGGAGAGAACTATGACCTATCACGATCGCTTACATCCCTGGTGCATTATCCGGCTCCTACCTAAGATGCAACGCTTGGTTGTCTGCCGTTTCCGGCGTCGCAATGATGCTGAAGCGCATCTGCGAACTCTCCGTCAACTTGAGCCAATGATCGAGTGTGAAATCATTTTTGATGTGGCTATTGAACCTCTGGAATCAGCTAGTGAAAGAAAGCCACTTCAATAGTCTGATTAAATTACTTAGAACATTTGCCCTTACTCAAGAGAATTTGGGGTAAAGTCAGGTCAATCTGTCCTGGTAGATTGCAGCCTTCATGACTGATGAACCCCAACATGTCACAAAGATCCTTATCCTAGCGGCAAATCCCAAGGGAACTGCACCGCTACGAATAGATGAGGAAGTGCGTGAAATTGAAGAAGGGCTGCGGCGATCACGTCATCGCGATAGGTTTGTGGTGAAGTACAAATCTGCGGCTCGTCCGAGAGATGTGCAGCGGGCGATGCTAGATGAAAAGCCCCAAGTGGTTCATTTCTGTGGACATGGACAAGGCGAAAAGGGACTGGTACTGGAGGATGAAAGCGGCAAGCCGAAACTTGTCAGCACGGCAGCGTTAGCCAGTTTGTTTGAACTATTTGCTGGACAGGTTGACTGTGTATTGCTAAATGCCTGTTACTCGGAAGTTCAGGCGCAGGCGATTGCCCAACACATTAATTCAGTGATTGGCATGAACCAATCCATTGGTGACAGAGCCGCAATTGAGTTTGCGGTCAGTTTTTATGATGCGCTGGGGGCTGGAGAGAAGGTTGGATTTGCCTTCCGTTTGGGCTGTAATGTGATGCAGTTGCAGGGAATTGCGGAGGATCAAACTCCGATTTTGATTGAAGGCATTAGCAAGGAGCGATCGCGGATTTTCATCAGCTATAAGCGTGGGGTTGAGCCAGATGAACAGGTTGCTTTAGAGATTTTTCGATCGTTGAGCCAAGACCATGACGTGTTCATTGACCAAACGATGCCAGTAGGAACTCGATGGGCAGAGCGAATTGAGACAGAGATTTGCCAGTCGGATTTTTTGATTACGTTGCTGTCGGCAAAGTCAGTGCATAGCGAGATGGTGCGGGCAGAAATTGAGATGGCACATCAGCGCTCTAAATCGCAGGAAAAGCCGATGATTTTGCCAATCCGGATAGGCTATCGCGACCCGTTTGCCTATCCGCTGAGTGAGTATTTGAATGGGATCAACTGGGCGTTTTGGGATAGTCCGGCGGATACCGATCGCCTAGTCGAGGAGTTGCGGCAGGCGATCGCGGGTCAACCACTGTCGATCGGCACTGATGCATCGAAGCGGGAGCTAACGGATGCTGTTGATCTGGTGGAGCAGGGATTCCCGTTTCCTGCGGCTCAGATGGAATCGCCAGAAGGGACAATGGATGCGGAATCGCAGTTTTATGTGGTGCGATCGGGTGATAGTACAGCGCTGACGGCGATTCTGCGTAAGGGGGTGACCATCACGATTAAAGCACCTCGGCAGATGGGCAAGAGTTCTCTGCTAATCAGGATTATCGATGCGGCGATGCGATCTGAGAAACAGGTGGTGTTTCTAGATTTTCAGCTTTTGGATCAGCCGACGTTAGCGGATGCGGATACGTTTTTCCGGCAGTTCTGTCATGAAGTGACGAATCAGTTGGAGTTGGAGAATCGGGTGGAGGAGTATTGGCAGCGGCAGGTCAGCAATGTGCAACGCTGTACGGACTATCTCCAGTACGTGCTGAAACAGTTGCAAACACCACTGCTACTGGCGATGGATGAAGTCGATCGCATGTTTGATACGACATTTGGCTCTGACTTTTTCAGTATGCTGCGGAGCTGGCATAACAAGCGGGCACTGCCGATGGCGAAGGTTTGGAAGAATTTGGATCTGGCCTTGGTGACGGCGACGGAGCCGTATCATCTGATTGCAAATTTGAACCAGTCGCCGTTCAATGTAGGGGAAGTAATTACGCTGGCGGATTTTACGCTGGAGCAGATTGCGGAGTTGAATCGGAAGCATGGCGATTGCTTCACCGATAGCCAAGCACAGCAGCTCATGGACTGGTTGAGTGGGCATCCGTATCTGGTGCGGAAGGCATTGTATTTGGTGGCGAGTGCACAGTTGACCGTGACGGAGTTGTTTGCACGGGCGATCGACGATCGCGGTCCCTTTGGCGATCATCTTCGCTATCATTTGTTTCGGATTAACGATCGCCAGGATCTGATTGCTGGGTTGAGGCAGGTGATTGGGCAGCAGACCTGTGTCGATCAGCGCGTTTTGCGGTTGCTGAGTGCGGCGGGTTTGGTGTACCGAGATAGCCAAGTGGTGTTGCCGCGCTGTCGGCTCTATGCAGAGTATTTTCGGGAGCGGTTGCATGGTTGATGCTTTTGAGGCTAATCCTTCTGGGGCTAATCCTTCTGTCTACACGGTGGGGGGCACGGTTCAGGCAAACGAGCGCGGGCTGTATATTCCGCGAGAGGCGGATGGCGAACTGCTGCGACTCTGTCGGGAATCGACGTTTGCCTATGTGCTGACGCCTCGGCAAATGGGCAAGTCGAGTCTGATGATTCGGACGGCGGAGCAGTTGATTGAAGATGGCAGTCGGGTGGTGATTATTGACCTGACGCAGGTGGGGACGCAGGTGAGTGCGGCAGAGTGGTATCGGGGGGTGCTGGCGCTAGTCGCCGAGCAGCTAGAGTTAACTTCGGGTATTGCAGAGTGGTGGGAAGCGCAGAGTCATCTGGGAGTAACGCAACGGCTGACGCAGTTTTTTCAGCAGGTATAGCGCTACGCACATACGTTAGGACACTCTTTAAAGGCAGCATCAACGCAATCTCGAAAGGTATCAAACTCATCCCATCGCTGTCGCATCCAATTCTTTAGCACGCTCCACCAGTGTTCAAT
>JAHHHD010000046.1 GCA_019359505.1 Drouetiella hepatica Uher 2000/2452 | reverse complement strand
GACCATTGCGACGAATCTCTTGTGCCCCACAACTTGGACAGGTCTGCATTGTCATCGTCAGTGACTCCCGCTCAAAACTTTATTAGTGCCATTCCCTATTCTATCCTGCCCTTCAGGGCACTACCAATTCAGGGATGGCAAAAATTAAGGGACTGGATACAGGCAGAGGACGAAAATTTAATGCTACAAAGACAGCTTACACCTGCAGCGGTGTCCTGGCAGCAAGAGCAGCAGCGAATTCGTTTTCTCTGGCATAATAATCCTCGTCTTTCCCTGTTGCAGCAAAAGGATACAGCTTGGCTGAATCAGCTAGAGCGAACTTTTATGCAACGTAGCATTCGTCAACGTCGACTTAACAATTTGCGAAATGTAGGTATTTTAGCTATTGTAGGGCTGCTTTCAGTCGGAGGAATTGCCTTTTCGCGGAATTCTCAAATCAATCGCATGTTAGATTTGCAGGGATCTGCCGAAGAACGGCTCTTACGGAATCAAAATCTGGAGGCGCTCATTGAAAGTATCAAGGCAGCTAAAGCCTTAAAACAACCGCTGCTAAGAATGTTTCCCCCTACGGAGAATCGCCGAAATGAGGTGCAGGAAACGCTCCAGAATGCAGTGTATCAAATCCGTGAAAGAAATCGCCTCATCGCCGACCAGCCAATTGGAACAATTGCATTCAGCCCAAATGGTCAATTGATTGCAGTTGTTCAGAAAAGTCCAAGTCAAAATAGTGCGATCGTTCAGGAAAACTCAAACCAAAGCAATACAAACCAGAGCAGTACGGTCAGCTTTTGGGATCGCTCAGGCAAGCCACTGTCTAACTTCAACACTCCAGATGTAGGGGGTAGCATTATGGCAATTAGTTTTACTACCGACAGTGAACATATTATTGTAGAAGTCCTAGACCAAACATCTAATCAAACTGTTGCAAAACGGTGGAATTTAAGGGGAGATTTACAGATTCAGGAAGCCCAAGATATTTACAGTCTTGGCTTTAACCTTACTGAAAGAATGCTTCCTCCCGATCCGCTATATATTGCTTATAATTCCGACGCAACACTGTCGGCAACGGCAGAAATCAGTTCTGGTAATATTGCTGTTTATAGAATTAATTCGAGCAATGGCCAGCCTCAAGAGCAAATTGCCAGCATCAACGATACTCTCAGCTTTAACAGTAATTTATCGCTAACGATTCGTTTTAGCCCAGATAGTCAGCGTATTGTAGCTGCAAGCGGTGGAGACGAAAGGATCTATTTGTGGGATGTGCGCGGTAATCAACTTGCCCAGTTTAACTATCAAGGCGGTGTTCTAGATCTGAAGTTTAGCCCCGATGGTCAGCAGCTTGCGATAGTTGGACGAGATGGTGCGGTTCGGATTTGGCAGCATTTGGAAGGCAGTCAATATCAGGAATATAAAGGATATTCAGAACAGAACTGGATTCAAAGCATTCAGCTTAATTCTGAGAATGCGAGCCAAGTTGCTGTTGGTATGAATTCCGGTCGGGTGCAGATGTGGAACTTAAATACGCTCCAGGGCACGGAACTTCCAACCCCTGTTCCCAGTGTCGATGGACTGCGCTTCAGCCCGGACGGTCGGCTTCTCGCAGTCGGGACAGAGGCTGGTCAAACGTACCTATGGAACTTAGAAACTCAGCAAATTAGCCCAGCAATGCAGGGACCACAAGTGAGAAGCGGCACCTTGCAACGGGATTTACTGGGTAGTTCACTGTGGGGAGGAGCTTTTAGTCCAGACGGGCAACAGCTTATATTGGGGGGAGACGATACGATCATATACAATGCTTTGCAACCTGAGCAGCAGATTTTTCTGCCAAAGGATGGTTCCGATCAAGGTACTTTGAGTGCAGGCTGGCTCCATGCCTTTTCGTTTGATTCATCCTGGCAGCTCTTAGCAGCGGGGGGGCTTGACGAGCAGTTACGGTTATGGAACTGGAAAAATCTAGCAGAGTCAGGCAATGTGCAATCCTGGAGTCAGGTTCAGATTAGCCAGAATCAAAAGGTAATTCCAACCCGGATGCCCGTTCGGGATGTTGTTTTCAGTCCCCAAGGCAATCTGGTCGCTGTTGCTGGCATTGATGATGGTATGGCGATCGTACGGCTCCTAAATTTAGAAGGGCAACAACAGGCAGAACTGAGAGGACATGAGGGCATTATCAATGCGGTATTGTTTAGTCCAGATGGCAGCTGGCTGGCGACAGCTTCAGAGGATGGAACAGCACGACTGTGGAATTTGCACGGGCAACAGTTTGCTGTCTTTGAAGGGCATGATGAAGTGAAACATATTGCGTTTCGCAATAATGCAGAACTTGTCACAGCAGGAGTTAGCAATAGAACACCTGACGGAACAGTAACTTCGTGGCAGGTTAAGACCTGGAAAATTGAAAACCTGGAACAACTCCTGGAAAGGGGATGCACTTGGATACAGGGTTACCTGCAAAATAGCTCCGATTTGGAAAACAAGCTGGAGTTTAAGGACGATCGCACTCTTTGCCAAGGCATTTCATCCGCTTCATCGGCTCAGATTGACCCTGCTCAAATCTACTATCTGATCCCTGTTGAACTCTCTCAAGGCTCGATCGCCCAAAGGTTCAGCAAAGGTAATGAAGCATTAGGCTTTGGCGGCTTTGCGACCTCTAGCCGCGCTCGAACGCTGAGATGATCCAGCTGTTGGCTGAGTGGATGCTGCTTTAGAAGCTCGTCCTCGACGGGGCTTCTTCTCTGTCTCTGTTTCAGGTTGTGCTGTAGCAGGTGAGGATTGACGCTGTCCTTTCGCTGACTGAGCCTCAGCTGAAGCCTTAGTAGAGCCGATCGCCTCTGGCTGTTCTGTCTCTAGCTCAGGCTCTATCACTGCTGCGATCGGCTCAGTGCTGGGTACTTTAGCACCTCGTTTTGCCCTAGTCTTAGTGGATGCCTGTTTCTGTGTTGTCCGACTGCCGTTAGTCAGCACATAGTTCCTCAAGGTAGAGGGGCTGATAGCAATCTCTTGTTGAGCCAAGAGAGCAGCCACATCTTCGTAGCTATAACCTTTAGCTAGAGTATCCTTGATTACTCCCTGAAGTTGAGCCACCGCATCCCGGAGGGAAATCTGGTCTTGAGACTTCTCTGGCAAGTCTTGTAGCAGAGACCCCACTTGATCCAATGCAGTCTTAGAAACATTTCCAGCTCTCGCCCGTTTAAGTGTTGCAGTTGCCATTGTTCAATCACCAGGAATCCATCACGATTTCCCTATTGTATTCCTAGGTTCGTCAAATAAGCCAATCAATTCAGTTATTTCTGTATCTTTAGTTACAGCCTAGTTTGATGACAAGTCGTAGTCGCGATCGATCTTATAGCTCTGATTAAACCTGATTAGACAGGGCAAGAGAGACTTAACAAAAGAGCTACATCTTGTAGATGCTAGCCAAGTACCACTATTGGGTAGAATGCTCCGCGATCGGGATGAATAGAAGGGAGCGTCCATCCCATTACAGCAGCACCTTCGATCTCTTATGGCTATCTTTAGCATTGACCTCCAGGGTAAAGTCTGGCCGACTTCAGAGCATTACTTTCAGGCTCAGAAGTTTGCAGATACTTTGCATGCCCAGAAGGTTATCGTGAGGGCAGTTGCGAGGAGCGATCGGTTATTGCGAAAGCACCCAGGAGGCGATTGGCGCGTGATCCAGCTAACCTGTCATTGGAGCGGACTTACCCAGGATACTCGTGCTAAGGCTTGAATCCATTGTTGCCGTTCAATTCTGCCGTTGGGCTGCTTTGGATTACGGGTTAGGGCCGTAGATTGAATGTTGTTTGTTGTTCAGAGTCTATCTACTGAGAGTTTAGTTGTGAGACGATATTTCTGGGTTGTCTACAGGGAGTCCATAATGAATTCTCGAAGGTTTATTACGCAAGGAGAGGGGTTGCCGCAGTGGTCTATGCCCATTAGTCATGCAGTTGTGGTAAATGACACCTGCTACATCAGTGGTCAAGTCTCAGTGGATGTTTCTGGACAATACGTGCCTGGTTCTGCACGCAAAGAAGCTGAACGCTCATTTGCAAACTTTTTTGCTGCGGTCAAGGCTGCTGGTTTCTCAAATGATGAAGTAGTTTTTGTCGATATTGCTTTTATTGACCTTGCTGATGTTGGTGAGGTAAACGAATTATTTGCCGACTTGTTTCCAGAGGGTAAGCGACCTGCTCGAACAATTTACCAAGCCGCAGCACTGCCTTTTGGCAGCAAAATTAAAGTGATGGGTGTGGCTGTAAAAGATGACTCACCTGAATAGAACTAAAATGAAACCAGCTCAACGTGAGTAGCCGCAGCTCAACACGGAGTTGGAGCGGCAAACGAAATTTTCTAGCTTCGTTTCAGTTCAGTATGTCATTGCTTAACTGGTCGTTAGGCATATTTGTTAATAAAACCTGATTAAAAATTATGCAAATTCATGATCATGCGAAACAAGGAAATATTGCAGGAGTAGCACACCAAGTTGCCAGTGGTGTTGATATTAATTGTGCAGAGAAATACTTCTTGAGAACTCCACTAATGTGTGCAGTAGCTAGTGCAGATGCAGGAATCGATATGCTTCAATTCCTTGTAGAGAATGATGCCGATATTAATGCGGTTGGGGGAGAGGATCAAGATACTGCCCTTGGCTTAGCGGTGAAATCAGGGAATTTGGATAAGATTCGATTCCTTCTGGATGTTGGAGCCGATATTCATTACCAACTGCCGCATGGCTACGACGTACTCATTAGTGCAACGTGTGGTCCAGATATCTCATTAATACCAATCTTGAATTTGCTTATTGAAAGAGGTGCCAAAGTCACTGGTGTCAGTAGCTATGCAGAGTCTGCGCTTAGGATAGCCTCAAGGGTAGGGCGGTTTGATGCTGTCAAAGTATTACTAACGGCAGGTGCCGATGTAACCCAGCTAGAATGGACCGAACTAATGCACGCGATCGCTTTCGGGCATTTAGAAGAGGTCAAAGTATTACTTGATGAGGGAGCAGATCTTTCGGCGCGTGATTGGTGGGAGAGAACGCCTTGGCTTCTGAGCCTCCAAGTGGGCGAATTGAAAAAGGCAAAATTACTTTTATTATCAGGGGCAAACCGAGAGGACGTTGGGCGTTGTGGAAAGACGCCATTAATGTATGCCATAGAGAACGGCAGGATTGAATTTCTAGAATGGTTGATTGAAGAAGGATTTGATATTGAAGCCACTGATGAGTTTGGTAATACTCCTTTGATGGTAGCGGCAGAATGTGGGGCTACTGATTGTGTTCGCATCCTGATAGAAAATAATGCCAATCCAGCTAGAGTCAAGCATTGCGATAATAAAGCTATTCACCGTGCTGGCAATCTTGAGATTGTACGAATATTAGTTGCTGCAGGTGAAGATTTAAGTGACATCAATGACGGGGTACGAGCACTCCTAACAGGAGTGGGCAATCAGGAGCTGCAAGTGTCGCGAGAGCAATACTTAGCAGGACGATATCGACAATTTGGTAAAGCTAATCCAGAAGTCATGGAAATCGATTTTTGGCGAGCAATGGTTCGTTGCGGTCATTCTGCATATAAAGCTCGAGACACCTTCGCTGATAACGATAATTTAGATGAACCAGTATGGTGCTATCAACGGTTCGGCAGAACAATTACAGAGTTATTAGATGGCAGAATCGTTGAGATCGCTGGCGAACATGAAGACTACTATGACCCCGACTTTTGTATCTACAACGATGTTGTAGTTTATCAAGGTAACGGTACTTTTAAGATTTTGGGTTATCCTAAGAATGTATTTTCTCCAACTGATTTCCATACCGCGACACTAGTTGGAAACTACATATACATCATTGGCAATGCAGGCTACCAGCATGAGAGAATCTATGATGAAACGCCAGTTTATCGACTCCACTGCGATACATTCAACATAGAAAAAATTGAAACCACAGGAGATAAACCTGGATGGATTAGTCGTCACAAAGCCTACTACAAAGAACCAGCTAAGATACGTGTCGCTGGCGGTAAAGTCTCTGTCATGACGAACGAAAAAGTGGAATACATTGAAAACTTAGTGGATTATATCTTAGACTTAACAAATTTAAGCTGGAGTCGCATTGATGCCTAACTAATGCTTGCACCGGGCGGATTTGTAGTCGCTTGATTTCGTTTCAAATTTCTTGCCGCAGACAACCTAGCCGTTAGCCCGCTCGATTGTCTGCGGGGAGAGGGCAGCAAACTTATCGGTTAGTGTTCAAAGTCCAGCTATTACCAGGATATTTAAGGGCGATCGCAAAATTCTCAAGAGTACCCTTAAGGGGAATTCAAAAGTTGGGTTACATCCAATAATCTCAAACGTGTGAACCCGTTACTTGCTGAAAAGGTGAAAGCGCTCTCATGTTACAGGCTCCTGAAGTGTTTACAACGGAAAGGCTTGTTTTACGCCGCCCTCGCCTCTCAGATGCAGAGGCAATCTTTGAATACGCCAGCGATTCAACAGTCATTCACTACATGGATTATGGTTCTCGTACTGATGTCAGCGAGGTTGTAAAATCCCTTGAGAGCCGTCCGGCAGAATGGGAATCAGGTAGTTTCTCCTGGGTACTTACAGTCAAGCCCGATGATCGACCCATTGGTACGATCGGTTGTTGGTTAGAAGATCATGCGGCTGGTTTTGGTTATCTGCTCAATCAGAAATATTGGGGACAAGGTTATGCAACAGAGTCCGCTCGTGCTGTAGTGGAATGGGCAATTAGCTTGCCAGAAATTTATCGGGTTTGGGCAACTTGCGATACGGAGAACCTTGCTTCAGTTAAGGTTCTAGAGAAGAGTGGTTTAGTGTGTGAAGGGAGGTTGCGTTATTATCTGATCCGCCCTAACATTTCAGCAATTCCTAGAGATGCGTTTATGTATGCCAGGGTGCGTGGCGCGAGCTAACCCTTCATGGCAGCGGACGGTCGAAAGCCCCTGGTGCTGAGTTTGAGGTTACTTGCTGCCGCTACATTTCGCCGTTAGCTGTCTTTGTTTCGGTCGTTGGGACGTAATTCTGAGATAGTTGTTGGGAGTTCGATGAATGATTCAAGCAGTCCTTTTCGATTTAGATGGAACGCTGCTCGATCGCGATACATCCATTAAACAGTTCGTTGCAGCCCAATATGACAGACTCATCACTCACTTGAGCTACATTCCTAAAGCCGCTTACACTAGCAGATTTATCGAATTGGACTGTCGCGGTCATGTTTGGAAGGATAAGGTTTATCAAGAGCTAGTTGCGGAGTTTGAGATTAAGGAGTTGAGTTGGCAGACATTGCTTCAAGACTATGAGACACAGTTTCAGGGGCATTGTGTTCCTTTCCCTTTTCTCGTTGAGGTGTTAAGTGGGTTGAAACAGCAGGGCTACTCGTTGGGTATTGTGAGTAATGGTTTGGGAACGTTTCAATCTCGTGCTATTGAGGGATTAGGAATTCATGACTACTTTGAAGTAATCTTGATTTCTGAAATCGAGCAAGTGAGAAAGCCACAAGTAGAAATTTTCCATCGAGCCGTGAAGCGATTGGGAGTGACAGCCAAAAACACTGTGTTTATTGGAGATCACCCGGAAGCAGATATCATGGGTGCAAAGAACGCAGAGATGAAGGCAATTTGGAAACGCAGTTTGTACTGGCAAGATGCAAAAGAGGCAGATGCAATCATTGATGAACTCAATGAAATTCCTTTGATTCTTGAGCAATTTGAGAGTAGTTGCCAGACAGCTGACAACGCCCATAAACCCGACCGTTGAGAGGCTGCTGGTTAAGTTCGAGAGGTTACTGGCGGCGGGTTATGGGCATCGTTCGACTGCTCAAACTACATGTAGCTTAAAAATGACAACTCGAATTCACTGAGTGAGATCGCAACAAGGAATGTAGTGAAATGTTATTTAAGTATGAAGTGTGGATTAGGAAACTTGCTGTTTTTTCAGCTACGCTATTGCTCATATTAATTATTTGCCAGCCAGTGAATAGTCAAATACCTGCCGCTCCTACCCCTGTACCAATTGCATCACCACCTTCTATGCTGATTGTGCAGATCGATTCTAATGAGCAGATATATATCGACGGACAGCTTGTTGCACCTAATATTCCGCATATTCCTCACCCCTTGGATGATCAACTATCTCGTGTGGTAATCGACTTTGATCGTTCCAATCGGTGTGGATTAGTAGTGCTTAGTGCTTCCACTACAACAAAATATGCCTCAGTTGTGGAAATGATAGACATTTTAAGGGCTTTAGGAGTTAATCGCATAGCGTTAGGGTTCCCGCTTAACTCTCAAGATGGTGTCCTTACCCTTGTATCCGTAATTTTTGAAATCAATCAACTATCACCACCTACAGTTGGTTCTCTTTATCCGTCTTCATTTCCAAACTGCTCTCGACAGCCGTTTGAGATCCCTGACGATTCTTCACTTCCTTCACTTCCTCCTCTTCATATTCCTGAGATCCCTTCCCTTCCGCCTCTACCAAATATCATTTCTCCAAGTAGATAAAGCATAGGCAAACAACGCCCATGCACACCGACTGCCGAAAAGTGATCGGTGTGATGCAAAGATTATTTACAGCGGGTGATGGGCATCGTTAGCCTGCTGGGTTATCGGTGGGGTGGTGATTTAAAGCTTTCTGGTGAGACGATCGCACAAAGAGCAGATTGCTTAGATTTGCACAAAATATGGTTCAAGCTGTCTCTTTTTGCCATTGGCTGAGACCCTCAAACCCAATCGTTGAGTAGTTGCGTCCCGCGCAACTACTCTAATCACTCATCTAAGCAACAAGATACTAGAGGCACAATCCCAGGAGATTGAGGAGGGTGAGGTCGATCGGATTTACGCTGCCATTGAGGAGAGGAGTTGTGACCCGGAGCGCGATCGCGCTGAAAGGATCACAAGTTTTTGTAGATAGAGAGGAACGTGAAGCTTAGAGAGACTTTCGCTCTCGATTCCATGTCATGACCGAATAGCGGTACACTTAGTGCTTAGATACACTTTTGAGAAATCAAGATTTTATTTGACACCGTGTCCTGAATTTTATTGATAGTGCTGCGCAACGCTATTGAGTGCGAAGGCTTTGGTTGTGGTTCTTAGAGCTTCTACCACCGTACTTAGTTAACACGGGCGGCATTCTATAAAACAGGCAATAAAGGACACCTGATGAACATGGGTTGGGTACCGTATCAACCTATCAGGCAGATTCGTTCCAATGGAAACAGTGACGGATGTCCAGGTGTCTATCAACCCTCAAAAAGGTTAGGCGTATCTTTATGTCAATTGCTGTTGGAATGATTGAAACTCTGGGTTTCCCGGCGGTTGTCGAAGCGGCGGACGCCATGGTGAAAGCAGCTCAGGTTACCTTAGTCGGCTACGAAAAAATCGGCAGTGGTCGAGCTACCGTCATCGTCCGGGGCAATGTTTCCGAAGTTCAGGCCTCGATCGCTGCGGGCATTGAGTCGATCAAGCGGGTTAGTGGCGGCTCTGTGCTGTCAACTCACATCATTGCGCGCCCCAATGAGAATCTGGAGTATGTGCTGCCCATTCGCTACACCGAAGCAGTCACGCAGTTTAGAGCTGTGATGTAAAATGTCGCAAATGAGGTTGCTAGGGGCAAAGCTATACCCGACCTTCCGCCTCAACAAGTAACTTTGCAATGGTATATCCTACAGTTAGCCTAAGCGACCTAACGATCGCGATCGGCGACGTGCTGAATGAGCGTCCGTCTGCAGCGCGAGATTAGATTGGCTGTCACCACATCGTTGCCCAAGCAGGAGCGACTAATTTCCGCCTTGAATCAGCGTTGAAGTCTTTGAGCAACGTTTCGGTGACATTGCGACGGGCTATCAGAATACATCTATCTCGATCCACTATTCTGTGTCTGCCGTGATCCGTTCCAACCTACGTGCCGTACGAACATTTCGAACGTGTAGCTGGCAAAGGCGCATCAAACTAAGGCTGATGGTCGAATTAGTTAAACCTCAGAGTGCTCGATCAGCACTTTCACCTTGCCCAATTCCATAGGCAAGGCATTCGCTATGCTGAAGAATTCAAGAGACTCAATTTAGCGGCTCTGAAAAAAGATCAGTTTGAGTTAATGGCATCATAAGATTGATGGCTCACTATCTACTGACATCATCTTCGGTTCCAACTCTCGATTTAGAGCGATCGCCTGTGCATTTGCGAAAGAGCAACTCCTACCTCAATCGAGCATTGTCACTGGATATTGCGATCGCCAGCGGTTTCTTATCGCTGTTCCATACCATGCGGTCTTCTCCCGATCGCTTGACAACGAAAAGGAGTTGAACGTTGACCCAACTAAACCGGCATCCTGACGCCGTTCAAACTACCGCTAATGGCGGTACTCAGCTCAACTTATCCAACGAAACTCCCTAAAAAGAATCAGACTTATGGTCAGTAACCCTCTCACGAACACACCACAATCCACTCCTGGACAATGCCCCTTCCGTGGAACCCGCGTTGGCGGTGCCCTTGGCTCCAAACCGCAAGCCGATGACTGGTGGCCTAACCGACTTCAGGTCGAGCTGCTTCACCAAGATCCGCCTCAAGCTAACCCGCTACGGGATTTCGATTACCAAAAAGCGTTTCAGGCGATCGACTTCGAGCAGTTGAAGAGCGACATCAAGGCGTTACTGACGGATTCGAAGGACTGGTGGCCAGCCGACTACGGCAACTATGGACCTCAGATGATCCGCATGGCGTGGCACGCTGCAGGCACCTACCGGATTGCCGACGGCCGTGGCGGAGCGAGCCGAGGCATGCAGCGCTTTGCCCCGATCAACTCCTGGTGGGACAACGGGAATACCGATAAATCACGGCGGTTACTTTGGCCAATCAAACAAAAGTATGGCGCTTCGCTGAGCTGGGCTGATCTGATGATCCTGACGGGCAACTGCGCGTTGGAGATTATGGGACTAAAGACCTTCGGCTATGGCGGCGGTCGTCTTGATGCTTGGGAAGCAGACCGCGCCACCTACTGGGGGCCTGAATTCTGGAACGGTCAACCGTTCGGAGAAAATGGCAAGCATGGCAAGCAGCAACCTGGTCATCCGGATGAGATGGTCACTCGCGATCTTCGGTGGGTCGGCAAGCCGGACGAGGAATACTACGACCTCGAGAACCCGCTGGCGGCCTCGCACCAAGCGCTCATTTACGTTAATCCCGAGGGTCCGAACGGTGAAGGTGACCCTGTTGGCTCCGCCCGTGATATCCGTGAGACCTTTGCCCGGATGGCTATGAATGACGAGGAGACTGTCGCGCTCATCGCAGGCGGTCATGCTTTCGGCAAAAGTCATGGCATGGTTGCTCCGGATAAGATCGGTCCGGCACCGGAAGCTGCGCCAATTCAGGCAATGGGCATGGGATGGCAGAATCCTGAAGGGACCGGGTTTGCTGAATATACGATGACGAACGGGATCGAAGGATCGTGGACGCCAAACCCGACCCAGTGGGACAACAGCTATCTAGAAAATCTTTTTAAGCACGAGTGGGAGCAGACCAAGAGCCCAGTCGGTGCCATTCAGTGGCAGCCGAGCACTCCCGATGCGCCGAAGACGCCAGACGCTCATAAACCCGGTGTTGAGCACAATCTCATGATGATGACCTCAGACATTGCGTTAAAGGTTGATCCGGCTTATCGTGAAATCTGTCAGCGCTATCTCAATGACTTTGAGCACTTCAGCGATGCGTTCTCGCGCGCCTGGTACAAGCTAACCCATCGGGATTTAGGGCCGAAAACGCGCTATCTGGGTCCGGAAGTTGCGGAGGAAGATCTGCCCTGGCAAGATCCGATTCCGGCGCTTGACCACGACGTCGTCGCCGCCGCCGATATCAGTGCTCTCAAGACCAAGATTTTAGCAAGTGGGCTCTCCGTCTCGGCGCTCGTATCTGCTGCCTGGGCATCGGCGTCAACCCATCGCGGCTCTGACAAGCGCGGCGGCGCAAACGGCGCTCGTATTCGCCTAGATCCGCAAAAGGACTTCGAGATCAACCGCCCACAGGAGCTTAACCAAGTTCTATCGACCCTTGAGCAAATTCAATCAGAATTCAACGGTGCTCAGTCGGGTAATAAGAAGCTTTCGATGGCGGATCTCATTGTCCTCGGTGGTTGCGTTGCGGTTGAGAAAGCAGCGCAGGATGCTGGGGTCAACGTTAGTGTTCCCTTTACCCCAGGGCGGATGGATACGACTCAGGAGCTGACCGATGTCGAAACCTTTGAATGGCTGAAGCCTGTCTCGGACGGTTTCCGTAACTACCACAATGATGCTGTTGGCTATAAGGTAAAGCCGGAGCGTATATTCCTCGATCGCGCCCAGTTGCTCACCCTGACCGCACCTGAGTGGACGGTTCTTGTTGGTGGGCTTCGTGCCCTTGACCAGAATTGGGACTACTCAAAGCACGGCATCTTTACCGACCGACCCGGTGTCTTGACCAACGACTTCTTCCGTGTCCTGACCAGCATGGACTACGAGTGGAAGCCATCTGATGCAAACGAAATGACCTTCAGCATTGACGATCGCCAAACGGGCGAAACGAAGTTCACGGCGAGCCGCTGCGATCTCATCTTCGGTTCAAATGCGGAGCTGCGTCAGGTTGCCGAGGTCTACGGTGCTAATGACGGTCATGAGCGGATGGTTAATGATTTCGTCGCAGCTTGGGACAAGGTGATGATGCTCGATCGCTTCGACGTTCGCTAGTCTGAGCAAGAACCTTTAGGTTTCTAAGCATAGCCTTGGCTGAGATCAGATGTTTAGCCAAGGCTATGCAGCCCCGCAGGCGTAGGTGAGCAGATTATTTGGCGCAATTAGCAAATGAGTAGCGCAATCCCTATAGTCCCTACCTTGCATCAATCTTACTAACATCTTGACCTACACCACCTGTCAATGGTTTCTACTGCCTAATTACCTCAAAGCTAATTAGGGCAAAGATTATAGATGTTCATTTACTGCGCCACTCATTTGCTATTCGTGCCATTATTCCTGCTCACTCACAGCAGCTATGGAGAACGGTAAAGTATAAAGAGGTGTATATTAAGAATTACGAGAGTGTATCCAACGCAGTTAAGAGTTTGGCATTGTACTTTCACTTTTACAATCATCAGCGATTACACAGTTGTTGAGTTATCAGACCCCTGCAAAGATACACTTCAACAGCTAAGTCTAGAGCTTGTATAAATTCTTGCAAGGAAAAACATTTGAATCTGATGAGAGATTTCACCTTAAACTTCTACTAAAGCTGTCTAGACAGAGGGATGCACTTTATTGAGATACATGTAAAATAGTGCCACCACTGTAAGTGACTGAATTATAAGTGGGCTGAATTTAACCTGCGCTGATGCTTAGCCATGGTTTACAGAGATTTGCAATTTTTTGTGCTGATGATTGTCTCTTTCCTATGTGTCATGAGCTGCCAAGTTCGTATGCCACAGATTGATTGGACTATCAGCCCACTTGGACAAAGCGATCGTCCCATTACCCTTAAACTAGGTGGATGGGGATCGAGTCCATCTGAGCAGCGCTTATTCCAGACTGTTCTGACCACCTTTGAAGCCACTCACCCCCATATTCGGGTCAAGTTTGAAACCGTTGCCGATCAATACATGGATGTGCTCAAAACCCGATTGATTGGGGATGCTGCACCCGATGTCTTTTTCCTCGACAGCTTTGAAGCTCCTTCTTTGATGGCTAATCAGGTGTTGGAACCACTCAACGCCTACCTCACGCCAGACTTTGACTTAGCAGATTTTGAGACAACGCTGCTGGCTGCTTTCCAGCAAGACAGCATCCTCTACGGATTACCCAAAGACTGTTCTTCGCTGGCGCTGTTTTACAACAAGCAAGCATTTGCTGAAGCTGGCATTGCTCAGCCACCCGCTACTTGGGATGAGCTGCTGGCAGATGCCCAACGCTTGACGCGCGATCGCGATCAAAACGGCAAAATTGACCAGTATGGTTTGGGCATATTGCCCGATTTGGCTCGCCTCGTCTACCTGATGCGGGCTTTTGGAGGAGCTGCGATCGACCCGCAGGGCAAGGCGACATTTGCTTCAGAAGCTGCCCTGAAAGGCTTGAACCTGATTGTGCAGCCCTATCAAGATCGCATCGCTGCGCGTCCGCCAGACGTTGGCACAAGCTCTGGAACAGAAATGTTTGGTCAGGGCAAAGCAGCTATGGTAATTGAAGGCAACTGGGCAATTCCATTCCTACAAGAGACGTTTCCCGCTCTGCCATTTGCCACGGCTGAAGTGCCTCGTATCCAAGACCAATCTGGCACTATGGTCTATACCGTTGGCTATGTGATGAACCGCCGATCGCAGCACAAACCGGAAGCTTGGGAGTTGATCCGCTATTTGACGGGTAAAACAGGCATGGCGCTTTGGGCTAAAGGCGGCAGTGCATTACCTAGCCGTCATTCAGTGGCACAGCAACTGCACTATGACCGCGATCCGCTGCGATCGGCCCTAGTGGCAGGTATTCAGTATGCAACTCCCTGGCAGCTTGGACAGTATCCTACAGCCATTATGAACAGCTTTAACAATCAATTTATCAGCGCTATTTTAGGAGAACAACCGCTGAGACAGGCGTTGCAACGGGCAGAAGACAGCGCGAATCAGCAAATTCAGGCAGCAGAGCAATAAGAAACGATTGGAGAAAACAACCATGCTCAAGCGCAGACGGCGATCGCACTTGACAACACCGGGAATCAGAACTGAGGGAGCCGGTTATCTGCTGATGGCTCCTGCGATCTTGGGGCTAGGATTTTTTACGATTGCTCCGATTCTATTTGCCATATTTTTATCCTTTCAAAAAGTGAAGCTGTTGGGTGGAATTGAGTATGAGTTTGTTGGGTTGCGCAATTTTGCTCGCTTGGCGGCAGACGATCGCCTCTGGATTGCCTTGAAAAATACAGCAGAGTATGTCGCGATCGTGGTTCCGGCCCAAACCGTCTTAGCCTTGGCTTTGGCTGCAACCTTAAATGCTGGAATCAAAGGTCAAAATATCTGGCGAATCCTGTTCTTTCTGCCCACCATTACATCATCAGCAGTGCTGACGCTGATCTTTATGTGGATTTATAACGCAGATGGCTTACTCAATCAGGCTCTAGCTTTGGTCGGGCTGCCCACCTACAACTGGTTGAGTGATCCTAATGTCGCCCTCAAAGGCATCATGATCATGAACATCTGGTCAACAGCCCCATTTTTTATGGTGATCTATCTGGCAGCCCTACAAGATATTCCGCGATCGCTCTACGAATCAGCAGAAATAGATGGAGCTAATAGCTGGCAGCAATTTCGCTATATTACATTGCCGCAGTTACGCCCCGTCACATTCTTTGTGGTAGCAATGGGTGTGATTGGTACATTTCAATTGTTTGATCAGTCCTATATCTTTTCCGGAGGTTCAGGTGGACCCAACAACGCCACCCTTACCGTTGTTTTATTAATTTATCAGTCTGTCTTCCGCGATCTCCAGTTAGGGTATGCAGCGGCGATCGCTTTCTTGTTAGCCATTGTCATTATTACTGTTACCTTAATTCAACAGCACATCTTTGGTCAAGAATCCACTTAAATTTAAATTTTATTTCCGTCTTATGAAATTCTCAATTCATCCCTTTAACTTTCGCTGGGTTCTCTATGTTTTGTTAGGAGTTTACGCGATCGTGACGCTGATCCCTTTTCTCTGGGCTTTATCCGCGTCCTTTAAACCGCTATCAGAAATTATTGCAGGCGACTTCTTTCCCCATCACTTTACGTTAGACAACTATCGCCAAATCTTTTTAGAACAGCCTCTATTTCTGCGATGGCTATTCAACAGTGTATTCATTGCCGTCTGCGTCACGGTGCTCAATCTTCTGTTTAATTCTATGGCGGGCTATGCTCTGGCAAGATTACAGTTTCGGGGTAAGCAGTTCTGGTTTCTGGTCATCCTGGCGGTTCTAGCCGTTCCGGCGCAGGTGACGCTAATTCCAACTTTTTTAATTCTCAAGTCATTCGGCTGGCTTAATTCCTATCAAGGTATGGTCATTCCGGGTATGATTAACGCTACCTTTATCTTTATGATGCGACAATTTTTTATTAATTTTCCGCGATCGCTAGAAGAAGCCGCCGCATTGGATGGACTCAACACCTTACAGATCTTTTGGTACATTGTTTTACCGCTGGCAAAACCCGCGATCGCAGCGCAAGCAGTCTTCATATTTATGGGAAGTTGGAACAACTTCTTGTTACCTGTAGTGATTCTATTTGAACCCGAAATGTTTACCTTGCCCTTAGGGCTCAATACCTTTAAGGGTCAATATATTAGCTATTGGAATTACATCATGGCAGCTTCCATGATGTTTACGCTACCTATGTTCGGCCTATATATCTTTTTCAACCGCTACTTTATTCAAAGTGTTACCTTTACAGGAGGTAAGGGGTAGGGCATTGCTTTGATGAAACTTACCCTCTGAGTAACTGCTGATACTGTGCAGGAGTATCTAAATCAATGGCTCCCTTTGGGAAGGAAACCTGAAAAATTCTTTCAGCATGCCGCTTGATTAAAGACTTAGCTCCAACGTTTTTTAGCGTCATCAGCTCTATAAATAGAGAACGATCAAACAGGGCTGGCACACCGAGAGTATTTTCATAGGCAGAAGCGATAATTGGGCTTTGAGTAGCTCGATATGCCTCGACTAATTGATTCAGTAAATGATGAGAAACAAAAGGTTGATCACATAGAATAATGACTACTGCGTCCAAAGCCTGGTTGATGGCTGTTAGTGCCGTCATTCCAGCAAAAATTGAAGTACCCATGCCTTCTGCCCACTGCTGATTCTCAACAATGTGTACGGCGAGGGCACAAGCCTCTAATTTCATTCGCTCAGCCTGTGAACCCAATACAACAACAACTGGGTCACAGCAAGAAGCGATCGCCACTTCAGCAACGTAGCGCAGCAGGCTACGCCCTTGATACAATAATAATTGTTTGGGCGTTCCCATCCGGGTAGAGGCTCCTGCTGCTAGAATCATTAAGCCAATGGTGGGCATATAAGTTCTGGATTGGGATGATGAATGGGAGCTTTGCGATCTCTTAGCATCCCGCCTATATGTTTGGTAAGAACAGCTTGAATTTCTGCCACGATCGCCAACGCAATTTCCTCAGCAGTTTCAGCGCCAATATCAAGCCCAACGGGATAATGAAGGCGTTGCTGTTGAACGTGAGTTGGGGCAAACCCTTCAATGTGTAAATCCTCCAACAATTGCTGAGTTCGTTGTTTCGGTCCAAGTACTCCTAAGTAGCGAATAGGAGAGGGTAACAGCGTTCTTAACAAGGTCCGATCATGTAGGTAGTGATGCGTCATGACTACAGCGATCGTGCGTGAGTTGAGCGTGAGATTGGCTTCAAGTTCATCAGGATGGCAAACAATGATTTTGTCTGCTTGTAGAAAGCGATCGCGAGTTGCGTAAGTCGATCGATGATCAATGACTGTGACATGCCAGCCAAGCTGCTTTGCCAGTTGCACCACTGGAATCGCATCATACCCTGCCCCAAAAATCAGCAGTGGTACAGGCGGATGAATCACTTCGATCAGCACTTCAACAGAACCGTGATCCAAAGTATAGGAGATAACTTGAGTTTTCCCTTTCGCAAGTACCCTATAAGTGTCCTCCAACAAACGGGTTACCAGTTGAGGATTCGCGATTCTGTTCGCAACTGTACCGTCAGATTTTAAGAACAGTCGATCAGCAACTTGGACGTTAACGTCTCCTTTAACTTGAAAGACAGTGGCGATCACGCCCAGTTGATTCTGCTGACAACATTCTGCAATAAACTCAAGCTGGCCCTTAGCAGACTCTGTATTTGGTGACTCAATCAGCACTTCGACGACACCCTTACAGCCCATGCCCATGCCCCAAATTAAGTCATTACTAGCAGTCGTGTCGTATTGGACAAGGATAGGTTCGGAGTCTTGAAGCAGTAACAGTTTTGCCCGTTCAAACACATCACTTTCCAGACAGCCACCGCTAATCGCCCCCACCCTTTGACCTGCTTCGGTCAACAACATCCGTGCGCCTGGTCTACGATAGACAGAACCCATTGTTTTGACGACGGTGGCGATCGCCGATCGTTGACCAGAACTCTGACTCTGTTCAAATGCCTTGAGGATAGCTTGTAACTCTTTCATTACAGTGAATTCTCTAATGGCTGTAAGTTGGGTTTCATACCTCAACCCAGCCTACAGTGAAAAGATTTGTCAGCTAACCCGATCAAGTTAAACGTTGGTCTCAGGCAATTAACTTATCGGGTGTAAGTGGTAAACTGCGGAACCGCTTGCCCGTGGCGTGATAGACCGCGTTGGCAATGGCTGCTGAGACACCCGTAATGCCAATTTCACCGACACCGCGCACACCTGCGGGATTGAAATTGAGATCAGGTTCACCAACAAAGGTAACATCAATGCGGGGAGTATCTGCATGGGCAGGAATATGATACGTCGCAAGATCGTAGACGACGGGATAGCCATTGTTTGGATCAAAATGGCATTCTTCCATAAGAGCATGCCCAATGCCCATTATTACCCCTCCGCGTACCTGGCTGGCAGCGGCTTTGGTATTGATGATGCGCCCAACATCCATTACTGATACCCAACGGGTGACTCGCAGTCGCCCAATCTCTTCATCAACGGTGACTTCGCAAAAGTGAGCACCCCAAGACTGAAACGCCCATTTTTTGGTTTCGTCACCCGGCGCAGAGGACGCAGAGGCTTCGATCGCCGCTCGTCCTGACCTTTGAAGCGCTGCACATGCCTCAGTTGCAGTGGTGCAGTTGGCGGTTTTGAGGATATCTTGACAGGCTTTCATGACAGTTGGGACGAGAGATGCGGTCATTTGGGAACCGCCTGCTAACCCGCCATCCGGCAGCAGTGAATCACCCATCTCTACCCGCACTTTTTCAACAGAAATTCCCAAGGCATCAGCGGCTGCAATTGCAACGACAGTATACGATCCTGTCCCCATATCATTTCCAGAGGTAAGAACGTGGACGGTTCCATCGGGCAGCAAGCGTACCTTTGCAGAGGTTGTGCCGCGAAGACCAGGGTAAGTAGAAGCCGCCATACCCCAGCCAACGAGCTTGCCTTCGCGAGTTAGCGATCGGAGCTGGGGTCTGTCTTTCCAGCCAAAGCGCTCTGCCCCCACTTTGAGACACTCAGCGAAATGCTTGGCAGAGAAGGGCAAGCCCTTGCGCTGATGCTCCTTTGACTCGTTCTTTAACCGCAGTGCTACCGGATCTAGCTTCATCGCCCAGGCCAGTTCATCCATCGCAGACTCCAGCGCCCACATGCCGGGATTTTCACCAGGCGCCCGCATAAAGGTCGGTGTGCCAACGTTCATCACTGCCAACTCTTGAGTAAGCAGCAGATTAGGAGAGGTGTACAGGGCTGGCGTGACAGCGGTACAAGGCTCTGTGAATACATCTACAGGAGATGTAATCGATTTTGCTTCGTGGGCGATCGCGCTCAACATACCATCCGTCGTTGCCGCTAGACGAATCGTTTGCTCCGTTTCAGAGCGATGCCCTGTGTTAGCCGTCATCTGTCGGCGGCTCATGACCACCTTCAGCGGACGCTTGATTTGGCGAGCGGCAGCGACCGTCAAAATTGCATGGGGCCAGGGGAAAGCCTTAGAGCCAAATGCTCCGCCTAAGAAGGGAATAACAATGCGAACTTTTTCCGAGGGTAGTCCAAATAGATCCGCATAGGTACGCTGGCTCAACGCAAGCCACTGGGATGGCTCATAGATCGTGAGGGAATCTGTCCCTTGCCATTGGGCGATCGTGGCATGGGGTTCCATCGGCGCATGGAGTTCAGTCGAAGTCGTGTAGGTTGCCTCTATCTTCATAGCGGCACTAGCTATGCCTGTGACAACATCCCCTTTCGCAAACTTTAACTCCTCACCCATCTGAGGTGGGGCTTCCTTGAAAACCGCGTTCTTAGCCTCCACAATGGGTTTCTGAGCATCATACTCGACTTTCACCAGGTGGGCACCCTGTCTTGCCCGTTCAAAGGTGTCTGCAATCACTAAACCAATGATTTGCCCTGCGTAGTGGACTCTGTCATCCGACAGCGGCAACCGCGCTTCATAAATTTTCGACTTCATAAAGTCGTTGCTGGGCTTGAACACCTGAGGCGCATTTTTGTGGGTGAAGATGGCAATTATGCCGGATGCCTGTTCTGCCTCGCGAGTATCGATCGTCTTGATTCGTCCATTCGCAATAGTAGAAGTGACCACATACCCATGTACTAGGCCTGCAATTTCGTGATCTGCCGAGTAGATCGCAGTACCCGTTACTTTTGCCTGTCCATCTTTGCGGCTAACCGCTGTCCCCATCACCTTGTTCATACAATCCCTCCTCCTTTGGCTGAAACGGTGAGGGCGCGTCTAATCGCCCGCTTGGCTAACTCAACTTTAAAGCCGTTGTATTCAAGCGGCTTGGCTCCTTGCAACGCAAGCTCTGCTGCCTGCTGAAAGGTTTCGGTATTCGCAGCTTTGCCCACCAAAAATGACTCTGCTTCCGTAAATCGCCAAGGCTTGTGCGCCATGCCGCCCATTGCCAGTCGGGCTGTTTTGATGCGGTTATCTGCAAGCTCAACCGCCGCCGCGACTGAAACTAGCGCAAAGGCATAGGAATCGCGATCGCGTAGTTTGAGATACACGCTGGACTTGGCAAATGGAGCAGGAGGCAAGATGACTGCCGTAATGAGTTCTCCTGGTTCCAGAGTTGTGTCCCGTTGCGGGGCATCGCCCGGTAGTCGATGGAAGTCGGTAAAGGGGATTTGGCGCTTGCCTTTAGAGCTTTCCACTTCCACGATCGCATCCAGCGCTGCCAGAGGAACGCACATATCGGAGGGATGCACCGCCACGCATTGGTCACTAGCTCCCAGTAAGGCGTGTATGCGGTTAATACCTGTCAGTGCCGCACAGCCTGTGTCGAGTTCTCGTTTATTGCAGGCGAAGGCAGTGTCATAGTAGTAGGGGCAGCGCGTCCGTTGCAGCAGGTTACCGCCCACAGTCGCAACATTGCGAATTTGCTGGGACGCTCCGAGCAAAATGGCACGCGTTAGCATGGGATAGCTGCGCCGGACTTCGGGATGGTCAGCTACGGCGGTGTTGCTGACCAGGGCGCCGAGGCGTAGACCCTCTCCCGTTGGCTCAATCCGCGTCATTTCTAAGCGAGTAATATCAATCAGTTGGGAGGGTTCGTCTAAAAAGACTTTCATACGATCGACCAGATTGGTGCCGCCTGCAATGAACATCGCATTGTTGTCCGTTGATGCCTGCTGGACAGCTTCTTTCACCGAGGTGGCACGGACATAGGAAAAGTTTTTCATGCCGAAACTCCTGCTTCCTGCATAAACATTGCTGCTGCGGGTGAAGGTGGCGCTTGCCCAGTGACTTGCTGGACGGCAGCAACAATCCCGTTGTAAGCACTGCAACGACAAAGATTACCGCTTAGCCGCTCTTTAATCTCAGCCTCAGAAAGATTCGTTAGCTGGGGGAGATTATCAAAATCTTCTGTCACGGCGCTGGCACAGCCGCGTTTAACTTCATCCACTAAGGCAACAGAGGCGCAGATTTGTCCGGGCGTACAGTAGCCGCACTGAAACCCGTCGTTTTCAATAAACGCAGCTTGCACAGGATGCAGCACATCTCCCTTTGCCAGTCCTTCAACGGTGACAATTTGTTTGCCCTCCTGCATGACTGCCAACGCGAGACACGAGTATACTCTCTGTCCATCTACCAGCACCGTACAGGCTCCACACTGCCCATGGTCACAGCCCTTTTTACTGCCAGTCAGTCCCAGTCGTTCGCGTAACGTATCCAGCAGTGTGACTCGTGGCTCGATCGCCAGAGTTTCTTGCTTATCGTTAATACTCAGCGTTACAGATATCTCGCCTTGTCCAGGAATAGAAGCAGGCTTTTCACTTTGAGCAGATGTTGCTTGACTGAGCAATGAGGGAGCAGCGATCGCTGCTCCTGCTGCGGTCAACGCCTGCCCTAAAAAATTTCGTCGCGCTCTATGGTTTTTTCCGTTTTCAGGGGGATGCATCGACAGTGCCTCTAGTTAGCGTCCGAATCTGTGTCATGCTTGCGAGTAAATCCCAATTCGGTACAGTTCACCCTCTACATAAGGACATAAATTAAGTTAAGAATTACAGAAAGTTGAGAATTACAGAGCCTTCAACAACATAAAAGCACCAAGATAGATATAGGGCGCTTCCGCTTCATTGGGAGTGCCATAGTAGGGAATCAGGTGCAAGTCAATTGCCAGCCGATGCCGTTTTTTGGCAATCTTGGGCGGGATGCGACTTTGCAGTGCCGCATTGAGTTGATGCTCCACTGTCGCCATGTCGCTCAGTTTGTCGGGGTGATAGCGCACCCCATTGCCACTCGGCACCCCTTCAAGCTGTTTCACTATATGTTCGATGCTATCGCCCCGACTGGCTGCCCGCAGCAGGATTTCAAACAGGTCTTCAGCGCTGTCGTTGAGGTTAGGTGTCATCTTTTCCCCGTTTTATCACCTCTGCACTTTCACAGTGAGGGCAGCGAACCCTCTCTGACCATCGCAGTTGGCGCACCATCCGATAACATTTAGCATCATCAATCAGGTTGTTAAGGTTGAACATTGCTCTGCTCAAAGCTTGTAGTCTCTTTGTATCTTATCAATTCTCTCTCATACCTCGACCTCCCTGAAACAGCTATAGAGCCTATTTCAATGTTAGAGTTGAATCCAACTTTGATTAAATCCCATCCGAACTATCAAAATCTACGTTCCTACGGCATTATAGCTCCCTAATTCTGTCCGAACTATTGCTAGATACTTTCTGTAAAGATTGTCTTCGTCTTAGCTACTTTGAGTGTATGAGTTTTAACACTCAAGTTCTTTCAGATTCTTACCGTGATTTATTAGATTCCTATGGAGCTAGCGAATCTGCTTCGGTGTCATTCCAGTGTGGCGTTTAAACTGTTGCGTCAGATGGCTTTGACTGGAGAAGCCGACTTGTAGGGCGATGTCTGCGATCGCCAAATCTGTTTTCGACAGCATCAATTTCGCCTGTTTCACACGCTGTTGAATCACGTACTGATGGGGCGAAATCCCCATTGCTTGCTTAAACAAACTCGCAAAGTAAGTCGGGCTGATGTTAACAACACTTGCCAGTTCCACCAAGGATAGATCTCGATTTAGGTAAGTGTGAATATAATCAATCGCCTGCTGCAACTGGGTACGAGTGATGCTGCTGTTTTGTGATGCGATCGGTTGCGTGACAGTCGAATAGTGTCGCAGTAAATGAATTGCCAGGATTTGAGTAACTGATTCGACATATAGTTTCCCCATCATCCCACCCGATCGCAACTCAGCGAACAGCAGCATGCCAATCTGGTGAAGTTGCAGATCTTGCTGACCGAAGCTATGCAAAAGCTCAAACCGATTTGAATCAATATCGGAAGCTTCAGCAACGTGTTGAATCAGTTCCGGTTTTAAGCAAATGAATAGCGGAGCGCAAATGACACCACTCTTATCTCGACACCAGTAACTTGGTTGTCCAGCAGGGACAAAGAGATTGTCCCCTTCGTAAAGGATTGATTCATGCAGGCGATCGTCCCGTTTTTGAATCATAGGGGCAGGATTCCCCAAGTGCAAGCTGAGCCAATGATCTGAGAAGGCTGGGAGTTCCACCTCATAAGTTGAAACAGGACTTTGAAGCTGCTCAACCAAAATGCCATTCCAGTTCATTTGACGACTGGAGAGTATCCGTGGTTTATTGAACCGTTGGCTGAGTTCGAGCGAGTTGAGCAGGTTGCTAGCCATAGAGCTTGCTCTTACCAATTACTTGCAGTTACAAAGCAGACACTTTACTAGCCCGACGCTAGCACAGAAAAAGCGTTTTCCAGTCAGGAACCTAAGATGACATCGACGTATTAAAGCATAAGCTAGCGATCGATACTTCTCTCCTTAGACAGACTTTACCAACTCAGCCAAGAGTCAAGCATTCAGCAAAACAAAATTGTTCCCGCCTATTAATTCTATGGTATCGATTTCATCGGCTTGTACTGGATAAGATTGTTTCAACAACTCAGCGACTTCTTGCGCGATCGCAATCAGAGCATCATTAACTCTAGAGTCACAGAGAGAATGATTCTGAGGTGTAATCTCATCCTCAGAATCATTCTTGAATTGTAATGTTGAATGCGTCATTAGGATCATTCTCAATAAACTTCTTAGTGCATAGCACTCTAGGTGGGCAATACCAGCACCTCGTGGATTGCTGTTGCTGCATTTCCGCCTGTTTGGGTGCCACCACCAAACACAAAGATTCGGTTGCCAATTGCCGATGCTCCCAATCCATGTCGTGGAGTTGGCAAGGGCGGCAATGCTTCCCACACGTCGGTTTCCGGGTCGTATACCCAACTTTCGGCAAAAACTTTTTGCTCTGGAACCCACTGTTCGCCGCCAAACACGTAAAGTTTGCCGTTGAGTGCGGTTGCAGCCAGACCCCCTTGGGCTTGAGGCAGCGGCGATCGTGTTTCCCAACGATCGCGTTCTGGATCGTAGACCTCAAGATTTGGCACATTCACCTGCTGCGTCGTGCCATCAGCATTCTTAGAAAACTCGCGCCCCCCGACCACATAGATCTTTCCATCAATGACAGCCGACGCTGCACTGTTTCGCGCTGTGGGTGCATTGGCACGGGCTGTCCAACGCCCTATCGTCGGATCAAAGACTTCGTTTCGCACACTATCAATGTGGTCATTGAACAGCCGAGCATCCTCAGTAGCTCGAACGCGCCCACCAATCAGGTATATCTTGTCATCGACCACTGCGGATACACCCTCGGCACGAGCCGCTGGCAGGTCAATCCCTCCAGTCCAAGTATTAGAAGCAGGATCGTAGACGAACATTGTCGGCTGCGCCCGCCAGTCTGGAAATCCACCTGTGAAACCACCCACACCATAGAGCAAGCCATTGACTGCCGACAGCGTAATGTGATGTCGGGCTTCAGGAAGCGGTCTCAAGGCTGTCCATGTATCGTTGACCGGATCATAAGACTCGAAATGCGCTGAGAACCCGGTGTTTGGGCTGAGTAAACCGCCGACCACGTAAATTTTTCCGTCCAAAACTTCTGGATATAGCTCTTGCCGAGCGACTGTTGGCGGTGCAGCTTCAGTCCAATAGGGCAACTGGCTTTGTGCTTGACTGAGCACGGGCGAACCTAGCGCTATGAGTGAAAAGACCAACAGCGACAGGAAAATCAAATACCTAAATCTACGCAACATAATACAGACTCCATCTCAACCGATTGGACGTGGATTTGGCAGGCGAACCAACCCGCTAAAATTCTTGCCAGGATACCAGGGCGTTTGGAGAAGGTTGTCAAAGCCGGGAAGGCTTTCCATGTGTTCCACCATTCGGGTACGCATTGAATCATCAGGTAACGATCCTCTTAGTGCCCCCATATTTTCAACAACGTGATCGGGGTTTGTAGTTGCGGGAATCGCACAGGTTAGAGCCGGGTGAGAAATCACATACTTGAGAAAAAACTGCGCCCAGTTCTCGCAGCCAATTTCACTGGCAAAATCGGGTAGTGGTTGCCCCTTTACCAATTCAAAGAGGCGGGCTTTTTCAAAGGGCATGTTGGCTAAGACGGCTGTTCCTCGCGCCGCTGCCGCAGGGAGAATTCTGTCTTCAACTCCACGTTGACGAATTGAGTAGCGAAGTTGAACAAAGTCTAGATCGCCGTTCTCGATCCATCTCTCAAGCGCAGCAAAATATAACGGATCGTGGTGGGTAACGCCCACGTAGCGAATTTTACCTTCTGCTTTCCATGCTTTTAACAAGGGCAAAATTGCATCTACATTCACCAAGCTATGAACCTGCATTACATCAATGCGATCGCGTGATAATCGCGTCATTGATTGTTCTAACTGACGCTGCGCTTGGCTGCGATCGCCCAGATACTCACCAGTTGCCCAGGTTTTGTCAGCAATAAACAAGTCATTGGTCAAGTCGAGTGTTCTGGCAAATTCGCCCACGTTCACTTCCGACATCCCATAGAGCAGTGAGGTATCGACCACTCGCCCGCCTGCATTCCAAAAGCGGCGCATTACTTGCTGAAGATGATCGCGGGGCTGATTAGATAAAGTATCAAAGGTCATAAACGTTCCCAGACCGATTGCAGGCAGTTTCTCCTTTGTACGCGGAATTTCCTTCGTGATGATTTGCGATAGTTGGGTTGAAGCAGGTTGCGACGGTTGAGTTTGAGTTTGATTCTGTGCCCGTGCCGTCTTCAAAAAAGTGGGTGTTAAGGCAGCGGTGGCGGCACCAAATCCTAACAGTCCAAGTACCGACCGACGGGAAACATTTCGCCTAATTGCTGGACGGGTTGCCTTCATTGTGCGTTTTCTTTGTAATGAGTTGAAGATGAAATATACCGAATTTGAATTAAGCGTAACCGCCGTTAGCGCGAAGAACTTGAGCATTAACCCAGCCCCCGTCCGTTTCTGCCAGGAATGAAACGACACGCGCAATGTCGAGGGGTTCTCCATGCCGCTCCATTGGAGCAAGCTTGCTGAGATGCTCAATCTGTTCTTGAGTCTTGCCTCTCCCGCAAACAGGCAGTGCTTTTCAATTTGCTGATTTACCGCACTAACAGCCTCAGAGAAGGATTCATACTTGGCAGGTTCGCTAAGGGTCTCCGTTCAGTAATTCGAGACGCAAAATCTTTGTGCTTAATCATTTTATCCACCACCTTAAAATTGTAGAGTTGACCAGGACGAATTATTCGCGATTACGCTTGTGCCTGGGTTAGCAAAAAGATACTTTACCTAAGTGGCGGTGCAATCGTTGCCCAACGCTCAGCAAGTTTGCCCTCTGCTAATCTCCAAAGTACAAAGCCCTTAAACTCCATCTCTTTACCTGTGGAAGAATCAGTCCCACGCCATAGACACCGCACCATAACCTTGTCGCCTTCAGCGATCGTGTCCTCGACTGTAACGCGCAAATCGGGATACTTTGCGTATGCTTTCTCCATCGTCTGCTTAACTAGATCGGGACTCACCAATCCTGCAAAAGGTTCTTCATGATCTATAAAGTTAGGTGCAAAGTTTTGGTAAGCAATGGCAGAATTCTTGCGGTTCACAATCTCTTCAAAATGATTGTGAACGAATGTTTTATTCTGTTTAAGTGTTTGTTCCATAAGGTGAGAGAAATCCATAGATTTGAGTTACGTAATGTTCCATCCATCTGAAGTGTAGTAAGTCTCCATACTGGATTACTCTCAGGTTCTTATGGCAGTTTGTCACATTCTTATAGTGTTGAGTGAACCCGACACTTTTGGTGGCGTCGCACGAGCTGTGCGCCTGCCCAACACACACTTGGAGGGATTTCGCCAACCCAGTTAGCAGACAGTTACTTAAGGGCTGCTATTGCCTCAATCTCAACTAATGTTTCTGGGGAGGCGAGCGAGGCAACACCGATGCCAGTAATCGCGGGGCGTGAGTCTGCCAGAAATTGCGCGAGAATTGGCGCAATATCGTCAAAGAATTCTCCAAGTTCACCGCGAATGTAGATGCGAAGATTCAGCAAATTCTCTACGGAACTTCCCGCTGCATCTAGGACGATCGTTAGGTTATTTAGCACGTTCTTTAGTTGCCCCTCGACAGTATGGGATGAGACTTGGAAATTCATGTCCCAGTCAACCTGACCAGAAATGTAAACGACACCCGATGCGGTATCGTTTACAGCGTGGGACAATCCGTGCGGTTTGCCATCATAACGTTGTGGCGGGTTAACAAGTTGCTTTCTCATGGTGTCTAAGTCCTTTTCTATATATTTATCTGGAGTGTAGTCAGTTCCGATACCTGGTTTCTTTCAGATTTTTAGGGCAGTTTGTCAGATTCTTATGGTGTTACTGCGCGATTGATAAAGCTTCCCATCACATTGCTCTGAATGCCCAAGACGTTCTTACCCATCTGGTTTAAACTGCGTCAAGCTCAGTCTGACGACAACCCGTGATAAAGACATTGGCACCTTCATCGACAAATCGCTTGATTGTGGCAAGACCGATGTCGCTAGTGCCGCCGTGACTAGCGCAACTTTTCTTGAAAGTTTTTGTAACATCGTGCTTTCCTGGTCGAGTTCAGGAATTGCAAATTTGATTACGTCTCGTTCAAGCATTCGAGCCGCCATCAATTTTCAGGCTCGCGCCCGTGACAAAAGCGGCTTCAGGGCTGGCGAGATAGGAAACCATGCCAGCCACCTCGTCGGCCTGTCCATAGCGACTGAGGGCAGTCAGCTTAGTCACCTCTACGGCAAAGCTTCCATCAGCGGGATTCATATCGGTGTCAATCGGGCCAGGTGGGATGTTGTTGACGGTGATGCCGCGAGACCCCAGATCGCGGGTAAGACCACGGGTAAAGCTGGCGATCGCCCCCTTCGTCAACGCATAGACTGAGAGGCCGACATAGGGGGTGATGAAATCACTGCTGACGCTGCCAAGCATAATGATCCTTCCCCCCTCACCCATGTGACAAATAGCCTCTTGAGTGGCGACAAAAACGCCTTTGATATTCACCGCCACCAATCGGTCAAACTCCTCGATCGAGAACTGGTCGATCGGCGCGACGACGGCAACTCCTGCGTTATTAACAAGAATATCGAGACGATCGAAGGTGTTGACGGTCTCAGTTACAGCATGTTTTACCGCTTCTACATCAGCACTGTCAGCCCGAATTGCCAAAGCTTTTCCCCCTGCCACTTCGATATCTCGAACCACCTGAGCCGCTTTTTGGGGCGAACTGGTGTAGGTGAGCGCAACGGCGGCTCCATCGTGAGCAAGACGTTTGGCGATCGCCGCTCCTAACCCGCGTGAACCGCCCGTAACCAGTGCCACTTTGCCTGCCAGTGTTGTCGTCATGGTGGACTCCTTTATGGGTGAAATTTTTGATTCAAGCTTGTGCTTCGATCAGTTTGCCGATGGCATCTGCAATCATCGTTTGCCCCCTGACTGTTTGAACGTGGCTTCCCCCTTCAAACACAATATGACCAGAATTGAAGCCGCGCATCATCTCGCTGTAACTGTTGACGGCTTCGGGCGAAAAGCCGAAGCTGGAAATCGTTGTCTGCCACTCGCTTTCGGGGACAGCGACAGCCTGCACCTCACGGTTGAGAACGGCTGCAAAAGCGGCGGCGACATCGTTTGGCGAATAATCTGCTGCGCCGTGCAGTTCGATGATGCGCTTGCCCGTCCAAGTTTCGGTCATCGCTTGGGCAACGGCTCGTCCGATATCGGTGGCGCAAACCATCGGAATTTTGCGCTCAAGCGGCGTGTAGAAGCTCGGCAAAATGCCCTGCTCAGCGGCAACCTGCGCCACGCTGCCCCAATTTTCCAAAAATGCCGATGCCCGCAAATAAGCGACGGGAATTTCTAAGTCGCCGAAAATCGTCTCCAACATGTGCGTCGTCAAAATATTTCCCGTGCCCGAAGCGTGTTGCGAGCCGACCGAAGACAGCAATACGACTTTCTGCGCGCCGGAATTTTTGATGGCGGCAACGTAACGCTCACCGATTCCTCTCGCCACTACGAACATATCGGCGACGTTGTATGCAGGCGGATTCATCGCGTAAACAGTGTCCGTGTTCTGCATCGCATTGGTCATCGCTTCTAAGTCGCTTAGGTCTGCAAAAGCAACGTCCGCGCCTTTGTCCCGCCAAGCGGCGGCGGTTTTGTCCGAGCGCAAAACGACCCGCACGGACTGATTTTTCTCAAGCAAAGCGTCAGCAACCGCAGAACCCGTCTGCCCAGTCGCACCGAAAACTACATACATAAGATTTGCCTCGTGACTCTATAATTATCCGCGTCAGTAGACCTTCTCATTTCACCTCTCGCGTTCGGCAAGAGATGGAACACGGTCATTTCTAATCAGGCGAACAGAAACGATTCGCTTGTATTCAAGAAAATCAAGTGCACAAAGGGCAAATAGACTCAGCGGTATTGCCCACTGGCACGAAGCGAACGCCTGTCAACTGCTCGGACATTTCCCCAGATGCTTTCTCATTGTGTCTAATCTCTAAATGAATAGTTTTTCAGACGTTCTACGATTTTTGTCCTGTACTTAGATTTCGGACAGATTTAAGCAATACGGCGATGCGCTGGTTTGCAATCAGACATGCGATACCGGACAGGAAACATGCGATCGGAACAATCAGCAGCCCAAATCTAAGTCCATTTGGCATCTGTGCCGCTGTAGCTGCATCGCTAATCATGCCAACAAACAAAGGCCCGAGAGCTGGACCCAGAAGAGAGGAACCTATCAGTCCAAGACTAGACGCCATCGCCTCCTTACCCTTACCTGCCACAAGGTGTGCAGTGCCAAAAACCCATGGCAGGATAAATGCAAAGGAAAGCATGCCTGGCACCAACAAGAGAACGGACATCCATCCGGTCGGCACGAACAACGCTGCCGTTGTTGTCACAGTGGTAATCAGGAAGAGAACGGCAGGAGGCAGAAGCAATCTCTTTGTCCCGGAGCGAACTGCGCGGTCTAATTCGCGTCCGCCTAAGAGCGATCCGACGATTCCCATCAGTCCCTGCAAAAGCCCAATTGCCAGTCCGGCTTCGGTGGCGGTGAAGCCATGGGTACGGATCAGGAAAGGCGCGCAAAAGATGTAAAAAGGGACTGTGGCAAAACCGACGGCGATGGCAGTGATGAATAGCCAACGGAATGCCGGAGACGAAAGCAACTTCAGGCTCGATTGCAAAAACGGTTCGACATTGCCTGCCATTGGCTTAAGCGGCGGGGTCGGTTCTACAACGAACGTAGCTAACAGGGTGAGCAACCCTCCGATGGCTCCGGCACCAAATAGGGCAACGCGCCAGCCTAACGTATCGCCGATCGCGCCGCCAACAGCAAATCCGACCATAGCGCCGAGCGGAATGCCCATGGAGAAAATGCCTAGCGCTAGACCGCGACGTCCTGGGTTGATTTTGCGCGCAATCAGTTTATGTCCTAAAGGAGTGCAGCCAGCCACACCAAACGCGACACCAAACCGCGTCAGAACCAAAAACACTAAACTCGCGGACAAACCGCCCAGCGCTGTCATCGCGCTGCAGCACAAGAGACACGAAATGAGGACAAAACGGGGCGATCCGCGATCCGAAGCACGGGCAAGCGGCAACAAGAAGAGTGTAAAGCAGACTGCAAAGGGGATTCCGATAATCAAGCTGACTTGGGTATCAGTCAGTGAAAGATCCGCCTTGATCGACTCGAACAGAATAAACGGCAAAATTCTGTCGATCTGAGCAAGTGCATTAATCAGGAAAAGTACAAGAAGAAGAGCGGCTTGTCGCCATCCCTGCACATATTCAATGTCGATCGCTTCCAATTGGGAATTTGAGGGTGCAGTATTTCCTGTCATGCTAAGTATTTACCTCGCTTGGATACCCAAAGTTAATTTTGGTCAGGTTTTCAGATATGTCCCAAAGTCGCGCTGCCACGTCGGTGTCCGTAGCCTGCGGAGGCACCTTTGACAAAGCTGGAAAACCGCGCGTTTCGCTCAGCTTGTGTGGTCCGTAATAAGCACCAGCCTTTGCATCGGGCGAGGTCGCCGCAAAAAGCGTTGGGAGTGCGCCCTGCGGTACCGGTTGGAAGAGGAACCATAAAAGCGATCGCGCGATAATGCGGGCACTCCACCCGCCAGGCGAGTTATATAAAAGATCTGTGCGCGCGATACCGGGATGGGCTGCAAGGCTGGCGATGCCCCATTGACCAGCTTCACTGCGCCGCTGTAGCTCAAAGGCAAACATCAGACAGGCAAGCTTCGATTGGCTATATACAGCCATTGGTTCGTAACTGTGGTTTGCCTGCAAATCATCAAAATTGAGAGTGCCGTTCCGCGCAGCGATGCTTGATAGCGTGACAATGCGCGCATTTTTCCCTTTGCACAGCAACGGCATCAGTTCCGCCGTAAGGGCAAAGTGACCAAGATAGTTGACGCCGAATTGCATCTCAAAGCCATCAGTGGTTTCCAGTCGCTTCGGAGGCGCCATTAAACCCGCATTGTTAATCAGCAGGTCAAGACTGTCTCGCTGGCTGCGAAGTCGTCTGGCGAAGTCTGTTACGGACTGAAGACTGGCGAGATCAACTTGTTCAAAACGTACTGTTGCTGATGGCACTTCGTTACGAATTTTTGCGACTGCCGCTGCGCCTTTGCGAGAATTGCGACCCGCAATGATAACATCGCCTCCAGCCCGTGCTAATGCCAGGGCATCCTCGAATCCGAGTCCCCCAGTGCCGGTAACAACAGCCGATCGGCTTTTTTGAGAAGGAATATTTGCAGTTGTCCAGTTCGTCATGAGTTTGTCCTGATGAAGAGTTGAATTTGACATTCAACCATGGGTTTGCCGTGTTCAATTTATTAGTGACTGTCTAGGCAGTCACTAATAAGTCAAAAAAAATTAGCTAATCGCGCGCCAAAATGTCTCGAAGCCAGTTTTGCAATGCTTTTCAGCATTGTCAGGGTCATTCACCATAGTGACAATTGTTGCTTCAGCCAACCCATTCAGCAGCGCGCCAACAAAGCTGAATGGTGCTGTTTGCAAAGAGCCGTGGGCACGGATGCGTTTGATTAAATCGTTAAATTCAACGGCAACCTTGTCCGCTGCACTGCGCGTCGCAGGGGTAATGCCATCTGAAACATTCAGTTGCCTCAAGGCGTACCGCTTGTAGGGATTGGAAACAGCCCAGTAGATCCAGTTCGACCAAGCGTGAAAAACCTGTTTGCGGAGATCGCCACTCTCCGGAAGGTCTTTCATAGCGGCTGCAGTCATTTCGGTTTTTAGTTCAAGATAAAGTTGGTTGAATAAATCAGTCTTAGTCTCGAAATAAGTGAACAGTGAACCATTCGCAATACCCGCCTCTTTGGCGATTAAAGCGGTTGACGCACTTAACCCCTGTGAAGCAATCGCGCGTGTTGCTGCTTCCATAATCGCATTCCGCTTATCTTCGCTTTTAGGTCTAGCCATACCCACACTATAACAATAAGTGACTAGACAGTCAATTAAGTGAGGACTGTGGCATCCAAAAAAAGTAGCGATTTTTGTTGTGTCTTGTGTCATTGCCTTATCTCCGATCTTGCACCATTGGCAGGAGCGATCGCCTCTGATGTAATGAACTGTGTTTGCATATGTACTCCTTAGTAAAAGACTGATGCACTCAGATAGTTTCATTTTCCAGCGAAAGATTGAGTACGATGGCGTTGGTTGTGGGAAAGAGTGGTTGGGAGAGATGGAGTGAGGGCGATCGCCGGGTTGTACCCGAAAAACCGCCATCTCTCGGCTAAAGTTCGCGTTTTTGTTGATGCCTGTAGCAGAACTGAGCGCCGCATTAAAGCGAGTCGATTTTGTGGTTTTAAGACTTAAATAAATCAGTGATGAGACAGAGTGGTGTCGTCCAATGTTTACATCATCGTCTGGCTGATTGGGCGGACAACCACTTCATTGACATCAACATCGTCCGGCTGGGATACAGCGTATAAAACGGCTCTGGCGATCGCCTCTGAGGCCAGTGCAGTTTTGCGAAATTCTTCTAACAAGCCTTTGGATGACTCATCGGTGATATCAGAGCCAAGTTCAGTGTCAACGACACCCGGAGATATGATGGTGACGCGAATAGTTTGTGATTCCTGCCGCAGTCCTTCAGAAATTGCCCAAACCGCATACTTGGTTGCACAGTAAACTGCCGCAGTGGGTACGACCACATGGGCACCAATGGACGCAGTATTGATGATTTGTCCGCCCCCTTGCGCTTCCATAATTGGCAGCGCCGCCGCGATACCATTCAACACGCCCTGAATATTTACATTGATCATGTTGTCCCATTCCGCGACTTTCAGGGCATTCATCGGCGATAAGGGCATTACACCTGCATTGTTGAAGATGACATCGACGCGACCAAACTTGTCTTTGGCAAACTCAATCTCTACGGGTAGATTCCCCGCCGCTTGCGGCGTAAGTCATTAGCAAGAAAAGTTGGCTGTTCATACTCCGTCCGCTTGCGGCGGAGTTCTTGATTCTCTACGGGTAGATTCCCCGCCGCTTGCGGCGTAAGTCATTAGCAAGAAAAGTTGGCTGTTCATACTCCGTCCGCTTGCGGCGGAGTTCTTGATTCTCCTCGACGAGCTTCTCTAGCTTGTCTGTCCGCCGCGCCCCCAAAACGACTTTTGCACCATTTTGGGCGAGCAGCTTCGCGGTGGCTTCACCGATACCGCTACTGGCCCCGGTGATAGCAATCACCTTGTTTTCTACATTCAACATGATGGTTCTCCTGACTGTTGAGGTGGATTGAAATTAAATAGACTGACCACCAGAGACTTCGATTCTCTGGGCATTTACCCAGCGGTTGTCTTCAGAAAGTAAAGATGCGATCGCCCCGCCAATATCATCGGGAACACCCACCCGACCTAACGCCGTTTGCGAAGCGAGGAAGCTGTTGATTTCTGGATTGTCACGGACTGCACCGCCCGCAAAATCGGTTTCGATCGCACCCGGAGCCACAACATTGACAGCAATCTGTCTGTGTCCCAGTTCTTTTGCCATGTATCGAGTCAACACCTCGATCGCGCCTTTCATGCTGGCATAAGCTGAGTAACCCGGCAGCGTAAAACGAGCCAGACCTGACGAAAGATTCACAATCCGTCCACCGTCCTTGAGCAAGGGCAGCAGCTTTTGAGTGAGAAAGAAAACGCCCTTGAATTGGATGTTCATTAATCGATCAAAATCGTCCTCGGTGGTTTCAGCGAACGGCTTATGGATTCCAATTCCAGCATTGTTCACCAGAAAATCAAACTGTTTGGTCTGCCACTGATCTTGAAGTGTCTGTTTGACCTGTGCCACAAATTCATCAAAGGATTTTGTGCTGGAAGTGTCCAATTGCAGAGCAGCGGCTTTACCACCGATTTCTGTAATTGCAGAGACAACGCTGTTCGCTGCTGCCTTGCTGCTGCGATAGGTCACAATCACATCGACTCCTTTTTTAGCCAGTGCCAAAGCCGTATTTTTGCCCAGTCCTCGACTCGCTCCTGTGATCAATGCGATCTTCGTGTTGTTTGTCATGGTTAGTTCTCCTTGTTAAAGTTTTGGAAGTCGCTCTAGCTCAGCGACATGGCGACCAGCCCTAGTTTCTCGGTGAAACTCTTGCCCACAAGTCGTTGAACTCTTGCATATCCAGAAAGGCGATCGCTTCGATTGCTTTGTCGTTTTGCATTCTGAAATACCAGGTGTAGGTGTTCCGATAAGGTCTGCCGTCTCCGGCGGTCGCCTCTCCATCCCACAGGGCAATGACCATATCGCCATCTGCCCAGATGCCGCGTACGGTTGGTACGATTGGGGTCAATAATCGGGCACTGGTTGGGTTGATAACTTGATCGAGTAACGCTTGCTTGCGATAGGTTCCCGCAGTTGCGCCAGTGCCCGTGATCGT
Organism: Drouetiella hepatica Uher 2000/2452; assembly: GCA_019359505.1. Taxonomy (GTDB): domain Bacteria; phylum Cyanobacteriota; class Cyanobacteriia; order Elainellales; family Elainellaceae; genus Drouetiella; species Drouetiella hepatica. The sequence goes on along the minus strand of JAHHHD010000046.1, from coordinate 2,613 downwards.
CCAGGTTGCTTCTGGGGCGAGCAGGTCGAAGAAGTTGCCAGTTCCGTTGCGCCAACCGTCAAAAGACTGCCGGACGATTTCCTTGTTGCGCTGTTCGATCACCTGAGTCTCCTGTGCGTCTGCTTGATTGGGCTGAGTTGCCTGAGCCAAATCTGCGATCGCTGGAAACTGATCGAGGGCAGGCTGGTTATGCAATGCGGTCGAGTCATGACTTGGCTCAAACGCAGTCCCATTCGACTGAAAATCTGCCTCATTCGTGCGAGCTTGCGTCATCACCGGAATAGCCAGCAGTCCGATCAGCCCTGTGCCAATGAAAATCTGACTTAAATAACGTATCATCCCAATCTCCTGAAATCTTCATGCAATTTGAGTCATCGTTGCTCTCTGTTGAAGGGATCATCTTTCTTGGTAAAAAATATAGCCACCGTGATAAAGTACGCCGTCACGAAACTCGCCATCGGCGGTAAATCCAGTATCGTCCCAGTAATTAATGCGATTTCCTGTGATTTCATAGCATCCCTGATACGCTCTCTCTCTGTTACCGCGAGCTTCGTCGTAACGATTGTTCGGTAGAAGTTCATGGCGGATATAACCATCTTCCGTAACCCACATTCCGACGTAAAGATTACTGGTTTGGGAGGCTGCCGTATTAGCTTGATTTAGATTCATAGTTTGGCGATTACTAGAGGTTTGAGGAGATGGAGCAACTGACGGGGCTGCAGTGGCAGAAGCTTCTACGGAGGATTCTGGTGCGGGTTCTTCTGCCGTAGATTGAGGAGTACAGCTCATCAATGCAAAAGCTCCCAAACTGATTATCACTGTCAATGTTTTGGGCATTGATTGTGTTTTCATACAAGACTTTCTTTGTCTCAATATGGTTTGATACTGATTTGCGTTCTGAGCCATCAAACCGTAGTGCCGATATGTCATTTTCAACTGTCTAAACTGATCGTTCGCAGCCTGATGACTGCAAAGTCTGCGGCTCGATCGGTCACATCAATTTCAGGAGCATGATCTGATCAAAGTTAGTGATTCAATGAATCTGCGCGGAAGTCTCGCGCACGAAAAGACCGCTGATTTAATAACTTGTTGAGTTGCATCGTTTCACCGCGCTTCAAATCCATCTATGAGTAGTTAACTTAAGTGTAATGAGTGCAAACACTCAAGTTCTTTCAGATTCTTATAATGATTTATCAGATTCTTATGGTGTTAGCGAACCTGGGGTCGAGCCGTCGAGTAGAGAGGACTCCTACGATCAGGGCAAACGCATCTTAATTGAGCAAGACCTTGAGCAAGTAGTATTCATCCCACCCTGCCCGCAGTCGCTTGTTCTTGACGCCGAGCTTTGCTGTAGTCTCCTGGTTGAGCAAGTTGAGAGCAATGTGGCGCACAACGGCAAGATTCTCCGGCGCATGGTCTTTGCGAATTCGGCAGGCATCTTCTTGAAACGCTAAATCTAACACCCAGTGGAGCGAGTTTTCCACTTGCCAATGGCTGCGAACCGCCTGTGCTAGACGCTGAGCATTGCTGCTGAGGCTACTGATGTAGTAGCGCGTTTCCCGTTCAACCTTGCCATTGATTCGGCGCTCGGACTGCACCATGCCGATGCTGGTGAACTTTGCCCACTGGTCGGCATCCATGAGGAATTCCACTTGTCCCATCGTCCAAGTGCGGCGAATCTCGATTCGTCCATGTCCTTTGCCTACGGTTTGGTCAAACTCATGCTCAATCCCAGCAAACTGAGTTGCTTGTGCTTGAGCAAAGATTTGCTGGACATCCTCAAACAAATTGCCCTGGTTGTCTTTGAGCGCCAGAATATAATCAGCGTTTTGTTCAACAATCAGCTTGGCGATCTGCTTTTGAGTGCCCATTGCATCAATTGTGACAATACAGCCGCTCAGTTCGAGCACTTTGAGCAACTGCGGGATAGCCTTGATCTCATTGGACTTCTCATCGACCTTGCATTGCCCCAGCACTAAGCGGTTTTGGGTTGCCCAGGCACTCACCATATGGATGGCTGCTTTGCTGTCAGCACTGTCATAGGACTGGCGTAGCGTTTTACCATCAATGACAATCACCTCTTTGTTGCTCAAGCGCCCCAGAGCGCGCACCCAGTTGAGAAAACTCTGCTGCAACTGGTCTGGATCTAAACGGGAAAACACACGCGCAAAGTTGTCATGGGAGGGAATGCCGTTGGGTAGCTCCAGGATGCGCTTGAGCCACTTGAGCTTGGCTTGTCCAAAGCTTTCCATTCCCACCCAACTATCTACACCGCAAATGACCGCAACAATGGCAATGGTCAGGATGTCAATGAGTTTGTGGCGTTGACTGCGCTCAATGAGGGGGTCTTCGATCGAACTCAAATGCTCAACCAGCTTGTGCTTCGGCTTTAGCTTCATCAATCGGTTCTCAACAGGTCTTGCCTATCCTCTCCCATTAGAGAACCTGACTGTCAGCAAAACCATTAAGATGCGTTTGCCCTGCCATATAGAACCCATTTGACATCTTCCGGCTTCTGCTTTAAGGTGCTTGAAGCCGTCTAATCTAGCAACTATGCCGTATTCCAGCAGCCTCACTGATGCAGAATGGGAAATCTTTGAACCTCTGTTCATT
>JAHHHD010000049.1 GCA_019359505.1 Drouetiella hepatica Uher 2000/2452 | reverse complement strand
TTTTTTTTTTTTTTTTTTTTGTTGGGTGCCCACCCCCCCCCCAACAAAAAATCCTCACCCCTTAAGAACTACCAATTTTCCGAGCTAGGTTCTAAAATCCCTCCGGCTCATCGACTAGGGTTTCAATCAGTAAGTCAACCTGCTGCTGCTGCTGCATGAGAAACGCCTCACATTGTCGCAACTGCTCCATGGCTGCCGAGAACTGATCGAAGACATCTGCAAGTTCTAGTTCGCCCAACTCAATGCGGCTGATAATAGTTTCAATCTCAGCAACCGTCTTCTCATAGCTCCAATTCGGTAAAAGGTCAGTCTTTTCTGGCGCTGCCTTTCCACTTTTTGATTTTTTACCCTTTAACTTCGTGCCTTCTAAATTTGTGTCTAGGGCTAAATTTGGCTCTAGGGTATTGACGTTCTCCAAGGCAGTGGGCGGAGAGATTGATAATTTTGATAAGTCTGACGAGTCGTTCATATATTTTGAATAGCACTTAATTTATTTCAGGCTCTAATATTTTAGACACCGTCACCTTTGCCTGACCTTGAGCCAGCCTTAAGGTCAGCTCTTGTCCTACGGCAAGTTCAGCGATCGTCCTCACCACCGTTCCATCGGTCTGTCGCGCTACGGCATAGCCCCGCCTCAAAACAGCTTCTGGATCAAGCGTAATCAGCTGTTGCCGCAGCAAATGGCAGTGTTGATGGGCAGACTGCAAGCGGTGGTTTGTGTTTTGCATAAGGCGCTGCCGCAACCAGGAAAGCGTCTGGGTTTCTTGCTGAATTTGGCGATCGAGATTCAGGCGTTGCAGCCTTCCACGCAGGCGATAGAGACGATCGGCGGCAGTATCCAAGGCACTAAGCACACTCTGACTCAGGGCGTGGGCGCGTCCCCGATGCTCAGTGATGAGATTTTCTAGGAGCGGTACTGCCTGAGCTGCTGCCGCTGTTGGCGTATGGGCACAAATGTCTGCCGCCAAATCGGCTAGGGACTCGTCGCGCTGATGCCCAATGCCAGCAACGACGGGAATGGGACATTCAGCGATCGCCCGTACCACCCGCTCGTCGTTAAAGCACGCCATATCTTCAACGGCTCCGCCGCCTCGCGACAGGATTAGCACCTCAGCGCGTCCGTCTCGAATCACGCGCTGCATGGCCTGGACGATGGCTGCCGGAGCCTGATCGCCCTGAACTAAAGCTGGAGAAAACAGAACCCGAATGCCAGGGCAACGCCGCTTTAGCGTACGCTGAATATCTCCCCAGGCGGCAGCTTGCGGCGAAGTGACTACGGCGATCGTCTGAGGATAGGGGGGCAAGGGACGTTTGCGATCGAGGTCAAATAGTCCTTCTACTTCTAGCCGTTTGCGGAGCTGACGGTAGCGAAGCGCCCGGAGTCCCTCGCCTGCGGGCAGAGCTTGCCAGACAACAAGCTGATAGGTGCCTCGCTGGGGATGCAAATTCACGCGACCCAAAATGATAAACTGCTCCCCCTGCACAGGTAGCGTTGCCAGTCGATTCAGCTGATTATTCCAAACCACACAGCTAATGCTGGCTTGCGCATCTGGGTCTTGCAGATTAAAAAACAAGCCGCTTTTGTAGCGAGTGGCGCTAGAAACTTCTCCCGTTACCCACACCTGCCGTAACTGGCTGTCTTGCTCTAGCAAAGCCTGAATATAGGTCGTCAGTCCGGCAACAGAGAGCGCTGTATCGGGTATGAGCAGGCTAGGAAGGTCAGAAGTCATGGGTTAAATCTGTTGAGTTTCTGAAGTTCCAGCTAAGTTATAGCAACCGCCAAGGCGATTAGGACGGGAACATTTAGGGTGGGGCGCTTCGTGCCCACCCTAAATGTCCTCAGCAAACTGGCGACAGCTACAAAACCTTAGCCAAATTATTGGGAGTAGCTAAATCTAGCCAAATTTAGTACATTTGTTTAGTACATCTGTATGGTTGTCTCAAAAAAGATTACCATAGTTAGTGGATAGGGTTGACTTTGCCTTAGGGTAACTATACTGGCTCATAACGGACAGTAAGCTGGACTGCATTCTGCTGGTTTCCACAGGTTTACTGGGCTGTTGAAACTGGGCTGCTGTAAACGGATACAAATTATTAATTTCGCAAAATCTTGCGTTGAGGGATGAATGGCTAAAACCAGCAATGAGAGTTCCGAGAAAGAAAAGGCTCTAAATTTGGTGCTAACCCAAATCGAGCGCACCTTTGGCAAAGGGACAATTATGCGGCTGGGAGATGCCACCCGCATGAAGGTAGAAACCATCTCTACTGGAGCGCTAAACCTGGATTTGGCTCTAGGGGGCGGCTTACCCAAAGGTCGGATTATTGAAATCTACGGGCCAGAAAGCTCGGCAAAAACCACTCTGGCGCTTCACGCGATCGCCGAAGTGCAAAAAATTGGCGGTGTGGCAGCATTTGTTGACGCAGAACATGCGCTAGATCCTATGTACGCAGCGGCATTGGGCGTTGATATTGCTAATCTGCTCGTTTCTCAGCCTGACACCGGAGAGGCGGCGCTAGAAATTGTGGATCAACTGGTGCGATCGACCGCCGTTGATCTGGTAGTGGTGGACTCGGTTGCCGCTCTAGTTCCCAGAGCTGAAATTGAGGGCGAAATGGGCGATGCTCACGTCGGCTTGCAGGCACGCCTCATGAGTCAGGCATTGCGGAAGATTACGGGCAACATCGGCAAAACGGGCTGTAGCGTCATTTTTATCAACCAGTTGCGCCAAAAGATTGGCGTTTCCTACGGCAATCCTGAAACCACGACAGGCGGTAACGCGCTCAAGTTTTACGCCTCGGTGCGGATGGATATTCGCCGGATTCAAACCCTGAAAAAGGGCAACGAGGAGTATGGGATTCGAGCCAAGGTCAAGGTGGCAAAAAACAAGGTGGCTCCGCCCTTCCGTATTGCTGAATTTGATGTGATTTTCGGCAAGGGAATTTCACTTCTGGGCGTTCTTATCGACATGGCTGAAGAGACGGGGGTCGTGTCGCGTCGGGGAGCTTGGTACAGCTACAACGGCGACAACATCAGCCAAGGACGCGATAATGCCATCAAGTACATGGAGGAAAATCCTACCTTCACGAAGGACGTAGAGAAGCTTGTGCGAGAGAAGCTGGAAATGGGAGCAATGGTTTCTGCAAACTCTGTGACTCCAATATCGGTAGAAGAAGTTGACGGTGACGAGGACTTTGTTGAAGAAGAATAGCGATCGCCCTTAACTGTCATACATGACCATCGCCGCACCTATTTTGCTTAGGAGACTTTGAGTGGCTCGCCGCTCAAAGTCTCCCAGCCTTGGCGTGAGCACAGCTATGTAACCTGGCTAGTAGGGGATAAGTTTTTGTTTGGATTTGATCCAAGTGAAACGACACTGAACAGAAGAAGATAAAAAAGTCTCCGAGGCTTGATATGGCAAATTGAGCCATAATCCTCAAGTTTTCAAAGTGCTGTTCTAGAGATGCTGTTGATTTTTTGAAAGGGGCGCTCTCTGCCCTTTCAAAAAATCAACAGCACATTTGAAACACTACCAAACAGATCTGTGAGTGCAGCTCATAGTACAGAATTATTGATACAGCGCCGCTTGCAAATACCCCGTGGAACCTCTCTGTCGTTCGATAGATCTTAGTTGTACTTTTGTGAATGATATGGCTATTAAATAGTAAGGGCTTTACCTCCCTTATCTATAAGAGTCCCGAACACTTCATAAATTTTCTCCTAGCTATGCAAGTAGGCTCCTGGTATCACGGCAATGGTCGCTGTACATTCACCGTCTGGGCACCTCTCCTAGAACAGGTTTCTGTTCACATTGTGGCTCCCAAAGAGCGCTTTATCGCCTTAGACCGCAAGTCTCAGGGGTATTGGCAAACCACACTGGAAGATGTTGAACCTGGCACTTTGTATTTTTATCAGCTCAATGGGGAGATCGATCGCCCTGATCCAGCTTCTCAAGCCCAGCCTGAAGGAGTTCACGGTGCTTCGGCGGTAGTAGATCATAGCTTTGAATGGACAGATGCTTCCTGGCAAAATTTGCCCTTTGCTGAGATGGCGATCTACGAGCTGCATGTGGGCACTTTTACGCCAGAAGGCACTTTTGAAGCCGCTATTGCTCGCCTGCCAGATTTGAAGGAATTGGGCGTTACGACGATCGAGCTAATGCCGATCGCCCAATTTCCCGGTTCACGTAACTGGGGCTATGATGGCGTTTATCCCTATGGCGTGCAGATGTCCTATGGAGGTGTGCAGGGTCTAAAGCGGCTGGTCAATGCCTGTCACGAGCAGGGAATGGCAATGTTTCTGGACGTGGTTTACAACCATTTCGGGCCTGAAGGCAATTACATCTGGAGCTTTGGTCCTTACTTTACTGAAAAATACAAAACGCCCTGGGGCAATGCCATCAACTTTGATGATGCCTACAGCTATGGCGTTCGCAACTACCTAATTGAAAATGCGCTGTACTGGTTCCAGGAATGTCATATTGATGGTCTACGGCTAGATGCGTCTGACAACTTTTTTGATTTCGGGGCAAAGCATTTCTTGCGAGAGCTGGCTGAAGTAACAGAGCAATTCTCTCAGCGGCAGGGACGCAAATTTTATCTCACTGCCGAGAGCGATTTAAACGATCCGCGCTGGGTACGCCCGATCGCCGCAGGTGGTTTTGGATTGGATGCTCAGTGGAATGACGATTTTCACCACGCTGTCCATGCTTTGGTAACGAGAGAATCCTTCGGCTATTACGGCGACTATGGCAGACCAGAGCATCTTGCCAAAGGCTATGCTAAGAATTTTGTGTACACTTGGGATTACTCAGAGCTACGCCAGCGGCATCACGGTAGCGATCCTTCTGACTGTCCGTCCAGCAAATTTGTTGTGTTTTGTCAAAACCACGATCAGGTAGGCAATCGGCTAAAGGGCGATCGCCTCTCTCACTTGGTTTCCTTTGAGGCACAGAAGCTAGCGGCAGCATCTGTGTTGCTGTCTGCCTCGGTACCACTCCTGTTTATGGGTGAGGAATATGGTGAAACTTCGCCGTTTCTCTATTTTGTCAGCCATAACGACCCGGACTTAGTGGCTGCCGTACGGAAAGGCAGAAAAGAAGAGTTTGCCGCTTTCCATGCTGAGGGTGAAGCAGATGATCCACAGTCGGAAGAAACTTTTGAGCGCAGCAAGCTGAACTGGAATTTGCACCAGCAAGGACAGCACCAAATGCTCTGGCGCTTTTACCAAGCGCTGCTGAAGTTACGAAAACAGGTTCCGGCTCTAGCAAATCTCGATCGCCACACTTTAGAAGCTCTCGTTAGTGAAGAAGATCATCTGATTAAACTGCGGCGGTGGTGCGGCAATAGTCAGGTTTTGTGTTTGCTAAACTTCAATACCCAAGAAGTTGAGACAACTCTCACTTTACCCCCCGGACTCTGGAAAAAACTGCTCGACTCCACAGACACCCTCTGGGGAGGCAGTGGCTCAGAATTGCCGGAGATGATCCCAACCCAGAGAGGCATTGTCTCACAGCAGATCCTGAAGCTTCAGCCCCAAAGTGTGGTGATTTATGAGCAAGGATGAGGACGATCGCAACTTTAGCCACAGACTTCAAAGAGTTTTTGTTCTAAAGTGAGAATCTCCCCTAAAGTGTGAGATTTGTATGTGAGTTCCCTGTTTCATTAGATAGATTTGTGTACCACACCAGAGTTATGGCTAGGGATACAAGACGGCAAGCCCCCGGTCATTCAAGATAAGCAGAAAGCCTAAATCCATCATGATGCAAATTCCTCTAGCAACTTACCGAATTCAGTTCAGTGCTGCCTTCGATTTTGATGCAGCCAAGGCGATCGTTCCTTATCTCAATGAATTAGGAATTTCTGACCTTTATGCCTCCCCCATTTTTACGGCTCGTCAAGGTAGCACCCATGGCTATGATGTGGTTAATCCGCTACAAATTAATCCGGAGCTAGGCGGGTTAGAAAAGTTTGAACTCTTGAGTCAGGAATTACAACAGCACAAATTGGGTTGGCTTCAAGACATTGTGCCCAACCATATGGCGTTTGATAGCCAAAATCAAATGCTAGTGGATGTGTTGGAGAATGGCCCTGACTCTCAATATCGCAACTTCTTTGATATCGACTGGAACCATCCCTATGGCGGCATTAATGGGCGAGTTTTAGCTCCGTTCTTAGGAAAATTCTATGGTGATTGCTTAGAAAGTGGTGAGTTGCAAATTCAATATAGTCAGAACGGGCTATCTATTCACTACTATGGGCTGAGTTTTCCACTGCGGATCGAATCCTACGGTCAGGTTTTGATGCATGACTTAGGACGCTTACGGGACAAAATTAGCCGGAATCATCCAGATTTTGTTAAGTTCCTAGGCGTTTTGTATGCACTAAAGTACATTCCTTCAGGTGAATCAGGTCGAGAGCGCTATGACCAGATTAACTTTATTAAAAGTATGCTGTGGGAACTCTGGCAAGATAGTCAGGAAGTCAAGCAATACTTTGAAGCCAACATCGATCTTTTTAATGGTGAAACGGGTAAACCAGAAAGCTTCAACCTGCTGGATAATTTGCTATCGGAGCAGTTTTTTCGCCTCTCCTACTGGAAGGTAGGGAATGAAGAACTCAACTACCGCAGATTCTTTACCGTCAATGAATTGATTTCCCTTCGAGTTGAGGATCAAAAAGTTTTTGACACCATTCATGGTCTAACTTTGCAACTTGTGGAAGAGGGGAAAATCACGGGGCTGCGGGTTGATCATATTGATGGTTTATATAATCCAGGTCAATATCTTAACCGTCTGCGGGAACATTCTCCAGAGGTCTACATCACCGTCGAAAAAATCCTTGAACCCCATGAAGAATTGCCCCTAAACTGGCCGATTCAGGGAACGACAGGATATGACTTTATGAGCAAACTCAACTGTTTGTTTTGTCAACAAACTTCTGAAGCTGAGTTTGACTCTATTTATTATAATTTCATCGGCAAATCTACCTCTTGCGAAACGCTGATTGACGAAAATAAGCGGCTGATGATTGGGAAGCATTTGGCGGGCGATATTGATAACTTGGCTCATCTACTAAAATTGATTTCCGATCGCCATCGTTACGCCAGCGATTTCACCATGTATGGTCTTAAGCGAGCCTTGGTTGAGATTCTGGCAATGTTCCCGATCTACCGAACTTACATTAGCCGAGAAGGTTCTCGTAAGGCAGATCAGGAATGTATGAAGCAGGTAATGCAACGCGCCCAAGAAAACGCACCTAGCTTTGTCAACGAGCTGTCTTTTATTGAGAAGTTTCTACTGCTCGACTTTGATGATCACCTGAGCCATGAAGACAAAGAGCTGTGGATGCATTTCTTGATGAGAATGCAGCAGTTCACGGGACCTCTAATGGCGAAAGGGGTAGAAGATACTGTTTTCTATGTCTATAATCGCCTAATTTCTCTTAATGAAGTTGGCTCTAGCGCCTGTCAGTTTGGAATCTCAATCGAAGAGTTTCACAACTTTAATCAAAGCCGATCGGCACAGTGGCCCCACGCGCTCAGTGCCAGCGCTACCCATGATACTAAGCGGGGCGAAGATGTGCGTGCCAGAATTAACGTGCTGTCAGAACTTCCTGAAGAATGGCAGGAGCACCTGAAGAATTGGAGCGCCATTAATGCCCCTTTGAAAGACAACGTGACCTTGAAAGATAGTGTGACTCTGAAAGATAACCTGCACAGCTTACGTATCCCGACCGCAAATGATGAGTATTTGCTATATCAGGCTTTGCTCGGATCTTTTCCCTTTGACGAAACAGAGTATCCACAGTTTATCGATCGCATCAAAGATTACATCATTAAGGCGATTCGAGAAGCAAAGGTTAACAGCAACTGGATGCGTCCTGAGACAGCCTATGAGGAAGGCTTTACAAAGTTTATAGAGCGAATTTTGGAGAATACGGAGAGCAATCTATTTCTTCAGACTTTCAAACCTTTTCAACAGAAAATTCAGCATTACGGCATTTTGAACAGTCTGTCTCAAACGCTGCTCAAAATTGCTTCTCCAGGTGTTCCAGATTTCTATCAAGGAACCGAACTCTGGGATCTGAGCTTAGTTGATCCAGACAATCGCCGCCCAGTAGATTTTAAGCTTCGCCTAGAATATTTGAAGGAGATCAAGTCAAAGATCAAGGGCAAGTCAAAGGGTAAAGGCTCCCTTTTAAGCTACATCGCCGAGATTTTGAAAACTCCAGAAGATGGGCGCATCAAGCTTTTTCTGACCTACCGAGCCTTGCAGATTCGTCAAACTTATCAGGAGATGTTTCGGCGAGGCGGCTACGAGAAATTAACGGTCTTGGGAAGCTTAAAAGCTCACATTGTGGCGTTTGCCAGAGATTTGGGAGAGACTCGCATGATCGTCATTGTTCCGCGATTTCTCACATCATTGGTCAAACAGGGAGAATTTCCCTTGGGGGAGCAGGTCTGGCATGAGACTAGAATTGTCCAGCCACCCGGATCTTCTTCAGTTTGGCAGGATGCAATTACGGGTCAGTCGATTGAGGCAGAAGACACACTCTGGCTAAAGGAGATTTTGACTCACTTTCCGGTAGCGCTGTTGATTGGCAAGATCGAAGCAGGGTTTACTATGGCTCCAGCGATCGAGACTTTAGCCGTGGAGCCGTTAGAGTTTGGTCAATAAACCTCAGCAGCCGATTTGGTAGCAGCCAAAAGTAGAGGAATACCCGATTCGCTTCTCCTTTTGAGGAGAAGCGAATCGAGTGATCCAGAGCCTGAGTTTACACCTGAGTTTGCAGAGCCTGAGTTGCCATGCTCTTGAAGGCAAGCCGCTCGTTCTGGACATCAACAACGATCGTGTCACCATCCACAAAGTCGCCGCGCAAAATCGATTTTGCGATCTGCGTTTCTAACTCACGTTGGATAGCGCGTTTCAGCGGACGAGCACCAAACACCGGGTCATAACCGACCTCGGCAAGAAAGTCGAGGGCAGCATCCGAGAGATGTAATGTCATCTTGCGATCGCTCAGCCGTTTTGCCAAACGCTGTACCTGAAGCTGGACGATGCGGCGCAGCTCCGATTTTCGCAGGCTGTGGAAAATGATCATCTCATCAATCCGGTTGAGGAACTCAGGGCGGAAGCTCGATCGCATCGCCTCCATCACCCGCGATCGCATTTCTTCGTAGCGGCTGTCATCACCCGACACGTCCAAGATATATTGTGAGCCGATGTTGCTAGTCATGATGATAATGGTGTTCTTGAAGTCCACCGTTCGACCTTGTGAGTCGGTCACGCGACCATCATCTAAGATTTGCAGCATGACGTTAAAGACATCGGGGTGCGCCTTCTCAATTTCGTCAAACAGGATGACGGCATAGGGGCGACGACGCACAGTTTCAGTCAACTGCCCACCTTCTTCGTAGCCGACATAGCCAGGAGGTGCGCCAATCAGCCGAGAGACTGCGTGTTTTTCCATGTACTCCGACATATCAATCCGCACCATTGCCTCTTCGGTGTCGAATAGGTAGGCCGCAAGCGCCTTGGCGAGTTCCGTCTTACCCACGCCCGTAGGTCCTAGAAAAATGAAGCTGGCGATCGGTCGATTAGGGTCAGCGAGTCCAGCGCGGGAACGCTGGATGGCATCGGCTACTGCCGTGACGGCTTCATCTTGACCAACAACGCGATCGTGCAACTCATCCTCTAAGCTCAGGAGTTTCTGCATCTCGGAAGCGACCAGCTTGCTGATGGGGATACCCGTCCATTTGGAGATAATTTCGGCAATGTCGGCTTCGGTAACTTCTTCCCGTAGGAGAGATTTGCCTGTGGTTTGGGTTTGGGTGAGCCTAGCCTCAGTGTCTTCTAGCTCTCGTTGCAGATCGGTGAGCTGACCATAGCGCAGTTCTGCCGCCCGGTTCAAATCATACTCGCGCTCTGCTTGGGGGATATCGACATTGACAATGTGATCGATCTGCTCTTTGAGCTGCTTACGGCGATCGAGGACTTCCTTCTCAGCTTGCCACTGGGCTTTAAGCGTGTTTCCAAGTTCGCTAAGGTCGGCAATTTCGCGATCGAGCCGTTCTAGCCTTTCTCTAGAAGCTGCATCGACTTCTTTTTGAAGCGACAGACTTTCCATTTTCAGCTGAAGCACTTTCCGCTCGACCTCATCTAGCTCTTCAGGCTTAGAGGTCGTTTCCATTTTCAACTTAGCCGCCGCTTCGTCTACTAGATCGATCGCCTTGTCGGGCAGGAAACGATCGCTGATGTAGCGATTGGACAGCGTTGCCGCAGCAACCAGAGCATTATCAGAAATTTTGACGTTATGGTGCGTTTCGTAGCGATCTTTTAGCCCACGCAGAATCGAAATCGTGTCTTCAGGGCTGGGCTGATCGACATAGACCTGCTGAAATCGCCGCTCTAACGCCGCATCTTTCTCAATATACTTGCGGTACTCATCCAAAGTCGTTGCCCCAATGCAGCGCAGTTCACCCCTTGCCAACATTGGCTTCAGCAGGTTTCCGGCATCCATTGAGCCTTGGGTGGCTCCGGCTCCTACCACCGTATGAATTTCGTCAATGAAGAGAATAATTGCGCCAGCAGATTCAGTTACTTCTTTGAGAACGGCCTTAAGGCGCTCCTCAAACTCGCCGCGATATTTAGCCCCGGCGATCAGCGCCCCCATATCTAGCGAAATCAACTTGCGGTCTTTCAGCGATTCAGGCACATCGCCATTGATAATCCGCTGGGCTAACCCTTCCGCGATCGCCGTTTTGCCTACGCCTGGTTCGCCAATCAGCACAGGATTATTTTTGGTGCGCCGAGACAAAATCTGAATCGTGCGGCGAATTTCATCATCTCGTCCAATCACCGGATCGAGCTTACCCTGCCGCGCTGCCGCCGTTAGGTCGCGCCCATATTTTTCCAGCGCTTCGTATTTACCTTCAGGATTCTGATCAGTCACTTTTTGATTGCCTCTAATCTGTTCCACTGCGGTCTTAAGCTGTTTATCGTTGAGCTTAAATTCTTGAAATAAACCTTTTCCAAAGCGATCGTCTTTGGGATATGCCAGCAGCACATGCTCAATAGAGATAAACTCATCGCCGAACTCCTTGCGAGCCGACTCCGCCCGATCGAGCAAAGTGTCAAGCGATCGCCCTAAATAAACAGAGTCTCCTGCTCCTGATATTTTGGGCTGACGACGCACAAAGTCTTCGGTATAGTCGCGCACACGCCGCACATCTGCCCCTAGCTTATTGAAGATGCTAGTTGCTAAGCCTTCCTGCTCTAGCAGTGCCGCCATCAAATGCTCAGATTCAAGCTGCTGATGCTGTGCCTGCTTCGCGATCTCAGGAGTGCGGGCGATCGCTTCCCAGGCTTTTTCGGTAAATTGATTAGGGTTAGTAGGTTGCATAAGTTTTCAGTCTTAGAGAGTAAGCTGCTTTGGGCTTCGCATCTGAACCAGCGACAACCCAAAATTGGAATATATATGCGTCTTGCATTCATTGTATTGATTTAGCGACCTTATACAGGATCGGGCTTCCCCCCTGGGACGATCGCTTTGCCGCCTATCTCTTACTCCTTCTCGGCTGAGCTGCACAGGGCATTGCTTCATCCGGCTATAAATCAGCAACGCCACCGTACAGGACATGGGTGCGACGAGGCACCTGCCAGCCCATTAACCTTTGTTTGTAAGCGAGGTATGTTTGTAAGCGAGATATTCCGCGTTCTGAGCGGTAAAGCGATCGTTTTATGAGGCTCGACAGGGCGATCGCATTGAGTAACGCATTAAGTTTAAGGAGGAAAAGCGCTAGAGCTTAATCCTGACCTTTCAGTAACTTCCCAAGACTGTCCGTATCCATCCAAGGTCTTAAGCAGAGATCTGGTAGCCCAGCGTAGGTGAATCTGGGGGTTCAGCAGGCATTAACTTAGGATGACGTAGGCTAATCCACAGGCTGTAGCTATTTTCTGCCGCAGTCACCGCAACAGGAGCCTGTTTGCCTAGTTTACAGGCTTGAAGATACAGGGAAGCCCGATCGCTCGGTTCTACGGTCTGCGATCGATAAAACAGTTCGCCCTCATAAGACATGCCGTCCTGAACAGAGCCGTTAAACCAAAACTTGAAAAGGTGACACTCTTCTTCTGAGATTACGGGAGGCAGCACGGCAGATCTGGGTGTTGAGTAAAGGTTTGGACTGAAAATTTGATCCAGGATTATGCACGAAATAATCCACAGAGTTGTCTCTTCTGTGACATTCTCAGTATAGCCACGGTTACTTTCACTGCCTAGATGAAGCAAATGGTCTTTAACAGTCTCAACAGAAATTAATTGTGCTTAACGATAAAGCCACCTGTAGCGCTGATCCAAAGATGTCTAAGGATACAGTTCAACAGGCGGCGATCGTTAGGACTCAAACTTTCTCGACGTTACCTTTTATGGCTGTACTCACAGTAATTCTTGGAGTAGGGGCTTAGCACTGCTAAGCCCCTACTAAGCCCCTACAGCGGATCGGTTGTGCAGGTTATTTGATCCACGATCCTAAACCTGATGATTAAAGCTATGGCTAGAACCAATCGGCATGAGAGAACTCGCCTCTGGGCTTGTCAGTGCGCTCATAGGTGTGTGCCCCAAAGTAGTCGCGCTGAGCCTGAGTCAGGTTTTGGGGGAGGCGATCGCGACGGTAGGTGTCAAAATAGTCCAGCGACGCGCTAAAGGCAGGGACTGGAATACCCAACTTGGCAGCCGTCATCAAGACCTCTCTCCAAGCATCCTGGCGATCGAGAATCGTCTGCTTAAACTCAGGAGCCAGCAGCAGGTTAGGCAACTGCGGATTCTCATCAAAGGCACGCTTGATCTTGTTAAGGAAGCGGGCGCGGATGATACAGCCGCCCTTCCAGATGCGGGCACATTCGCCCAGATCGAGGTTGTAGCCATACTCCTGAGATGCCTTTGCCAAGAGCGCCATTCCCTGCGCGTAGGAGCAAATCTTGGAGCAGTAGAGGGCATCCCGCACTTTGGTAATGAAGGCAGTGGCATCGCCCTCATATTTGCCCGTTGGCCCCGTTAGCTCCTTAGAGGCAGCAACCCGCTCTTCTTTGATGGAAGACATAATCCGGGCGTTGACAGCAGCAATGATAGTGGGAATGCTGACTCCCAAATCCAGCGCTGTTTCAACCGTCCAGCGCCCGGTGCCTTTTTGTCCGGCAGCGTCAAGGATCACATCCACCAGAGGCAGACCTGTTTCGTCGTCCATCTTGGTGAAGATACTGGCAGTAATTTCAATCAGGAACGAATCCAGCTCGTCGGTAGTATTCCACTCCGCAAAGACTTCATGAAGCTGGGTGTGGCTAAGACCGATCGCATTTTTCAGCAAATCGTAAGCTTCGGCAATGAGCTGCATATCGCCATACTCAATGCCGTTGTGCACCATTTTGACATAGTGACCTGCGCCACCTTTGCCAATGTAGGTAACGCAAGGGCCATCATCCACCTGTGCCGCAATTTTGGTGACGATCGGCTCAATTTCGTGATACGCCGCCTCTGTGCCACCCGGCATCAGGCTGGGTCCATTGAGCGCGCCTTCTTCGCCACCGCTCACGCCCATGCCAATGAACCGAAGCCCGGTAGACTCCATTTCCTTCACGCGACGCTCAGTATCGGTGTAAAGCGAGTTGCCGCCATCAATAATCATGTCGCCCTCTTGCAACAGAGGCTTCAATTGGTTCATCACGGCATCGACAGGAGCACCCGCCTTCACCATGATCAAAATCTTGCGAGGGCGATCGAGAGATTCTACAAATTCTTCAATTGTGTAGGTAGGCTTGACGTTTTTGCCCCCCGCTCGATTTGCCATGAAGGCATCGGTTTTATCACGCGAACGGTTATACACTGCGATCGGGAAACCATTGCGCTCAATGTTTAGCGCCAGGTTTTCTCCCATTACCGCTAGACCAATCAAACCAAAACTTTGTGCCATAGGACTCTGCTGATTCTCCGCTTACTCTGGACAACGCTGTGGAATCTCGGTAATCGTTAGGGGCTAACAGACCCACACTTCACTACAGAGTAGTCAACTTTTGGAGAAAGGCAAGCTTACCGAAAGGTTTTCTTTATGCCAATGTTCTTATGCTGACAATTGCCCCCTGAATTTTGGATTTTAGATTTTGGATTTTGAAATCAATCCCGCAATACACCCTAGAACTCTGGTGCTGGCGATCGCCGCCCTGCTGGACTATCTAATTGGTGATCCCTGGAACTGGCTACATCCGGTTCAGGTCATGGGTTGGTGCATCCAGCACTACACCCAACCCTGCCTAAAGCATCTATCCTCTCCCAGGCTGCTGAGAATCGCAGGAGTGGGGCTGGCGATCGCTCTGATTCTGGGCAGCGGTAGCGTAGGCTGGCTGCTAGTGTACCTTGCGAATCTTGTTCACCCGATCGCAGGCGTCATTACAGAGAGCATTTTGCTGGCAAGCTGCTTTGCCGGACGCAGCCTCAGAGATGCCGCCAATCAGGTACTCCAGCCGCTTTCACAGGGCAACATAGAAACGGCACGAACCCAGCTCAGCCGCTATGTAGGACGCGATACCGAAAATCTGTCTGAGGCAGACATTCTCAGAGCCGTGCTAGAAACCGTGACTGAAAACGCGACGGATGGCGTAATGGCTCCCCTGTTTTATGCGATCGTCGGCGCATTTTTTCCCATAGGCAGCGTACCCCTTGCCCTAGCCTACAAAGCAGCCAGCACCCTAGACTCCATGGTCGGCTATCGAGAGCCGCCCTACACCCACATCGGCTGGTTTAGCGCTCGACTAGAAGACAGCTTAACCTGGCTACCCTGCCGCCTAACGGTGCTGACTTTAGCATTACTATCCGGCAAGCCCTGCCAGGTCTGGCAACTCTGCCAACGCGATGCCCCTCAAGATCCCAGCCCCAACGCCGGATGGAGCGAGTGCGCCTACGCAGCGGTTTTGGGAGTGCAGGTAGGCGGCTCCAATCAGTACAAAGGCATAACCAAACACAAGCCCCTACTGGGCGATGCGACCCGCCCCATTACCGCCGATGTCATTATCCAAGCAACTCAACTCACGCGACACAATAGCTTGATTTGGTTAGGAGTAGCGATCGCTACCCTCCAACTTCTTAGCACCATAAGTTGATACCAAGGATGCTGTAAAATCCAAACCTACTGCGACCCAGCAATGCAAAGCGCTCCCTCAGTCCCACCTACAAACTCATCTGGAGGGGGGTCGGGGGACGCAGCCGTCCCCTGAGTTCGGGGGTTTGGGGGTCGCCCCCAAGGATCGGATTTAGGCATCATCCACACACAACAGAAAATTGAAAGGAAAAGACAATCGCCAAAAGCCATCAAAGCTTTACCCCAGAAAAACCGATACAGTAGATTAAGTAACAGAATATAAACTTCTCTCAGATAGGGTCTGACCATCCATGCGCGTAATCTTGATGACTGGCAAAGGCGGAGTCGGCAAAACCTCCGTAGCGGCTGCAACAGGACTGCGGTGTGCCGAACTAGGCTACAGAACCCTAGTTTTGAGCACCGATCCCGCTCATTCGCTAGCCGACAGCTTTGACATAGAGCTAGAACATGCGCCGCGCCAGGTACGTCCCAATCTCTGGGGAGCCGAACTCGATGCGCTAATGGAGCTAGAGGGCAACTGGGGAGCCGTGAAACGCTACATTACCCAAGTCCTGCAAGCCCGTGGACTAGACGGCGTAGAAGCAGAAGAGTTGGCGATCCTTCCCGGCATGGATGAGATTTTCAGCCTAGTGCGGATGAAACGCCACTACGACGAAGGCGAATACGACGTACTAATCATCGACTCCGCCCCCACAGGCACCGCCTTACGATTGCTCAGCCTACCCGAAGTCGCAGGCTGGTATATGCGCCGCTTCTACAAGCCCCTACAAGCCGTATCGGCAGCGCTCAGACCCTTGGTGGAACCGCTGTTTCGACCGATCGCCGGATTCTCCCTACCCAACAAAGAGGTCATGGATGCGCCCTTCGAGTTTTATGAACAAATTGAGGCACTGGAAAAAGTCCTAACCGACAATACCCAAACCTCAGTGCGGCTGGTGACCAATCCCGAAAAGATGGTGATCAAAGAATCGCTGCGTGCCCATGCATACCTCAGCCTCTACAACGTGGCAACTGACATGGTCATCGCCAATCGCATCATCCCCGATGAAGTCACCGATCCGTTTTTCCGTCGGTGGAAAGAAAATCAGCAGCAGTACCGTCAGGAAATTCACGACAACTTCCACCCGCTACCCGTCAAAGAAGTCCCTCTCTACTCAGAGGAAATGTGCGGTCTAGCAGCCCTCGATCGGCTCAAAGAAACCCTCTATGCCGACGAAGATCCAGCGCAAGTTTATTACAAAGAAACGACATTGCGCGTGGTGCAAGAGCCAAACGCCTACAGTCTAGAGGTCTATCTACCCGGCATTGCCAAAGACAAGGTAGAGCTAACCAAAACCGGAGACGAGCTGAATATCCGCATTGGCAACCACCGCCGCAATTTAGTATTGCCCCAAGCCCTAGCAGCGCTGCAACCTTCGGGTGCAAAAATGGAGGAAGACTACCTCAAGATCCGCTTCGCTACTGGAGTTTAAGGCGGCTATTTAGAAGGGCACATCATCGTCATCATCTGCATCCACTTCAGCCTCAACGACCTCGGCGGGAGCTTGCAACACTGCCTCTGCGACAGGCTGCAAGCTCTCTTCTAGATCAACAATCTGCCCGTTGAACATTTGGGCAACGCTCTTCGCCGCTCTGTTAACTTCATCCTCTTGCTGCCAAGCTTCTAAGGGAGAAGCTGAAGCCATTGAAGATGGGACTGATTTTCCTATCAGAGATGGCTTTGCGTCGGATCGCTCAACGCGATCGGGTCGCGTAGGTGGAGCAGCGGCATTAAATTCGGGTGAGGACTCTCTGACGGTAGGCTGAGGCGATCGCTCACCAAGCCTGCCATTGCTGGGCTTACCGTTACTAGACTGGCTGCCATTAGGCTGTCCATCACCGACTATCATCACCTCTGGAACAACCCTGACCTTGTGCCCACAGATCTTTTCAAACGCTGCCTCCATATTTGGCACACGCTCGATCGCCATCTTAAAAAGCTGCTGAGACTTAAAGCCCACACGAGCCTGTTTTCCATCAAATGCGATCAAGTGACCCTGCTGACGCAACAGCATTTGAGTCCCAGGCGGATGCAGATTGGCAACTAACTGATCCCAAAACTGAATCAGATCGAGTGCTGGGGAAATCTCTGGTTTGGGATCAGGGACAACGATCGGTTCCGGCTGAGGCGGAAGCTGAGGTTCTTCATGGAGAGGCGACAATTCAACACTGCCATTTCCAGAGTTCGTGGAGGCAGATTGTGGCGGGAGATCTGCCGTTTTTCGGTTCTGCGGCGGGAGAGGGTCAGGAGCAGCGGTCGCTTTAGGAGCTGGCGGCTTGCCGACTCCATTAGACTGTCCTGGTACTAGCTGACTGGCTGTTGGGGCACCGCTCTGAGGTAATGCTGAAGGGAGCAGCCCCATCAGAGTTACTTCTAACCAGAGGCGCGGCTGTGTCGTATTCTTCACCTGCCCCTCGCTTTCCCTGAGGCGCTGCTGTCCCCAAAGAATCGAGCGAATATTGAGTTCCTGCACAAACTGACAGAGTTCTGCCCAAGTAGGAGGCGTAATGGCAACTAGATCCAGGCGATCGGGCGTGGCTTTGGCAATCAGCAGGTCTCGGTAGAAGCTGGCGAGATTTTGCAATACGGTCAGGGGTTCGCGCCCTCGATCCATTAGATGACGCGCCTGATCGATTACCGCCGTAGAGTCGTCCTGGGCGATCGCTTGTGCCAGTGCCAGCAAATCTTTTTCAGGTACAGCGCCCACCAAATCCCAAACGCGATCGCTGCTCACCTCTCCTTCTAATAGGCTCAGCTGATCTAGCAGGCTTTCTGCATCGCGCAAGCCGCCCTGCGAAATCTGCCCCACAAGCTGAATCGCTTCCGGCGTAATGGCGATCGCCTCCTTTGCGGCAATGTGGTTAAGATGTCTCACCATCGCATCAAGGGGAATGCGGCGAAAGTCAAACCGCTGGCAGCGCGAAATAATTGTAGGCAGCACCTTTTGCGGATCGGTGGTAGCCAGGACAAAAACGACGCGATCGGGCGGCTCTTCCAGGGTTTTCAGTAGGGCGTTGAATGCCGCAGTGCTGAGCATATGACACTCATCGACCACATATACCTTAAAACGAGCCTGAACTGGGGCAAACTGCGATCGCTCAATCAGCTCCCGAATATTGTCAACTCCCGTATTGCTGGCAGCATCGATCTCAACCACATCTAGCGCCGAACCGTTGGCGATCGCCCGACACACATCGCAAACTCCACAAGGTTTTTCAGTAGGCACCGCGCTATTGAGGCAATTCAGCGACTTTGCCAAAATGCGGGCGCTGGAGGTTTTCCCTGTGCCCCTAGCTCCGGTAAACAGGTAAGCAGGGGCAATTTTTTGCTGCCGCAGGGCGTTTGTTAACGTGGAGGCGATCGCCTCTTGCCCCACCAATTCAGCAAAGGTTTGCGGACGATACTTATGGTGTAGCGGTTCGTAAGCCATAGCAGAATCTCAGGAGTGGCAGGTCAAGAAGCGAGTTGCGCCAGGAAATCTACTCCTAGCATTAGTTAGTATCACCTCAAAATTCAAAGCTGCAAAAATATCGTGGGTCTTGAGGGCATAATCTCTAATCCTGCTCCCATGTGGGATAATAATATTGAATTATCTTTAAGAATCGCTAGTGAGTACTGTCCGCACCGTTTCCGACACCAAGAGAGCCTTCTACAACCTGCACACCCGCCCTATTAACTCCATTTATCGGCGGGTGGTTGATGAATTGATGGTAGAGATGCACTTGCTTTCCGTCAATGCGGACTTTAGCTATGACCCTATTTACGCCCTAGGGGTGGTCACAGCCTTCGATCGCTTCATGCAGGGCTACCGACCCGAAGAAGATTTGACCTCTATTTTCAGCGCTTTGTGTCAGTCTTTGCAGTCTGATCCACAGAAATACCGCCAAGATGCTGAGCAGCTGCGGTCTGAGGCCGCGGCTTTTACCTCTGGAGATTTCCTGGCAAAGGTGCGTCAGCTTGGAGAAAATCAGGAGGGTTCGTTGCTGGGCGCATTGCAGGCTGTTGCCAACAACTCCAAGTATAAGTACAGCCGTCTGTCGGCGATCGGGCTATACACGCTGCTAGAAACCACCGATCCAGACCTAGTCAAAGATGAGAAGCGGCGGAATGAGGCGCTGCAAACCCTCGGCGAAGCCCTGAAGCTGTCGCCCGACAAAGCTCAGAAAGATCTAGAGCTGTATCGCGGCAATCTGGAAAAAATCACGCAGGCTCGGATTGTCTTAGATGACATTCTGAAAGCCGATCGCAAGAAGAAAGAGGAGCGGGCAAAGGCTAAAGAGGCGATCGTCACACCTCCAAGCTCGTCAGAATCCACCTAGTCTTCGCTCAAGAACTTCAAATAGCCCTCGCTTAGCTCTTTAACTGCCAGGTCATAGAACTGCTTGCCATGCTCTGGAGTTGCTAAAGCGGGATTGGAACCCATGCGTCCATCTGAGTAGCGGCGCCGAAAATCGATCGCTCCGTAAATGGGCTGTCCAGAGGCAACTTGGGGGCTGAGCGGTGCCTGCTTAATTGCCTCCGGGTGGAGATACTGCGTTAGAGCCACTTCGCTGGGTGTGGCATGAGAGCCTTCCTGGTCGCCATAGAGACTCTTTGCCAGCCCATAGACTGAGCCACACATAAACCAGTTTGCCAGCCGACACTGAACGCGATCGCTCTGGGGCAAGTTCAGATTGGCTAAGTCTAGATAGGTTTCTGAAAAAGCAGCCTTTAGCGTAGCGATATTGCCGCCGTGACCGTTGACAAAGAAAAATTTTGTAAATCCGGCTCTGACTAGGCTCATCAAAGAGTCGCGGATTACTAGCATCAACGTACTGGGGCGAAGGCTAATGCTGCCCGGAAATGCGGTGTGATGCAATGCCATACCTACATTGATGGTGGGTGCGACGATCGCCTGAGTGGCTTCGCCAATGCCCCGCGCGATCGCCTCTGCGCAGATGGCGTCCGTGCCAATTAGTCCAGTTGGCCCATGCTGCTCTGTTGAGCCGATCGGGATGATTAAGCCCTGCGATCGGCTAAGATACGCTTCAACTTCTAGCCAAGTACTCAGATGCAGCAGCATAAAACTCCAATAAAATCGCCATGATGTTGATGAGCTGTCGATGAAATTGTCGATGAACTACGAGAAATTCCCAAAGTTTCTTCAATTTCGCTAGAATAGTATATGAGTTCCAGCAGTCTATCTTTATCCACTCTTTAAACTCCACAGCGAGATCCCTATTCCCAAGAGAGCCAACTCAAGGTTTAATTGCGATAGCTGAGTCGGTTGATTCTAGACTATTTTCATCTTGAGTGGCATTTTCAGACATATCTAAATTGTTCAACCATCATGAATTTATTGGCTGCTTGCAAAATCAGAAGGTGCCTCGAAGTCTTTCGCTACAGCTCTGCATCTTTCGCTACAGCCCCGTGCCGATGCATCGTACCCCGTCATGCGCCCCAGCTCATGCCAGCGGTCTTATGACTATTTCCATATTTGCAGGATTTTCTGCTGTTTTTGCGTTAGCCTCTAGTTTCAGAGAAGCTGCGCGATTCTACGTTGCCTTTGATTGCGAGTAAGCTGCAAGCTATTCCGTACCTAGGCTGAGGTTTCGTTGATTATTTGCTAGTTGTTTGCCGAGGAGAAGCGATACATGCTACACCGCAAAATCTATCAACTGTGTTGTGATGGTAGAGAGGTTTGGATCTTTTTGCGGGATCAGCAACGCTGGATCGAGCGCGCTCGCATCCTAGACATTGAAGGTGATTTGGTGACCGTGCGTTATGAAACTGACGAAGATGATGAAGTTTGCTCTTGGGAGGAAATGATTCGTTTAGAAAGCATTGGTTCGGTTATGCAAAAGCTGGCTGCCGTGTCGCGGGGTGATGGTGAACCTCTCGTCTCAGAAGACTGCCCAGAAGCAGAGCGCATCCGCAATCACTATCCCGAATCTAACCCAGACTAGGCTCACCCTAGTTTTGTACAGAAGAAGCCCTGCAAACTTTTTGCAGGGCTTCTTCTATGGCATCTATTTAACGCGAGGTGCGCCTCTTGTTCTAAAGCTCTTGATCTACGTGGGGCGGGCCTCTTGTCTGCCCAGATTGGATATCCTGCCCAGATTCGGACGGGCGAGATGGCGATCCTACAAGACTTTCAGACCAAGTTGCACATCGCGTATTTAGAGATATTCTCTTAGAAACTCAAACGGATCATCTTCCCAACAGGGTTCTGGGTGCCTACACAAGAGATTGCAGGCGATATCTTCTTCGATCGCCTCAATTCCTTCTTGCCGAAATAATTCCGTCAATATCTGTTCATCGCGCTGCCGCAAAGGAATAACTGCATCCAAAAGGCTAAAAGCCTCAAGCTTTACAGCCCTTGGCAATGAGTAGATATCGCAAACATTTGACGAGTCAAGATGGGACGCTATGAACATGAATTCAGATCACTCCAGCCAACGATGTCACCCTACAAGCCATTAAACAAAACCTTAATCAAAATGTTACATCTATTTTCAAGTAATTTCACGGAACCCGGACAATTCTGGACTCAGAATTTGGGATTCAGAAGAGCTATTTTCAAGTAATCTTACGGAATTTGGACGATTCTGGCTCCTGAATCCTGAATCCTCTCCAGTTTCAGCTTGGGTCTTAAATTGCTGATACCAATTTAAGACCCAAGCAGGGCAGATGATTTTCGAGAGCCGCGCCGAGCGCGGCTCTCGAAAATCATCTGCCGCCTCATCAATTTAAATGGGTATGACCCAGGGCATAGGCTGGAGCTGGAGTTGAAATATCTCTGAAAATATGGTGGCAATCTGCTGGCGCACTTGGTCAAAGCTGATATTGGGGACGAATTCGGCCAAGCTGCCGACTGGCTTACCTTCGATGCCACAGGGAATAATGTGCTGAAATCCTGACAAATCGGGGCAAACGTTCAGGGCAAAGCCGTGCATTGTAATCCAACGGCTCACTTTAATGCCGATCGCCGCAACTTTGCGCCCCTCTAGCCAGACTCCCGTGAAGCCGGGAATGCAATCGCCCTTCAGCCCATAGAGCGCCAAAACCTGGATTAGCACTTCTTCAAGCTGCCGTAAATACCAGTGCAGATCTGGCTGATGACGACGCAAGTTGAGAATAGGATAGCCTACGAGTTGCCCTGGACAGTGGTAGGTGACTTCGCCTCCCCGCTCGACCCGATATAGCAAATGGGGCGAATGAGCGGGATCGAACTTGAGGAACTCTAGGGTTGACCCGTGACCCAAGGTGTACACAGCAGGATGTTCCAGCAGTAGCAAAGCGTCGGGCAGGGAGGGATCGGCTCTGCGATCGGTCACTTGCGATCGCTGCCAGGTCAGAGCCGTCTCGTAGGGCACCAAACCGCCATTGTAAAGATGACATTGAGCCAAGGAAGATTGCATCACACGATCTACAAGAATACCTTGAAAGATAGACTGAAAAACAAGCGTAATTTAACCCAAGTCTCGGATAATTCTCGATGTTCTTATCAAGAATTATCAACCCATGCAAAAGATTATAAACTCGCCTGTTGTCCACAATACAAAGTGTTAGGGTGAATGGAAGAGCCAACCTTGTTAGGAGAGAGCTTAATATGAAGCTTGTTATCCAGGGCAAAAACATCGAAATTACCGAGGCTATTCGTGAGTATGTTCATCAGAAAATTGAAAAGGCTGTTGTCCATTTTCAACACCTGACAACCGAGGTCGATGTTCATCTTTCTGTCGCTCGTAATCCCAGAATCAATCCCAGCCAGATCGCTGAAGTTACTATCTATGCCAATGGAACAGTCGTCCGGGCCGAAGAAAGCAGTGAGAGTCTCTATGCCAGCATTGATTTAGTTGCCAACAAGATTGCCCGCCAGCTTCGCAGATATAAGGAAAAGCGCCATGAACAGATTCATGCGTCGATCAAAACTGCGGATGTGCTAGAGCCAGAATCTGTCGCGCCCACGTTGCTCAGCGACGATCGCGTTCCAGAGCTTCCCGGCACCGTTGTGCGGACGAAATACTTTGCGATGCCGCCCATGACGCTACAGGAGGCGCAAGAACAGCTAGAGTTAGTCGATCACGATTTCTATATGTTTCGCAGCTCAGAAACGGGCGAGATCAACGTCATTTATGAGCGCAACCATGGTGGCTATGGCGTGATTCAGCCTCGAAACGGTAATGGTCATACCAATGGCAAGTTTGCTGAGATTGCCCATCGCAAACCCGCTGAAGCGCTAAACCGCAAGGGTTAAAGATTAGAGCTAACCCAAATTACACTTAACCGCTCAGTTGTGCTGCACTCCTGCTTTACTAGGAAAGGTAGCGCTGAGCGGTTCTTGTGTTTCGCAGTTCTTGCTAAGCCCAAACTTTTTCTAAACGCATATTTGATTGCACAGCCCTCATCATGTATGGCGCTACGCGCTTAGATCCAATGAGTTATTTTTTGAGAGCTGCGCAGCCCTCAAAAAATAACTCGTCCTAACTCAATTACGTAATGCTATACACCTATGCATTTCTCCCCAACTTGCCTCGTTCCTTAGAGCTTCCCTTTGGAATTGCGGCAGCCGTTGAGCTACTGCAAGTCGATGATTTGGCGGCGATCGTAGAACCCCACTTGGCAGCCGAAACTCTTCACGAAAATGATGATCGCCTGATGCAGGCTGTTGTGGCGCACGATCGCGTCATACGTCAGATGTTTCAGCAAACTTCCCTACTGCCGCTGCGCTTTGGCACGCAGTTTGTCTCTCGGCAGGGGCTAGTGGAGCATTTAGAGGCTCATCAAAGTGACTATGTTGCCAAACTAGAAAGGTTTGAGGGTCGGGCTGAGTATCTCTTGAAGCTAGCCTCAGTCTCTTTGGTAGAGGCTCCAATTGCTCCAGATCTGAAGGGCAAACAATATTTTTTGGCTAAAAAAGAGGCGTATCAGGCGCAGGTGGACTGGCAGCAGCAGCAGCAGATTGAACTCCAGGCGATTGCAGAGGCGATCGCTGGTCAATATTCTGACTGGGTGCGTGGCGACTCTGGCGCCGCTCAGGGCGATGCTCTCAGCAAAGTTGAGCGATTTTATATTTTGGGCGATCGGGTACCAGAACGCTGGCTGTATGAGCAGCTCAGCGTTTGGCAGAGGCAGCATTCTGCCTGGGAAATCAGTTTAGAAGCGCCGCTGCCACCCTACCACTTTGTCTGAAGCCAGATTTGTTTAAAGTCAAAACGGGTCAGCTAAACGTAAAGTCAGCGGCGGTGATGAGATTGGGTCTAACGTTGACCAGGAAGGCGATCGGATCTCTTCCAGCTTTAATCTCAGTCCCGCCTGTTCTACCAGCGACGATCCTGAGACTGCGGAAGGTTAAATTTCCAGACAGACCCAGTAGATCCTGCCTATCTCTGAAGTCATTGATGGTGTTGCGTCCGACCCCAGTTGCCAGCAAGAAGATGTCTCTGCCTGCCCCACCTCTGACGGTGTCTGAACCTATACTGCCATCCAAAAAGTCATTGCCGTCGCCGCCCGTAAGAATGTCATCGCCTTTGCCGCCCACCAGGGTATCATCTCCCGGATTGCCATCTAGGCGATCGTTGCCATCGCCGCCCTCTAGCGTATCGTTGCCCAAATTGCCGCTGAGCTGATCGTTGTCACCGCCGCCGTAAAGCTCGTCGTTATCATCGCCGCCAAATAGTCGATCGATGCCATTTTCTCCGAACAGGCGATCGTTACCCCTAACGCCGTCCAGATAGTCGTTGCCGCTGCCGCCAAAAAGCTGGTCGTCGTCATCTTCGCCGATCAGGTTGTCGTTGCCTTCGTCGCCCTTGAGCTTGTCGTTGCCATTGCCACCGTAGAGCGTATCGTTGTCACGACCGCCATTCACCTCATCATCGTCGTCGTTGCCGTAGATGAGATCGCGATCGTCTTCGCCTCGAAGACGATCGTCTCCATCGCCGCCAAAGAGCGTATCATCGCCATCGCCGCCCCGCACGTTGTCATCGTCATCCTCTCCGAAGAGCCGATCATCACCGCTGAGACCCCTAATGCTATCGTCGCCCGATCGCCCTCTGATGGTGTCTCTGCCAGAAGTGCCTGTTAAACTGTCGGCTCTAATAGTGCCGTTAATGTCTCTACGAGAATCAGAAGAGTCATCTAGATCTCCTAGTAAATCGTCAAAAAGATTTCGTGTTTTCATTACCCCTGCGCTCCTCAGAAAAAATTGAATCGGTTGATCTAACGAATGACTGTCTATAGACGATAAATGGCAAACATAAGTTTCCAGAATACTGGAGTTTTAGGCAAAAAAGACCAACCTCCGATCGCTCCCCTCATCTTCAAATTCCTGCGCCTCTGTGCCTACCAGTTCCACAATCACTCGACGCGGATGGGGTTTCCAAGCACCCTGACGTTCGCCGATTGCCACAATTATGCGATCGCCCTCTGGGTAAACTCGATAATGCGTTGTAGCCCAAGCGCCATTACGGTATTCAAAGCTATTGCCGTCATCTTCGTACAGCGTGAATTCACCTACGCCAGCATAGACTTTGAGGCGTA
This sequence comes from Drouetiella hepatica Uher 2000/2452, assembly GCA_019359505.1. Taxonomy (GTDB): domain Bacteria; phylum Cyanobacteriota; class Cyanobacteriia; order Elainellales; family Elainellaceae; genus Drouetiella; species Drouetiella hepatica. The sequence goes on along the minus strand of JAHHHD010000049.1, from coordinate 8,577 downwards.
GCTCGGTCACGGGAAATTCATCCGTGTGCTGCAGGGTAGGCGCGATCGGGATAATGGCTCCAGCTCGGACATAGAGCGGCATTGTTTCCAGCGGTGCATCTGCCAGGATATGCTGGTTCCCCTCATACTTTTCGCCCGTCCACCAGTCATACCAGGTGCCCTGCGGCAGGTAAACGACCCGACAAGTCACCCCCGGTCGCAGAACTGGAGCTGCCATCAACGAAGCTCCTAGCATCACCTGATCGGCAAGAGAGTGGGTCTGCGGATCGGCAGAAAAGTTATAAACCAGCGGTCGCAAAATCGGGGCGCCTGTGGTTGCTGCTTCCCAGAACAGGCTGTAGAGGTAGGGCAAAAGCTGATAGCGCAGATTGATGTACTGACGGCAGATCTCGGTGATGCGATCGCCAAACGCCCAAGGTTCGTGGGGTCTAGTTTCGATCATAGAGTGACCGCGCATCAGCGGATAGAGCATTCCCACCTGCATCCAGCGGGCAAACAGCTCTGACGTGGCATTTCCCGCAAAACCACCCACGTCGGCTCCCACAAAGGCAACTCCCGACAGCCCTAAATTGCAGAGCATGGGTAGGGACATTTCCAGATATTCCCACTGCGAGTGGTTGTCCCCTGTCCAGACTGCCGACCAGCGCTGGATTCCGGCATAGCCCGATCGCGTTAGCACAAATGACCGCTGCTGAGGTCGCAAAGCCTCCAGAGCTTCCGCTGCCGATCGCGCCATCATTTGCCCATAGAGATTGTGGGTTTCGGCGTAGGTGGTGCGGTCTGCGCCATCGCCTTGAGGGGCGGTTTCAGGAAACCATATCTTTTCACCCGGATCACCAAAGGGGCGATCGTTCATGGCGGGTTCGTTCATGTCGTTCCAGATGCCTGCAACGCCGACCTCGGTGAGCGCCCGGTGTGAGTCACCCCACCACTGACGCACCTGCGATCGCATAAAGTCAGGAAACACAGAGCGCTCTGCCCAGGCATAGGCATGGAACACTTTGCCGTCGGCGTACCGGATGAAAGCGTCTTGCGCCAAACCCTGATTCAGGATTGGATAGTTGCTGTCTGGCTCATACTTCACGCCTGGATCAACGATCGTTACCACCCGAAAGCCCTGCTGCCCCAGATCGCCGATTAGCTTTGCCGGATCAGGGAAATGCTGGGCGTTCCAGGTGAAGACGCGAAAGCCCTGCATATAGTCGATATCGAGATGAACCACATCACAGGGAATCTGGCGATCGCGAAATCCTTGCGCCACCTGACGCACCTCTGTTTCAGAGCCGTAGCTCCAGCGACATTGGTGATAGCCTAGCGCCCAGCGCGGCGGCAGCGGCATCCGCCCAGTTAGCTCAGTATGCAGCCGCAAAATTTCCGCCGGGTCAGCGCCATAGAACAGGTAGTAATCCAGTTCGCCCTGCGTTTCCATCTGGAGCTGATCGAGATGGGTTGCACCCACATCAAAACTGCTGGCATGGGTCGTGTTGAAGAACACGCCGTAGCAGATTTCTGGACGCAGCACCAGAAACACCGGAATCGTCTGATACATGGCATCCGTGAGACTGGTGTAGTCTAGCGAATCGGTAGTCAGGTTTGTAAACCGCTTCGATCGCTTCTCTAGTAGCCCCGTCCGTTCGCCAAAGCCGTAGAAGCGATCGTCTGGGTGAATTTGCTTCCAGCAGGCGGTTGTGTTGCCGCGCCAGCCCATGCTGAGGTCTGAGGCAAAAGGGCGATCGCTCTGTTCATCCTTCAGGTCAAAACAGGTGAAACGACAGGGATGACGCTCAACCCGCACCCGCAGGCGATCGGTTGTGATTTCTACCCAATCTGCGGTCTCGTGGATTTCAAAAGGAGTGATCGCCCATGCTTCATCAGCTTTGGCAACTGCCCACGATCGCCGAGGCAATGGCTCTCCTCGCACCAGCCGTACCCGAATTAACCCTGTCGCCAAAACGCTGATCCAAAGCTGGGCATTCTCGCAGCCAAACCTGACCTGCTGTGGCAACACTTCAACGGTCTGCACCGCTCCCAATAGCACCCAGGGCGCTTCGGTTCTCGGCAACTGTCCAAAAACCTCTGGCATAGTTCCTCAGTTTAGTTCTAGAGTTCGCGCTAGAAATAGTATTCTGGCGATCGTGAATTAGGATGGACATAGTGATTGCTGAATAAGCGCAGATAAGCGCAGCTCAACTATGGCTCCCGACTGTGATGTTACCGCGCCAGATTCGCTCCTGGATTCCCTAAGTGCCTGTGTTCAGACCTTAGGCATACCTCAAATTCAGCGCCACCTATTCCTTTGTGCTGACCAGACGGTGCCCAAGTGCTGCGATAAAGCAGAGAGTCTGATTGCCTGGGATTACCTCAAGAAACGCCTGAAGCAGCTCGGACTGGATCAGCCGACTGCCGATCGCCCCACCTGCATTTTTCGCACCAAAGCCAATTGCCTACGAGTCTGTCAAAAAGGGCCGATTTTGCTGGTCTATCCAGATGGCGTGTGGTATCACAGCGCCTCCCCAGAAGTGATCGAGCAAATTATCCAAGAGCATCTGCTGGGCGATCGAATCGTAGAAGAGTACGCGTTTCTCACCCATCCACTGCCGCCAGTTGCCTGATGGCAGTACGCATTAGAGAAAAGGCGATCGGGTGGATCAAACACCAAAATGTGATTGGCTTCAGGATTTAGCCGTTGCAGAATGCGAAGGTATTCCTCGGCTTGCCCCCGATAGCGGAATCGAGCGACAACAATTCGCTGCATATTAGGCAATAGACGAATAATGCACCAAGGATGAAGGCGATCGAAGTAGGTCATGGGAGCTTCTCTGGTTTAGGATTTAAGGCAGGGCAAAGCTGTGGTGAGTGCAAAACTCATCACGCGATCGTTCTAATTGGGCAAAGTGCTGAGACGGCATTTTCAACCTGGATAGGCTGCTTAAATGCCGACAATCACTCAATTTTTATCTTTGAATCATCTTGCCATGAACCATTCCCTACGTCAATCTGTCGCGAGGATTTGTCGTTATCGTCATGGTTGAAGACAGACAACCAAAAGCGGGCGAATCGCCGTTAAAACAGTTGAGAGAAAAAGCGGGTCTGACGCAAGAAGAATTGTCTCGGCGGTGTGGGATTCCTCTTCGCACTTATCAACGTTGGGAATCTGGTGAATCCGCCGCTAGACCCAACATTCCACAGGTTAAAGCCTTGTGTCGAGAATTGAAGATTGCGATCGAGGATTTGCCCGATGAGTTTGGGCCAGGGAGGCGATCGGATTAGGTGTAAGAAATGCAGTCAATCCAAGCTCAGACCCTTCAGGGCATCACAATTTATAAAGCTCCACAGCGAGGGAAAGGACAAAAGCTTTTAAAGGAGGGATTTCAGCCTACTGATTTTCCTTACAATCCTCCCTATACCGATGGGAGTTGCTATTTTGCAGGGGCTAACGACCGCAGCATTGCTGAAGCTACCAAGAGGGAATTCTTGAGGTTTTGGTAGATCCTGTTATTTATGAGGCATATTTTAAGCTTTTGGAATATCGTTATGATGAGAAAGACGGGCGAGAGCGGATTGAAGTCATAATTCCCCAGCGCTTGTTTCCAGTGCTTAATGAATGTCCACGTATTCTCAAATCTCGGTGAATCGAATGGATAATCCAAGTTTGAATCAAATCAAGTTGAAGTATCCCTTGGGTCAATTTGTTCAGGGCAAAGTGGAACATCATGCTCCGTTTGGCGTATTTGTTGATCTGGGCGAGGCTTCAGTCAAGGGTTTGATTAAGATTCCAGATTTCTTGGATCAAGGGGTAATGCGTGAGGAAATGTATCCCGATCTAGGCACTATTATTGGAGCGATCGTGGTGGGGCACAACGAGAGTAGTGGTCGAGAAGTCTATCTCAACGCCAAACCGAGCGTCCTGCACCAGGCTCTCGTGCCTTTGAAAAGCCAAGTATTGGCGATGTAGGTTGGGCAAATTACCTAGGTCGCGAGTTGAAAGACGATCGCTCTTGCATAGTCTCCAGAAATAAACTGGCTCAACTGCAATATGTCTAGTTTAGGACGATCGCTCTCCGTCTCAATGCGATCGCCTTTGAGAGCAGTTTATGAGAGCAACAGATTTTCAAAAGGGTTGTTGTTGCTCCAGCGATAGGCGTTGAAGTCTCGCCGATCTACCGTTAGAATGCGCCCGTGACCCAGGTGTTCGGCTAGGACTATGAGCGACGCATCGGCTAGATCCTATCGGTAGATCCGCATAGCGTTCCATCAGTTGGAGCATTCGCTGGATATGAGGCAGCTGCAAGTCAAAGATCTGCACTCCACCAGTGAACAAGTTGTTCATGAAGCTAACTTGGGCGTGATTGCCAATGCGAGTTAGCAATAGATAGCAAGCTTCTGTCGCCACACACCAGGTTGTAATGAGTGGCTCTTGGAGACGATCGAGGACATTTTGAGCCTGAGCATGATAGACATCATCGTCACTAGCAAGCGCTAACCAGAATCCAGTGTCAGTGATAACCATGCTTGGCTGCCCATTCTGTTTTCAGGATTTCTTTGTAGTTGGTAGACAGATTTGGATCGGCTTTTCCACAGCCAATGAAGCCACTATTTTTTAATTTGGCTAAAGGATCGGCATCAGAGGATTGTAGCTCTCGGTAGCGTTGATCGATCGCCTCACTCACCATGCGATCGATCAATTCAGTCGCATCCTGCTGGGTTTGCTGCTGAATCTGCGCTAGCTTGCCTGCCCGTTCTTCATCAAGTTGAATTTCAATCTGCATCGCTTTACCTGTCATCTTCTATTAAAATTCTTTTGGCAGTCCAGCTTGTTTCAAAACTGCGTTAGCGGTGTGACGGGACTTGATCGCGCTGTCCACAACAAAGCGCCGTTGAGTAATTGGGCTGTACCAAATTTCGTGATCGCCTTTGCCTTGTCGCTCTAAAGAACAGCCAGCTACTACTAGGATTTTCTTTAATTTGGGCGTTAACGATTCAGCCATTTTAGGATGCTACCTTGATCAATTCTTGCCGATGGCTGGTGAGTTGAAAGGCGATCGCTCCGGCATAATCTCCAGCAATGACGTGGTTTAGACGCAATAATTCTGGAATCATGCTGCGGAGTTTTTGGCTGAGTATTTCAATGGTGTCTGCCTCTGTTGCCAATCCTGGAACATCGTCACTGGTGGCAACCCAGACGGCTGAGTCGGTATCCCAGAAGGCATCGATTTGATAGATCACTGGTTCCATACTGGCAATTTGAAGGCGGTTATGTTCTCGAATATCTCTAGTTTAGAGCGATCGCTCCATCACTCAATGCGATCGCCTCTTTGGGGTCATTGCTGCTCTGGTTTCTACAGGCGGAATAGCCGTTTTAGGGCGCGAATAATGGCTTTGAGGAATTGGATGAGGGGATGCGATCGTCTTTTCTGAGGAGAGGAGGAGCGATCGGGGTGGATTTGGTGATGGAGGTTCTCAAGGTTTTGACCGATGGTGCGGGTACTGGGGTGATTGTCTCCTAATGTCTTCGCGCAAATGGACAAAGCCTGGAGATAGAGGGGTTTAGCTTCGCTGTAGCGCCCTTGGGATTCATAGAGTGCTGCCAGATTGTCGAGGTTGGTTGCCCTATTGGGATGCTCTCCTTCCAAAGAGCGTTTTCTCAACTCCAAAGCTTGGAGATACAGTGATTCTGCTTCCCTAAATTGCCCTTGGAAATTGTATAGCAATGCCAGATTGTTGAGACTGGTTGCTACATCAGGGTGCTCCTCACCCAAAAGGTGTTTTCTCAACTCCAAAGCTTGAAGATACAGCGGTTCTGCCTCCTTATATCGCCCTTGAGATGCGTAGAGTGCTGCCAGATTGTTGAGACTTATGGCTACACGAAGATTGTCATTACCGAGTAGATGTCTACTTAGCTCCAAAGCTTGGAGATATAGCGGTTCTGCCTCGCTGTATCGTCTTTGGGATTCATAGAGCAATGCCAGGTTGTTAAGACTGGTTGCCACATCGGGATGCTCTTCGCCCCAAAAGGATTTGTGTATTTCTAAGGCTTGCAATAAGAGCGGTTCTGCCTCGCTGTATCGCCCTTGGGATTCATAGATCAACGCTAGATTGTTAAGACTGGTTGCCACATACGAATGCTCTTCACCCAATAGACGTCTGAACATCTCAAATGCTCGGATGTACAAAGGTTCTGCTTCCCCATATCGCGCCTGAGATTTGTAAAGTTCAGCCAGATTGTTGAAGCTGGCTGCTACACCGGGATGCTCTTCCCCTAACCGCCTTTGCGTAGCTGTTAGGCATTCTCGACACCAGGGTTCTGCTAGGGCATATAGCCCTTGCCCTTCATAAAATCGAGCCAGTCCCCAAAACGCCCAAGGTAGATCGTCATCGCTAACGCGATCGCTCATCCCAGTCACCACTTCTTCCAGATGAGGGCGCACGATGTCAAAGGCTGCAACGAAATCAAGGGTTGGAGCTTGCGGCATTAGCTGAGCCATTCTGATCATCTCATCAACGAATGCCTGCCGCAGCGGTTCAGCGTTTGCAAACTCTGTCAGCTTAGCCTGCAAAAACTCCCGAATCAGCGGATGCAGCTTGTAAGCTCCTGAATCATCCGCCTCAGCCGGATCAACAGGTTGAATCAGGTAGCGATTATCCAGCTCTCGTCTGGCATCAGAGACAGCGGACTCCTCGCCATGCACCCGCTGCATCATCCACTCCACCAAAGACCAGGGAATCACATCCGCTGCAAACAAACTCAGCAGCATCGCCACCTCTGCCGTTGCCGCATCCAGGGTTTGCCAGGTCAACTCAAACGCCGCCTTCACCCCTAGCTGTGCCGTCATTTGATACTGCGCGTCTCGATCCACCGAAGGATCTTGAATTGACTGTGCCTTCAGCCGTTCCAGCATCTCGCCCAAAGAGAGGAATCGATCGCCTCCCAAATATCGCCCCACCAGTTCCAGTCCCAGCGGCAGGTATCCCAACCAGGCACACAGCTCTGCCGCCTCAGATGGCTCTCGCGCCACTCGCGCTGCCCCAATCACCTCCTGCAAGAGGGCGATCGCATCCTCTTCCGCCAAAACATCCAGCGGCAGCTCCACAAAGCTAGCATCCAGCCCCCGCTGCCGCGTCGTCAGCACCACCCGAAACCGCTGATCCGTGGGCAATACTGCCCGACAGTCCGCCAAACTTGTCACATCATCCAGCACCACCAGCACCAAGCCATCCGGCTGCCAGTTGTGCCAGCACCACTGCACCTGCTCCGCCAACGACAGCAGTTTTCCCCGCCACTCTTGCGGCACCGACAGCCTCAACTCCAGCTCCACCTTCTGCAAAAGCTGCGCTTCCAGGCTGCTTTCTCTAGCGCGGAGCCAACAGACCCCACCCGGATAGCTCTCCCGGTGCTGCCGCGCATATTGAACCGCCAATTCCGTCTTGCCTACGCCCCCCATCCCAGCGATCGCCGTAATTGCCACGCGATCGTTCTGCTGCAAAGCCTGATGCAGGTCTGCCATTGCCCGATCGCGCCCCAAAAAATGAGGCGATCCGCGATAGGGAATTTCAGATAGCTGGGTTATTGTGGGGCGATCGGCTGAGGGCAAATGAATCGTTTGATGAATATCCCCGGTTTGGATATTCGTCGCCTGCACATTCTCGAAAATACTTTGCCTGATCTGCTTCGCGGCTGAAATACTTTCCTCTGGTAGACCCTCTGACTGACTCATGCCCCTAGCTGTCCTGCGTCAGATTACCCAGCTTGATATTTTGCGCCTTCACATCCGCCAGCATTACCTGATCTACTGCACCTGCCTGAGTCGATCGCTGTGTCAAATCGCCCGCTTCCAGATCGCCAGAGAGATCGAGTCCACTTGCCATCACCTGACGCACCACCCCCGCCGCCTGAAGCTGTTGCACCAGATCCTGAAGCTGTGTGGCAAAGGACGGATCTTCCTCAATCTGTGCCACTAGCTCTGCTTCCACCAAAGCAATATTTGATTCTGAGGGCTGCTTCTCTGCCCGCACCAACAATCCCTCTGTTCCAGACGACTTAAACTTGTTGCGTACAGAAGTAACGAGCTGTGCCGTGCGTTCAGACACTTCTTTACCCAACGTCTTGCCGCCCTCCTTCAGCGCTTCCGAAAAAAACAGCGTGGCAAGCGTAGCAGCAAGCGTGACGAGTTCCATAAACGGTTAAAACTGGGGCTAATTTTTACCTAGTTCTAGCCCAATTCTCCGCTGTTTGGATGAGAAATAGGAACGATCGCCTTCAAAACTCCAGAATTTCTATCTAAGACGAGAGTGATTTCACTGCAAGCAAGAACATTCTCATTTCAAACAGGACTAATTCGATCGCAACCCAAAATTACCTCGTTTCAAATGAGAGTATTTTCATTTCAACCTGAAACTTTGCTGTTTTAACCCGCAATGTTCTCACTTCAAATAAGAATGCTCTCACTTCAAATAGACCTGTCCGAAATATAAATAGTGGTAAAGAAAGATGGTAGAACGGAGTTTTACCGCTCTACCAAAGATGAAAAATCCACTCGATTATATCCACAAATATCCTCATCGCACAAAACGAGTCTT
>JAHHHD010000043.1 GCA_019359505.1 Drouetiella hepatica Uher 2000/2452 | reverse complement strand
AAGCATGGACGCAAAGCCAAGAGTACCTTTCGTGATGGTTTAGATTACCTTCGCAGAATATTATTGAACCTGGAGCTGTTTACCGATGAGTTCTTTCACGTTCTGCAACTTTTGTCCTGTACTTAGATCTGAGCGATAATCTCAGATACTGTTGCGACCGAGTGAATGTCGGACTACCTGCGAACGCTGTTCTATGTAAAATCGTTAAGTCTGAAGTTCAGAAGGAGATCAGAAACTATAGGCAGAATGGTAAAGCCATGCCTCGTCTAGCTTTCAACCACTTCTCTCAGGCAGGCAGACCAAATTGCTGAGGCTAACAGCAGCCTCTCACCTTTTACAAGATCGTTCATTCGTATAGATCAACACATAATGAAGTATTAGCCTATAAACGCGGCACAGTCTCGCCGCAAAAGGATTATGTTCAATCAACCTGTAGACAGCGCGCGTGAATTGTTATCAAGGTACAGCTCGGATGAACGAGTGTTTAAAGGTGCTTCCCTCAATGGAGTCAATTTACAGGGAGCTTGTTTGAAGGAAGTTACCCCAGGCTCAGGACATTGGACTGGCTGTGCTGGTTGACTCTGGTAGAAATAGATAGTATTGCAGCCTGAGCGAATTCAGCAAATTTAAAGACGAGCAGTCCCAACTCGATACGCCTGCGGTCAGCCCTGTTTAGGGTAATGGCAGGCGTATTTTGATGAGAGGTATTGAGAAAAAGTGCAAGCGGTTGATGCGCAATCTTAGGGTAAACGCACACGTTTCTTCATAATTCAGTCGGGTAACCCCCCAGATCTGCTGGGAGACTCCCAAAGTTTGATGGTTGCGGGAGTCGCAGTTTGACAGAGATCGGAAGGTAGGAAAGAGTCTCTTTAACATCAACTAAGGAAGGGTTGGTGCAAAGAAGACTCATGAAAGACACAGGCAGTTTAAGTCATACGAAGTGGGAGTGCAAATACCATGTGGTATTCATCCCCAAGTATCGGCGCAAAGCGATGTACAAAGAGCTACGGCAGTATTTGAGGGATGTATTCCATGAACTGGCGCGGCAGAAGGAGTGCCGGATCGAAGAAGGGAATTTGTGCCCAGATCATGTGCATATGCTGATCTTGATTCCACCGAAGTACTCGGTCTCTCAAGTGGTGGGATTCCTCAAGGGCAAGAGTGCCATTGCGATTGCGCGTAACTATGGAGGGAAGCGGAAGAACTTTGTGGGGCAACATTTCTGGGCGCGGGGGTATTACGTATCAACCGTGGGACGGGAAGAAGCAATCGTGCGGCAATACATCCAACGACAAGAAGCGGAAGATCAACGCATTGAGCAGATGCGACTCAGCGATGAGTGGTAGGTTCAAGCCGCTTTGAGCGGCTCCATCTTCAAGCCTCCGGCTTTGCCAAAGGTTGGTGACTTGCTTCTACAAATCCGGTGAATCTGCGCGGCGGGGACGATAGTGCAACTTTGCTGAGCATTCTGTAACAGACTGAAAATCGTGAATTGAAATTATCTTATACATACAGAATATGTGCAGGCAGCGAGTAATACTTTATCCTAAATGCATTCGTTGATTCGCAAAACTTGAAAGATGACATGACAGACAACAATCTCAGTGATGAGTCTCAACGTTTAGCAGAAGACGCACGACGGGAGCAAGACTGGAAGCGCTGGGGAACCTATCTTTCTGAGCGGCAATGGGGCACAGTACGCGAAGACTACTCAGTTGAGGGGTTAAGTTGGGACTCCTTTCCCCATGATCAGGCTCGCAGTCGTGCCTATCGCTGGGGTGAAGATGGTCTGTTGGGATTGTGTGATCGCAAAGGACGGCTTTGCTTTGCAATTGCACTGTGGAATGAACGCGACCCGATTTTGAAAGAGCGGATGTTTGGCTTGAGTAACACTGAAGGCAATCACGGTGAAGACGTAAAAGAGTGTTATTTTTACCTTGATGCGACTCCGACTCATTCTTACTGCAAAGCGCTGTACAAATATCCGCAAGCTGAGTTTCCGTACGTGCAGCTAGTCGAAGAAAACCAGCGCCGCAGCCCGCAAGAGCGCGAGTATGAGCTGTTAGACACGGGCATTTTTGATGAGAATCATTATTTTGATGTATTCGTCGAGTACGCCAAAGCTGGTCCTAATGATATTTTGATCCGGGTGACGATCGCCAATCGCGGTGCCCAAGCTGCTCCACTTCACATCTTGCCAACTCTATGGTTTAAGAACACTTGGTCTTGGGGGCGTACAGGCGAAGGGTATGAGCCAAAGCCAAGGATTGAGCGCAATGACGCAGGGCTAATCGCAGAGCATTCAACTCTAGGGCAATTTCATCTGGTCACTGAACCGCTACCCGGAGATACTTCGGTAAAGCTATTGTTTACCGACAACGAGACTAACACGGAGAAATTATACAATACGCCAAATGCTAGCCCTTATGTCAAGGATGCCTTTCACTGCTATCTGGTGCAAGGACAAACAGCGGCGGTAAATCCAGAAGCGATCGGTACCAAAGCCGCCGTACACTATCCCCTACAGATTGCCGCAGGAGCTACAGTCACGCTAAAATTGCGGCTCTTTGCTCAAGATAATGCTCCAAAAGCCGCGTTTGGTGAGGGATTCGATCGACTGTTTGAACAGCGGCTTCAGGAAGCGGATGCCTTTTACGCCGCTCTTCCTGAAAGCCTGAAGTTTGAGGAACGCCAGGTTGTGCGTCAAGCCTGTGCCGGATTGTTGTGGTCAAAGCAGTTTTACCACTACAGCGTGGCGGATTGGCTAGCAGGCGATCCAACTTATCCTGTTGAGCCTGCTCGACCGGGACTTAATCACAATTGGGCGCAGCATTTGTACAATCGCGATGTTATTTCCATGCCCGATAAGTGGGAGTATCCTTGGTACGCGACCTGGGATCTCGCCTTCCACATGATTCCCCTGTCCAAGATCGACCCAGATTTTGCCAAGCAGCAGCTCATTTTGTTGCTGCGCGAGTGGTACATGCATCCGAATGGGGCACTGCCTGCCTATGAGTTTGGCTTTTCTGATAGCAATCCTCCGGTACATGCGTGGGCATGTTGGCGAGTTTACAAGCTTACGGCTCCCAAAGGTCAGCGCGATCGCCTGTTTCTAGCCCGTGTCTTTCAAAAATTGCTGATTAACTTTACCTGGTGGGTAAATCGTCAAGATGCTGCAGGCAAGAACATTTTTGCAGGAGGCTTTCTAGGCATGGATAACATTGGTGTATTCGATCGCTCTCATCCCTTGCCTGTGGATGGACAGTTGGAGCAAGCCGATGCGACCGGATGGATGGCATTTTATTGCAGCACAATGCTGGCAATGGCAATGGAGTTAGCTTCAGAAGATGCAGCCTATGAAGACCTTGCCTCGAAATTCTTTGAACACTTTATGTCCATCTCTAGCGCTATCAATACCTTTGACGGCACAGGATTGTGGGATGAACAGGATGGCTTTTACTACGATCAGTTGCGCCAAAATCAAGCTGCTGATGGAGAGAAAGCAGTACCGCTGCGGGTGCGATCGCTGGTGGGATTGCTACCGCTGCTCACCGTTGAGGTTCTAGATCAATCTGCCATGGATGCGTTGCCAGATTTTTCTAAACGAATGCACTGGTTATTAGAAAATCGTCCAGAGTTGGCGCAGCAAATTTCTTGCTTACGCGAAGACCCTCAGCATGAGCGTCGCTTACTCTCGATTCCCACTCACGATCGCCTGCTGCAAGTGTTACGTTACCTGCTCGATGAAAATGAATTTCTGTCGCCCTACGGAATTCGATCACTCTCTAAAATTCATAGAGACAATCCCTATTCATTCTGGGTGGATGAACAAGAATATCGCGTTGAGTATACACCCGGTGAATCGACCAACGACACGTTTGGCGGCAATTCTAACTGGCGTGGTCCTATCTGGTTTCCGCTCAACTATCTGATTATTGAAGCGCTTGAACGCTACTACCATTTCTATGGTGATTCTTTGCAAGTAGAATGCCCGACTGGATCAGGACGGCAAATGAACTTGCAGCAAGTGGCACAGGAGATTAGCACTCGATTAGGGCGACTCTTTATGCCGGATGATAGGAGGCGATGTCCTTGGCAGGGTGAGGAGAGACGCTACAGTGATGATCCCAACTGGCAAAATTTAATACTGTTCAACGAATACTTTGATGCAGATACAGGACGGGGGTTAGGAGCCAGTCACCAAACTGGATGGACTGCTTTGGTTGGTCGTCTTGCCTTGGGCAACCGTATTGGAATTACAGCATCAGGAAGTCACTAATCAAGGCAGCATTGCATCACTCATCTAAGCTGTTCAGATTACAACTTATTACCTTACAGGAGAATGCTATGAAGCTTGAAGGAAAAATCGCTTTAGTGACTGGCAGTAGTCAGGGTATTGGACAAGCGATCGCCATTCGCCTTGCTGAGGAGGGAGCCAATATTGTTATCGATTATCGATCTCACCCTGAAGGCGCAGAAGAGACTAAAGCAGGGGTTGAAGCCACTGGACGCAGAGGGTATGTGATTCAAGCAGATTTAGGAGCAGTCGAGGATGTCCGTAGAATGGTTGCTGAGGGTATCCAGCAGTTTGGGAAGCTCGATATTTTAGTCAATAATGCCGGATTGGAAAAGCAGGGTGACTTCTGGGATGTGACAGAGGAAGACTATGATAATGTCATGAATGTAAATCTGAAGGGCGTGTTTTTTGCAACTCAAGCGATCGTGCAACACTTGCGAGAGACAGGGCGATCAGGCAAAATCATCAACATTAGCTCTGTTCACGAAGAGCTTTCTTTTCCTCACTTTACAACTTATTGTGCTAGTAAAGGCGGAGTTAAGATGATGATGCGAAACTTAGCTGTAGAACTAGGATCATTGGGCATCACAATTAATAATGTGGCACCGGGAGCAATTGAAACTCCCATTAATCAGGAGCTTTTGAATAACCCTGATCAACTCAACACAGTTATTAAAAACATTCCACTAGGGCGCTTAGGACAACCCAAAGATGTTGCCTCCCTGGTCGCATTTTTGGCATCTGCGGATGCAGATTACATCACGGGGTCAACGTTCTTCGTCGATGGTGGCTTGCTATGGAATTATCAAGAACAGTAAGACATCGTTTTCTATTTCAAGTTGAGCTTTTCATTTTCACCACTATCCGCTGATTTGTCACTGGTGGCAGCTTTGATGAACTCGAGCGTTTTTGCAACCCAACCTGCCGTACCTGACATCGAGACATAGCGCTGTTTGTCGGGTGCAGAAAAGCTGACATTGATCTGTTCAACGCGATCGACTTCTGTCACTTTGGCAGTATCAGCATAGGTAAAAAACCAGAGATCGCCATGGGGTTCAATTTCGCCATTGACTGATTAGGACGGCTATGCAAACTGCCATCTTCGGCGATCGTTGTCAGCATACAAAAGTCAATCTCTCACTAGGTCCCGCAGTCTTGTAACTTTTTCATCATGGGTAGCTGTCGTCATTGTTCGTATCTTTCCTTATACTTATAAGTCAAATATTGTTAAGTCAAATATTGTCTAAGTCGAAGAATGCCCTTATTAGGGCAAGCGATTGATTCTCAAACCGTACTCTTTCATGAGAGAGAGATCTTCAACGTCAGTTGAGATGCAGAATTAAAGTACCACTAACATAGACCACTCTACGGTTCAAAGTATATTTCTAACGTTGTCGTCATTTACAGCATTATAAATTTCTCTGCAGATGTCGGATGCAGAGGCATTGTTGCATCAAAATCTGCCTTTGTCAGCCCTGCGGTAACTGCAATCGCCACAATTTGCATAATTTCTGCCGCATATTCTCCAACCATATGCGCCCCCAGTACGCGATCGCTCTTTTTATCAACGACCAGTTTCATGCTAGCTGTGTCATCCCTGTCAGTCAGGCTATGGAATAACGGTTTGAATGTAGTACAGTAAGCGATAACATTATCCACTCCAAACTGCTGTTGAGCTTCGGATTCCGTTAGCCCGACAAAAGCGGCTTGAGGGTTACTAAAGACCGATGAGGGGATGTTATTGTAGTTAACTCGACAGTGCCGCTTACCAAATACCGTATCGGCAAATGCCCTTCCTTCGGCGATCGCCACGGGGGTTAATTGGACGCGATTTGTGCAATCGCCTACCGCATAGATATGGGATTGGTTAGTTTGACTAAATTCATTGACTGCGATCGCCTGTCGATCAATTTCAACCTTTGCATTCTCTAATCGTAGCTCAGCAACATTAGGAGTTCGCCCTGTTGCAAACAGAACTGCATTAACGATTTTATGCGATGAATTAGAGAGTGTTAGCTGTAATCCCTCAGGCATCTTCTCAATGCTTGTTACTTCAGTATTCGTCAAGCAATGAACGCCATGCTGAATCATACCGTTCTGCACCTCAGTACGAATCATTTCATCAAACTTCTTCAGAATCATATCCTCTCGGATGATTTGAGTCACCTGAGTTCCTAAACCCTGCATAATACCCGCAAACTCAACGCCGATGTAGCCACCCCCTACGATCGCCAAATGGTTAGGTTGCTCTGGTAAATGAAACATTTGGTCTGAAACTAGGGCATGCTCAATCCCCAGAATATCGGGTTTGATGGCTTTTCCACCTACCGCAATTAGAATTTTATCGGCTGTAATTTTCTGCCCCCTGACCTCCAGCATGTGGCTATCCACAAACGTTGCTTTGGCTCGAAATAAGCTGACTCCCGCTGTCTTCAAAGAATCGGCATGGAGCTTGTCCAATCGCTGCACTTCATGGTTGACTGCCGCTATCATTTTCTGCCAGTCAAACTGAGAGTCCGACTTGCTCCAACCATATCCCACAGCATCTTCAAAGAGCTGAGAGAAGCCTGATGCATAAACCATCAGCTTTTTAGGAATGCAACCACGGGCACTACAAGTACCTCCTAACGAGGCTGGTTCTGCGATCGCCACTTGTACTCCGTAGTCTGCTGCTCGCCTAGCGGCAGCTAGTCCTCCAGAGCCTCCACCCACAATAAACAAATCATAATGAGACAGTGATGTCATACTTTTGAAAGTTCCTTTCTAGCTTCTTGAGCCAAAGATACTGCTGAATCTCTTCGGGAAAAGGCATAAGCGATGGGGTTAGACCTTATAAGCATTGGGAACAGTGCCTTGTTGCCAAGTCTCTCCAACCATTTGAGCAGTAGCCGTTCAAGACTGAATTGTTTGCAGACTTTTGATCAATTTTTCATGAGAGGACGAATGGCTACAGGCAGCTAATCCCAATAGCAAACCCAGGAGCAGAATCTTTTTCATGAACGCTAACTGTCTCCCAATAGCACTTGGTTAGCTTTATTCTGCGCCCTAAGGACGGTATGGCAGACTACCATTAGAGGGATTTCTCTGTCTAGGCTATACTGCTATGTGTTAACCAGGCATTGCTGAAGACAACCTACGCGAGATCGGATTCCTTAGCTTTCGTTGAGGCGGATTTTTGAGTAGATAGCCAGACTGTCATCGTACTCGCCGCAGCCGCAGCAACGATCGCAATTGCAATCGCCGTTCCACTCTGGGCACTTGTTGACAGTAGAAGATCGATTCCCAACATGCCAGTTGAGCAACCCCAGATAATTGCAGTTGCAAGGACACAACCGCGTTTAGGGCTGCTTGATGCGTCGTGAACGGAAGATGACATAGTGTTTATGGCATTGCTGGATATGAAGTATGATTTGTGCTTTTATTAGATGTGAGGGAGACGCTCACACTCTCTGCAAATTCTAAGCTTTGACATCAGAATGACACGGATTGGACGATCGCTGATCTTTAATTCACTCAAAGGATACATCCGCCTCAAATTTCCGTTCGTCCAACGAATGACGACTGTAGAATTTGCCCAGAGATTAGGAGACTCTAAAGAATTCCATCCACTTATTTTGGACACAAGAAGTGAAGAGGAGTATACAGTCAGCCATCTTGCAGCCGCGAGACAATTTGATGTTGGTTCTGATTTTACCGCAGCACCGACGCTTAAAGAAGTCTCGAAGGACAAGCCGATCGTCGTCTATTGCTCAGTGGGCTATCGGAGTGCAAAAGTTGCTCAACAGCTTGATCAAGCTGGCTTTAGTCAGGTTTTTAACCTCGAAGGAGGATTGTTCCAATGGTCAAATGAGCGGAGACCGCTCTTTCATAACGGGCAGCCCACTCAGCTTGTTCATCCTTACAATGTAGTGTGGGGAACGCTTTTAGAAAAGCACGATCGCCTTTAGGCATAGCATTTAATCAAGGACGATCGCGCCATTTCTCCCCTCTCTTCATCCTAGGAAAGCAAAATGCCTCACGTTTCAATCATCATTCCCACGTTGAATGAAGCAAGCAGTCTCGGTCGAACATTGCGGCAACTCACAGCACTCGATCCGCTGCCCGCAGAAGTCCTAGTGGTGGATGGAGGCAGCCGGGATGAAACGGTTGCGATCGCGGAATCTTCAGCGGTGCAAGTATTGAATAGCGATCGCCCTGGACGCTCAGTTCAAATGAATCACGGAGCGAAGTCAGCGAAGGGCGATATTCTCTGTTTTCTCCATGCTGATACCTGGGTACCGAATGATCTAATCGCCGTGATTGAGCAAACCTTAGCCGACCCAACTATTGCTTGTGGCGGCTTCATTTCTCTAATGGCAGGAGTAAAAACAACACGCTGGTGGATCTCATTGCACAATTACTTAAAAACCTACTATGCACCGTTGCTGTTCAGACCCCATTTATTCTTCCGAGGCTTACGCCTCTTGTTTGGCGATCAGGTAATGTTCTGTCGTCGGGTTGACTTTTGGGATTGCGGTGGATTCAACGAGTCGCTGCCAATTATGGAGGATGGAGATTTGTGCCTACGTTTGATGCAAAAAGGGCAAATTCGTCAGGTTAATCGCATTGTGCAAAGTTCCGATCGCCGGGTTGCCCAGTGGGGAGCCTGGAAAGCAACGGCTATTTACCTATGTATTGGCTGCTTGTGGGGAGTTGGGGTTTCTGCCGATCGCTTGAAGCAATTCTACGATGACGTCCGCTGATTCAGGTTCCAGTCATAGTCAAGGTAGGCGATCGGGGTTGAGGCAGTCAAAGGGATGTCTTTGCGATAGGGGCAAATATATTCAGGAATCGAGCCTGCCCCTTGCAGAAAGTCCTGCCGATACCATTTGAAAATCTTGCTGCAATAGAGCGTCCCCGTTTTGGTATCGTAACGAACTTTGTTAGGATTGTTGACAAAGCGATAGATATCCTCTTCTAGTTGCTGTTCTACTCGCTCCGGTGTATAAGCCTGATTGCGCAGCAGCGGACAGCCAATGGAAGCACAGACAATCGCAAAATGAATGCGGGGTTCCTGCAAACGCTCTCGCAGCAGCTCGTTCTCAATTTGAGCCAAACTGTAGGTTTGCTTGGAGAAGCGGTGGACTCGGCGCTGGAAAAACCAGAGAAAAGCGATCCAGTTGGGAATTCCCAGAACGACAGGTCGAATTGAGGCGATCGGGTAATGTTCCAGAATCATGGAAATCGTGAACGCATTGTAGAGGTTGATCCAGAGTGCAAGCTGCTGATCCCGCGTCAGATTTAGGTCTAGGTTTAACGGCTCCAATCTCGTCAACCAATTCCCCAACGTCCGAGGTTGCTGACTTTTCCAGGTGCGGTAATCTACTCGTCCCTGTTGATCTACATACTGGTGCAGCAAGCTATCCCACACAACAAAATCAATCATCGCCATCCCAGAAACTGTTCAGTGAGCTTCAGTTAAACTCAGCAGAGTAGAGGACTGACCCACTGAGCCTAACTCAATTCTAGGCTAGGTCGATTGTCTGTGCTTTAACAGTTTTTGCGCCAGAAGCTTGACAAGGATCTTAGGAGATTTCTAGCAAAGAATTTACCCAAGCTTCTAACCTATTCTTGGTTCTCCTAAAAACTAAGGAACAAGCGTTTGGCAAGTCCTCATTCTACTGACGAGTTACTCACCCCGCAGCTTTCAAGCAGAGATGATGTTGAAGTATTGTGGGGAGTGTTGTGACTCACCCCGATTTACGCCAGACCCTACAACAAAATCAGGGTTGCAGCCATTTATTCTACTTTCTCCCACGTTTTGCAGGTGTTTGCTCTTACTCCTAACTGCTGCAAAACTTTTGAACCAACCTCTGCGCCAGAAAAAGAAAACCATACCAACTGCCACGATCGCCATCACTCCTAGCGTGGTAACGTATCCCCAATACCAATTCAACTCAGGCATATTAAGAGCCTATCCGAAAACCTGAATCGCTCTTATTGCAATGCATGCACAAGCTAGATGGATCATCCCAAGATAGTTTTCTTTATATTTCTCCCAACGAACTAACAATCGTCGAAATCGATTCATCCATGAGTGTGTCCGTTCTACAACCCATCGTCTTGCCCTGTAATTGGGAATGTCATGAATGATCTGTTTGTGCTCATCACGGAAGGGAATATGTCCGACATATCCCCATGCCTTTACAAGCTCTCGCACCTCATCATAGTCATATCCTTTATATAAACAAAGGTTGCGAACTTCCGTGTCTGAGGGAATCATTCGTTGAGCTTCTAAGGTCGGTTTAGTCAACTTGTGAATGAGCAAAAGATTTGGCACAATTTGCGAATGAGTGGCGCAGTTTTGCAAAGCCAGAATACACAAGTGCTTCAAGATTTTAGCCCACTTCTAGCCACTACCGCTTAGACACAGCTCATCCCAAGCTGTTAGAAGTTGGAACGTTTACTTAGAGCCGCGTTAACCGATTGCGCCATCAATTTACGAATTGCGCCACATTTTTTGCTCATTCACAATTTAGCTTGAGAACCTGATCCCGTTACAAGAAACGATTGCCATGGTTTGCTTCATTGATTATTGCCTCCTCTTCCCTTGTGCCTTCAGAAGACAGATAGGTCACAATATAAATCTTTTGATAAGAAAATATAAATCTGCTGAGTAGTCGTTATCTTGTTGCTGGAATAGGGCAATCTGTTATCAAGCTCATTTGCTTAAGATTTACTGTAAAGAGTTCTAAGCCTTCAGCTTCTCAAGCTTAGTTCCTTCAGATAACTTCTAGCCATATTTCAAGGCGAGGACACATTGTCTTGCTCTTGAGAATATTTCAATTAGGTGGGTAACGACGATCGTTACTCTGTTTTGTTTTTACCCTAGCCATATTTTCTCACGTCAGCAGCATGAATCCCACTTATCTTCCCCAACCCAATGCCAATAATCCTTTCAATACTCAAAATGGTGTTGGACAAAATAGCACTCCTAGCTTTGCTGACATAGATAATGACGGTGACTTAGATGCCTTAGTTGGAGAAGTCAACGGCACATTAGTTCACTACCGCAACATTGGTAGCGTTACAGATCCACAATTTGTCCGGCAAACAGGAACAAATAATCCTCTCAACGGAGTAGATGTAGGCGACAATAGCAATCCTACCTTTGCTGATCTAGATGGCGATGGCGACCAAGATCTCATTGTGGGAGAAGTAACGGGTAAGCTCCTGTACTACCGCAATAATGGAGTCAGCGCCAACCCGCAGTTCACGCCCCAAGTAGGCGCTAGCAGTCCTTTCAATGGGGCGACATTAGAGGCGGCAACCGCACCTAGTTTTGCTGACATTGATGGGGATGGCGATCGAGATGCCATTATTGGTACATCTGACGGTAAGCTTCACTACTTCAAAAATACTGGAACCGCCTCTAATCCAATCTTTGCTGAACAGATGGGCAGCAATAATCCCTTTAATACCATAGATGTGGGAGAGTATAGTAGCCCAACGCTTGCAGATGTTGATGTTGATGGCGCTCAGGATCTACTAATTGGAGCCTACGACGGCACGCTATACTACTTTAGAAATACAGGAACTGCCTCTGTCCCCGTTTTCACCGAGCAAACAGACGGTAACCATCCTCTAGATTACGTTAAGCTGCTTGACTCTAGCCGTCCCAGTTTTGCTGATTTAGATGGAGATGGTGATCCAGATTTGGCAGTCGGAGACTATAACGGCAATCTGTTTTACTACCAATCTAATAGTGCTCCTGTCTTAGCCAATACCGATGTGCGGTTTAACTCGGTTAACGAGGATGCTCAAGCTCCTATGGGTGCCGTAGGTACTCTCGTCTCCCAGATAGTTGACTTGATTGGCAGTACCGGACAGAACAACGTTACGGATACTGACTCCAAGTCAGTAACGGGTATTGCTATTACCGGAATTAACGCCACATACGGTCTCTGGTTTTACAGTACCACTGGCACCACTTGGCTTGCCTTAGAAAATGTCTCTGATACCAGCGCCCTGCTGCTGAATATCAATGCTCGACTCTACTTTCAGCCGACGACTGTCCACTTCAATGGGATGATCACCAACAGCATCACGTTTCGTGCTTGGGATCAAACCAGCGGCAATAACGGTATTAAGGCAGACACTAGCGTCAACGGGGGTAGTACGGCATTTAGCATAGCTACCGATACAGCGGCGATCGCCGTTATTCCCGTTAACGATGCCCCAGTAGTTACACCAATCAGTAAGATGGGGACTGAAGATACAGTTGCCACCTTTGCAGCAGCAGACTTTATTGCCCAGTTTACTGATGTTGATGCCGACAGCCAACTGAATCAGGCAGGTGATGTGGGCGGACGCAGCCTCAAGGAAATTCAAGTTACAACATTGCCCAGCAACGGCAAGCTGCAACTTGATAGCGTAAATGTAGTGATCGATCAAAAGATTGCTGCTCTTGAACTGGACAAGCTTAGTTTTAAGCCTGATCAGAACTTCCATGGGATAGTTAGCTTTAACTGGAATGGCTCAGATGGTGTTACTTATGCTGTCACAGGGACAACTACAACGCTGGCGATCGCCGCAGTCAATGATGCACCTGTGATTTCGGGCGTCCCTATGCTCACGGTAGATGAAGATGCGCTCTATAGCTTTATACCTATCGCATCAGATATAGATACTCCTGTAGATGGGGATATTCTCACTTTCTCTATCGCTAATAAACCGAGCTGGGCAATGTTCAACACCTCTACAGGTGAACTCAGCGGTACGCCTAAAAATGAGCATTTTGGAACTAATAGTAACATCATAATCAGTGTCAGTGATGGCAAAGAAGATGTCAGCTTGGCCACCTTCAATCTAACGGTCAATAACACCAATGATGCACCGATGCTGGTTACGGCAAATCCAGATCAGATTGCAACTGCGGGCAAGCCATTCAGCTTAATGCTCAGTTTCACAACGTTCAAAGAGGTTGATGCGGATGACAGCATTACCTTGGTAGCAACCCGTGCTGACGGTAGCGCCCTCCCCAATTGGCTCACGTTTGATGCAACCAAAGGTGCTTTCAGCGGTACCCCTAAACCTGCTGATTCTGGAGTTGTCAGAGTTAAAGTGACGGCTAGCGATCGCCTCAACACATCTGCTAGTGATGAAATTGCGATCATCGTTAACAACGTTCCCACAGTTGCCAATCCGATTGCTGATCAAAAGCTAATTGCGGGAGTTCCTTTCCGGTTAGCCTTGGGAACAGCCACGTTTAATGATATCGATGCAGGCGATGCGCTAACACTGAAAGCGACGCTGGCAGATGGTCGCTCGCTACCTGAATGGCTCAAATTCAATTCCATACAAAACATCTTTAGCGGTACATCCCTGCCCCAAGATGCCGGATTGCTGAATCTGCAGGTGACTGCTACCGATCGCAATGGTGCCAGTATCACTGATGAATTGGGTCTTACCATCATTCACGAAGAAGCTGCCGTTCCTATATCTCTAATCAGTTTCAAAGGCGGTAAGCCAGGAATTCGCACTAATGGCACTCGCAAAAACGATCGCTTCAAGGGCACAAAATTCAACGATGTTTATGACGGGATGGGCGGCAACGATCGCATGAACGGTGGCAACGGTAACGATCGTATAGACGGCAACAACGGTAAGGACAATCTGAGCGGCGGCGACGGTAATGACCGACTGCAAGGTGGAGCAAATGACGATCGTGTTAGCGGTGACAAAGGTAATGATGCGATCGACGGCGATAGTGGCAACGATATTCTAGTCGGCAGCCAAGGCGACGATGTCCTTACGGGCGGCACGGGCAGCGATACGCTGACGGGGGGGATTGGCAGAGACACGTTTGTATTTACAGATTTGCTGCAAGAAGGCGATCTCATCACTGATTTTAACCCCCTAGAGGACTTAATTGACCTGCGCCTGATCTTCACTAAGTCTGGATTTGCAGGTGAAACACCCTTCGCTCGCTATAGCCAAACCATCAATATAGAGCAAATTGGGGCAGATACGCAGATACAGATAGATGCAGATGGCACAGGCACAGGCATGGCGTTCTTCACCCTCGCTACATTAACGAATGTGTCTACTAGCAGTCTCACTCCTCAACATTTTGTGATTGCTTAAAGTTCTTGCCATGCCCTAATGTATATACTCGCCCTCGGTCTCTGTTTTTGACAGATAGATTGACCAGCATTTCTTGTCGTCTGTATTTAGAGTCTCCCTGTTTTCACTGAGTGAATTTGTTGCATTTAACATTCGTGCTCTGTAGAAATAGCACTGGTAAATCTACCGATTTGCTTCTACCATCGCATGCAAAAATCCCTTGAAATGCCTAGTACAACGAAGGTAAAGGCATCTATATTAACGTTAACCCCTAGTTCATTAATGCTTTTAGCTTTAGGGTAAGTTAAGTACAAATTTTACACTCGAACGCTCCTGCTAAGACTCTTCTAAAGAATAAATATTCCTACTCATTTTTCCTGTCTACTAGATGATGTTTCATGCTGTTATCTGTTTAAAAAGCCTACTCTGAAGGCTTTTTAAACAATAGTTATAGAACATTGCCATGTATTCAATCAGGGTAGTTGTCATTGATTCAATCCTGCAATCTGGAGCTTATCTCATGTATCCTGCTACCGCGCCTAACGTCACTATCTTGGAACAGCCCATTGCCAGTAGCAGTCCTCTGATGAGCAGTTTCTTTCAAAACGGCTCACCTCGATCCACTCAAACCTTAGTAGCGATCGACTCTGGTGTAGATTTTCCCAAAACCCTCGCCGCAGGAGTTGCTGAAGGAGCAACTACCCTGATCCTCGATGCCAAGCGCGATGGCATTGCCCAAATTACCGCAGCCCTAAAGCAGTATCCAGAAATTACGAGCCTGCATCTTTTTACTCACGGCACTCCTGGCTGCCTTCATTTAGGTAATGCCCAACTGAGTTTGGATACCCTCGATCGCTACGCCTGGGATTTGCAAACTTGGTTCTCTCCTTCACTCAATACTCTACATGCTATACCTCAACTCCTGCTATACGCCTGTAATGTTGCAGCCGGAAACATAGGTATCGAATTTATTGCTAAACTCCATCACCTTACTGGAGCCAATATTGCGGCTTCCACAACCACTGTTGGTAACGGTAACTGGCAGCTAGACGTAACAACAGGTAATATCAAACCATTTCCTGTCTTTACTCAAGCCCTGATCAGTAGCTATCGTGGCACTCTGGCAGAAGAATGGATCGAAGATACAAGTGCACAATATTTTAACGATGTAATCCAGAATAATCCCAGCAATTTGCAAGGGAATCGTCAAATCACTTTTGCCGATATTGACAGAGATGGCGATTTGGATCTGGTGACGGGAATTGGGAACAAGGTCTATTTCTTTAAGCGTAACGGAGTCAATGGCAATTTCAGCGGTAGCGGCACTCAAATCAATACGAATGGCTGGGAAAAAAACGGTTTAAATGCTGACTTTGCCGATTTAGATAAAGATGGCGACCTGGATATGGTGGTCGGTTCAGATGACGATCGCCTAGAACAACTGGAAGGTAATAACGGCAATGATTTCCGATGGGAAGACTTGCTAGAAGATGACGATGAGCATGTTTATGACGAGGATGATGGTCACCCTCCTGCAACCTACGTTACCATCGGCGATGTCGGCAATGGTCATGATAATATAATCATCGGTAGAACCTACGGTAAAGTTGATTTTGTTAGAATTAATCGAGTCGTTGATGGAGAACCTGAGTATGATTTAGACTACGACGATGATAACGGTCAGGAAGCATTGAATGCTGACAACGGACAGGTCAGTAGTAATGGAGGAGCAGCCATCCCGACTATCGGTGACGTTGATGGGGATGGAGACCAGGATCTTTTGGTTGGCAGCAGCACAGGCGGTGCGCTGAAATACTATAAGTACGACAGTGGGGGATACAAAGATCAGACTGGCGTAAATAATCCCTTTAGCGCTTGGAAAGGCGCAGCAGCGATCGTAAACCTCGATGGGATTGGCAAAAAAGAAGTGGTGGTTGCCTTTGGAGGAACGCTCAAAGTTCTCAGAAGCAACGCTCAACCGACAATTGGAACCCAGGCGATCACATTAGACGCGATCGATGAAGACTCTGTTGCACCCGCTGGAGCCGTCGGAATGCGAGTTTCCGCCCTGGTCAGCCGCAGTCAGGGCACTGATGCAGACGGTCAAACTTTGGGCATTGCCGTCATTACAGCCGACCTTAGCGAAGGCACTTGGTACTACAGCACCGACGATGGGGCAAACTGGCAAGCGCTGCCTGCCATTTCTGACACCAACGCCCTGCTACTGGGTGCAAATGGTCGGCTCTATTTTATGCCTCAACTCAATGAGAATAGCGATAACACCGACTATGAAAAGGCAAGCGATGGTAAACCTTTTTTCGCCTTCAAAGTTTGGGATCAAACAAAAGGAGCGGTAGGCAGCCAGTTTAACCCCATTGGCAATGCATTCAGCAATAATACTGCTGAAGCTCAACTGATTCAGGTAAATGCTGTGGCGGATGCTCCGACTATTAGTAACATTGATAGATCTGCCGCTGAAGGAGATCTAGCCATTTACTTTGCGAAAGCAGATTTTGAGAGCCGCTTTCAGGGTGAAGATGGTAAATCGCTGAAGAAAATCAAAGTCATTGATTTGCCGAGTGACGGTACGCTCAAACTATCAGGAGCGAACGTTACTCCAGGACAAGAGATTGACCTCAACGAGCTAGACAATCTCAGCTTTGAATTTGACGAAAACTTTAATGGGAATGTCGGCTTCACATGGAAAGCAACGGATGGTCAGACTTATTCTGCCAATGAAGCTAGTGCCAACGTCAATATTGCCTGGGAAAACGATCTCCCCACCATCAGCGACATCAATCGCTCTGCCAATGAAGATAACGCGATCGATTTTAGCCTCAGTGATTTTATCGGCAGTTTCAGCGATCCGATCGATGCTGATCCTACCCTCAATAAAGCTCCCGATCTGCGCGGCAACAGCCTCCAGGAAATTCAGATCAGCTCTCTGCCTGATCCGATTAGTGGCGCCTTATTCCTGAGTGGTAACGCAGTTGCTATCAATCAGAAGATCGCTGCAGGAGCTCTGAATGGTCTCAAATTTATTCCCAATGCCAACTTCAATGGCAACATCAGCTTTGGCTGGAAAGGCTCTGACGGTGAAGCTTATGCCAACAATGGAGCCAGTATCAACCTGACGCTCTTTTCCGTCAATGATGCACCTGTCGTTAGCCCGATCGCCACAGGAGGTAATGAAGATACGACCATTGAGTTCTTTGACTCAGATTTCATCAGCAAGTTCTTTGATATTGATCGCGATGTAAATTTGAACAAAGGCTCTTTGATGCCTAGTTCCCTCAACAAAATTCGGATTATCTCACTGCCTAGCAACGGAACCCTGATGCTCGACAACAGCGTCGTCAGCAGCAATCAGGAGATTGGCGTGGGTGAGCTAAACAAGCTCAAATTTGTTCCAAATGCTAACTTTAATGGATACGTTAGCTTTAGCTGGAACGCCTCAGACGGGAGCCTTTATGCCGTTGCTAACAGCACTAGCAATATTACGATCGATCCAATTAACGATATTCCCACAGTTGCAGATTTCAATCGCACCTTGGATGAGGACAATACGGTTGTGTTTGCGGCTAGCGAGTTCATTAATCGCTTTAGCGATATTGACACTGATCTATCCTTGAACCAACATGTCACCAAGAGTCCTCGCGTCCTCAGCAAAATTCAGATCACCGATCTGCCATTGACCGGAACGCTGACGCTGAATGGTGCCGCAGTCGAGACAAATCAAGAAATTGCAACTGCTGATTTGAACAATCTCCGATACGTGCCGCCTAAAGACTTTAATGGCAGCATCAACTTCAAGTGGAACGGTCATGATGGCAGCGTTTATGCGTTGGTGGGAGCCACGACAACAATTAACTTAAATCCGATCAACGATCGCCCCAGTGATGTCGTTCCTAGCAATACCAGCGTCCTGGAAAACGTAGATGTGAATACTTTGGTGGCGACTTTAGCAACTCGTGACGTAGATGCAGGGGATACCTTTAACTATGGTTTAGTATCTGGGGATGGCGATCGCGATAACGCCGCTTTTCGGATTGCAGGTAATAAACTGTTTGTTATGGAGTCTCCTGATCGGGAAGCCAAGCCCGCCTACCGAGTTCGCGTTCGCACTACGGATCAAGATGGACTGCATATCGATCGCGCCTTCGTGATTGCTGTTCTCAACGTAGACGAAGATCCTACTAACCTGAAGCTTAGTAGAGCTGATTTGGATGAGAATATTCCTGCGGATACAGTCGTAGGTCGTTTCAGTACTGAAGATCCAGAAGGGAAAGGTACATTTGTTTACACCCTAGAGCAAGGGATAGGTGATAACGATAATCGCGACTTTACCATTATCGGCAATCAGCTCCGCGTCAATGAAGCTCCCGATTTTGAGAAAAAATCTAGTTACAAAATTCGAGTTCGCACTGCGGATGCTACCGGACTCTCGATCGAGCGGCAGTTTGAAATTACCGCTAACGATATTTATGAATCACCAACAGATATCCACCTTAGTAACGACACTATCCGTGAAAACATTGATGCTAACGCACTAATAGGCATTCTCAGCGCTATCGATTCTGACCGAGGCAATGATTATAGTTACACCCTTGTCTCTGGGGATGGAGATAGCGACAATGAGTTATTTAAAATTCAGGATAACGAGCTGGTTCTGAAGCAATCGCCTAACTTTGAAGCCAAATCTCGCCATACCATCCGGGTACGAACCACTGATGACACGGGATTATCCTTTACTAAAACACTGAACGTCAAAGTTCAGAATGTTAATGAGGCTCCCACCAACATCCGCTTCAGCGAAGATAGCGTTCGTGAAAACACAGAGGTGGGAGCGATTGCAGCCCTACTTACCGCCGTTGACCCTGATGAGAACGACTCCTTCACCTATCGCTTAGCAGCTGGGGATGGAGATAACGACAATGGTTCCTTCGGCATCCGGGGCAATCAGCTCATTTTGCGCGAATCCCCCGATTTTGAGAAGAAATCTAACTACAAAGTGCAGGTTCGCACCACTGATGCTAGCGGGTTAACTTATATGCGTGCTGTCACGCTTGCTATTAAGGACATCAATGAAGCGCCCACTAGCCTCCTGCTCAGCAACGACCAGATTGATGAAAACGTGGATGAGCGAACAGTTATTGGCGAACTGAGTAGCAAAGATCAAGATAAGGGCGATCGCTTTACCTATACGCTAGTCAATGGAGCAGGCAGCGAAGATAACAATGCTTTTGTAATCCGAGATAGTCAGCTCTTAATCAATGACTCTCCAAACTTTGAGGAAAAATCTCGCTACAGCATCCGCCTCCGCACCACAGATGATGGAGGGCTGTCTGACGACAAGTTCTTGACAATCTCAATTCGAGATTTGAATGAGAAACCTAGAGTTGGAGAGGCGATCGAAGACCTGACCACTCCAATTAATGAAGCCTTCCGCTTCCAAGTTTCTAAGAAAGCTTTCAAAGATGGGGATGGCGATCGCCTTACCCTAAAAGCCACTCTGGCAAATGGCGACCCTCTGCCGGACTGGCTCAAATTCGATCCTAAAACGAAATTTTTTATTGGCAAGCCTGACCTGAATGATATTGACGATCTCAATATCAAAGTTACTGCTAGTGACAGTGAAGGAAAATCTGCCAGCCAAACTTTTAAGTTGAGCGTTAAAGAAGCTTATGACGCTCAGGAAGCAAAAAAGGGTTTATCAGAAGGCTTAGATCGGATACAGACTGTCGTAGATAGCCAGATGGCGAAGGTTGATGTTCCCATCCTCGGCAAACTTGACAAAGTCACCCCAACTTTCATCCAAGACCTCAAAAAAGGTCTGGAAGGTGGCATTGGCAATGAGAAAGGCTTCAGCCTGAAGGAATTTGAGAAGATCATTCAGAAAAGCCTGAAGCCCTACTTTGATAGGGTAGATGTCAAGATTGACACCAGCCAATCCTCAAAAGGTGAAGTCGAATTGCAAATCAGCGTCGGCAATAGATATAACATTGGCTCTATTCCCCTTGATATTGACCTGGGGCTTCCAGGCTTGCTGTCGCTGCAATCTCAAGGTACCGTAGACGGCGCTTTTGAGTACGGACTCTCCCTAGGCATAGGCTTTAGCAAAGATCTTGGGTTCTTCATTGACACTGGAGTCACTGAACTCACGGCTGGACTGGGCTTTGGCTTAAGCAATGATTTCAAGGCTACTGCTAACTTGGGCTTTTTGCAACTTGATGTACAGGACAATAAGCCCAAGAACAAGAAAGGTGGCAAAGAGGGCGGCACTTATGTAGGAGGTGAATTCAAGCTTGGTTTGAATGACCTGGATCAGCCTAGTGCAAAAGATGATGGCGATCGCCTCACTCTCAAAGAATTGAAAATGAAGAGCCGCGATGACAAGCTGCTGTATGCAGACTTCGATATCAATCCCGTCATCGACCTCAAAGCCAAAACTACCATTTTGGGCAGTGACGTGATTCCCTCGCTCAACTTTGACTTCAAGGTGGATTGGAAAGCATTCCACTACAGTTATGGCAAGCCAGAGCCGAAGCAAACTCAACCTATGAAGAGTGCTGAGCCAGAGAAGCCCTTAAGTGGCAAAAATCCAGGCAATGCTCAGGAAAAACCCTCAGGCAATGCTCAGGAAAAACCCTCAAGCGGCAAAAACCCAGGCAACGCTCAGGAGAAACTCTCCAACGATAAAGATCTAGGCAATGCTCAGGAAAAACCCTCAGGCAATGCTCAGGAAAAACCCTCAAGCGGCAAAAACCCAGGCAACGCTCAGGAGAAACCCTCCAACGATAAAAATCTAGGGAATGCCCAGGAAAAACCCTCAAGTGGCAAAAATCCAGGGAATGCCCAGGAAAAACCCTCAAGTGGCAAAAATCCAGGGAATGCTCAGGAAAAACCCTCTAACGACAAAGATCCAGGGAACGCTCAGGAAAAACCCTCAAGTGGCAAAAACCCAGGCAACGCCCAGGAAAAACCCTCTAACGACAAAGATCCAGGGAACGCTCAGGAAAAACTCTCCAACGACAAAAATCCGGACATCAAAAAACCCGGCTCTGTTCAGCCACATCCAACGAAGCAAGAAACTGTTACGGAAATTGTTCTAGAGTCTAAGACAATCACAGTTGAGCTCAAGACGGATGTGCTAATCGATCGCTTCATCCGCTTGGGTAACTTGCCCTGGTGGATCAAGAATGAAGTCCGTAGAAATTCCTCACAAAACGCGTTCCCCATTCAAGATCCTAAAACTAGACTGACCACGAAACTTACGGTGGACAGGAAGTTTTTGGGACCAAATCTCAATTCTGATTTGATGTTGAACGGTGGATACAAAGACTTTAACCAGAAAACTCACTTTGATTACCTGAAGCGATTTGAGGGTGAATCTGCCCAGTTCCTCAAGGAGCATCGGGACTGGCAAGCCGCCTTGACCAATGGAATAAAAGGCGATGCAAATGCTTACAAAGCAACAGTTCTGAAACAAGTTCAGAATCTAATCAACAAAAATGCACTGCCGTTTGGAGGCAAGGATCTTGAAGAGCTGAAGAATGCTGAGTTCTCAAAGGACTTCGATAGCTTCAAAAACAAAAATTCTCTCAATCTTGAAATTGCTAGGATTGATCTGAAGACAGTGACGGTGAAAGTCACGGGCAAAATTGAGGTTACAAAAACGATCGTTAAGCAGAAAGACTCTGTTCCTTCCGACAAGAAAAAAACGCCGGATACAACAGACACCCAGGGTGGCCAGTCGCAAGAAGATTCGCAAGAGGGTCAAAAACCGGATACCAAGAAGTCTGACACCAAGAAGCCAAACTCAACGAAGCAAGAAAAGTCCCAAGAAGATTCGCAGGGTGACTTACAAGAAGGTCAAAAATCGGATACTAAGAAGCCCGACACCAAGAAGCCAAACTCAACGAAGCAAGAAAAGTCCCAAGAAGATTCGCAGGGAGATTCACAAGAAGGTCAAAAATCGGATACTAAGAAGCCAAACTCAACGAAGCAAGAAAAATCCCAAGAAGATGCACAGGAAGATTCGCAAGAAGGTCAAAAATCGGATACCAAGAAGTCTGACACCAAGAAGCCAAACTCAACGAAGCAAGAAAAGTCCCAAGAAGATTCGCAGGGAGATTCACAAGAGGGCCAAAGACCGGACACCAAGAAGCCTGATTCTAAAAAGCCTATTACTTCCGACAAGAATAAAACGTCTGATACAACAGATGCTCAAGGTGGTCAGTCGCAAGACAAGCCTAATAAGACCTCCGACTCCGACAAAAAGCTGCCTACAGCCACCAAAGATAAAGCAAAAACAGACACGCTTGGTGCTGACAAATCTAGCAATGCCCAAGATAACAAGAAAACTGATTTGGCTTCCGGAAAATCGGACGGCAAGACAGGCGGCGAAGCTGTGGCGAAGAAAAACAAGGTAGAGAAATCTACAATCCAGTTCAACAACATGCAGATTGATCTGGGCACATTCATTAGCGATTTTGCTAAGCCTATCTTGACAAAAATTGATGAGATTATTAAGCCATTCTCGCCAATTATTAAGTTCCTCAATCAGGACACTAAACTGATCTCTGAGCTAGGGCTGGGCAGCTTTTTTGACCAAAATCGTGATAACAAAGTCACCATTATTGAAATTGGTTCTACCTTAGCTCGGAAGAAAGTAGATACCCGCTTCTTGGTTGCGCTGGAGTTAATTGAAGAAGTCACTGATCTAATCGGCACCCTCAGTAAGCAGGATGGCAATATCAAGATCGATTTGGGTTCCCATAAAATTGAGTTTGGTCAGGACAAACAGGGGATAGTCAAGACAGGCAACAAAACTGCGACTCTAGCAAAAACTGATGTGAGTAAGCAACTGGCTCAATCTAAGGTCAGTTCTCAGGCTAAAAATTTCTTAACCAAGCTGAATAATATTGAAGGACTCCAATTTCCGATCTTAACTGATCCGGCGGCGGCGATCGGTCTATTGCTGGGTCAACCTAGTGTCGATTTGTTCAAGTACGACATGCCCGACCTCGATTTTGGCTTCAATGTCCACAAGGAATTTTCTATTTGGGGACCTATTGGCGGACTTTTAAAAGGAGAGTTTAAAGCCAAAACGAACCTCTCCTTCGGCTTTGATACCTTCGGTCTTGACCAATGGAAACAAAGCAGCTATGCCTTAAACAAGTCCTACGAGATCTTCGATGGCTTCTATGTCGATGATTTACCCGGCAATGAGTTACAGGTGAATGCCTCCATTGAGGCTGGAGCAGGGTTGAACCTTCTCGCAGTTGGCGGCTATGTCAAAGGGGGTATTGAGGGCAAAGTAGGATTAGATCTAGTGGATATTGGTGAAGCAAAAGGAGAGAGCGATCAGAAACTCCACGCTATTAGTGAAATTCTCCCTCGCATCCTCAAGCCCCAAGATCTATTCAACCTTAACGGTGAAGTCAACGCTTTCTTGGGAGCTGAAGTCACATCATTTGGAGACACCGTTTGGGAGAGAAGGTTTGCCACTTTCCAACTTGCTAGCTTCAGCGTCGGTGGAGACAATGGCGGTAAGACTTCTAATAAGTACATTGCCGGAGCCACCATTTACCTAGATGCTAACTTCAACGGACTACAGGATGCGAACGAACCTTTCACCATCAGCAATGCAGATGCTACCTATAATCTGCAAATCCCGATGGAACAGTTCGATACCAACAGGAATGGGGCGATCGACCCCAGCGAAGGCAGACTCGTATCTCTGGGCGGTACGGATACGTTTACCTATCTTGCTGTAGAGACATTGCTAGCGGCTCCCGCAGGCTACAGCATGATTACGCCTGTTACGACGCTAGTGAGTGCACTGGTGCAGCGTGGACTTGACCTCACCCAAGCGCAGACCGTAGTGAAAGCTACGCTAGGTCTGCCGCCCGAGATTGATTTAG
The DNA here is from genome assembly GCA_019359505.1 of Drouetiella hepatica Uher 2000/2452. Taxonomy (GTDB): domain Bacteria; phylum Cyanobacteriota; class Cyanobacteriia; order Elainellales; family Elainellaceae; genus Drouetiella; species Drouetiella hepatica. The sequence goes on along the minus strand of JAHHHD010000043.1, from coordinate 17,805 downwards.
CTAGCTTTGATCCGATTGCCGCCATCCAATCAGGAGACAGTAACGGGGTCAAACTGATGACAGCGCATGTCCAGATAGAAAACTTGATCGGCATGACCACCCAATTCATACGAGGAGTCTCTAAGTTATCTGTTGTTCAGATTAGCGAGTCAGTTGTCAATGCTTTGCTCACGACTGGCAACCTATCCCCAGGCTCCATTAACTTGAGTGATACCGCTCAAATTCAACGTCTGATTGAAACAGTCGTAAGCCAACTGCAAACCACTGAACCTTCACAAAACTGGCAACAATTGCTAACCCTTTCAGCCAGCGCCGCCCAAGTCATCGCAGAAGGTAGCCAGCGGGTAGCAACAGTAATGACGAGTCAATCGCTGGATAGCGTCCTAGAGCAAGTTAGCAAAGTGCAGTATGTGCTGCTGAAAGAAACGGCTCAAGATCTGAAGGCAGCCGCCGCGGGAACGAAGCCGATCGCTGAGGTTATTGCTGAGAACACGGGCAGTGGCTTTGATGCCGGACTGACAAACCTAGAGGCTCCTTCACCTTACGGCAAAGTTGTCGGAACAGAAGGTAGAGACGTGCTGCGTGGAATGCAAGGCAAAGTCAATGTCATGGTTGGATACGGCGGCGACGACAGGCTGTTTGGCGAAACAGGTGATGACCTGATGTCGGGTGATGAGGGCAACGATATCCTGAACGGAGGTGCAGGTGCTGATATGCTGCGGGGCGGTGCAGGGCGCGATCGCTTGATGGGCAATGATGGCAATGACATCTTAGTCGGCGATAGTGGCAACGATATCTTGATTGGCGGTAAGGGAGCAGACCAATTTAGGCTGGAAGTTCCTGCTTCCGGTGCAGATCAGATCATGGACTTCTCAGTCCGTCAGGATGTATTAGAAGTTCTGGTGTCTGGTTCTGTCAATGGTCTAAAGGTGGGCGCGAGCCTGACCCAGCGTCAGTTCCGCTTGGGGGCAAAGGCAATGGATAAGAGCGATCGCTTTATCTATAACCAATCTACTGGAGCATTGTTCTATGATGCAGATGGTATAGGTAAGGAGTCCAAGCAGTTCAAGCTAGCTGAACTCTCGAAAGGTTTAGCGGTAACACATCAAAATATCGTGATCGCGTAGAGGGGATCGGGTTAAACTCGGAGCGTAGGTAACTGCTCCCTGAGGGCAGGACTTGGGGTTGTGTCGCCAACATATGAAATCGATCGCACTTGAAAACGTTGGAGCAAATCGTTAAACCATCTCACCGATCGCTAAGATATGCCCCCTTTAACGGCAGCAGGGCTGATCTATTGGTCAAAGAAAATAGATACTGAAGATGTCTTCTAGATTGGATTTTAGCTCTATGGCTGTTTCAGGGAGGTATTTGGAGATAAGGACTTGAAACGCTTGCTAGTCAAGCATTTCAAGTCCGGAGGTCAAAAGACGCTGAAATGCTGCTGGCTCATACCTTTCAGCTTTTCCCCATAGCTTATCTCCCCGAAACAGCTATAGAACCCATTTGAGATCTTAGGAAGGGGCTGCCAGCCGCTTCAGCATTAGCCTGATAAAGCAAAGATTGATTTTGGTCGTGGCATGAAATAGCGTGCGCTCAAAGTTCTTCACTAGACTTTTACAACGCTCCATCCAAGCATTGGATCGTTCATAGGGCTTCGCCCCGCCAAGGGCGTACACCCAGCGAGCAATAGCCGGGACAAATCCAGATTTTCCTTGCTTTGCTTTTTCCTGTTTCGAGGGTTTCGTGGAAAGCTCAAACCTGATTTTTGTCATGATCTGGGGATAAACCTGCTCTAACGCCTTGATCAAAGTGTCAATGTGATACCCGTGATCTAGCAGGATGGTGATCTTGGGAATATTGACGGGTTTCGATTTGAAATAATCAATGTTGAGTGTCAGCATTTCAATTAATCCTGCATCATCGGAAACATTAGCTTTTGTGCAGTGAGTAAAGAAGGGAAACCCAAGTGTATCGACGGCTAGGTGCCTTTTAATTCCATTGGTCGCTTTGTAAAAACAGAATCCCTTTGAATCTACACTCGCATTGCATGTGTTCTTCACAGCTTGGGAATCAATGAGGATTAACCTCGTCCACTTGGGCTTTTTTTGACCTGTTCCCGTACTTGTCTGTGTAAAACATTCATCAATTCCTCAAATACTCCTGCGGCTCGCCACTGCTTGTAGTGCCAATAAACTGTGGAGTAGGGAGGCAAGTCTTTGGGCAGGTCTTGCCAATTACACCCATTTTTGAGTTGATAGAGGATGCCATCAATGATCTCCCGCTGAGTCCAATTGGAGGGTCGTGTTCGTTTCTTCTGCGGTAATATCTGAGGCAACAGGGGTTCAAGAATTTCCCATTCTGCATCAGTAAGACTGCTGGAATATGCCATAGCAACTAGATTTGAGGGTTGTAGATGCCTTATTTCTCCATTATAAAAGATCTCAAATGGGTTCTATAGAGCCTGCAATATTTATCGGACGAATGTGGACATCAAACGAACCATCAATCGCCTAAAGCAGTTTCGACGCATTGCCACCCGTTATGAGAAACGGACAGAGCATTATCTCGCCACGCTCATCCTTGCTGCAATTCTCCTTTGGCTCTAGGTTTTAAAACACGCCCTAGGAATGGCAACCCAAAAGCTGCGTTTTAGAGTATGTTTTTTGCAGTTCGGCTTGGCGATATAGATCCGAATAACCATAGGTTGATAGAGCCTGTATGGCTTCAGGTAGGGGAGGTGAAGCAAAGACTTCTTGCCCTAGATTACTAAACAAGATGACCGATCGCAACTGCAACTGGCGGCGTTGATGTTGGTGGTACAGATCAGTGTAGGTCTGCGAAACCTGTTGCCATTGGTTGGAAGGACAATAGCTGCGATCGATCAGCACGGTAAGAGTCGGAATAGCAAAGAGCCAGCTAATCAACAATCCGGTAATCAAAAACATCAGCCAACTAAGCCCTAGGGTTTTGAAAAGAGGTGTATTGAGGTTCATCGTTGGGATGGGTCTAACGAGATTAGATTAGAGGCTGGTCTGGAATAGGTCTTTTAGCAGAACTTGAACTTTTTCAGGAGTACCTTCGTACACGTTACTTTCCCGAATTGTGGCGATTGCCTCTAATTCTTGTTGATTGACTTCACCATAAGCGATCGGATAGACTCTAACTCCGCTATATTTAATGACATCTTTAATTTCTGCAAAACTCAGTCCATCGGTTTGTTCTCCATCCGTTAGCAGCAGTAGATAAAATTGTCCCTCTGGGTCAGTTTTTTGTTTTGACATCAGGTCTGCTAACCCGACGGCAAGTCCGTCATAGAGAGCCGTTGCGCCATCCGGCTGAAGCTGATCGATGGCAGCAAATAGCCGCTTTTGTTCCAGCTCATTAAAGGGAGCCAGGGGGATGCGCCGAGTGGGGCGATCGCTAAATGTCAGCAATCCAACCTGATTGCCTGGATTAATTTGTTGACTGGCAAATCGGAGCGCTTTCTGCACAGCTTTCAGGCGATTGTTTCGCTCCATTGAACCGCTAGTGTCTACAACGAGTTCCATATACACGGTATGCCTGCCGTCCTTACGCTGTTTCCAAAATGACTGAGCTGCCTTCAAAACTTCACCTGATGGCAAAGGAGGAAAGCGATTTTGCTTTAGATAGTCTGTTTGTTCAAATCCCCGTTGTTCTGCCAACTGCTGCATAGGAACAGAAGTGGCAAAGGCAGCAAACTTCTGTAGCGCTTCCCGTTCAGATGTAGTGTTCCACTCAAATCCCACAAGCGGTGACGTTTCAGGGATACCAAAAGGAACGTAAGCCAACTGTTCAAATCCCGGCTGTTGCTTCAGGGTGACATAGCTTTGGTAGTTCATGACGATCGCCGGAAACTGCTGCGGATTGCGAATCCAAATCTGTTTTAGATCTAGATAGGTCGGTGTGGTTAAGGAAATTTGCTGTTGGAAAGCGCTGAAGGCTGAATTCGTTTGAGGCAGTTCCAGTTCTGCGATCGTCAGCGGCTTGCCATCTTGGGCATGTCCTGCCGAACGCCAAAGCAGCGTGTATAGAAGGTTCAGCGCTGATGAAGCAATGTAGGGATTGGCGTAACCAATTTTGATCTTGCCAGCCAAGATATGATCCAGGAGGCGATCGAACGTTACTGCTCCGTTTTCTGCCAGTTCTTGATAGACTTGCGGCTGGATGGCAAAAATAGCTTGGTTTGGCACCAGCGCTGGGGTAATAGTCTGCATCGGCAACCCTTCAGCTTTGAGCAGCTCTAACCACAAGGCATTTGCGGGGGTATAACCCGCAGGTTTTCCTTTTTTGGCAGCCAGAATTTGTGCCCCTAATCCAGAAGGAATATTGCGAATCCCGACTTGAACAACTTCCCCGGAACTGAGTGTTTGCCGCTGCTGATTAAACTGCTCAACTACATCAATCAGCCATCGCTCATCCTGGCGTTCGCCATTGGCTTTTTCAGCCGAGCTATAGATTTCAATATAGCTAGTATTTGCGTCACGGCTAGGTTTCGCACCGTAGAGCGGATAGGTGCTGGGATCGGGTTCAGAATCAGTCAGAGCAGGAATGACAGCATTATAAGATTCTGTGTCAGAGACAAGCTGTGAACTGACCTGGATTTTAGGCAAAAGCTGTTCGCGGAGATAGCGATCGGCACTTGCAAATGAGTTGACTGGCGCGGTACAAGCCCACAACAAGCTGAGGCATAGTCCGATCGCTAGCCCAATATTAAAGCGCAGATTTTTCATTGTAGTTTAGTCTCCCAAGATTCCTTTTTCGTTCTCTGTAACCAGAATTTGCAATCGTGTTGAGATTCCAGAAGGCGTGATGCAACGTTGCTTCAAGCTTACTAGCGCTAACTGATCGCGCAACTCCTGAAGTTGATCATGAGTTTGCTGAAGCCGATCGAGACTGCTTTGTAGCTGAATTTGCGATAGCTTCTGATAATGCGGCGTTTGCACTTGCTGCGTCACCTGAAGAGCCTGCACGAGCTGATCGACTAGATCAAGAACGGTATGCAAAGTTTCGAGTAGATCTGGAATAAATGTAGGTTCCTGCTGGGCAATTTGTGCTGCCGTCCGCTGAATGGCTTGAGCTTGAGCTTGAACCGATCGCCATAGCGATTGACAAGCCTCTGGAACTCGATCATTCAGGATAGTAATGTGATTTAAAAAAATCTCTGGTTGCAGCAAGTTTGCAGAGGATACTGTAGGATGCGCTCTTTGTGTTCGGAGCTGAATATGCCAGGACGCGATCGTCAGTACCCCAATCAATGCACCACTACTCAAAACGATCCAACGTATTCCCAGCCATAAAACAAAGCTGATGTAGCCAACCCATACCCCCACCCATAACCCCTGAGTTTGAGTGAATCGAAACGAGTTTTGCCACTGAGTCATGATTAATGTATAAGTCATGATCAATATATCCTTTCCGATTTTTTTAGAGCGCTATTAAAGCTTTGGAATAAACTTAATAAACCAGCGAAGACTGGGACAAAAATAGCAAACATGAAAGGAAGCAGAAAAAGGAAAATAACCAGGGATTTCCACAGGTGGTATCGTAACGGAATCGTCATGTGTGTTTCAGGGTTTTCAATAAATGAATTGAGCCGCTGTAATGCTTTAATCTCTGGATCGCTCTGATTAGAGTATTTTTTGATCAAGCGATCGCTCCCTAGAGACTGCAAGCTAACCTCATAGGTAGTCGTATTACCGGACTCTGAAGAAGAAGTATAGGAATCAACTTTTATGCCTTGAACATTTTTGATTTGCTGTTCCGATTCTCGAAGCAAAGCACGATATTTTATAGTGCAATCCACACGGATAGAATCTGTATTACGGCAAGTTACTGCGATCGATTCGCCAATCCAAAGTACAGAATAAAAATTCCATAAAAGAGAGCTGACACAGGCTAAAATGATAAAGACTCCATGCAGATGCCCCAATACATAAAGAACTCCTGAAACGCCATAAGCTATTAGTTTGAATACCGTCCGCAATGTTTTTTGAATTCGAGATTTTAGCGATAGTTTTAATGAGTTTTTCATGCTAAATCTCTCTAAGGATCGCGGATTTAATGATGTGGAATTCTGCGTAGGATGCGTTAGGCACTAGCCATAATGCATCCTACAAAATTCGATGTTGTTGAATTCTCATTCCTAAGCTAGCAGTGCTTAATCTTTAACTCTAGGAGTTGATACTCACCTAATCAGATGTCTTAAAGGACTATCGGTAGCCAGAATCAATATCGTCAAAATATTTACATAACTTTACGAAGTATGCTCTGGTGCCGTTCAATCACCCTTTGGGCAAAGAACATCTTTTGCCAGATCAAACCTCAATTGATTGTTGACCGTGACGATCGCCCGCGTGGTGATTTCTCTGCGATCGCCTCTGGCATCAAAACTAATCGATAAACCTTTAATAATTGCGCTAGAAGCTGTGGCATTATCTCTAATGCCTGTCTCAGAAAGTTTTTGCTTTACGTCTTGGCGAGTAATCGATGATTTTGAGAGGCGAATTGCCTGCACTACCGTCTGAACTGCTTCATAGGCTAGAGCCGTACGACGATTTAAATCGCCTCCCCAATACTCATTAATTTGTTTGGCAAAAGCGTCTGCACCACACTGCTTAGGATGCCAATCAACCGCAATAAACAAACGATCTACTGTCGCCTCTCCAGCCTGTTCTAAAACATCCTGAAGGTAAAGCGTATTAGCTCCTAAAATGGGTTTTTCTCGGTTGTTTAACTTGACGATAGCGATCGCCTTTTGAAAAGCTGTATTGTCACCCGTTCCGCCGTCTGGCAATACCACCAGAGCATCCGCTTCTTGTGCCTCTAGCGGCAGTTGACGGGGATCAAAGTTGGGATCGGAAAGGTCAAACGTAGCAACAATATGTCCCTCAAAAGCGTTGAGGACTTGAACAAACTGATCGAACAAATCCTGACTGAACAGCTCCTTAGGATTGTAAAAAACAGCGACCTTGGGATGCGGTTTATTCAGATCGTTGACTAAATACTGTACTAGGCTGCTGGCTTCTACTCGTGAGGTTGAAACGGTGCGGAAGAATATGCGATTCGGATCGCCACCACAAGTTGGATTGGACTGGAGATTGACGGCGGTACTGGTTGGCGTGATTACCACCAGTCGATTTGGAGAATACACTCTCAGTGCATTGCAGGTGTTAGGAGAAGTGTAATGCCCTACTACCGCCAGGATTCTAGAATCAGCAGAGAGGATTTTTGCAACTTGTTCGGCTTGCTCAGGCTTGTTGTTGTCATTGGCAATGATTACCTGTAGGTTAATTCCCTGCTGAATCGCCATATCTTGCGCTTGAGCCACTCCAAAAACAATGCCCATGCCTGCATCAAGATTCAACGGTGCCGCAACGGCGATCGTGTAAATGGGCAAGGCGGGATTTTGAGTATGCTGGGCATTCACGAACGCATTGTTCCGATAAATCAAGGTTTCAGGATCTTGCAGAGCGCCTAAAGCAGCTTTGCTAATCCCTGAATTTGAGCTATTTTTACTTTGTTTGGCTTGACTTCGCAGATCATCAAAAATTGTGACTGCCTCGCCATATTTAGCTTGTGAGAATGCTGCAATGCCTTGCTGTTTTAGCGAACCATAAGGCTGACTCAGCTTGACTTTGCTGTCAGCAACAGACTGATGACCATCCGTGACAAATTGTTGGGCTAAGTTTGGATTATCGCAAAGGGAAGGCATGAACTGACAGCGGTTGACTGCAATCGCCGCTATAGCGATCGTCCCTGCCAAGGCAACAGAACCCATGATCAGGGAAGCAGATACAGGGGATAAGCGAGAGCGCAGGCGGATCAGAAGGGAGGATTGCTGCCAAACCAACTGCGGCTGATTGGGATTTTGACAGATGGTGGGTAGCCATGAGGCTCCAGGAAACCTATTTTGAAAAGCTTCCAGGCGATCGCGTGCCTCACGAACCGCCAGACAGAGCGGTTTGCCCTGAGAGAATTCATTCAAAAAGTAAAGCAAGAATTGACAGGCAATCTGATCAGGCACAGGTTGCCGCATCACAATCATGAAAGGTACATGCAGCTCTGCCAAAAAATCGGCGATTCCTAACCCATCACAGGAGTTAAAAATCGCCAGCTTGAGACCTTTTGCGACTGCTTTGGTTAAACTTTGACGCAAATCATCTAGCCGTAAACTCACATCTTCTCTAATTTGAATTCGCCCGCTGATACCTTCACTAGAGCTATGTCCGGCAAAAAAGAGGATATCCCAAGCCTGATCACGCAGCAAAGGCGATAACTCTTCCAGATTAGGCTCTACGCACTTAGTAATTTGCGCACCTCGCTGCTGGAGTATTTGCAGGGCTGCCTCATCTTTCTCAAGCTGCAAGCCTCCTTGAGAACTGCCAAAAATAGCCAGCACTCGGACAGGTAACGTCAGAGTATTTGCCTGGTGGTGAAATCGAGTCAACAGAGCAAATTCAACGTGACGGCTACTTAACAAATCCCATAAATGCCAGGGCAGCCTACGCAGCACCTCATCTTGAGATTTATCTCCCGTATCGCAACTTACAATGATGGGAACAGCTTGATCGGTTTTGAATTTGATGTTTGCCTGGATGCGATCGCGCAGACTTCTGAATGCCTGCTCCTGAAACCATCTTCTGCAATAGTCCTCTAGTCTTTCAGTTTTTTGTCTCCAGTCTTCTAAATCGGCAACATTCGTCTTCTGTGCCGGAACCGCCTGAAGTTTACGGCTGATTTCTTCTTGAAGTTTACGGCTATTCTCGACCGATCGACTCTGCCATTCCCGATAGAGCCTTGGCATATCAGCCGCCGCCGGGAGATGAGACAAATCATGATGCTCCTGAATCAACTGACCCTCTTCCAAAATCTGAAGCGTCACCGAAAAACCATCGGCAAAGCAACCGACACCCATCCGCAGGACAACGGCAATGCTTTGAGGATGACGGTGGTCAGGAGAGGGCTGAACCATAAATGGCGGTAGGACTAACAGGTTAAGACTTACTCACTAGATAAGCATGATTAACGAGATCTGTACAACAAGTAAATAGGTGCAATAGATTAAATGATAAAGGACTCCGTAAAGGATGCTTCATGGAGCGTCAGACGCACGTTAAAGCGATCGCCCACATCTCCCGTAAATTTGAATTGAATATAGTCATCTTGCCGTCTGGATTCCACCTGAAATAGCTCTTGGCTTCCTGTTTCATCTAGCACCTCCAGTTTTAAACCGGGTGGAAGGTGAAATTCTTGCTCAAACGGGTAAAGCCTTAGCAGGATCAAGCGGCTGCTCTCTACTTTGGGTAAAACGCCAACCATCAGCGCAACCGTGCGTCCTTCAAAATAAACCCCCAAATCTTTAGCACTAATCACGGGACAATCGGGATGTCGAGAATCCAGTTGCCACAGCAACTCAGCAGCTTGCCACCGAATTTCATCCTCTTGTGTGGTTTGAATCAGTTGTGCCAAGGCTATTTCTGGCTCTGCTGAGAGTATCGGCGTTAAATTAAAATTGGCTTGTTTTAGATAAAGCTGCTCCACACGCTGTTTAATCTCATCCTGTCGATTCCTCAAAGAGCTGGCAAGAATGGATTTTTTTTGAGAACTGAGTAAATTGTCGCGAGGCTCCCAGCCCTGATCAAATCTCTGATTTAGCCATTCCCCTAAGTTGACTGGCATTGGCAGACGATCGATCAGAGCCTCCAAGGGCTGAAGGTCACTCATAGAAAAATGGGTAGAGGCTGACGCAAAGAATCCTAGAACTTGCCCCTCCCGATATGTGTCATCAAGCTGCACGACAACGTAGCCGATACGTTCCTGTTCAGTGTCTTCAGGAATTAAATAGATGGTGTCTCCTGGACGGATTGCCCGACATTCTAGCCGCCCTTCCAGCTGTGGAACGTACAAATCGGCAGCATCCTCTAACAAACAGTTGAGTAAATTCCAGCTATCGCTCATTTCTAAGTTTGACGAAATTCCCAGCCAATGTAAGCAGCGACGAGTTACTAAGACTGCGATCGCATTGCGATAAGCTTGTTCTGCCCTGGCTTGAGTGGGCTGTTGTTTGGCAAATATCTGTGCCCGACTTCGGTCAGTAGCCGTGATAGGGATAGCGATCGCCATCAGTTCCTTGAGAATATCTTTGTTGTCAGTCATGATTTAGATCAAGTGAAAATATCTACGTTTGAAAATTTCGTCGAATGCGACTCAGTGGAAAGTTACTCAGTGAATGCTACTCAGCCCATAGCTTTCGGAAACGCGGGAAACAGCGGATTCGACAAAATTTTTTCAAGGATGAAGGATCAACATCGTAAGTTTGAGCGATCGCCTCCCAAGAAAACTCGCCTAATTCATGGAGCTTTTGCAAGATTTGAGTGAGCAAGTCTTGACCGTTGACATGAGGTGCATTTCGCATTCGACAACTGTGGAGAACGTCATCATTTTGAACTAACTCTAGCCAGATGTGGATCGTTTCCTGCCAACGGTCAGCGTCTGGTGCAGGAACAATTTCTAACGGATCAATCACCTCGCCACTTTCAGTTACAAAAGGATGTTCTCGACGCTGCTGCGCTTGAGTCATTTCTCGTTGAACATCAATAATTCGCCACTTCAAATGATGATTAAACCAGGAAACAAAACTTGCCCGCTCAGGATCGTAACTCTCCAGATTGTTGCTAAACCATTCCCATGTTCGCGTGAGCGCTTCTTCATAGTATTCTGGCAATACACTGCTAGATCCGCCTCGCCAAATTTGATTAGAAGATTGCAGAATTCTAACGATTAACAGTCGTGCTTTTTTTGCCCAAGCTGAATTCTGGGTCTGGTACGTCTGCTCAAATAGCCATCGACGCACAAAACCATGATTTATTATTTCTTGGAGTTTTTCCCGTTGCTGCAATAATAATTGCTGTCTGATTGGATGCCTTAAAGCATCCTCAAGTTGGGCTATCAGTTCAGTGCTAAACTCATCCATTGTCTAATCCAGGGTAGTTGAATTTAGATTTGAACACTGAAGCAGGATTTAATTTCTCTTGACTTGGTTAATAGGCTATCGGAGCCAGAGGAGGAGAATAACCTAATTATTTATAAAACTTTACAAGATACTCAATCTTTCTCAAGAAACACTTTCAGATTTAACCTGGCAGGAGTAAACTCCCTACGGCGGGATGAGCAGAAACAGCCAATAGTCCTGACGGAATATGCGACGTAGTGCCTCCACATCAGACATGTTCGCCACTGCGAATGAGCGCCACGTTGCTTTAAGCGGTCGGCTTTCGAGGGAGTATGACTAACGACGGTAACAGGCTCGTCTCGATCGAGTAGTGCTTGCAAAAGTGCTGAGCCGACGTTACCGGTACCGCCCAGGATATGTACATGTAAAACACTTCAATGCTTTTTAGCAGTTTCACCACAAGCCAATGCTGAAGCGATCGACTCTTAAATTCACTGCCCTCCTAGCCGCGCCCTTGCTCGTTCTGCTTTGCCCATTGTCAGCCTACGCTTGGAACAAGTCAGGACACATGGTTTCAGGTGCAATTGCTTACAGCGAGCTTCAACAGCTTGACCCCCAAGCGCTTAAGCAAGTTGTAGCAATTCTGAAGCAGCATCCCGAATTTGAAACCCGCTGGCGATCGCAGCTCAATCAAGTCACTATTCCAGCCCGCCAGCAAGACCTCTACCTGCTGATGCTGGCAGCACGTTGGTCAGATGATATCCGCCAGAATCCTGCCTTTGATCATCCCACTTGGCACTACATCAATTTCCCCTATAAACCTGCGAACCAGCCTGATGTTGTACAAACCCCATCACCGGCATCAGAGAATATTTTAACGGCGCTTGAGCAAAATCTGACGATACTTCGCAGCACTGTGCCCGATAGCGAAAAAGCGATCGCTCTTTGCTGGGTGTTTCATCTAGTGGGCGACCTGCATCAACCTCTGCATGTGGTTAGCCTGTTCTCAACACAGTATCCAGAGGGAGATCGTGGGGGCACCCGGTTTTACATCCGTCCAGCCTTTCAGTCGAGAACCATCAGTCTTCACGAATTCTGGGACGATTTGATTCTCAGCTCCGTTCGCTTTCAAACCGTGCGAAATCGAGCAACACGACTCCGGCTCAATCCAGGCCACCAGCGAAGCGAACTGAGTGAACTCTTAGACCCCAACATCCAAAATTGGGCAGAGCAGGAAAGCTATACTCTTGCAGTCCAGCAGGTCTATCGCAATGGAACACTCGCAGGGAGCAGCGATCGCAATCATGGCGAAGTTTTGCCTGACGATTATGCAACAGAGGTTCAACCGATTGCAGAGCGACAAATTGTATTAGCAGGCGATCGACTCGCTGACCTGCTTAGTGAATTATTCTGATCAGGATCAGGTCTTCTCATGGCTCTTTCATCCCGAAGAGAAATTCTGTTTGATGATGAACATCAGAACAACAATTGACGAGTCATAACTTAGCGCATCGGGATTGGCACCCACTTTTGAAAAGTCTCTAGATGCCCCCAATAAGCCAGATACCCGGTCAGCGCCCAGATGAGAGCCGCTGATACCAGGACTGCTACTCCGAGTAGCCGCCAAGTTCGGTTGGTTTTTAGATAGAGAGTGGGGGCAGCAAAGATACCGCCTAGCCCCGTGAGAATAAAGCCAACGCCTGAGAGCAACGGTTGCTTGGTCAAGCCGAGGTTGATAACGCGTAATCCAATCACAACCGCAGCGATGCCAGCGAAAAAAGCATAAATTGCCACGGTCAGCAGATCCCAACCCTGCGATAAAGCAATAGCTGTTGTGATGAATATTATTCCAAATAAGACTGTGGTTTCACCAAAAGCAATGTTGAAGCTCCCCCCGATCGGCCAAGTCCAAATCATATGCAGCCCCGTTACTAAGGCGATGCCACCAGTCATGCCGAAGCCAGGAATCCACCGTTCTTGATCAGGACTATCCAGTCCCTGATAGACGTAATAAGCCAATAGAAACAGTCCAGCTACCATATTGATCAGCATCAGTGTAATGTAATCAATAAACATGATTGACCCCTTGATGTTACTTTGAAATGTTAGCAGAACCGACAAAGATCGAATGCTCTGTCCTACTGTTAAAGGAATGGAATTGACTGCCTGACCTATCCTAGTAGAGGAGGAAAAGGCTACTGCTGGCAAGACACAATTTTGTTGTTGATAGCCTTCAGCAATTTGGCTATGGATTTCACATCACCTGATGGAATTATCTTTAGCAGCAATGGGGGTAGGCAACTGCTGTACAAAAATACTTTGCATATCATAGAACTCTCCTCTCTGTTCAAGGACATAATTGCCTAACAGCAGCCCCAGCCATATGGCCACGACCGGTAGGTTCAAAGTCTGCTGAAGTTGACTCAGGCAAACCATTGAACTGGTATGCGTTGAGAAAAACTGGTTGATTGCCTCTGACCAAGCTCTTATATCCTCGCCATGCGCCACCGAGATTGCTGTGTTAAATGCCTCCATCTCAGTCATACCTGAATGCTGGCTCATCTGTTGGTCTAAAGCTTGCAGCAAAGCCTCTTGATCCAGCCTGCCCACGATCGTTCCTTCAGCCGATTGTTTTGTCGGCGATCGCCGCTCAGTCGGGTAATGCGTTGGGTCAGGAGGCTCAAACAAATCTGATATCTCAAGATGCAGCGACTGCACAAAGAGATCAACACATTGCTCTAGTGCAACGACAGGCTCTTGAGGATCGTGGCGCCGCTGCCAGTCTGTCATCCACTTCTCTGCACGAACAGCATACACTTCTGTGAGCTGAGTCATGGCTGTGCTGGCAATTTCAAGCTGTTGCGCGATCGGCTGTCCTTGGATTACTTGCTCTAGTGCATCGCAGAGCAATCGCACCTCTAAGGTTTCTGGAAACTGCCGTGCTGTTTCCAGAGAGTGCCACAAGTCAATTTCTAGCTGCTCAATTTCCACAACGATCTAAGAATCTGGATGCAAGGGACAAGGGCGAATCGGACAATTCAAAGGGTGTAATTCCGCAGCGGATCGAAACCGTTCAACCTTAAGACTTGAAAATGAGGAAAACTCACCCAGTATCCGAACTAAAAGCGTTTTGACCTGTGACTCAGCTAATCCTAGACAATGCACAGGCTCTATCTTGGCCACGCGATCGTTTCCCATCCAAAGTTCTGCTCCTAGGGCATGAAGCGGAGACTCTTTTGTTTCTCGATACCAATGAACGACTGCTGCGGGCACTGCGGGGACTGGAATCGCTAAGGTCGCTACAGGCGATCGACCGGTTGGGGTGGGTTGTGCCTCGTCAATATGGCGACGCTGTTTACGTAATTGATTGCGTACGCCGCGATGCCGATAGTAGGATCGACGGTTATGACAAACTTGATGATTCCAGCAGCCATCTCCTGTTTTGCCATGTCGCTGTTGTGCTTCTTGAGAGCTAAGCTTTGAACAGAGCCGACATTTCTCCTGATCAGGACGTGCCATCATACACCTCGAATTGAGGCTAGTAAATCATCAACCCATTTTTGGTTTGCTTCTGATAGTTTTGGCGGGGGAACAGGCTGATGATAATCTATGCGAAAATCGTAGCTGCCGCGATCGTAGACTCCCTGTACGATCGCTTGTAAATCCACAATGGGTTCTTTATCCTCTAATTTGAGGGGCAGGGGAAAACTGGGAATGACTTCTGGCAAATTGAAGCCATACAGGTCTGCTTTAGGACGCTGATCGCTGCGACTGACCACGATTCGGTAATCTGTGGTTTGCCCCTGTCCCGTCATGGGCATGGGTGCATTGCCACGGAGTAAATCAATTTCGATCAAGTGAGAGAGGCTTCCTAAAACCCGCCCTCGCTTACGTTCATAGGCGGTTCTACCCTGCCCTCTTCGCTTGTTCATGGGGGAGAGGACTTCAATGACAGTAATAACGGCTTCACTTCCCACTTCTCGAACTGCGAGATACCGTTCCTTTAGGACTACGGGCATAGGCAAGGTAATTGACTGGGGCTGATTTTGAGTCAGAACCGTTCTAGTTTCTAATGAAGGACTATCTCCAGGTTGCTCAGAGGTATTGGCTGCCAGAACAGCTGCATCTGGAATGCCAATGAGGAGTTCATCCTCTTCATTCTCGCTTCCCTCCTGGTCTCTGTAGGTGCGTGTTTCCACTTCAACGTAATAGTTGGGACGTAGATCGGGCGCGAGATCATCCGCGATCGCCACCATTAGTCGGGTGTGAAACGATGACCAAAAGGCTGGCTGTTCCAGGTAGGGATTCATGCCAGGGAAGGGCGATGGCATCCGTGAAACTCCCGCAGTGCAAGG
Organism: Drouetiella hepatica Uher 2000/2452; assembly: GCA_019359505.1. Classification (GTDB taxonomy): domain Bacteria; phylum Cyanobacteriota; class Cyanobacteriia; order Elainellales; family Elainellaceae; genus Drouetiella; species Drouetiella hepatica. Next base: position 2,475 of record JAHHHD010000043.1, on the reverse strand, counting down.
ATTTTCATTCAGTATACTCTAACCCTGCTGAATCTAGTCGTAGTTTAGTCGTATATAAGATATTGTATAAATATTTTACTTGAATTAAGCTAAAATTACGAAGCTATCCCAGTTTTGTATGAATCCTCATGCTTTCTAACTCAGATGGTCTACCAATCATTCGCTTGATTTCTTCCCAAGCTTCGGTTCCAGCTCGATCGTCTCAACCCAGTGATCTCCGTTGGCTGCGGGTAGAGGAGTATTTTCAGGCGCGATCGCTGGCGGACAATACGCAAAAAGCCTACAGGCGTGAGTTGAAGCGGTTTTTAGTGTGGACCGATCGGGCTTGGGCAGATCTCACTCCTCGACAGATTGCCCAGTTCAAAGCCCATTTACAGGGGCAAAAATTATCCAAAAACTCCATCAACAGAGCTTTGACTGCTCTGATGAGTTTCTTTGATTGGTTTCGAACGGCTTACCCAGAGCAAATTGCTCATGACCCAACCGCAGCAGTCGAGATGGAGCGGGTGCCCTTGCCCCTAGCTAGAGACTTATCAGACATTGAAATCGCAGCATTGTATCTGGCATTGGAGGAACGGGGGGAGACGGAGATGCGCGATCGATCGCTGTTAGCTGTGCTCAGTCATGGTCTGCGGGCAGAAGAGGTCGTCAATTTGAATCTGGAAGACTATGATGGGGTGCGGTTGACGATTCGGCAAGCCAAGGATGACAGTACAGGCACGGTGCCGCTCGATCGCCAAGCACGAGAGCAGTTGAATCTCTATCTCGTCGATCGTCGTGTCAAAGCGGGAGACTTACCGCCAGATAGTCCACTATTTTTGTCCTGTGGACGAAATAGAGGGGGTCAGCGGTTGGGCTACCAAGGGCTGTATTATGCAGTTAAATCTTTGGGCAAGATTGCCGCAGCGCAGGCTCAATCTGCTTTAGAGCGGCAGCAGAGAATTGGGCCGGGAGCAATAGAAACTGCTTCCCAGGACAGATGGGGACAGTTCAGTGAGTCAGAACTTAAACAAATCCTGACTTTGGTCAATGTTCATCCTCACCAATTACGTCACACTTTTGCCACAGGCCTGCTTCTACGAGGCGTTGAAAGTCTTCATGCCCGCACCTTAACTCGCCATAAATCAGAAGCAAGTTTCAAACGATATGCCAAGCGATCGCTCAGCGCAGCGGCTGAACGGGCTTTCTATCAGTCCATTGGGGAAGAGGCACCAGAATAAGCGGATAATATTGCCCATTTATTGAGGATATGGATTGTAGCGGTAATACTGGCATTTATCGCTCAATCTCTAAGTTTGATCGCTCTCATCCTCACTTCGTCAACAGCTGGGCATTAACCTTGAGTAGCAGGAGGTAGGGAGTAAGGGATTGAGAGCGATCGCCCCTTGTTCTTATCCCACTCCCACCGCAGTGAGAGCAAACCGTTGAGCTATTGGAGCATTCGAGATGTGATGGAGCAATCAAAAATGCCAATGGCATATGTGCATTGAGATTCCTCCAAAGTATGCGGTGGCATCAGTTGTGGGTTTCCTCAAGGGCAAGAGTGCGATTGCCATTGCGCGACAATTTAGTGGCAAGCAGCGCAATTTCAACGGTGAGAACTTTTGGGCGAGAGGCTATGCCGTTTCGACGGTTGGGTTTGAGCTAGAAGCGGTGCGTCGCTATATTCGAGAGCAGGAGATTGCCGATAAAGGAGGGCAGTTCTAGCCGATAGCAAGATATCCTCAGCGAGGACACCCGCCTTTGAGGCGGTCACACTCATCAAGCCACCAGCTTCGCTGGAGGTATCTGACTTAATCAAAGTTTTACTAGATTCCCAAGCTCTTGACTATGACTCGTTTACACCCATTACGATGACTCTACCTGAGTCCAGCGGCATTGAACCCGATTACTGCTTTTACATTCAAAACCTAAGCCGAGTACGCGGGAAAAAGCGGATTGATTGGCAGATTGATCCACCGCCCGATTTGGTATTGGGAATTGATGTGACCAGCTACAGCAATATTGATGATTACCTACCCTATCAAGTGCCAGAAGTTTGGATGTTTAAGAACGATGAGCTGAGCATCCACCAACTTAACGTCTATGGCTACAACATCTCCCCGACGAGTCAATATTTTCCATCTCTTGAAATCCATCTCATTCTTGGACAATATCGACGAATCGCCTACGAACAAAGCAGCAGTCAGGCTATTCGACAGTTAAGGCAGCAATTTTCCTGACAAAGCCGCTATCCTTCTTGCTTCCCAAGAAATCTTTGCCAAATTGCCAACATATGATTTCTTCTCCCTTCTTACTTCTGCCTTCTTTGCCCTATGCTAGCTCTTGCCGCAGCTAGAATGTTTTTCATTTATAGCGCTACGAGAACGAGTTAGGACATTATTGTAGAGGTAGAGAAGCGTTCAAATACGACTATGCCTGCTCCTTACAGTTACGACCTGCGCCAAAAAGCAATCGAAGCCGTTAAAGGCGGTG